>JANQLY010000026.1 GCA_028280345.1 Pseudomonadales bacterium | reverse complement strand
GACCCGGATCATATTCACGAGGAGCTGGAGCTCGAAAATCTCGACTTCTCCTCCTATAACCTCGACTGGCTGGCGCGGGTGCCGCGCTGGCGTGATTACTATGTAAGTCACGACCAGACGCCACACTACGCCTATATGAAAAATGTTATCAAAGCAGTGCAGTGGTTGCGTAAACGCAATACAGGAGTGAATAAAATACGCTGGATTCTCAAATCGCCGCAGCATATGGAACAGTTGCTGCCCTTGCATCGGACTTTCCCCGATGCGACGCTTGCGATTAACCACCGCGATCCGGCTCAGGTGATTACCTCGATATTGACCATGCTTGCCTATGGGGACCGCTTGCGCCGCTACGATGTAGATATTGACGGCCTCAAGGCTTACTGGATAGATCGCGTCAAGCGCCTGCTCACTGCCTGCGTGCGCGATCGCGACAGCCTGCCCGGAAACCAGGTGATCGACGTGTTGTTTAGCGAGTTTATGAGTGACGATGTTGCCATGGTTGCGCGGATTTACGAGGTAGCAGGCATCGGTATGCCGCATAGTGCCAGGGAGGATTTGCAGCGCTATATGCAGGCAAACCCGCGGGGCAAATATGGCCAGATTATTTATGATCTGGAGGGCGATTTTGGGGTATCGTCGGCTCAACTAAGACAGGAATTCAGCTTTTATACCGATAGATTTCCGGTGTTAAGCTGAGTATCGTTACAGCCTTGAAAATATGTTTCCAGGTAGATCAGAGTAGATCAGGATAGTAAAAGGCAAAGATGGCAATAAAGAGTCATAGCATGGCAGTGAAATAGTTTAAAAAGAGCATAGAGAGAAATGAGTACCGAACAACAAGTCAATGACCTGATAAAGAACCGCCGCACGTTTTTTGAAATGGAGCCGGCCAGTCTTGAAAAAGCTATCGCAATTAATGACTTCATTTACTGCTCGGAAGGTACTTCCAATGCGTATATGGTGGTAACTGATGCTGGCCGGGTGATTATCAATACCGGTATGGGCTTTGAGGCACTGCACCATAAAAAATTATTTGATGAGGTTTGCAGTGAGCCAACAGCCTATATTTTGTTGACCCAGGGACATGTGGATCACGTTGGAGGTGTTGGGCACTTTCGCGAAACGGGGCAGCCAGACAAAGGCATTGCTAAAAGCCTCGTGATTGCCCAGCAAAATAATGCTGCGTGTCAACGCGATGATGAACGCATTGCAGAGCAACGCCAGAGCCAGTCTTATATCTGGTTTCAAAAAACCATCGATTACGCGATCAAAACCGCGGAAGATAATCCCGATGCTCTGATCCAGGATAAGCCGGTACCGGATGTAACTTTTGATGAGCAGTATTGTTTCAGCCTCGGTGGTATCGATTTTGAACTTTACGCCACGCCAGGTGGTGAGACCATCGACAGCTGTATTGTGTGGCTACCACAGCATAAAATTTTATTCAGTGGTAATACCTTCGGGCCACTGTTTCCCCACTTTCCGAATATCAACACGATACGCGGCGATAAATACCGTTATATGGAACCGTATTTGCAGTCACTGCAACTGGTACGTGAGTTGCAACCGGAAACACTGATTACTGGCCACTTCGAGCCAATCCAGGGGCAGGAGTTAATTACTGCATGTCTGAATCGACTTGAGAAAGCGGTCAGCTATGTGCATAAAGAAACCCTCAGAGGAATTAATGCGGGTACAGATATTTATACGTTGATGCAAACGGTTCGCTTACCTGCAGACTATGAAGTGGGTGAGGGTTATGGCAAGGTAAGTTGGGCGGTACGCACGATTTGGGAAAGCTATATGGGCTGGTTCAAGGCGCGGCAAACTTCCGAGCTGTTTGATCAGGAGCCGGTGTCTGCCTATGCTGAGCTTGTTGAGCTTGCCGGTGTGGATCGTGTGGTTAACTCCGGTTATGAAAAACTTTTCAGTAATCAGTTGGAAAAAGCGTTAATTATTGTTGAGGCTCTGCAACAGCACAGTCCGGATAATCCTGTGGTGCGTGCTCTTGCTCGCGCAGTGTTCGAAAAACTTGTGGAGCGCGTTGGCGACACCAATTTTTGGGAAAAGGGCTGGCTCGATAATCGACTTGCACAAATCAATGCCAAACTTAAATAGTTTTCAAAGTGAATAAGTAACAATGAAATTCTGGCAAGCGATTACCTGGGCAGAAACGGAGCAGTTGTGTGACATTGCCGTTTTTGCCGAAGAGCTTGGCTTTGAAGGTTTAATGAGTGCTGATCATGCACTCTATCCTGCGTCCATGGCAGCAGACTACCCGTATTCGGATGATGGTCGACCGCCACAAACCGAGAACAGTGAATACCCGGATATGTGGACGTCGTTTGCAGCGATTGCCGCCGTGACCAAGCGTATCAAGCTTACCTGTGGTATTTATGTGTTGCCGTGTCGCCACCCGGTAGAGGTCGCCAAGCAGGCGGCGACGCTGTCGATATTGTCGCAAGGACGTTTTATTCTCGGTGTAGGTACGGGCTGGATGAAGGAAGAGTTTGATGTGTTTGGCGTTGATTTCAAAAGCCGGGGTCAACGTATGAATGAAATGCTCGAAGTCATGCAGGGGCTGTGGCAGGGAGAAATGTATGAATTCCACGGTGAGCATTTTGATTTTCCGCCAATTAAAATTAGCCCAACTTCAAACTACAAAGTGCCACTTTACTTTGGTGGTGCAGCACCGGTAGCTCTGCGGCGCACAGCACTGCTCGGCGATGGCTGGATCGGTGCAGGTAACACACCGGAGGAGGTGCCTGTTCTGATGAGCACTCTACAGGACTTGCGCAAACAGTATGGTCGTGATCACTTGCCGTTTGAAACCCTGGTCGGTGTGTATGCTGTACCGACGCTGGATTTGTTTAAAAGTTTGCAGGACACCGGCATGACATCGGGCATCAATATGCCATTTGCGTTTGCACTTGGTGAGCGCTCATCACTCGATGATAAAAAGCGTATGATGGAACAGTTTGCCAATGATGTGATTCGTCGCTTTTAATTGTGACAAGTGGTCAGATGCAAGCCGGATACAGAATAGAGAAGCAGTATGTCAGATGATGTGAACACCCAACAAGATCAGCCCAATAACGGTTATGGTTATAATTACGGTTTCAGCTCCCATGTGGGGGTTGAAGACCTTGGTTTTGTTGATGGGCCGAGAGGGCGTCAGTACAAGGTGGCGCTCAATGTTGATGAGATTCATATCAATGGCCATGGCACTTTGCACGGTGGTATGGTCGCTACATTGCTTGATGCCTGTATGGCGCGGGTGTTTTTTCTCAGTTTACCAGGGCAAAATCCCGACAACCCGATTGGTGGTGTTACGGTTGAAATGAAAACCACCTATCTACGCGGCGCACAAAAGGGTCGTGTCTATGCACTTGGCACATTAATAAAACAGGGTCGTCGTGTGGCATTTACCGAAGGCGAACTATTTAGCGACGATGGGGATTTGCTTGCCACGGCTTCTGCTACGATGATGGTAACAGCCAAGCAAGGTAGTGATTAATCAAACACTTTACGGTGTAAGCGGCGCATTCTTTTGTAAAAGTAATTAACACAATCAGGGAGATCAATATGGAAAATAATGTTTATTCAACACCTAAAGCAGATCTGGTAGAAGCTTCGGCTACAGAATCAGAGCTTGCATCGCGTTGGTCGCGCCTGGGTGCGGCTTTTCTCGATACGATTATCATATCCTGTTTTAGTGTGCCACTGATGTATTTTACCGGCGGTTTTGACAGCATCATGGAAGGCCAGCAACCATCTTTTGCCTATAGCATAATGCTGTTTGTAGCGGGTTTGGTGGTATTTCTTATTCTTAACGGCTATCTGTTGGTAACCGCCGGTCAAACGATTGGTAAAAGACTGATCGGGATAAAAATTGTCACCCTTGAAGGCGAACTGCCGAATGCGGTGCGCAATCTGTTGCCACGCTATGCAACCTATATGTTGCCAGGTCAGGTACCCATTGTTGGTGGTCTGTTTTCGTTAGTGAATATTCTGTTTATTTTTGGTAAACAAAAACGCTGTATTCACGATTATGCCGGTAACACAAAAGTTATTACCTGTACCTAGTTTTTAAATGCCGGATATATCTGCCAGTCTGGATACGCCGCGACTGATCCTGCGCCAGTGGCATGCAGATGATTACGAACCTTTTGCTGCACTAAATGCTGATCCAAAGGTGATGGAATATTTCCCGGGTATTTTAGATCGCAGTGAAAGTGATGATATGGCAGAGATCATCAAAGCGGATATAAAACGTCGTGGCTGGGGCTTGTGGGCTGTTGAGGAAAAAGACAGTACCGCATTTATCGGTTTTGTCGGCTTGCACGAGCCGCGAGTTGATTTGTCGTTTACACCCTGTGTTGAAATCGGCTGGCGCCTCGCCTATAAATTTTGGGGCAAAGGCTATGCTACGGAAGCTGCACAACGAGCATTAGCATTTGGTTTTGAAACACTCGACTTACTTGAAATTGTATCTTTTACTACAACAGGTAATCTGCGCTCACAACGGGTTATGAAAAAACTTGGCTTGCACAATACCCATCAAAACTTTCAGCACCCGAGTGTGCCGGAGGCAAGCTCACTACGTGAGCATGTGCTATACACAATAAATCAACAGGAGTGGAAGCAAACCCAATGCAAAACCCGATACTAACTCTCATCATTATTTTATCTGCATCGGCAATCGCTGTTGGTGTATTTTTGCCGCTAACTGAATTACCGGTATATGGTGAAGTAAATTACAACAGTATTGCAGAAATAGAGTCTTATATTGTTATTTTATGCGCGTTATCTGCACCAGTATTTATTTTCATGGGAATGAAACGTCTGTCAATTTTTTCTGCGGTGGGTGTCTGGGCTACGTTGTTATTTCCGACAATTGAGCATATGTGGCACAAGGAGCAAGGCACGATGGTCGAGAAAATGATGGCAGAAGCCACGGGGCCTATGGCGGAGTTTGCCGTGGACTTCTTTGTCAATATTACCGAATTTAGCTGGGGCGGTTATGTCTTTCTTGTTGCCTGTGTGATTTTTACGCTGAGCTGCCTGAAAATTACCTTTAAGCTATAGATTCTTTTAAATACCTGGGCACATAGTCCCAGCGGTAGTTGCAGTCCTTCCAGGCCATAACCGTTTTAAAGCGATTGTCGAGTACGTAGGTACCTTTGTCAGTATTCACCAACAACACGCAATGAAATTCGTTGTCTTCTGTAAAGCAGGTAGCGCGTCCCATACAGTCTTCGGGCCAGCCTAGAGCTTCAAGATCCTGGCGAAACTGTAGGGCAAAGTCCTCGCAGTCCCCCTTGCCTGTGGAACAGTCTGTCCATTCCTCAAGTTTGTTGTACTGCTCTTTGTCCGTCATGTATTTGACGGTCTTGATAATGTTGTAATGGGTTTTTTCCAGTTCGGCGAAACGCTGTTCGTCAAGTGTTACTCGAGATCCCGGCATTCGATATGCTCCCTGTTTTCCTTGCACCAGTTAATAAGTCCGACAGGTCTGGCATCGCTTTGTCCTTCGTCAATGGCGGTGCTTTCCGGCGGCTCGGATGCACAGGCAGTTAGTGCTGCACAGATAAGCAGACCGTAGATAAATCTTACGCGAAAGATAAATTTGAAATTAAACACATTCACTCCCTGATTCAGATGCAACACAGAAGCCCTGTCACTGTGGCGAGCATAGCAGGTTTTTAAAGCAATGCAATCTATTGCATTGATCAGGACATAAAAACCCCGAAGTAAATAACCACAAGGTTTTCATCACTACTGTCGTTGCGTAGCTCGTGTTTTTCGCCGATTTCGACCGTCACACAATCCCCGGCGCCAAGGGTATGATCAGTGCCGTTGATATTGATAACACCATTGCCGCTTTCAACAAAGAACACTTCGGCCATATCACTGTGGCTGTGACCAGGTGCGTATTCACCAGGAGGAAACACTGCACGAGAAAATTGTGCAAGTGGCCTTAACTCGTCAAAGCCGATCATCATTTGCTTCTTAATTGTCGGGTTATGCGAAACTTCTGTGATTGGCAATGTGCCAAGGCTGGTTATTTTCATAGCACAATCTATAAACGCTTATAAAACACGGTCGTTGCCGCCATCAATGGGGATTTGCGCACCCGTGGTTTTGCTAAAGCTGTTACCAGCCATGGCAACAACAAGTTGTGCCACATCGGCAGAGGTGATCTCTGTTTTTAACAGATTACTGGTTTTATATTCCGCTACACTTAAGCCGTAATGTTCAGCGCGTTTTTGCAAAATCTCGTCACTCCATACACCAGTATCAAATACCGCATTCGGATGCAGCATATTTACGCGGATGCCAGACTCGCCCATTTCCATCGCCGCGACACGGCCCATCTGAGTGAGCGCTGCTTTTGCCGCGGAGTAAGCACCAGCGCCGGGCCCAGGGGCCGGTACATTTTTTGACGCCATAAGAATAATACTTGGGTCAGAACCATATTCGAGAAACGGTGCACATTCGCGCATCATACTAATATGGCCGTTAAAGTTGAGCTGCATGGACTGTTGCAGGGTGGCGCTGTCCATGTCGGCAATTTTCACACTCGGTGGAAACGCCCCGGCGTTGCTAACGAGAATATCAATACCACCAAAAGTGGCTACACACTGTTGTACTGCCTGTTTAATGGAGGTGTCATCAGTAATATCACAAACAATGCCTTTCACATTGCCCGCATTAAACAGCTCGATAATATCTGGGTTAATATCAAGAGCCGCTACAGCAGCGCCTTTGGAGAGAAATGCTTCCACGCAAGCCTTGCCGATACCGGAAGCCGCGCCAGTGATGATCGCTACCTTGCCATCAAACTCGGCGCGTGAGGGGGCGAGTTTGAGTTTGGCTTGTTCAAGCTCCCAGTATTCAAGCTCAAAAATTTCCTGTTCTGAGAGTGCTTGCCAGCCGCCGAGCGCCTCACCCCACTGTACGGCTTTGAGGGTGTGGTCGAGAATGTCGCTAATAATACCGGCGCGTTTGGCGTTTGCGCCGAATACGATACAACCCTTGTTCTTCCACACCGCAAAGCGCGGTGCTGCGTCAAGGCAGGTGAGGGAGCCATCCGTGTTGTTTGCAAAATACTGTTGGTAATCCGTAACAAAGCGATCAATACCTGTGGCGGGGTTGTCGTCAAAAATAGCCGCAATGCGCTTGGTATGCAGTGTGTGGTCCGGGGTCACCGGGCCGCGGGTGGCAATGCTGTCAATATTGTCGAGACTTGCATAACCAGTACTCAATGCATCCTGTTTCCAGCGAGCGAGCATCGGATAGCCAAATAAATCCGAGCATTGCTTGCGTGCAGCGGCCAGTTGCAAATAGTCGTCATCGTTTGGTGTATAGCTTGCTTCAGCGAGGCTGTCGAAGGCATCAACAGACTTCAGATAGTCTTCTGCCTGGCTCACCAGTCGTATCATGTTGTCGTAGCTGGTTTTGGCGTCATCGTGGAAGGTAAACAGTCCGTGATGTAGCAATACAATGCCTTCAAGTTTGTCCCAGTCAACATCGCGCGTTGCTTCATACACCTGGCGGGCGAGGACAAATCCGGGCATGACATAAGGCAGAATCAGTACTGAGTCACCGTAAATATCCTTGAGCAGGGCTTCGCCATTGGCGGTATTACTGATCGCTACCACTGCATCGGTGTGGGTGTGGTCAACAAACTTGAGAGGAATGAGTGCATGCAGAATCGCTTCAACAGATGGAGAAGGTGCCGACGGATTTACCATGGATGCTTTTAACTCACGGGTCATTTCTGTATCAGTCATGGTGGGTAGTTGGCCGAGGCGCTGCAAAACGTCGAGGCGGGCGGGTGAGAAGCCTGGTTCTTCGATGGTTTTTAAATCCCAGCCGGAGCCTTTGACAAACAGAATCGCTTCTTCATCGCCAAAAATATTGGTAATGGAGGACTTTACTGATGTGTTGCCGCCACCGTGTAACACTAGGTCGGCATCGCGTCCAAGCAGGCGCGAAGTGTAGACGCGCATCGCGAGATCAGAGTGTTCAAAGTCGGCGGCTTCGTCGTTGTTCCAGAGGTTTTTCATTATCTGCTTCTGCACCCAAAATTTTACCAGCGCAGATCATACCCTGGCTTGCATCAATTACACAGGTTCACAGCAGGTTTGCGGGTTTTAGCGCAGGGAGGCGGAAGGATTATCCTGCCAGTCGCCACCGTCAGCAAGGCTGGCGATACGATAGGTGATGAGCAATAGCATGCCGACACTGCCGCTCAAATAGCACAACAGGCGCCATTGAATATCGGTGGTGATTGCATATAGATAGTTTATATAGGCGGGCATAAATGCGGCGATATTCGCTTCAAATGCACCGGCGATCAGCGCGCTGATCGCAAAGCCGAGCGGAGCTGCCATGCAGGCAATGTAGGAGAGAGATGGGGTATATAACTCAAGCCACTTGTAGTTGCGCGCGAGTACCATGGAATTCCACGATTCATAGCAGGACACAAACACCGGACGGAAAATCAGGCCTGCCGCGGTTATGAGCAGAATCAGTTGCACAAAGGCCGGAATCGTCGGCAGCCGTGTAAAAATATAAAACAGGTTCGTTGTGTAGAGTGTGAAGAAGATCGCCTGTCCGAGCAGGTAACTGGCGAGGCTAAAATGTCTCGGGGCAAGTGCCTTGAATGCTATGCCAGGCCCTGCAATCCCGATAACGAGCAGCAACAGAGTCATACGACATCCCCTTGTCTGTGACTTCAAAGTTTGGCTAAAAGTACCGGCTAAAAAATTGGCTAAAAATAAAATAACGCCACAGACAGTACCTACATTACTGTTTGGCCATAGTTTGTTTATAGATCGGGTTCACAGTTTTGCAATTTCAGGCACAAAATTTGTGGAAAATACCGAGGTATTTGGTCTTTTTTTGAACCTAAAACCCTGGGTTTTTCAGGCTTTTCGCCACACTAACAAGCGGTTATTGGCCGGCATGGCATTATCTTCAACGAGTTCCAGCTGCTGTTCTGCAGCGAGTTTATTTACCGCCTCAAAGTCACGGATAGCGCTGTATGCATTCTGCTGTTGTAACCAGTTATTGAAGCGCGCATTCGATTCACTCGTAAACTGGCCGTTATAGTTAAACGGGCCGTAAACACAGAGCAAGCCACCGCTTTTGAGACAGGAACTGGCACCCGGGAAAAAATGAGTAACATTTTCCCAGCTCATAATATGCAGGGTATTGGCAGAAAATACTGCGTCGTAGGCTTGCTCCGGCCAACGGCCTGCCGCCTCCAGCGCAAGCGGCGGTGTGACATTGTTGCAGCGCCCTTCGGCCTGGGCCGCTTCGAGCCAGGCGCAAATGCCACTGTGAAACTCGGGCAGGTCGGCGGTCTGCCACTGCACTTGCGGCAGTTGTTCACCGAAAAACACCGCGTGTTGCCCTGTGCCGCTGCCCACTTCCAGCACAGTACTGACTTTGACAAAGTGGCGCTGTAGCACCTCGAGAATCGGTTGCTTGTTGTTTTCGCAAGCTTGTGAAAAGGGCTTGTTGGGATTGTTCATAAATAATCTACAATGTTGGTGAAAAAGTCAGGGAGCATAATTATAAGATGATTAAGACCTGACGGCACAGCGCCTGATACTCATGCTCAATGTAACAAGGCTGCTATAATCGCACTTTCTGGGGGGAAACATGCAATTGCTTATCCGGCTGATCGATAACCTGACAGAAACGATCGGCAAGTTTATCAACAGTTTTGCACTGCTAATGGCGCTTATTACGACCGTGCTCGTAGTAGGCCGCTACGGTTTTAATATGGGTTCGATTGCCTTACAGGAACTGGTTATCTATTTACACGCCAGTCTGTTTCTGCTCGGCGCAGCCTATGGCCTCAAACACGGTGCTCATGTGCGAGTGGATATTTTCTATCAGCGCTTTTCACCGCGGCAACGCGCCTGGGTTGATAGTGTAGGCGCGATTGTCTTCCTGTTGCCACTTACCGCATTTATCGGTTTTGTCAGCTGGGAATTTGTCTCTCACTCATGGGCAATTCGCGAGGTGTCGTCAGATACTGGAGGTATTCCGGCAGTTTTCCTGCTCAAGTCGTTGATCACCGCATTTGCTCTGACGCTGTTCTTGCAAGGCATTGCCGAAGTGCTACGCAATTTGCTATATCTTTTGGCTGACGAAGGTTCAACACAGGAGCAACACCGTGCTTGAACTGATTCCACTGCTAATGTTTGTTTGTGTCTGCGTATTTTTAATGCTTGGCTATCCGGTGGCGTTTACGCTGGGTGGTACCGCACTGGCGTTTGCCAGCTTTGGCATTATCAGTGGTGATTTCAATGCGCAGTTATTGCGCGCCACTGCTGAACGGCTATATGGCACGATGATCAACGGCACATTAATTGCGGTGCCGCTGTTTGTGTTGATGGGAGTGATTCTTGAGAAATCCCGTATTGCCGAAGAGCTGTTGGAAAATATGGCCAAAGCCTTTGGCAGTTTTCCGGGCGGCCTTGGTATTTCAGTAGTACTTGTTGGTGCACTGATGGCGGCGAGCACCGGTATTGTTGGTGCAACGGTTGTGACACTCGGACTCATTTCACTGCCAACGCTGCTAAAGCGCGGTTATCATCCTGCAATGGCGACAGGTACGCTCTGTGCCACAGGTACGCTCGGACAGATTATCCCTCCGTCTATTGCACTGGTATTGCTCGGTGATGTGCTATCAAGTGCATATCAGCAGGCGCAACTAAATTCTGGCAACTTCACCACCAAAACCGTTTCTGTGGGTGATCTGTTTATCGGTGCGTTAATTCCTGGTTTGATCCTTGTCGGTTTGTATCTGGCGTTTTTGCTGGGTGTGGCATTAATCAAACCTTCATTGACTCCTGCGGTACAGGAAAACCATGAAAAGGTTTCCCTTACCTGGTTGATAAAAAGTCTTGTGCCTCCGTTGTTATTAATCGCAGTTGTGCTCGGTTCGATTTTAAGTGGTGCGGCCACACCAACAGAAGCTGCAGGAGTTGGCGCTATTGGCGCAGCTTTGCTTGCCCTGAGCAAAGGTAAATTGAATCGACAATGCCTGCGCGAGGCGGGTGAATCAACCACTAAAGTGACCGCGATGGTGTTTATGATTCTGATTGGCGCATCACTTTTTTCACTGGTGTTTCGCGGTTTTGGTGGCGATCATCAGGTGGAACAACTGTTTAACCAGATGCCAGGAGGGGTGGTAGGTGCAACATTGGTGGTGATGGGAGTGATTTTTCTGCTGGGTTTTATTCTCGACTTTATTGAAATTACTTTTGTTGTTGTTCCTATTGTCGGACCTGTATTGCTGGCAATGGGACTCGACCCGGTCTGGCTCGGCGTGATGATTGCGGTGAATTTGCAAACATCATTTTTAACGCCGCCGTTTGGGTTTGCGTTGTTTTATCTGCGCGGCGTAGCACCGCCGGAAATTCAAACCACAGATATTTATAAAGGTGTAGCGCCGTTTATTGTTATTCAGTTGTTATTGTTGCTAATGCTTGCGCTATGGCCGGAACTGGTGACCTGGTTGCCAGCGCAATTGAGCCAATAACATCAGGTTTATTTTTTGGTTTTACTCGACTGCGATTGTTTTAAAGTAAATGAAAGTGGATAGGATATCCAAAGGCTGATCGGAGAGAAGACAAAGGTTAATCCACCCCAGACTATTCCACTTCTGCCCATTCTCGAGGCATAGATAGCCAGAGCAAGCATATAAAGAAATAATAAAATAGAGCCCGCGGCCATACTGCCAGCTATAAACCAGTTTATCTTTATATCAGGGTCAATAACGAAGGCCCCAAAGAAAATCACAAAGCATAGGTGCCCAACCCAGAAGAAAATATCGACAAGCAATCTTGAGGGCTGATAGTCCGATGAATCAGTCAGCTGCGCATCAGGTGTTTTATAAATATTGTCCATGGCTGACTTTCTTTATTAGGATGTGACAGGTTGCTAGTAGGTTTTTAAACGCAGTAAAAAAATACTCACACAAATACCAATACTGCTAATGAACAGTGTGGCCCACAGTTGTTGCAGCATATACATGGAAAACGACATACCACACCACATAAACACAATGGTAAAATTGCGCACGTTGCGCGGTATCGCCTTGTTTTCTTCCCAGCGCTGGATTATTGGGCCAAAGTAATGGTGGGTCACCAGCCAGTGGTGGAATTTGTCCGAGGAGCGCGCAAAACAAAATGCGGCGAGTAAGATAAATGGGGTGGTGGGTAATAGCGGCAACACAATGCCAATCACGCCGAGTATGACGCATAACCAGCCAGCAATAATCAGTAAGATGCGAATCGTTTGCTGGCGCATAATCAGATCTGGATTAAATATCCGGTAGCAGGTGATTGAGACGTTCTACCGCTTCCACGTATTCTTCGAGCAGACGTTGCATGACAGCGCGGCTGGTTTCTTCATGGCTGATATTGCCGACGATCTGCCCTACGGGGTTAAACGCGACTTTTTGGCATTCACCTACCCCGGCATAGTTTTTGGTGCGGCGCACGCCATCAAAGGTCACCATGCCTTGTAGTGGCATGGGCAAGGGGTCGGGGGTATCGTCGCGCTCCCACGCTTCTGTCCACTCGTTGCGCAACATACGACCGGGCTTGCCGGTCCAGGAACGCGAGCGCACGGTGTCTTCGCTCGATGCGTCAAAATAGCTTTGCTTTTCTGCCGGGTCGGCGGCGGCTTCCTTAACCGCGAGCCAGATGGAACCGGTCCAGGCGCCGGCAGCGCCCATGGCCATTGCCGCAGCAATTTGTTCGCCGCTGCCGATGCCCCCCGCAGCGAGTACCGGAGTTGGCGCCACGGCCTTGATCAACTGGGGCCACAGTACCAGCGAAGTGACTTCGCCGGTGTGTCCGCCAGCTTCGGTGCCCTGAGCGATAATAATATCAACGCCAGCTTCCTTGTGTTTCAGCGCCTGCTTGACCTTGCCGCACAGCGCACCGACGAGGCGGCCAGTGGCGTGGATCTCGTCAATAATATCTTTTGGCGGTGTGCCGAGTGCATTGGCAATCATGACGCACTGTTCGCGCTTAAGGGCTTCTTCAAGCAGTGGTCGTGCGGTGGCCTCTGTCCAGCCCTGCAGTCCGCCTTTGGGGCCGCCGTCATCAGGCATTTTGGGAACGCCGTGATCACTGAGCAACCTCTCGGCAAAATCCCGGTGCTCCTGCGGTACCATATCTTCAAGCTGGGCGAGCAGTTGCTCCGGATCACTTTCCCCCATGCCTTCGTATTTTTGTGGAATGACGATATCAACGGCATATTTGTAGTCGCCGATATGGGCATCAATCCAGTCCAGTTCTTCCTTTAGCTGTTCCGCCGTGAAACCCACAGCGCCGAGCACGCCGAGGCCACCTGCCTTGCTTACTTCCACCACCACATCGCGGCAGTGGGTAAACGCAAAGATCGGAACTTCAATACCAAGTTGCTCGCAGATGGGTGTTTTCATAAGCGCTGTATGCCCGGTTCTGTGTCAGTGATTAAGCGCTTATGCGCTAATACCGAGTTTTTCGTAAGCGGTTTCCTTCGCCCAACGGTAATCCGGCTTGCCAGAAGGTGCGCGCAGCACAGCATCTACAGTAACGAGTTTGCGCGGTACCTTATAGCCGGCAATATGCTGGCGGCAGTGATCCTGGATCGATTCGAGAGTTGGAGTCTCGCTGCCTTCGCGTACCTGGATAATGGCGCACACGGTCTGGCCCCAGCGCTCATCGGGCACGCCGACTACTGTTACATCGTAAACATCCGGATGGGTTTTCACGGCGGAGTCCACTTCCTCGGTAAAGATTTTCTCGCCGCCGGAGTTAATGCACTGCGAGCCACGACCGAGCAGGGTAATGGAGCCGTCTGCTTCGAGCAGGGCGGAGTCACCGGGTACGGAGTAACGTACGCCGTCGCCACCGGTAATAAATGTTTCGGCGGTTTTCTTTTCGTCCTTGTAATAGCCCTGGGGGATATAGCCGTGGCGTGCTACGAGGCCGATCGTGCCTGTGCCGGGTTCAAGTGGTGTCAGACTATCGGGGTCGAGTACTACACTGCCCTGAACCGGTTTGACGGTTGGGCCGCCTTTCATTTCCATCCCTTTGGTGGACATAATCAGTCCGTTGCCACCGGTTTCCGATGAGCCGATGGAGTCGGGAATCATCAGATTCGGGAAATGGTCAAGAAATTGATCCTTAAGTGCCTGTGAAAACACCACAGCGGAACTGGCGAGTAAAAAGAATGAGGAGACGTCGATGTCGTCCTTGAGTTTTTCGTAGGCTTCAATCAACGGGCGCGCCATTGCATCACCAGTGATAAACATTGCGTTGATCTTTTCTTCGGAGACGGTGCGCCAGGTTTTTTCCGCGTCAAACTTTTGTGACAGAACAATGCGGTGGCCTTCAAAAGCACGGCCCATAACCGCCCACTGGGAAGCGCCGTGCATGAGTGGTGCAAGCGGGAACATGGTGAGTTGGAAGGCCTCGCCGCGCTTGACGACATCCATTGGTTCGCTTGCCACTTCGCCATTAGTGAGGTCGATACCACCGCCGAGGGCAAAGAACACATCCTCATGATGCCATACCACACCTTTGGGCATGCCCGTGGTACCTCCGGTATACAGCATATAAATGTCCTTGCCAGAGCGTGGGGCAAAATCCCGTTTGGTAGACTGAGCGCTAATCGATGCCTCGTAATCTACTGTGTCTATACCAACGGTATCAGAGCCAGAGCCATCATCAATTACCATCACATGGTTAAGCAGTGGCAGGCTGTCGATAACATTGACTGTTAGTGGTACAAATTCTTTTGCAACGACAAGCGCCTTAAGATCGGCATTTTTAAAAATGTAAGCGAGCTCGTCCTCGACATAGCGGTAGTTGATATTGATCCAGACCGCACGCAGTTTGAAGACGGCCCAAACCGTTTCTACCCACTCCATGGAATTGTAGGCATAAATACCTACGTGATCACCGGGACCAATACCTTGAGAAGCGAGGTGGTGGGCGAGTTGATTGGCACGCTCGTCCATTTCCCGGTAGGTGCAGCGTTTGTGGTCATCGACAATGTATTCGCGGTCCGGGTAGGTATCAACTGCGAGCTCAAAGACATCAGCCAGATTAAATTCCATTGAAAAATCCTCAAAAGGCCTTGATAAAGGCGTTATATTCAGTGTGGGTAGAAGGATACTAACCTGGCTTTGACGGTTTTGCATTCGGCATTTTGTCCAGGGCACATGACGGTAAAAGAATTGCCAAATAACTGACGAAAGGGCTGGCACCACAGGCTTGGGCAACGTAGAATTCTCGCCCGCTGACTCGGGGATACCCGGGCCTGGGATTATTGATGTATTATCTCAGGGCGGAGTGAAAATGATCTGTATTTATTTGTATTAGAGGAGAGTGCCTGTGAAAGTCGTAAAGAAAACCGACGAGTATACAATCTACGAAAAACGTAGTGGTCGCCTGGCGATCAAAGATACCAACAAGAAATGGGTTAACGGTGATGACAAGGTAAAAATCCTTGTTGCTGAGAAACTGCTGGAAATCAAACTGCCTGAACCAAAAGCTGAAGAGCCGGAAGAAGCAGCCGAAGATGGTGCTGAAGCGGCAGAAGGCGCTGAAGAAAGTGCCGCGGCGGAAGAAAGTGCAGCAGAAGAAGCTGCTGAATAGTTCTGGTTATATCTGGTCGTAGTAGTCAGACTAGCTATACGAGTCATACAAAAAGCCCCGGGCCATAACCCCGGGGCTTTTTTATTGCGCGCTTTTTAGGCATTATCTCTGACAACAGCAACAGGTAGTGGCCAATGACAATCGACTGGGAACTCCATAAAGCCGCCGTATGGCGCCAGCGCCGCGAAGTGCTCAAGCCAGTTAGCGCCATTGATTCAGTTGCCCTGTCAGACCTGCTCGGCATCGAGCGGCAGAAAAACCTGCTGGTCGACAACACGCAAAAATTCCTTGCAGGTCAGCCGGCCAACAATGCACTGTTGTGGGGTGCCCGGGGCACGGGCAAATCCTCACTGATTAAAGCTGTGTTTAACGAGTATAACGGGCAGAATCTGCGGCTTATCGAAATCTATAAAAGCGATCTGTTTAACCTGACCGACATCGTCGACACAATTCGTGAGCTACCACAGCGTTTTATTATCTACTGTGACGATTTCAGTTTTGATATTAATGACAGTTCCTATATTGCATTAAAAACTGTGCTCGAAGGCTCTATTGAGCAGGCGCCGGAGAATGTATTGATTTATGCGACGTCGAACCGTCGCCATCTTGTGCCCGAGAGCATAAAAGACAATCAGGATTCACAGATGGTCGATGGCGAGTTGCATTATGCTGATGCGATTGAGGAAAAGATTTCTCTGTCGGATCGTTTCGGCTTGTGGCTGTCGTTCTACCAGCCGAATCAGGATGATTATCTCGCCATGGTGGATCACTATTTTGCCGACTACAACGGCGACCGGCAGGAGCTGCATAAACAGGCTGTGCGCTTTGCCACTTCGCGTGGCTCGCGTAGTGGGCGCGCGGCAAAGCAGTTCTATAATTTCTATTTCGGACAAAATGAGCAGAAATGATGTAATAAGAATTCTTGCTACACTGGCAGGTTGTTATTTCTTTGTTATTCGCTTTTCGATTTGATATGCAGTTTTGGTGTTGGAATTAACCAGAATAATACCCACCTTTTCTTTGAAATCATTATCTGTCACGCCATATCCATTGTGTTGTTTGGGGCGATAGTTGATATTGGCACGGGGTAACGGCGAGTAATGAATAGGCTGCATCAAACCAATCACCTTGCCCTGCTGATTACTGATGAGGCCAAAGTCCCAGTCAATGTCGTCGGGTACCGTAGCGTAGAGTTTATAGCCGACAATATCCTGCTCTGGTTGTGGCCACTGTTGCTCAAGTTGTTTGTGGTTGTTTGCGTAAGGGTATTCAACCGGGTTTACCAGTTCATCGCGCATCACAGGTACTTTTCTCAGGCCGTTAAGGTCAAAAGTTGTCGTTTTATAATCGCTCAATACGTTTTTGACATCCTGATGTATATAACGGGGCCATGCCTCAATAAAAACACTTTTGTGCTGCTGCTGGATGGCTTCCCAGACATAAAAGAAATAGGGCAGCTTGTACTCCCAGCTCCAGTGCATGGCGTCCTTTGCATCACTTTTAATCGGCAGGCCAACCTGAAAAGCCAACAGTGCTCCGCTGACCCGTATTTTGTATTCAGATAATCGTGCGCCGAGATCCAGTTGCGATGGCAGTGCGGCAATAGGCCAGCAAAACATAATCAATAACACTGCCTGGCGTAATTTGATAGACGCCGAGTCAGTCAGTTGTTGGTAGCACAACATTAACAATCCGAGCCAGAACATCATTGCCCAAATTTGGTAACGATCAACCCAGACATCGAGAAAAAATACCGGGCGGGTTAACGAGATCAATGCAGCAGTACCGAGCCCCAGCATCATCAAGCCATAACACAGGCTGGCAAAACAGTTTACAGGTTGATTGCGCAACAATTGGCGCACAAACATAAGCAGTGCAAGTGATGTCACAATGACACTCACAAGTGACGCGAAGGTTTTGATTGATGCAGCGTCAAACAGATGAAAGCTTTTTAATAAATAAAACAGTGGGCCAGCCGCGAGCAGAAAAACAAACCGGATACTTTGCCAGGGTTGCCAAAGTACCGCCTGTTTAATTTCGTCGCTGCCGGGCAGGGACAAAAATACTACCAGACAGATCAATAGTACCAGTACAACTACTCCGAGGGTTTTTAGTGGCACGCGCCAAAATGCACATAGCACCAGTAATGCAGGCCAGACAAGAATGCCGATACCAAAACTGAACGTGCAGACAATGCCACAACCGATTGCCGCCGCAAACCACTTGTTGCCAGCTCGATTCACCAGTGCATGCCAGGCACAGTAAAGCGCGAGCAAATAAGTGAATGATGACAAATAATACATGGTGCTCATAAACCCCCAACCGAGCTGCGCGATATTAATCAGCCAGGTCAGACAGGTCAGGGTAAAAACTATCAGCACCGACTTTTGTAGCGGTGAGAAGTTATCGTGCCGCTGGATGACCTTGCCGAGCAGGAAAACAATGCAGAGATTAAAAAAAGCACCAAATGCGGTGAGAAAGTGGTTCAAACCACCGAACCACTGCATATCGATATGAAACATGAGAAAGGGAACGATGTGGCGGTGATGACTCATCGGGGTTAATGCAGCTTGCCACCAGCCGTCGCGGAAATAGGGTGCGTACATATGCCACTGGTCGCGGGAAAGTGGCGACACATGGTGAAACGCGATGTAATAGACACTAATAAAAAAGAAAACGGCGACAGGCAGAAACACGCAAAATGTTTTTAGTGACAGGTGTTGGGCTGGTGCGGTGTTTTGCAAAGGTTTACGGCCTATGGATCGGTCGGGTTATTATATTAGAATACTTTACCGGCGTGTGTCCCGGGTTGGCAGACTGGCAAGTCTTTAATTCCTACGATTATTGAGAAACAGACTTATGGATCATCACAAACTGGTTTTACCGGAATTCCTTAATCCAGGCGGCTCTCTGTTTGGTGGTTATTTGCTTAAATGGATTGATGAAGTGGCATTTATCACGGCCAATCTCGATTTTCCGGGGCATCGCTTTGTCACGATTGCCCTGGACAAGGTGACCTTTAAACATCGTATTATCAGTGGTGAAATTCTGCGCTTTCATGTGGCGCAACAACGTCTTGGCAATACATCTGTGGACTACAACGTCAAAGTGTACGGAGAGCAACGCAGTAATTGTGAGGTTCTGTTTGAAACCAATATCACCTTTGTGAATACTGGCCCGGACGGAGAGAAAAGCCCGATTGAACGCTAGCCGATACCCTGTGTCGGGAAATCAAGAGCTTACGTCTATTTCGTGATGTTCTTAGCGGAAAATTCCTCCAACAGGAGTATATTTAACGCCTGAAAAATTTTAATAGTCGTAGTGTGGAGAATAAATCGAGTGAAATTTTGCCCTGATTCAGGTGTTTTGAGGGCACTGTCGTTATTGGTACTGGTTCTGATGTGGGACACGGCCCTCGCCCGTGAGTCCTGTCTTGGCTGGAAGCGGCCTGAATCTGACCCCTCCGGTGGGCGCTATCAACTGGAATTACAGGTTTGTGAAGTGACTTATGGGCTCAGTGCCTATGTGCAGGTTCAGAATCTTTCAGATAAATCTCTGGCGTTGGATTTTGTTGTGGTTACCGGTGCTGATACGGAAAAGCCTGCTTCTATCAGGCTGGAACCCGGCGCGGTGATGCGCGCGGGAATGTGCCAGAAATGCGCGAAAAAGAATGAAGGCTATAAACACTGGGATATTGTTAATATCCAGCTGGTCCTTGAAGACGGTACGCTTGCCGAGTTTGTCGAAGGTGCTGTTCCTGAAGAAGATGCCGGGGATACAGAGCAAACGACAGAGAGCGGTGCAGAAGATGTAGCAGCATCCACCGATGATGCTGCGGATACGGAAACTGAAACAGCAGAATCCGGTGTTGTGGAACAGGCAGCGGAGAGCGTGCCTGAAGCTACCACAGAAACTGTCGATAAAGCCGCTGAAGAAACAGTGGCGGTTGAGGAGACAGCGGCGGCAGCAAGTGAGCAGTCAGAGGCACAGGATGAAATATCTGCAAATGAACAGCAAGTAACAGTAGAAGAAGCGTCCACTGAACTCGAAGTCAAGGAAATGGAAATCAACTACGACGATTTACCACCGGAATTTCGTCCGCGTAATAATTAATCCCTGCTATCCGGTCAACATCAAACCTCGATTTCGAGCCGATCCACTTTTTGCAAACCGCGCGGTAACTTGTTGCCGCGTCGGCCACGTTCACCGATATAGTGTTCAAGCTCCTTGTGCTTAATTGTGGTGTGACGTTTGCCCGCATACACGACGAGATTGGCACCATCGGGGATAACCATCGTCCAGGCCATCCACTCCTCCCGTGCTTTGAGCTTGGCGGTTGGGATTTGCATGATCTTGTTGCCCTTGCCTTTAGCGAGTTCCGGTAAATCCCGCAGCGGGAAGACCAACATTTTGCCGTCATTACTGATCGAGGCGATCAGGTCGGTTTCGTAATCGTTAACCATGCGTGGTGATAACACCTTCGCACCCTGCGGTACACTGATTGCCACCTTGCCGGATTTGTTTTTGGTGTAGAGGTCAGATAATTTCCCGACAAAGCCGTAACCGGCGTCGGTGGAAAGCAGTACCTTATCTTCGTCCTGCCCCATCACTACGCCTTCAAAGGTTGCACCTGACGGTGCATTGAGCCGGCCAGTAATCGGCTCACCCTGGCCCCGTGCAGAAGGTAGGGTATGACCCGCTACGGCGTAGGCGCGACCGGTGGAGTCAATGAGATAGGCGTTCTGGTTACTCTTGCCTTTGGCTGCTGACTTATAACCATCACCGGATTTGTAGTTTAGTGTAAGCGCATCGATGTCGTGACCTTTTGCTGCACGTATCCAGCCTTTTTCTGACAGCACAACGGTAATCGGTTCTGTGGTCATCAGTTCTTCTTCGCTAAAGGCTTTTGCCTCTTCGCGGGAGACAAGCGGTGAGCGGCGCTCGTCACCAAATTCGTCAGCTACCGCCTTGAGTTCCTTGCGTACAAGGGTTTTGAGGCGCGCGGCAGACTTCAGGGTTTTTTGCAGTTCCTCGCGTTCCTTTTCAAGCTCCAGCTGCTCTTCCTTGATTTTCATTTCCTCAAGACGTGCGAGTTGGCGCAGCTTGGTATCAAGGATGTAGTCTGTTTGTAACTCCGATAATTTAAAGCGCTTCATCAGCACCTTTTTCGGTTCGTCTTCGGTGCGAATGATCTTGATGACTTCGTCGAGATTGAGAAAAGCAATCAACAAGCCTTCGAGACGGTGCAGGCGTTCCTCTACCTTGTCGAGGCGGTATTGCAAGCGGCGGCGCACGGTGACCATGCGGTAGTTCAGCCACTCACTGATAATCTTTTGCAGGCTTTTAACGCCGGGTTTGCCGTCAATGCCGATGACATTGAGATTGATGCGATAGTTGCGTTCCAGATCTGTGGTAGCAAACAGGTGATTCATCACGTCGTCACAGTTAACACGGTTAGAGCGTGGCACGATCACGAGGCGCGTCGGATTTTCGTGATCCGACTCATCGCGCAGGTCTTGTACCATCGGCAATTTTTTCGCCTGCATCTGCTGGGCGATTTGCTCGAGAATTTTTGAACCGCTGGTTTGATGTGGTAGTGCGCTGATAACGATATCGCCGCTTTCCTTGCTCCACACTGCGCGCATTTTGATACTGCCACGCCCGGTTTCGTAGGCTTCAACAATTTCCTCACGCGGGGAGATGATCTCGGCACTGGTGGGGAAATCCGGTGCAAGAATATATTCGCAAAGATCCCGGGTGGTTGCTTTGGGCTTTTCCAGCATGTGAATACATGCGTTAACCACTTCATTGAGATTGTGTGGTGGAATGTCAGTAGCCATGCCTACGGCAATACCCGTGGTCCCATTTAACAGCAGGTTGGGGACGCGGGCGGGCAGGGTAAGTGGTTCTTCCAGTGTGCCATCAAAGTTTGGACCCCAGTTAACCGTACCCTGACCGAGCTCGGAGAGCAGCACATCAGCATAGCGTGTGAGTTTGGCCTCGGTATAACGCATGGCGGCAAAAGATTTCGGGTCGTCGGGAGAGCCCCAGTTGCCCTGTCCGTCGATGAGAGGGTAGCGATAGGAAAACGGCTGTGCCATGAGCACCATGGCTTCATAGGCGGCACTGTCGCCATGGGGGTGGAACTTGCCGATAACATCACCAACGGTGCGCGCAGATTTTTTGTACTTCGCGCCAGCCTTGAGACCGAGTTCGCTCATTGCATAGACAATGCGGCGCTGTACCGGCTTTAAGCCGTCACCGATATGGGGCAAGGCGCGATCGAGAATGACATACATGGAATAGTCCAGATAGGCTTTCTCGGTGTAGTGGCGCAGGGGAATTTGCTCAATACCCTGGTCGTCGATGGTGATCTCTGTACCCATAATGTATCCGTTGATTGATTAAACTGTTAGCCGCAACGGCCAACGGAACGAATGATACCTGCCTGGCTACAGGGATTAAACCGTTGTGGCAGGTTTCAGACACAAGCTGTAGTGGTGTGAGAAGTGTCTACCCCAGGGTATAGCGGTTTGAGCAAAGCTGAAGGCTACGATGTTATTAATACACAAGTCTTATTTTCTGTGAACTGCATCACAGTGACTCTGTGACAAATATTGTTCAATCTGCGAGTTTTTTTGAGCGTTTGTCAAAAGAATAAAGTGGCGGGGCAATAACGCAAACGAGTATGAATACAGTAGGTAATACACGCATCTATAAGCAGTGTACGGATGCCAGTGTCGGCTTTGCCGAAACGCTGATGGAGCAGTTTCAGCAGGCGATGACTGAAAAGTTGCAAGGCCTTGTTGAAACGACGCGCAGCGGGGCACAGCAATGGCAACTGCTCGATATACTGCAGTTGATGGGCAACAAGGATCAGCGCACCCTTGGCGAATTCAAACAGAATCTTCTACTGAGCTTCCAGCGCTTTGCCAAGGGAGAGATTAGCGTTGATGACAGTTTTAACCCCACCCAAACCGATACCTTGAGCCTTGTACAGAATGATGATCTGGAATTGGGCCTGGCTACCGGCTCACTGGTCAAGCGTATTGAAGACAAGTTTCCCGAAGAATTGTTTCTTGTTCACGAACGGCTCCAGGCCCTGGTGGGGCATACCCTGCCGGCAGAAGCGAACCCTGTAGGACCGACCCAGTTGGCGGGTGGTTTCAAGGAAACGATTGCTGTGTTGCAACTTGAGCCGAAAGTCGCGATTTTGTTCTTTAAAATCTTTGAAAAAACCCTGCTGCTCAATGCAGCGGGCCTCTATCAGTCACTCAACGAAATACTGGCTGGTGCCGGGGTATTGCCAGAGCTTGATTTTGCCCAGGCTCAACGTGAAAAACGCAAACAACAACGCCCGGCATCGAATACTGCAAACATGCAGGTGCTGGATCAGGAATTGCAACAGGCTGAACAGGAACTCGGTGTTCACACCCAACCTGAGGTGCATCAGGACTACCCGGCGCAGACAATGGCACAACCAAATCCGGGATTGCCAAGTGGTGCGTATCAACAGCAACTGTTTTCCGCCATCTCCACGATGCAGCAACAATCACAGCCACCGCAACAGCCGCAGGACATGGGTGGTGAATATTTGCCTGCAGCAACACAGCAAGGTATTGCAGGCCAAGGTTTTCCGGGTTCTGGTGTTATGGGCCAGGATGTATCTAGCCAGAGTACGAATGCTTCGGGTGAATATACACAAGCTGTACCAGGTATGCCGTTGCCGCGCCAGGATCTGGTGGTGGCACTGGGCCAGGTGCAACAACATGCCGTTGCCGGCACAGCGGCCGGTGTTGTTACGACCAGCGTGGCGAAGAATCTCAACCGCCTTGCCGATGTGGCACCGGGTAGAGTATTGCCGTGCCCAATCCAGCCAGTAACAATTCTGGTCAATGCTATAGAAGAACAAACTGGCATTAGTGATCAGCAGCTCAACGAAGATGACATCAATACCATGGAACTGGTCAGTATGGTGTTTGAGTTCCTGATCGGTGATAACAATTTGCCAGACTCGGTTAAGGCACTGCTCAGTTATTTGCAGGTTCCCTATGTCAAAATCGCGTTAATTGATCCGGAATATTTTGCCCAACCGGTACACCCTGCGAGACAGTTACTTAATAAGCTATCTGATGCCGGTGATCGCTGGCTTAACGACGAAGGCTTTGGTCAGTTCAAGGTTTTTGATGAAATCAAGGATGTGGTGGATCGTATTCTCAATACGGAAGAGTTGAGTCTGGAAATGTTTGATGTACTGCTTGACGACTTCGTACAGTATGTTGAGAAAATTGAGCGCAAAGTTGACCAGTTGGAAAAACTCTCGGCGCAAAAAGCAGAGGCCGAACAGCATTTGAAAAAGGTCAAGGCCTTTGTTCATAAACGCCTTAAAGCACGTGTTAAGGACGAGAATATTCCGGCGCCCGTAGTGGCGTTGCTACTATATCCCTGGTTTGATTATCTGACTTCAATCATGCTGCGTCACACGGAAAAGTCAGAGCAGTGGCAGCAGAGCTTACAAGTAGTTGATAATCTTCTATGGAGCATACAAATAAAAAGAACCGAGCATGAAGTCAATCGACTCAATAACCTTAAAGATTTGCTACACAAACAAATTGAGCGCGGCTTGGAAACTATTGGTTATGATCACGAGAAAGGCCAGGCGCTGTTGAATAAAATCAACGAATTACAGCAGCAAGCTGTTCAGGTGATACGGGAAGAAGACATGATCAGCGACGAGGATGTTGTTGAAGTTGAAAAAATGAAAGCTGAGACAGCGCAGCGTGAAGAGTTGATAACAGCACCGGATTTTCGCGACATGAGCAAGGAAGAGCAGGCCTTGGTGGAAAAACTTTCGCTGATAGAGTTCGGTACATGGTTTGAATTCCTTGAAGAAGATCGAGCAGAAAAACTCAAAGTTGCCTGGTACAATAATGAAAATCTTAGCTACCTATTTGTGAATTCTGCGGGCAAGCAGGTTTCCATGCTTTCTGCACTGGATATCGCACAAAAAATGATTACCAAATCAGCGCGTATTATTGCCGGCTCAACCAAGCCTTTCTTTGAGCGTGCGCTCGAAGGTATTTTTGAAAAAATGGCAGCGCGGGTCGAACAATAATTCTGATCTTTTTGGCTACTGTTTTAATTCCTCAATCAGTTTATCCAGCTCTTTTGTATCCATCATGCCATGGACGCGTCCATTGACCATGACATTCGGTGCCATGGAGCAATTGCCAAGGCACTGAAACGACTCAAGGCGAATTTTTTTGTCTGCGGTTGTTTCAAACGGTTTAACGCCTAGCACATGGATTGCGTGTTCCATGAGTTCAGTACCTCCCTGCATACAGCAGTTGTCAGCGTTGCAGATAAATAATTTATGATCGCCACTCGGGGTCAGGCTGAATGAAGGTGATAGCTCAATGGCGTTATAGACTTCAGGGCGAGAAACTTCTGCCTGGTCTGCAATCAGGCCAACGACAGAAGGTGGTACATAACCAAACTGGTTTTGTACCGTTTCAAGCAGGCTGACCAGTGCCTGTGAGCCGTTGTCGCAGTTTTTTAGTAGTTGGGTTGTGATTTCCAATAATTCCGGATTGGCAGGCATGGCAGTTACTTTGTCGCGTTAAAGTGTTTACACTTGAATCTGGTTAACAAGGATGAGTTAACAGCAATTTTATCATTAACGGGGAAGCTTATGTCTCTTATATCCGCAGATTCTGACTTGCTGACAATGCAGTGCGACACTAGTTACAGCGATACAGCTGCGGTAGATGATGCGCAGCGAGCGATCTGGCTTGTACAGTTGCCGGACTGGTCAATCGGTTGTGTCTCGGATATTGATTGCCTTGAGGCTGCATTTGGCTTTGCTAATTTTGTTGACGCGCTGGCATTTACCTGCAAGGTGGGTGAACTTGCTGAGGCGGAAAACCACCACCCGGCGTTGCTGACCGAGTGGGGCAAGGTGCGCGTGCAGTGGTGGACACATGTGGTAGGGGGCTTACACATGAATGACTTTATTCTCGCCGCAAAAACCAGTGCGCTTTATAAGGATATTGGTAAATAAAAACAGATAATGATTGAGGTGGTTTCCTGCAAAGTTATAATTGGTATCCGACAGCTATAGATAACCTGCAAGGAAATCACTTATGACATTTCATCGAATTGATGCTGGAAGCTGTAAACAATTGATAAACGATAAGGATGTGACGGTGCTGGATATTCGCGATCCGCAATCCTATGCGAATGGCCATATTGAGGCGGCAATTCATATTGAACAAATTGATGTAGAAAGTTTTGTCGATGAACAGCCAAAAGACAAAACACTGGTGATTTGTTGTTATCACGGTAATTCAAGTCAGTCTGCGGCAGCATTTTTTGCCGAGAAAGGATTTACCGATGTTTATAGTCTCGATGGCGGTTTCGAAGCCTGGCGCATGATCGACAGCTAGAGTCTGAATCTTAAAAACTAATCCGGAGCAAGTACAGAGCGCTCGCCAATCTCCTGGCTGATGTGCATGGTGCGCTGTCGAATTCGCCAGCCGCTATCCAGGCGCATCCACTCATCGCGATACTCAGCCCATACCTCATAACGCAACTGTGATTTATCGCCCTTGCCAATATGATCGGCGCGTACATAGCAGGAACTCCGCGCACTATCTCCGCTTACCTGAATGGAAATATTGCCGAGTAAATGTTGTGTTGGTCCGCAGCCGCCAAGCATACTGCGAATCATGCCGACTACTTTGTCGCGCCCCTGAAATTTGAATTCGCCGCCGTAATTAACTTCTACGTCATCGCAAAACACGCTGTCAAACAGCGACCAGTTGCGTTCGTCACAGGCGCGGGCATAGCGGTTAAGGCCTTCAGTAATGGCTTGCTGTGCGAATAGTTGTTCAAGCTTATCAGTCATATTAAAAATTATTTCCGGGCTGATTCCAGAGTCTACTGGTTTACTCCGACCTCATGGTCCACACGGTTTTGTTATTTAAATCTCGAGTGCGACGCGGCAAAAGCAAAGCAACAAAAAAGCCAAGCACAAACATCAAAAAGTTGCCGATCATGCCGATGTAGTAATAGTTTAGTGAGAAATCAATGGGCAACTTGTGCTGGAACACCGCCCACCAGGTAAAAGCCATGGTAAACACAATTCCGACCCATACCGAGCGTGCATCACCTACAGTAGTTAACAGGCCGAGTACAAACAGACCGAGAATACCACCAGTCAGGATTGAGGAAATAATAAATGCCGTGTGCTGAATCGTCGTCGTCTCAATACCGATCAACTTGTAAGCCGCGAAAATCATAATCAGGGTGGCGATTGAGGCAATGGTCTTGGCCGCGATCAAATAGTGATGGTCGCTCTGACCTTTTTTAATATGGCGTTTGTACAAATCCACAATGGATACTGTAGAAATGGCATTGATACTGGAGTCCAGTGATGACATACCCGCCGCCAGGGCAGCGGCTAATAATAGCCCGGTTAAACCGGCGGGCAAGTGATTGAGAATAAAATGCGGCACCACATGTTCTGCATTGCGGGTGCCATCCAGCGCTTCGGTTGCCTCTACAGAAGGGAATTGAACAAAAAACACATACAACGCTGTGCCGAATAACATAAAAAATGTCCACACCGGAATCGAAATACAAACGTTAACAATCAGACCCTTGCGCGCTTCGGCAACATTTTTGGTAGCACAATAACGCTGAATCATGTGCTGGCTACTTACATACTCGGTGAGAAAAAATGAAATACCGGCAAATAAAATCATCGTGGCGGTTTTTTCACTAAGTGACAAATGCCACTGTGAAGGTTGTATCACGCCGTTTTCAAGGTCGCCAAGGCTGAATTTATTATGTGCCTGTGCCACATCAATAATCTGCATAAAACCGCCGGGCAGTGCATCGACGATAATCCATAAACCAATAATGCTGCCGAGTGAAAGCACAATGGTCTGGAACACATCGGTCCAGATAACCGCATCAATGCCGCCAATAACGGTATACAGTCCCACAAACAGACCCATAATGACAATGCAGTGGCTCAGTTCAATATTGGTGATTTCACTAAGTAGTACGGCGAGCAAGTACAGCACAATACTGATGCGGCTTAACTGGGCCAGCAGATAGGTAATACTGCCGTAAATGCGGATCGATGGGCCAAAGCGATCTTCAAGGTATTCGTAGGCCGAGGTGATGTTAAGGCGACGGAAAATCGGTACGATATAAACCGCGGCAATAAACACGGCAATTGGCAAGCCGCCGTAGGTGATATAGCGTATCCATGTGGTTTTAAACGCGTCAGCAGGCATGGCGAGAAACGTAATCGAGCTAATTGCGGTACCCATCATGCTTAGCCCGATAGCCCAGCCGCCAAAGCGGCGGCCACCGAGGAAATACTCCTCGGTATTTTTATTCTTTTTGGAAAAATAAAAGCCCATGCTCACCATCGCCAGCATGTAAAAACCTAAAACGAGAATATCGAGAAAAGCGAGTTTCATAGAAAATTGTTAATAATGAAAATTAGAATAGCCCCCAATAGCGGCCTTATTATTCACTATTTTCCGGGTTGTTTATAGTCCTGGCTGTGGAGCTAACAGGTTCGAGCCCCCAGCGTTCTACAAGGGTCTCAATAATAGCGTTATTAAGTACTTCAGCAGCACCGCTTTCCGGGTGAATATGAATACTGTCCTTGTAGGCTTCGCCACTGAAATTCTCGAACACGTGAGTCAGCGAATAAACCTCGAGACCTTCAGCCTGTAGAGCAAGTAACTGTTGCTCCATAGCCAGGTAGTCATCTTTATAGGAGGTGTCGCGCAGTTTGTTTTGTTCGCTCTCGGTAAGCGTTTTGCCGATCACCGGCGCCGGTTGTAAAAAATAGGCAAACTTTAAATTGTTGGCGTTGGCTATGGTGTGCATGGTTTTTACTGACTGAAGGTAGTTCTCCATAAAATGGGCGCGCCGCTGTTCCAATGTCCAGTGATCAGGCAACACAAACGGCCCCATGGTCTGCTGGAACATGGGGTTCTCTGTGGAGTTGGCCAGTGCCTCCCGGGTTGAGCGGCGCAGAGTATTCAAAATAAAGTAGACGATTTTGGAGTGCTTGAGCACATGCCCTTTCTCCACGCTGTCATACAGAGATTCAGTAATCCAGATCAGGTTGCGTTGGCCGTTGGTTAAAATCGAAGTGTTAGCCTTGCGATAAAGATGGTAGTAGGGCACCTGGTAGTGATAGTGAAAATCCTTGTTTTGGGTGAACACGAGTTCATTAAAACCTTCAACGGTGAAAACTGCATCAATAACGCCGAGCGAGAGTAGCAACATGATGGTTTGCTGGGGTTGTTTCCAGCCCTCCACGGCACCGCCTAGCACTACGATTTCCTTGCCCTGATAGTGATAATTCTCGCTCAGCTGTTTTCTGATTGAAGGCTTGATTGTGTCGAGTAGCTGCTTCGGCACGGAAGCACCGGTAAACAGAATAGTGAATTTGTCCGGGTCTTTGGTGAAAGGAAATACTTCACCGGTATGGCTGCCACCGACTTCATAACTGTCGCAAAATGGTTTTGTAAGCCGGCTATAACCGAGCCATGGATGAGGTGACAGACTGCGTTTACCAAAGCAGGTCTGTGCGCGGCTGATGCGATAGCCCTTCGGTGAAGATTGCTCGATTTTGACAGCGGCGGGAACATAGCGACCGTCATCGAGAATGTAGTAGAGTAGCGTGAAGAACAGCTCGAAGATCAGGAGTGCGATTAGCAGACTGAATAGTACAGAAAGCAGTTTTTTAAAGCGTATTTTTATTGGGCCAGTCATTGCCGGGTTGTTTTTGTTTATATCCTGTTGCTAGTTTACATTCAGATTGATGGTAACTCTACAGTGTTTAATCAGGTGCGTTTTTATGGTGACTACTAGTACGAGGGTGACACTGATCCGGCCCAGTGTACTAGCGGAATCCCTGGATAGAGGCGGAGTGGCACCGGCCCGATTCTCACCCTGTTAAAACTGACTAAGCGGAATGTTTATATCCGCAGACCGGGTATTTTCGCTATTATGTCCGGCTTGTTTAACAATTAGAAAAGACCTGACATCATGCGAATCTGCGCTGCCCTTTTAGCCCTGTTTTTTAGCACCAGCCTGTCGGCTGCATACAACCCTGACGTTCTGCGCAAAGCTGCTGACCTCGATGCGGAGCGGCTCAAACAGGCGGATCAGGAGGTTTCCAACTGGCTGGCCCATGGTCGCACCTACGATGAGCAGCGTTTCAGCCCGCTCGACCAAATTAATAGTGGCAATATATCCGGGTTGGGTCTGGCCTGGGCTTTTGACACGAACCACAGCCGGGGCCTGGAGGCTTCGCCGATTGTGATTGACGGGGTGATGTACTCTACTGGCAACTGGTCGGTGGTTTATGCGAATGATGCAAAAACTGGTGAGCTGATCTGGCAATTTGACCCCCAGGTAGACAAGGCCTGGGCCGTACATGCGTGCTGTGATGTGGTCAATCGCGGGGTAGCCGTGTGGAAGGGCAAGGTTTATGTGGGTACGCTCGACGGTTATCTTGTCGCGGTGGATGCGGGAACCGGTGAGGAAATCTGGCGTACCCTGACAATTGACCAGTCGCGCCCCTACACGATTACCGGCGCACCCCGTGTAGTAAAAGGCAAGGTGGTGATTGGTAATGGTGGCGCCGAGTACGGTGTGCGCGGTTATGTCTCTGCCTATGATGCAGAGAGCGGTGACATGGTCTGGCGTTTCTGGACTGTGCCAGGCAATCCGGACAGCAAGCCCGAGGATGACGCCATGGCGATGGCGCTGGAAACCTGGGACCGGTCATTCCCCTGGTGGGAAAACGGCGGTGGTGGTACCGTCTGGGATTCCATGGCCTATGATCCGGAGCTTGATCAGCTCTATATCGGGGTGGGCAATGCGGGGCCCTGGAACCGTCATCTGCGCAATCCGGCAGGCCTCGACAATCTCTTTGTGTCGTCTATCGTGTCACTAAACCCGGATACCGGAGAATATATCTGGCACTACCAGGGCACGCCAAACGATGGTTTTGACTATACGGCAACCCAGCATATGATTCTCGCCGAGATCAACTGGCAGGGCGAACAGCGCAGCGTCATTATGCAGGCGCCGAAGAACGGCTTCTTTTTTATTCTTGATCGCGCTACCGGTGAGTTTCTGTCCGCCGAGCCCTATTCCCGAGTGAACTGGGCGCTGGGCTATGATGAAAATGGCCGCCCGATAGAAAATCCCGATGTGGACTACAAAGACGGCAAGCAGTTTATTCGCCCCTCTCCCGTAGGTGCTCATAATTGGCACCCGATGTCCTATAACCCGCAAACCGGGTTCGTTTATATCCCAACGATAGAGGGCGCAAACGAGATTGATCCGGATTACAACTACGAACACGAGCCAGGCTTCTGGAATCTTGGCACCCAGCCGATGCCACAGCCCCCCGGAGAAATGCTGTTTCAACAGGCGATGCTCAGAAGTGTGCTCGGTGGTGGACTGTTGGCGTGGAATCCGGAAACCCAGCAGCCGGCGTGGGAAGTAAAACACGCGTTGACCTGGAATGGTGGCGTGCTCTCCACGGCGGGTAACCTGGTATTTCAGGGCACGGCTGATCAGAAGTTCAGAGCGTTTAGTGCTGACACCGGCGAAGAGTTGTGGAACTTTGATACACAGACGGGTGTGATGGCCCCGGCCGTGACCTATACCGTCGATGGCGAGCAGTATATTGCTGTACAGGCCGGCTGGGGTGGTGGTCTCGGTCTGGCTGCTGGCCTGAAGCCACCGCCCGGACCACCGCGTAGCCGTATTCTGGCTTTCAAATTGGGCGGAACGGGTACGCTGCCAGCGGTACCAGAGCGCGTGATTTATGATCCACCACCACGCCTGGATGTGAGTGACGAGGTGATTGCCCACGGTAATGTGAAGTATCGCCAGTACTGTGTCGGCTGCCATGGTATGAGTGTGGTAAGTGGCGGCTCGATTCCGGATTTGCGTCATATGCATTCCACGCGTCACGAGGGCTTTAAAGCGATCGTACTTGGCGGTGCGCTCAGCGGAGTCGGCATGGTCGGTTTTTCCGAGGTGCTTACTGAAGAAGATGCCGATGCAATCTACGCCTATATTCTCGATGAGGCGAACAAGGACAAGGAAGAGCGTGAAAACCCGGGCCCGCAGTGGTGGAGAGACTTTAAAACCTGGGTATACCTGAAAGTTGGCGGCTTAATCGATAGCGCTATGTAGGATGTAGGCAGTATCGGGTGAGTTGGGTGCTCAGGCTTCGGCGACAACCTGGTCGAAGCGTGCCCGCACAACCTCGCCGATATAGTCCTGTTCATGAGCCTTGCTCAAGGATTTGGCAAAAATTACCAGCTTTCTATTCTTTTGCTTGGCAATATACAGTGCCTTGCGAGCTCCCTGGGTGAGCGTATTCACGTCCCGTGAGAAGCCCGGCATAAATACAGCACCCATATAAACCGTAGCGCCGTGCTCGTCGAGCATCATTTGCAGTTTGCTATAGATATCGTGTGTAACCGCATGGGCAATATCACTATTGGGTTGTGGCGTAATCAGTCCGGTTATCGACAGTCCGCCATAGCGTGACAAAATAATTTCTTCCCCGAGCGTTGCGCGGAGCTTATCAAGAACATCATGGAACGCTTGTGCCTGCTCCAGTAACTGATCGCGCTGGGAGAACTCCAGTTCCAGACAAAACAGAACCATTGGGCTTTGAGTGTTGAGTGCAGCTTCGCGGTTTTTTTGTTTCAGCAGCTGTTGAAAAGCCTTGCGGGTATAGGCGCCGGTTTCTTCATCGAAGGTTGCCTTGATGCGCATTTTTTCCCGTTCTTCGTTAACCGCTTCATTAAGGCTGTTAACAACGCCGGAATACAGACTTACGCCACCAACAATAATCGTCCAACTGAACATCCAGCTAAATAGTTTCAGCAGGTGCTCATACTCGGCAGCGACAACATGGGGCATGGGTACGGAGAAATATTCAAATACTCCGAGAATAAGATAAGCCGTGGCGGCAAGACCGGTCCAGAAAATACCGGGTTTATGGCCCATCATTAGAAACGCACACATAGGCACAACAAACAGAAACAGAACAACCGGAGATTGCCAGCCACCGGTTAATGTTACAAAAGAACAGGTTGCACCAAATAGCGTTAAAATTGTAATTGTTGAAGCGATAAACAGATTGCCGGTTTTCTTGAAATAAATCAGTTGAAATAAATAACAACTCGAAGAAATAGAGCAGGAAATAACAGCAGACCAGACTTCCACATAACCAAGATAGGTAAACAGTAACAACAGGACAATGACAAAAACCAACGAGACAAAGTACATCGCGGTTACACCGGATGTAATTCTTGCGCGGAATAGTTCATCACCACTACATTGAGTGTGAAAGGCTTTGGGTAGTAGTTGATCAAGCAGGCTCGTAAGGTTCAGCATTGTTCAGACCCTCATATACAGGCGGGAATCTTCAACGCTGGCTCGTTCTTCAGCTTGGGCAATTAAATCCAGAGGTGTCATGTTTTCGCCGTCACTGATAACAATGCCAAAAGACAATTCCGGACTTAAAACAATTTCATCGCGAAATAGAATTTTCTTGTGCGCGGCCTGTTTTAGTTTGAACTGCATACTTATAAGTTGGCCAATGTCTTCGACCGGATTGAAAAGAACAGCAAAGCTTTCCGGTGTATAACGAGACACAATAGTACGGTTGTCACTAACCTGACGGATATTTTCCGCTAGCTTGCCCAGGAAATAGTCGCCGGCCTCATAGCCGAATTGGCGATTTATTTTTCTTAAATTATCAATTTTAATGAAAATCAGCGCGAATTCCTGGTTATTTTCCAGCTGATTCATCTGGCATTTGTCAATCTCGTCGAGAAAGGATTCCTGGTTATAGGTATCAGTAAGATCGTCTACATTGATATCGCGTTCAAATTGTATTCTCTCTTTTTCAATAACCCGGGACAGATCCATGGTAGAAAAATCGAATAGCAATAGGCAGCCAACAATGAATGACAAACTCGTAAACCACATTCCAGCTTGTGCATAAGGCATATATTCGGGGCTAATCAGCTGTTCTGTGGCATAACCTCGTTGTTCAAGAAGATAAAAAGCGACATACAGCGTTAGCACAGCAAGAGAAAATATATATCCCGTATTGCGACTGACAACAAGGCAGGCGATAACCGGTAAGGCGAGCAGGAAAATGCTGACCGGTGAATGCCAGCCGCCAGTGAAGAAAGCACATGTGCCGACAAGAACAAAAATAATCGAAGCGTATATCAATGCGCAGAGATTAATATTGCCACTTTTCAGGAAATACAGAAGACAGCTGATTTGAGAAAATGTAATAACCGCTACGCATAATGTCGGTAACCACAGGCTGTCATAGCGAATGACCGTGAGGCAAAACATGATCAGGGTCAGCAGTAGCAAAGGGGCGACACACAGGAATATCAGGATCAGAAAAATCCGCACACGCAAGGCTTCGCCGTGATCTTGCAGCGTTAGAAACCGCTGCGGAAGCCAGCGGTTAAGAGAGAGCGTACTGCTCGCAACTATATTCATTCCTATTGATAATCTATCGATATATTTATAAAGATGTACCTTGCCACATGGAAACGGGTATGTAACAAGTGACTATGCTGGAATTTTAACATTAATTGCATGGAAATGAGTCTTTTGTCCGATCATGGGCTTACGATGATTATCGTAGCAAACTGCACTAAAACAACGCTGGCAAGGTGAAAAATTGCCGGTTTTATTGACGTAACCAGATAATACATGGCACAAGCAGAGCTTTTTCTGGATAATGCAATCTGACTTGTCTTCGGTAACTTGTTGGCCTTGGCAGGGTTGGAGATCGGCATCTACCGGAATATGAGAAGCTGGTTCAAACAGAAGAATTCAAAACCAGGGCCGCTACGTTGCAGTTATTATAGTGAGCAGCAAAGCACGTGAATAACAAACAGAAAGTATTATTAACCGGCGCTTTTGGCAATATCGGGCGTTTCGCCATGCAGACATTGCTTCGGGCAGGGCATCATGTTGTGGCACTGGATAAAGACAGCAAGTTTGCCCGCTCCCATGCCAAAACACTGACTGGTAATGTCTCAGTTGTCTGGGGTGACATTACTGACGAACAGTGTCTGATAGATGCATTGGTAGGAGTTGATGCGGTGATTCATCTCGCTGCAATTATTCCGCCTTTGACTGAAGAGCGCCCCGAACTCACGCAGGCAATTAATCTCGATGCAACAAAAACATTCATTCAGTTAATGGAGCAATCGCCCACGGCAAAGCGGCTGGTGTTTGCTTCGTCGATTGCAGTGTTTGGCAAGAATCAGTTTCGCGATCGCCCATTGTGCGCAGATGATCAGCCGTGCCCGGATGATCACTATGGGCGCAGCAAGGCAGATTGTGAGCAGGCGATTCAGGCATCAAACCTCGACTGGACTATTTTGCGTATTGCAGTTTGTCCACCGGCCAATGCGGCCAATCTCGTTACCTTTATAGGCAATAGCGTATTCGAAGGGCACCCGGATGGGCGGGTAGAGGTGCTGCACCCGCAAGATGGTGGTACCGCATTTGCCAATGCGGTTGATTGTGATGAGAGCATTCACAAAATACTATATCTCGGTGGTGGAGAAGCGAATCGTTTAAATGCCCTACAGCTAACCAATTTGATGTTAACAACCATGGGTCTGTCAAACGTACCACGGGAAACCATGAAAATTACCGATAACGTAGAGTTTTATGGCGACTGGGTAGATACGGAGGAAAGCCAGCGCTTGTTACAATTTCAACAACATGGCCCAGAAGATAATTTTATCGATTTGAAACTCTCACTGGGTGTATTGCGCCACGGTCTGATTCTGGTGAAACTGTTCAGACCAGTTATTATGTGGTTTCTTGTCAGATCGTCGCCGTATTACAAAGCACAAAAAGCAACGCAGAAAAATATTTGATGTAGGGTATTAGCGCTGTAAGCTGGATTGCACACGCAAACCCTTATAACCTGATTCCGTATTATTAAGTGGCAAAGCGATTTCACTGGTATTACCACTATCAAACGGCGTGGCATCGACACTGTCTGGCACACCGTCACCGTCATCATCCCAGTCGATACCGTTAATTAATCCGTCGCCGTCCAGATCCACCGAGCTATCGAGAATAAAATCCAGGTCAATATCGGCGCGCAGGTCGGATGATAAAAATACCCGTAATGAACCACTGTTGCGATCCGTATTGTCGTCTTCGGGGGCTCCCACTGCGAAGTCATCATAGCCATCGGCATCCAGATCGCCAACATTGCGCAGGGAACTGCCAAACATATCAGAGCGACTATCTCCAACGAATGTGTAAAGTATGGAGCCATCAGCGCCACTAAACAAAAAAACTTTTCCTGTATCCAGAGTTGGAGAATCAAAGCGATGTGCAGAAACCAGCAGATCGGCATACCCGTCACCATTGATATCACCAGCGCCATCTACAAGGTTACCAAAAGAAGAGTATTGCTGTGTTCCGGTAAAAGTATATAGCAGAGAACGATCCTTTCCGCTATAAACATGCGCGCTGCCGAGAGGATTAGTCTGCTCATCGCTTACGATAATGTCTGGATAATCATCATTGTTCACATCACCTGCATTATGTAATGATCTGGCGAACGATAATTGGCTGCTACTGATTGTGTCGATCAATTCGCCATCAATACCACTGAATATATAAACTTTGTATTTTTCATGCACAAGAAAATCATTGATTCCATCCATATCAATATCGCCAGTACTTGCGAGCGCAAAGCCAAATAGACCAGCGTCCGTTTCACCGTAAATTGTGGTTAGACGGCTGTTGTCAGCACCGCTGATAATATAAACAGTGCCACGTTGCTCACCGCCATTATCAGCGACAGGAGCTGAGACCAAAAAGTCATCGTAGCCATCAAAATTGATATCATCCAGGGCGCTGATCTCATAACCTAAAGCATCACCATCACTGTCACCATAGTGAGAATAAACAAGGTGGCCATCCCGGCCGCTGAACACATCGATGCGGCCATTTCCAGGAGCGTAGGTGTTATCATATATACGGCCAATTGCAAAGTCATCGTAGCTATCGTTGTTAATATCACCAACGCCGCTGATGGATCTGCTCATCAAGGCATTGTCTGATTCCCCGGTATAGGTATACAAATACTGGCCATCGTTACCACTAATGATGTGCACAACACCATTGGAAAAATAACCATTATTACTGTCGAATTCAGTGGCTACGATAATGTCGTCATGTCCGTCATTATTAACGTCACCGACCCGATTCACTCTGCTGCCAAACAGGCTTACTTCATGTTCACCATCAAACGTTCGCCACCAATAAGGTCGACTATTAGCATCATCATCACTAGTGCCAGCAAGATTTTCTTCATATAACGAACTGCCGTCTCCATCTTCATCAAGTACAGAAGGTTCACAGATATCACCGGTGCCATCACCATCACTGTCGGTTTGGAAAGGGTTGCTATGGTTGGGACAGTTATCGGCGTTATTGCCAATACCGTCACTATCGTTATCAGCAGATTCAGTTGGGTCGAATGGATAGAGATCGTCGATATCCGGAACTCCGTCATTGTCATCATCGTCATCGTAGAAGTCGCCAATGCCATCACCATCGAAATCCTCAAACGCAGACAGCCCTAGGAAGCGGAACACATTGTCATTAAAGTCCTGATCACCGCCGCCATGTAAATCTTCAAAACCAATAATCGCTGTACCCTGTGGCGGGATATACGCGGCAGCATGTAACTCGTTATCCGGGTTGCGCTCAGCAGGGCCGGTAAAGAATTCATAGCCTGTGTCCTGCACCTGAATGCTGAAAATCAGTTCGGTGCCTACCGGGTAAATTCCGAGGTTCACAATGGTGCCTGCATCGCGGTTTGAGGCAATAAAACGATTATCCGGAGATGTTAGGTATAGATGGCTGGTATAACCGGCATCGGCGTCCATCACTTTGATGATTACATGGCCGCCATTAGCCTTGATTTTGGCTCCGGGTTCCATAACCAATTCGGTGCCGCCCTGGTCGGTATCGCAGGTATCGCCAAGTCCGTCGCTATCAGTATCTATTTGGTCCGTATTGACCAGGTAAGGGCAGTTATCGCTGAGGTCATCAATATTGTCGTTATCGACATCACCATAAATCGTGTTGTCACAGACATTACCTGACCCGTCACCATCATAATCGAGCTGATCAAGGTTATCGCTGAAGCTGCAGTTATCATCAATATCCAAAACGCTGTCGTTATCATCGTCATCATCTGCATTGTCACCGATGCCATCACTGTCATTATCATTCCATTCATAGCGGTTAAGTGGGAAAGCGTCCCGCACATCACAGACATGATCCTCATCGGAGTTGGCAGGTAGACTACTGGCAAGTACAGGGTCTGTACCACAAGCGACTTCATCACTATCTGACCAGCCATCATTGTCTGTATCTATGCCAATTACAAAGTCACAGGCATCGCCGATACCATCGCTATCGCTATCACTTTGATCAATATTGATAACAGAAGGACAGTTGTCATCACCATCAAGAAAACCATCTTGATCATCGTCAGGGTCGTAGGCACTGAGTTTAAAATCCGAATCGGCATCGTTAAAAAAATCTGATGTCAGTAGTATTCTTGCACTTCCGGAAGAATGATTAATGTTGTCATCAGTATATATACCGACAAGAATATCTTCGTATCCGTCCTGTTCTATATCGCCTACAAGACTAATTGACTTACCCAAACCATCACCCACATCATCCCCTCTAAAACGATAAAGCGGTTGGCCTGTTGCGCCAGAGAATATGATGACAGTGCCTTTATCACCTGACGCTCGCGAAGAAGTCATCACGTCCCCATAGCCGTCTCCATTAATGTCCCCCGCACGGCTAACATCTCGTCCAAGAGATTCAGCATTATATTCTCCGGTAAAAGTATGTAAGATTGTTCCATCGTAGCCGGAGTAAACGCGGGTATAACCTCTGACTGCCTGTGTATAGAGTTGAATAGCACCGACAATGAAATCATTATAGCCGTCGTTGTTAACATCCCCGGCATCAGCAACTGCAGATCCAAATACATCGCCTGCACCATCGCCATCATAGCTATAGAGCAGTGAGCCATCCGCACCTGAATAGACTTCAACAGCACCGCTGTCGTTTGCGGTGCTATTCGCATAGGGAATGCCAATAATAAAATCCGCATAACCGTCCTGGTTTAGATCGCCGGCAGTATTGATAGCACTGCCGAAACTGTCATAAGCATTTTGTCCGGAATATTCGTAAATGAGTGAGCCATCAAAGCCGTCGTAGACAAAAACACGACCAGCCTTATTAGTTGATTCACTGCTAATTAAAATATCTTCATAGCCATCATTATTAACATCGCCTGCGTTGTTTAGCTGGTAGCCAAATCTCAAGCCGACAGTATCGCCGTCAAAGCTGTATAAGGTGCTGCCATCCAGTCCGGAAGCAACGATTACCGACCCGGTGTCATCATTAATCCCTGGCGCACCGATCAAAAAATCATCGTATCCATCGCTATTGATATCATCCAGCTCGCTAACGGCTATACCCAAATCATCTCCTGGAGCATTACTGTATATTGTGTACAGGACTGTGGCATCCGCTCCGGAGTAAACACGCGCTGCGCTGCGCGATTCGCCATTGGTTTCCACATTGTTAATAGAGGGGATGCTAATCACCCAATCCGGTGTGCCGTCACCATTCACATCTCCTGCACGACTCACAACCCGGCCGAAGTAGCTACTGTAAGAACCCTCATTGACCTGAAGCGTCTTCCACCAGTAGGGGCGCCGGGTAGGATCGTTGTCGCTGGTGTTGGCAAAAGCCTCCTCGGTCGCATCTGAACCATCACCATCAATATCCACCGCTTGTACAGTCAGGGGCAGCATGAGGCACAGCACCAGTAACCAGAGATGGCGGCAGGCAGTGATTGTGTCAAATAAGTGGCGCTTCATAGTCCTGTTCTGGTAGTGTTTTCGCTGTATTGTTATCGATTATCTACCGGGATTTGCTCGTTTATAAGGACTATCTTATGCCAGATTGGCTCAGGAAACAAAGCCTGCTGAGAACACATGTTGCCGGAAATGGCTGATTCCAGATTCCTTTCCTGCTATTTCGGCTTTTCAGGCAGCGCAAGTGGTTTGGAGAGGATATAACCCTAATATTATTCTTTTTTTGGAGGATTGGCCTGAAAGTGGAAACAGGACGTGTGAGGATAATGAAAATAAATAGAGAAGAAGTTTCGGAAAATAGCATAAAAAGAGCCGGATATTTTTGGTCAGTAGACAAATAATCGCTAAACTTCCTCCATGAAAATCCTTACCGAAGATTGGACACCGACAGAAGAAACCCTGAAGGTATTAAAACTCAATCAGATGCCAGATGCGCATATAGCCGCGAGCTTGCAGTTCCTAAAAAGCAAATATGTGAATACCAGCATCGATGCGATTGATGGGTACAATAGCTGGAGTGAGTTGTTTATTGTGTTTTGTATTAAGGCATTTGATGAGGTTGAGAAAAAGGGCAAAGGTAAGCCTGATTCAGGGGAATAAAGGTTATGCCCCGAAATGGTCAATAAGAGGCTAACAAGGCAGTTGGTACTTGCCCTTAAGTTATAAGTCAGATAATGCGTTTGCATAAAAAGATAGATAGAATAGCCCGGAATCATGATGTCAATGAGGATATTTAATGATGAAACTATTATCAGCAATTGCGGTTATTTGCGTTTTTATGGTTATAGCCCGACTCAATAACTCGCTGATAGAAAGAATTGGTGCCAGCAAGCAAGTTAGTCAGTACAGGACTAAATATATAACCCGTACGATAAATTTGGGCCTGGTGCTGATATGTGTGATGCTGCTGTTTCTCGTGCTGGGCATAGAATATGCCCAGGTATCGGTTTTTCTATCCTCAGTATTCGCAGTTATTGGTGTTGCACTATTTGCGCAGTGGTCAATTCTGAGTAATGTTACCGCTAGCATGATCATCTTCTTTGGTTTTCCCTATCGCGTAGGTGACTACATCAGAGTTTTGGAAAAAGATGAAAATGTCAGCGGGGTAATAGATGAAATATCATTGTTTCATGTGATGATCAAGGTTGATGAAAAAATCATCACGTATCCGAATACACTCATTCTGCAAAGGCCTGTTATCAAATATGCTAATGAATCAGCTATGCGAGATGATTAAGCATTGGAAACCTGAAGCTGCATAGTTTTTATTGACTTAAGCCCGTGGCTGATTAGTATAGTGAGCCATTGGCTCCGGCTGGATTACCCCTGTGCAAAATAAATCTGAATTATTAAATCTTCTCAGCTTGGGCAAGACACAGGAAGTGCTTGAGCGTGCAGAGGTTTGGCACAAACAGGATCGTACCTCGGAAGATGCGTTGTATCTATTGGGCTTGGCTTATCTTTTTCTGGAAGATTATGAGTCCAGTATTAAATATCTAAAACGAGCGTTACAAAAAAGCAAAAAAAACTACCAATATCTGGGCAATTTAGGTGTTGCCTTGTTGCGTAATAAAGAATACGACTCAGCTATTTATCATTTACAAAAAGCACTCAAGGAACAACCAGATTATTACGATGCCGGTTACAACCTTGGATGTGCTTATTTGGAGAATCAGCAAGCAGACGAGGCACTCAAGCTATTCCACGCATTGACCGATAAAGTACCTGACAATATGAATTACCTTTGCGCGGTAGCCGACGCCCATCGAGAGAAAGGGCAGTGGCAAAAAGCCGTGGCTATTTATGAAAAAGTGCTGACAACGCATGATCTGGCTCGGGCTCATAATAATCTGGGTGGGCTGTTACAGCATTTTGGTGAACTGGATAGGGCAGTTGAACATTGTAAAAAAGCGATTGAATTGTCACCAGCGGATATCAGTGCGTATAAGAACCTTGGCGATTGTTATGTGCAACTGGAGATGCTTGACGAGGCGATGGAAGCCTATGCCGATGCCTATGATATTAATAGCGAATCATCCGAATTATGTGTTGCGATTGGTGATGTCTGGCAGGAGGTGGGTGATCGACAAGAGGCCTCTACCTGGTTCGATAAGGCAGTACAGTTAGACGAAGGTAATATAAAAGCTCAGTGTGGTTTGGCTAAACTGGTTTCAGATACCTTGGGTACTGATGCGGCGATCGAAATGTTGGAGCCATTGTTAGAGGAGAATTCAGACAACATAGATTTGCTGCTGTTGCTCAGTGATGTGTATTGGGACGATGGTGATGCAGATCTTGCCATGCAATTATTAGAAAAAGTCAGAGCACTACAACCGCAGCGTTTGATCGTGCTGTCGAAAATGGGACATATCCTGTCGTCTTCCGGAGATGTAGACCAGGCCGTTGCGATTTATAATGAGGCGCTCGGGCAGAATGCGAACTTTGTACCGGCACTTAATGGACTGGCAACCACGCTGAAGAGCAAGCTGGACACCAGCTATATTGAGAAGATGGAAGAATTGTTAGCAAGTTCAAGAATCGACAAGAGTGGTATGTTATCGAGTTTGCATAGTGGGCTGGCTTATTATTACGATGGTTGTAAGGATGCGGAGAAAGCTGCGAGCCATATGATGCAAGCAAATAAATACCAGTGGGAATATCGATCCAAAAGAGACTGGGACTACGAGGTAAAAACGCAGGAAAATCATATCTCGCAAATTATTGAAACTTTCGATGCAAACTATTTTGCGACAATCAGGGATGCCGGTATTGGTAGCGACAGTGAAATGCCAGTGTTTATTGTCGGTATGCCGCGCTCCGGGACTACACTAACCGAACAGATTATCGCACGTCACTCCAGCGTTTTAGGCATTGGTGAACGATCTTTTGCTAATCAGTCGTTCCATGCCTTTAACCAGGGAAGTAAATTTCAGCGTGAACAATATTTGCCAATAGTATCTGTTGAGAATATTGCATCGATGGCTGAGCAATATCTTGAGCGATTACAGCTGCTAATAGATAAGGCACAGGAACAAGGCGTGACACGGGTCGTTGACAAGATGCCGGATAATTACAGCCTGGTAGGGTGGATACTGACACTGTTTCCAAAAGCAAAGATTATTCACTGCCGTCGCGACCCTCGAGATGTGTCGCTATCGTGCTGGATGACACAGTTTGGTTCGATTCCGTGGGCCTGTCACGAAAAGCATCTGGTGGAGCGAGTGCGTCAGTATCTTCGTATTATGCGACATTGGAAATCTGTATTGCCGGTTAACTATTATGTGTCTGACTATGAACAGCTGGTTGCAAATCAGGAAGAAAAGTCAAAAGAGCTGATTGAATTTATTGGTCTGGATTGGCAGGAGCAGTGTCTGGAGTTTTATGAGTCCGATAGACTGGTGCGTACCGCAAGTATCACCCAGGTGCGGCAACCGATCTATAAGAACTCAGTGGCCAAGTGGGAGCGCTATAAAGATCATATCCAGGATTTAATGGAGCCGTTGACGGAGTTGATTGAGGAGCATGGTTACTAAATAGTGGAGCCGGCAGGACTTGGGTCGCTTTCGGGCGTCCTGCCCTTCGCGACAGACCAATATCCCGTTGGCCACCCGCAGCGCATCTGCATTCAATCTCGCTTCGCGACCAATAAAAAACCCCAGCCCTGTCGAGCTGAGGTTTTCTATTGGTGGAGCCGGCGGGCTTGGGTCGCTCTCGGGCGTCCTGCCCTCCGCGACAGACCAACATCCTGTTGGCCACCCGCAGCGCATTTGCATTCATTCACACTGATCGATAAAGCAAAAAGGCCACCGCGAGGGTAGCCTTTTTGCTTTATGGTGGAGCCGGCGGGAATTGAACCCGCGTCCGTCAGTCATCCATTAGAGAATCTACATGCTTAGCACCATCTATTAATTTAACGATTAACAGCCCAATGGCCAGGACGTTAACCGCGAGTTCAGAAATTTAGTTTAACAGCGCCGCTCCGAACAGACTTTGCTGCGAGCCAATTCTATATGACAGTTAATAACGCGGTATTGGCACCTTGTTAAAAACCGTTAGCAGACTTAAGCTGCTAAAGCGTAGTTGTCGTCGTTGGCAACTATTAAGTTTCAGCTTTGGATTAACGTGATTGGCTGACATCACGACATGCATCAATAACTTCAGTACCGGCGTCGAATCCAGATCGGCCCCATTTAACCGCTAAGTCGCGTTACCCTATGTAACAGGTATTGGCGGGTTATCGGTGTACTGCGCAGCGAACGACCACTGCGGTAAAGGTGAAGTCTATCAAGATATGGGGCTGAATGCCCCGTTTTTCAAGGTCAAGCCGGGTGATGAATGATCAGGTTTCCATCGGATCGGTACCGGTAAATAGGCTTAAGCCGCCGTCGGCCTTGAGGATTTCGCCGCTTACCCACTCCATAGTAAATAAGCCAAACAAGGTATTAGTAATGTCGTTGCTTTCGCCTAGGCGGCCGAGTGGTGTGCGTTTAGCGACACGTTCGTGGAAATCTGGAATCAGTTCCGAGCCGGCGATAATATCGGTTTTGGTAAGTCCCGGCGCGATACCATTAACGCGAATATTGTATTGGCCGAGCTCCTTCGCAGCGGTTTTAGTAAGCATTGCAAGACCAGCTTTGGCAGCCCCGTAGTGGGCAATATTTGGCTCTGGAGCAAAGCTTGCAAGTGAACAGCAGGTGATAATACTACCGCTACTTTGTTTGTCTTTTTCAATGGCTGCTTTCATAAATCTGGCGGTTTCACGCAGACACAGGAATGCACCGCGCAAGTTGATATTGATAACGCGATCCCATTCTTCCGTTTCCATGTCGAGGATGGGCGCGAAGCCCGATACGCCGGCATTAATAAACGCATAGTCGAGCTGCTCTACCTGCTGTTGCAATTTGGCAAACGCCTCGTTCACCGCATGCTCGTCGCTCACATCACAGGTCAGAGCAATATCGCACTGTTCCGGATCTGGCTCCCGTGCCATGACAATAACCTTGCAACCATGCGCACGCAGGGACTGACACAGATCTGCGCCGAGGCCGCGGGAACCGCCGGTAATAAGCGCTACTTTATTTTCAAACGTATTGCCACAGATGTTGTTGGTCATGGATATTGCCTTGTTAGAATATATGCTTAGGAAACGCTTTCATTAACAATCATCACTTTCCCTGAAGTATTTGCATCGAGGGACTGTTCAAATGCCTGATGAAAATCCGCCAATGGATATTGGTGAGTGATCAACGCTGATACATCTACATCGTCGCGGGCGAGGATATTCAGGGCGTCACCAAACTCGTTCGGGTAGCCAATGGAACCGCGAATTTGCAGTTGCTTCGCGACTACATTATCGAGACTGACAGGTAGAGGGTTTTTGTGCATAGCCACTACGGTGATAATACTGCCGTGCCGTGCGAGCAACATCATCTCGTCAAATGCCGGGGCGACACCGGCGGCATCGATAAAAACATCGATATCAATACCGCCGCCAAGACCGGTATAAGCGCCGCAGTTTTCGCTAAGAAAATCTTTGGTTTTACCGGAAACAGGGTTATGTGTGGCTTTTGCGCCCATTTGTCTCGCGAGTTCAAGGCGATAGTCAGACAGGTCGATAACGAGAATATCTTCAATGCCTTTGCTTTTGAGGCTGATAACAGCACCGAGCCCGATAGGGCCCGCACCGTAGACCACGACTTTTTGTCCGGGCTGTGCATCGCTTGTGTTGACGGCGTGCAGTGCGACTGCGAGCGGTTCGGTAAAGGCAGCCTCAGTGGTAGAAAGATTATCCGGGATGGTAAAAACCAATCCGGCACTGTCGGCGTTTTTGATCAGTGTGTAATCGGAAAACGCACCGGTTTCAAGGCTGCCACAGCCAATCAAGGTATCGTTAATCATTGGATCGACGACAACACGGTCACCCGGCTTGAAATTCTTTATATTAGCTCCACAGCTGTCGATAACACCGGAGAATTCATGGCCTAGTGGCATTGGAGTGTCGGGCCCCCAGATGCTACCCATGTTGTTGAACATGGCATCGCTGCCACAGATACCACAGGCGCTGATTTTAAGTACGATGTCGTCATTGCCGGGGACAGGAGGTTCAATGTCCTCAAGGCGCATATCACCGGCACCATAAAGTTTTACCGCTTGCATGGTTTTTACCCCTGGATGGCATTTATCATTGTATTCAACTCAGCGCTTACGTTATTGTGTTTACTTTGATAATACAACAGTGTTTTTACACAGACTTTATACTCAATATAAACCTGAAATTAGACCGTTAATTTGCCGTTATTTCCATGCACCTGGACACTGAAGACAAGTCGTTTAAAGCACAAACCATTAATTGCGATCTTTGTATTGTCGGTGCAGGGCCGGCGGGTATTATTATCGCTGATCATTTTAAAAATACAGCACTTAAGGTCTGTCTACTGGAATCCGGTGACTTTGAGCTGAATGAAAAGACCCAAAGTCTGGCGGATGGTGAAATCAGCTCACCCTCTCCTGAACTGGAAGAGAACTATCTATCGTTACACAGTCAGCGCCGTTTTGGTGGCACGGGTACAATCTGGGGTGGCTATTGCCGCGAAATGGATGAGCTGGATTTTATTCAGCGGGATTTGCCATTCTTTCATCAGTGGCCAATCAGCAAAGCAGATATTGCGGAATTTTATCCGGCGTTTTTGTTAGAAAAAAAACACCGCGATAAGAATATTAAGGATACGGGGTTGCGTCTGGCCTATTACGAACGAACCCTGTTGCCGTTTGATGCTTTTTACAAGCAACATTTTAATGGCGATGAAAATATTACGCTGATAACTAATGCTACCGTAACCGGGCTGTTGCATGATAAAGCGAGTACATTGAATGGTGTAGAAGTATCGAGTCAGACAGGGCAACGCTTTGATGTTAATGCCAGTGCTGTAGTGTTGGCCTGTGGCGGCGTTGGCAATGCGCGGTTGTTGTTAAACGCCGATAGTGTTTCATCTGTAGGCTTGGGCAATGAGCATGATAATGTTGGGCGTTACTTTGCGGAACATCCGCACTTTCAGTTTTATGATCCACCAGCGCTAGTGTGGTTAGCGGATGATATGGCCGCACAAATGCAACATGACCAGCGCTATAAGCCTGCACTAACGCTTTCAGCGGATAGGGTTACTGAACATAAATTACTGAATTTTTCTGCGAAACTTTCAAAGCGTTTTACTGAAAAATCTGCCTGGGCCGGAGCAAAGCAATATAAGCCCAATTTTTCCGGCCTTGCGACATCCGGTGGCGGTTTTTATTCCATGGCATTTCGTGCCGAACAGCAGCCAAACCTGGATAGCCGGGTCACGTTAACAAAGGAAAAAGACTTCTTTGGTCAGCGCCGAGTAAAACTGGATTGGCGCTTGACCGAGTACGATCAAAACTCATTGCTTACTTCGATCGATTTGTTGTCTCATGAACTCGGGCGTATTCATGCCGGGCGCTTGAAGCTCATGCTTGATGAAGGTGATTTGTGGCAGACGATGGTCGGTGGTGGGCATTTAATGTGTACCACACGCATGAGTGAAAGACCCGAAGATGGTGTCGTGGATAGCAACTGTCGCGTTCACAGTGTTGATAACCTCTACCTCGCAGGATCTTCAGTATTTGCTACCGGGGGTATGGCTAATCCTACAGCAACGATTATTGCACTGGCGCGGCGTCTCGCTCCGTACCTGGAACAGCAACTCGGTAAGGCAGGCTAGCTCTTATTGTTGTTAATGGGGATTAATGTTGCCGCTGGGTTAAAAAAATAAAACCATGCAAACGGGTTTCGGTTTCAGACAGACGCCAGCCCGCTACGGAGCGGGTACGCCTTTCAGCAAAGTCTTCCGCGATCAGATCCAGTAGCTCACTGTGAAAGTTTTTCGGATCAAGGCTTTCCAGGGTGGAAAAGAAGGGTTGTACCTCATATTTGCCAAACTGGTCGCTTTGCAGGGCTGCTGCGCCAAGTTTCTGGTCATAGAGTGAATAAAGGGTGCGCCAGCGTGGTTTGTCGAGGGTGGCGGGGATATTGCGGTTCGCGGCAACCGGTTGGCCGGCACCAGCAATGGCCTTCGTGCCCACAGCCTTATAACTAAATAGACTAAGCGAGAGTAGCGCTAATTTCAGAAAGGGTCTTCGCTGCATCATGGGTGACCATTTAACGGATAAAAGGCAATTATCGACCGTTTAGACCTGAAAAAATACCGTTTATCGGTGTTTACTCTCCTGCCGGGGTCGTCTAGAATCAAAGGTTAACGCCTATGGAGATGGAAAGAAAGGTTCCTTAGCTATGAGAAAAGACACGATTATTACCCGAAATAAAATTATTTCTACAGCCGAACGCCTCTATGCAGAGCGCGGTATTGATGCTGTATCACTGAATGAAATTACTCGCGAAGCCGACCAGAAGAATAAATCAGCGCTGAGCTATCACTTCGGTGGCAAAGAGGGTTTGCTGCAAGCGATCATCGACAAGCATGCTCCCGGTGTGCTTGAAGCCAAAGACGATCTGGTGGCAAAACTGGAAGCGCAACCGCGCCAGGCCACACTGGAAGATGTTTCCCGTATCGTGGTTTACAGCCTCGCTTCAAAACTTGATGACGATGATGGCGGTCGCTACTACCTGGCTATTCTTGCGCAACTGGCGGCAAGCAATCAGTTGCAACCGCTATTTGCTGGCCGCGAATATTCTGCGGAAAATGACAAGGTTATGCAGATGATTGCAGGCCTGACAACCGATATTCCTCAGGAGCTGCGAGCTTCGCGCTTGTTGCAGGCTACAAGTATGTTGCTACACAGCTTGTCCTATCTTGCACGTATTATCGACAAGAAGCCGGGTGTGACATCACTCAAAGGTCACGTTCGTCTGAATCAGGTGTTTATCGATAATCTTGTAGATTCCCTCGTGGCGATTGCATCTGTACAGCCTTCCCAAGCAACTCAGGAAGCACTGGCTCAGGCAGTTTAAATTTTAATAGCCGGCAACTCGCTACCGGCGCTGTTTTTTATTCAGCTCCCGCTGTTGATACATCGGGAGCTGAATTTGTTTTGGGCGACACAAAATCTTGTCTGCCCAGCCATATATGAGTACTGGAGTCTCCCTATCAGCAGGAATGCTGTCGCCAAGATTAATAAAACCGCTCCAGCCATAAGGCTCACTGAGAATCTTTGTTAGCTGTTTTGAGGGAAGCTGGCTAATACCGTAACCGCGTACGATATTATCAGGTGTTGTAAAAATAACCTGGTCCACAGCCTTGCCCTGCGAGGTTGTGGTTAAACCGCTGAGTTTATAAGACGCTTGTTTGGGCAACAGGCGTCGAATTTTTTGTACTTTGTAATTGCAGTCAACCATGTGTGGTGTAGTTGACGTATCAAACGTTTTGCCTACCTGTTGATAGACGGGATCGCTATAAATACCAATCCGATGTTCTTGCAACAGGCGTTTTCGCTCTTCGACTCTGGCAAAAGCAGTTTCCTGCCATGCGGTGCCTGGCATTGCGACGACAACTTCCGGTGCCTTAATATCCAGAGAGTAGGCGACCTGGGTCAGGCGTATATGATTGCGTCCGTGACCAAACGCGCCGGATTCTTGTACACTGAGCCAGGCGAGTAATCCGCTGTAGGTAATAAAGCTTGCCATAATAAAGAAACGGTAGAACGCTCGTTGCGCAAAGCAGAGCCAGAGTAAGGGGAATAGTGCGGCGGCAAATAATAAACCGAGATTTGCAAAGCGGAAGGTATAGGCATAGGGAAGAGGAGAACGCACAAAGCCAATCACCAGTGCGCTAAAAATTGTAAACAGAAGTAGCGTAACAAAAAACAGCGACTGCCATGAATGCCTGCGGGCTTGTTGGTCAGAACGCAGAGTGTTTAACAGCAACTTGCCGAAAAAATAAAACAACCAGGCACTGCAAAGTAGCAATAACCAGGGATAATTCATTCGATCCATCAATGGAACAAAAAACAGGGCAAGAAAACGCAGCAAATTACCGAGCCACTGGCCATAAGCCATTAGTGGTTGGGCGGCAAAGTATTCAGTTATCGCAGCCAGTGTTTCCACAGTAAAATTGTTTGGGAATAGAGACTGTAAAATTTGAAATGCAAGTGGTGCTGCTGTCGGGAAAAACAAAGTACGAAAAATTTCCCAGCCAACCAGTATTGCAAGTGTGATCAGAGTGGTTTTAATAAACCACTGCATGGTCCGGCGAGCACCAAACTGCTGACTGATAAATACAATCGCAACGGGTATAGCAATTAACAGAATAGATGCCGAAGTCAACGCGACACCGATCATCGCGAACGCAAGATAAACAAGTTGTCTGCGTTTATTGGACGTAGCTGTTAGATAACGTGCACAAAAAAATGCACTGAGTGTTGCAAAAAAGTTTAATAGTGACCACTGCAGGTTAGCAGGGTTCAATAAGCTTTCTACCTGAATTGCACTGGTTAACAGTAAGGTAGAAAGTAGTGCCAGTATCAGACGTTGCGTTAAGGAATAAGTAGTAATCGATAAAATTACCGCAAAGAATAATATTGCTGTGCCCAACATAAATAACAGTGAACACAATGTGACGAATAAACCAGACCCTTGCGTCAGATAAATGTCCAGAAAGTAAATCAGTTTGGGCAGCACAATGGCGTGGGCATCGTTATGACGGCTAAATAGTGAAACCATATCGAGTTGGCCATTAGCCGCATTTGCGAGAAATTCACTGTATACCCAGGTATCAGAAGTGGGCAGATAGGTATAGTACTGCAGGCTGAAAATGGTCAGCAGGAGCGATGCACTAACTAATAGTGCAAAAAAAATTAAAATGCTTTGGAAAAAACGGTTGTCTTTTGACGGTAAAGATGAGGCAACCTGATCGATCATATTTTATTTCAGACCGAGCACATCCTGCATATCGTAAAGACCTGCTTGCTGGCTTTGTAACCACACCGCAGCACGTACTGCGCCGCGGGCAAAAGACATACGGCTACTGGCTTTGTGAGTAATTTCAACGCGCTCACCATCAGCCATAAATGACACCGTGTGATCGCCAACCACATCGCCACCACGTGCTGTAGCAAAGCCAATGGTATTGCGATCACGAGCACCGGTTTGTCCTTCGCGACCGTAAATAGCGCAGTCTTTGAGATTGCGTCCGAGCGGCTTGGCAACGGCCTCTCCGAGACTTAGTGCAGTTCCGGAAGGGGCGTCTACCTTGTGGCGGTGGTGAGCTTCGTAGATTTCAATATCGTAATCTTCGCCACCGAGAATTTCTGCGGCCAGTGCTGAAAGTTTGAAGCAAAGGTTAACACCAGTGGAAAAATTGGTGGCCTTGCACACAGCAATGCCCTGAATAAAACTGTCAAAGTCCTGTTGCTGTTGGTCGTTGAATCCGGTGGTACCGATGACCATTTTTTTGCTTGCTGCCTGACAGGCCTGTGCATTACTGACCGTGGCAACTGGTGCGGTGAAATCGATCAGAACATCAAAGTCGTTGATAACGTCGTTAATGTCAGCGACAACAGCAACACCATTTTTACCAAGGCCGGCGAGCTCGCCGCTGTCGCTGCCGATCAGCGAGCTGTCCGGGCGCTCTATGGCCGCAGTGAGTTCGGCCTGCTCATTCAGCGCGACAGCTTCGATCAGGGTTTTACCCATACGGCCTGCTGCGCCGGTTATTGCGATACGGGTCATAGTGCTACTACCTTGTGAAAAGATACCGGGAAAAATTGCCGCTATTGTACCAGTAGACCGGCTGGCAAGACAGTTGGGCGGGGAGCAGAGCCTGTTTAATATCTAAGTGTCAAAAAATGCTTTGACGCTATCAAACCAGGAGCTTTTACGCGGCGAATTCTGATCGCCTTCCATTGATATCTGTAACTCGCGCAGCAGCTCTTTTTGCTTTTTGTTGAGGTTAACCGGGGTTTCCACACTGACACGACATAACAGATCGCCAGGGCTGCCGCCGCGAACAGGTGTCACACCCTTACCGCGCATACGAAACAGTTTGCCAGTTTGGGTTTCGGCAGGAATTTTCAGCTTTACACGGCCATCGAGGGTTGGCACTTCGAGTTCGCCACCGAGAGCAGCATCCACGATACTGATCGGTACCTCGCAGTACAGATGTTTACCATCGCGTTGAAACAGTTCATGTTCACGCACTACCACTTGCACATAGAGATCACCACTCGGGCCGCCTTCGGGGCCAGCTTCACCCTCTCCGGCCAGACGAATGCGGTCACCAGTGTCTACACCAGGTGGAACCTTGACGGACAGGGTTTTGATTTCTTCAATAAGCCCCTGTCCATGACAGCTGTCACAGGGATCAGAAATAATAGTGCCCTTGCCGTGACAGGTCGGACAGGTTTGTTGCACAGAGAAAAAGCCCTGCTGCATGCGCACCTGACCTACACCGCCACAGGTGGTGCAGCTCACCGGTTTGCTGCCGGGCTTGGCTCCGCTGCCGCCACAGCTATCGCAGGTAACCAGCGTCGGTACGCGAATTTTGACTTCGGTACCGTGTACAGCTTCTTCGAGGTCAAGCTCGAGGTTGTAGCGCAGATCCGAGCCGCGCTGAGGGCCGCCGCGACGACGGCCGCCACCACCGCCACCAAAAATGTCGCCAAATACATCGCTGAAGATATCGCTGAAGTTGCCAAAGTCTGCGCCGCCACCGGCACCACCAAACTGGGAATCAACGCCGGCATGGCCAAACTGATCATAGGCCTGGCGTTTTTGTGCATCGGAGAGAATCTCGTAAGCTTCGGAGGCTTCCTTGAATTTCTCCTCAGCATCGGGGTCATCGGGGTTACGATCCGGATGGTACTTCATGGCCACCCGGCGGTAAGCTTTTTTGATTTCTTTTTCGTCGGCACCTTTTTCCAGGCCGAGTACTTCGTAGTAATCCCGTTTTGACATCTATCTTGCTCTGTTAGAAAGCGGGGTCAACTGCGTTTCTGCAGCTGACCCCGGGGTATTGCTAATGAATGTAGGGTGCGACTTATTTGTCCTTGTCGTCCTTCACTTCTTCGAACTCTGCATCTACGACATCCTCACCAGCTGCTGCACTATCATCGGCACCGGCATCAGCACCTGCTGCTCCAGCGTCCTGAGCCTGTTCGGCATAGAGTTTCTGTGCCAGTGTGGTTGAAGCATCAGTGAGTTTTTTCGTTGCTGCTTCAATCGCATCCTTGTCATCGCCTTTGAGAGCCTCATCAACTTCGGCAAGGGCAGCTTCAATTGCAGCTTTTTCCTCAGCGGTTGCCTTGTCGCCGGCTTCTTCAAGGGTTTTGCGTGTTGCGTGAGCCAGACCATCGGCCTGGTTACGTGCGCTAGCGAGCTCTTCAAACTGCTTGTCTGCTTCGGCATTAGCCTCGGCGTCGGCAACCATTTGCTCAATCTCATCGTCGGATAATCCGGAAGAAGCTTTGATTACAATAGACTGTTCCTTACCCGTGCCTTTGTCTTTTGCCGAGACATTGAGAATGCCGTTGGCGTCGAGATCAAACGATACTTCGATTTGTGGCATGCCTTTCGGGGCCGGGGGAATATCGGCGAGGTCAAAGCGACCCAGGGATTTATTACCTGACGCCTGTTTGCGCTCACCCTGTACCACGTGAATAGTGACTGCAGTCTGATTGTCTTCTGCAGTTGAGAACACCTGGGACTTCTTGGTCGGAATTGTGGTGTTCTTTTCGATTAACGGTGTGGCAACGCCACCCATGGTTTCAATACCCAGGGTCAGTGGTGTAACGTCGAGCAACAGCACATCTTTCACATCACCGGAAAGTACTGCGCCCTGGATAGAGGCACCCATGGCAACGGCCTCATCCGGATTAACGTCCTTGCGCGGTTCCTTGCCAAAGAACTTGCCGACACGTTCCTGCACCATCGGCATGCGGGTTTGACCACCGACAAGAATCACATCGTCGATTTCAGATGTGGACAGGCCGGCGTCGTCAAGTGCCGTTTGTAGTGGTTTGAGCGAGCGCTCGACGAGTTCTTCGACAAGAGATTCGAGCTTGGCGCGGGTCAGTTTAACCACAAGGTGTTTCGGGCCGGTGGCATCTGCGGTGATATAGGGCAGGTTCACTTCGGTCTGTTGGCTCGATGACAGCTCGATCTTGGCTTTCTCGGCGCCTTCCTTGAGGCGCTGCATCGCCAGTGGATCACCCTTGAGATCAATGCCGTTGTCGTTTTTGAATTCCTCGGCGAGATAGTCAATCAGTGCGAGGTCAAAGTCTTCACCACCGAGGAAAGTGTCACCATTGGTGGCGAGTACCTCAAACTGGTGTTCACCATCGACTTCAGCAATCTCGATAATGGAAATATCAAAGGTACCGCCACCGAGGTCGTAAACTGCAATGGTGCGATCGCCTTTGGTTTTATCCATGCCATAGGCCAGCGCCGCCGCTGTCGGTTCGTTAATAATACGTTTCACATCAAGGCCGGCAATTTTGCCTGCATCTTTTGTGGCCTGGCGCTGGGAATCGTTAAAGTAGGCCGGTACGGTGATGACCGCTTCGGTAACTGTCTCGCCGAGGTAATCCTCAGCGGTTTTTTTCATCTTTTTCAGTACTTCGGCAGAAATTTGTGGAGGTGCTTTTTTGTCGTCTTTAACCTCAACCCACGCATCACCATTATCGGCTGCGACAATACTATAGGGCACCATGGAAATGTCTTTCTGCACGACATCATCCTGAAATTTGCGGCCGATCAGGCGCTTTACCGCAAACAGGGTATTGGTCGGATTGGTCACCGCCTGTCGTTTGGCGCTTTGACCAACGAGAATTTCACCTTCGTCGGTAAATGCGACAATTGACGGAGTCGTGCGATCACCTTCCGCATTTTCAATCACTTTGGATTTGTCGCCCTCCAATACAGACACACAGGAGTTGGTGGTGCCGAGGTCGATGCCGATAATTTTTCCCATGGTGGTTCTCCAACATTCAGTTTCCGGGGGCTGCCGGGGAAGTGGGCAGCCAGCCAATGGTTTTAAGTCTGCTACCTATATGGCCCTGCTTTTTGTGATTTCAAGGCATAAATAACCTTCCAGACAAAAAATTGCCTGAAAATCTGTTACATTAGGGGCAAGTGCCCCTATCAGGGGCCGTTGTTACAAAACGGTTATAGAAAAGTTGTTACAAAAAAGCGGCATAGCCTATAAGAATGCCCACAAAACAAAAAAGGCTGAAAATGGAAAATTGCAGTAAAATCAATAGGTTAAGTGTTTTTTCTTTATCTCATACAGCACTTGCGCTGTGCCTTTTGCTATCAACTCCGGTATGGGCGGCAGATAGTGACAATGACGGTATGGATGATGACTGGGAGTTACTCTATGGGCTAAATCCTGCCGACCCGGGCGATGCTGCCACCAGCGCGGATAGTGACTCCCTGACCAATCTGGAGGAGTATCAGTACGGTACTAACCCGCTAAGCAGTGATACCGATGGCGATTCGCTGGGGGATACAGCAGAAATTGGTCTCGGTACCGACCCGACAGATCCGGACAGTGATGATGACGGGCTGAACGACCACACCGAGATCGTCAACGGCTATGATCCCCACAGCGGTGACAGTGATGGCGATACCCTGCCCGACAAATGGGAACACGATAACAATACTCAGGTAACCACCCATGACGCTGGCGTGGACCAGGATAACGATGGGTTAACTAACTCACAGGAGTATTACTACGGCACTCTGCCGGACGATGATGATACAGACAACGATACGGTCACGGATGGTTATGAGATTAGTGAGGGTATGGACCCTTTTGATACAGACAGCGATGACGACAGTCTCGGGGACGGCGCTGAAGTTTCACTGGGAACTGATCCGCTGCTTCCCGATACCGATAGTGATGGCATCGGCGATCACAGTGAGGTAGTGCTCGGTAGTGACCCACTCAATAGCGATACCGATATGGATGGCACAGTAGATGGTAGTGACAACTGTGTACTTGTCAGCAATGTAACTCAGCTTGATACGGATGGCGATGGTGATGGCAATGCTTGTGACAATGATGACGACGGTGATGGTGTTGCTGATATAGACGATGCATTTCCACTCGATAGCACAGAAACCACAGATTTTGACAGTGACGGGATTGGTGATAACGCCGATACAGATGACGATGCAGATGGTGTGGAAGATGCCTATGACGCCTTCCCATATGATGCGACAGAGTGGGCTGATACAGATTTTGATGGTGTTGGCGACAATGCCGATGACGATAGTGATAACGACGGTTTTGGCGACAGTGAAGATCTATTCCCGCAGGATATGTTGCTACCGCAAGTTAGTCCGCTATTTGAGATTACCTATAGCACTATTGAACGCATCGCAGTACTGGCGGATGTTAATAACGACGGCTGTGATGATATTGCCTACGCGGATCCAAATGCTGATTTGGTGACCCCGGTGTTTGGTCACCCGATTACTTATCGGGTTGATTACGATGCGGGTATGGTGAGTGTGATTTCAGGCTGTGATCAAACCGTACTTTACAGTCGTTACGGTACTTATTCGTATGAAGGATTTGGCGCTAATCTTACTGCGGCCGGTGATGTTAATGGAGATGGTAAAGGTGACTTTTATACAAATAATCGGCTCTATTCAGGTGAAAATGGAGCAACGTTAACATCGAGCTTGTCAGTAACAATACCGTCCGCTGACTGCGAAGACTATATTGATGTGCCGATTGCTGCAGCCGGAGACATTAATAACGATGGCTATGATGATATTGCGGTTGGGCACGGAATTTTTTCTGGTGCCGATGGTGTGCAAATTGCGTTGTATTGTAATCGCGCCAGTGACGAGATACAGCGTGATATTGCCGGAGTTGGCGATATAAACGGTGATGGCCACGATGATGTGGCGGTTTCCAGTTACCGCGAGGCCAGAGTATTTATTGAGATTGAGCGTAGCTGGGTTGATATTTACTCCGGTGCAGATGGTTCTATTCTGCATCATATCGACGGTATTGCCGGGCAAGCTTTCGGCTTTGATCTGAGTATGGCGGGTGATATTAATAGTGATGGTTACAACGATATTCTTGTCGGTACTAATCTGAACGTTACGGCTTTTGGCGCCAGAAGAGGTAGTTATATTTATTCCGGGACGGATGCTTCGTTGCTCTACCATGCACAGGATTACCGTGTAGAGCGTCTGGGTAGAAAGGTCATCGGTGGTGGAGACTTTAACGGTGACGGATACGATGATTGGGCTGCGGCGAGTGATCTTGCCGATAACAGTGAGGAGAATGCTGGCCTGCTGCGTCTGTATTCTGGCGCTGATGGCGGTATTTTATATACCGTGGCAGGTACAGCGGCTGAGCAAAAGCTCGGTAAGGCGCTTGAGAGTGGGGATATCAATGGCGATGGTTACGCTGATATTGTAGTGCTCGATAACAGCTATATACCGGTCAAGGTTTATAGCGGCTATTTACATGACTACCTTGTAGATCGCGATGGTGACTTGCTTGATGATGCTCGCGAGGCCAGCGAAGGTACCGATCCCTTGCGGCAGGACACGGATATTGATGGTTTGAGTGATTATCTTGAAGTGATGGGTATTACCTCGCCAACCAATCATGACAGTGACGGCGATGGTGTAATCGATAGCGAGGATGCTACGCCATTATTTGCAGAGCCGTTACCGGTGGATGCTGTCTGGAAAGGAGGCAGGGTATCTGAAAGCAGTAGCCGTTAAACCGGTTAGTTCTCGCCCTTGACGACAACGACGCGGGCAGGGCGGATCAGACGGCCATTGAGGCTGTAGCCTTTCTCCATCACATCCATAACAGAATTGGGTTCCATATCCGGGTTGGGCACCATGGCCATCGCCTCGTGTAATTGCGGATCAAACGGTTCCCCCAGCGGATTAATCTGTTCAACCTGATATTTGCCCAGGGTATCGATCAGTGATTTCAGCGTAAGTTCTACGCCTTCGATAATTGGCTTCTGTGCCTCGTCTTCTGCATCAATAGCGGCAAGCGCGCGTTCAAGGTTGTCAGCCACAGGCAGCAGGTCGTTCACAAAACGTTCCAGTGCAAACTTGCGGGCTTTTTCCACATCCTGCTCGGCGCGGCGACGCACATTCTGCATTTCGGCCTGGGCGCGCAAAGCCTGATCTTTTGCAGCGTCCAGCTCTTCCTGCAAGTGGGTTGTATCAACGTCCGCAGCTTCACCATCGCCCGTTGTGACGTCGATGTGCTCTTTGTCTTGCTCTTGCGACTCGTTTTTAGCGTTTTCTTCAGGGTTGGAATTCTGCTCTTCAGACACAGAAAAACCTCCAGTTCTCACATACTCAACTATCCGGATGCAGACTATATAAGGCTGTTGCGGCGAACTTCAAGGGTTAAAATCCGCAAAATTATTGGCATCGGGGGGGTGCCGTGATTATCATAGCGACCGCCTGATCCGTCTGGGTCACGTAGAGAATAAAGCGGGGAAAAGATAGTAAAAAACCGGAAAAGCAGGAGAAACCTTAATGCGCGTTATTGTTCTGTTATTGAGTCTATTTGCATGCAATGCCCATGCGCAGTTTTATAGCTGTGAAGACGGTTCGGGCAATGTCACAATCCAGCAGACACCCTGTGCATCCAGTGATGACCAGACGAGCATCAGTGTGGAGCCTCGCGAGACAACCTCAAAGCCTGAATCTTATCGCAGTCCTGACGAACTCGAACTAAACAACCACCCCGGACAGCGTTTACGCCCTCAGAACCCTGAGGAGAAAGCACTACTGGATATGTCGCGTTACATGGCGCGCTATATCAAACCGGTAAAAATGTCTGAAAAAACAATGTCGCTTTCGTTTTGGCTGTCGCTACTTGTTTCTTTTATTGCCAGTCTGGTTGTTGTCGTTAAGGCGTTTAAGGTTGGAATAGGTTGGGGTTTATGTACGTTCTTTATCCCTGGCGTTATGATTTTGTTTGCGCTGGTGCATTGGCGTTATGCCTGGTTACCTTTTAGTATTTCCTGTGCTGCATTCTTATTTGCGCTCTGGGTACTGCTGAACGGAATTGCCTATTATCAACTGTATTAACAGCTGTGTATTAAAAGCAAAACTGATTACTCGTGAAAAGCGAGACTCTCTTCGCTGCTTTCGAGTTGACTGTGATACATTGCTACGCCCTGGGTATTTCTTTCTTTAATGAGCATTTGTTTGTACACCATATAATTTAGATGGGCGACACATTCGCCGAGGGCAAGCATGGATTGGGTTGGGTCAAGCTCGCGCTTGAACAAAACCGGTAGTAAATCCCGAGCGCTTTTGGCTTCCTGACACGCTTCGCTAATCACAGCAAACTGTTTTTCGTGGTAGAACGCCAGGCTGTGCAGGCGATAGTGCAAGCCGCGAAACGGTTTGTTATGTGACGGCAAAACCAAAGTTTCTTTGGGTAGCACCTGAAACTTTTCTAGCGAAGCGAGCCAGCCCTTGAGAGGGTTGGAGTCCGGTTCGGTAGATGTCACGCTAACATTGGAGGAAATGCCCGGTAACACCTGATCACCGGAAATCAGAATTTCACTGACAGGATTATAAAGGCAGGCGTGCTCCGGAGAGTGGCCTTCGCCGGTCATCACAAGCCATTGTTGATCGCCAATGGTTATACGTTGGCCATCATTGAGACGGTGAAATACCCGCGGCATTGGTTCGACCAGAGAGGAAAAACTCATTGAAGCCTGGCGCCGTTGTTCAATTTCTTCCGGAGTGAAACCAATCGCACAAAAATACTCATCAAGCTCCCAGTTGCTGCTGTCCGGTAGCGGTGCGCTAAATGTACGTGCGGTAAAGTATTCTCCGGCAGTCATTAGCAGTGGTGCACGCCAGCGCTCGGCAAGCCAGCCCGCCATACCGATATGATCCGGGTGCATATGGGTGCAAAGCACCCGGGTGATGGGTTTGCCTCCAAGATCGTTGGCAAATACCTGTTCCCAAACCTCGCGGCTCTGATCACCAGCCATGCCTGTGTCGATCACAAGCCAGCCTTCGCCGTCCTCAATCAAATAGAGGTTGATATGGTCCAGTGCCATGGGCAGTGGCATACGCAACCACAGGATGCCGGGGGCAACTTCAAGAGTTTTGCCAAAATCCGGAGCGGTTTCAAACGGATACTGTATCTGAGTCATGTCGCTATTGTGTTGGCTGGTGGCTTTGCGGCGAAACCAGAGGTTCTACCTAAACTGCCTGGGAATGTACCTGGGCAAATTGAGGATAAACACGGTTGCAAACGGGGCCTGAATCACGGAATCCCTATGGCTTTGTATCTGATTTTTTGCACAGATGCAGGTATCATTAGCAGCCTGATACAGCACCAGATAATACAAAAGAAGGGGCCCATGCCACAGTTTAAAGAAGACCTCTCTGCCGGGCTAAAAGCCGGGATGCGCCGCCTTGCTGCGAGTGTTTGCGTAATATCTCTGCGTGATACGCAGGGTGAGCGTCACGTCATGACGGCAACAGCGGTAACATCTCTGTCGGATAATCCACCCGCCTTACTGGTCTGTGTGAACAAGGGCGCCACAGCTTATGATGCCTTGCAAAATCGCCAGCCTTTTTGTGTCAGCATTCTGCATCAGTCACAGCAGGATATCTCTGCACTGTGTGCCGGCTTGACAGATAGTGATGATCGTTTTTCTCAGGGCACCTGGCAGGATAATGACAGCATCCCTTATCTGGGTGATGCCCAGGCCAACTTCTTCTGTAAAACTGATAATGTCGTGGAATATGGTTCTCACATTATTGCCATTGGCAAACTGACTGAGGTATATACAGCGGATGGTGAAGTGGAGCCGCTGTTGTATGCTGACGGTAAATACGGCCAACTCCCCAACTGATTTTTACTATTTAAACGAGGTAGCAAAGCACCATGTCCAGTGTTGCAGATTTGACAATTCCCGGTTTGGTTCAACAAGCGGCACAGCAACACGCTGAACACACAGCTATAGAGGAAGAGGGCCAAACGGTTTCCTACGCACAACTGGAGGAGATTCGTCAGCAATGGGCGGCGGCTTATATTGCAGCGGGTCTCGAAGCCGGTGACCGCGTTGCTATCTGGGCACCAAATGTGCGTGAGTGGATTTATGCAGCAATTGGTGCGCAATCCGTCGGTGCTGTGATTGTGACAATTAACACGCGTATGAAAGGCAGCGAAGCGGCCTATGTGTTACGCAACAGTGGTGCAAAAATGTTGCTAACGGTCAGTGGTTTTCTTGGCCTGGACTATCCGGCCATGCTCGCGGGTGAAGAACTACCGGAGTTGGAAAAAACCATTACCCTGCGTGGCGAATCAGAAGCTTGCATCAGTGTTGAAGCTTTTATTGAAGGCGGAGCAAGTGTTGCCAATAATGAAGTACAGAAATGTACTGATGCGGTTAAGCCGGATGATATTTCCGACCTGATTTTTACTTCGGGCACGACAGGTAATCCAAAAGGAGTAAAAACCACCCATGGACAAAACCTGCGTGTGTTTGAAGCCTGGAGTCAACTGGTAGGTTTGCGCAGTGATGATCGCTACCTCGTGGTTAATCCGTTTTTCCATTCGTTTGGTTACAAAGCCGGTTGGCTTGCGGCACTGATTTGCGGTTCAACGGTTTTGCCGATGGCAGTATTTGATGCCGAGGAAATTATGCGGCGTATCGGTGATGAGCGTATCTCGGTATTGCCGGGCCCTCCGACACTTTATCAATCGATACTCGCTAGCCCGAATATTGGTAACTATGATTTAAGCTGTTTACGCCTTGCGGTAACCGGTGCAGCGGCAATTCCGGTTTCACTGATCCACCGCATGCGTGACGAATTGCATTTTGAAACTGTACTAACCGCCTACGGACTGACAGAGAGCTGTGGCGTAGTAACGATGTGTCGTGACGGAGATGATCCAGAACTGATTGCCAATACTTCCGGACGTGCGATACCCGATGTTGAAGTGCGTTGTGTGAATGCTGAGAACGAAGAAGTACCGCGCGGTGAGCCGGGTGAAATTGTTGTACGCGGTTATAACGTGATGCAGGGTTATTTTGAAAACCCGCAGGCAACAGAAGAAACCATGGACAATGAAGGCTGGTTGCACACCGGAGATGTCGGTGTCATGGATGAGAATGGTTATCTAAAAATTACTGACCGTATCAAGGATATGATTATTGTCGGCGGGTTTAATGTGTATCCGGCAGAGATCGAAAATACTATCACCACTTATGAAGGTGTTGCTCAGGTGGCGGTTATCGGTATTCCAGATGAGCGGATGGGTGAAGTAGCAGCGGCGTGTATTGTTACAGCATCCGGTGCAAACTTTGACAAGGAAGTGTTTGCCAAATGGTGTAAGGAAAATATGGCCAATTACAAAGTGCCGCGCCGTATAGAAGTGTTTGATGAGCTACCAATGAATGCGACGGGCAAGGTACAGAAATTTTTACTGCGCGATCAGCTTGCAGGCTGATCTGTAAGTTTATATTTCTCTGATTGCGGACAGTCAGTACTCAGGCTGTGTTCCGGGCATAAATAGTTTCTGACCTGGTTGATACGGTCGCGGTAGTGCTTTTGCAAACACTGCGACAGTATTGCCGGGTAGACGGTAGCACCTTCATAAAAATCTGCTTCAATCTGGCAATCCCGTTCTGTCATTTTGCGCCAGTGTACCTGGCTGTCATTAAAGCGGTCTTTCTGTGTGCCTTTCAAGTGGGATTTGATGTCTTTCTCCAGGTCGCGCAACTTGTATTCGAGTTCCTTGGCCAATGCATGCTGACACACATTGATTTCTTCGTCGTCCCGGGCATTTTCCATACAGCTGCCCCAGCCGCTGGAACTGGCAAGCAACAGAATGGAAAAAAGCGCGTATTTCATAAGGCTATCAATCGAGATTCAGCGGTGGATTGTACCGGTTTTTAGCGGGTGCTCAAGTCCAAAGCTTACCGCGATTGCAGTGCATCGAGGGCGCAGGCAACGTTATGCCGCAAATGAGCCGGGGTAATCGTGCCGATAATTGCACTGGTCACGCCCGGGTGATTAAAAATAAAACGCATACTTGCAAGCACCGGGTCATCGTCATCTGTTTCACAAATATGACCACTGGCCAGTGCCTTCTTAATCAAGACCGCACGCTGATGTTGTTCACAGTAGTCAATGACTTCAGCTTCACTTTGCTCACTGAGGTTATAGGTCACCATCACCGCATCAGATTTCTCTGCAGCGAGCAAACCACCTGCCACTGTTTTAGTAGACATGCCAAAGGCGCGAATTTTTCCTTGTTGCTTGATATCGGCAAGTACATCGAGAATACCGTTGTTAATAATTTCAACGTCATTGCCGTCCGAATGTACGAGCACAATATCGATAACGTCAGTGTCAAGGCGCGTTAAGCTACGCTCAATGCTAAAACGGGTATGTTCCGGAGAAAAATTAAAACTTGATTTGCCCTGATCAAACTCTTCGCCGACCTTGCTACAAATAATCCAGTCCTTACGCTGTTGTTTTAACAGTTTGCCAAGGCGTTCCTCGCTATTGCCGTAAGCGGGGGCCGTATCAATCAGATTGATACCGAGTTCCCGAGCCAGGTTAATCAATGCAAGTGCTTGCTGGTCATCGGGAATTTTAAATCCCTTCGGATATTTGACTCCCTGGTCGCGACCGAGTTTGACGGTGCCCAGACCAATAGCACTAACCTGCATGTCGGTGGAAGCAAACGGCTGATAAATCATGGAAAGTGAACATCCCAAGGGCTGGCGGCAACAACAGGTTTGTCCAGAGCAGATAAACACTGCAAGGTTTCATTGTCTGTTGCGGTTGGATGGATGTTCAGTGATCGCAGTAGATCAAGCGTTTCGTTACCAAGATTGGGTGTCAATGTCAGCTTGGTGGGCCAGGCGGCGAGTACATTATCAATAGGTTTGCCGTTGGCAGAGGCGCGGTCAATAAAAGCCTTATCCGGTCGAACCAGTTGTTTTTGTTTGGGTTCGGCACGGGTTACCGGTAGCGTAGCCCACTGTGCATCTTGCCAGTCGAGCCAGGGGAATAGTGTTTGTAACTCTTCTCTTGCTTCATTAATCAAACTTTCTGCGCTGGTTTCAACACCGTTCTCTGCCAGCTGTCCACCGAGATACCAACACACTTTGCCATCGTGGCAACGGTGAGAGGAAATTGTTAGCCGCGGTGTGCTGTCAGTGCCGATGCAATGTGCATAGAGCATATGCTCGTGGTCGTGTTTTACCATCACTTGCTGCAAGGGGCGAGCCTGCATCGACGGTTTGTCTGCATTAACGGCATCAAGTAATGCCTGGTTGCCAATGCCTGCACTAAAGATAAACTGTCGCGCATTAATAGAAAGTGATTGCCCGCCAAACTGGATTTCCAGGTAAGCCTTTTGTTGTTGCTGTTGCAGTGAAGCCTGTTGCCAATCAATTTGAAAGAGACGATCAGAGACATTGTCTGCAAGATTGCGTAATAGAGAAGGTGTGTCGATAACTACATCTACCAGTTCGTAAAGATTGCCCTTAAACTGCTTGTGTTGAAACAACGGGGGATGATTAGCCTTGCTCAAGGTATTTACGCGACCGCGCAAGGCTTTGCTGGCAAAAAAAGTAGTTACTTTGGAAAGTGATCCGGCAGTGGACCACATATAGAAATGGTCACTCAAAACCTGCGTGTTAAGCAGGTTGACATCTCCCCGACCTTGCAGACAATTTTCCCAGTGTTCGGGCATGTCGGCAATCGCTTCGGATGAACCACTCAATGCACCGGACAAAGTATATTTGATGCCGCCGTGAATCATGCCTTGAGAGGCAGTAGTCTGGCCATGACCCAGTGCTTCCTGTTCAAACAGAATGGCATTATAACCTTCGTTCACGAGGCGGTTGAGTAACCACAGTCCTGCAATACCGCCACCAATCAGGGCAATATCCACATCGAGTTGTTTGGTAGCGGGAGCGTTCATGCCTGCATAGTATACCTGTTAGTGGTATGCTTCCGCACATGATCTTTCGCCTTCTGTATACCCTGTGCTTTTATTTGTTGTTGCCTGTTATTGTATTGCGCTTGTTGCTGCGCTCTATCAAGGCACCGGCTTATCGACAACGCTGGGCAGAACGCTTTGGCAGATTTGCGGCGCCGGATTATAAAAGTGATGCGATCTGGATTCACGCTGTTTCTGTAGGAGAAACCATTGCAGCGGCACCGTTGATAAAACAATTGCTCGAAAAATATCCCGATACACCGCTGGTTGTAACAACAACTACTCCCACTGGCTCGGAGCGAGTCAGGGCCTTGTTTGGCGAGCAGGTGTTCCATGTTTATGCGCCCTACGACACAGGGCTGTTTGTCGGACGCTTCTTGCGCCGGGTGCGTCCCAGGCTTGTCATCGTAATGGAAACAGAGTTGTGGCCGAATATGCTCGCTGCTTGTGCACAGCGGCAAATACCGTTATTGCTGGCCAACGCGCGCTTGTCGGAGAAGTCTGCGCGCGGTTATGCAAAGCTCGGCGGTTTAACTCGAGCTATGCTAAAAGCCATTACGACTGTTGCTGTGCAGAATGCGTTGGATGGTGAACGGTTTATTAGCCTCGGGCTTGATCGCGACCAGCTGGTTGTGACAGGTTCGATTAAATTTGATCTTGAGCTGGACAATGAATTAATAGAGCAGGCTGCGGTATTACGACAGCAATGGCAGGCAGAACAGAAGCGTCTTGTCTGGATTGCAGCGAGCACTCATCATGGAGAAGACAAGATTATTCTCGAGGCATTTGTTCGGCTAAAGCAGCAATTTAAACATCTATTATTGATTCTTGTGCCGCGACACCCGGAACGCTTTGAGGATGTATATAACCTGTGTCAGCAACAGGGACTTATAGTTGTGCGCAGAAGTAGCCATCAATTACCGGATATGCAAACAGACGTAGTGCTCGGCGATACCATGGGTGAATTGTTATTGTTATATGGAGTTTGTGATATTGCGTTTGTCGGTGGCAGTTTTGTGCCGGTGGGGGGGCACAATCTGATTGAACCGGCGGCGTGGGGTAAAGCGATTACCACCGGCCCACAGTTACATAACTTTGCAGAAATTGCCTCCCTGCTTAAAGCGGAGGGGGGGGTGAGTATTTGCACCACAGAAGCGGCGCTCTACGATGAGATGTTATTACTCTGTGCGGGTGAGCAACAGCGACAAAGTCTTGGTCAGGCTGCACAGCATGTTGCTGATACTAATAAGGGGGCCTTGCAAAAGCTGCTTGTCGAGATAGACAAGCAGCTTTGAGTGTCTTATTCGTACTGACTTCGATAATACTGATTGTCGCCATCGGTCTGCGTGCTGAAGCGTGCAATATCTTCTGCTAATAATGTGCCAGCCGATTTGCTCAGTTGTACAAAGTCAGTAATGTATTGATAACGGGCATTAAGCCAGTCCCGTTGTGCCTGATACAATGCCCTTTCCGCGTTGAGTACATCGACAATATTACGAGTTCCTGCATCGTAACCGGCCTTGGTGGCATCCAGAGCGCTTTGTGTAGAAATAATGGTTTGTTTGAGTGCCTTGACCCGTGCGACGTCGGTGGTCACAACCAGGTGAAAGGAGCGGGTTGACTGAATCGTATTGCGGCGTGTGTTTTGATACAACTCAGTGGCAGCAGTGTGCTGTTGCCAGGCCTGACGGCGGCTTGCACTGGTGCCGCCACCGGAATAAATCGGCACATTGAGATTGACCGAGACGACATGGCCTTCCTGATCCGGGTCGGTGAGTACCGGTGGTGTGGTATCGGTGTCATTATCGAGATATTGATAACGACCGGACAACGTTGGATAGTGTGCGGCTCGCTTGGACTGGGCATTTTGCAGTGCCGCATCCATTTGCAGCATGCTAACAAGTAGATCGGCATTATTTTCCAGTGCGAGATTTACCCAGGCTTCACGTTCATAGGGATCCGGATCTCGTACTTCAAAGCTTTCTACAAGTGGCGCGATGGAATTGACTGGCTGGCCTGTCAGAGTTTCGAGCGCCTCAAACGCGATGCCTATTTCCCCCTGGGCGTTGAGAGAGTTAACAAGTGCATTGTCATAGGATGCTTGGGATTCATATACATCAGTGATCGCAATCAGGCCGACCTCAAAGCGCTGCTTGGTTTGTTCCAACTGACGACCAATCGCCGCTTCTTCGGCCTTGGCAGTCGTGTAGGCATCAATGGCACGCAATACATCGGTGTAGGACTGTACGACACGTACAATCAGATCCTGCTGATCGGAGACAAATTGTGCTTCCGCCTGCTCGGTGATTTTTTTACCCTGCTTGTGGGCATACCAGCTCTCCAGATCAAACAGCTTCTGATCCAGGGTGACATCGTAGTTTTCCGATTGCCCGTCACGGGTAATACCAAAACGGTTATCGTCAATCTCGCTTTCACTGTAATTGCCATTAAATGAAAGTTGTGGCAACAGCGGTGAACGTGTGATGTTCTCGGTTTCCTTGTCCGCGAGATAGGTCGCTTCCTGGGAGCGTAGCAGTGCGTCGTTTTGCTGGGCGAGATTGAATATCTCGAGCAGAGTTTCGCCAGAAGCTGTTGAGCAAGCTAATGTCGAGGCCAGGCCAAAGACGAGAGAAGGAAGAGAAGTCAGTTTTTTCATACCACAATTGCCCGCAGAGATAGTAATGATAACCAGAGCAGGATTATAACCCCACCCGTTTCAGTGCAAATTCGTATTAAACCGTAGACAGCCTGTTGACCACAACCTAAACTTGTCATCTTTATCTACCGGGGTGTCCGCCACTATCTGTCCACTGCATTTTGGCGAGGCTGAGAGAGACCCGTACATACCTGAACCGGGTAATGCCGGCGTAGGGAGTGGAGAGATTCTTGTCCAATCATGAAACATCAGCGGGCCATACCCCGGTTGCATTAACTATCGCCGGTTCCGATAGCAGCGGCGGTGCGGGGATACAGGCTGACCTCAAAGCTTTTGCCGCTAACGGTGTTTATGGTACTTCTGCGATTACAGCAATTACGGCACAGAACACCCTTGGGGTTGTCGCGATAGAGGCGCTTGAACCAGAGTTGGTGGTGCAGCAAATTCAGGCTGTGCTTGATGATTTTCCCGTAGCGGCAGTTAAGCTCGGTATGTTGCACGGCGAGGCCATTATTAATGCCGTGGCAGATATACTACAGCCACTGGATATTCCGGTGGTGCTCGACCCGGTGATGGTGGCAACGAGCGGTGATCGGTTGCTGGCCCGGGAGGCCGAAGTGGCGTTGAAAAAACGCCTGTTGCCGCTAGCGGCTTTGGTCACGCCTAACTTACATGAGGCAGCAGTGCTGCTAAGTGCAGAGATTGCGACATCCGTGGATGAAATGGAGCAGCAGGCGCGACGTTTGCGTATGTCTGGTGCCAGGGCAGTGCTATTAAAAGGTGGGCATCTGGCTGGCCGCCAGTCGGCGGATGTACTGGTTAGTGATGATGAAGTGAAGCGCTTCGACTATGAAAAAGTGGCTACAGAAAACACTCACGGTACCGGTTGTACACTGGCGGCGGCAATTGCGGCGAATCTGGCTCGTGGCTGTGATTTGCCAAAGGCGGTGGCGGAGGCACGCCACTACCTGCACAGTACTATCATCTATGCCGACAAACTCGGGTTGGGGCATGGCCCCGGTCCGGTCAATCATTTTTACAAATATTGGTAATTTCTTATGACAGCGGATAATGCCACCCGACTTGAAAACATCACTCACCAGACGATTAGCGAGGAAGTTACGAGACCCTTGCCAGCGTCGAGCAAAGTGTATTTGCAGGGCAGTCGTGCAGATATTCGGGTACCGATGCGCGAAATTGCGTTAACCGATACGCAGCTTGAAAGTGGTAGTGAGAAAAATCCACCCGTACGGGTTTATGATACCTCGGGCCCCTATACTGACCCGGATGCTTGCATCGATTTGAAAAAGGGCCTGCCGGATGTACGCACCGCATGGATTGAAACGCGTGATGATACAGAAATGCTGGAAAGTGTTAGCTCACAGTTTATGCAGCAGCGCCAGAGTGATCCGGCACTGGCGCATTTGCGTTTTGAGCATATTCGTCAGCCGCGCCGAGCAAAAGCCGGTAACAATGTTACCCAGATGCACTATGCGCGGCAGGGCATTGTGACACCGGAAATGGAGTATATTGCGATTCGTGAAAATATGGCGCGCGCACAGCTTGCCCAGAGTGAGTTGTTGCGACAGCAGCACGGGGGTGAAAACTTTGGCGCCCTGATTCCGGAGCAAATCACACCGGAGTTTGTACGCGATGAAGTGGCACGTGGGCGCGCAATTATTCCAGCCAATATCAACCACCCGGAGCTGGAACCAATGATCATTGGTCGCAACTTTCTGGTAAAAATTAACGGCAACATTGGTAATTCGGCGCTGGGCTCCTCGATTGAGGAAGAAGTGGAAAAAATGGTCTGGTCGACCCGCTGGGGGGCAGACACGGTGATGGATTTATCTACCGGTGCCAATATTCATGAAACCCGCGAATGGATTATTCGTAATGCCTCTGTGCCGATTGGTACGGTGCCCGTGTATCAGGCATTGGAAAAGGTAAATGGTGTGGCAGAAGATCTGAATTGGGAAGTATTCCGTGACACGCTAATTGAGCAGGCAGAGCAGGGGGTCGACTATTTTACGATTCATGCCGGTGTATTGCTGCGCTATGTGCCACTCACCGCAAAACGGGTTACGGGTATTGTATCGCGCGGTGGTTCAATCATGGCGAAGTGGTGCCTCGCGCATCATGAGGAGAACTTCCTCTACACCCACTTTGAGGAAATTTGCGAAATCATGAAAGCTTATGATGTGAGTTTTTCTCTCGGTGATGGTCTGCGTCCAGGCAGTGTGGCTGATGCAAATGATGAGGCGCAGTTTGGTGAACTTGAAACTCTCGGCGAGTTAACCAAAATTGCCTGGCAACATGATGTACAAACCATGATCGAAGGTCCGGGCCACGTGCCGATGCATATGGTTAAGGAAAATATGGACAAGCAGCTCAAACACTGTGATGAAGCACCATTTTATACACTCGGCCCGCTTGTAACGGATATTGCACCAGGTTACGACCATATCACTTCCGGTATCGGTGCGGCGATGATTGGCTGGTACGGTTGTGCGATGCTCTGCTATGTGACGCCGAAAGAGCACCTCGGTTTACCGGATAAGCACGATGTCAAGGAAGGCATTATCACCTACAAGGTGGCGGCCCACGCAGCGGATCTTGCCAAGGGGCACCCGGGTGCGCAGTTACGCGACAATGCCTTGTCAAAAGCCCGTTTTGAATTTCGTTGGGAAGACCAGTTTAACCTTGGGCTTGACCCTGATACTGCGCGAGCCTATCACGATGCAACGTTGCCAAAAGAATCTGCCAAGGTGGCGCATTTCTGTTCCATGTGTGGGCCGAAATTCTGCTCAATGAAAATTACTCAGGATGTGCGCGATTATGCACGTGACAACGGTTATGAAGTAGCCGGGGATGAAATTCGCATGGTTGATGTTGAAAGTGAATTGCAGGAAAAGATGCAGGAGAAATCCCGGGAGTTTCGCGAGCAGGGCAGTGAGCTGTACCACAGGGTATAACAGTTTGGTGCGGTTGCCGGACCTGACTGCTGAGAGCTGACTATGGTGGAAACAAAAGATCTGGATAAGCCGTTCACTCGCGAAGACGTCTCGATTGAACAGGAAGAAACGGCCTACAGTGGCTTTTTTACGGCGAAAAAATTCACCTTGCGCCATACTTTATTTGCCGGAGGGCAAAGTGCCCTGATTACCCGCGAGCTGTTTTGTCGGGGTCAATCCGTTGGCATTCTACTCTATGACCCACAGCTTGACTGTGTTGGTCTGACGCGACAATTTCGCATTGGTTGTCTTGACAATGTAGAAGGCCCGTGGGTATGGGAAGTGATTGCTGGTGTTAATGATAAAAACGAAACCCCGCAGCAGGTTGCTGTGCGTGAAGTGGCAGAAGAGAGCGGCATTGTGATTGAGGAGCGAGATCTGCTCCCGATATGTGGTTATTACACCAGCCCCGGCGGCACGGATGAGTACTTGCAATTGTACTGTGCGTTGACCTCTCTGGCCGAGGCCGGCGGCGTGTATGGCCTGGACGGTGAAGGGGAAGACATATTATTTAAAACTCTTTCCTATGATATGGTAATTAGTGCTATGCTAAACGGCAGCATTAATAATGCTGCGACAGTGATAGCCCTGCAGTGGCTACAGCTGAACAAGGCGCGATTGGCTGAAAATTGAAAGGCTGGAATTAGCCAAAATTGAAGCTAAGAATTATGAAGTAACCAATCAGGTAGGTTAAAGAGGCTGGTACAGGGTGTCAGTAACACGTACAGAAACAAACACCACGCAGAAGAAGTCGACGTACAAGGTTGACTTGCCTGCGATGATGGCTGTGTGTGACGCTAATTACTGGCGCTTATTGAAATTGATTCCCGCGTTAAGGCAAAACCGCACGTTGCACGACAGCTTTGATTTTGTTATTCCTGCTCCGCAAGGTACGGACAATTATTGTCTGACCTTGAAGATCGTAGAATGTTGCCCTTATACCACCGTACTTGAATTGACTGAAACAGACAGCCGTGTTTCTTCGCAGGAACAGCATTGGGGCTTGTTGCCTCAGCTAAAGATCCGTGTCTATCACGATGCGCAAATGGCAGAGGTCATTGCATTTCAGCAGCAACAATATTTTTTAGGACGTTACGATTATCCCAATAATAAAATGTACCAGCAGGACGAAAAGGCGCAGCTCAATGTCTTGTTAGCTGAATGGCTGACTCACTGCCTGCAACACGGACATAGTGCTGATGAGAAAATCCTACAGCTTGTTACAGGTTAAACATTTTGTCCGACCCCGTTACGATTATCCAGATTACTGATTCTCATATCTTTGATGAGCCGGAAGGTGAGTTAAGTGGTGTGAACACACGACAGAGCTTGCAGTGTGTACTGGATATGATTCTCAGTGACTTTGCTGATGCAGACCTACTGGTATTAACCGGAGATAATACGCACGAAAGCACAGAACAAGCTTACCTTGTGCTAAAGCAAATGCTGGAAAAAATGCCAATGCCCTATACTTTTTTACCCGGCAATCACGACCATAATGAGCCGATGGCTGCATTAATTGGTGCCGAGCAGGAAAATATCGATGGCTTTGATGATGGCGAGGATGCATCAATAGATAAATGGCTATCGGTTGGCAATTGGAATATTTTGTTGCTTGATAGTCATGTGGAAGACCAGGTGGCGGGTTTACTCGCTCGCGACGAGATTGAATTTACCAAACAGATGTTGAGTTATACAGATGGATCGACACTGATATTTCTTCATCATCCGCTGAAGCCGGTAGGTTGTGCCTGGCTTGACAAGCAACTGGTGGCTAATGCGGATGAACTGTTTGATGTGGTGGGCAAGTTCAATAGCGTCAAGTTAATTGTGAACGGCCATGTACATCAGCAATGGGAAGGTGAGCATGGCAATATTAAACTTTATTCGACACCTTCAACTTGTATGCAGTTTAAACCCAACTCGGACGATTATGCTGAAGATGATGCCGTGCCGGGGTTTCGCTGGATCAAACTGTTCGACAATGACACGTTTGAAACCGGTGTAGTGCGGGTTCCCTTGAGCTGATAGTGGCTGCTCACCAGCATAATCACCATGCTGCTTTATATTCACGGTTTTAACAGCTCTCCAGCGTCTTACAAGGCGACACTGTTTCGGGAGTGGCTGGATCAGCACTATCATGAACTGGTTGTTGAAATTCCCTACCTCAAACCCTATCCGGCGGAATCAATCAAACAGCTCGAAACGTTGGTTGAGCATTGGTTGCAAACAGAAGCAGTTACTGTAGTGGGCAGTTCTCTTGGTGGATTTTACGCCACCTGGTTAGCGGAGAAATACAACCTCAAAGCAGTGCTTGTGAACCCTTCGGTAAAACCGTTTGAAACTCTTGCAGCCTATCTCGGTGAAAATAAAAATTTTTACAATGACGACCACTACTTGTTTGAACAACAACATGTCGAGGAATTGAAACGCTTTTATTTGCCTCAGCTACAGCGGGTGGAGAACTATTTGCTGATGGTGCAAACAGGTGATGAGACACTCGATTTTCGTGAGGCGACAGCAAAATATTGCCATAGCCAGAATATTATTGAATATGGCGGTGACCATGGATTTCGCCATTTTGAGCGCTGGTTTTCCTATATAATGCGCTTTTTAGCGTTGTAGAGGCATTGCGCCGGAAACGCTGATGCCTGAAAATTTCAGGCTGAATTTATCTGTTTTGAAAGTGTTGGGGGAGTCATTGTTCGACGATGAGTGACTATAACGCAGAAGCGATTGAAGTATTAACCGGCCTTGAGCCGGTACGTAAACGCCCGGGGATGTACACCGACACCGCGCGTCCTAACCACCTGGCCCAGGAAATTATCGATAACAGCGTTGATGAAGCGCTTGCCGGGCATGCTAATCAGATCGATGTGATGCTACATAAAGACGGTTCCCTGACCTGTACGGACAACGGGCGTGGTATGCCGGTAGACAAACACCCGGTACAGAAAAAACCCGGTGTAGAGGTGATTCTCACTACCTTGCATGCCGGGGGCAAGTTTTCCGATAAAAATTATCAGTTCTCCGGTGGTTTGCACGGTGTGGGTGTCTCCGTCGTGAATGCCTTGTCCACTAAACTGGAAGTGCAAATCAAACGCGGTGGCAAGGTCTACCAGATGGCGTTTAAAAACGGCGACAAGGCGAGTAATCTCAAGGTAGTGGATAAGGTAGGGCAGCGCAATACTGGTACCAGTGTGCGTTTTTGGCCAGATAAAAAGTATTTTGATTCTGTAAAAATTTCTGTGTCGCGCCTCAAGCATGTGCTGCGTGCCAAAGCGGTATTGTGTCCGGGGTTGAAAGTAACCTTCAAAGATGAGGCCTCAAAGGACAAGGAAGAGTGGTTGTTTGAAGACGGTTTGCGCGACTATCTGGTATCGGCAACCCAGGGTTGGGAGGTGATACCACAGGAGCCGTTTGTTGGCGGCGTCAGTGCCAATAACGAAGCGGTGGACTGGGCCGTACAATGGTTGCCGGAAGGCGGTGATATGACCTGCGAATCTTATGTGAATCTGATTCCGACTGCTCAGGGTGGTACTCATGTCAACGGCCTGCGTACCGGTTTGCTTGAAGCGATGCGGGAGTTTTGCGAGTTTCGCAATCTGTTGCCGCGCGGTGTCAAACTGACACCGGATGATGTCTGGGACAAGTGTTGTTATGTATTGTCATCAAAGCTGCAGGATCCACAATTTTCCGGACAAACCAAGGAGCGTCTTTCTTCCCGTGAAGCAGCTGCATTTATTTCCGGTGTGATCAAGGATGCATTTGGCTTGTGGCTTAACCAGCATACAGAAGAAGGTGAAGCGATTGCCGAATTGTGTATCAGCAATGCCCAGAAACGATTGCGTGCAGGTAAAAAAGTGGCGCGCAAAAAAGTCTCCCAGGGGCCCGCGCTACCAGGCAAGCTCGCCGATTGCTCTGGCGATGATCCTGAGCGTGGTGAGTTGTTTCTTGTGGAAGGGGACTCTGCCGGTGGGTCAGCGAAGCAGGCGCGGGATCGTGAATACCAGGCGATCTTGCCGCTGCGCGGTAAAATTCTTAACTCCTGGGAAGTTGATTCCCAGGAAGTGCTCGGTTCCCAGGAGATTCACGATATTTCGATTGCACTGGGCATCGATCCGGCCTCTGATGATTTGAGCGGCTTGCGTTATAACAAGATCTGTATTCTTGCCGATGCGGATTCTGACGGTTTGCACATTGCAACATTGATCTGTGCGTTGTTTGTGCGCCACTTCCGTAACCTGGTTACCCAGGGCCATGTTTATGTGGCAATGCCACCGTTGTATCGTATTGATGTGGGCAAGGATGTTTATTATGCGCTCGACGATTCGGAAAAGCAGGGTGTTCTTGATCGTATTGAAGCGGAAAAGAAAAAAGGTAAACCGAATGTGCAGCGTTTTAAAGGTCTGGGTGAAATGAACCCGAGCCAGTTGCGTGATACTGTGATGAACCCGGATACGCGTCGCCTTGTGCAGCTGACAATTGAGGCGGGGGATGATACTAATCAGATGCTTGATATGTTACTTGCGAAGAAGCGTGCATCAGATCGTAAACAGTGGTTGGAAACCAAAGGGGATTTGGCAGAAGTCGGTTAGCCTGTGCTGGGGAAACAAGATTTAAGAACCAATAAAAAACCCGCCATTAAACGGCGGGTTTTTCTTTTTACAACAAGCAAGATATTTACTGATCACCGCTACCAGCATTAGCTTTAATTAATTCCACTTCAAAAATTAACGTAGAGTTCGGGCCGATCAAACCGCCAGTAGCACCACTGCCGTAAGCGAGGTCAGAGGGAATATAAAGTTCCCATGTAGAGCCTTCGGGCATTAATTGCAGTGCTTCGATCCACCCGGGAATAACTGCGCCAACCGAGAATGTTGCCGGTTGGCCGCGGCTATGAGAGCTGTCAAATTCTTCGCCGTTAATTAATGTGCCGCGGTAGTGAACAGTTACGGTGTCATCAATGGTAGGCTTTGGTCCAGTGCCTGCGGTAATAACTTTGTACTGCAAACCGCTTTCAGTGACCTGCACACCTTCTTTCTTTGCGTTTTCTTCAAGGAAAGCTTTGCCATCGACAAGGTTTTTCTCGGCGGCAGCTTTGTGTGCTTCTTCCATTTGTTGACGCTCAGCGAGCTGCCGTTCCTGTTCAACAGCTTGTTGTTCCTGCATTTTCTGTTGGAACGACTGCATGGTAGCGACAATCTCTTCCTGAGTTAATTTAAATTCAGCACCGGACATGCTGTCCTGAATACCCAGAGCGATAAGGTCAGCATCCAATGGCAGGCCCTGAGCTTGCAGATTGGCGCCCATGTTCAGGCCAATGATATAGGAGACTTTTTGTTCTTCGGTTTCAAATTGGGTACTGCTATCGGCAGATGCCATCTCGGTAGCAGCTTCGGTTTCTGCCGGAGTTTCACTGATTGCTGCGGTGCTTTCCGTATTCTCTTTGCAGCTGGCCAGCACCAGACAGGTCAACGCTGCCGTGCCTAAGGTCTTGGATAATTTCATCGTTGGTTTTCCATTTATTGAGTTGGTTGAGTTAAAGGGAGCATCATACCTGATAAAAGCCGGTGATTTAACCGAACTGTTTGCAAGTAATCTGCAATTAATAAGTCGTTACAACACCTTTTGTTGAATGATGACAGGTGGCTATTCGATAGTCTCAATGGGATTAAGTTCATCGTAAACCGGCTCGCGGCCCTCGGCTTTAGCACTGAAGGCTTCGACCATATCCTGCTGGTGAAACATGCCCGCTTGCCACACCGCCTGATATTGCAGGCTTTCGTCTACGCTGTGCTCACGCGCATAATTAAACATTTCCTTGCAGCCGTAAACCGATAAAGGTGAATTGGCTGCAATATCACGTGCGATTTGCATCACCGCATCAAGCAAACTTTGTTGATCCGGGTAGACCTGATTAACGAGGCCGAATTGCAAGGCTTCAGCAGCACTGAATTTGCGACCTGTGTAGGCGAGCTCGCGGGCAATGCCAGCGGGTAACAGATGCTGAATACGCTGCAGGGTGCCGACATCGGCAGTCATGGCAATTTTTGTTTCCATAACAGTGAAGTAAGCATCTTCAGTGCAATAACGACTATCGCAGGCACAGACCATGTCAAGGCCGCCACCGATACAACCTCCCTGAATTGCCGCGAGCACGGGGACACGAGCTTTTTCAAGACAGGTAAATGCGTGCTGAAACCCTTTGAGGGTTTGCATCAGCGTTTCTCCCTGACGACCTTTTTCGCTATTACTGGAATCCTCGTTAAAAGCAGAAAAAACCGAAGTGTCGAGACCAGAAGAGAAATGTTTGCCGGTTGAAGAGATCACAATAACACGAGCGAGTGCGCGATTGCTGATCTCCTCGACGGCAGCTGGCAACTCTCGCCAGAATGCGGCGGTCATACAGTTGTGCTTGTCCGGCTGGTTTAGCTGGAGGTGGGCAACGTGATCCTCAATCGTCAGATCAAAGCGGCTGTACGGCATGGATAACGGTGAGTGTTACTCAGTAGCTTGTTCTGCAGTGGCGTTGAGCACGTCGTCATCCATCATGGTGTCTGTTTCACTGCTGGCGTGTTGCGACATATCATCCGCAGTTTCGGACAGGGTTTTTTCTTCGCTCATGGTTTTTTCTTCGCTCATGGCTGCCTCCCCGCTCATAGCCGCTTCCTCACCCATCTCCATTGTTTCGTCCATGGATTGTGTGTCGCTCATGGTTTTCTCTTCGCTCATGGCTGCTTCCCCGCTCATGGCTGTATCACTAAATCGGGAGCATTCCCAACCCCAGTCGCTTTGTTTTTCTGCAAAGCTCTCTGCTTTGGACTCGCAATAGCCCTGGGAGTTTTGTGCTTGCCACAGTACCTGGGTACCGTCGCCTTTTTCATAGGTCACCTGGCAGGGTACCGGGGTGCCTTCGGTGTAGATCACTGAAATAATACGCAGGGCATCGCCATGCTTGCAGGTATAGCTATAATCCTGATTGGCGAGCAGGTTGGGGCTAAAAAGAAGAATCAGTACAAGAATAAACAAACGGCTGATGGTACTCATAAAGGTCTCCCTGAATCGTTTGTTAGGCAAAATAGCCTGGAAAAGGCTCAACAGCATACTGCCATGTTGGGGATTATGCCAGCCAATTTTGGAGGGTTTTTATGGTTTATTCGAGCCCGAGTTCGTGCCACAGCGCATCAATTCGCGCCTTGATATCATCACTCATGCTAATCGGGCGCCCCCATTCCCGGTCAGTCTCTCCGGGCCACTTGGCGGTGGCATCGAGGCCAATTTTTGAGCCCAGGCCTGATACCGGTGAGGCGAAGTCGAGGTAATCGATAGGAGTATTTTCGATCAGCGTACAATCCCGCGCCGGATCCATGCGTGTGGTCATGGCCCAGATAACGTCCTGCCAGTTGCGTGCATCGACATCGGCGTCAGTGACAATGACAAACTTGGTATACATAAACTGGCGTAAGAATGACCACACTCCCATCATTACGCGTTTGGCGTGACCCGGATACTGTTTGTTCATGGTGACTACCGCAAGCCGATAGGAACAGCCCTCTGGCGGCAGATAGAAATCGACAATCTCAGGGAACTGTTTTTGCAATAGAGGGATAAACACTTCATTGAGCGCGAGGCCGAGCACTGCGGGTTCATCGGGCGGGCGGCCGGTATACGTGGAGTGGTAGATGGGATCTTTGCGGTGAGTGATTTTTTCGAGAGTAAATACCGGGAAAGATTCCACCTCGTTGTAATAGCCAGTATGGTCTCCGTAAGGGCCCTCATCGGCTATTTCTCCGGGATGTATAAAGCCTTCGAGCACGTATTCGGCAGAGGCAGGAATCTGCAAGTCGTTGCTGAGGCTTTTGGTGACGAGGGTTTTTTCACCTCTCAATAGTCCGGCAAAGGCAAACTCTGATAGCGTATCGGGTACCGGCGTAACAGCGCCAAGAATTGTTGCGGGGTCGCTGCCTATTGCCACGGAAACCGGGAATGGTTCCCCTGGGTAAGTATCCTGCCAGTCCTTGAAATCGAGTGCGCCACCGCGGTGTGAAAGCCAGCGCATAATCAGTTTGTTTTTGCCAATAACCTGCATGCGGTAGATGCCAATATTCTGGCGCTCCTTGTGCGGACCTCTGGTAATCACAAGTGCCCACGTAATCAGCGGAGCAACATCTTCTGGCCAACAGGTTTGAATGGGTATACGCGTCAGGTCGATGTCATCTTTTTCGATGACCACTTGCTGACAAGCGGCGTTATTGGTTTGTTTGGGCCCCATATTGAGCACCTGTTTTAACACCGGTATTTTATCGACAAGATCGCGAAAGCCTTTCGGCGGCTCCGGCTCTTTCAGGTAAGCCAGTAATTTCCCGACATCGCGCAAGCTTTCAACACGCTCTTCACCCATACCGTAGGCAACACGTTGTTCAGTGCCAAACAGGTTGGTCAGCACCGGTGTATCAAATCCTTTGGGGTTTTCAAACAGCAATGCGGGACCGCCCTGGCGTAACACCCGGTCGCTGATTTCGGTCATTTCAAGGTTGGGGTCAACTTCCGCTTGAATGCGTTTGAGTTCGCCCTTGTCTTCGAGAAAGGTGAGAAACTCGCGCAAATCCCGGAAGTTTTTCATTGTCTGATAAATAAGAGCTTACGCGGCTATTTACGTTTCATCGACTTGAAGAATTCTTCGTTGGTCTTGGTGTCCTTGAGCTTGTCGATCATAAATTCGGTGGCGGGCAAATCTTCCATACCGTGTAACAGCTTGCGCAAAATCCACATACGCTGCAGTTCGTCTTCGGCAGTTAACAAATCTTCGCGGCGCGTACCGGAACTGCGTACATTGATCGCAGGGTAAACCCGCTTCTCGGCAATCTTGCGATCGAGGTGCAATTCCATATTACCGGTGCCTTTAAATTCTTCGTAGATAACCTCATCCATCTTGGAACCAGTGTTAATCAATGCTGTGGCAATAATGGTGAGGCTGCCGCCTTCTTCAATATTACGCGCTGCACCAAAGAAACGTTTTGGGCGCTCCAGTGCATGGGCGTCGACACCACCGGTCAGCACCTTGCCCGAGGCAGGTACAATGGTGTTGTAAGCGCGCGCAAGGCGTGTAATAGAGTCGAGCAAAATGACGACGTCTTTTTTGTGTTCGACGAGACGTTTGGCTTTTTCAATCACCATTTCGGCAACCTGTACGTGACGCGCCGGTGGTTCATCAAACGTTGATGCAATCACTTCGCCGCGTACCGAACGCTGCATTTCTGTTACCTCTTCCGGACGTTCATCGATGAGCAATACCATGATGTAACACTCGGGGTTGTTGCGAATAATCGATTGCGCAATATTCTGCATCAGAATAGTTTTACCTGCCTTTGGCGGTGCAACAATCAAACCGCGTTGACCTTTACCGATAGGTGCTACGAGGTCGATGATGCGACCGGTTAAATCCTCGGTGGAGCCATTACCGGACTCGAGTACGAGACGTTCGTCGGGAAATAATGGTGTGAGGTTTTCAAACAGAATTTTGTTGCGGGAGTTTTCCGGCTTGTCGTAGTTAATCTCGTCAACCTTGAGCAGGGCGAAGTAGCGTTCACCTTCTTTCGGTGGGCGAATCTTGCCTGCAATGGAGTCACCGGTACGCAGGTTAAAGCGACGAATCTGACTCGGTGAGACATAGATATCGTCGGGTCCTGCGAGATAGGAGCTGCCCGCTGAACGCAAAAACCCAAAGCCGTCCTGCAAAATTTCCAACACGCCGTCGCCATAAATATCTTCGCCACTTTTGGCGTGGCGCTTGAGAATGGCGAAAATGATATCTTGCTTGCGCGAGCGAGCGAGGTTGTCGAGGCCCATTTCAGCAGCAGTGTTGAGAAGCTCAGCAATCGGTTTGGTTTTAAGTTCGGTAAGGTTCATAGGTGTTTGGATTGATTAATGGTTGGAAAATGGCGGAATCGCCACGGAGTGGGTTATTAAATCTAAGGGTAAATATTAGGATTTAGAGGGAGAGTTCTTTGTTTGTGTCCGAACGTAATTGACCCAAAATGTCCGGCAGCTATCAGAGGTTTATAGGCTGAAGCCTGTAACCTGTTACTCCCTAACCCCCTGAATTGAGGCCAGTATAATCACACTTGCTTAAAAATTCAAAGCTTTTTCCAGGGGGATGGGTAAACACAGGACAAGCCTGTAGGTCAGGGAATCAGGGGCTTACAGAGCACCTTCGACAAACTCCACCAGCTCGGTTTTGGACAGGGCGCCCACTTTGGTGCTATCAACAGCGCCACCCTTGAAGATCATCAGGGTCGGAATGCCACGAATATTGTGTTTTGCCGGTGTTTCCTTGTTGGCATCCACATCCATTTTACAAACCTTGATACGGTCGCCATATTCACCCGCTACCTCGTCGAGGATGGGGGCGATCATTTTGCAAGGACCACACCACTCTGCCCAGAAATCGACAATTACAGGTTTATCAGAGCTGAGTACCTCAGCGTCAAAAGAAGAATCAGTTACGTGCACAATGGCGTTGCTCATGCCAAATACTCCAGATAAAAGTCTAATCAGATTTTCTCAGGCCCGGAATCATAGCGTAAAAGGCAGATTAACAAAACCCGCGCATGGCACAGTCACGGCATTCATGGGCTAAATCGTTCTACGAGGTTGTTGAGAAACAGCAACCCCTGACTCGTTGGGGAAATAGTATCACCGGTTTGTTGTAGCAATTGCTCGGCAAACAGCTGATCCAGTGTCTGCTTTACCGGTTCATCTGTCAGGTTAAGACCGGTGTGGGCGCGATAGGATTCAACGGTAAAACCATCCACGAGGCGCAAGGCATTGAGCATAAACTCAAATGGCAGTTCATGCTTTGCAATCGATACCCGCTCGACAGTGGGATTGAGACTTTGCAGATAGTGCACGGGCAGGCGGGTTTTATGCTGGCGAAAAATATGCCCGTTTGCTTCTGTAATCTTGCTGTGAGCACCGGCACCAATACCGAGGTAGTCACCGAATTGCCAGTAGTTGAGATTA
>JANQLY010000024.1 GCA_028280345.1 Pseudomonadales bacterium | reverse complement strand
GGTAGAGCAGCTGACTTGTAATCAGCCGGTCGGGGGTTCGACTCCTCTCGCCAGCTCCATATAACCCGCTAGCACAATAAATAGTTATTGATAGCTTTTTATTGTGCCAGCGAGTTACCTTCAAGTTTTACCTCCTCCGTAATCACCATATAGCAGACACATCAGTCGATTCGTCCCTTCTATTAGGGGGTTACCTAATAAGTTGTTCGATAGATCGATACCTGCTAGAAATGGCCGATATTTTGACAGCTGGTATACCCTTTTTCATAAAAAACCGGCAATAGATAGAAAGAGGTGTGAATTTTTAGCTCTGGTTGAAATCCTATATGAGGATAGCAGTTCCAGAAGACACTTTAGGCCTATAAAAACAGTATTTTTTGTGGGCTTTATCGAAGTAGTGTTTGAAATAACAGCGGTAAAATCTGATACGATAAAAAGCTGTTCGTTACGCAGCAGGTAGCAAGGATGATTGCCGCTTCCGGATTGATAACATGGGTAACATCACCAAAACGCAGTTCACGTTGTGGAAGTATTTTTTCCACTACCTGCCGGCCTCTACGGGCTGTTGCGTTTGTCTTTGTCTGTTATTTCCTCTTACAGCCCAGGCGGCGGGTCAGTTTGTGGTTATGGAAGGTGAAGGTTTTGATGATCCCACATTTGCCTTTCCGGTTGGTGGGAATCCCGGCACAACGGTTGGTGAGCAGCGCTCGAATCTAATGGCCCATGCAGCTACTCTGTTTACGGCAGATTTTTCTCCAAATATAGACATTCCTGTGGCCGTTTCATTTAGTGATGTGTTGCCCTGTGACCCTGACAGTATATTGGCGAGTGTTACTGGAGCGACACAGTTGCTGGAAGGTATGCCAGAAGCGGAATTTTCTAATACCTGGTATCCGATAGCATTGGGCAAAAATATGCAGGGTATTGAATTGGGTGAACGTGTTGCGGCGATAGACTCCGTATTTAATGATAATCTTAACGGCCAGGTTGGTTGTTTAGGCCAGCAAAGCTGGTATTACGGCTATGATCACAACCCCGGCCCCGGGCAAATTGACCTACTTGATATTGTTGAACATGAATGGATGCACGGCTTGGGGTTTGCAACCTGGGTCAATATACATAATGGTAAAAAGCTCCTGGATTTGGATGATGTGTTTATGGTCTTTCTCAGGGACAATAGCTTGGGACTTAACTGGCCTGAGATGACGGATGCGCAGCGAGCGGCTTCTGCGATTGATGAAAATGATCTGGTCTGGACAGGACCGGAAGTCGCTCACGTTATGTCAACGCTGGGCGCGGGTGGGGTTACCAATGGTTATCCGCAACTGTATGCGCCAACAACACTGGAAAGTGGTTCCTCAGTGGAGCACTGGGATAACGATGTAAACTATATCAGTGGTGAGAATGAATTAATGAGTCCGGTATATAGTAAGCCGCATAAAAAAGCCCTGACTATGGCCTTGATGCGTGATATCGGCTGGACTAATGCCCACTATGATTTTGATGAAGATGGTACAACTGATAGCCTCGATGATTTCCCGCACACTGATGCAGCAGATACCGATACAGACGGTGATGGGCTGGCCGATAACTGGTTGGGGGGGAGCGGTTGTACGGATGCGGTGTGCGGCGGCCTGTACCTTGATGGCGATGATGATAATGATGGTGTACAGGATGTTGTGGATGTTGCACCCCTGGACAATCAAAACAGCAATGAAACGAACTTGCTACTTAACACGACTTTTTCTGGCACAAGGGTTAGCGACGATCAGCGCTAGCTTTTCTTTTGCTATGGCGTAATGTCAGTGTCAGCAACCAACGGATCGGTTTCGTTCACAAACTCCTCAAAATTACTATAGCCATCCCTATCGTTGTCTTCTTGCGCATCAAGAGGGTCCAGTGGATTCAGGCCATAAAACAGTTCAAACAGATTCGATATCCCGTCGCTGTCACTGTCAATTTGCATCTGGTTGGCTTTAGTTGCCTCCCGGTTCTCATTGCCCCAGCAGGCAATACCGGCATGGTCAAAGGCGCAGCTGTAGTCGATACCGGAAACCAGCGCAAAAGGCTGTACCAGGGAAGGCGGTGCGTTGCTGTTGTTGCCCTGGCAATGGATTTCCGCCTCTGTATTAACAACGCAGAGGTGATCGCCGCCAACACTGATTAGCTCGGGGGAGTCGGCATTTTCCGTGAGTGCAGTTGTTGGGTTGCCCCAGCAAACCACCTGTCGGGTGGTGTTATTTTCATCAATGACGCAGCTTAAGGTATTGCCTGTTGCAATGGCGACGGGATTATTGAGTACCGGTATATCAAGCTGGCCGTGTTGGTTGGAGCCCCAACAGATCACCTGGTTTTGCTGCAGCTCAGTATCTTGTGTGATGGCACAACTGTGATCCAGGCCTACATCAATCGCTAGCGGGGCGGTCGTGACCAAGGAAGGAGCATCCAGTTGACCCTCCCCGTTATTACCCCAGCAGGTAATCTCGCTCTCCGTCATCGCGCAGCTATGGTTGGCCCAACTGGCAACGTGCGTAATGGCGGCACTATTATTGGACATATTGGGTGCGCCGTTGACAGGTCTGAATGAGGCATCGATACAGGTAAGCCCCCGGTCACTTAACAGGCAAACCTCGTTATTACCGGTGGTGAGTTGCTGCATGTCACCAAGTGATCTGATATCAACATTGTGAATGGTTGCGAGCGTTCCCCAGCAGGACAAGTGGCCGCTTGAAATGGCGCATACACTGGTCTGGCCAGAGGCCAAAAAGTTGCCTGTTTTATATAATGATGAGTCTGTCTGCTCCAAAATAGATGCGCGTGGGTCATTGAGAATCATCACATTACTGACGTGATCTGTATCGCTAGTCGTTGTATCGGTTTGTGGCAGTGGCTCGGTGATAGCTGCTTCTGCATCGCCGGTGTATGCATTATCAGGTTGAATAATGTCTTGCGTTACGCTTGCCGTGGCATTTTCTTTACGATCATTCTGATGATAGCCGCCAAGGTTTACCCCCTTGGCTACTGGTTGTGAGGCTTGTTCTGCTTCCTGTGAGGCCGATATTTCAGGTTCTGAAGTGTTTGTTGTTTGCAAAGCCTCTGTTTCTATCGTAATGGATGCACTGATTGCACTATCCAGTTCATCATTGCTCGCGTCAGATAGATGATCCAGCGCTGTTCTCTCGTGGTGTTTCTGCAAGCTGGTGATGGCATCGAGTTTTGCTGAGGAGGGGTGATAGTCGTTATCCGGACTGATAAAGCTATCATCGGGTTCTTCTTCCATGTTTGTCGCTGTATAGCGCTCCGTTGTGGGGGGCTGTGGCTGTGAAGGGAGTGTCTCAGCAATCTGTGTGTGGTTCGGTGTATTAAGCCATTGCCATGAAACAGACAGGGAAACTAACAACAGAGCAGTGGCCGCATAGGCAAGCGCCGGCCCCAGGCTTTTGCTATGTGCGGGAGGCTGTATCAAGCTAAGAAATTCTTCCTGCGTTTCCTTGATGCGTGTTTCAGGTAATGGCTGTCCGATAGGAGGGCGATTGTTTTGTAGAACCGGGGCAAAGGTGTTAAGCAGTTCGTAATGATCTTGCAGCTCTGCCTGACAGGCTGCACAGGACTCGATATGTTTGGTGAAACGGGCATATTCGTCGTCCGTTAGATCCCCCATGATATAGCCGGACATATTGAGTTCACATTCTCTACAAGTCATGTCGTCAGGGTTATCGGTAGGGGCAGGATTATGGCTTTTCATAATGTATCGACCTTTCTTCAAGGGTTGCCTGATGGGAGGGAAGTGGCGCCATTGAGTGTTGTGCGCAGACGCTCTTTTGCATACCGCAAGCGCCCTTTGGTGGTGTTGGTCGGGCATTCCATCACTCGGGAAATTTCGTCCACGGTGAAACCCAGCTCATATCTGAGGGAAAACGCGGTGCGTTGCTCAGCGGGTAGCTGCGCCATCGCCTGATTTAACCAGCGGTTATTGGTTGCACGTTCATCCAGCAGGGGGGTGATATTCTCACTGTGATCAGACGTGTGAATACTCTCCTTGATTCGCTGTTGTTTTTGCTCACGAGCATTCAGTCTTTTCGCGCAGTTACGTGCAATGCCGAATAGCCAGGGTTTCACTTCTGCTTCGGTTTGGAAGCTATCGGCTTTGTTCCAGACTACGTTAAATGTGTCGTTAATCGCTTCCTGAGCCATGTCGTGGGAGTGAGTCATCCTCTCTACCTGTGCCAGTAGTGATCGAAAATGCCGCATATAAAGTTCGCGGAGGGCTATTTGGTCTTTGGCGATTATGCACGCTATCAATTGCCTGTCTCCTGCTTCCCCGTAATCCACTTTCACCGCTGGTGGTGTACTCCTTCCTACTGTTTGTTATTTAAATCTTTGAGAGGCTGAGAGTTTGCTGCAAACGGCCGTATTACAAGAGCCTGGGGACAAACTCAAAAAACCTCCCTACAAGTTATTCGTTGTTTTTTATACAAATGGGTATATTCAGATGAAAAAAAATCTTTCGCATAAGTACTTTCCGAAGATCTGATTTTTTTTTGCGAGTCGATATACCCCTTTTGGCTATAAAAGGGGAAGTAATTATATAAGAAGCAAAACCCGATTTGATCTTGTGCAGGAAGCAACTGGTTGAGCCAGTTATCAGAAGAGAGGCGATCTTGTGGGGGGTAAGAGTGTGTTCTCCCATAGGTCGCCAACAACAGGCTTCTTCTCTGAGCTGCTAAAAGTGAACGGGTCTTTGCTGAAATGTTGGTGATTTTGAACGTAAAACGAGATTAAACAAAAAGATGTTTGATACACAATTTGCATTTATTGATAAAGATCGGGTACCTACTCGCAAGCAATTACAAAAATCGATAAATGCACTCGGCTACGATATGCAGCTTGATCCGGGTTATACGCCATTTGATGATGAAGGCTTTTCCCCCTGTGTTCTTAACGGGGAAACTGGTGCGGGTTTTGCGCTTTATTATGAGAAGTCCAGCGATGTCTTCGGAGAAGATATCGAGTTTCGCAATATGATCGGTAATAAAAACTTTTGCCTCAGTTTCTGCTGGAGTGGCAGCTCCCGGGATCGTGCCTGCGTTCTGATTATAAGTCTTGCCCTTACTAAAGACTTTGGTGCTGTTACAACCTATGAGGGGCAGGAACTGGATACGATCGATAGCCTTAAAAATGGTATAGAGGCTTGTTTTAATGAAATGAATGCAAGAAATCTTGTGACTTGTCGTCCTGAGAGCTTGCCGGGGCAGGCTCCGGGCTAGTACAGAAAAGTCACAAACCGGGGAAAATACCCCCGGTGGTTAATTTCCAGGCGCGTGTATATTCTGTGCCGAAGCGAGTCCGTTTAAGACTCGCTTTTTTTATGGGTATAAATAATAGGCCTGCTTGTTGCGGGATAGACACATCGCTGGCAGGAAGCTACCCGCTTGTCTCAATGCAGTCAGTACGTACATAGGCTTCCACGTTTTCGCCTGGTTTGGCTCGTTGGCAGGGTGATGTGCTCAAAGGGCCGAAAGCCGTAATAGGGCTGGACATCTGTGGTCGCCGCGATTAACATGCGCGTCCCTTGTCAGGTGCGGGCGGTTTTTATCTGAAACGCCTGTAATCAGTTGATCGGAGACCAGATGTCTCTGCCGGTTTTGAATTTTGCTCGTAAGTCTGTGAAATGACTTATAAAAATGGTTGACAGGGGCATGTTGTGTGGAGAGAATGTGCCGCTCTTCGCGGAGGGGTTCCCGAGTGGCCAAAGGGATCAGACTGTAAATCTGACGCGTAAGCTTCGGTGGTTCGAATCCACCCCCCTCCACCATTCGGTGAAGAAGA
>JANQLY010000012.1 GCA_028280345.1 Pseudomonadales bacterium | reverse complement strand
TACTCTCCTCGATCGAAAATCTTCTTCCGACTCTTCCCTGACATTTTTTGGTCCCCAGCATGGAAGGAGTGCACTTTGAGAGGGGTAGACGATTATTTGCAATGCGTCCAAAGGCTTGTTGCTGGAATACTTGAGCTTGCCCGAAAAAACCGCAAGTTCCACCACATGGGCACCGATCAGGCAGATGCCGGTCCAGTGCAAGGCCGTGGAGGCAACGGGTAAGCCGACTACCCAGTTGATAATCACAACGATCCATAGGGCCAGCGTGCCCAGGCGGGCCATTTTAATGGTTTTTTCGCTCATTTCCATAGTAATTGCTCTTTGGTGTCTATATAGAGTTCAGGGTGATAAGATTACGCGGTTTTTATTTTCCGGTAAATCAGCGGTTTATACGGTAAGCGCTTGATTCGGGGACGTTTTTTCGGAGTAAACAACAAATGCAAGACAGAGTTTTGGCCATGCTGCAGTTGCAGGACAGCATGAATATCAAGGTGCATGAAGACTGGCGCAACCAGGGTTATGAGTGGTATCGGGCGATCTGGGTGGAGTGTGCCGAGCTGATGGATCACTATGGCTGGAAGTGGTGGAAGAAGCAGGAGCCGGATATGGAGCAGGTCAAGCTTGAGATCATTGATATCTGGCATTTTGGTATGAGCCACCTGCTGCAGGATGTGTCGGACAACGAGGCGCTGGCGGCGGAAATCAGTGCCGAACTTGAGAACAGTGTGGCCGCAGAGGACTTTCGCACTGCCTTGGAGACCTTTACCGAGCAGACGCTTGTGAGCCGTGGTTTCAGTGTGGCGCCGTTTAATGCGCTGATGGCTGCCTCTGGATTGTCGTTTGATGCGCTGTATGTGGGTTATGTGGGCAAGAATGTGCTGAATTTCTTCCGTCAGGATCACGGCTATAAGGATGGCTCCTATGTGAAAGAGTGGGGCGGGCGAGAAGATAATGAGCATCTGGTAGAGCTCAGTGCGGAGCTTGATGCGGGCAGTGCTTCGTTCCAGCAGGATCTCTACGCTGCGCTCAAGTCGCGCTATGACAGCTTGACCGGTTAAAAAAGCAGCCAGTCGCTAAAAAACAATAATCCTTAGGAATCAATAGGTTATAATCCAGTCCTGGACAATAATGTTAACAGCCATCTACATATGGTGTCGGTGATATGTGGGCGGTGTAGGCGGTATAAAAATACAGGAGCTGGCGGTGGCGCAGCTGTCAAAACAGGATAAGGTGATTATTACGGGGGCGGCGGGTCTGGTAGGGCAGAACCTGACGATTGTGCTGCGCGAGCAGGGCTACACCAATCTCGTGGCCATGGATAAGCACGCCAATAATCTCAAAATCCTGCAGGGCCTGAACCCCGGTGTTAAAGCACTGTGTGCGGATCTCGCTGAAGCCGGGGACTGGCAGGCGGAGTTTGAGCAGGCAGCCTGTGTAGTGATTTTGCAGGCTCAGATTACCGGCTTGCGCGATGAGGATTTTATGCGCAATAACGTCACCGCGAATGAACAGATTCTCGCTGCCTGCCACCGCTATCACGTGCCTTATATTGTGCAGGCGAGTTCGACAGTACTGCACTCCAAAGCCGATGATATCTATGTGCGCAGTAAAACTGCCCAGGAGCGTACGGTGGTGGAGTCCGGTATTCCCTATGCAATCCTGCGCCCGTCGATTATGTTCGGCTGGTTCGACCCGAAGCACTTTGGCTGGCTGTCGCGCTTTATGGCCAGAGTGCCGGTTTTTCCAATACCGGGGGATGGAAAATACTTGCGCCAGCCGCTTTATAACCGTGATTTTTGCGCTGTGATTCAGTATTGTATGGAACAGCAGCCGGCAAACAAGAGCTACGATATTGTGGGAGCCGAAGATATCGACTATATCGACATCATTAGAAGTATCAAACGCATAAAAAAACTCAATACCTGGATTTTATGTATTCCCTATCGATTGTTTGACGTGTTGTTGCGCCTCTATGCTATGGTGGATAAAAATCCGCCGTTTACTGCTACGCAGCTGCATGCGCTGACAGTTGGGGATTATTTTGCAGGGGCAGATACCGAGCAAGAGTTTGGCATTACGCTTACGCCGTTGCAGCAGGCGTTTGAAGAAACCTTTGCCGATGAGCGTTACGCTTCCATCGTGATAGAACGATAAGATAATAATGGGTTAATGATAGAACAATGACAGATCAGTCTGGCCAGAAAATAGCGATTATCGGTGGTGGCCCAATGGGTCTCGGTGCCGCCTATTATCTCGGCAAGCAGGGTCACAAGGTAACGGTTTATGAAGCCGGTGATCGTGTTGGGGGTATGACTGCTTCATTTGATTTTGATGGCACGATGATTGAGCGCTTCTTCCATTTTATTTGTGCTACGGATTACGATTATTTTGAAATCCTTGAAGAGCTGGGCATGTCTGATCAGCTCAACTGGGTGAATACCCGCATGGGGTATTTTTATAACGGACGTTTATCAAACTGGGGTGATCCGATTTCCCTGCTGACGTTTCGCGGTTTGTCATTGATCGACAAGGCGCGTTATGCGTTCAAGGTGCTGTATTGCAAAGGCCTGAAAAACTTTGATGAGCTTGATCAGCAAAAAGCCACCGAGTGGTTGAAAAAATGGCTTGGGCCAAAGGGTTATCAGGTGCTGTGGGATCCGTTAATGTCGTTGAAGTTTTACGAGCTACAGGATGAGGTCTCCGCAGCGTGGATTGCTGCGCGTGTGCAACGCGTGGCACAGAGCCGCGAAAGTCTGTTCAAGGAAAAAACTGGTTATCTGACCGGCTGTTCGGAAGTGCTGATGATTGCGATGCAGGAAGCGATCGAAAAGCAGGGCAGCGAGATTAAACTGAGTCAGCCGATTAAACAGGTGGTCAGTGAAAACAATCGTGTTACCGGTATTGATGTCGGGGGAGAAGTTCATGCTTATGACACGGTGATTTCTACGGCGCCGCTTCCCTATGTGTCACAAATGGTGCCGGATTTACCTCAGCAAGATCACGACAAACTTGCGCGCATTAAAAACGTGGGTGTGGTGTGTTTAATGTTCAAGCTTGATCGCAAGTTCAGCGATTACTTCTGGTTGAATATTAATGCGCCGGGTATCGAAATGCCGGGCATTATTGAATACACCAACCTTAATCCACTGAACGGTAAAGATCATATTCTTTATGTACCGTATTATATGCCCCAGACCAATCCCAAGTACTCCTGGGACAACGAGTTGTTTTATGAAGAGGTAGTAAAAGTCTTTAAAACCATTCGCCCGGAATTCTCTGAAGACTGGATAAAGTCTTTTCATGCTTCGCGTTATTTTTATGCCCAGCCTGTGTGTGAGCCGGGTTACCTCAATATGCTGCCGCCAATGCAAAGCCCACTACAAGGTTTTTATATGGCGGATACTTCTTACTATTATCCCCAGGATCGCAGCATTACCGAGAGTCTGAAAATGGCCAAACAACTGGTTGAACTGGCTGTTGCGGATCGCTAGCAAAGCAAAAGGATTGTTGTGATTCTTAACGATTTTTTTACGCCGCAGTTTTTGCGTTTTCTCGTTGCCGGGGGCATTGCTGCCTGTTTTAATTTTGCTACGGGTTTTATGCTCGAGCCGTATTTGAGTCATAACCTTGATGTGGTGGCAGGGCATTTATGTGGCATGGTAGTGGCGTTCTTTCTGTTTGAGCAGAAAGTGTTTGGCCGTGCAGATGGCTCGCGTCTCAGAGAGGTGGTGATTTTTTGCATTGTTAACGGTCTGGCAATTTTGCAGACAATAATTGTCTTTATTTTGTTAAAAGATTATCTGTTTCCGGCTGTGGACTGGCTTTACTACCCGGATGAGCTGGCCCGTATGATTGCCATCGCTGTACCGGTATTTACCAGCTTTCTCGGCCATAAATATTTTACCTTTCGGCATGCATGAGCGGTTTTTGAGCAAAAATAATCATTTGTAAGTCGCCCCGATTCTTCTTATTATTCACACCCCTTGTTGATGTCTTCCTTACGAGAGGTTCCTATGCTGCACCCCTGTTTTCACGCTGCCGAACGCCCCGATCAACCTGCCATTATTATGGGAGGAGTCACCGGGGGTGCCACAGAAACCACCACCTACGGGGAGCTGGAGGCGCGCTCGAATCAGGGTGCGCAGTTACTGCGCAAGCTGGGCCTGCAACGCGGTGACCACATTGCGTTGCTGATGGAAAACCATCCGAAGTTTTTCGAGGTTTGCTGGGCAGCGCAGCGCTCCGGTATCTATTACACACCGATCAGTTACTACCTGATGCCCGATGAAATCGAGTACATCGTGAACAATTGTGGTGCAAAAGTGTTTATTGCTTCGGGCAAACAGGCAGAAAAAGCGGCTGCCGTGCGCGATAAAATCCCGGCGGTGAATCAGTGTTATATGACAGATCAGGTCATCGAAGGCTTCGCGAGTTGGGAAGAGGCTCTGGCGGAGATGCCCGAAACCCCGATTGCCGATGAGTCGGAAGGTCGGGAAATGCTGTATTCATCCGGTACGACCGGACGCCCCAAGGGCATCAAGTTTGCACTCTATGAGGGTGGGCTGGCAGAAGCTGAGGAAATCCAGCGTGCCACGGGTTTGGCTCAGTTTTTGGGTGTGACCCACGAGACGGTGTCACTATCCACAGCGCCGCTCTATCACTCGGCGCCGCTGGGTTTTGTCATGGGTTGTCATCGCCTCGGTTGCCCGGTAGTGATTATGGAGAAGTTTGATGAAGAAAAAGCTTTGCAATTGATCGAGCAGCATCAGGTGGGGTATTCCCAGTGGGTGCCGACGATGTTTGTGCGCCTGATGAAATTGCCGGAAGACGTGCGCAGCAAGTACGATGTGTCGAGTATGAAGATGGCGATACACGGCGCGGCGCCGTGTCCGGTAGAAGTGAAAGAACAGATTATTAACTGGTGGGGGCCGATTCTGTGGGAGTTCTACTCCGGCTCAGAGCGCAACGGTATTTTTATGATCGGCTCGGAAGAGTGGTTATCACATAAAGGTTCTGTTGGACGCTGTGTCGATGCCCAGGTGCATATAGTTGATGAAGAAACCGGCAAGGAGTTGCCACCCGGTGAGGTGGGCACAATCTATTGTTCGCAGGGTGCGAACTTTGAGTATCACGGTGACAAGGAGAAAACCGAATCCGTCACGATTAACGATGGCTGGACCACGATTGGTGATGTGGGCTATCTCGACGAAGAGGGATTTCTTTATCTCACCGACCGCAAGTCCTACATGATTATCAGCGGTGGGGTAAATATTTACCCGCAGGAAACCGAGGACTGCCTGATTCAGCATCCGAAAGTCATAGACGTTGCCGTATTTGGTGTGCCGAATGCAGAAATGGGTGAAGAGGTGAAAGCGGTGGTTCAGCCGGCTGATTACTCTGCAGCGGGTGAGGCACTGGAGCAGGAGCTCATCGACTACTGTCGCAGCAAGATCAGTACCATCAAATGTCCACGCAGTATCGATTTTGAAGAAGAGCTGCCGCGGGAAGATACCGGCAAACTGAAAAAACGTTTGATCAAGGATCGTTACTGGCAGGATCAATAAACAAACCGCTAACAATAAGATAACGGGAAAATAGTCTATGAGTACCATCAAGGCAGTGCTGTTTGATTTTGGCGGAGTGTTTACCGTATCGCCATTCGGTGCGGTGGAATCACTTGCCAATGAGCGCGGTCACGATGTAATGGAGTTTGCCGAAGTTGTTTTTGGTTCTTACCACCTCGATACGGATCATCCCTGGCATCAACTGGAGCGCGGTGAAATCACTCTGGAACAGAGTCGCGAAGATATTATTGAACTCGGCAAACAAAAAGGAATTGAAATAGATCTCTGGGATGTGCTCATGCGCATGGCGGAGCATAACGATGGCAAGGTCGTTAACGACGAGGTCGTGGCGCTACTTGAAGATGTAAAACGGCGCGGTTATCACACGGCGATTGTGACAAACAATGTCAGGGAATTTGCCGATGGTTGGCAAAGCATGATTCCACTCGAGGCCGTCGATCATATTGTGGATTCATCCGAACTCGGCAAACGCAAACCCGGCGCGGATATTTATCATGCAGCAGTTGCAAAACTTGATGGTATTGCTCACGGGCAGTGTGTATTTCTCGATGATGTAGAAGCCAATGTTGAAGGGGCCAGGGCATTGGGCATGCATGGCATATTGGTCACCCCGCAAGCGGCGGAAACCGTGGCAAATTTGAATCAATTGCTAGCGCAATTTGAAGGTTAACCACACGGGCGACTCTTCAGACTATTTACGTTAACGCTTCCGGGCCGTAATGTGCGGCATTATTATAACTGGCTGATATATAAGGCTATTTTTCAGAAAATCAGGATGTCTGTGTTTGTGGCTGATTGATCAGGCCTGCGTATTTCAGTATGGTAGGGGCTAATTAAAAACGTAGCCCGATATAAGTAGAAATATATGGTATCGGAATAATGGTATAGCTTATGACCTTCAAACTCTCCTGCAGGTTTGTTCAGGTATTTATCTTCTCGCTGTGCTACAGCGGGGTTGTAGGGCTTTATGCAGACGATATGGATTTCGATGGAATAGAAGACGGCATAGAACTGGCCAATGGTCTTGATCCAAATATCCCCGATTATCTGATTGCGACCGGCTGGAATTCAACCTGTGCAAAAAGTGATGTGCAGAGTAACGGGGGGGTATCCTGCTGGGGGCAAAATAGCGCGATAGGCCTGTCTGTTCCAGCATTTAGTAACTTGCGTCAGCTCGCAGTAGGAGCCAACCATGTTTGCGGTCTGGATGACAATGGCGTGCAATGTTGGGGAGATAACGGTGCAGGTCAAATATCACCGCCGGCTATGACCGGTGTGATACAAATCAGTGCATTCAGTAACCATACCTGTGCAGTACATGATCTCGGTGTTTCTTGCTGGGGAGATGATAGTTACGGCCAATCGACTGTACCGGTATTGGTTAATCCGCGGGAGGTGGCGGCAGGGCATCATCATAGCTGTGCGATAGATGATAATGGTATTACCTGTTGGGGGCGTGATGCGGACGGGCGCCTTGATGCGCCTACGTTGTCAGCCCCTATCGGATTGGTGGCAGGTGAAGGGCATAATTGTGTTATTCGTTATTCGGGGCCTCCTGAACATGCTATCTGTTGGGGTAAGGATGGCTGGGGGCAGTCAACGCCTCCTATCTCCATATTTGGTATTGCTTTTTTTTACAATAGTTTGAGTGTCGGACAGAACATGTCCTGTGGTGTGTTGCCATCCACGGGCTCTATAAAATGTTGGGGCGCTAATGGTGTGGGACAGAGAACTCCGCCAGAAGAAGAAAACTTGCGGCAGCTCACGTCCGGCTATCAGCATAGCTGTGTATTAAATTTTGAAGGTGCCTGGTGTTGGGGGCGTTCTGCTGAAGGGCAGCTTGATACTTCTGGTATGGTATTTGACAGAGACCAGGATGGGATTGCTAACTACCAGGACAATTGTCTATTTGTTGCCAATGTCAGCCAGACTGATCTGGATGGTGACTCTATCGGAGATGCCTGTGACAACGATAGTGATGGTGATGGATTTTATAATGTCATAGATCCAGAGCCGCTGAATAATACAGTGCCGACAACATTTATGACTGATTATGTAGAAGGCAAGAATCCCATATCTTACTTTGGTAGACAGTTTGATGTTGTGGATGATGTCAATGGTGATGGCATAGAAGATTTTGTTGTCGGCTCAGAAAGAGATGATACCCTGGGTTATGAAAATGGAGCCGCGTATATGATATCCGGCGCAGACTTGTCCGAATTATATTTCGTGGATAGAGGTTTATATGGGGAGTTCTTTGGTGTATCGGTAAGCCGTATTGATGATATCAACCGGGATGGTATTGATGATTTTGCGGCCTCTTCAAAAGAAAATAATGGAACCTTAAGCGTCTATTCGGGTATTGACGGTATGCTGTTATATCGCCTTGAAGGTGATGCTGAAGATGATGAATTTGCGCAGCAGGTGAAAGGAATAGGGGATGTTGATAATGATGGAATTGGCGATATTGTCATAGGTATCAGTCGCTCTGATATCGGTGGAGAGGATGCGGGAGCTGTCAGAATCCTGTCGGGAGCAAATGGCGATACCTTGCTAACGATTTATGGAAGCAATGTTGATGAAAGGCTGGGTATTGATGTGAGTGCATCAGGAGATGTTAACAACGACACCTATCCCGATATCATGGCGAAAAATAATAGTAATGGTGTATCTGTTTTTTCCGGTGTGGATGGTGCTCTGTTATACAGTTACGCCGGTGAGTCTTTCGGAGCTATTAATCAACTCGGTGATATTAACCTGGATAGTTATGATGACTTTGCAATATCGGTTTCAACGAGTGGTGTGTATTGCCCGAATACGCCTGAAGAAACGGGTGGAGAGGTGCGGGTCTATTCCGGAAGTGACGGGGCAATCCTGTATCGATTGCAGGGGTGTATGGACTCACCTTTTGCTACTTCGGTCAGTCTGATTGGTGATATTAACGCTGATGGATATCACGATATTGCAGTTGGTGCCGGACAAGAACATGGTCAGAATAACTATGATGGTGCGGTTTACATTTATTCAGGTATTGATGGTGATGTTCTGTATCGTTTTGGCGGTGTATCCGGTGACCGTTTTGGTTGGCATGTTGATGCATATGGCAGTGATAATGATCCGGCCCGGGGCGTATTGGTGGGTGAGCTGAATGGGGGGGATGATTACGGCCGTGTCTATCGCATCTATCTGGATAGTGATACGGATGGCGATACGATGCTGGATAATTGGGAGGATGTTCACGGCTTGTTGAAAAATAATGCTTCGGATGCTGCCTTTGACCCGGATGTGGATGGTCTGAGTAATTTACAGGAATTTAATCTCGGCACTGATCCGAACCTGGCAGATACTGACAACGATGGTGTTAATGATGCTACTGACGAAGCTCCGCTGAATCCGCTCGTGGTGTTTGATAATGATGGTGATGGGCTCGGTGATAGTGAAGATATAGATGATGATAATGATGCGATACCCGATATTTGGGAGTTGAGCTATGGCCTGAACCCGTTAGATGCGAATGATGCAAGCAATGATAACGATGCGGATAACTTAACGAATCTTCAGGAATACAAAGCGGGCGCTGATCCGTTAATAGATGATACGGATGTCGATGGCGTGCTGGATGGCGATGATGCGTTTCCGTTGGATAATGCAGAATCTATTGATACTGATGGCGATATGGTTGGTAATAACAGCGACTGGGATGACGATGGCGATGGTGTGGCGGATAGTCTCGATAGTGATCCTTTAAATTCGACTGAGCCTGACTTGCTGCAGTATGAGTTTTTTGGTGACACGGCAAATGATCGATTTGGCAGAGCGATTAAAGGTGCTGGCGATGTGAATGCCGATGGTTATCAGGATTTTATTATCGGTGCTGAATACGATGATGCATGGCCGGGTAATGGTGCTGTTTATGTTTATTCAGGTGCTAATGGTAGTTTACTTTATCAGCTGCTTGGTGATTTGGATGCCAGTGATTTTGGCGAATCCGTAGATGTTGCCGGTGATGTTAATGGTGATGGCTATAGTGATATTATTGTTGGTGATTCTCGTGCCGAGTTGGCAGGCATTGATGTTGGTGCTGCGCATGTGTTTTCAGGTGCAGATGGTGTGGAGCTTTATCGTTATTATGGTAGTGCTGAGAATGACTTTTTTCTGCGCAGTGTCAGTAGTGCCGGTGATGTTAACAGGGATGGTTATGCAGATTTTGTGATTGGCTCTTCGATTGATGATGAGTTTGGTATCAATGTCGGTGTTGTAACAGTCTACTCCGGAAAAAATGGCGGCATATTATATCAAATCTATGGCGGTGGTGATGTGAGTTCTTTAGGAGGGCGAGTGAGTGAAAGTGGCGATGTTAATGCCGATGGCTATGATGATTTTATGGCAACGTATAGCCATAGCAGTGCAGGGGGGAGCGTCAGAGTTTATTCAGGTGTAGACGGTAGTGTGCTATATGCTCTTAATGAAATTGAGCATGCCCAGGTGTATGAATCACTTAGCTGTGCTATTGCCGCAGCCGGTGATGTTAACGGCGATGGCTATGCGGATATTATCGCCGGATGTTATATCAATCATAACTATTACGGAGAAGCAGTGGTGTTTTCCGGGCAGGATGGAGCGGTACTGCACCACTTTATCGGTACACAGTATGCGCGCTATCTGGGGCGCTGGTTTACGGGTATCGGAGATGTCAATCTGGATGGTTATGATGATGTGGTGATTGCGACTCCTCATGTCCATATCGCCAATCAGGAAATCGGTAAGGTTATGATCTACTCCGGCGTTGATGGCAGTCCGCTCTACAGCATCGGTGATGGTATAGATGCTTTTAGCGGCGGTAGTTACGGTGGACTACATGCCTATAACCAGGGGCTGGTCATCGGTTCACCTGGTTATGGCTATGGTACACCACAGGGGTCTTCATCGGGTAAGGCGTCTGTTTATCTGTTGCAATGGGACTATGACAGTGATGGCATGCCGACGCTCTGGGAAGAGAAAAACGGCCTTGATAGTCAAAGTGCAGCAGATACTGTTGTTGATAGTGATGGGGATGGTTTGACAGCCATAGAAGAGTTTTCTTCTCGTACCAATCCGAATCTGGCGGATAGTGATGGTGATGGTATACCGGATGATGGTGATGATAGCGACAGGGATGGTTTACCCAATCGCCTCGAAATAGATCGGGGACTCAACCCGGCTAATAACAGTGACCGAAACCTGCCGTTCAATGATACCTATCGGGGCATTACAGTAAATAATCCGTAACTAATACGTACTATCAGGCGCTGGCAGTCGCGTATTCGCCAACCTGTATGTCTGCTTCCTCGATATGCTCTTCAGGCTCGTTTTCCGTTTCCCGCGCCAGCAACAAGTACACATTCGGCAAAATAAACAGTGTGAATAATGTACCAATTGCCATGCCGGCAACCAGAATAATACCGATGCTGTTACGCGCTTCTGCACCGGGTCCGCTAACCAGTACCAGTGGAAAGTGACCGAGCACGGTAGCTGCTGTTGTCATTAAAATCGGGCGCAAGCGAATTTGCGCGGCCTCATTGATCGCCTCAATCTTGGCTTTACCCTTGCGTTGTAGCTCGTGGGCGAACTCGGTGACAAGAATGCCGTTTTTGGCAATCAGCCCGACCAGTGTGACAAAACCGATTTGCGAATAGACATTAATGGTTGTCCAGCCGAGGAAGGTAAACATCATTGCGCCGGAAATCGCGAGTGGCGCAGAGCCGATCAGTATCACTAGCGGTAAGCGCAAACTGTTAAATTGCACAACCAATGCGAGATAAACAATCATCATTGCTACGGCGAGTACCAGCATCATGCTGTTACCTTCGCTGCGCAGCTGGCGCGATACACCGGCGTAATCCACGGTATAGTGATCCGGAAGAATTTCCTTCGCAGCGTCTTCAAGAGCTTTGAGTGCAGCGTCATTGGTGGTATGGGGCAAAATGCCACCGAAGATACGAAACGATTTCTGTTGATTGAATTTGTCGAGTAAACGTGGTGCGACTTCCGTTTTCAGTGTGGCAATCGCATGCAGCGGTATGAGTTCGCCTTCTGGTGTTTTAATTTGCAAGTCGAGTATCGCGTCGGTATTGCTGCGTGCATAGTTGTCGATCATGGGAATGACACGATAAGCCTTGCCTCCGGCGTTAAAGCGATTGACATCTCTTTCCGCAATCATTGTAGAGAGTTGCATATTGACATGTTGCACATCCATGCCGAGATCAGCGATACGGTTGTGGTCAAATACCAGCCGTTTTTGTGGCAGGTTTACCTCAAGGTTGGTATCGACAAACATAAAATGTCCGCTTTGCTGGGCTGCATCAATCAGCTGCCAGGCATAGGGTTGCATATCGATATAGTCATCATTGGATTGTACGACGAGTTCCACATCAAAATTGCCTGCGGTGGGTAGCGACGGAAACATAACAGGGAGAACCTTTAGGCCGGTAATAGTTTGCAGCTCCCAGAACATGTCCGGCAATATGTCCTGCATCTTGCGCTCGCGCTCGTCGAAATCGACAAACTCCAGTCCGCCGAAGCCACCGTTAGGTGTGACAATTTGCCAGGACATAAAAAAGCCCGGTGTGGGACTGACAAGATCCATCACATCATCCATATAGTTGTTGGTATAGGTGAGTGAAGCTTCCGGCGGTGCTTCAATAATAATGTTGATACTGCTTTGGTCTTCTACCGGAGCCAGCTCCTTGGCGGAAAACATATAGTAGGGCACGATAAGAAACGTTAAAAAGATGCCGATAAATAACACCTGGTTGCGCCAGCCAAAACTCGCGTTTAGCAGGCGTGCATAGAGTTTTCTCAGCTTATCAAAGCTGTTGTTGACTCGTTGAGTCATTTTGGCTTCGTGCCCTTTGTCAGCAACCACATAGGCACTCATAATGGGCGATAGTGTGACTGCCACAATACCGGACATAATAACGGCAACGGCGAGTGTAAACGCAAACTCCTGGAACAGACTGCCGGAGAGCCCGGACACAAAACCGATCGGTGTATAAACCGCGGCGAGGGTAAACGTCATCGCAAAAATAGGGCGCAGTAATTCGCGCGAGCTGATCAGCGCGGCTTGCAAGCGGTGTTTGCCTTCGCGCATATGCCGTGCCACATTTTCCACCACCACAATTGCATCATCCACTACGAGTCCAACAGAGAGCACAATCGCCAGCACGGTGAGCAGGTTCAGGGTAAAGCCCATAACATACATGGCGGCAATACTGCCGAGAATAGAGATCGGAATCGTTACCAGTGGTACAAGTGCAGTACGAAACGATCCCATCAGGGCGATAACGACAATGCCAACGAGCAGAATCGTTTCTGCCAGTGTAGTAAAAATTTCCTTGAGCGCGTTGCGCATATAGATAGTGCCATCAAAACCGGTGTTGATCTCGAGCCCATCTGGTAAGGCCTCGTTAATGGTTTCGAGGCGCTTGTAGACTTCATTGCCGATTTCAATTTCATTGGCACCTGGTAATGGCCAGATAGATAGATAAATGAGAGTGTCTTTGTCATAGCGTGCATCAATGGTGCCGCGATCTTCACCGAGCTCCACGCGAGCAATATCGCCAATGCGCACCAGGCTGTCGTTGTCGTGGCGTACGATAAGATTTTCAAAATCAGTAACGGTTTTTAGTGTGGCATTACTGAGCAGATGGATTTGCTGATAATTGTTTTCCGATTTGCCGAGGGTTGTGATGATGTTGTTATTTTGCAGCGCCGTTAATACATCCTGGGCACCGAGATTAACTGCGGCGAGTTTCATCGGGTCGAGCCAGATGCGCATTGCAGGAAAGCGGCCACCTTCAAGGCCAACTTTCTGTACGCCTTCAATGGAAGTGAGTTGTGGTGTGACCTGGCGCTGCAAAAAATCCGATAACTCGGCGCGACTCCATTCCGCACCGTGCACATCAAGATAAAACAAAGCGGCAGGGCGGTCTGCACGTTGTACCTGAATGGAAGGGTCTTCAGCGCCGATGGGCAGTTCATAACGTACCTGGTCGATACGTGTGGTCAACTCCGCAAGTGCGCGGGTACTGTCTTCACCCAGTTCGAGCCATGCCGTGACGGTACTCAGGCCGGCAACGGTGGTGGAATCAATATAGTCCACACCAGGTATTGTCATTGCTGCACGTTCAACCGGGTCAGTAATAAAGCCCTGTACGACTTCTGCAGAAGAGCCGGGATAAGCCGTGGTGATAACGAGCGAAGAGCTTTCTATTTTGGGGAATTGCAGCACCGAGACTTTGAACGCGGCGAAGCCCCCGGCGAGCAATAGCACCAGTGAAACCACCAGTGCCAGAATCGGACGTTTGACAAAAATATCCATAGCGCCCGACCTCAGTTTGCAGCGTTTTGTTGAGGAAGGCTGGCAGCGACCGGTTCCGGTGCCTCAGTAAATACCAGCAGCCCCGGGTGCAACTTGAAGGCGCCGTCAGTGGCGATTAACTGGTTTTCGTTAAGTCCCTCGCGAATAAACGCAGTCTTGTTTTGTTTGCTAATTACGCTGACAGGTTGACGCTGTGCGCGGTAGCCGTTGGCTTCATTATCGGGTTCCAATAAAAACACATATTCGCCAAGGTTGTCCTGTTGCACCGCAGTAACAGGGATCACAATCGTTTCAACTGCGGCACTGACCGGAACCCGTACACTGACACCGGAATTAATTGAGATCGGTAAGTCCTCTACTGAAACCCGCGCCCGATAGGTAACGCTGCGGTTGCGATTATCAACGTCGTTGCTGCGCGCAATAATTGTTGCGCTGACCCACTGCCTTTCCCCGTCGTGACGTAGCTGCTGTATTTCAACCGGTGTACCGATGGATAACAATGGATAGAACTGCGGTACCTTGAAATCCACCCAGAGATCACTGGTTTCACCGACGAGTTCGGTGACGAGTATGTTGTCGGAAACAAACTGGCCCACTTCAAAGTGATAAATGCCGGTTTGTCCGGCAAACGGAGCGATAACGGTTTTCTTGCGAATCAGGGAATTAAGACGCGCGACTTCAGCTTTAATGGCAGCGAGTTCTGCGCGCGCCCGGTCATAGGTTTCTTCACTCACAGCACCGGATTCAAACAGTTTGTCCGCGCGCTTAAAAATATTCTGTGCCAGAGTCAGGCGTGCTTCGGCGGCATTGAGCCGGGCGGTTTCCTCACTCACATCCATTTGCAGCAATACCTGATCTTTTTCCACCCGTTCGCCGGGTTTAAAACCGACGACTTCAACACGCCCGGCTGCCTCTGTGTGCAAGGTGATGTACTGCGGTGCGGAAACATTGCCGATCACCGTCAGGGTTTTGCGATAGGGTTGTGTCGCGCTGTAAGCAGATTCCACGGACTCTGATGGTTCCGGGAAGGATTCGGCAAATGCAATCATGGCCGAGATCTGCATGCCCTTAATACCGGCCAGTGCGATTAGCACGGTGAGACAGCCACCGAGAGTGATGAACCAACGTTTGAGTTGCATTGTCTGGACTCCTTTACGTCTACTGCGATTAGCGCAGCTTGTGTTGAACCATGATATCGCAAGCCTGGCGGATCATCTCATTGGTAATCGGCTCTTGCCATGGGTAGGTATTTAAAAAATGTTTCTGGGCCTGAATGATAGTGTCGTCGACACTGAGTGGAAAAGGGGCGTCGATACCCTCGCCAACCAGATGGCGTGCTTCGCGCTGTCTGGCGACCTGAATAAAACCGACATGCATGGACCAGATACCGACAATGATTTCCTCAACCACGCGGTTGCGTTCACTAGCATTCACGTTGAGTTCACCGCTATCTACCGCAGCCTCAATCCGTTCCCGCACCAATGCTTCGACAGACTGGTCGGCGGACATCATTTTCTCCAGCCACTGGGTAGAAGCGCGTTGCAGTACCACTTCATTGGAGACGAGTCCTTCGAGATGGCCGCCAAACTCGTAACAGCAGGCGGTATCAGGGCCGGTTAGTTGTAGCGCGATCAAACGCACGGGAAATGGCATCGGCAGGTCGAGAATCTGTGCAAACACATCGTGCAGGTTGCTATACATGGTTGTTGCCAGGGCAACAAAGACATCTTCCTTGGTCTGGATATGTTTGTAGATGGAGCCCATGGAAAGTCCGGCCTCTTTCGACAGGGCGGACATGGTGAAATCGAGAATAGAGCTGGTCTCGATGCACTTGATAGCGGCATCGAGGATTAACTGCTGTTGCTGTTCCGGGCTGTGTTTCGGTGCGGGTGCCATAAGACCTTAAAGCTAATAAGTGAATACTATTCGAATAATGTTCGAATAGTATTCATAAAAAAGCAGGATAGCAAGTTAATTTTTGAAAAGGTGCGTTTTTCAGCTGGCAGAGAGAGCCAGGCAGGGTTTATTTGCGTTTGTGACTAAACCCTTCAATATTCGCGTTTTCAATTTGCTCGCCAGGTAGCTCGGGCCACAGGGTTTTATGACGCGGCTTGCGTTCGTGCTCGGGGCGTCCGTTAGTGTAGTAGTACAGCGCAATCGATTGGCGTGCCCGACCTTCCGGGCAGGTCAGTGGCTGCGGGTGACCGTGCCAGGTTTCGCTGCCGGTGCTGAAAATCACACAGCGCTTCGCGATTGGCAACACGCGCTCGACGCAGTTTTGTACCTCCTTGTCCCACAATTCGAGGTGGCCACCGTATTCTTCCTGCCAGTCCTTGTTGAGATAAATAATCAGATTAAGGCGGCGGTCGAGATTGTAGATACGGTGAATATTGAAATCCGCATGGACGCGTAACAAACCGCCGGGCAGGGTCTGGTGGGTGCCGCCACCGAGCATTTTCGGATCGGGTAACAGATTGGCGATGCCGGTAATTTTTTCGAGAAACAAAATAAAACTTGGTGAGTTCATCTCCCAAAGCAGGTGGCGCAGCAGTGGTGAAAAATCTTTCTCTTCGCGCAAGCCCACCTTGCTGCGCTGTGCCGGAACACTGCGTCCTTCATCCACATAAGAGGAGTTATCACGGGTTTGCTTATTGGCGTCGGGCTGGGGAATACCTGCCAGCAGTGCATCGACGAGGTCGTCGTCGATAAAGTCATCGATCACAATATGAGGAAACGGTGCACCGGCTTTGTAGGAGGCTGCGTGCTCTGCCGCAAAGGCATCAAGCGCATCGTAGTCAAACAGAAAGCTGCCGCGCTGGTTATCGTTGAGGCCGCCGGGGCGGGTCAGGGAAGGTGGTTTTATGATGCTCATGTAGCGCCATGCTATCACCGGCCAGGGCTTTGCGCCAATCTTCTTTCCATTTCGGGGTTATTTGCCTAAGTGTTTGATTGCTTTGGTTATTTTCTACTTCTCATAAAGTGGATTAGCGCCTATTACGGGTTGCGCAGACTGCCCCGGGCCGCTAGATTAGCCGCACATTTTTTGGCAGTGAGAAGACTATGAAGTTTACAGGCACAGAACAATATATCGCGACCGAAGACCTGCAAATGGCGGTGAATGCAGCGGTGACCCTGCAGCGCCCGCTGCTGATCAAGGGGGAGCCGGGTACCGGTAAAACCATGCTGGCCGAAGAAGTGGCTGAATCCCTGGGCAAACGACTGATCCAGTGGCATATCAAATCCACCACCAAAGCCCAGCAGGGCCTGTATGAATACGATGCGGTTTCGCGCCTGCGTGACTCACAGCTCGGTGACGACAAGGTTCACGACATTAAAAACTATATCAAGCAGGGCAAACTGTGGGAGGCGTTTTCCGCCGATGAGCAGGTGGTGTTGCTTATCGACGAGATCGACAAGGCAGATATTGAATTCCCGAATGACCTGCTTACCGAACTCGACAAGATGGAGTTCTTTGTTTACGAAACCGGTGAAACTATCAAGGCGGTGAATCGCCCGATTGTGATTATTACCAGTAACAATGAAAAAGAACTGCCCGATGCATTTCTGCGCCGCTGTTTTTTCCACTTCATTAACTTCCCGGATCGCGAAACCATGGAGCAGATCGTGGCGGTACATTACCCGACGATCAAACAGGATCTCGTTAAGGAAGCGCTCGATGTGTTTTTTGATGTGCGCAAGATCCCGGGGTTGAAGAAGAAGCCGTCTACCTCCGAGTTAATTGACTGGCTCAAGCTGTTAATGGCAGATGATATTCCCGACGAGATCCTCAAGGATCGCGATGCGAGCAAGGCCATTCCACCGCTCTACGGCGCTTTGCTGAAAAACGAGCAGGATGTGCATATGCTTGAGCGCCTCGCATTTATGCAGCGCCGCGAAAACCGTTAATTCTCTTGCTTCGACGGGTCTAGCCCATGCTGGTCAGCTTTTTCTACAGTCTTAAAAACGGCGGGGTGCCGGTTTCGATCAAGGAATTTCTTGTCCTGCTCGAAGCCTTGCAGCAAAACCTCGCGTTTGCCGATATTGATGACTTTTATATGTTGTCGCGCACCTGCATGGTCAAGGATGAAAAATACTTCGATAAGTTTGATCGTGCATTTGGTGCCTACTTTCGCGATCTGCAAACCCTCGAAGATATTATTGAGGCATTAATCCCCGACGATTGGCTGCGCAGTGAATTTGAAAAATTTCTTAGCGAAGAAGAGAAAAAGGAAATTGAATCCCTCGGTGGGCTGGAAAAGCTGATTGAGGAATTTAAAAAACGCCTCGAAGAACAAAAGGAACGTCACGAAGGCGGTAACAAATGGATCGGGACTGGCGGCACTTCGCCGTTTGGCAACAGTGGCTTTAACCCGGAAGGTATCAAAGTCGGTGGTGAAGAAGGTGGCGGTGGCGGCTCCAAACGTGCGGTAAAAGTCTGGGAGAAGCGCAACTACCGCAACCTCGACGATTCGGTAGAACTCGGTACACGCAATATCAAGGTGGCACTAAAGCGCCTGCGCAAGTTTGCCCGCAGCGGTGCGGAGGAAGAGCTCGATATTGATGACACGATTCGTTCCACGGCTAAAAATGCCGGCCTGCTTGATATCAAAATGGTGCCGGAAAAGCATAACTCGGTAAAAGTATTGCTATTCCTTGATGTGGGTGGTTCCATGGATCCCTACGTGCGTCTGTGTCAGGAATTGTTTTCTGCGGCGCGCACCGAGTTCAAACATCTCGAATATTTTTACTTCCACAACTTTATTTACGACTTCGTCTGGAAAGACAATATCCGCCGTTTTGCGGAAACCACACCGACACTGGATGTGTTGCATAAATACGCGAGTGATTACAAAATTATTTTCGTCGGTGATGCATCGATGTCTCACTATGAAATCACCAGTGTTGGCGGCAATATCGAGTACTATAATGAGGAGCCCGGCGCTGACTGGATGAAGCGCGTGACAGAAACTTATAACAAAATTATCTGGATTAATCCGACGCCGCGGGATCAGTGGGAACGCACCCAGTCGATTCAACTGGTGCGCAATCTGGTGGATGACAAAATGTATCCGCTGACCATTGAAGGTATTGAAGAAGGTATCAATTACCTCGCTAAATAAGCTGTTGCTGATCAGTCACTTAGGCACCCGTTATCAGAAATTTTAATCCCTCGTACACAAAGGGATAAAAGCAGGCTATACTGGCCTTGCTGTATGAGTGATGACATCTAGATATTGTTTTGAAGCTCAAAGAAATATTATGAAAAACAACAGCTTACTAACATTTATTGCTTTTCGTCTGTTTGTGGCCCTCAGTGCTATAGGCTGTTTGATGCCTGTCTGGGCGCTGGATAGTGATGGCGATGGTGTTATTGACGGTTTTGAAAACCAGGCGTGGACTGACCCCGCCAATCCGGATCAGCGTCCGTTCTGGAAACAGGTTTATTACGGTGAGAATCCGGGTGATGAATTCGGGCTTGGCGGCAGGGTAGGGGATGTCAATGGCGATGGTTACGATGACATTATTGCATTTACAACGGGCCATACTGCGAATTATGCAAAAATATATAGTGGTGCAGACGGTACGTTTATCCGTGCTCACTATGAGCAAGCCGAAGAAAGCTATGAGCCACTGTTTGATAACCTGGGTGATATTAATGATGACGGTTATGAGGAGACCGTGTTTCAGGTTGATCAATATTTCTATGATCGCGACTACAGCGTATTTAATGGAATTGATGGCGCAGTTTTATATACTTTTACTACCACGGGAAATGATATGGAGGTGCTCGGTGATATAAATGGAGATGGCTATAACGATATTCTGGCTGGTATGGCTGTTATGAGTGGTATTGACGGTAGTTCGCTGCATGTTGGTACTGGCTGGGAATTTTCTTCCGGCCTGGGAGATATTGATGGTGATGGTTATCCTGATTATCTTATGGGGCAGAGTGATAATATCTCCATCGACCCATTCCCGAGTCCTCCACCTTGGGGGCCGCCGCCCCCGATTGAATGGGAGAGTGAGGTAAATATCTATTCTGGCTACACTGGTGCACTGATTCGGACTTATAGTCGGGATGAACGCGATGATGCTGTGATCGAGCATGCGAGAGGTTATGTGCTGGCGACACCGGAGGTAGATTGCGGCAGCAATTTTTACCGTCTGACAGTGAGGTATTATGACGGTAATGATTCTTATACACGCAATCACTATTACGATAGTAATGGTATTGTATGTGATGTCTACGGTTCTATAGGAATCCATTACACAGAACCCTATGACTACCGCGAGCGACTCGGTAATGAAAATATCTTTAATCATATCGGCGATATTGATGGTGATGGTGTCACAGAAACGTTAGCGTTTTATCCGGATAGTGGCGGCTTATCTCTCCGCTATGGCCGCTTACTGATTATTTTTAGCACCGATGCGGCCAATGATCGCGATCTGGATAGCTGGCTAAATCATGCGGATATGTTGCCGGATGACCCTAATGATCACCTGGATAATGATCTGGATGGTATTGGAAATAACATAGATAGTGATGACGATAATGATGGTATTTCTGATTTCTGGGAAGATCTTCTTGGTCTGAATCCACTGGTTGTCGATACTGATGGTGATGGTACCGGTGATGCAGTGGAAGACAGCGACGGCGATGGTTTGCCAAATGTGGTGGAAATTCAATACGGCAAAAACCCGTCCGTCGATAGTGATGGTGTTTTACCGTTAAGTTATCCCTGGTACCGTGGTTTGCTGATTCAGGAACAGACAAACCAATAATTGTTTGCTGTTCTATTATTGCCTCTTGATTATTATTCAGTGTTTTTTGTATTAACCAGTGCTTGCCACCAGTTCTGATCTGGTTTCCCCTGTTGCAGTTGTGCGGTAGAGACCAGTTGCCCGAGTTTGGGGCTCAGTAAGTTGATATCCTGTTTATCCGCTTCTGCGCTAACGCGCTCTATCGGCTCGTGCCAGCTGTGCAAGGCTAAGGTAAACATGCCCCAGTGCACCGGCACCATCGCCTTGCCCTGTAAATCCTTGTGGGCCTGGACTGCTTCTTCCGGTAGTTGATGCACAAATTTCCAGTCCACACTGTAGGCGCCGTTTTCGAGAAAGGTTAAATCAAACGGTCCGAGTGTTTCGCCAATTTGTTTGTAGTGTTCGCTATAACCGGAATCGCCACTAAAGAAGACGCTCTGCTTGCTACCCTGAATAGCCCAGGAGGCCCATAACGTGGAGTTGCCATTTGAAAGCCCGCGTCCGGAAAAGTGTTGTGCGGGGGTGGCGGTCAGCGTAAGGCCGTTAAAGCTTTGTGATTCCCACCAGTCAAGCTCGTGAACATTGTCCGGGTTAATGCCCCAGTATTCGAGATGGGCGCCAACACCGAGCGGGGTGAAGAAATGAATATCGCGCTCGCGTAATTCTCTAATGGTGGTGTAGTCGAGGTGATCGTAGTGGTCGTGGGAAATTATCACTACGTCGATATCCTTGATTTGATCAATGGTAAAAACCGGTGGTTGAAAACGTTTGATCACATAGGGTACGGGAGAAGCGTAGTCAGAAAAAATCGGGTCAATCAAGATACGCTTGCCTTCCAGTTCCAGCAAGATCGTGGAGTGCCCAAACCAGATAAAGCGAATATCACGGCTTTTATTGTCGAGTGATGAAAGTGGCGGTGCATCTTCGGGTAAAGCTTGATCCGGGGTGCGACCTTCACCGTTCATAATAAAGTCCATGGTAATGCTGAACCAGGAACGGCCAGTGGATAGTGGTGTTGCTATCGGGTTCTCAAATTGTTTATCGTCGAGATTGTATTGTGCAGATTGCTCAATGCGTTGTTGTCGTTCTCCTTTTGGGTTGCTGCCTATCGTGGTGCAGGCAATCAGTGTGATCGAGCCTGCTAATAGCAATAACAGAATCAGGGTGGTTCTTTTCAGGGTTTTCTTTATCACTATGGTCGTTGTCGGCTTGGTAAGATCGCCGGCTTTGGCAGGCCGGCGATTAATGATTAATACAAGTTATTGGCTTTTCAGTGATTGCCCTTGAGCGGGTGCATTGGGTTCAGGTTTTTCTGTCTCTTCAAACTGTTCATAGCCGCGACCGGCTATCGGTTTTTTCACCACCGGGGCAATGCGTTTAATGTCTTCAATGCGGAAGACAATATCGCCACTGCTTTCTGCATCACGGTATTCATGCACAAGATCATCATCTCCCCAGTACATAACACTTTGTAACAGAATAAAGCCTTCGCTGATTTCATTGTTGGTAATAGCTTCATAGGTGTTTTTGGGAATGCGTGCATAGTAATAATAGGATTCAATCGCGTCACCTTCTTCATCGACATTGATCTGCAACCAGGCCCACATGGTATCGGTGTTGTCCGCGGCAAAAGTCGTTTTGGTATTGACATCACAGCCGATTAAAAAAACGACAAGCGTCAGGGTGATTATTACTTTTTTCATAGGAGCACCTCGTCCTGATTTTATAAATATTCGGAATCTGGTTGCTGGCAAAAACGTGCAGTATAGCACCTGAAATCAGTGTTTTTGTGGCTGTTCCACCATAATAAAAAGGATCAATACAATAACGGGTATGTTTTTTGTTATTGGACCGAACGGGTGTAGCCAATAGCTTGCGTCGATCATTGTAAGTAGTAGCGTATAGATGACGATAATGGCAATTTGTATGATGCAGCAAGCTTTGAGCTGCCATCTGCCGAGCAGCCACAGGCCTATAGCAATGTCGAGGCAGGCGCCGCCGTAAACAGCGATATGAGCCAGAGTGCCGGTAATGCCTGCTTGTGCAAGGATGTCATAGCCGGTTTGTGGTGAGAAAAATACAGAGGTGAGGCCGGTAAATATCCACAGGAAGGCCAATGCTAATCGCGCCGCTAAAAACAGGGAGGTTGTTGTTATCGTTGCATCTTTCATATCAGCACGCCCGCTTAAACTACCGGTAAGGGTTTGAAAACCATTAACCAGAAGATAACAAGAATAGCGGCAAAGGCCGGAATGCCAAGTGCAGTCCAGATGCGCATAAGCCGTTTAAAATCGCGGCTGATATGCTGTTGTTCAAGTGACTCGCCAGCCAGTTGATGCAATTTGTACTGTATGCGCAGAACAGGCAGCCAGCACAGACCAATAAACAAAAACAGACCGATCACTGAGAAAAACCACACAGAGGTAAAACTGTAGCCGAGTTTTTGCATCAGTAGCAGGCCGGTAACAAACTGGATAATCACAGCGGGGGTAGTAAATATCCAGTCGGCGAGAATCACATGTTTTGAGGTGATATAAATAGCGTCCGGGTTATTGCTGCGATTGGCCATAAACAAAAAAAATGCAATGCCGGCACCGGTGCCCGCAACAACAACTGCAGACAGTATATGCAACAGCTTGAGTAATAAGTAACTATCCAGTGATCTGCTCCTGAATCGTAAGTCCGAGCCTGTCGGCATGAGACTGAAAGTCTGAGAGATTATACAGGTTGAGACAGGGGTGGGCGCCGACAGGGATAGTGTTCGGCAGCGGTGGGTCTTGCAGCAGTTTTTCCGCGATAATGATTGTTGACAGTGTGGGTATAAACGGGCCAATGCCGTGTTCAGCAGTGAGTGTCCAGCGAATTTCTTTGTTTGTGCCGGTGTGGTTTTGCCCGCGCAGCGTAATTATCATGCCGCCGATATCTGTGCCAAAGGTTTTAAACAGATTGCTCGTCGACATAATCGGTTTGGTGAGCGGCGCCCAGTTTTTTACGAGACCGGTTTTTGCCAGCCAGGCCATGGCAGTCATGGTTAAATGCAAAAGACCTAACTCAAGACCTGCCTGAAAGCTGACTCGTTGTTTGACAGAAAAATAATCGGGAAACAGTTCCAGATCCGGTACGTCGACGTTAGCGAGCCAACGCTTGCCGATAGTGCTACCGAAATCCGCTTTGCCGATATCCATCCAGCCGTAGGCAGATTGCCAGTTACCATTTTTAAACACCGTGAACGGATGGCCGGTGTAGGAAAGAATGCCGCGAATCGTTGCTTCGCCACGCTCGGCTTTGTTGCCTGGTGCAATGGCGATATCAATACTATCGAGACGAGCAAACTGATTTGCATAATGGGCAATGACGGTTGACGATAAGCCCGGTACCGAACTGGCACCGGAAATCAGCGCGACATTATTTTGTTTAGCGGGGTGGTCGAGCCGGGCGATATCACAGACAAAGCGGCGATCATCCGCGAGATCAATGTAGTGACTGCGGGCCTGAAGGCAGGCCTGTGGCACGCGATGATCCTGTCCCTGAAATGGACCACTTGTGTGAATCACAATATCAGGATTCAGTTGAATCAGTGTTTGCTCGAAGGTATCGGCGTTAATATCCACGGCAACGGGTTTGAGTACGGTTGTTGCGAGCGGAGTTAACTGTTGCATGAGTCGTTCTGCTTTGTCGGGGTTTCTACCGGCGATAAGCAGGGCAAGGTTTGGATGCCCACACAGGTGTTGAGCAATGCGCTTGCCAAAGTTGCCGTAGCCGCCGAGGATCAGAATGGTTTTCATCGTATTTGATGGTCGGGTAAAAAATTCACGCCCACTCCAACCCGTCAGGTAAGGAACAGTCGCTGTATTCTATATGGATGACTCTACGGTGCATAGCTTGGGTGGCTTTGCTGGAAGCATGTAGTAGCAATGGAGACATAACAAGCAAGTCGCCAGGCTCTGCAACACAGTTGTGGGCGATCTGTTGCCCGGTTATTGCACTAATCTGTTGTTGCGTAAGAATGCCGTGTTGATGACTGGTGGGAATCACTCTCAAACAACCATTGCTTTCATCGGTATGATCCAGGTGCAGGCGAAAAGTGATCATATGATTCAGTACATGAATATCCGGTTGAACGTGGTGGTAATTGTCTTTGATAGTCCATGGGCCCCAACCGGGAATTTCGCGTGCATGATTTACCGCAATGGTTTTGTCCTGGTGCCAACTGACCAGCCAGTTCTTTTCAGGTGTTTTATCAAACAGAATGCAGCGTACAAGGGCTGGTTTGGAATTGGATTCGGAACTGGAATTAGGGCAAAGAATATCCCGGGCCATATTGATCATGTGTTCGGAGTAAGCCAAAGCGTGAATCGCGGCAATTTTCTTTTCCGCATTTCTCAGGCCGTGCCGAGGCTGGTCAGCAGAGAAATCGCTGATGGCTTTTTGCAGTTCATCTATCTGGCTTGTACTGAGAAAACGGGGGAATATTTTGAATCCCCGGGTATTCAGGGCCATAAATGGAATGTCTCCCAGAGTTGCGAATCAAAGCCCATAATAATCAAGAGGTTAGAGATTTTCAGCTACCCTTTGCGGATTTGTTTTGCGCTTGTGGCATGGAAAGTGAGCAATGACATGGGAAAAGCAAATATTTTCATAAGTCATTGATTTATAAGCTTACTTGGAAAGCTACATTGTTTATAATTCGCCATCTTTTCCATTTGGTGCTTCCGGAGTTATCCAGCCGTGTCTTTTCAGCTCAGCGTGCAACAACTTTCCTGTGAACGGGGCGGTATTGAGCTGTTTGCCGGCCTCGATCTGGCGGTTACTGGCGGGGATATTGTGCAGGTGGCTGGCCCCAATGGCTGCGGTAAAAGCACGCTGTTGAAAACTCTTGCAACGTTGTCTTCCCATTACAGTGGTGAGATCAACTGGTGTGGCGAATCATTGCATCAGGTACGCCTGAATTTTCTCTCCCGCTTGCTCTATATCGGCCATAAAACCGGGGTTAAATTGCAGCTCACAGCGCGTGAAAATCTGGCCTGGCTGTACCCGGGCCCAGGTTCACAGATACAAATTGAAGAGGCACTGGCTGCGATGCGTCTGGCCGGCTACGAGGACAGGCCTTGCTATACACTCTCTGCGGGGCAGCAGCAGCGGGTTGCCCTGAGTCGTCTGTTACTCAGTGATGCGCCATTATGGTTGCTTGATGAACCGTTTACCGCCATCGACAAGGATGGCGTAGAGATGCTTGAAGGGCTGTTGGAAAAACATGCTCGCCATGGCGGTGCGGTGGTACTGACAACCCATCACACACTCGGCTGTGAAGGTATGCGAACGGTTAATTTGCAGGATTATGTGCCTGTTGCCGGGGTGGGTACATGAGCTCTGGACGGGATAACACACAAGCTCAGCATGGTTATGCGCTGGCGATGCTCAAACGCGAGTTGATTCTCGCCTATCGTAAACGCGGCGATCTCGCCAACCCACTGCTGTTTTTTGTCATGGTGATCAGTTTGGTGCCGTTAGGCATTAGCCCGGACAGCTCCCTGCTGGCGCTGCTCGGATCCGGGATGATCTGGGTGGTAGCCCTGTTGGCGAGTCTATTATCGATGGACAGCCTGTTTCGTGGCGATTACGAAGATGGCAGTCTGGAGCAGTTGTTGTTGATGCCGCAGGCTTTGCTGGCACCGGTCCTGATGAAAATCCTTGCCCACTGGCTGATGACCGGTGTGCCGTTGGCACTGATCGCACCGTTGCTGGCAGTGATGCTATCGGTGCCCGGTGAAGCGCTTGGTGTGTTGTTGCTGTCGCTGCTGGTGGGAACCGCCTGTTTCAGTCTGGTGGGTGCTATCGGGGCGGCATTAACGGTGGCGCTGCGGCGCGCGAGCCTGTTGCTCTCGCTCGTTGTGATACCCCTCTATATTCCCGTATTAATTTTTGGTACCGCAGCAGTGCATAATGCCGCCTCCGGCCTGAGCAGTGCCGGTCCGTTGGCTATTCTTGGTGCGTTCCTTGCATTGGCCATTGCGCTGGCACCGTTTGCGATTATTGCCGGTTTGAGAATTGGAGTAGATGGGTAGTCCTATGTGGGCAGTACTAAAAAACTTCTGGCATAAACTGGGTTCACCGAAGTGGTTTTATCAGATGAGCAGCCGCTGGCTGCCCTGGCTCAGTGCGATTACGCTCGGGCTGCTGGTCTGGGGGCTGGTCTGGGGGCTTGCCTATGCACCGATGGATGCCAAACAGGGCAACAGCTACCGCATTATTTTTCTGCATGTGCCCGCATCGTTTCTCGCGATGGTTGGGTACTACGTAATGGCAATTGCAGGGATTGTCGGGCTTGTCTGGCGTATGAAAATGGCGATGTGGGTATTGCGCGCCGCAGCGCCGCTCGGTGCTGTGCTCACGTTTATTTCCCTGTTTAGCGGAGCGATCTGGGGCAAGCCCACCTGGGGTACCTGGTGGGTATGGGATGCACGCATTACGTCCATGCTGATTCTGCTATTTCTCTATCTCGGCGTGATGGCTTTGCAAAATGCATTTGAAAATGAAGACAGCGGCAATCGTGCCAGTGCGGTATTAACCATCGTTGGCATGATCAATATTCCGATTATTTACAAGTCGGTGGAGTGGTGGAATACCCTGCATCAGGGGGCCACGATCAAGTTTACCGAGGCACCGTCCATGCATATGGATATGTTTAAGCCACTGCTGCTAATGATTGTGACATTTTATCTGTTGTATGCGCTGGTTTTGATTATGAATTTGCGCTGCGAAATACTGCGTCATGAACGTCGCAGTCAGTGGGTCAGGGAGCTGGCATTGAATGGGAAATTGTTGTGATGGCGTTTGAAAGTGCGGCGGAATTTTTTGCCATGGGCGGTCATGGTTTTTATGTCTGGCTTGCCTATGGGGTTTCATTATTCTCGCTCGTTTTATTGCTGTTGGCGCCATCATTCAGGCGTCGTGCCTTGCTAAAAGAGATACAACAGCAACAGCGTATTGAGCAGACACGTCAGAATGGAGGGGCACAGTAATGCATCCGGCTCGCAAGCAACGCTTGCAGATTGTTTTGTTCGTTATGGTATTTGCCGCTGTGGCGATTGGCCTGCTGGTGTTTGCACTGCGAGAGAATCTCAACCTGTTTTTTCCGCCAGCGGACATTGTTGCGGGCAAGGCACCAGCTGATCAGCAAATTCGCGTTGGTGGTTATGTGGTTAAGAATAGTGTGCATCGCAGCAGTGAAGATTTGACGGTAACGTTTCGCCTTACCGATGGTCAGGCGGAAGTTGCGGTACGCTACAAAGGTATTTTGCCTGACCTGTTTACCGAAGGTGAAGCAGCTATTGCCAAAGGACGATTGAATGACGACAGAATACTTGAGGCAGTGGAAGTGCTTGCCAAACACGACGAGAACTATACGCCGCCGGAAGTGTCTGATACAGCGATCAAGCCTCATGACTATTGATATCGGGTGAAGCATTACTTATGACTCCTGAATACGGCCACTTTGCACTGATTATTGCGTTTTGTTTTTCCATATTGCTAGCGATATTGCCGCTATTTGGTGCCTGGCGGGGTAACCAGGTGCTGATGCGCAGCGGCTTTGCCCTGTCCCAGGGAATGTTTGTGGTGCTGACATTTTCCCTTGCCTGTTTAACCTATGCGTTCTGGGTGGATGACTTTTCTGTAGCTTATGTTGCTGCCAACTCCAATTTGCAATTGCCTGATGCCTATAAAATCAGTGCTGTGTGGAGTGCTCACGAAGGTTCACTGTTACTTTGGGTCTGGTTGCTGTCAGCCTGGACGTTTGCGGTGAGCTTTTTTTCCCGGCAGTTACCGCTGGATATGGTGTCACGAGTGTTGGCAGTGATGGGTATGATCGCGGTGGGTTTTCTTGCCTTTACCTTGTTTACCTCCAACCCGTTTGTGCGTTTGTTGCCATTTACACCGCCTGACGGTTCTGATCTTAATCCGCTGTTGCAGGATTTTGGTTTGATCGTACATCCGCCAACGCTTTATCTCGGCTATGTGGGTTTTTCTGTGGCGTTTGCGTTTGCGATCGCAGCACTACTTGGTGGTCGCCTCGACAGTAGTTGGGCGCGCTGGACGCGGCCATGGACACTTATGGCATGGATGTTTCTGACGCTGGGTATTGCGCTCGGTAGCTGGTGGGCTTACTACGAACTGGGTTGGGGTGGCTGGTGGTTCTGGGACCCGGTAGAGAACGCATCGTTTATGCCCTGGCTGGTAGGTACAGCGTTAATACATTCCCTTGCGGCTACAGAAAAGCGTGGTGTGTTTAAAAGCTGGACCTTGTTGCTGGCCATCTTTGCATTTTCACTGAGCCTGTTGGGTACGTTTCTGGTGCGCTCCGGTGTGTTGACCTCGGTGCATGCGTTTGCTTCTGATCCCGGGCGCGGTTATTTTATTCTGGTGTTTCTTGCCATTGTGATTGGTGGCTCGTTTACGCTCTATGCCGTGCGCGCACCCATGCTAAAAAGTGTTACTCGCTTTGAGATTGTGTCAAAAGAAACCGGGCTGTTGTTTAATAATTTGATTTTATTTGTTGCTATGGTGATCGTGCTGCTCGGTACCCTGTATCCGCTGATTGCCGATGCGCTGGACTGGGGGAAAATTTCAGTCGGGCCGCCATACTTTAATATCTTTTTTATTCCGTTGATGGCGGCTTTATTGCTGCTGCTGCCGGTGGGTATGTTAATCAAATGGAAGAAGGCGTCGCTAGATGATTTAAAACAGCGCTTGCGCTGGTTGGCGCTGGTCAGTGTGATTGCGGGTGTGATATTCAGTATTGCTTATGAGCAAGCATTTAACTGGCAAACCGTTTTAAGTGTCACCGTATTTGTCTGGGTGTGGCTTGTAACACTTGCCGATGTGCGTTACCAGACACGCCATGCTGATTCCGTATTGGCCGGTTTAAAGAAACTTTCGACCAGTTACAAGGGAATGGTTGTGGCACATCTGGGTATTGCTATGACAGGGCTCGGTATTTGTTTAACCAGTCTGTATACGCAATCGCTTGATGTGAGAATGGAACCTGGTGAGAAAGTAACACTGGGTAATTACAGTTTTGAGCTGGAAGATATTCGTCAGCATAAAGGACCAAACTATATTGCAACGCTGGGTGAAGTGACGGTCTACCGTGGAGAACGAAAAATATCGCAACTACTACCTGAAAAGCGCAGCTATAACAGCGATCGTGGCAATATGATGACAGAAGCGGCAATTGATCCCGGTTTTTTTGCCGATGTCTATGTGTCGATGGGGGAGCCGCTGGAAAAAGACAAGCCGCATGGCGCCTGGGCGATGCGCGTACACCACAAGCCGTTTGTGCGCTGGATCTGGCTTGGTGCGATTTTAATGTCGATTGGTGCGATCATCAGCGTGAGTGACCGGCGTTATCGTATCAAAGCCTTGCTGGCGACAGGAGCAAGTCGTGCAGCGAGTTAAGTACTTCCTGCCGCTGGTTGTTTTTATCGGGCTCGGTCTGTTTTTGCTGCGAGGGTTGGAGCTGGATCCCAGCGAAATGCCATCGGCCCTTATTGATAAACCGATGCCTGTTTTTGAATTGACAACCTTGCAGGGTGAACCTGTGGATGTTTCTATTTTCAGAGGCCAGGTATCTCTGCTGAATGTCTGGGCAACCTGGTGTATTTCCTGTCGCGCTGAGCATCCACAGCTTAATGCACTGTCAGAACAGGGTGTGAATATTGTTGGCCTGAACTACAAGGATGACACTGCTCTCGCGATCAAGTGGCTGGATGATCTTGGTGATCCCTATGCAGTGACGATTAGTGACAAGGATGGCCGTCTTGGTATTGATCTCGGTGTGTTTGGTGCGCCGGAAACCTTCATTGTTGATAAGCAGGGTGTGATTCGCTACAAACATGTTGGCGTAGTCGATGAGCGCGTCTGGCGTGACAGCCTGCAACCCATCCATGCGCAACTTCTCGCTGAATAAAATTCTGCAGACTCTTTGTTGTCTCTTTCTGCCAGGGTTTCTGTTTATTGGACCAGTGTTTGCAATGGACAAGGTGCCAAAAGAAATGGTGCCAGAGGGAACGGTTGCAACAGAAGAACAGATAGCTACAGAAGAAATACTCCGTGATACCTCGTTTTCCCTGGGTTATCAGGTGATGACACCGACACGCAATGCCTATACGCATCGCGCCAAAATTGAGGCGGAGCATGTCTGGCATGATCATCGTGAAGAGTTGCAACCGCCGGTCTGGCGCTTGATGCAGTGGGGTAGTAATCAAACGCTTGCCAATATTGAACCCCGGGCCTTGGAAAATGGTGGTTTGCGTTGGCAGGTGAATAATGACTCCGGGCAGGTATACAAGGCAGTAGATGTGCTGCCTAGTGGTGAGGTGGTTATGGAGCTGAATGGCCTGGCCGAATTCTCCAGTGATTTCTATGCAGAGAAAGCGAGTGTAAACGGCTCTGTCTATCTTGCGAGTCTCGATGATTATTGGCCTCACTTGTTGTTTGCGCAGAATCTGTCTTCACGCAAGCTCAACGAATATGCCTCGATTACACTGTCGCTGGATGCGCAATTGCGGTTTGATGATAAAAATGAACGCTGGGGGTATCGCGGTTTTCACGCCGGTCGTTTTCCTATTGCTCTGGCAGTGCGTAATACCTTGTCGAATAATACGTTCTGGCTGATGCTGGTGGTTTATGATGATCGCTTCAAACACAGCAGTTATGGCTGTCGAAAATGCGAACGTAGTGACGATGCAGAGGGAGTATTGAGCAACTGCTATTATCCGCAGGCACTGGATGATCCCGGTGTGTGGTCGTGTCCGTTTGACGGCAAGCGCTGGGATCGTACAACGGAAAAGAAAGGAACGCGCAAAATGATTTTTCGGGTTGATACCCGGGAATTTACCACTGATGATATCCACAGCGGACAGTGGTCTCACTATGAAATAGAATTGTTGCCGTTTATTAAAGCAGGTATTGAAGCAGCGCGGGACCAAGGCAGGCTGCGTGGTTTTGGTGAGGCGTTAACTTTTTATGATTTAACGTTCTTTTCCATGGGTTGGGAAATGACTGGACTGAATCACAGTGCAATTGCGATTGATAATTTGCGCTTAAGCGGTGAGCTTGTTTCTCCGTAACCTGAATGTGACAAGTAGTGCGATAAGTAGTAGAGAGTAGTTAGTATGAGTATTGAAAATGAAATACCTTCCCCGTGTGTCGGTATCTGCGCGCCGGATGAAAATGATATTTGTATGGGGTGCTTGCGCACCACCGATGAGATCACTCGCTGGTGGGATATGAACAACGATGAAAAGCGCCGGTTGCTTGAAGTGTTAAAAACTCGTCAGCGCTAGTTATCTAAAAGTCTTCGTCTTCTTCGACGCCGCCAAATTCATCTTCCTCTTCTCCGTTGTTGCAGGAATTTACCCGGCCAAAATAGCGTGAGTAGTGCAGGAAGATGCGGGTTTCAATATTGCTTTTTTCGAGAAAGCTTGTTTCATCGGAGATAAAAAATAATTCTGAGGCAGAGCGGCGCAACGGCTCATCCATAATTTGCGCACATTTGTGATAGTTCAGATGATCCGGTGTCTGAGGCTTCATTGTTTCCCAGTACAATATAATATCTTTGTCATCCGAGAAATAGATGAAATCCACGGCGCCGTTATTATCAATATCCATGGCGCACATATCATAGACAAAATAGGAATCGCAATACAGGTGGGTTATTGGCTGACGGGAGCCTTCTTCCGGTGTGCTTGCGCAGCCGGTTATCAGAACAAGTACCAGGGCCAATAAAAGTAGGCCGGTTTTGTTTAATGTTGTGTTTGTTGACATGGTGTCGCGATAATAGAACTCGTATATGACAGTTTGATGTCTCGCTACCCTTGAGTATCTGTTGTGCTGCGCATCTAACAGGGTTGTCGCGGGTTGGCTATTCTACCCGAAGTTTTTCTCATTGGTATAGCTTGGAAAGCGTTTTGTGATGTAGTTTTGGTCTGTGTGCAAACTGAGAATGCCCGAAGGAAGCCGGGGTTATTAAATGTGATTAACAGGCAGCATCGGTGTTAGCCTGCCAAGCAGAATGCTCACCGCAGCTTCAACGCGCAGGATGCGCTTGCCGCATTGAACCGGCATCAGGCCTGATTGGGTCAGTAACTCCACTTCATAATCAATGAAGCCGCCTTCCGGGCCGACCGCGAGTAATATGCGCTTGTCCGTGGGCAGGGTGTCACCGCCAGGGCAGGGGTCATAGTCGCCGGGGTGTGCGAGTAGGGCGGTTGTGTTTTTACACAGTTCGGGAAGTTTGTCTTCGGCAAAGGGTTTAAAACGTTGTTCAAAATGCACATTGGGTAGTACAGTATCGCAAGCCTGTTCAAGGCCGAGTAATAATTGTTGTGCAATAATTTCAGAATCAAGGTCAGAGCTGTTCCAGTAGCTTTTTTCTACGCGCTTGCTATTAATTAAATAGATGGTTTTTACCCCCATACTGGTCACTGTCTGTAGAATGCGTTTGAGCATGAGCGGTCGTGGCAGGGCGAGAATCAGCGTGATCGGGTTTGGCGGTGGTGGTTCGGCGTTAGGTGTGATTTGTAATTCCAGATAGTCTCCGTTGAGTACGGTGATGTCAGCATAACCTTTTTGGCCATTTAGAATACCGGCATTAATGCGGTCGCCAGCTTTAACGCCGAGTGTTTTTAACAGATGCTGGTAACGTCGATCATCGTTACCAAGACGTGCTGTGTCCTGTTTCAGTTCTTGTGGTTTTAATAGCAGAAGGTTCACGATTGTGACGGAGGGGAGGGTTAATCCTGTGCGGCGCAATGGGGGCTGTCGGTAATATAAAGCCGTTTGTTGGATTTACTTTGGTCGAGGCCAACTACATTCGGGCAGGTTTTGCGTTGGATGTCGCGACAACTGGTTTTGTCTGTGACGCAATGGACATCAGCCTGCATTTTTTCACATTTCTTGCCCTTGGATAGACACTCCTGCGCCTCGCTAGCATAAATCCAGGGGCTGCAAGCACAGGCGTGTGGGGTGGGCTCCGGGGTTTCTTCGACCACCGGCTCCGGCAACTTTTCACAGGGTTCGCCATTTCTGACACCGTGCAGACGTACGATTATTTCAATATAGCTGCTTTGTTTGTTGTAGCGATCCAGATTGCCTTTGGCTGCAAACTTTACACTCACCTGTTGGTCAGATTCGTCGACTATTTCGTGAGAACTATCGCCCTGTTGTTCGCTGACTGTTACGAGATGCTCACAGATTTTATAGCCCTGTGGTGCCGCAACACTCTGCTGATCGCTGCAGTACTCATCCCACTGGGCGCTACAGGTGAATATTGCTTTGGAGATTTCCGGTGTGGTGAATTCTATAGCGACATCACTTTCACTTCGGCTGCCCTCGGCGTAACTGCTTGTGATGCTCAGCATCAGGACAATAATAGCAAGTGCGTGGTACACAATGTGAATCAGGCAGTTGGTCGGTTTACGCATGGGGAGTCCGCAGAGTGTTTCAGGAAGATGAGGTCTTATCGGGTTGACGGCCGCTGAGAGTGATAATGAGTGCAGCGATGATTGCGCCAGCCATCATAACGAGAATGGGAATACTGGCCTGAAAAGCAAATTCCGGATTGCCAAACAGACCTTCAAAAACAACGACAAGCAGCGCCGGTGCAAGATAATCCTGCTGTGGATCGCTGAAATAGGGTGTGACAAGCATGGCAATGGGCACGAGGCGCAAAATCATTTTTGTGGTGCGCGAGGAAATGCCGGCGGTAAGCAGCCACCAGACCCAGCAGCAGCCCAGCGCGCAAACCAGATAAACAAACCAGGCAGTGGTGTAATCGGCGCTGTTCATAAATTTATCCTGCAATTATGAGTTTCTATCTGGTGCATACAGTGAGGTTGCTATCAAGCAGCCTGTCTAGTCAACCCACGTGATTATATGCTCTTGAAAGTCATCCGGGTGAACATTTTGCTCCGGGATAAAGCGGCCTTTAATGGACATGCCGGCACGGTGCACACTGTCTGATTCACCGGAAACCAGGGGGTGCCACCATTCTAACGGTTTGTTCTCCGCAAGCAAGCGATAAGCACAGGTGGAGGGTAGCCAGTGAAAGTTATCGATATCGGCTGGCGTAAGGCGTACACAGTCGGAGACAAGCTCGCGACGCTGTGGGTAGTTGTTGCACTGGCAGGTGTCTTCATTAATAAGTTTGCAGCCGACGTTGGAATAGAATACATTGCCGCTGTCGATGTCCTCGAGCTTTATCAGACAGCACTTGCCGCAACCATCACACAGGGACTCCCATTCCTCTTCGCTCATTTCCTTTAGGTGTTTGCTTTCCCAGAAACGTTTATCGCCCATGTGCGCTAACAGTCGTGATCGCTTTTTTGTGAATACAGCTTGCTATTTTCATGGTTGACTTGCTGCATATACTCGTCAGCACGTGGCGGCATTTGTAAATAGTAGCCCTGTTCTTCAATCGCTTTAATAACTGTGGTGGCATCCGCACGGGCGAGTTTTTTGTCGGGCTCCAGTACCAGTGTCATTGCCGGTTCCGGTTTGCCAAAACGTTTTAGTAGCTCTTCCGGCACTTCGTCAAGACCCCGTTGCTTATCAACATAAAGGTACATGCCTTCCTGTTTGCTGCTGCGATAGATGTGGGTAAGAAGTTTGCTCAAGGTATGACTCCGTCAAATCAATCGAGTTTATGCGTGCCACTGACGGGCGATATCAAGAAAGGCTTCGCCAATCAGTGGCTCGCGCCAGCCTTTCAGGTTATCAGGTAAATCGTAATTGCCACTTTGCATGCCACTGCGTACGAAGTTTTCGTAGTCTTTTTTGCGGATTAACATTTCGGTGGCAATATTCAGTTGTTCGGCTTTGTTGTTGGCAAAGGCTTTAAGCTTTTTTACCAGTATGCCAATCTCTTTTGGCAGCGGTTTGGGTAATAAAAACTCCGGTTCGCGGTGTAGTGGCTGGTCGAGCAGGTCAATCAGTGTTTCGCCGTAGCGCTTGATGGTATTCGGTGACAGGTCTTCAATCGTCTGCAAATCCTGTTTGTTTGCCGGTTGTTTAGCAGCGATGCCCCACAGTGCGTTGTCTCTGACAATATGGTTACGCGGTTTGTTGCGTCGCCGTGCTTCCTGTTCGCGCCAGAGTGACAGTTCCTGTAATTTGATCTGTTGGGACGGATTGAGACGCCAGCCATTTTTAATGCGGAAAAAATACTGCTCCGGATCCTGGGTCTTGCGATAGTTGTTAATAAGCTCACGGTTGCATTGCTCTATCCACTCTTGCTTGTCAGCATAGCTGCTGTGTGCGGTAAGATGTTCAAATACTTCATACAAGTGAATAACATCCAGACAAGCATAGGTCAGTTGTTTGTCGGTCAACGGGCGTTGTAACCAGTCGGAGCGACTTTCTTCCTTGGGTAGATCAATACCGAGAATGTCATTGACAAGGGCGGAGTAGCCAATGGAAAAACGATGACCGAGAAATGCAGCAGCCACCTGAGTGTCAAACAGATTGTCAGGCACGGTATGTAACAGGTCGTCGAATACTTCGAGGTCTTCACTGCAGGAGTGCAGGATTTTAACTACCTGATCGTTGTTAAGTACCTCGGTCATTGGTGCGTAATCGTTGAGCCGGGTAGGGTCGATCAGGTAGCAGTGTTCCCCGTCGTAAACCTGAATCAGCCCGGGAATCGGGTAAAACGTGTTGGTGCGAATAAACTCGGTATCCAGTGCAATATAGTCGCTGTTCTGCCACGCGATTGCCGCTTCACGCAGGGCGTCATCGTCACAGATAAACAGGTAGTCGGCAGGGGTTAACAACACAGATTCCTTTTGGGTGGTTATTCTGAAAAGACGGTGCGCCCGGCAATGGCCTGGGCCAGGGTATTGCCATCAACGTATTCCAGCTCGCCGCCTACAGGCACGCCGTGGGCAATGCGGGAGACAGTGACACCAAGCGCTTTGGCTTTATCCATAATGTAATAGGCAGTGGCTTCGCCTTCCACCGTGGTGTTTGTTGCGAGAATCAGCTCGCGAATGTTTTCCTCGTTAAGCCGTTCTACCAATGTGTCGATACCGATATCTGAAGGGCCAATGCCATCAATCGGGGAGAGGTGCCCCATCAGTACGAAGTACAGACCGTTAAAGCTGCCCGCCTGTTCGATGGCCAGCATGTCGGCGGGGGTTTCGATCACACAGAGAACTTCGCGATCTCGCTTCGGATTGCTGCAAATATTGCAAATAGTCTCTTCCGTCAGTGTGCGACACAACGCACAGTTGCCCACCTTTTCCAGTGCTTCTTCCAATGCTTTCGCGAGGCGCAGGCCACCCGGCCGATCCCGTTCGAGCAGTTGCACGGCAATGCGCTGGGCAGACTTCGGGCCAACACCGGGCAGGCACTTCAGTGCTGCAATCAGCTCGTTAATCAGGGGGCTAAATAACATAGACTAAAACGGCATTTTCATGTCGAAGCCCGGAGGCATTTCAAGTCCACCGGTCAGTTCGGCCATTTTTTCCTTGGTGGTGATTTCGACCTTGCGTACCGCATCGTTGAGTGCGGCGGCAATAAGATCTTCGAGAACTTCCTTGTTTTCGCTGAGCAGGGAGTCGTCGATGCTGACTTTGCGTACATCATGACGGCCTGTCATGGTTACTTTTACCAGTCCGGCGCCGGATTCGCCGGTGGTTTCAAGGTTGGCAATTTCATCCTGCATCGCCTGCATTTTGGCTTGCATCTGTTTTGCCTGTTTCATCATGTCACCGATATCGCCGAGTTTCATGCCTTACCTCTATTTGTCTGCTGACTTGTGTCGATAAAAAGTTAGTGGTCGAGTGGTTTGATGCTGTGCGGCAAAATTCTGCCGCCAAAGTGTTCCACAATGGTTTGTACATCGTCGTGTTGCTCAAAGGCTTCACGCGCCTGTTGTTGTCGCTCGTCGAGCAGGCGCTGTTTGATCGCAGCTGGCGTTTCCTTGAGTGCGGTGCCGACAGTGATGGTGACATTAACCGGACTGCCAAAGTAGTCACTCAGTGCAGTAGCCAGACGTTCTTGATGCGACGGGTTATAGAGCGAGGCCTGTTTGTCATCAAGTGTAAAGTGTATCTCGCTGGTATCGCCGTGATTTGCTGCATCGAGTACGCAGTGTGCGGCAGTATTCTGAATCACACCGCTGATATTGAGTCCGTTAAAAACCTGATACCAGGTGTCGCTGTTAAAGTGTGGCAGAGTCACAGCGGTTAGTGCATCGCTGTTGTTTTTTTCACTATTGTTCTTTGTTTCTATCTCGGTTGCTACAGCCGATTCTGCAACAGGTTCTATAGCAGGTTCCGTCGGGACAGCAGCGTCAGCAGGTTCAGGGGTAGGCATTTCTGCTGTCGCAACAGGATCAGCAGCCATCTCTGGCGCCATTTGAAAGTCGGGTTCAGTAATATACGGTGGTGGTTCCGGGACCGGGGTTTGAGAGGGCTCCGGTGCCGGCCGCACCGGCTCAGGCTTTTTTGCCGCGGGTTCCACGGCAGGGGGTGGCGGTTCGCTTTGAGTGCTGCTTACGGCGGCGGGGTTTGCAGAACTCGCAGTAGCGGCATTAGTCGTGGAGATGTCGGTTGTGTTGTTTTCCAGTGAGCCCTCAGGTAATTCCGGAATGCCCTGGGGTTTGAACGCGAGCATGCGCAGCAGCACCATCTCGAAACCGGAACGTGGGTCCGGTGCGAGGGGCAGATCGCGCTGACCATTAATGCCCATCTGATAAAACAGCTGTACGTCTTCGGCGCACAGCTGGCTAGCGAGCTGCTTCACCTGTTCGCCATCGCCGTAGCTGTCATCAATGCTTTCGGGCAGGGTCTGGGCAAGCGCTATGCGGTGAAGCAGACTGAGTAGTTCGTCGAGCGCACCGCTGTAATCGGGGTTGTGTTCGGCAAGCTGTTCAACACACTCGAGCAGTGATGCAGCATCCTGACTGGCGAGCGCATTCACCATGTGTAGTACATATTGCCGGTCTATAGTGCCAAGCATATTGCGCACATCGGTGTCGTTCAGGTTGCCATTGCCAAACGCAATCGCCTGGTCGGTGAGGCTCAGGGCATCGCGCATACTGCCGTCGGCGGCGCGTCCGAGTTGCCACAGTGCCACTTCCTCAAATTCGATCATTTCCTGTCCCAGCACCAGCTTGAGATGCTCGACAATGCGCTCCGGATTGAGGTTCTTTAGGTTGAATTGCAGGCAGCGTGACAGAATAGTGACCGGCAGTTTCTGCGGGTCGGTGGTTGCGAGCAGAAACTTCACATGGGGTGGCGGTTCCTCAAGGGTTTTGAGCAGCGCATTGAAGCTGTTCATCGAGAGCATGTGAACTTCGTCGATCAGGTAGACCTTGTAGCGTCCCCGGGTCGGAGCGTATTGCACGTTTTCAAGCAACTCCCGTGTGTCTTCTACCTTGGTACGCGAAGCGGCATCCACTTCGATCAGGTCTACAAAGCGGCCCTCGTCAATTTCCAGACAAGCGCTGCAAGTGCCACAGGGCTCGGAGCTGATCCCGGTCTCGCAGTTGAGGCATTTCGCAAGGATGCGGGCAATAGTGGTTTTGCCGACGCCACGGGTGCCAGTAAACAGGTAGGCGTGGTGCAGGCGATTGTGGTCAAGTGCGTTAATCAACGCCTTGAGCACGTGCTCCTGGCCCGCCATTTCCCGGAAGATTTTGGGGCGCCACTTGCGGGCTAATACCTGGTACGACATAAATACTGTTTGAGCCTGAATTTGAATCGGTGGGCCGTGGGCTGTATGTGGTTGCCCGGCCCTGCCGGCGAAGGGGCCATTATAGGGGATTTGCCCGGGGCATCACAGAGCCTGGTGCAGCTCTGGTATAGTGTGGGCTGATTTTACGGTTGAGGAGACTGGTTGTGGAAATCGAAATGGATCCACCCCTGAATGTGCTAGGTGGCGAGCTGCAGCCCTGCAGTCATGATCCGGTTACAGGTTTTTACCGCGATGGTTGCTGCAATACCGGTCCTGACGATGTGGGCTCCCATACAGTGTGTATTGAGGCGTCGCAGGACTTTCTTCAATACAGTCGCTTTCGCGGCAACGATTTGTCGACCCCGATGCTGGACTATGGTTTTCCTGGTGTTAAACCCGGGGAGCGCTGGTGTTTATGTGCTGCGCGCTGGCTTGAAGCGTTTGAGCAGGGTATGGCACCGAAGGTGTTTTTGCAGTCAACCCACCAGCGCGCACTGGATATCGTGCCGTTGGAAAAGCTTAAGCAATACGCACTGGATTTAAACTAGAGGACTTGCCAGAGGACTACCTGGGAGAGGGTTAATTGGGGGAGGGTTAATAGTGAAGCACGATTTTTCCATGTCACTGGATCAGGCGATGACAACGCAGCGGGCAATTCGCCGCGTGACGGATGAGCCGATAGAAGATGCACTACTACTGGAAATTATTCATCTCGGTACAAAAGCACCGAACTCGATGAATGCGCAGAAATGGGAATTTATTATTGTGCGCGACGAAACCGTAAAGCAGCAGCTTGGCAAAATGAACAGTGGTATGTGGAAGCTTGCGCGGCCTTCTCTGGCGAAAAAGGCAGAAAAAGATCCGGGTTTTGCCAAGGTCTTCAAAGCCACAGACTGGGGCGTAGAGCACTTTGTGGACTATCCTGCGATGATTGTTGCCTGCTACAAGGGCGGACGCCTCGGTTGGCCGGTATTACAGGCAGCGAGTAACTACGGTTCAGTGTTTCCGGCCATTCAGAATATGATGCTGGCTGCGCGTGCTGTGGGGCTTGGCACCAACCTTGCGACAATGCCGCTGTGGAATAATCGCAAGGCGCGCAAAATTCTTGGTGTGCCTGCAAGTCACACGCCTTGTGTGATGATAACGCTGGGTTGGCCGCAGGGTGGTTATGGGCCAACGACGCGAAAACCGGTGGGAGATGTAGTGTCGCTGGATCGCTACGGTAACCGGCCCTGGCAGGGCAAAGAGGTTGATGAGATAGGCGGGTGATGAGTGTCGTCCCCGCACAACGCCCCGAACAACGGGTTCTCAAGGTATTTATTCTTAATCTGCTGCGTGAGGCGTCTTCGGCCTATACGATTCACGGCCTGATCGAACACCTGCAACAGCATGCAGAGCTTTCCGCTCTGTTTGAACGCCACGGTTTAACCGACCTGTTCCGTATCAATTTTCTGGTTATGAATGCGTTGTTTCAGTTGCAGGATGAACTACGTAATGAAAATCTGTGGCTGGATATCTCATCGCTACATATTGCGCTAGCGACGATGCAGAGTGAGCAAACAGTGCTGCCGGCCTCGCAGGTTGGTAGTGAAAAACTGCGAGAGTTTTACCTCGACTGGAGCAATTGTGAGTCGGTTACCGACAGTGAGGTACAAGGCTTGCTCGACGATTTCTGGCAGTTTTATTATCGACAGGATAAACAACGATCAGCTTGTGAGGTGCTCGGTGTGGCACCGGATATTGAGGAGGGTGAATTGCGCCAGGTCTATCGCCGCCTTGCTCAACAGCATCATCCGGATCGCGGCGGTGATGCTCGCGACTTTATCCGAATTCGTGAGGCTTATGAGTTACTGCGTTATTAACTCATTGCCGGTTAAGGTACTGCTCAAAAATTGTATTCGCTCATGGGCAAGCAGTCGAGCTTTTCCAGGTCGATAAAGCGTTGCACACTTTCAAACATCTCTGTCTGGCGCTGTTTTAACAAGGCTTCGTCTCCAGCGGTGTTATAAAACGCGTGCGGTGAGGTCATCGCCTCCGGTGGAAAATTCTCTTCGACAATCGCATCAACTGCCGGTGCATTTGCTGTCAATGCACGACTTACAACATTCTGGCGATAGCCGAAGGTGGATTGGGTGTCAATCGCTACCTGTGTGTGGCTGTTATGCCAGATATCGATCCACTTGGCATAGTCCATCTCTGTCGGCTTCTGAAAAAATACCACCTGATTCATGCCGTAGGTGCGCTCTCCGGCTTGTGCAGGATGATCGCGGTTCACCAGTGGTTCGGATTCCGTGACTACATAGCCGGCAAATTCAGCGCAGAGTTTTTCCAGAACGGCTTCCTGTGTTGCCCGCTGTGTGCTGCTGTCGAGCCAGAAGCTCACTACCGCGGAGGGCAGGGTCTGGAAACGTTTTGAGCGAATACGCAGTGACTCGGCAGGCGCAATCGCTGCATCGATAAACGTAAAACGCAACTTGCTGGCAGCAAAGGCTGCTGCGCTGTCGCGCATGAGTTGTTGAAATTCGTCTTCATTTACAGTGCTGTCTTTCCAGACAACATACATCAGTTTTTCCATGGTAACGCCGGGCTCCTGTTAATCCTTGTGCTGCATTTCTACCTGTTCGCTGGTCGCGAACTTGCCGCCGGCGGCAAGCCACTGGCGAATCACATCCGGTGCACCCATGTTCGGGTTGTAAATATCTTCTTCGAGAGAGAACTGACCGTTACCAGCGTAAACCAGGCGCGTCCAGTTCGGGAACGAGAAAGTAGTATCAGGATCTTCCGGGTGGGGCAGTGCATTTTGTACGCACATCACAATCGCATCATTTTCCTCGTCGTAGAGAACCCAGTCCTGGGGGAAAAACATTGTAGGAAACGGTGCCATTACCTTACATATCCACTCGCGGATTTGTTCGCGACCCCGAAACTCGCCATAGGCATGTTCAATATAGACAGCGTCTTCGGTAAACAAGTCGGCCCAGCTATTCCAGTCACCGGTTGCAACGGCGTTTTTCACAGCGTTGTCGTAGAGAACAAACGCTTCTTCAAGTTCTGCGCGTGTAAAATTGCCCATATTGCAAACTCTTGTTTTGATCAATTGAAGGAAAATCATTGTAGGGGCTTTGTAATGGTGCTGCCAGCAGAGAGTGGGTGGAATATACGGGGCTGAAACTGTGGCCGGGATTAACGGTTGTTTTGTTCGACCCGGCTGTTGTGCAGTTTGATGGTTGTGTGAGCGGGTTCCAATCTTCTGTTGTACGGGTGGTGTTATAGTTTTCAATCATAACAACAAGGTACGAATAGCCGTGCCATACCCAATACCTACAGGGTTCGGAACAGTGGTCAGGAATGCATATTAAGCGTTAAACTGTATTTCCATTAAGGAGATGGTTATGAAAACCCTGTTATTACTTGTCTGCTCGGCCTGTGTACTGCTGACAGCCTGTACACAAACTACAAACACTTCCCAGTCCTCTGATCTTGATGCCTTGCTCTGGAGCACAGCGAGTGCAGAGTCCGATGCCATTTCCTTGCAGGTCTATGCCCAGGCGAAAAGACAGTTGGATGGGTTGCTTGCCAATCCGAAAAAATCGGCTGCACTGGAACAGGATGATGATGCAGAAAAACTGCTACCTGCGATTATTGTCGAAGTGGATGAAACGATTTTAAGTAATGCAGAGTTTCGTTATTACCTGATGGCACAGAACAAGGCCTTTAACCTCGAGGACTGGCAAGAGTGGGTCAAGGAATCTGCCGCCAAACCGGTACCTGGTGCGTTGCAGTACACCAATTACGCTGCGGAGAAGGGAGTCACGGTATTTTATGTGACCAACCGTCACGTCTCTCTGTTTGATGCCACATACCGCAACCTTGAGGAAGCAGGCTTTCCGCTGAACTGGGGTGAAATGCAGCTGCTGATGCGCGAGGCTGAGGAAGACTGGGATTGGGATAAAAGCAGCCGCCGGGCGTTTATTGCCGGGCACTACCGTGTTGTACAGATTATCGGCGACAGCCTCGGAGATTTTATTGCCACCTCACCGGATATGACCCCGGCGCAGCGACGCGACAAGTCGGCCAGTTATATCGATTTCTGGGGAGAGAAATGGTTTATGCTCGCCAACCCGATCTACGGGGACTGGGAGAGTGCTATTGTCGGTAGCTCTGGTGGGGGTGCGGGCGGTATTAATGATGAGACCCGTGCGAAATACCAGTTTATTCGCGGCGGGGAATCCCAGGGCATCTGGTAATAGACGGTATCCGGTAAGAAGTGATGTCACAGAATGGCGAGAGCGACGTTGAATACGTCGATCTGAAGACCAAACTCAATGCAGAAACGGCCAAAATTGCCTGGCGTGAATTACAGCGTTTTTTTGCCCAGGGCAGGGTATTGCAGGTCAGCTCAGAGCTGGATCTGGTGGCAGCAGGTTGTGAATTTGCCTGTGATAACAAGCAGCAAGTTGATGCCTGGGTGCAACAGGAAAAAATAGCCCAGCCCGCTGACGAACAGGCGCAGCGTTGGTATGAAGAAGATCAATATGTGTGGGCGCTAGTCATTGCACCCTGGGTATTGATTCAGGAGGTGTAGGTGCTGATGCCCTGTAGTGACCGGTTGCAGTCACTACAGGCCGTCAATTTTAAGAGTGTTTTCTTAACTCTTAAACTGGCTCTACGTTTTCAGCCTGGGGGCCTTTTTCACCCTGGGTTTCAGTAAAGGTGACACTTTGGCCATCTTTGAGGGTCTTGAAACCGCCACCGGTAATATTGCTGAAATGTACAAAAAGATCCGGGCCTTCATCGCGGCTGATAAAACCAAAACCTTTTTTTTCGTTGAACCACTTAACGGTTCCTGCTTGTTTGTCTGACATGATGTTTCCTGTGGTACTTTTTCAAACCTGCACATAATGCAGGGTAACTCTGTTAAAACGCTATTAGCTATAACTCACTGTTGAAAGACTTCATGTGACATCTGTTTCTGTCATACATGGGCGTTAGCCCGGAAGACATTGCTAAAACAGACAAAAGCCGTTTGAGGCAGAACACTAGGTCATCCAACTCAGCAAGTCTAGTCTTACTGTTGCTAATAAGCAACTGTATTGTTGGGAGCAAGTGATTAAATTTTTATAAAGATACTAAATGACTTCTTCTTGCAAATACCTTACGTGTTTGGCTGTCTGTCAGTGACTTTATCAGGTAAGTAGTGTGCACAGTATTTGTTCATAAATGCTGTGTAACTGATTGAGATCATTGATGGAAACGCATTCGTCCACTTTATGAATAGTGGCATTGACCGGGCCGAGTTCCACAACTTGAGAGCCGGTAGGTGCAATAAAGCGTCCGTCCGATGTTCCGCCAGTGGTTAACAGTTCAGTGTTACGTCCGGTAACACTTTTTATTGCTTTGGCAGTAGCATCAACCAGTTCGCCACTTTCAGTAATAAATGGATTGCCACTGTTGTTCCATTTCAGTTCATAGTCCTGCGCTTGCAGGCCGTTTTGGTGCAGTATTTCAAGGCTTTCTGCTTGCAAGTTATCTGCTGTCCACTGTGTGGAATAGCGAAAGTTAAACAACACTTCAAGATTGCCAGGAATAACATTGGTAGCGCCGGTACCACTGTGAATGTTGGAAATTTGAAAACTTGTTGGCGGAAAAAATTCGTTGCCTTGATCCCATTGTTTGGCGCTTAAGGCTTGTAGTGCGGCGAGTGCTTTATGAATTGGATTGTCTGCGAGTTGCGGGTAGGCAACATGGCCCTGTACACCTTTAACAATCAACTTGCCATTGAGTGAACCGCGTCGTCCGTTTTTAACGACATCGCCAACCCTTTCGGTGCTGGAGGGTTCTCCAACCAGGCACCAGTGTATGGGTTCATTATTTGCCTGCAAATATTCAACGACTTTTACGGTGCCGTAAACAGCCGGGCCTTCTTCGTCGCTGGTAATGAGCCAGGCGATATTGTGGGTGTGATCCGGGTTGCTTTGCAGAAATGCTTCGGTTGCAGTCACCATCGCGGCGAGTGAGCCTTTCATATCGGCGGCACCGCGCCCGACGAGCATGTCACCTTCAATGTCGGCGGCAAATGGATCATTGTTCCAGTCTGCACGTTCGCCTACCGGCACCACGTCAGTGTGTCCGGCAAAGCAAAAGGTACGCCGCTCGGTTTGTGGCGCAGAACCCTCCTTGATCGCCCAGAGGTTATCTACCGGGCCGTGCTCCTCGCCCTCGCCAAAACGCAGATGCTCACAGCGAAAGCCCAGCGCTTCGAGGCGGTTCGCCAATAATTGCTGGCAGCCGGCATCTTCCGGTGTCACCGAGGTTCGCTGGATCAGTTCGCGGGCCAGTGTGAGGGTAGGGCTGGAATCAGAAGTACTCATCAGTTGTTGCTGTGCAGCTCTTCGTTTAATTCAATCGCAGATTTGTTGGTCAGACATTCAATCGCGCCACTAACAGAATTGCGGCGAAACAGCAGATCAGACTTGCCGCTAAGGTCGCGGGCCTTGATCTTCTCCACTTCCTGTCCGTTGTCATCAAGCATGGCGACCTTGCTGCCTGCGGTGATATAAAGTCCGGCTTCAATGGTGCAGCGATCGCCAAGCGGAATACCTACGCCGGCATTCGCGCCGATCAGGCATTCATTGCCAATGGAAATGACTACATCGTTACCGCCGGACAAGGTACCCATGGTGGAACAACCGCCGCCAAGGTCAGAGCCCGCACCAACAAACACGCCGGCGGAGATACGCCCTTCAATCATGCCGGGGCCTTCGGTGCCAGCATTAAAGTTAACAAACCCCTCGTGCATAATTGTGGTGCCCTCGCCGAGATAGGCGCCAAGTCTGACACGAGCGGTATGGGCAATACGGACACCGGCGGGCACGACATAGTTAGTCATTTTCGGAAACTTGTCTACAGACGCAACATCAAGTACCTCACCGTTAAGGCGCGCTTCAAGCTGTTTTGCCGGTAATTCGCTGAGGTCAACCGCTCCCTTGTTGGTCCACGCGACATTGGGTAGTACACCAAACAGGCCGCTGAGATTGGTTTCATGGGGTTTGACAAGGCGGTGCGACAGCAGATGCAGCTTCAAATAACCTTCGGGAACGGACTGCGGTGCGTCATCGCTCGCGAGTACCGTTAATACAATATTACTGGCCTGGGGAATGGTATTAAATGCAGAAACGTCCACGCCCTGTTCGCCAAGTTGTTCGAGCAAGGTGGTAATGCTGTCGGTATTGAGTTCAATCGTGCTGTTACCTTCGCTGTAGCCAACAGCTTTGGCTGCGGTTTCCCAGGCAGCGCCGGGATTGAGCAGCGGGGAGGGGTAAAAAACGTCAAGCCACTCCTGCTTGTCGTTTTTGCTGCCGATGCCCAGACCGATACTGTATAAATTACTCATGTTCTACCTCAAATCTATTTAAAAATGGCGCTGTAGTTATCCGCCTGAAACCCTACGTGAACATCATTGCTGTGCTCGAGAACCGGCCTTTTGATCAGGGTCGGATGTTCAAGCAGAGTAGTGATGGCGGTCTTCTCCGTCAGGCCATCGCGAGTGGCCTCGGGCAACTGTTTCCAGGTGGTGCTGCGCTTGTTAACCAGGGTTTCCCAGCCGACGACTTTGGCCCATTGCTGTAGCTGCTTTTTGCTCAGACCATCGGCGCGTACGTCGTGGAAATTATAGTCCACAGCTTGCTGCTCCAGCCATTTGCGGGCCTTTTTTACAGTATCGCAGTTTTTAATGCCGTATAACGTGGTCATAGTGGGTGCCTGATGTTGTGTACGCGTTGCGCAGTATAACCGAAGTCGAAAAAATCGGGGCGCAAGCATACCACTGCTGTCTTTAATCTTTAAATCCGGATTGTTACACTGCTGGCAACAGATAGGAAACGGGTTGCAGATGACGACAACGAGCGATGGCATATCTTCAGATGCGGGGGTAGCTGCTCAGGCCTCAGGTTATGAGCGCCTGCTCGTGGCGATTGATTTCTCGGATCAGGCCTGGCAAGTGCTGGATCAGGCGAGGGAATTGGCTGCACACTATGGTGCGAGTATCGATATCGTTCATGTCGCGGAAACGCCGACCAACTGTTACGGGCCGATCATGGGACTGCCTGCCGGCGGTGATATGCAGTTGCAGGACGATATTCTCGCCACGATGAAAAAACACTTGCTCGACGAGACCGTGCGCGAAGAAAACCTGCATGCCTTGCTTGGCCATCCGGCCACGGCGATTAGTGATTTTGCAGAGAAAATGCAGGCGGATTTGCTAGTGCTGGGCACCCACGGTCGCCACGGTTTACGCTCGCTGCTTGGCTCCACAGCGAGTGCGGTGATTCAAAGCGCACCGTGTGACACCTTACTGGTAAAAATTGCAGAATAGCACGGGTTCAGCTATTGCAAGCCGACTCAGGCAGCTGCGGCATTACCCGGTTGGCTGCTTTTCTTGTGAAAAATCTTTGCTTCCTGCTCGGTGGCAATGCGCACATAACCCTCATTCGCATCGAGAATTACCACATCACCGTCCTTGAAGGTCTGTGTGCCAATATCTGTTTTCACAATTGCTGGCAAACCGTATTCCCGTGCCACCACAGCACCGTGTGATACAGAACTGCCGATGTCGGTGACAAGGCCGCCAATCAAACTGAAATACGGTGTCCAGGCGACATCGGTAATCGGTGCAATCAAAATGTCGCCCGCTTCAAGCTTTTGTGCTTCCGCAACGGTGCGTGCAATTTTCGCATGGCCCATGACCTTGCCACGGCTCACGGTTTTGCCTTTAACCAGTTGATCAGCGGGAATCTTGTCGAGGTCCGGTTTCACCGGAGTTGGCACGCCAGTAAATACATCGGGGAAGGTGAGGTTCTGTTGCTGGTCAAGTGCCTTGCGGCGCATATCTGCCTGCTTCAGCATCTCGGTATTCTGGCTGCGAATCAGTTCGCCAAGTTCCTGATGGGTAAAGAAATACAGTTGATCGTTATCGGTAATCAGTCCTTCGGCGACCATCATTTGGCCGAGCTGGCGATAGGCGGCTTTGTACTTCTGCTTCACTTTAACAAGCAAACTCTTGGACGCTTCGCGGCCGCGAATCGCTTTGTGGGCAATGCCCACCAGTTTTTTCACCACAAAGTTTTGTTCAGCGAGAATTTTTTCATTACTTAAACTATCAATTGATGTAGCAGGGCGCACGGCGGTTTGTTCCTGGTCAATCATGCCTTTTAACGGAATCTGTAATGACTCAATCAGTGGCATCGGGTCACTGGCCCATTCCTTGATGCGAATATCCATTTCGCTGATAGAGCGGTGACCGTGACGTTTCAGATAATTGAAAAAAGCCTTGCCTGCTGCTCCGGAATCAGAACTACGCAAATAACTGTAGGCTTCCGGTGCGCTCACGTTAATAAAACGCTCCCTGATATGGGGTTGTTTAAGCAGCAGTTGCTGGATATCGGTGGCGCCTTTTGCAATATCCGCGCTTTCAACATCCTCGGCACCGGCGAGCAGTGCAGCGACCTGCATGTGGTGTTCGTCTGTCGGTGTTTGTCCTTTTGCGAGAATGCCGAGTAGCAGCGGTGCCATCATGCCTGCACCCATGGAAGAAACCAGGTGGGCGTGGTGAGCGGCATGCAGCGGCTCCATCGTGGTGTCGATCATTTGCCATTGTTCAAGTACGGTATTCTGTTGTGGCAGTTCCAGTGTATCGGCGAGCTCTTGCAAACGCTGACGCTGTTTCTTGCCACTCAGCACGGTTTTGATGTGTTTAATAATGCGCGGTAGACGTTCCTTGAGTGGCGGTACGTCCACCTGCTGATCAAGTTCGGGAATGACGCGACCGCAGACAGCCAGTGACATATCATCCGCGCTGGTGCCAAGTACCTTACGCGGTGTCAGCGCAAGGCCGCTCATATTGATAAACAGGTGTCCGTAAAAACTGCCGAACATGATCCATTGTTCCTGCTCTTTATCGAGTAAGTCGACATCCATTAATACCCGCTGCATGCCAATCTCGAGACCTTGACCAGTAACCGAATGGGTGAGCGGACACAGGGCACCGGGCAATGCCTCACTGACGTTGCACTTGGTATAGATCTGGTCCGGGGTAGGCAGTGTGGTATCAAGTTCATTAAGGTCGGAGGAAAGTGTGGTAATCGGGCGTGCCTGTAACCAGCAGATATCGCCGTCTTCATCAATTGCCCACTCCATGTCCAGCGGTTCGCCGGCAATTTGTTCAGCTTTTTGTGATTCCTTGATGAGCTGGCGGAAGTTGTCCGGATTCAAAATAGACTTATTGCCGGTAAGCTCCTTGGTGATCAGTTTGCCCTTGCTGCGATCAAACACATAGTGATCCGGTGTCGCTTCGCCGCTGACGAGTTTTTCGCCGGTGCCTTTGACCGCATCAATGACCATGTGATCGCGGCGGTTGGAAACCGGGTCAACGGTAAAAAGTACTCCGGCAGATTTTGCGTTGACCATTTCCTGTACCACAATCGCCATCGGTACATTGCCGAGACTGGTTTGATCACTGCGATAGGCACTGGCGCGTTCGTTGACGGTTGAGTTCAGGCATTGATCAATAGCCGCTTGCAGTTCTTCAATGCCGTCAACATCGAGAATCGTTTCATACTGACCTGCAAACGAAGCGCCCGCCGAGTCTTCACCGATAGCCGAAGAACGTACCGCAACTTTGCCGCCGCCGAGCGCAAGGTAATTTTGTTCAAGCTTGGCGGGGTAGTTGCCTGGCTCCGCATCGAGAATAACAAAACCGGGAGGTACATATAATTGCATGTCAATAAGGCGCGCAAGTCCGCTGGCCTTGCCGCCTACGGCGTCATCCTGATTAATATCGTGGAATTGAATAATGCGTGGAAAAGACATACGGCCCCCTGAGCTGCAACTACCTGATCGAATCTGTTATGTCAGAAAGGGCTTGACGGACTAGCCATAGGGCTGGGGCAGTTTTTCCTCGGGAATCTTGCGCAGCTCTGCCAGATCACTTTTGGTGATCGGCTTGTTTGTCTCGTAATAGCCCTTCATGCTCAACACAACATCACGGATATTGCCACGAACGATGCGTCCAATCAGCAACGTATTTAACAAATTTCCGAAAAAACCCCAGGGAAGTTCATAAATCATCGTGGTGGTGAGTTTGCACTGCGTGTCATCAATCGCATCAATGCGGTAAGTAAAGGTGGCCTCCTTAAATGGCGTGACAGGTTTGTCGCCATTGTGCAAACGAATCGTAAAACCTTTGCCTTCTTTCCATTCGGTCACAGTCTCATCGAGGGATTGTTTACCTGAAACCCGTCGGCTTGCGCCTACACCTTCCTTTTTCTCGGTGGTGATTTGGGTTTTGTCGATATTCGGCACATAGTTGTGGGCCAGAGACAGGTCGCGCAATTTTTCCCAGGCCTGGGCAGCGGACATGGCGCAAATAACATTGCTGGTAACGATATGGCCCATCTGTGGTGCTCCTTATGCGTATGTTTTGATCTCTAAACCGTCGGCCATTGTAGGGTATTATGTCCGCGAACAAAATAGTCAGCGCTATCGTTGGGTATGGGGGAATAGAACATGAAAGCGGGTTTTATTGGTCTGGGGGTGATGGGCTATCCAATGGCGGGGCATCTTGCCCGCGCCGGGCATGAAGTCAGGGTTTATAACCGCACAGAAACAAAGGCACAGCAGTGGCAGGGGGAATACGGTGGCACAGCGGTGGCAAGCCCGGCGGAACTCGGTGATTGCGACATCGTGTTTGCCTGTGTCGGCAGGGATGAAGATGTGCGTGAGGTTACTCTCGGCGAGCACGGTGTATTTCAAACCCTCAAGCCCGGTGCGTTATTTGTCGATCACACCACAACATCGGCGCAATTGGCCAGGGAATTATCAGCGGCAGCCAGTGAGCGGGGCTTTGCCATGCTCGATGCGCCGGTGTCCGGTGGACAGGCCGGTGCAGAAAACGCTGCGCTCAGTATTATGGTGGGAGGAGAGCAGTCTGCTTTTGCAAAGGCGGAACCGGTCATGCAGGCCTATGGCAAACGTATCGAGCGGATTGGCGAGAGTGGCTGCGGACAGCTGTGCAAGATGGTAAACCAGATTACGATTACGGGATTGTTGCAAAGCCTTTCTGAAGCGTTGAACTTTGGTGCGCAAATGGACCTGGATATGGAAAAAGTGCTATCGGTTATTAGTGGTGGTGCAGCGCAATCCTGGCAGATGGAAAATCGTTCTCACACCATGTTAAACGGAGAATACGAATTCGGTTTTGCCGTGGATCTGATGCGCAAGGATCTCGGCATTGTATTTGCCGAAGCTGAAGGCAAGGATATTGATCTTACCGTGGCGAAACTCGTTGATGATTATTATGCAGAGGTGCAAAACATGGGGGGTGGACGTTGGGATACCTCAAGTCTGTTTGCGCGTTTGCAAAACAAAACAGGCCGAACATAAAAGGAATAAAGAAAAAGAAAGCTAGCGGTATTTGGCGTCCGGTAGAGCACTATCCAACAGAGTCACAATTTCGCCGCGGTTGCACACCACATGCACGCCGCGATCATCCCAGTACTGCGACATACCAAAATCCTTTTCGCAGGTAATCGGCATACCTTCCATACTGTGTTCGGCAAGCCATGCTTCAATCACAGGGATCATTGCCGGTAGTGAAGCGCGTGCAGTAAACAAACGTACATCAATACCGGCCATGAGCCACTGTTGCACGCGAATACGCATTTTGGTTACCGGTTCGCCAATACTCATCGGGTCCTGACCTTTTTCAAACTGTGCGAGTGTGCCATCGAGTTCCACACCGACCCAGCCGGTGACTTCTAGGGTGATATGTTCTTTCGGTGTGAGTACGGCACCGGTATTGGCTTCCATCTGAATCACGCGATCGTCCCAAAGCTGAATCAGATCGAAGTCCTTGCGGTTAGTGACGGGTAGAGCGGGCAAGCCGAGTTCAATCAGCCAGTCCTGTACCGGGGCGGCGAGATCGGGGTTTGAAGCTCGCGCAGTAAAAATACGCACGTCCACACCGGCGTCGAGCCACTGTTGAATACGCTGTAGCATCGGCTCTATCGGCTTGCCGATAATCTCGATACCGTGGGAACCGTCGTAGCTTGCGAGGGTGCCATCGAGGTCAACGCCGATCCAGCCGCTGCTCATGCGCGTATGACTCCCTGTGAAAGACTGACCATAAGGCTGCTGCCTGAGTATTTTGAAAAGGGCATCCATTCTATCACTTATCTTTTTATCCTTTTGTTTTTATTATTTGGGGCTTTTATTGCGACACAAATATGACAGTTTGCGGGGGCGATAGTATGATAAGCCCTTGTTTAATCAGGGCTCTCCACACGATGTCTGAACTGAATCAACCCTTGCTGGATTTTTTGCAGCGTTCACCGACACCGTTTCATGCGGTTGAAAATCTTTGTGCCGAACTGTCGGCAGCGGGCTTTAGCGAATTAAAAGAAGCGGATAGCTGGCAGCTGAGTGCCGGCGGGCGCTACTTTGTGACGCGCAACCAGTCCAGTGTGGTGGCCTTTGTGGTGGGGCAGGCGGATGTGGCTGAAGCAGGAATTCGCATGGTGGGTGCCCATACCGACAGTCCGTGCCTACGTGTTAAACCCAACCCGGAAATCAACAACAAGGGCTACTTTCAACTCGGTGTGGAAGTCTATGGTGGTGTGCTGTTGCATCCGTGGTTTGATCGCGACCTGTCACTCGCCGGGCGCGTCAGTTGCCTCGACGCAAACAATCAAGTGGTGAATAAACTGGTTAACTTTGACAAACCGGTTGCAGTGATACCGAGTCTTGCGATTCACCTGAATCGCGAGGCGAATGAAAAAAGCACCGTGAACCGCCAGAAAGATTTGCCGCCATTATTAATGTGTTCAGATAACAAGCAGGACTTTCGTGAACTGTTATTGGCAGAAGTACAAAAACAGGATGCAAGCATTAGTCGCGTACTCGACTATGAGTTGAGCTTTTATGACTGCCAGCCGCCAGCGCTGATTGGTTTTAATGACGAGTTTATTGCCAGTGCGCGGCTAGATAATCTATTGAGTTGTTATATCGGTTTGCAGGCGTTGTTGCAGGCAGCCGAACAAAATAACGACCAGAGTTTGCTGCTGGTGTGTAATGACCACGAGGAAGTCGGTAGTGCCAGCGCCGCCGGAGCGCAGGGGCCGATGTTAAAAACCGTGCTTGAACGCTGGATCGATAATACCGAAAGCCGCGCTCGTGCGATTGACAACTCAATGATGGTTTCTGTGGATAACGCCCACGGCGTGCATCCAAACTTTAGCGAGAAACACGACAATAACCATGGCCCAAAACTCAATGCGGGCCCGGTGATAAAGATTAATGCGAATCAGCGCTACGCCTCGAACAGCGAAACCCAGGCACTGTTTCGTCATTGCTGCGAACAGGCCAAAGTACCCGTACAAAGTTTTGTGGTGCGCAGCGATATGGCCTGCGGTTCAACCATAGGGCCAATTACCGCTACAGAGCTGGGTGTCAAAACCATTGATGTTGGTGCGCCGCAGTTTGCCATGCATTCAATTCGGGAAACCTGTGGCGCTAAAGATACTGGGTATCTTTGTCAGGCGTTGGAGGGTTTTTATTTATTTGGCGGCTAGGCATTTATTTGTGCTTTCTGAAATTTCTCCTTGGCGCTTCAATCCCATGTTTGTCTTCACGAATTTCTTCCAGCCATATGAGGCGCTTGAAGAAAGCTTTGCGAGCATTAGTGGTTCCTGCGTTTTTGGAACCCCATAAGCAGCGATTGATTTCCGTATTCAGTGCGGTCAATGCCATATTGGAAAACTTTTTTATCTCCTTGCTGCTACCCATGCTGCCGCGTTTCATGAGGGTTCTCCAAATAAATTGTGTTATTAGTTTGTATCAGTTAGTTAGTGTTGCTGATTTTTATTTAAGTGAAAAACGTCGAATTCCAGTGCTTTTAAACTTTGAAAAATACGATGTGGTAATACAAATTAAGTAACAGCCTGATAGGCCTAGAATTATTGATGGCCATAACTTCCAGGAGAAAGCAATAATTGCGACAGCAGTAAGTAGAGGCCATATAGAGCATATAATCGCAACTGTAAGCGAGCTGTAAGCTGGTTGTAAGGTTTTGCCGCAATTTGTGCATACAAAACTTTGGCCTGTGAGAGCTACTAATAGCTTCCCTGGTTTGCTAGCCGCTGGGGTATTACAGCTTGGGCAGTTGAGATGGCTCACGACTTTTTGATAGTTGTTGTAACTGAAAATTTAAACCCTTTTAAGCTTTAGTGGAAGCAAATCTCCCGGCCTTGGCATCGGCACCGCCTGCATCCATGGGTTGTAATCCGGCGGAGTCTCAAACGTATACTTGCGCAAAAACTGATTAAGGAAACACTTCGCATTCATCATCGCAAAATGCATGCCGATGCACTTATGTGCGCCGCCGCCAAACGGGTGGAACATAAATGGATGACGCTTGTGTTCCTGGCGTTCCGGGCTGAAACGGTCCGGATCAAATTTTTTCGGCTCGTCCCACCATTTTTCCATCGTGTGGTTAAAGCGCGGCGGCAGTAACAACACGGTGTTGGCCGGAATCGCATAGCCGCCCATTTCTGTTTCGCGAATGGTGCGGCGTGTCATCATTGATACCGATGGATAGAGACGCAGGCTTTCGTAGATCGCCTGTTCGGTATAGGGAATATTGTCGAGGTCGTCGTAGTCGAGCGCTTCCTTGTCGAGGCCGAGAATTTCCTCGCGTACTTTATTCTGAATCTCCGGATGTTGACCGAGTAACATTACCAGGTGGCTCAGTGCACTGGTGGTAGTGTCGTGGGCAGCAAACATCAAAAACGCTAAATGTTCGGCGAGCTCCTGATCGGAGAAGTAACTGCCGTCGTCGTTCTTTTCTTTCACCACATAGGACATTAAATCTCTGCCATCGTTGGCGCGGCGCTCCGGAATCAGGTTAATGAGAAACTCACAGGCATATTTCTTTGCCTTGAGTCCGGTGTGATATTTAAAGCCTGGAAAGTTGACACGGAAAATCCCCATCATGCCTTTCTCGGCAATATCAATCAGCGCCTGGTTGAGTTTATCCGCATCGTCACCGAGATCCTCAATACCAAAGAATACCTTGGCGGCAATATCGAGCAGCATTTCCTTGATATGGTCGAAGAACAGGAAATTATCTACCTTGTCCCAGTTTTCGAGACGGCGTTCCATAATCGGGTTCATGAGGTCGGCATAGCCGCGCATCGCATCGTTTTTAAACGAGGTCTGAAACACGCGGCGGTGATTGCGATGGTCATCGAAATCGCGGGTTAACAAACCACCACCGTAAAACGGGCCGAGGGAACTCGCATAACCCATTTTGGTGGAGAAGTTGCGATCCTGATCGAGCAACATGGTTTTATAGTTGTCGGGGCCGAGCACCATAAGCGGGGCGCGGTTTACGAGGCCGGTGCCGAAGCGCGACACTTCGCCGTAGCGTTGATAATGCCGCTCCACGGTGTTGTGAAAATCCTTGATCATCCAGGGCAGGTGGCCCACAAGTGGCAGCCCGTTGGCGCCGGGGATATGGCTTAAATCTTTCGGGCCCGCATCCTGGGCGTGAATATAGTCGGCGCTGGCAGTGGCTGAGGGAGGCATACGGGGCTCCTGGCGGTTATTGCTGTCATTATAAGTGCTTCATCATAAAGCGTTTTTTTGATGGCTGGCAATCCGTCCATGCCTGAAAACGTGGCAAATATCTCACGACTAGTGGTATATCCTGATGTCGAGCCCGCAGGTATTAGGCCGGGGAGGATGGAACAGGGTAAAGTACACGCTGACTTTATATAGATAATAGTAGATAGTGGAAGGCAGTTCGGATAAGCAGCAACGCGTACTTTTGTTATCGGCCTACGATGCGCCGAGTCATCAGTATTTGAATAAAGGCCTGATGCGCTATTTTGCGGACTGGCAGTGGCAATGTCTGAGCTTGCCAGCGCGCTATTACAGCTGGCGTGTGCGCGGCAACAGCCTTAGCTGGGGGTTTGGTGAGCAGCGTACGCTATTGGAGCAATCGTATGATCTGATCATCGCCACATCAATGGTGGATTTGTCGTCACTGCGTGGTTTTGTGCCGCAGCTGGCCGGTGTGCCCACTGTGGTTTATTGCCATGAAAATCCGTTTGCCTATCCGGATAACATGGAGCACGACAAACACTATTCGCCGGTGGAACGTCAGATTACCTATCTCTATACCTTGTTGTGTGCGGATGCGCTTGTATTTAACTCGCACTATAATCGCGATACCTGTATTGAAGGCATTGCTACACTGTTGAAAAAAATGCCGGATGCGGTGCCGCCGGGTCTGGTAGATCAGATTGAAAAGAAAGCTATGGTATTGCCGGTTCCGCTTATCGCAACAGATAGTGAAACGGAAATAAAAACTGATAAAAAAACAACTGATGTTGTTGAGGTGGTATGGAATCACCGCTGGGAATACGACAAGGGACCGCAGCAGTTATTGGAAATTGTGCGGCGTGTTATCGACAAACAATTACCGCTGCGTTTTCACCTGGTGGGGCAGCAGTTTCGCACCGTGCCGGAAGCGTTAACAACGGCGTTGGCATTATTAAAAGAACATAACAAACTTGGTCAGCACGGTTATTTGCCCGAAGCTGATTACCGCAACCTGTTACAGCGCAGTGATATGGTGCTATCGACAGCTTTACACGAATTTCAGGGGCTTGCGGTAATGGAAGCGGTTGCCTGTGGATGTGTGCCGGTGGTGCCGGATCGTTTGGCGTATCAGGAGTATTACCCGCAACAATTTCGTTACTGCTCTACCCTCGACAATCTGGTTGCCGAATCTGAGGCAGCGGTTAACCTGATTGAAAGTTTGCTAGAAAACCTGGCTGATACACAAAGCCGTGTTGTCAAAGAGGTGACTACTCCGGAATGGAGTACAACAGGAGAGCGGTACCGGGAACTGTTTGCTAATCTTTAACCCGGTTTTAGTCCATTAGAATTTTTATTTTAGTGATAGGCCTGATGGGTTTCCCAGGCAATGGTTTGTAGCAGCAATGCGGTATCCGCATCCATGGACACGGGAATCGTGCGCAGCCCGATCGGGGACTCACCGGTAAACCATGCATAGAACACCAGCGCATTAAGATAGGTACCGTAGTTGTTGGCGTGTACATAGTCGCTGAATAAATCAAATGAAGGGGCTGGATTGCGGGTGTAGAAGTTCTGCCAGGCCTGACCAACTGCAACAACCGGTGTACTGTACAAGCTACCAAAATTTTCATAACTGGCGATCACAGCGAGGCGCGATTGCTCATCACCCCAATACCCCCAGGTTTGATAAAACACCATTTGTGAGCCGGCATTATTGATCAGGGTTTCGAGTGTGGTCACAGCATTCTGATCTATCATTCCAGTGCTGTGTTCCTGCAAAATCACATAGTCGTAACCTTCAGAGATCAGGTCGAGGCTTTCCTGCAAATAAGTGTGGGCGTCGAGGGTATAGCCTCCCGGGCTTGAGGCGGCGATATCCACAGTAACACCGCTGCACTTGAGCAGTGCTATGGTGTTTTCCGGAATCACATGGGTAAGACTGTTGCCGATAAACAGTGCCGAGATGGAAAGATTGGCGGAGCCTTCCCTGACACAGCCTTCGAGCGGGACGCGATAGTTACTGGAACTGATCAGCTGTCCTTTGAATACTTCGGCCTGGCTGTGGCAGGTGAACAGGAGCAGACTGAAAATAAGGGCAAGGCGCATGGGTGGGCTCTGTAATCTTTGAGGAAACGGGAAAATTATCTTCCGGTAGTTGGGGGGGCGACAAGAGGAAATACCCCCGAATGTACTTACTCTCACCTTTTTGCTTGTCTCACTTTTCTCTCTTTTTTGCAGGGTTCCCACGCAAAAGACTTGAAAAAGCCGGTAGATGACCCATGTTATAAGTTATTGACCGGGAGAAACCAGTGCGATTTCTGTTAATTCTTTTTATTGTGATGCCCATCGTAGAGATGTGGGTGTTGATTGAGGTGGGCTCCCGGATCGGTGCGTTGCCAACGATTGGTCTGGTGTTGCTTACGGCGATGGTCGGCCTCGCGCTACTGCGCCAGCAGGGTTTCAGCACCTTGCTACGGGCCAATCAGCGCCTTGAAAGCGGTGAATTGCCAGCCCAGGAAGTGGCGGAAGGGCTGATGCTGGCGATTGGTGGAGCACTATTACTGACCCCGGGCTTTGTTACGGACTCTATTGGCTTTGCCTGTCTGTTGCCGCAAAGCCGACGCTGGATGGTCAACAGCTGGTTGAAAAATGTACAGATTGTTAACCTGGGTGGTCAGCCCCGTGGCTTTGGTGGTGGCCCTGGTGCCGGAAGCAGGCCATTTCATGATCCTTTTAATAATGCCGGTAGCCATGACGATGGCGGTAATGTCTATGATGGAGAGTTTCGCCGCGATCCGGATTCCACTGACCGTTTGCCCTAGAACTACACACTTGGCTACTCTTTAGAGCCGTTCTTTATTACCTTTATAAGTGTTTGATTTTTATATTTTTTTCAGGATGTAAAAAAATTCTTCCAGAAAGCATTGAAATTGTGCACATGATCCCCATAATTCACCCTCACGACTTGGCACTCTCGGGCCGAGAGTGCCAGACGGTGATAACAGCCATGTCCTGTGACTAGCCAGGTGCTGTGTTGCCTTAATTTAAACGAAATTTTCTAACGTAATTGGAGAGTAATAGACATGAAAATTCGTCCTTTACACGATCGTGTTGTGGTTCGCCGCGAAGAAGAGGAAGAGACCTCTGCAGGCGGCATTGTGCTGCCGGGTTCTGCCAAAGAGAAACCGAATCAGGGTGAAGTCGTTGCGGTAGGTGACGGCAAGTTACTGGATAACGGCGAAGTGCGTCCGCTGACTGTAAAAGTGGGTGACAAGGTGGTATTTGCCAGCTATGCCGGTAGTCAAACCATTAAAGATGGTGATGACGAGCTCATCGTGATGAGCGAAGGTGAAATTTTTGGCGTGATTGAATAAGTCAGGGCCACTTAAGAGCTAAACAGTTACGAACTGAAGCTAACAAACAGATTTTGATTTGAGGATTTTCAATTATGGCTAAAGAAGTGAAATTTGGTGATTCCGCGCGCAGTAAAATGCTCGACGGAGTAAATGTATTGGCAGATGCCGTTAAAGTAACCCTGGGCCCGAAAGGCCGCAACGTGATTCTCGACAAGTCCTTCGGTGCGCCGACTGTGACTAAAGACGGTGTTTCTGTTGCAAAAGAAATTGAACTGACTGACAAGTTCGAAAACATGGGCGCGCAAATGGTGAAGGAAGTAGCTTCCCAGGCGAACGACGTAGCCGGTGACGGTACTACAACCGCAACGGTTCTCGCTCAGGCAATCGTTAACGAAGGTCTGAAGTCCGTTGCTGCGGGTATGAACCCGATGGATCTCAAGCGCGGTATCGACAAGGCGGTAACCGCTGCAGTTGAAGAGCTGGCAAAACTGTCTGCACCGTGTGAAGACACCAAGGCAATTGCCCAGGTTGGTTCTATCTCTGCCAACAGCGACACCAGTGTCGGTGACATCATTGCCGAGGCAATGGAAAAAGTTGGCAAAGAAGGCGTTATTACAGTTGAAGAAGGCTCCGGTCTCGAAAACGAACTGGATGTAGTAGAAGGTATGCAGTTTGATCGCGGTTACCTGTCTCCGTACTTCATCAACAACCAGGACAGCATGAGCGTTGAGCAGGAAAGCCCTTACATCCTGCTCGTTGACAAGAAAATCTCCAATATCCGTGAGCTGCTGCCGGTTCTCGAAGCAGTTGCCAAATCCAGCCGTCCGCTTGTGATTATTGCCGAAGATGTTGAAGGCGAAGCACTTGCCACACTGGTTGTGAACAATATGCGCGGTGTGGTTAAAGTGGCTGCGTGTAAGGCACCGGGCTTCGGTGATCGCCGTAAAGCCATGCTTGAAGATATTGCGATTTTGACTGGCGGTACCGTGATTGCTGAAGAAGTGGGTCTCGATCTCGAAAGCGCCACTCTGGAGCACCTCGGTGAAGCCAAGCGTGTCGCCATGGACAAGGAAAACAGCACGATTATCGATGGTGCTGGTGATGCTGCGGCAATTGAAGCGCGTGTTAAAGCCATTCGTGCACAAATCGAGGAAACTTCCTCTGACTACGACCGTGAAAAACTGCAAGAGCGTGTGGCAAAACTCGCCGGTGGTGTTGCGGTAATTAAAGTAGGCGCGCCGACTGAAGTTGAAATGAAAGAGAAGAAAGCTCGCGTTGAAGACGCGTTGCACGCAACCCGTGCAGCGGTTGAAGAAGGCGTGGTTGCTGGCGGTGGTGTTGCGCTGGTACGTGCACTGAGCACGGTTTCCGGTCTGACGGGTGACAACGAAGATCAAACTAACGGTGTAGGCATCGCGATGCGTGCGATGGAAGCTCCGCTGCGTCAAATCGTTTCCAATGCCGGTGACGAAGCGTCTGTGGTACTTGATAAGGTCAAGCAAGGTGAAGGCAGCTTTGGTTACAACGCAGCTACCGGTGAATACGGTGACATGCTTGAGATGGGTATTCTCGACCCGGCCAAGGTAACCCGCGCTGCATTGCAGGCTGCCGGTTCTGTGGCTGGTCTGATGATTACCACCGAAGCAATGGTAACTGATGCCCCTGAAGAAGGTGGCGGTGCACCTGCCATGCCGGATATGGGTGGCATGGGAGGTATGGGTGGTATGGGCGGCATGATGTAAATTTTTGTTTGGAAGCGGTCTTTTCATCCCATCTCTGCGTTGAAAATCCACTTCCGATGCTCACGTACTGCAATGTACGCTGCGCGTCGAGTCGGATTTTCGCCTTGATCTGAAATGAAAATCCTCACTTCCAGCATCAAAAATTGATATGTAGCAACCATCCATTGGTACATAAAAAAACCCGGCTGTTATTGCCGGGTTTTTTTATGGCTATAATTTCGAGAAGAACTTACTTATAGACCAAAAATATAGGCAGCCAACCAATTTATTGATTACTAAGAATTATTCGAACATTAATGGAATTAATATCGAATTGTTTTCATCCAAAACTTACGCTATCAAGTAAGGGGAGAGTTTGGTCAGACAGCTTTGACTGTTGCCAATGTGATCGATGATGTACCGCCAAAACACAGCATTACTTGAATGAGCACACTCGCCAGTCGATCTTTGATCAATGATGATTGAAGAGCAGTAGAAATACCTGAAATATATTGTTTCGGCGTACAACAGGAGCGCAGAATATTTTCGAATTATATGCACTGAAAGTCATTGATCTTCTGCTGATCATTGAAGTTGAGAAACAAATACAATTTGCATTGAAAAGACAGCAGGAAGGGTAATGCCGGATTTGGGTTTTATCCATGCTGCACCGTTCTACGAACTTACCGCACTCGTTGTGCTGGCGGCGGTGATCGGCTTTTGTGGCGTGCTACTGCGGCAGCCTATGATCGTAAGCTTCATCGCTGTAGGTGTGGTTGCAGGGCCGTCGGCACTGAACATTGTTCAATCACACGAACATATCGAGTTACTCGCGGAGTTGGGCATCGCGGTTCTGTTGTTTCTGGTTGGCTTAAAGCTTGATTTGAAGCTTATTCGCACACTCGGACCGGTAGCACTCGCTACCGGACTTGGCCAGGTAGCATTTACGTCTGCTATTGGTTATTTGCTTGGTATTGCATTGGGCCTGGATGCTGTTACCTCACTCTATGTTGCGGTAGCATTGACCTTCTCCAGTACAATTATCATCGTCAAATTATTATCTGACAAAAGAGAAGTTGATTCGCTGCACGGTCGTATTGCCGTGGGCTTTTTGATCGTACAGGATTTGGTGGTGGTACTGGCAATGATGGTGCTCTCTGCCCTGGGAATTGGTGCTCAAACTGGAGCGGCAAGTTCCGCACTGGCCCAAATAGGTAGTGTGATGATATACGGGCTGTTGATGTTGGTTTTCGTATTGCTTTTTATCCGTTACCTGGCAACACCACTGGTAAGCCGTGTTGCCAGATCGCAGGAATTGCTGATTACCTTTGCGATCAGTTGGGCAACACTGTTAGCAGCCATCGGCAGCCAGTTGGGTTTTAGCAAAGAGTTGGGTGGTTTGCTTGCCGGTATTTCACTGGCTTCTACGCCGTTTAGAGAAGCCATTGTGGCGCGACTGGCATCGCTACGTGATTTTTTACTGTTGTTTTTCTTTATTGCACTGGGAACTCAGCTTGATCTCAGTCTTCTCGGGTCACAGTTTTTTCCGGCGTTGGTATTTTCTATTTTCGTACTGATTGGGAATCCGCTCATCGTTATGGTCATTATGGGGCTGATGGGTTACCGGAAACGCACGGGCTTTTTAGCGGGGTTAACTGTGGCGCAGATCAGTGAATTCTCACTCATTTTCATGGCAATGGGGTTGAGTTTGGGGCACGTTTCTACAGATGCTTTGGGTTTGGTGACGTTAGTTGGGTTAATTACCATCTCTACATCCGTGTATATGATTACCTATTCTCACAGACTGTATAGCAAGCTGGAGCATTGGTTACGCATTTTTGAGCGCAATCAGCCCTTTCGGGAGGAAGCACTGGAAAAGCAGCCTCCATCAACACAACCCTATGATGTTATTCTTTTTGGATTGGGCCGATACGGCAAAGCGATTGCTCATTATTTGAAAAAGGAGGGCTTTAGTTTATTGGCAATTGATTTTAATCCCGACGAAGTACAGCGTTGGCGCAATCAGGGGTATCCGGTTATGTATGGTGACGCGAGTGATTCCACTTTTGTTGCTGATCTATCGCTCCAGGGGGTTAAGTGGGTCGTGTCTGCCATGCCACAACATGATATTGGGGTAACCCATGAAGATCCGCGGCTGGCGCTCATAGAAGGGCTTAACCAGCAGCGCTACACAGGAGGTATTGCCATTTCCACGCAGCATGACCATGACCAGCAAGTACTTAAAAAGAAAGGCGCAACACTGGTGTTTTTACCATTTCACGATGCAGCTGAGCGGGCGGTGGAACGTATAAAAGCAGCACTTCCTCCTGAATCGAAGCTTGAGGCTAATAAATCCTGACTTTCAATTGCAATCCAGCAGAGGTGGGCGAATGAAACAATTTAACAACATATTGTGTGTAGTTGATCCAGAGAAAACGATGGACGCTGCCATTATTCAGGCCATAAGAATTGCCGAGGATCACCAGGCTGACATCACGTTTATGTCTGTGCTTAAGGTAATGAAACCCTGGCGGGCAGTGTTTCGAAATAAAGAGGAATACGCTAAAGAGCTCAGTGAAATTGAAGAGGGCAGACGAACATCAATTGAAC
>JANQLY010000022.1 GCA_028280345.1 Pseudomonadales bacterium | reverse complement strand
TCTACGATGTGGCACAGGAGAGCCCGATCGATCCGGCGCCGCTGTTATCGCAGCGGTCTGGTAACACTGTGCTGCTAAAACGGGAAGATTTACAGCCGGTGTTCTCTTTCAAGCTGCGCGGCGCCTATAACAAGATGTATCAGCTGAGTGAGGCGGAACGCAAAAAGGGTGTGATTACGGCTTCTGCGGGCAATCACGCCCAGGGAGTGGCACTGGCAGCAGCCAAAATGGGCATCAAGGCTACGATCGTAATGCCGCGCACTACACCACAGATCAAGGTGGATGCGGTAAAACGCCACGGCGGCAAGCAGGTCAAGGTGGTATTGTTTGGCGACGCCTACGATGAAGCCTCTGCCCACGCGCAGCAACTGGTGGCAGATCAGGGTCTTTCCTATGTTCATCCCTACGATGACCCGGATGTGATTGCCGGCCAAGGCACGGTGGCAATGGAAATCTTGCGCCAGCACCCGGGGCCACTTGATGCGATCTTTGTACCTGTGGGTGGCGGCGGCCTATGTGCCGGTGTCGCCGCCTATATCAAATATGTGCGCCCGGAGATCAAGGTGATTGCCGTAGAGCCGCAGGACGCTGCATGTTTTAAAGCGGCCCTCGATGCCGGACGCCGAGTCACGCTGCCCCATGTAGGCATTTTTGCCGACGGTGCCGCCGTGGCACAGGTTGGCAAGGAAACTTTTCGTGTAATGAAACAAACGGTGGATTCAGTAGTTACAGTAACCACGGATGAGATGTGTGCGGCAATCAAGGATATCTTTGACGACACCCGTTCAATTGCCGAGCCCGCCGGTGCACTCGCGCTTGCCGGTTTGAAAAAATACGTTGAGCAACACAAGCTCAAGGGTAAGACCCTGCTCGCTATCGACAGTGGTGCCAACACGAATTTTGATCGCCTGCGTTATATCTCCGAGCGCACCGAGATCGGTGAAAAGCGTGAGGCGGTGCTGGCAGTTACAATTCCCGAAAAACCCGGCAGCTTTAAAACGTTTTGCCGCGCCATCGGCAAACGCAATATCACCGAGTTTAACTATCGCTATGCGGATGACAACGACGCACAGATCTTTGTTGGCTTGCAGGTTTCTCCTGAGGGCAATGACCTCAGAGATTTGCTGCGCCAGTTAAAGCGTAAAAAATATCCCGTGGTAGATATGACCGATAACGAAATGGCAAAACTGCATGTGCGTTATATGGTCGGTGGCCGTGCACCACAGGCAGCCAACGAAGTATTATATCGCTTTGAATTTCCCGAGCGACCCGGGGCGCTGATGACGTTTCTCACCACCCTCGGCGAACGCTGGAATATCTCCATGTTCCACTATCGCAATCACGGTGCAGCCTATGGCCGGGTGCTGGTTGGTCTGCAAATCCCTGACAAGGAGCGCAAGGAAATAGAAAACTATCTGCGGGAATTGAATTACTCGTTCAAGGAAGAAACCGATAACGACGCGTATCAGCTATTTTTATCCTGAGTTTATAACGTAAGGCGGCTATTCAGATTACCACCCTGCCTGATAGCTGCCCTTTACAAAACTACCAGTACTCATCACTGCTTAATAATACACACGATACCCTATTTTGATGTGAAGCAAAATGACGGAAATTCGCCCGTTTAATTTACAGGATTACCTCTTTACAATCAGTTGCCACAGTCAAACAACAACAGGTGAACATCGTGGAAGTAGGCATCCTCGCAATCTTTCAAAACTACATGGGTCGCATGGACGATTCGGAAGTCATTAATAACGAAATGCGTATTGCCGAGCAAATAGAAGATCTCGGCTTTGACAAATACTGGGCCGCTGAGCACCACTTTACCGATTACTCTTTTAGTCCTGATAACCTGCAGTGGTTAAGCTGGCTCGGCGGGCGCACAAGCAAGCTCAAGCTTGGCACTGGCGCAGTGATTGTGCCATGGAACAACCCGGTACGTATTGTTGAAAAATTTGCCATGCTTGATCATATGACAAATGGCCGCGCGGTACTCGGCCTCGGTCGTGGTTTGGCACGCCACGAATATGAACATTTTATGCTGGATATGAACGATGCACGCGCGCGCTTTGATGAAGGTGCCAAAATGATTATCGAGGGCCTGCGCAGCGGTATTGTTAAAGGTGATGGCCCGCAATATAAACAGATCGAAACTGAAATTCGTCCGCGCCCGCGCAGCGATGTGGATGGCCGTCTTTACTGTGTCGGTATGTCACCAGACTCTGTGGAAACCTGTGCCAAACTCGGCGCCACACTGATGACGTTTTCACAAAAGCCCTGGGAGATGTATGTCGAAGAAACTCTCAAGGTCTACCAGCAAGCATTTAAAAAGTATCACAATCGCGAAGCACCGGGACCAGTAACCGGTGATCTGATGTTCTGCCACGAAAATGCCGATACCGCAAAAGAGATGGCGAAAAAATATATGAGCAACTACTTCCTCACGATCGTACAGCACTACGAAATTATGAGTGACCACTTTAAAAATATTTCCGGCTATGATCATTACGCTACAGCCGGTGACCTGTTTAAGGAAGTTGGCCTTGAAGTTGCCGCCGAAAGCTACTGCGATGTACAAACCTGGGGCACTCCGGAAATGATTCTCGAGAAACTCGAGTGGCGCAAGAAGCTGATGGGCGAGTATCAACTAACGCTGATTTCCAACTATGGTGGCATGAGTTATGAAGAAGCCTCCGGCAGTTTACAGCTGTTTGCCAAAGAAGTGTTGCCCGTTATACAAAAATGGTAAACGACTAACCGCTATTTAGAGTTATAACGACACGTGTTATAAAGGCTCACGGAATTGAGCCAAGAGCGAATTATTTTGCTGAAAAAAACCTTACTTATCACCAGCGCTGTGCTTGTTGTACTCGCGCTTGCCTTTATTGTGCATCTGGCACGCCAGGGCCATATTTCGCAGCAGATGTCTGTGCCTGGGCTCATTAATGGCAAGCTCACGCCATGTCCGGACAAGCCAAACTGTTTCTGCTCCGATTACCCTGACGATCAGAGTCATTATGTCCAGCCAATAGACTATGCACCGAAAACTGCTGCAAGTGTTCTGGCAAAAAGCCGCACTGTGGTTGAGTCCATGGGAGGCGTTGTTGTGTCACAAAATGAAACCTACCTCGCTGCCACATTTACCAGCGGGCTATTTACCTTTGTCGACGACTTTGAGTTGCGCATTGATCAGGCGCAACAACAACTCTATATGCGTTCGGCTTCCCGTGTTGGCTATGGTGATATCGGTGTAAATAAAAGACGTGTCAAACAATTTTCAACTGAACTGACCAATCAGCTGGCTAATCAAAAAAGCTCTATTTAAGTACTATCAATCACCGAACATGGATCATCGAATACTTGCCGACAACCTCACCTTTACTGAAGGTCCACGCTGGCATCCGACAGAAGAAAAACTCTACTTTTCCGATTTTCATTCCCATACGGTGTATCGCATTGATCTACAAGGCAACATGGAAACCGTTGTCACTATTGATGATCGCCCATCAGGCCTCGGCTGGTTAGCCAATGGTGATTTACTGATTGTCGCCATGGTATCGCGCCGCCTGTTACGCTTTGATGGCAAACAAACACATGAAGTCGCAAACCTTTCCACTCTTGCGCCCTATCATTGCAACGATATGGTGGTCAGTGAAAACGGTACTGCCTATATCGGCAACTTCGGATGTGACTTCGAAAACGAACCCCTGATAACCACAAACCTGATTAAAGTGAGTCCGGATGGCTCTGCCAGCACAGTTACCGACGAGTTGTGCTTTCCAAATGGCGCGGTGATTACCGACGAAGGCCGCACACTTGTGATTGCCGAAACCTTTGCCGCACGGCTAACAGCATTTGATATTGATAAGGCAGGTAATTTGAGCAACCGCCGCATCTGGGCCAACCTCGAAAGTTACTCGCCGGACGGTATTTGTATTGATCGCAGTGGCGGTATCTGGGTCGCCACTCCCGGCTCAAAATGCGTTATCCGCGTCGAGGGAGGCGGCAAAATCACCGCTAATATTCCTTTGGAAATCGATTCCATCGCCTGTGCGCTCGGTGGTGCCAACGAGCAGTATCTACTGCTCTGCACGTCGGATCATCTAAGCGATAATGAGTGTATCACCCATCGCAGCGCCCGTATCGAATTGATCGAACTGGCCTGATAAAAGCCAACCTGATAGAAGCCCCCCTTCTCAAATTTTTTTATTGCTTTATGATGGCGGCCCATGAGTCTGGTACGCCTTGACAATATTTCCATTCGCTTCGGTGATCGCCCCCTGCTGGTGAACGCCAGCCTCGCTGTGGAAGAAAATGAACGTATCTGTCTGATCGGCCGCAACGGTGCGGGCAAGTCCACTCTGATGAAAATAATTGCGGGCGAGCAGCAAGCCGACGATGGTGAGATTCACTACCGCTCTCATCTACGTATCAGCAAGCTTGAACAAACCCTGCCCGGCGATTTACACCGCAGTGTTCACGACGTGGTTGAAGAGGGCCTCGCCGAACAACGCAAGCGTATTGATGCTTTCAAGCAGCTATCAGATAAGAGTAGTGATAGCGATACGATTAAAGAACTGGAAAAGCTGCAAACTGCCATTGAACTCGGCGGTGGCTGGAATCTCGAACAACAGATCGACACGATAGTCAGTCAACTTGAATTGCCTGTTGGTAAAAAGCTCGAGGATTTATCCGGTGGCTGGCGACGGCGTGTAGCACTTGGCAAGGCACTGGTGTCGAATCCGGATCTGTTATTGCTCGACGAGCCGACCAACCACCTCGATATTGCTACAATTGAATGGCTTGAACACAGAGTACGCGGTTTTAATGGTACGGTTATTTTTATTACCCATGACCGGGACTTTTTACAAAAACTCGCCACACGCATTATCGATATTGACCGCGCCAGGGTCACCAGTTGGCCCGGCACGTTCGATAACTATTTAAAACTCAAGGACCAGGCCAACGAGGAAGAGGATGTGCGCAACGCACTGTTTGACAAAAAACTCGCGCAGGAGGAAACATGGATACGTCAGGGCATCAAAGCGCGACGCACACGCAACGAAGGGCGCGTACGTGCACTAAAATCGATGCGCGAAGAATATGGTCAACGTGTTAAGCGGGAAGGCAAAGCTCGCATCCATGTTGAAGAAGCGGACATCTCCGGTAAAAAAGTGATTGAGGCGCGCAGCCTGACCCACGGTTATCACGGCGAAACACTGATCAATAACTTCGCGATCAAGATCAAACGCGGTGACCGCATTGGCATTATCGGCAACAACGGCGTTGGCAAAAGCACACTGTTGAGAATTTTGCTCGGTGATCTCGAGCCAGACCAGGGGTCTGTCAAACTCGGCACGAATCTGGAAACCGGTTACTTTGACCAGATTCGTCGCGAGCTGAATCCGAACAAAACGGTTGCCGAAGTGATTGGTGATGGCAAAGACTATATCAAGGTTAATGGCAAAGAACGCCATGTGATTGGTTATATGCGCAATTTTTTGTTTGCGCCGGAACGCTCCATGACAAAAATTCGTTCGCTATCAGGTGGCGAGTGTAACCGCGTATTGCTTGCACGTTTGTTTACACGCCCGACAAATCTGCTGGTACTTGATGAGCCCACCAATGACCTCGATGTTGAAATGCTCGAAGTACTTGAAGAACAACTTGCGCAGTATACGGGCACATTAATACTGGTAAGCCATGACCGCCAATTTCTTGATAATGTCGTTGACAAGATTCTTGTATTTGAAAACGAGGGTGGTTTGCAAGAATATGTCGGCGGCTATAGTGACTGGGCACGACGCGGCAAGACGCTCAAGGTTTCCAAAGATGAAGCACCACCTGCAATCTCAACAGGTGCTGATATTTCAGCTGCGGTGCAGAATAAAAAAACCGTCAAACTCAGCTACAAATTACAGCGGGAGCTCGACATGCTGCCGCAAACAATTGAAGACCTTGAGCACACAATCGCCGAGCTCGAGACACAAACCACATCTGACGGCTTTTACGACCAGCCCTATGAAGAGACCCAGGCGGTATTAAATACACTCGGCGAAAAACAAAAAGAGCTCGACAAGGCTACCGAACGCTGGCTTGAACTTGAGGAGATGCAAACTCCGCCCGAATAATCACAACAAGCATCCAGAGCACCGAAAATTGACCTGGCTCAAAGGTGTGAACTATTAGCTGGTCTATGCTCTTCCTGATACACTGCATTTGTAGCAAATAGAATAATATTTGGCATATCCATGGCTGAACCATCAACAAAACGCATACTGAGCGAAGAACAACTGGCGTTTTATCATGAAAACGACTTTCTCGTGATTCCGGACGTAATCGACGCACAATTACTCGATAACCTGCAGAAACCAGTTGAAGCCTGGGTGGAAAGCCTTGTACAACAGTGGCATGACGAAGGCTTGCTGGTTGATAATTATTTTACCGATTTACCTTTTAACAAACGCCTCTATGCCGCCTGGGATGCTGCCGGACGACCCACTTTCGGCCCCTACCCGGACAAGGAAATTATCAGCCAGGAATTGTTTGACCTGATGCGCAACCCGACTTCGGTCGAAGTTGTCAGGGAATTGACCGGTGACAATAATCTTATTGTTCATGGTGTATTTCACTGCCGTCCCAACCTGCCGCATCAGGAAGCCACTGATACCCCCTGGCATCAGGATGCACAGTGCCAGCCCGTACAAGCGGGCAGCAATATTGTCATTATGTGGATTCCGTTTGTGGATGTAGACGAAACTAATGCCTGCCTTGAAATTTCACCAGGTTTGCGCGGCCCACTGGACAATAAACTGTTTAAAAACTATAAAGACCCCCACGGCTACTACATAAGCATTCATCCTGACGAGGCAGAGGATATACGCGGTCAGGCCCAACCAATGCGCCGCGGTAGCATGATGGTATTTAACGAGATGGTACCCCACCGCGCACTGCCCAACCTTTCCGAGACTATCCGCTGGTCGATTGATATTCGTTATGAAAAAGTTGGCACCCCGGAAAGTATTGCACTGGCTCAGGGCTTTGTGTGTTCCCACGACGACGACGCACAAGTGGAAGCGTCGTTTGAAAACTGGTCGAATAGTAAATGGCGTTAATTTAAACCGGATCGAGTACCACCACCGGAATTTTCCGGCTGGTCATTTTCTGGTATTCATTATATTCCGGGTAGATTTCTGCCATCATCTCCCAGAGCTGTTGACGCTCGTCACCTTCGGCAACTCGCATCTTCACCGTGTACTTATCTGCGAGTACCTGAATATTGGCATCGGGGTTGGCCTGCAAATTCAAAAACCAGGCCGGGGCTGAATCGCTGCCACCCTTGGAAGCCACTACTACAAAACTGTCGTTATAGCGCCCGTAAATGACCGCCACCTGGCGTGGCTCACCGCTTTTCTTACCCGTGGTAGTCAACACCAGACAGGGAGAGCCATTCATCATATGGCCATCTTCACCATCGGTGGCAAGGTAACGCTCAATGTGGTTTCTCATAAAATCCAGTACATCACTCATCGCGTAACTCCATCGGGTTGTAAAACGCCATTCTACTACTGATTCTTGCTGGCAATCCACGAAATAGGGCCACTGTCCCTGACGGAATACCGTAATCAAAAGCCGAACAGACTGTGTTTACAATAGCACTGTTCAACAACTTCAAATTAACGGGATTCTTTTATGGATATGGGTGGCAGCTACAAAATGCTCAAAGATTATGGTGGCGGTGTATTTCGTCGTCGTATCCGCTTGACCCGTTACGAAGATCGCGTGCACGGCGAGCTGGAAGATTGTAACCACGGCTTTAAGGTAACCGTGCACCACCGGGATAACCAGGTCAGCAAGATTGAACCTGAATTTATGCGCATACCGTTTAGCACTTGTGATGGCGCCGACACTCCACTGCAAAAACTTGTCGGCGTTTCCATGCAAGCCAGTATGTCCGAATTGCTCGACACTGCACCACCGTTATCCAATTGCACCCACTTGCATGACCTGACTTTGCTCGCGATTACCCATATTCACGATGAAAATAGCAATGAGGTAGTTTATGACATCGAAGTCACCGATGCCGTAAAGGGTGTTTCCGACTTACGTGTCTCACGCAACGGCACACTGATTCACGAGTGGCAGTCCGCCAAAGGCATGGTCATTGCGCCAGAACCATTAAACGAAAAACCCCTATTTATGGGCTTTACGCGTTGGGCCAATGATATGTTTAGCGGGCTTGAAAACGAAGCGGCATTTATTTTACAAAAAGGCAACCTTGTGTCCATTGGTCGTATGATTGATGTAGAAGGCATGGCTGGCGGCAGAGCTATTGATGAAACCGACCGCCAGGCTTGTTATACCTATTCCAAAGAACGCTCTTCCGAAGCGGTGCGACTTGCGGGCACTGTGCGTGACTTTACCGACACGCCGGAGCAGTTATTAAAGTTTATCTAGTAACCCTTTCCAGACTTTAATAAAAAGCCGAGATTTCTTCGATATGGTTAAACTCTATCGTGTATGTGAGTTTATTTGCACCGGATTGCAGAGTCAGCCTGATTCCCGTCTCAAGGATTTGCTGTAGTTGTCCCTGGCGAGTTTTTCCAGTTCGAGTTTTAACCTTAACCAAACGACCGCGATGTTTGTCAATCTCATTAAGACTGAAAACACGCCACTCCGGTTCAGACTCTTCTTCAACCGGCGGCGGTGCGACCGGCATAACCGGTTGCTCAGCCATTTCCTGTTCTTCTTCTATTACATCAACGCCAAACCCGATAGCAAGATCTTCATAGGCTTTGCCATTCACTTGCAGTGACAATCCGAGAATAGTTGCAATGTCTTCAGGTTTATAGAGCATGAGGTTCCCCCAGTCCACTTCCCTGGGCGGATCAACCTCCCATGTCATTTCTCCACCATTGCGGTAAAAGTCGTTAAGTGCCTGATACATAGAATCACTGAACGCCATCATAAAATCCTTACCGAGATTTTCTTTCATCAACTCGGTATTACGCACAAGATAATCCTGTTCTGACAATCCTTCCTGGCGACGACAGAATTCATAAAGTTTTGTCTGATACCCCATATCCTCCAGCGTTATCTGTATTTTTTCGAACTGCTGGCTTTGCATGGCAGCCATCACTGGCATTAAATCCATGGAGGTCGCTTTCACCTGAAACAGAAAGCGCCAGGTTTCCATCTCGCGCACGGTTGCGTCCATATATAAATCGAGCAGCCGGTTAAACTCATTATGGCGATAGCCGACAACGATATCCTGAACCAGCAAGCCTGAATAGCCCATGGAGCGCAGTTCAGGTGCACCGAGTAAGCCAACATCGCCGCAAGCATGAGAAGCTGGCGAATTCATAAAAAACTGACTGCCTTCTCCACCGCCATAAAGGGTTTTTGCAAGCTCACCCTGCATATTCATGGAGAAGCCCAACAAGTTAAACGCTATTGCATTGGGTAATTTCTGCTGCTTTGCCTGTTGCTCCAACTCAATCAGCGATACAAGGTTATCCAGCTTGAAGCTGATTTCTTCAATATAAACTTCCTCGGCAAAACCCTGGGGGCGAATACGCACTTCCGAAATACCGAGTGTGCCATCAAGGCCGGTGATAACCCCGTCATAAGTAATTGTCGCCTGGGGCGCAAGCATCACAATGACTTCATCCGCCGTTGTTTTAATTTTGTACCATAGAAATCCCTTGATGCCTCCGATAGCAATACCTGCCAATACTAGCGAAGTAATAATGAATTTTTTTATTTGCCTCATAATGGTCCCGCCGGGTGCTGTATCCTTTGACTCTCTGTCTGCCTTTATAGCTATTTACTGCTCAGCAAAAAGCGAACCATAGCAAGATTTTCGGCGATAATAAATGCGCAAACAGGCTACGAGCCCGTAAAGAAGCTGGCAAAAACTCGTCAATTTGAGCCCTTGGGTGACTATGCCCCTCCTTGCACAAAAACAAGGCAGAATTTTGCGCCTCCCCAGCTGCCTTTCTCGACGGAAACTGCCCCACCGTAACTACTGACAATATCCGTCGCTACCGCCAGACCAATTCCCTGTCCCGGCAGAGCCGTATCACCCCGGGCACCGCGCCGCAGAATATATGCCATATCCTGTTCTGCTACTCCGGGTCCATCGTCTTCTACCTCAATAGTCAGCTGCTGTTCCATTGCCACCGCTCCTACTCTGATTTTTTCACGTCCATACTTGAATGCATTCTCGATAATATTGCCAAGTACTTCCATCAGATCCCGCTCATCACCGTCAAAGGTTATATCTTCAGCTATTTCAATGGTTATCCGCTTGCCAGGATCACGGTAAATCTTGAGCAACGATGCCACAATACGTTCTACCGTAGCTTTAACCGATACTGCCTGTGCAATGCCCCCCTGCTGACTCACAACGCTGCGTCGCAATTGATGCGCCACAATATCGTCCATACGCTGTAGCTGCTCCTGCATTTGTAATTCTTGCTCACTGTTCTTACCCAACAAGCCCTGCATAACCGCCAGCGGTGTTTTTAAACTATGTGCAAGATCAGACAGAGTATTGCGGTAGCGCTGTCGAAGACTGCGCTCATGCTCAAGCAATGTATTGAGATTGGTTGTTACCGGCTGAATCTCGACCGGGTAATGCCCCTGAAGCTGAACCTGTTCACCACTTTCAACTGCGTTAAGTTCCTGTGCCAGTTTGTCCAGTGGGCGTAAACTCCAGCGCAAAATCAATAACTGCGCAATAACAAATAGCAAGGCAACAGCACCGAGCCAATTGGTTAATACCCGTCGGTAACGGGTTATGGTTTTTTCATAAGCCGCCTTGTGTTGTAATACGACAAACTGAAACGGCATAGCTTGCGCCGCCGGACTCTCCCACTGCACAGCAAAGCTGTAAATAAAAAATGGTTCGCCTTCTATTTGCAAGTGGCCAAACAATCGTTGCCCGGCAGTCAATGGCTGTACAAAACTGTTCAATGCAGATGGAAGTAATCGAGCAGAAGCCGAGCGCCAGACTTCGTTATGGCCAGCATCTAATACAACCCCATATAATCCCGATTTCAGTTGATTGAACCGTGGCTCCTGGAAACCAGCCGGCATACCTAATTTATCGCCTTCCAGTTCTGCATCGGCTAATAACAAGTAAAGCTGGGTTTTAAGGCGCTCCTGTTCTGCCACTGCAAGACTTTGTTGAAATGCCTGGTCGAGAAAATAGCCAGTAAGCCCTAAAAACAGAGGCAACAATAATACCGATGCAACGATAAAACGCCGGGTCAGAGAAAGCGGTGTTCGGCTGCGATTCATAAACGCTTACAGGCCGTTATTCACCCAGGGTAAAACGATAACCCTGGCCACGTATCGTTGCAATTGGCTTAAGGCTGTTATCGGCATCAAGCTTTTTTCGCAATCGCCCGACAAACACTTCGATCACATTACTATCACGATCAAAGTCCTGCTCGTAGAGGTGCTCAGTCAATTCCGTTTTTGAAATCACCTTGCCCGCGTTAAGTGCAAGATACTCCAGGGTGTTGTACTCATAGCTCGTCAAATCAAGCACCTGTTCATTAAGCCTTGCTGTTTTGGCACTGGTGTCTATTTGTAGAGGACCAAACTCTAACTGCGGAGAGGCATGACCCGATGCACGACGCAGCAGTGCATTGAGGCGCGCCAGTAGTTCTTCCTGATGAAACGGTTTGGTTAAATAGTCATCGGCTCCCGCTTCAAGACCTTCGACCTTGTCCTGCCAGTCTCCGCGAGCAGTCAGAATCAATATCGGGTAGCGTTTGTCTTGCTCACGCAATTTTTTTATCAGGCTCACGCCATCAAGTTCCGGCAAGCCGAGATCAATAATCGCCAGATCGTAGGGGTGTTCTTCACCGTAGTAGAGCCCTTCCCGACCGTCCGCCGCAGTATCGACCGCATATCCGGCTTGCTCAAGGCCCTGCCGAAGCTGGCCTTGCAATGCGGGTTCATCTTCAACGATCAGGATACGCATCCGGCCTCACACCTCAATGCAGCAACTGCCCACTATAAGCATCAACATGCACCGCTTTGACTGTACCGTTCGCAGACACAATTTTGATTTTATAAACGAGGCGCTCGTTTTGACGAATCAGTTTGATACTGAGAATATCGCCGCCATAGTGCTGCTGTACCTTGCTCGCAGCCTGCTGCTCACTGATCACCGATGGAGATGCCTGATCTGCCGCCTGGCTTGTTACCGGTACAGATAATACCGATAGCGTCATCAACACCAGCAACAGTGAACGACAGCATTTTGCAAAGCCAGACAACATAGTTTCCGTATCCTTTTTCAGGTTGCCCTAGTATACCGGACGGACGTCAACAATGACTTCAATTTTATCGCCCGGATGCTGATCCATGCGGGTACTGTAGCGGCGTCCGTTATATTTATAATCCACATCATAGCCAACGATCTGCTCATGGTAGTCAATCTCATCTACCGTTTCACAGCGTTGCTCGGTGCGATAGCGTGTTACTGATGTCGTTTGCACAACAGGCTGTCGGTTTTTGTGGCGCCGGTTGGTGATATCGCGTCCAATCGAAGCCCCCAGTATCGCACCCGCTGCCGCACCCACCTTTTTGTTGGTATTGCTGTGGCCGAGTTCATTGCCGATCGCTCCACCTATCAAGCCACCAAGAATCGTACCGGTATAGGATCGTGGAGCTGCAGGGGTGTTACTGTACCCGCTATAGACCGGTTCCTGATAAGAAACCCGCTCATTCCAGCACTGCTGGCGTGGGTTGTGATACTCAACGGTTTCGGTAATCGGGGTCACACTGACTACTTTGGCATAGTCGAAACCTCCTTTACTCTTGTGGCCAGCCCACACCGGGGCGGCCAACACGGAGGTGACGATCATGGATGCAGCTATAACAGATTTTTTCATGGCTATTCTCCCAAGTTGGTTATGCAGGCCATGGAGCCCACTCCATCTGCCAGCCTTGAGCACACAATAGCGTTATCAACCTGAATAGAAGCTGAAGCAATTACATACAGCCACACGCAGCCATGCAATCAGGCGCAGGCTTCGGTACTATAGAAAATATGACAGCCAGAATATCGCCCCGCCGCCACTCACTTGCTCTATATTGATGAACCAGACAATCCCGACACTGCCAGCCGGTTTTGAGCGGCTATTTTTCAGCCTCTGGGTACTGGTATTGACTGCGTTTTTTTTCTGGTCGCGTATAGATCCCAATGATCGCATTTACTTTATCGGTGATGCCAACTGGATTATTGAAATGATCCGGCTCATGCTGGAAAGCGGCAACTGGGACGCCAATGCTACCCGTCTGTTTGGGCGCCTCGAGCCCGACCCGACCTGGCAGGCATTTAGCCAGAGCCACACCGACCCAAACGGACACTATTACAACCTGGCCGGCTACATTGTTGTTGGTGCCTCTATTTGCAAGGTGCTTTACACCCTGGGTTTTGACAGCTGGTCGATCCAACAGATTCTGCACGCGGCGAACGTTGTGTTTCAGGCATTAACTGTTTGGCTGCTGTTTCTTATCGGGCGCCAAATAATGAATCGCTCTCTGGGTCTGCTCGCTGCAACTTTTTATGTACTGCTCCCATTGGCAATTATGGAAGCTCATTACGCACGTCCCGAAAGTTGGCTTAATCTACTTGCCACATTCACGCTGTACTGCGCCTTGCAGTTTCAGCGCAAACCCTACTCGTTCAGTATTGCAATCGGCGTGTTACTCGGCCTGTCTTTTTCTGCCAAGTTTAGCCAGCTATTCCTTGGCCTGATACCCGCCATTTTGCTATTAGATATGATGATTAATGGGCAGCGCTATCAGCAAGCTTTCACCTGTGGAGCCATTATTCTTTTCTGTATGGTGATAGCCACAGCGGTGAATACGCCCTTTATTTTGCAGAATTTCTCCGCTCATTTGACCAGCATTGCCGGTGTATTTGAATTTCATCGTAACCCCTTGCCTCCCTATCTCAGCGAAGATTATTCCTATTTAAAACAACTCGGTGTGTTCGCAAGTTATTTCCTTGCAACGATTGGACTTGTCTGGTGTTTATGCTTTTGTCTCGGCATTTATGCACTGCTGTGCAGGCGTCTAAGCCTCGAAGCGCCTTTTACATTTACTCTCGCTACCTGTTTGCCAATTCTGGTTTTGATTTTCTACTTTGCTTTTAATAAAAGTTTTTTTGAGCGTAGTTACTCTTCACTTGAAGGTGCTATTGCACTTATTTCTGCAACAGGTTTTTATTTTCTCTATCTTTTTATCAGCAAGCTTGATAAGCCTGCCGTGTTCCGGCATAGCATCATTACACTATTATTTGCCATAACTATTTATCCCGCACTAAAGCTTAATACAGCTTTTGTCAGCCAGTATATTTATAACAATGGCGTAGAGACACGCCTTGCATTTCAGAAAGAGCTGCGCGCTGATTTTGCTGGCTTCTGGATTAAGAATGTGCATGAAACTAATAACTATCTCAACAAGCTACCGGAGCGTGCGCCGAAAAAACCGAGAATTTATGCCGTCAAGGATCTCAACGAACCATGGACACAGCGCTTTATTGAAAATCTCGGCGCCAATGGTTTTATTCAGATCGCTGAGTTTCGCAGTGAATTTTTTGGTATGCCGCCCAACAACCTGACTATTTATCACGAGGCGTCACGTTATTACTATTTTGTGCGTGAAGATGAATGGCCAAAAAATAAGACACAGCATTATTTCCGCGCCAACTACTGAGTGTTATTAAACACTGTCGTTCTTTATATTTTTTAAATCTCTTTGGGTCTTAATAATATAAACCGTAGAAAGTGCCAGAGTATCTGTGCATTAATAGACGCCGGTACATAATTAAAACCGCGCCGAATGCGACGCATAACAGCCTTTGCCTTGCGTTCTGGTGTATAGACACCGTCAGCCACGATATGACGATAGATCGCGCGATCTGAAGTAAACAGATAACGCGCTTTCGGTACGAATGCGGCACTGTAGCCAAGCTCCTGGTCATACTGGCTATTATCGGAGAATTCATTCTGTGCTGCGAGTGCCCAGATCTCCATTGGAATACTCCGATCCTGGTGAATATCGCAAAACTGCCGGGCAAGATTCGCATAGCTGTTCTCATGGGTTTGTTGATGACATAACACCAGTATATTCGCCTCTTCAAGTAGCGCCGCCATGTCCTTATCTTGCTCTGGCTGGTTACCTGTCAGCCGTATTACCACACTGCCCTGCTTTTCGAGCAAATCTGACAGGTGTGCAGCAAATGGATACTCACAACCGGTAATCACTACCTTGCGTTTTTTGAATGCTGTACCACTGCGCAGCAAATAGTCCAGCGCCTTGATCCACGAACCAAAATACGCCGTCGGATAAACATGGTGTAACAAGTGGTATTCAGGCATACAGAAAACCGATGGTTGATAGGCCACGAGTTTATCGACATAGCGATGGTTTAAATCAAACCCTGGCGTGCCACGCATAATCAGCACAAAGGTTAATACCTCTATACCCAGCGCCACCACAACAGACAATGGCGGAAATACCAGAAAAAAAGGGGTGGTTACAACAATCTGGGTAATAAATTCAGGAATAACATGGCAGCGTACATTGGCGGGTATTTTATCCTCGTGAATGCGTAAGTCTTCATCGAGAAATTCATGGTGCACTGTATGCAGATCGCCAATCGCCTTGAGCCAGGCCCAGCGGCTGTTGGCCAAGATATGCAATAGTACATGGATAATGTCAAACACAAAGGTGGCAAGCAGCATTAACAACAAGCCAAGGCCGATATGACCAAGATACTCAAGTCCAACCCAAAAAATTTCCATGATGCCTTACCTGATTTTCTGCCTGACTAGTTAACTGATGATTAACCTAAATCTCTGCCTATCCAATACCTTGTCACCTGTATTATTACCTGTAGTTCCGGTATTAAGCATAGTACTAATAATGAAATAGACTATTTATTGCCTTTATATGCCGGAAATTTTACAGAATACACAGGGAATACTACTTAGGCCAACTGATCCTGAACAAGCTTTTTGCTAATATGCCCTCTTCATTCATTGGAGAACAGAGATGGCCAATATTCACGATTTTGAACTGACTGGTATTGATGGCAGCACTATGTCGCTGGAGCAATTCAAGGGCCAGGTAGTCCTACTGGTTAATGTAGCCAGCGCCTGTGGCCTAACGCCCCAGTACGAGGGCCTGCAAGCTTTATATGAACAATACAGCGGTGACGGGTTTACCATTATCGGGCTACCCTGTAATCAGTTTGGCGCTCAGGAACCAGGCACAGAAGCCGAGATCCAGACCTTTTGCACGACCAAGTTTTCCGTCACATTTCCGATGAGTGCCAAAATTGAGGTGAACGGCGACAGCCGCCACCCGCTCTATGAGTACCTTGCGGGCAAGGATGGTAAATTCCCCGGCGATATCACCTGGAATTTTGAAAAATTCCTCGTTAATCGCAACGGCGATGCGATCGAGCGTTTTGAGCCAGTAGTTAACCCGGGCGATGATGCACTGACCTCTGCTATTGAGGCCGAGCTGGCCAAATAAGGATTCCATCAATGAAATGTATGGTTGTTCCTGTAACGCCGTTTCAGCAGAACTGCTCCATTCTGTCGTGCGAAGAAACCGGCAAACTGGCTATTTTTGATCCTGGTGGCGATCTGGAACTTATTAAACAACAACTGACCGAGCTTGGCGGTGAGCCCGAAGTCATCTTTATCACCCATGGCCACCTCGATCACTGCGCCCAGGCTCGTGAGCTTGCCGAAGACCTCAGTGTCAAATTGATTGGCCCGCACCAGGGCGATGATTACTGGATCGAACAGTTGCCACAACAATCACCGATGCTCGGCATCCCGGCTGTTGAAGCCTGGGAGCCGGATCAGTGGCTTAACGATGGTGACGTGGTGGAATTCGGTGCACAAAAGCTCGAAGTGATTCACTGTCCGGGGCACACACCAGGACATGTGGTGTTTTACCATCGCGGTGAGAAACTCGCGATTGTCGGAGATGTTTTATTTATGGGTTCGATTGGCCGCACGGACTTTCCCGGTGGCGATCACGACGCGTTGATTCGCTCAATTAAAAACAAACTGTTTCCCCTTGGTGGGGATGTGACATTTATTCCGGGGCATGGCCCGACGTCTACGTTCGGTCAGGAGATGCGTACCAACCCGTTTGTCGGCAGTCAGTACACCTGACTTTAAAGTTTATTTTTTAGCCTGCTCAATGCCACACTGTTCATTAACGGCTTTGTTGGTGCGCTGGGCACTGGCAATAATCGCTTTATAAGTCGCACTATCTGATTTCTCATCAACCAGCTCACTAAAATCCGGGCCATCAAAATCTCCGTAGGTATAAAAATCCCGCAACCGCAGTAGCGCGACATCAAACTGTGATGGCATCACTGCGCGCGCCGCCATACGTGCCTGGTGGCGTACTCCGTAGGCACAGTGCGCACGCCCTTTCAGTGCCACACCCCGTTCAGAAAGGCTTGTCATCAGACCTGGAATAACTGCGACCTGCTCGTTGTACCAGAGCCGGATCGCACAGTTTTCCGAGCTATCAAGGCCGACATGATTACCCACATTGGCCCATGTTTGCTGGCAGCCTGGCGGTGCTGTTGCAATACGCAGGAAGTCATTTTTATGCTGCCAGGCTATGGCAAACAGCACAGTATTTGCCAACACCATCAATCCCAAAAGTAGTAAACCCGCTTTGCCCAGCTTTTTTGCCACTGCTATTTCTCCCTGATCAGCCATAAAAGTCAGACCGTAAAAATAGCTGCACAGTATACGGAAAAAGTGCGTTGTTACACCGCCGGGATTTGACCTGATTCAAGTCATCACCTCAAAAAACATCTACAATAGAATAGTATCGCTATGGAGAGACCGGATGAGCGCACAAAAAATTCCCGCCTTGGCCCAGGTGATGACACCGTTTCCGTGGCATATTGAAGCCCGGGCCAGCCTTAGAGCTGCACAGCGGATGATGGAAGAACACAACTTTCACCATTTGCCTGTAATGGAAAACGGTGATATCAACAGTATTATTTCGGATCGCGATATCAAACGCGCTTCCATACCCGGGGACGATCACTATCTGGATGAGCTCGAAGTTGGCGACCTGTGCCCAGTACGCGTGTATATTGCCGATGTCTCCGATCCGCTCGACAAAATTCTTGAAGTCATGGCCGACACACATATCGGTGCCGTACTGGTTACCCGGGAAGGAGAGCTAGCGGGTATTTTTACCGAGAATGATGCCTGCCGCCTATTTATGCAATTCTTGCGTGACAGTATCACTCCGACACCTGACGATATTGTGGCCTGACCTCTCGAGAATAGCTCAATAGCTCCTTCCGATTGCAAGTTATTTTGACAAAATCTTAATAATAGCTAACATCAAAATATAAAGAGTACGCTTTCTAAAGCTTTTTCCTATAAGCAACACCGACCCATCGTCCCGTGGTTTACACCCCCCGGCGATAGAGCTATCCTTAAGCAGCCTTGAATTTCATGATGAATAACCCCGGAGACTGGCATGAGCGCTTTTTCCTCCTCCCCGCTTTGGTTTTGTAAAAATATTGCAGATAAGGCACTCAGCCTCTTCTTTTCCTGTGTGTTTGTGACTTGTCTGCTTGTCAGTGCACCACTTGCATACGGGCAAATTCCAGATCTGATTAATTATCAGGGACGGTTACTTGATGGCAATGGTGTGCCGACCACCATCGCCAATGCCGCATTTACCGTGGGCTTATGGCAGGATGAGACCAGCACCCTGCCGCAGGATAAACTCTATGAAGAGAACCATACCGTTAATGTTAACGATGGCAACTATAGTTTCCTGATTGGCAATGGCACCCCGGTTAGTGGCACATTTAATGCCAATATTTTTAATAGCGGTACGGTCTGGATAGAAATTACCGTACAAAGTGAAACACTCACTCCACGCATTGCCTTGCAAAGTACACCGTTTGCATTCCAAACCTATAATACTCAAACGCTGGATAACAAATCAGCCAGTTACTTTGCCAGCTCTCAAGACATTACCACTCTGCTAAACAGCTTTATTAACTTTTGCAACGCACAAAGCGGTGCCTGGATTGAAAATCATCATCGCTGCGCTATCGGTGCCGTTAATGTATCCGGCCTTGATTTATCGAACGAAGACTTTAGTGATATCACTCTCGACGGTGCCGACTTTACCAATACCGACCTCAGCAATACCACGTTTCTCGACGCGTCGGTAATCAATACGGATTTTACCGGCGCTATTTGGCTCAATACGGTTTGCCCCGATGGCACCAACTCTGATATCAACGGCAACACCTGTCTCAACAATCTCACGATTGAAATCCCGCTGCCCTGATCATGAACCGCAAACGTCTAACAAATTCGATGCGATATCTGCTCTGTCTGTGTGCTCTGGTCTGCACTCTCCTGTTTGGCAACCCTGCCCTCGCAAAGCTCTATGGTAGTGTTGAGGTGCCCGCCGGGCGGGCCGGATTTGCCGATGTATTACTGACCTATACCAATACTCCCGGAGTCGGCAGCGGTTACGATGTCGGGACAAATGCACTCGGACCACCGGATCACGGTTCCACACTCGGTTATGTCTCCATGGGTAACGGTGGTGTTCTTGTGATGCAGTTTACTGACAACTATGTCACCACTTCCGGTGACAGCAGCAACGACATCTGGGTTTTTGAAATTTCCGGAGTTGCCGAGGGCACGTCTGTTGATATCAGCACCGATGGCGTTAGCTGGATCAATGTAGGCCAGAGCAATGGCTCCAGTGGTGTAGATATTGATGACGATATAGGCAATGGTGTGGTCGCCGGTGAAAAGTACACGTTTATTCGTCTGACCGACACTTTGCCAAGTCAAAGCAGTAGCCCTACCGAAGGAGCTGATATTGATGCTGTCGCTTCACTGGCTAACGTCGCCCCCTCTCCGGTACCCGAAGCCAGCAACTTTCGTATGCGCATCCTGGATGACAACGGTGTGCCCACAACATTAACAGATGCCTCCATAGAATTAACCATCTGGAAGGATGAAACCAGCACCGATGTTGCTGACCGTGTTTATGCCGCTGACCACACAGCATCGATCAATGATGGCTGGCTGTATTTGTCATCTGATAACGGCAGCGTCACAGAAGGTGAATACAAAGCCGGTCTTTATACCGAACAGCTGTGGTATCAGGTCAGTGTTAATGGCGATACCGTTGCGCAACGCTATCCACTGGTTGCAATGCCCTATGCAACCTATGCGCAAAACACGCAATTCCTGGAAATGAATACAGCAGCGGATTTTGGTGCTGCCGAGATTTATCAGGCACTGCGTAACGGTTTTTCTGAATTCTGTGCTGCACAACAGGGTTTTTGGCTGGATGCTGTTAATCTCTGCGCGATTGCCAGCGCCGACTTGAGTAATCTGGATTTAACCGGCACTGATTTCTGTGTATCGGGCCTGGATTTAAGCGGTGTCGATTTTACCAATACCACTCTTTTCGAAGCCAGCTGTCTGGATCAAGTGACACTGAGTAATGTTGTATGGTCAAACACAACTTGTCCTAATGGCGCCAACTCGGACAACGTTGGCAATACCTGCATGGGCCATTTTGAATCAGTTACTTTTTTCAGCGACCTCACCAACTGGCAAACGGATGTTACTACACAAACCACCTCTATCGCTTTTACCGATGTCAATGTGCTCGCGTTTGATGAAGTGTTGAGCCTGCCTGCAACCAATGAGGATGTTGGTAGTCCATTAACCTACAGCAGTGGCTCACCAACGTTAGAACAGTGTTACAAATTTAGTCTGAACACACTGCAAAGTAGTGCCGGATTTGTTTTTAACGACAGCTCCAGTGGTGCCTGGGTTAACTCACTATCTATCGGTAACATCAACCAGTATGAAAACGATGATTTTGAAATTGATTTTGAAACCGGCATGGAGCCATTTGCGTTTGGCTTTGATTTAACCGACAACACTCAGGACTCTGGAGAAATCTTGCATGTCTATGCAGCTGATGATACGACCCTGCTCGGCTCTATCACCGGAATCTTTAACAGCTCAGGGAACGTAAATACCTTTATCGGCGTTAATTCAACGGTACCGATTGGTCGTATTACGTTCGATGAAGGTAGTGGCGGTGACGATGCAGGTGTCGGCTTTGTACATCTTGCTCGCGGCGACCTATACGACGGAGACAACGACGGCTTTAGCGATTGTGCGGAATTCAGTGCCGGCAGTAATCATTTCAATGCCAATAGCACCCCGCCCTGATGATGCATAAATGAAGTACTAACTGCTTCGAAATAAACTGTTCTATTTTGATGAGCCAGGCTGCACTGTATGCAACCTGGCTGTGCCCTTATAGAGCCCATCAAGTGGGTAAATCTGCTCATTTGGTATAGAACCCCGCGCATATTCCTCGGCGTTGCTGGCACCATCTCCATCAAGATCATCGCTGGCATCTGCTGCATCAAAGGGGTTGAGACCAAAGGCCTGTTCCCAGTCATCGGGCAGGGTGTCATTATCATCATCATTATCGAGGTGGTCATAAAGCCCATCACCGTCATTATCACCACCAATCGCGGAATCAAGATCATCAAGGTCTTGCCGTGCTTCTACACCATCGTTATCACGATCAAAAAACAACAGGCCTTCAGGCAATTCAAGGGGTATCGGGTTCCAGCTTAGATAAGAACCAATCGGCCCGATACGCTGATATTCAAAACAGTCAACACCTTTTTCATTCAGCACACAGAATTCTGAGCCCATCTGCCGCAGTTGTCTGGCATTTTGAAAGCCAAACGTGTGGCCATTGCCAGTTAGGCTATAGTGCTCCGGTGCTTCGCAGAAATAAATTTGAGTGCGAGTGATTGTGTAAGCACCATAAATGCCACAAGCGACATTATTGAACTCATTAACAAAACAGGACATATTCGCTGCGATTGAATAACCGTCTGCCCCATCATTAAAGCCATTCGCCCAGCAGGGAACTGAATGATTCTCCACGACTCCGGTACCGGAAGTATGCACTGTAAAGTAAGGTGTTGCCGGATAGCCAGTTCCCCAGCAAGTATGACCACTGTCATCAGTGACACAGCTCCAAGTGTTATTGGTAATTATCTGCCCCGGGTTAACAATGCCCGACGGCACATCGATTTGACCATAGGTGTTATCACCCCAGCATTTTACTCCTTCGCTGTCCACCGCGCAGCCGTGAGTCTCGTGAATACTGATACTGTGATCCGCAACCAATGGATTTTTGCCGCGCACCACTTCCCAACCATCAGGCAAGGTATCATTGTCGGTATCATCAATGCGTGGGTTACTGCCGTAAACGATAACTTCATCATAATCATTTAACGCATCGTCATCGGTATCTGCATCCGTCGGTACTGTAAAATAATGATATTCATCAAAGTTTACTAATCCGTCTCCATCCGGATCTGCATTGGCATCTGTCGGATCGAGCTGATTAAAGCCATAACTGTTTTCCCAGCTATCCGGCATACCGTCGTTATCGTCATCATCATCGCAGGCTGTACCAATACCATCGTTGTCGTGATCAACCTGTCCCGGGTTCGTTAAGTCCGGGCAGTTATCATGTTCGTTATAGACACCGTCTCCATCTTTATCATCACTGACCTGCGGGTTTCTGCCCTGCTGGTATTCCTGCAGGTTAGTCAGGCCATCATTATCCGGATCCTGACCCGGGTCACCTGCATAAAACGGATTCAAGCCGTTAGCAATTTCCCAATCATCGGGCAAGCTATCGTTATCATCATCAGGATCACAAGCGTTGCCGCTGGTATCCTGGTCGTGGTTTTCCTGCATAGGGTTAGGCTGCGATGGGCAGTTGTCTATACTATTGCACCAACCGTCGCTATCGCTATCCACAGGAACGGACAAGTTATCAAATGGATCGCTACTACAACTATTTTCGTGGCTGTCTATCCAGTTATCATTATCGTCATCGTCATCACAGGCATCACCGAAGCCATCACTATCATTATCGAGTTGATTGAGATTGACAACCAACAAGCAATTGTCAGCTCCGTCACCTACCGTATCACCATCACTATCATCAAAGAAATGTGGATCAGTGCGTAATTTAAATTCCGCGATATTATTTAAACCATCGCCATCAGGATCCTGAACGGCATCCAGGTCGTTATTTTTATCCAGCCCCTGAGTGTCTTCCCAGTCATTGGGCAAACCGTCATTATCATCGTCATAGAAAATAGCATAAAACACCTTGGCAAAACCGCGATTGGTGCCTGTGTAATCCGCCTGATAAGCACCGGCCATGACATCATCAAGGCCGTCATTATTAACATCACCAGCACCACTGACAGCATAGCCAAAACGGTTGCGAAACCCTCCGTAGAGCTCACCTTCCAAATGAAATAAAACCAGACCGTCCTTGCCGCTAAAGACTTTGGCATAACCATAGTCTGGACCAAGCACATCGGCCTGGTGGGCACCGACAATCAGATCCGGATAGCCATCGCGATTCACGTCACCGGCGGCGGCAACTGAAATACCAAAAAAATCACCGTTATCACCGTTATGGGTTCGTAACACCGAGCCGTCAATACCACTATAAATATAGGCAGCACCCTGTTCCTGACCTCCGGCTATATGAGCACCAACTGCAATGTCCGGATATCCATCACGATTGATGTCACCTATATCACTGACGGAAATCCCGAATTCACCACCAGCACCACTGTAGATTTCCCGAATCAGATGATTGTCCCTGCCATTGTATATATACACGGTGTTTCTGCCTGGTGCACCAACCGCAAAATCTCCATAACCATCGCCGTCGACATCACCGACACCACTCACCGCGTAGCCAAATTTGTCACCTGCACTGACACCGGTAAAGGTATGTTTAATATCGCCGCTATCTCCTTTATACATCACAACCTGGCCTGTATCCGAAGCAAAATCCGGTGCGCCCGCCACCACTTCGGGAATACCATCACCGGTATTGTCTCCTACCCGGTTTACGGAAGAGCCCAGGCGCATGGAGGAAACACCACCAACTCTTTCAAACAGTGTTGTGCCGTCGATACCACTAATCGCCATTACCTTGCCGTCATTATAAGGTGGTTCGGAGTCATAGCCAGGCACGCCAATAAGAAAGTCATCATAACTATCGTTATTCAAATCGCCGGCTTCACTGATGCTATAACTGAGCTCATCTCCCGAGGTGCCTATAAAGTTGTAAAGCGGTGTGCCGTCCTTGCCACTGAAAATTTGCGCTTGGCCATAGTTGGAATAACCTGTGCCATATAAACGCTCACCGATCATATAATCGGCATAACCATCATTATTAACATCACCCGCCTCACTCAAACTAAAGCCCAGGTATTTGCCATAACCCGGCTGGCCATTGTGCTCCGGACCCGAGAAGTTCTGCATCGATGGGTTCGGGTCAACATTATCATTCTGCAAATCGTTATCCGTATCGATTAATAGCGGCGATGAACCCTGTTGATACTCCTGTAGATTAGTTAATGTATCGCCATCGGGATCTAATAATGCATCCGCCGCATCAAATGGATTCAGGCCATAACTGTTTTCCCAGCTATCCGGCATCGTATCGTTATCATCATCGCTATCACACGCTGTGCCAAGGCCATCGTTATCATGATCATCCTGGCCCGGATTAGCCAGTGACGGGCAGTTGTCCAGCGCATTATGTATACCGTCTCCATCGTTATCGACAAAGTCATAGACATGCGGGTCACTACCGGCCTGGTACTCTTCAACATTCGTGATTGTATCGCCATCGGGATCTAATAATGCATCGGCGGCATCAAGTTGATTAAAGCCGTGGAGCTGTTCCCAACTATCGGGCATACCATCATTATCATCATCCGAGTCACAAGCGGTACCAATACCATCGTTATCATGATCGGCTTGCCCCGGATTGCTTTGCGCCGGACAGTTGTCTATCGCATCGTCGATGCCATCACCATCGCTGTCAGCGGCAAGCGCCGACGATGGCAATAAACATAGAAGCAGTACCGGAATCAGTAATTTGAATGGCGCTCTGGTCATCCCGTTGATCTGTTTTTTCCTGTTCTTGTTTTATTTCGTTGTAACAGTCGGGAAAGTGTAACAGTTGGGCAACCCTCATTAAAAGAGGCTGTTTAAGTCTTTGAATTCAAAGCTTTTTCTTCGCTGGATTAACTATTGCCTGATTCTGATGGAGCAGTCTTCGTAGTGGAGAAAATATCCAGAACCAGTTTAGTGCTATTAAAATCAGGAAAATCTGTCGCAACAAACGTTGTTATGTTCGGATATTGCTGGCGAACTTCTAACTCCGGTTTTTTACCCGACTCTGGCCCGAGACCGGCAAGACCCATCATCACCTTGAGCCGGCCAATCAGTCTTATCCAGAACTGATCGTTGTCGGTAATTTCCATATTCATCCGTTCCTGTATTTCCGGAGGCAACACGATGGTATTACCTCCCTGCTTGAACTTAATGCTCACGGTTTCATTCTGCTTTTGTAAAATCAGCTGATTGGCCTGTTGTTCCAATGCCATTGCTAGTAAATCAGAGGTTAGTTGAACAATGGTACTATCTTTAGATGCTACGCCATGAAACCGATCTACGCTGGTGCGAGCAAGTTTTAACAACAACGCTGCAAGTTCTCCTTGTCTCTCAGCCTCGCATAACACCTTTTCGAGGTCAGGGGATAGCTCGAAATAGCGTGCCAGAGCCGTAGCAAATAATTCACCACCGGCAACGTCTTCTATTAATAGATGCCATTGAGCAGCTTGACGCTCCGCACAGGATTTTCCAAGCTTAAGCTTGTTCAGTAACGATAGCGTAGCACCCGCAGTAGAAAGGCTATCTTCTATTTCTCTTAAAGCTGATACCAGATCCATATTGTATGCAAGCATCCGTGCCACTGTTGCTAACGCATTTTCTGGCAGCTCAACCTTCATGGCTCTTTTGCTCAAGAGCGGCAACACGCTCGGTCAGCTGTTTGATTTGTGCTTCGAGTTCAGCAAAACGCTCTTCATCCAGATTGCACACTTCCACTGGTTTGCTCACCGCAGAGGCTTTGCTTACTTCTATTTCCTGAGGAAAGATCAATTGGCGGTAACGTGCCTCACGCTGACCCGGCTGCTTCTCCATTAACTCAATATAGGGTGGGTTCCTCGTCTGCAAATGATCCAGCGCGTCGTTTAACTCTTCTTCCCCTGATACCATGCGCTCTGTTCGCGCCTTAAGCTCGGCAACAGTTTGTGGGCCACGCAAAAAAATCATACACAGAATAGCCTGCTCTGCCGACGAAAAATCCAATGTATGTCTGGCGCATTGAGCAAAACGTTCACTGCGTGAACCGCTACGGGTTTCAACATAGGCTTTTTCATCAAGTTGACGCAAGGCACGTAGTACTTCACCCTGTTGAAGATTCATCATCGGCTCACGATTACTCTTCTGATTCGCAGCTAAACGCACAGAATTCTCTGTTAACGGATATTGATCCGGTGTTGTCAATTCTTTTTCCATTAAACAACCGAGCACCCGTAATTCAATAACATCCAATTCGTAAAGTGCATCGGATTTAACTTGACTCTCTTCGTTCATTCTTTTTTGTCCTCCTGTTTTTCCTTTTGCTTTTCTTCTTCTGTTAAATATTTAACGCGAATATCATTTTTATACACCACCTTTCTTGAATTTCCTTTGCCACAATTACCTTCCCAAACGCCTTCTTTTTTACCATTTACGTAGGTTCCTTTAAACATGCAACCACTTTGAACCGTCTCTCCCGTGCGATGATTCTTACGCATGGCATAGTATGAGGTGTATTGATTATATCTAAAATATAAAGGGCCCTCGTAAGGACCGTGAAGTATATTCTTTTTATAAGTAGCGCTAAACACCAAATCGCCCTCTTCCGACCACTTGGCATGCTTACCGTGACGCATGCCTTCGAGATAGTTTTCCTCAAGCATCACATTCTCTTGTGAGTCTCCACCTTCCCAGTCACAACGCCTCAAGCCAGTATAGGGTTGACCCCAGACACCAAAGCCACGCTGCAAATTTTTATCCCATTGAAAGTCGGCACACATGTCAAAGCCGCCTTCACCAATTTCCTGGCCGGCGTGTAGTTCAGCATATACATAAGGGGCTAGAACACTCAGACCCAGAGTAAGCATTATTGTTATGGTTTTCATGCCTTAAAGTCTAGCGCATAATATTGTTGTTTCCTATAGCAATGCTTTTTATACCTCTAGCTTCAATGGAAAATGGAATATAAAAAATGGCTTGCAGCTTATACTGCAAGCCATTTCTATCTATAAAATACTAATTGGAGCCATTAGCCTGCTGCAGCTCTTCCATTACCTGGTCAATGCTGAAACTTGCTGGCTTCTGACGCGGTGGATATTCCTTAAAGGTTTCCATAAAGCCACCTACGTACTGCTGCGCAGGGACGAGCAGAAAAACACGATCAATCATCCAGTCATAATAGGTATTGGATGTTACATGCGCACGTTCATAAGGGTCGCGACGCAGGTTAGTAATTAACGGCACTCGCAATGGTGTCCAAGGCTCAATCCAGGCCCGCAATGTATCCGGTCTCTCCTGTTCCATAAAGATCAATTTCCAGTCTTCATAACGCAGTGCGGTGAGTTCACCAGTATCCGAAAAATAAAAAACTTCTTTACGCGGCCCTTCCGCTTCCTCACCCATCAAATGCGGTAAAAAATTATATCCATCAAGATGCACTTTGTAACTTCGACCAATAGATTTCACACCGCCTTTTTTCAAACGCTCTTTGATATCGGTAGCACCGGCAACTGCCATATAAGTTGGCAACCAGTCCATATGGTGCATAATTTCATTAGACACACTGCCCGCTTCAATTTTACCAGGCCAGCGCACCATGGAAGGTACACGCCAACCGCCCTCCCAATTGGTATTTTTTTCGCCAAAGAACGGAGTGGTTGCTGCATCAGGCCAGGTATTCATATGCGGACCATTGTCAGTTGAATAATGCACAATGGTGTTGTCTGCAATGCCGAGTTCATCCAGTTTGTCGAGTAACTGACCAACATGCATGTCGTGCTCCACCATACCATCAGAGTATTCATCCTGACCGGAAATACCACGCAATTCATCTTTTACATGGGTTCGAAAATGCATGCGGGTACCGTTCCACCAGACATAAAAAGGTTTGCCCTCCTTATGGGCGCGCTCAATAAAGTCCAACGCCGCTGCAACGGTTTCATCATCGACGGTTTCCATGCGTTTCTTTGTGAGGGGGCCAGTATCTATAATCTCACCACCCGCGTAGGATTTAATTACACCCCTGGGCCCAAATTTCTCTTTAAACTCGGGGTTTTTTGGATAGTCCTCATTTTCCGGCTCTTCTTCCGCATTCAGGTGATAAAGGTTACCGAGAAATTCATCAAAACCATGATTCGTCGGTAAATGCTCATCTTTATCGCCGAGGTGGTTTTTACCAAACTGGCCTGTCATATAGCCATAGGCCTTGAGCAAACCGGCAATCGTCGGATCTTCTTCTTGCATACCCAGATCGGCACCAGGCAAACCCACCTTCGACAACCCGGTTCGATAAACACTTTGCCCGGTAATGTAGGAAGCACGGCCTGCCGTACAGGATTGCTCACCATAGTAATCAGTAAAAATCATGCCACCCTGGGCAATGCGATCAATATTGGGTGTGCGATAACCAACCAGCCCCATTGTATAGGCACTGATATTTGACTGTCCGATATCATCACCCCATATCACAAGAATATTGGGTTTATCTGATTCCGCCGCTACGGTAAGGGAAAATAATAAAGCGGTTATTGCAATAATAAGTTTGGGAAGAGTAGTGACTTGCATTGGAAAATCCTCTTTAGCTACAAGTTTGGCTTGGCGATCCGCTGTAAAGGGCATTGTTAGGTGCTTAATTGCGACTCACAAATGCGCTGTAAAAATCAAGAGCATGCCCTTCGGATGAACCAGCTATTATTGTTGAGCTTCCTGTTGCTGTAAACAAGTTTATAGGCCAGCATAGTGATTTCTTCAAAACCCTGGTTTTAATAACTACATAAAAGGTGCTGTATTTAAATTTGTTCGCCTTTGTGGGATATTTGAACTTTCAAATATCCCTGAACTCTAGAGCCATATATAAAGTGTGAGTAACAGTGTATGTCTGAGCAAGCCATTAAAATCACAGTCTATCGCTGGGCTGGTGCCTGGGGCCCGTTCAAGGTCAATATTCCCTGCGGCGAATGCGCCTTAACCAAAGATGTGATTCTCGATACGATGGAAAATGAACTCAACGGTATTCCAGTAGAGCTGGAAATGTTCGACTGGCTCAGCCACTGGTGGAAGCCGTTAAAAATTGGCGGCTGGCATGCTCCGATTGTGATCGTCGGCGGCAAGGTAGTCAGTCAGGGGGAAGCGATGAATCGAGGTTTATTAACCCAGGCAGTAATTGAGGAATACACAAAGACAGCGAGTATCAGCGGCAATCATATTTTTGGTAAGGAAAGCTGCCCCCACTGCCACCGCTCCAAAGGTTATCTCGACCAGGCGGGTATTGAATACACCTACCACGATGTGGTGCAGAACCCCCGCGCACTCTATGAAATGCTTGGCCGGGTTAAGCCGATTGTCGGCCCCAAGACTCCGATCACTGTTCCACAAATCTGGATTGATGGTGAATATGTGGGTGGCGCTGATGAGCTGGAAAAGATTGTTGCGCAGCAAGTACAACCCAACTTTGATCGCGGGCAGTGTTCGGTTTCACCGCCACGCTAGTTTTAACAGGCTGACAGAAATATCGGACATAAAAAAGCGGGCATCACACCCGCTTTTTTATTGGTCAATTAAATCAATACCAACCTGGACACTGATATGTACCACTGGCTGGTGGCACCTCCACCTTGGGTGAACCATCCGGGCAGCCAAATGCACCATTCCAGTCGCTATTGATAAAAGTACAACCGGAGCAATTTGAATCTACGATTTTGCTCCAGTCGCCGGTAAACTGCACATCATCAAATGTGACATTTAAAAAACCAGGATCTGTTGTGCCCGCAGGGCCAATTGAACAGGAATCGTCAAGGCCATTGGAGAAAGCAACAGCATTCAATGTACTGCTCCGAATAGTGCTATTAATAATATTTACCTCAAAGCTTGCACCGTCACAGCCAAAGTCAATGACATTGAGTAGACAACCATCAAAGGTTGCATCCTGCATATTCGGCGGATAAGAATACTGGTTCTGGACATTATAAATTTCACAATTGGTAAAGGTTGTACCACTGAAATCTGTTTGATCAAGGTTAAGGTATTCCATATACAAATTATCGATCGTCTCCCCTGCCGGGAAAACAAAAACAAAATTGCCTTGATCACCAAACGCGCGAACTTCCATATCATCAAGATTTTGTGGTGATGCCGTTAATGGCCCCGTATAACCCTGGTTGAAGTTCGTACTGTTATAAATGCGAGAATCAGATAAATCCAGTGTGCCTGTGATATCACCCTGGAACTGGGAATTATCAAAGTAGGTCTGATTAAATGTGGGGCTATGCATGGTACCAAACGTTACCCGGGTTAAACGTGAACGATTAAAGTTCATGTTGTCAGTATTGTCAAAAAAGACAACCGTATCTAATACGGCATTTTCGAAGTTATTATCAGTGACCGTTGCCTGCTCCAATGTAGTATTGGTTAGTCTGCTATAACGAAAGCTGGTCCCGGTTAAATTCGTTTGCTCAATAATACCAGCATCAATCGTTGTATAATCCATATTGGCATTACTCAGATCGACCATTTTTATTTCCATGCCAGACAGATCGATACCTTCGAGGCTCGCACCATTGATATCAATATTTTGCAAAGTATCGCGTTCCAGGTCGAGCAAACGATAGCCATGTTTTGCAAGTGCAGCTTCCGATGTCGCTGACAGGTTTGCACCTGGTCCTAACAAAATATAACGTCCACTGCCGTTAATCATTTCCTTACACATCCAGTTTGCTGGCAGATTCGAACCGAGCACACCCTCAGAACCAGGGCAGCCAGTCAGGTTTGCTGCCGACAAGCCTGTCAGTGTGGCGTTGGAAAAGTTCCAACCGGTTAAATCCATATTGGTAATTGTGGCATTGCTAAAATCAATCGAAATCGCTGACATCGTGTTGGTGCTGGTAACGTTGTCCAAGCGTGCACCCGTCATATTGGCGCCATAGAAGTTATCAATTGTCAGTATTGTTTTATGAAAAAGTGTATTTGAAAAGTCTGCATTAACAAATTGAGTATTGGTTACATCGGCTTCGGTTAAATCGAGATCTGTGTAATCGAGATCACTGGCCATGGTTGCAGCATTTTCAGAAGTAACCGTTGCGCCCACTCCCAGGCAGCGTTCGATATTATCGAGCCACTTGCCTTTCGAGGCAGAACACACGCCTTCAAGAATATTGTCGTACTCGGCGGCAGTTTTATTGCCCAGAGCATCCGCAGACAAGGCAAACGTCGAAGTATAGGCATGGGGGGACGAGGTTAGTTCAAAACGCGGGCTTAAGGTTTCACCATCAACTACAATTTCCAGATAAAGGTCGTTGAGATTGGCTTGCCACAGATTAATATCCCACTGACTATCACCTGCACCGGTGCCCGTAGGTGCAAACGTACCAATCTTGAAAGAATACACACCATCGTTAACCGATACCGCACTGTGCAGCTCTTCATACTTGAGTACACCAGCAGACGGGTCATCGTAAATGCGAGCGGTGAAATTATAGGAGCCGGTTACCGGTACACCGCTGTTATCCAGCAGGCGGCCCTGATAGTTCATCGGGCCAACCGGTGTGGCCAGCGTATTGGCAGCCAACATTGACAGTATGACAAGTGAAAATAGTCGAATGGTGTTACGAAACAGCATATTACTCATTTTTCCTTCCTCAAAAATGAAAGTAAGTGGCTACTATGTACTATATGAGGTAGCTAGTAGTCCGATTCTGTTCCTGCCTACGATACCAGGTTTTTATACTGAACTTTTTATTATGGCCGCGGGCTCAATTACCGCGACAGCGCAAGATAATAGCAAACATATGCCGGTTTGCAATTGATCTCTGGCAATCAGATAAATCGCCTCTAAATCAACCACTTACAATCTATATAGAACAGCTGTTAGCCCCGGCTTGCCACCTGAAGCGGCGTGAAAACTAAAGAGCACCGGGCATAGCGCCAGGTGCTCTGAAAAAAAGCCTTCATAAAAAGGCCTGGTCTCTCATTTAATCATCAGCTGGTGTGTAGTTGGAAAGACCTGTATAGACCTCTGTTTTACGCGGAGGTGTATTCTCGTACTTCTGCATCTGAGCTTCATGGCGCATCTTGATAGCGTCAAACGGCTCCCAGGCCCAAAGGAATTGCCCCATCATACCTTTCTCTTCACGTGGGTCCTTGTATAAATCAAAGAATGATTTACCCACCAAACCCGGACGTGATGACATCCAATGACGCTTGTACTGCTGCTTAACAGTTGCAGCATAGCTCGGGCCTGCATAAACATGCACATAATCCCTGCGGCTATGGCCATCGCCGTTTAATAGTAAAGACGTCTGGTCAATACCATCAATAACACGGTCACGAGGGATATCATCTGTGCCTCCACCCAGACGAGCAAACGTCGTGAATAAGTCCGACACATGAATAATGTCTCCGGCTACAGAATTAGCTTCGATGGTTCCTGGCCACCAGGCGAATGCTGGCACTCTGATACCGCCCTCCAGGAACGAACCTTTACCGCCAGAAAACATAGCCTGAAAGGCTTCGTCGGGGAATATCTCTTTCATCGGGCCATTATCAGCCATCAAGATGATAAGCGTATTTTCCTCGATTCCTGCTTTTTTCACTTCGGCAATAACCTCGGCAACCATTTCATCCATGTGCTCAACAAAATCACCAAACGCATTGTCTCTTGCACTATTACCTTCCCGGCCGCGTTCAGTGAACTTCTCTACAAAGTTCGGACCATGGAACCAGTAATCCAGATAAAAAGGTTTTTCATCGTTGGCATAATCCCGGATATATTGCAAAGCCCGGGCATGTGTTTCATCAGTAAAACGCAACTGCTCTTCTACAGATAAGTCCTTATTCCAACGTTTACCTTTCTCTCCTTTCTTGCCCTCTATAGCCCAAACAATTTCTTCCCCTTTGTAGCGGAAATTTTTATCAATAGCGTAGCCATGCTGATCCCACTGATCTTCAGTGTAGCCAATTGTCATTCGAGAAATTTCGCCTGTCTCATTGAAGAACTGAGACGCAAATTGGTTATAAGTAGAAAATAATGCGACATCGAAGCCCTGGTTATGCAAATAGCTTTCTTCGATATCTCCCTGGTGCGCTTTACCAAAGAACGCAGTGTTATAGCCATTCTCGGAAAGAATCTCGGCAATCGTCACTTCTTCTTTTGGTAATCCTATGCCGTGCACAGGAAAAATAACCTGATACATGCCTGTTCGTATTGGCTGACGACCAGTCAATGCTGTCGCACGCGTCGGTGTACACGAAGGTTCCGTATACATACGTGTAAACGACAAGCCCTCTTCAGCCATTTGAGCAATATTCGGCGTATCAATACCATGTATACGAGTCAAAAGCGGGCTACCGACATCCCCATAACCAGAGTCATCCCACATCAGATGAATAATGTTTGGCTTCTTGCCAAACTTTTTCTCCAAAGCCGCTAATTTATCTGTTAGCTCAGCATCTTCTTCTGTCCACTTCTCACCATGCTGTTTAACTAAAACCTGGTATTCAGCATCATGAATAATTGGCTTTGCCTGTAACGTGGAAGCAGTACCTGCCAATAACCCAACAACAGCAACTAATACAATAAGTCTATTCAATTTCATGGGGTTGCATCTCCAGCATAGGTTAAGAGTGTTAAAAAAGTCTAGCATCAATCCATAGTCTATAAATAAGTAATAAGCGTGCTTTGTGTCTCAATACTTTTAGGAGCCAACTCGCGAGTGCTAATGTATATGTAGCATGTATGTCTCGCGAGGACCCTCATAAAAAACCCCGAAAATTGTAAGCCGACAAAGCATGCCTATCAAAAATTCGTCAGTTGTGCGGAGGTGTACGCCTTGGTGGCCCAACCGGCAATTGATGGGTGGCACCCTCAAATGGATCATTCAGCGCTTGTACCAACTCTGCCCTTCTACGACGCTGCTCCGTCATTTCTGCCGGGGTAAAATAGTGGCCGGAACCGTAGGGGCTAGCTGTCGTAGGAGGTACAGTGGTTGATGGCGTTACTCCTCCAGTAGCTGGTGGTGGACCTCCGGCGGTAGCAGAACCAACCACGGTGCCTACTGGTGGTTCGGGCACTGTATGCCCTCGAGCCTCGGTCAAAGCCTGCATGGATCGCTGGCGATGCCGCACCTGATCTTCAGTCGCACCAACCGTCGCATGTTGCTGGAAAAATGCCTGTAATCTTGCCTGATGCATAGCCTGCATGCTTCTTAGCCTGCGCTGCTGCTCAGGTGATAAGTCATTCCCTTCTCCGTCCATTGGTATTCCCTGTTTGAAAAACGTTTTGAGGGCAATAACTTTAATCGTTAGACCGTGGTTAGTCTATATACGTTTTGAAATTAGTCTGGTGCACGGAGAGGGATTCGCTTGTGCCCGGAGGGTAAACCCTCAGCAACCGGTGTTTAAGACCGGTACATCTTCTAGTTGCGCCACCCGTGCCCACTAGGATTTGAACAAGCACCCTAGTACATTGTTTTTAAAGAGCACATTTTTAGCATCGAGCAATATGCCCCATACATACCCCCTTCCAGTCCTCTCTTATGAATTAATCAGAAAGGCGATCATCATCAATGGGAAATCTTTTGGCCAGCTCTGCCTCAATTTCATCAACAAAAGCTTCTATCCTAGTCAACGTCTCTTCAACCTGAGCTTGAGGCAGTGCAATTTCATTCCCCTCCTTGTCTTTACCAGCCCTATGGATAATGTCATGACGCAAAAAGATATCTTTTTTCATAATATCCTTAATATCAGGTAATGTTATCCCCAAACTCACTTCCATCATTGGTTTAACTTTATCCAATCGATGCCAAATTTGCTCTTCCAAATACTTTTCTACAATTTCGTTCAAGCTGTCCATTTTTTGAAAAATTTCAGAAAGAGATAGCTTTCTGTCTTTTAAGTCAGGATTCCCTGAAACAAAATCAACCATGACTTTATTTTCTACTGACAACCAATAAGCCAAGGTATCATTCAAATAAGCCTCCAATGAGGAAATAACAGCACCGTGCAACATCTGTAAAATAAGATCTTTTGTTGGATCATTCAGCCCTTCTGTGATGACCATATTCATTTGTTCAAATCGTTGACGAAAATGTGAATAAGGGTCGCTTCTTAGTGTTATATCAGAAGCCAGATATTCATCATAATAATCAACCTCATAGTCAATAGGAGCCCATTCATCCCCTACCTCAAAAATCAATGAGGCAACTAATTCTTCCATTACCTCATAAGGAACTTGCTCTGAAAATCGATCCTGTATGACATCGTTGGGATCATAAGGTCCTCCCCAAACATAAATGTATTGCTTTTCTTCTCCATCCCAAGGTGTTTCCATTTGAGGATCTTGATATCTCGACAAAAACCAATGCCTCATTGCTGCAACTTGTAAATCCTTACCAGCCGCAACTATCCACTCGTTATTAATTTCAGATGAACCTACTCTGCCTTCAAACGCTTCTCTGGGCAATTCAACGTTATCGTCTTCTAACAAATAATCACCAGTTCCCATATCTCACCATAATCTATCTTGGTTTTGTCAATCCAGCATAAACTCCATTTCCAAACTTTGTATTCGACAGATTAAATGTACCAGTTCCATCATTGAATGCATAAAGTACCGCAAGCTTTTCAAGTGTGCTCGTAAGCAACTGTAACTCAGTCGGATTGGCAGGCTCAACTACCCAATAGCTCACAATATTACTTTCCTTATTGTTTATTCGCATAATCTCATAATCAGCAAGCGCATTATCTAGTTGCTCTACGCCTTCGGTATCTAAACCACTTTTTCTTAGCGTCACTGAGACAGCTAAAGCAAATACCATTTTAGAATAATCTAACTCCTTATCCTCACTATAAAGATCATCTTTGTAGCTAACAATATATCTCCCATCAGGAATAAAACCAGGCATATGCTCTATTGCGTAGTAAAATATTTTAGGTGACACAACAGACATTTCAATTGTCTCAATATCTTGCATCAATGCAACCGAAGTAATACAAATTCCTGTCGCACTGATGAGCCAGCTCTTCAAATTTGACAACGCTGTAAATTCAATCTTTTTCTCCATTTCTTACTCCATCAAACATTACAACTCGAAGATTAATTCACGTTTGAAAAACATAACATTTACGACATGCTCTGCCAGATTTTTCAAATGATGTATGGGGTGATCGTGTACGCCAAACTTAACCATCTCGTACACTTTCCAGCATTCAAGATGCTCATCAAATCTTATCCATAACTCACCTGTAGCAGAGGGCTTACTTTTGTTACGCATAAGGATTTTACATTCTACTCTCGACTTATACCCCTCTATCATCCTGCATGTTTGTGGCCATATTTCAATATCCGTCGCCTCCGATAGTCCCAGTTCCATTGGGTAATTATCTAGTGGCCAATTAGACCTGTAATATGCACTTCTAATTTTTTCCAACTCTCTTTTCCGCACATAGAAGCTCCTTATTTCCTCTTTTTCTTTAATCTCTTGCTTAAGCTTTAATTCTTCACTTTCTTTTTTCCTATGATAAATCCATTTTTTATATTCAACATCATCTATAAGTAAATCTCTGAGAGCAGCTTCGGTAATATCCATTTTTTTAAATGATGACAAATTAATTTCCAGGCAAGACACGCCTTTTTCTTTAATAACCCCTAACTTCTTATCATCCACAAAATGTGTAACAGCAATTTCGATATACATTTCCTTGCCAGATTTACAGACTATCAAATCCGGGACAATGCTAATTAGATTTTCTTCAACCCTAACCTCATCAAACTTTATTTCCTGATCAGGTAATATTTTCTTTATATGAAAATTATTGCCAACTCGAAGACCAGGTATCATTAAGCGACCTTCTTCAGCCAAAATTTCTTTAGCCTTCAAATGTAATGCAGTTTCAACTCCGTATTTACAGGCTGCATCGGCATGAGAAAAGTGCCACGAATTTATATCTCCCTGTTTAGCAAGTAATGGTTTTTTACATGACGGACAAAAACAGTTGCATTTAGCACCATTATCTACACTGTCAACATGAACAAGATCATCATTACCATCTAAAGCCCACACCAAGTCCACCATATAGCTTTATTAGTGCCTCCCACACACAAACTATGAACAGATTTTGAAATCGATAAGATTTATCCATAAATCAAATGGTAGCTCACTATTACCAACTATGAATATATCAATTAGTATTCCTATAGAAACCTACCCTATCGGGTAGTATTTCAAAAATAAAAGACCGAAATCGATAACTTTCGCTACCGATTCCGGCCTTTATCCTGACACTATTACTGTTTACCAGCTTTGGTATCAGTGTTGGAAAGCGCCTGCGGAATCTTGACGAGATCCTGCAACACACCTTCGAGACCACCGTAAACAGTGATTCGGTCGATGCGATCAGTGACCTTTTCAAGCACCTCAAGCTCTTTCAGGCGCAGCAACACCGGGTTGCCCTCCATCACCTTGGCGGTGTTGTGCAAGGAGCGGGTCGCCTGAGTTTCCTCACGACGTTTGATCTGGTTAGCCTCGGCAGCTTTTTGCGCCTCGACAACCTGATTCAAAATCTCCTTCATATCACCGGGCAGGATGATGTCCTTGATACCGACATCCTGTACCTGCAAGCCGTATTCCAACGCGTTTGCCTTAACGGCTTTCTCAACTTCGCTGTTAAGCGCATCCTTGTCGACTAACAGTGCGTCGAGACTGCGGGTACCTACGGCTTCACGCAGCGCAAGCTGGAATTCGCGATACAGGAAATCGCTGTAGTTACCGAGCTGGGTTGCTACTTTTTCGGTATCTACGATGCGGTAGCTCGCTGACAGGTTAATGCGCAAGCTAACGCGGTCCTTACTGAGAATTTCCTGACCACTGACATCCATGGTCTGCAGACGGCAATCGAGGCGTTTAACCTCGATGTTACGGTTATAGCGCCAGTAACCGTAGTTACCAGGCTTTAACTGTGCTTCCAGTTTGCCGTTAACCAGTAACAGACCAACATGGTTATCGGGCACTTCAATATAGAAGATAGCACCGATACCGGCACGGTAAGCCTGGTCATTTTTGTTTTTGGCCAGGGAGCCGGTTACCAACATCGGCAACAGTTTGCTGTCTACACGGTACTCTTCACTGATATCCAGTACCTTGACAACGGTTTCGATAGCACCTTTCCAGTACAAACGAAAACTGCCCGGCGCCAGAATATCGGCGATCTTGCCATCCTGATAAACCAGTCCGACCTCGGTATCTCCAATATCAACACTATCAATATAGTTCTTTACCTTGTCGGCGTAGGTAGTTACCAGGAAACGGCCAAGCACATGCTCCAGCTGCGGCTCGGTAATGTCGTATTTTTCAACACGCAAACGACCCCACAGATTCCACAAACGGTAGCGACCCGGGGCCAGTACACGCTCGAAGTTGTTTTTACGATATAGCAAACCACGTTCGTTATCTGCAATATCAATCAGTTTTAGTCCTAACATATTTTCCTCCTTTTATTTCACCTCTTTCTATTTCGTTAAAAAATCTGGTTAACACCTGAGTTTCGGGTAGTTGGCGGGCTCCCTGTCAGTCGCAGCGGTTAGCAGTTTGCAATCACTGGGATCAGCGGCGCAGTGACGCGGTGTTTGGCATTGGCTGCGTATGCGTTGACGTTGACAGTCGAATTGACCTGTCACCGTATCGGCACTGACAGCCGTTGCTAACACCGGGTTTGCGCTACCTCTCGCGGGGATTGTACCCACCGCCAGCAGTCTGCGCTGACCGGCCACACCTACCTGCAAGCAGATTGATATGTCCAGGAACCCTGTGTTTATCTCTCTATCAAAAAGAGTGGGGATTCGAACCCCAGGCTTTCGCCCTATCCATTTAGACCGATTAAATGTCGGTTACCAAGGGTGGAATCGAACCACCGCCACACAGCTTTTCAGGCTGTTGCTCTACCCGTCTGAGCTACCTGGTCAGGTGTTTAGTTTGTTCCTTCTGTTTGGTACACATATCCCCAGGGAGGAATGCGCCAGTCTGGTATACAGAACCAGAGCCGCTAAACATGCAGGTCACAAAACCAAACGCTTTTGAAAACCGGACCTCTAAAAATTTCCAGAAACCCGGCTTTACATTCTTGCTGTCTTACCCTGTCTCTATTGCAGGGACCGACAACCATTACTGGAAAATTGCACTCGCAGGAATTCCATCTGATCTGCCAAAATATTCTTATTGGCAAAGTAGAAGAATTCATAGCGATTAGGCTTGAACGGCACAGCCAGTAATGGCATACCCGCTTCTTCCGGGGTTCTATCTGCCTTGCGATGGTTACAGCGTTTGCACGCAGTAACCACATTGCTCCAGCAGTCTTTGCCGTTACGTGATACCGGTGTTACATGGTCACGTGATAAGCAGTCTTCCGGAAACTGCTGACCGCAGTACAAGCAGGTATGCTGGTCACGACGAAACAACAGTCGGTTGGTTAACGTCGGGGTAAAACTGTCAGCTTTTATTCGCCCTGTGCAGGCCACGATACTCGGCAGTGACAACGCGGATCGCTGTCCGGCGCGGTTAATGCCCCCCTTGATTTCAAGGAAGACATCACCGAGAGACCAGATCACCTGACCTTTAACCACCAGCGTGGCGGTTTCCTGGCGGGTCAGCCAGTCAACAGGCATTCCAGCTTTGTTAAGTCGAAGAACTTTTGCTTGTCTCATCTGTTGTCACCTCCCTCGGTTACTACGTTACTCTCTGGCCTTTATGGCCGCTTTTAATTGGCTGCGGTGCCAGGGTTCGAACCTGGACACACTGATTCAAAGTCAGCGATGCTACCGTTACATCACACCGCAATGTTTTGGGGTGAACGATGGGATTCGAACCCATGTCTGCTTGATCCACAATCAAGCGCTTTACCAATTAAGCTACGTTCACCACAACCTGGCTGGCGTGGTGGGGACCGCCTGTGCCCTGTGGGTAAACCCACGCTCTCCCGGTTAACAGCCGGGTGCTTTACCGCTTAGCTACACGCCATAATTTACTACCTACTCACTAAGTTATTTGGTCCGCCCGGCAGGATTCGAACCTGCAATCATCGGATTAAAAGCCCGGTGCCTTAACCATTTAGCTACGAACGGTAATTGGGGCCCCGGGAAGGACTTGAACCCTCAACCCGCACCTTCGTAGAGTGCCGTTCTTGCCATTGAACTACCGGGGCTTTACTTCCTTTTTCAAACCGCCTTTAACCGTTATTTTTTACACGCGAAAAAAAACCCCGGGGGGGGATCAACCAACCGGGGTTTTCCGGAAGGCGGTTTAAGTAACCGCCTCCAAATTTCTTAAGCGATTACGTGATAGCAATATCCTGCTGTTGATATTGCGCATCATTCCTGCCCGCTATTAAATGCGTAGCAGTTTCAGCAAGCACAGCATTGCCATCAAAGCATTTTGTAAAATGCCTAGGGCGTTGTGCTGTACTGTTAAATTTCTTACAAGGTTTCATTACGTTACCTGTTAATTTCATTTGCTATTTTATGTTGCTCAATAGCATATTACTTTTGAGCGTTATCTTTTAACGCTATTGCTTCAAAAAGTTGCGCGCATCATACAGATAATTTTTTTAAGTGCAACAAATTTTTATTAAAATTTAAGTGTTTTTAATTGGTCGTTTTAGAAAGTTCGTTTCAATTTAAAAACCATGGATAGTACAAGTATCTGATCATGACAATAGCTGCAATTAAAGTGCCTATGAAAAATATGTTTTTATGTCCTGCCGCAAATACTGAAAATATCACTACTTTGGTTCAGAAAACATCATCTATCGGCAACTATGCTTTATTTCGGGGCCTTCATTCACCTAAAAACCCCGGATCAGCCTCAAAAACCTGGCACAAAAAATGCCTACAGAATAATAACTATGTGTTTGATGAGGTGTATCTGATGGATAGGAACTGGTTACTTAACCCCAACGCAATTAAGGCCGCCAAAAGCTGTATCCAATTAGTTGAGTCCGAGCTTGGCGTCAAACTTAAACTCTCCCATCCGAATTTTCTTGACTTGCTCTATGACTATTGTGAGCTCACAGAATCGGAAGACTTAACACGTGCTTTTAAATTACTCGTGAGCATGGCTGGAACAGAAGTTAAAAAGGAACTTGTCAAAAGCCATACCCAGAACAAAGTCACGCCTATCAAGAAGTTTGATGAAACAGCATCTATAGCCATGCCGATAGAAGAGTCGAATTCATCAAATGAAACTATCGAATATAATGGTCGCAATTATCAACGCTGGAAGGACGGGCTGGAGTTTAAAGGCTTATACCGAGGGCAACCAAGGTACGCTTAAAATTCCAAAAGTTAATATAGTCTGCATACGGTCGGCTTTGGCTCAAGCGCTATGGATGGCGTGAATGCCTAAACGGTTGGAACCGGTTTAGGCCCAGTCGCTCGACTACCTACATCCTGTCCGGCAGTCGGCTTTGGCTCCTGCGTCGCTCGACTACCTACATCCTGTAGGCAAAAATTAGCGCCTGGACAAACCTGGGGTCACAGGGGGGAGCGTCCAGGCGCTTTTCCGAAAACCCGAGGACCGGGACGGAACAACTGAGGAGAACTTTTCACTGATACTGCAATAAAAAGCCTATGCCGCATCACAATGTGGCAGATAGTGCCACTGGGGTGACTTGAGCTTTCTCAGCTTGCGCTTGATCTTTCGCTCTGTGGTCACCATCATTGGTCCTGTCGGTGTTTTGTTAAAGCAAAACTTCTTTGGCAAGTCGGTATACAGGGATTCCGGTGGCGCTTTACCATCAATGTTTTTTAACACCCGGCCAGTGTCAAAGCTGTGATAGTAAATATGCCTGATACCCAGTTCTTCCCAGATAAACCAGATAGCTGCCATCAGCATGGCTTCTGCCCACTGCTTTTCCAGCGGTTTGACCATACTTTCATAAAAGTTGATAACAGACTGCGCACAAAATTGCTGTTCCCAAAACATAAATTTGCCGAATTTACGTTTTTTAGCAACTTTGTAGATGAGCCTCAGCCTGCGTAGCCAGTCGTTCTGGATTTCTTCAATCAGAGCTTCGTTAGCATCAAAATCCATATCAATACGCGCCCATGCCAATGTGGTTTTCCTTGAATTACAAGGATGCGCACATGAGTTGAAGAAGTTTGGGCCGACTTTCATGAATTTTTGAAATTCATAATCAATATCGCCCGGCAAGTTTAATTGCAGTACCAGGTTATAGCCTGGTCTGGAAACTTGCTCCCAGCGATAGTCTTTAACATCGCCCCAGTAATCCAGTGTCAGCGTGAAAGTCTGTGGATTATCCGGCCACAATATATCCATATCTTTTGCCGACAACCTACCACTGCCCTTTTCAGCCAATACCGGTTTAAACACGGGCTTGTTTAACAACTTCCCATACTTGCCGTTTTTCAGCACACTGACTTTTTTACTACCATTCTCCAGTTGTTTCTGGAGTAGATAAACTGCATATCGATCATTGTAGTAGTAGAAAAACGTACGCTCCTTCGGCATGCACTCCAGTACTTCTTTCAAGACCTTAATGTCCATAACGTTTCACCTTATGTGGCACTGTGTACCACGATTCAAGTTGCGTTAGCGAATGGGTCTTACGTTGAATGGCGCATCCCTGCACCTAATTTCATCCTTCCACCTTCTGATGGAAATTAATCCATCAGGTAGTGGCTTTGGTTAATACTACGCTCAACCACTCTTTTCGCTTCTCGCTTACGTTCAGCGCGTAGTGCGCCGTTACTCTTTCGATGTGCGCCGGCTTTGCGAAGCATTGCCATTGCAACGTAAGGATTACGAGCTTTTGATTTAGCCATAATCTACCTCCTTTATTGTGTAACTCATGAATATCAACATCATCAGTCACCCTTTTACACATAACACTTGTTTCAGGGTATGCACCACTTCCACAAGATCCTGTTGATTTTGCATTACTGTATCGATGTCTTTGTAAGCCGCCGGAATTTCATCAATTACCCCTTTGTCTTTACGACACTCAACACCTCGGGTTTGCGCGAGCATGTCTTCGCGGCGAAATTGCTTACGTGCCGCTGTGCGACTCATACGACGCCCCGCTCCGTGAGCGCAGGAACAGAATGATTCTGTATTTCCTTTGCCTTGTACGATGTAGGACTTCGCACCCATGCTGCCAGGGATAATACCCAGCTCACCTGCACGGGCACTGATTGCACCCTTGCGTGTTACGTACACGTCGGCATCGAAGTGATGTTCTTTCTGTACGTAGTTGTGATGGCAGTTAATCGCCTCGCGAGTAATCGTAAACTCCGGCAACAGCGGTGCAATCGCACGCAATACCAGACCCATCATTTCTTCGCGGTTAATACGCGCATACTCCTGAGCCCAGTGCACAGCATCCACGTAGTCATTAAAGTTCGAGCTACCCTCCGAAAAGTAGGACAAGTCCTTATCCGGCAGGTTAGCCTGATGACCTCGCATATCTTTCTTTGCGAGGCTGATGAAGTAACGACCAATGGTGTTGCCAATGCCGCGACTACCGGAGTGCAACATAACCCACACGTAATCACTTTCATCAATACACACTTCGATAAAATGGTTGCCGCCTCCGAGGGTACCCATTTGCTTCACCCAGGTTTGTTGCGGCTGACGCAGCATTTTCATCAGCGTCGGGTGTTTATCGAAAAGTGTATCAATGCCTTTTTCCAATGGGCGACATGCCTTGTCGCGCGCCGATACCGTTTTGTGCGAACCAGCACCCACCGGCACTGCGCGTTCAATTTCACTGCGCATCGCTTTCAGGTTGTCCGGCAGTTGGGATGAACGCAGCGACAAACGCAGCGCGTTCATACCACAACCAATGTCTACCCCCACTGCGGCGGGAATAATCGCGCCTTTGGTGGGAATCACCGAGCCAACCGTTGCGCCAATACCCGCATGTACGTCGGGCATTGCTGCAATATGCGAGTGGACAATATCCAGTGACGCAAGGTTTTTTAATTGCGTCAGCGCATTGTGATCCACATCGCGCGTATAAATTTTTACCGGCTTATGTCCATTGGAAGCTCCCTTATTGAGTTCCATTTGTATAGACATAACAATCTCCTTGCCAATTTCGGCAATTCTTGTGAAAACAATTAGATCTTCAGGAAAGGTTTTTAAACGCTAAAACAAAAAAACCCTGGTTTGAAATCAAGCCAAGGTTTTAAAACAGTTTTCTTTTATAAACTTTTTAAAAATCTGACCTGGAAGATCTGTTGACCCTCCAAGTCGAGCACTTGTCGGGCCGCTACCTTTTAACTACCCAGGAGTACATACTGTTGTATGTCTCCTGTTGCTGGTTTGTATTAATGAGCCCCATTGGTGTGCTCCCGTAAATTTGAATGGCGCGCATCTTACGCCGATAAAATGTTTTGTCAACAGTGCCTGAAAAAAATTTCATAATTTTTATAAACGTTTTTCATATCGCTTTCTTCTTTTATAGATGGGACATTATTAGCGGTCATTACTGGACAGGCATCAAACCAGTGATCAGACCAGGCAATGCGCTTAAGTAATCTTCTCATTGCATCCCCGCTATAGCTTGCCTAGACTTGATGCCATTCTGTTTTTGAGACAATTTTCCAGCGGGAGAACACTATGAGCGACAATCTCGACCACCCGGCCATTCAGGCCAATATGCAGTCTATTAAACTGGCCTCTGAAGGTAACAAGGAAGCTTGGCTCGACCTGTATGCTGACGACGCTATTGTGCAAGACCCGGTGGGTGTTTCCCCGTTTGACGCCACGGGTGAAGGTCACAAGGGCAAAGCCGCTATTGAGACCTTCTGGGATAACGTGATCGGCCCGTCTAATCTTACCCTTGTGGCCCACAAACGCATCCCGAGCGGCGAGCGCGCCTGCGCTGTACACCAGACCGCAATTAACGATATGGGCAATGGCAACAAAACCGAAGTGGATATGATTGCGATTTATGAGCTCAATGACGAAGGCAAGATCGCTCGTATGAGCGCCTTCTGGAGCTGGGCCGAAATGGAAGAGCAACTGAAAAAACTCGGCTTTATGTAAGCCTGCAATGATTCGTCCTCTATTACCACGCTATGCCTGGTTGGCTCTATGCCTACTGGCAGTGCCGTTGCTCGCGGCTTGCGATAACAAACCCGCCCCCGAGCAGGCATTAATCTCCGAAAACGGGCATAGTGATGTCGAGGGTGTCAAACTCGCTGTCGGTACACCCGCTGCCGATTTTACTCTGACCAATATGGATAGTGACCCCGTTACTCTGTCTTCGTTTCGTGGTAATAGCTCTGTCATGCTTGTTTTCTACCGCGGCTACTGGTGCCCGTTTTGCATTAGCCACCTGGAAGACATTCAGAGCCTTTTTCCCCACCTCGACGAATATAACGTTCAACTGATTGTGATCAGCCCGGAAGATGCTGAAGATCAGCAAAAGACGGCAAAGCGACTCGATCAGACCGGGTTGTTTCTATCCGATAAGGATATGAAAGTCATCGATCTCTATGGCATTCGCCGCGACAAAAATCTGCCTCACCCGGCAGTCATTCTGATTGACGAACAAGGTATCGTGCAGTGGTTTTATGTGGGAGAGGATTATAAACAACGCCCAAGTGCTAGCCAGCTTGAGCAAGTTATCGAACGCATTGCTGAAGGCTAGGCAAACGTACTAACTGATACAGGATCACACAATGACTTTATCGACCCAGGAAATATCCGACCGTTTTGAAATTCAGGATTTGTTGTACGAATATGCCGATTGTATTGATCAGCGCAACTTCGATGGTCTTGTCAATGTGTTTACCGAAGACGCGCATATTGACTACTCGGTATACGGCGGACCGATTGGCAAACGCGCCGAGATTATTGCTTTTTTAAAAGAAGCATTACCCGCTTTTAAAAACTATCAACATCTTAATGCCAATGTACAAATACGTGTTGAGGGTGATACCGGAACCGGGCGTGTCATGTGTTTTAATCCTCAGGAACTTATGCTCGGCGAAGACAATACACATATTTTTATGTTGGGCTTGTGGTACAAGGACAAATATCAGCGCACAGCCGATGGCTGGCGTATTACTGAAAGGGTTGAAGAGAAAAGCTGGGCATTCAATTTGCCGGAATTTATGAGTTTCGACTGATTCCCACTGTTTTTACATCTATAGCCACAAAAAATTGTACTTGTGCGTGGCACCCGGTTACCCTGTAGAAATGGTAATGGGGAATGACAAACTGCTTTTGCACAGCAAATAATGAAAAAACTACTGGCTAATTGCCTCATTCTACTGGCTTCACTCGGGATTGCCTTCGCACTGGCAGAAGCCGGTGCACGATTATTTCTTTCTCCACCACAAAAGATTATCACCAATGTCAAAGCCAGTACTGATGTTAGCGCCCAGACACAGGAAAAACTTAATCAATCTCTACTTAAGCACCCGGATGAAGGCGGTCTTTATCGCGGCACACCGACAGGTCGCCGCTTGCACCCCAACCGTATCGTGACAATTCAGAATCATCGCTTAAGTTATCAGAAGGTTGTGATTGAAACCAATGAGCTCGGTTATCGCAATCCCGAAATTGGTCCCAAAGATGGCACGCGGATTCTTTTTCTCGGTGATTCGATCACCTTTGCCGATTACCTCAATGAAGAAGATACTTTTGTTCGTCTTGTCGAACACAAGGCACGTCAAAACGGCAAGGACTGGGAAACTATCAATGCCGGTGTCGGCGCGATCAGCTTAAAGAACGAACTGGCTATTCTCATGGAATCCGGCCTTGATCTGGAGCCCGATGTTGTAGTGCTGAATTTTTATCTCAACGATTTTCAAAAGTCCCGCGGTGTAAAAATTATTCGGCTGCCCAAAATACTTGAAACCAGCTGGTTTCTCTACCATCTTACTGATTACATTAATCAAATGCGTGGTATTACTCAGGCAAAACAGGAAGAAATCAAACTTGATCTGCCTACATGGAAACAGGAATTTGTTGACCGTTCCGAACTCACCGATGGCCGCTTTAACGAAAGTCCCGCAGCATTCAATACGATGGTTAAAAACAGCTTTCGCGATTATGGTGGTGCATGGAGTTACGGTGCCTGGGAGTATATGCGCCCCTTGTTTGAAGAGTTTGCCCAACTGGCCAAACAACATGACTTCAAGCTGGTCATTGTGATTCATCCGGTTTATCAGCAAGTGTATACCGAATTTGTGATGGATTTCCCTCAGCAACAAATGCTTGCCATCGCCGATGACCTCGATGTTGCCACGCTGGACTTGCTGCCTGGTTTGCGCGAAGAAGCGCTGCGCAACCGCGATCCATCGATTTATCACGGCGAAGAAATTTTTAATGATTTATTTTACGATCAATGTCACCATACACCCGCTGGTAGTCACTATGTGGCTGAAGCCATCTATCAATTTCTCTCGAGCGAAATGCAGTAACGCGCTATGACGTATGCAGGTTATGTAGTTCTTTATGCAGTGGTTGGCCTGATTGCCGGCATTAGCCTTGGCGCCGGAGTTTTCTTTGCACAACGCACTATTGTCTATGTGGAGCGCAAACAGCGCCACCGCATTTTATCGATGTCTCTCACAATACCGTTCTGGTATATGCTAAGTCTCGCGCTTGTGGTGCTTACTTATACCGGGCGCTTTGTAGCAGAAAACTATTTCGGAGGTAATGGCTTTACCACAGCTGTGCTGCTCACGTTGTTTTTATGCTTTTTGCACTACGAGCTACTCTGGTATATCTCTCGCAGGTAGTTATTTTTGCTATTTCTTTCCATCGCTCTTTTCTCACCTACAGCCACCCTTTCGACTATAGCTGACCTATCCGTACTGCCATAATTCGCCATATTTGTTCATAAAGTGTCTTTTTTCAGCCACGGGGCTGCCCGATTTGTTGTGTGTAATAACCATCACTGACTTAACACACACCTATCGAGGACAACACTATGAACATCATCACTTTCCCTAAAACTGCTATCCGCTCTACTGTTTTGGCTGCTGCTCTAGCCACTGGCCTTGCCGGCATTGCCCCGGTCCACGCCGAAGTTTCCAGCGAGACCAAACAGGAAGCGACCTTTGTCTCCTCAGCCCTCGTTGGCCTCGCTGCCGGCGGCCCGGTCGGTTTTATGATCGGTGCTGCGGGCGGCCAATGGATGGCAGGCAATATCGAAAAAGCTGACCAACTTGATGTTGCCACCGCCGAACTCGACAGCTCCAATGCTGAAATCAATCAGCTGCGTCAGCAACTCGCCGAGGCGCAATCACGCAATGAGCAGTATGCCCAGCTCGCTCTTGAACAGTTGCAACTGGAAATGCTGTTTAAGACGGCTTCGAGTGAGTTAACCGCCGAAGGTCAGAAGCGTGTCGCCATGCTTGCAGACTTCCTTAACAACAACCCCGACATCATGATTCGTGTTGACGGCTATGCGGACCCACGCGGCGACGCCCAGTACAACATGGCACTTTCCCAGGCTCGCGCTGACGCCGTTGTCGATCAACTGGTTAACTTTGCTGTTAACCCGGATCGCATCACTACCTATAGCCACGGTGACAATCTCTCCACCGCTAGTGAGGGGGATCTGGACGCTTATGCCCTGGAGCGAGTCGTTCGCATCGAACTGAGCCGAGGGGATAACCCGGAAAGCGTAGCCCAGATAAACATTTCACAATAATCTCCTCATTAGCCCCTTCAGCCCTCTACCCCCGGTCAGCGATATTTATGGCCGGGGCTTTTTATTTTATAACTGGCCACAATAACCCACTGCTATCACGCCAATTGCAAAATGCCTCTCCAAACCTCGACTGTAGATAGTCATCTTCAACCTGAGCCTGTCGGTATAAGGCATAAATACCAAGTAAAAATACAATAAGAGCAGGCCAGCCCGAAGCCAATAAAAATAACCCTGCGTATAACACCATATCACCCAGGTACATCGGGTGACGTAAAACACGATATAAGCCCGGGTGAATCAGTAAAGTTTCAGGCTGACTAATATCACGGTTGTCCCGTGTTAAAAGATAGTAGTGGTAAATTGTTATACCCGCGCCTATCAATACAAAGCCCTGGGCCACGATACGTGGTACCCATTGCATATAATGTAGGGTATGCAGCAAGTAGTGATCAATGACGGCAAAAATCAGCAGCACACCACACAGAACTTTTATTTTCCAATAGTAGGTTGAATGCATTGCTTGTACCAAAGGCAAACAGTGATAGCGTTATGAATTTATAGCAGGTTATTTTTATTTATTCGAGCAAACTGCGGTAATTACACTTAATTTATTATTAAAAGCCATGCACTCTATAGCCATTAAAAATATCTGCTTACTCTGCATATTTTCTGGCTTCTTCCGTATTCCTTGCGTTATCCACTTCATATTGTGTTTTACCTTCGTCGACTTGATCTATATAGGTTTCACTTTTGTCAAAGAAAAGGGCTTTCACTTCCTGTTTAAGCCAGATATCCAGATTCTTTAGTTTTTTAAGCAACATCGCTTTCAAACTGCGTTCTAGCTTTACCAATACACCCGCATCACTTAATAAATAGACTTCACCTTGCGGACCAATTTCTATATCGCGAATGCGCCACGATGTATCGCCAATAAAGCGCTGTTCCTGTTTAACTTCATTATTGTGCAGCGACAGCTTACTGAGTTGATGCCCTTTTAATGAACCTACCAGCAAATCTCCCTGCCATTGTGGAAACATCTGACCATAGTATTTAACGACGGTAGACGTTCCAATTGACGGCACATAGTAATACAGCGGCTGCTCAAGGCCAGGCTTCGCATGCCCTTCCCCTACCTGCGTGTTATCCCGATATTCGCGGCCGTAAGAAATAATCGCCCAGCCGTAGTTTTTGCCTTTTTCAATAATATTGACTTCGTCACCGCCGCGCGGGCCATGCTCGGTTTCGTAAAGCGTCTGCGTTGCGCTGTCGAAGAACAAACCCTGGGGGTTGCGGTTGCCCAGTGAATAAATCTCCGGCATTGCATCCTCAATAGATACAAATGGGTTATCTTCAGGAATAGAACCATCATCATGCATGCGTAACACTTTGCCCATGTGATTGGAAAGGTTCTGGGCATGTTCGCGCAGGGAGCGGTCACCGACTGTCATGTAAAGGTAGTTATCAGCATCAAACTCAATCACACTGCCAAACTGTGCCGAAGAGCGCGTCCAGGCCTTGGCTTTCAGTAATACCTCTGCATCGATAAACTGGTTATCAACCAAGCGGGCGCGATTCAGTTGCACTGATTTTTTATTATTGTAGTTAATCAGGGTATGGGTGATATAAACCCAGCGATTCTGCTCAAAATGCGGATGCAGCTCAATATCAAGAATACCCTCTTGCGGGCCATGGCCAAACGAAGGGCCGCTGATCTTGAACAGTGTGGTCTTTGTTTTACTAACCGGATCAAATAACTGTATCTTGCCCGGCTTTTCCGCCACAAGAAAATTGCCATCAGGTAACAGCGCCATGGAATAAGGACGATCAAACGAATGATAAATCATACTCCGCAAAAATGGCTCATCAAAAAAATCTACCGGTTTTATGCCTTTTGTTGTCTGGATAGTTTTTAATGAAGAAACATCGGATTTTATATTGCCCTGTTGCAGTTCATACCAGACTGCCAATACATAGCCGCCGCTTGCCAGCAATAGAACAGCTATGAACTTTTTCATTATTATTCCTGTGAAACCCCCGCTTTTGTAAACAAGCAGTGTGCCTTCCCTTAGTGCTTTTTTCAACTTGCTTCAGCTGTCAGGCCTGTTTTTGCTTGCTCACCCACTCAATATGTTTTTGCATTTGCTCATCTGCCAGAATCTGTTCCAGACTATTAAACTGTTTTGCCAATGTCATTTCATCATAAAATTTGTGCAAGCCGCTGTGACAGAGGCGGCAGATATCAACGCCCTCATTTAAGCGCGTTTTGCTATAGCGCTTGCGAAAGTAGTTGCGCCGGTGAACCTTCTTCGGAATCAGATGATGAAAGGTCAACGGGCAAACCCTGCCACACAAGATACATGCTTTCTCTTTATCTGCCATAGCAGCTATTGTAAGGCGTCAGACACAGAAAAGGCCATTTGAAAAGCAAATGGCTTTTTTCAGATATGCTGAAAATGATCTAGTCTTTTTTACCAAATGCGCCTTTTTCATCAAGCTCCTGAATTTTTGCTTCATCATAGTTCAGGCAACGCTTGAGAATCTCATCGCGGTGTTGGCCCGGAGTCGGCGCCCTGGTCGGCACCGGCAACTCCTCACCAATGAAATGTACCGGATAGCTAATCATATCTGCACCGTGTTCTTCATGTGGGTACCAGTTAAAACGTTCTTTAAAGTGGGCATCGCCCATCACAGTCTCTGAATTATAGATCGGTGCAATTGGCGCATTTTTCTCAGCGGCGAATGTCATCCACTCTTCGAGTGTCTTTGTCAGGAAAATACCCGTCAGCTCCTTCTGCAATTCCTTATTACCCGGCGCATGGTCGCCATTCTTTTTACCCGGCCATTTCTCAAAAAGGTCCATGCGATCAACACCTTCACAGAAGTTTTTCCAGAACACTTTCTCCGAAGCCATTAACAGCACGTGACCATTTGAACATTCATAAGCCTGATAGCGAACGCCCTCTATCAAGCCACCGGTACCCACGGCACGGCGACGATACTCATCCGCAGCCGTTCCTGTCACTTCACTCTCGGGTCGCTGGTAGGCTTTATAAGACTCAATACGGTACCAGTCCATATAGGCAGCGGCATCGCTCTGACCCACTTCCATCATGCAGCCCTGGCCAGTTTCTCGCGCGCGCACAACACCTGCCAGTGCAGCAAAGGCACCAAACAGTGGACCCGCGTGCATGCCAATAGATGGGTGTGCTGGCAGGTGCACCATACCACTTTCATCACGAACCGGATCAATACAGCCGGCCCAACAGTCAAAGGCTACACCATGGGCTGGCATATCCACGTAAGGGCCGGTCATGCCGTAACCGGAAACGCAACAGAACACAATTTTTGGATTAACTTCCTTGAGCACATCGTAGCCAAGACCGCGCTTTTCCAGAGCTCCCGGGCGCATGGCTTCAATCACAATGTCGGCGTCTTTAACGAGCTCTTTGAAAATTTCCTGACCCTCTTCTGCGCGTAAATCCAGTTCAATAGATTTTTTGCCGCGAGAAATATGCCAGAACAGCAGGGATACGCCATCTACAATCGGCCAGGTAATTTCACGAAAGTAATCACCGCCCGGTGGTTCAATTTTTAGAACATCCGCTCCCAGTTCTGCGAAGTGGTGGGTGGCCGCACCCGGGCCAAGTAGAGAGACATCCAATACACGCAAGCCCGCTAAAGGCCCAGCGTTACTTGACGCATTGCTCATGACAAACTCCAAACAGGATAAACATTTTTCAAATTACATCAGACGGAAATATGATCAACGACTTCCAGGTCAAAACCGGAAATAGCACGGTAATTCAACGGTTGACCCATGACACGCATTTTTCCAACGCCTACATGGCGCAGTATCTGTGCACCAACACCGATACTCTTCCATACATTATTCTTTGACTCTGTGTTCTGTGGTGGCGGTTGCTTGCCCATCATCGACAAGACACTTTGATACACCTCTTCATCACTTTCACGGTTATCAATGACAACGAGGACGCCCTTACCTTCTTGCTGAATTTTTTCCAGGCAGCGGTGCATATTCCAGATTTGCTGCTGGGGTGGTTGTGCGTTAAATAAATCGCGGGCCACCGTAGGCACATGCACACGAACCAATGTCGGTTCAGTAGCATCAATGTCCCCTTTAACAAACGCAAAATGGTATTCGCCATTAATATTATTTCTAAAGGTTACGAGTTCAAATTCACCAACATCGGTTGTCATTGCACCACGTTCAACAATATCAATGGTATGTTCATTAACGAACTGATAGTGAATAAGATCGGCAATCGTACCCATTTTCAGGTTGTGTTCCAGCGCAAACTTTTCCAGATCGCTACGGCGTGCCATCGTGCCATCTTCATTCATCACTTCACAAATCACACCGGCTTCTACACAGCCCGCAAGACGCGCAAGATCACAGGCCGCTTCCGTATGGCCGGCACGCGTCAACACGCCACCAGGCTCAGACATTAACGGAAAGATATGACCGGGCTGCACAATGTCTTCCGGTTGTGCATGACGTCCTGCAGCGGCCTGAACCGTGCGTGCACGATCCGCCGCCGAGATACCGGTAGTGACGCCGGTAGCTGCTTCAATAGAAATAGTGAATTTGGTACCGAAGCCTGAATCGTTCTGGTTAACCATGAGAGAGAGGTTTAACTGGTGACAGCGCTCACGACTCATCGGCATACAAATAAGCCCACGCGCATGGGTCGCCATAAAGTTGATATGTTCTGACTGGCAAAACTCTGCCGCCATAATAATATCGCCTTCATTCTCACGGTCTTCATCATCGACGAGAATTACCATCTTGCCCTGGCGGATGTCTTCGACAATGTCCTCGACGCTGCTAAATGTAAAGCTCATCGTGTTTACCGTTACCTACTGTTACTTGTTGCCGTACTTTTCAAGTTCGGCCTGCCAATCAAGCGGCTCAACAATACCGCTGTTCTCCCATTGCCCCCAGTCTTCTCGCGGAATCGTGTAGGCAATTTCAAATTCGTTGTTATCCGGATCTACTCCGTATAACGACTTGGTCGCACCGTGACTCGACTCGCCTGTCAGTGCACCTGCTTCCTGTAAAACCTTACGCGCCTCTGCCAACTCGTCAATGCTGTTGACCTTCCAGGCAAGGTGAAACAAACCCGGCCCACCTCTTGTCGCTTTTTCACCGTGATGAGCGGGAAACAGGCCCAGATCGTGATGCTGTTCATCACTACCCGCCCGCAACAGACACATGCCCTGAGCGTCTACCACCACTTTCATCCCAAACACGCCGGTATAAAACGTTTTGGATTTCGCCACATCACTACAGTATAGGACTGCGTGATCGAGTTTGCTGACTGTAAAACCCATTCTTCAAATAGTCTTACTTTTAGCCCTACTATTCTTGAGGAGCGTTATGAGCGATGGAAGAACGCGGCAAAAATGTTTTTAGTGAGGGAGTTTACTAAAGCGTAAATGACCGAATTAAAAAACATTTTTAACAAAGTTATTCCAAGCGTAATAGCTCCCACCTTTTAAATCACTTCGAATAAGGCGGCGGCTCCCTGCCCTCCACCAATACACATCGAGGTGACAACATATTTCACGCCGCGGCGTTTGCCTTCGAGCAACGCATGACCCACAAGGCGAGCACCACTCATGCCAAACGGATGGCCGATAGAAATTGCTCCACCATTAACGTTAAGAATTTCGTCATCAATGCCGAGAGTATCGCGGCAGTAGATCACCTGGGAAGCAAATGCTTCGTTGATTTCCCATAGGCCGATGTCATCTTTCTTGAGGCCGTGACGCTCGAGTAATTTCGGAATCGCAAACACCGGGCCAATACCCATCTCGTCAGATTTACAACCGGCAACTGCAAGGCCCCGGTAGTAACCCAATGGCTCCAAATTCTTTTGCTCGGCCTGCTTCGCATCCATTACTACAGATACTGATGCACCGTCGGATAACTGCGATGAGTTACCTGCGGTAATGTATTGACCTTCTTTAACCCATTCACCGTCTTTCCACACTGGCTCCAGTTTGGCCAGGCCTTCGAGGGTAGTAGACGGTCGGTTACACTCATCTTTTTCCAGCGTTACCGTTTCGTAAGTGGTTTCTTTGGTTTCCTTGTTGAAAACAGATTTGGTTGCGGTCATCGCAACGATCTCATCGTTAAACAAACCGTTTTCCTGTGCGGCTGCGGTACGCATCTGGCTGTTGTAGGACAGCTCATCCTGGGCTTCGCGGGAAATATTGTAGCGCTCGGCAACTACTTCACCGGTTTCAATCATGGGAATATAGGCAGCAGGATCAATCGCTTTAACCACTTCAGATTGCGAGCGATAGGTGTTCTTGTGTTTATTCTGTGTGAGTGAAATGGATTCCACACCACCGGCAACTGCAACATCGAGTTCGTTGCACATAATGCTTTTTGCTGCATAGGCAATCGTCATCAGACCCGAAGAGCACTGTCGTTCCATTGCCATACCCGCAGTTGTTTCCGGCAAGCCACCAGCAATCGCCGAGAGGCGACCGAGGCAGTAGGCTTGTGTGCCCTGCTGTGCCGCTGCGCCAATAATCACATCTTCTACACTAGCGGGATCAATACCGGCCTTTTCTACAGCCGCTTTAACACAGTGGCCAGCCATTGCCGGCGCTTCGGTATCGTTGAACGCGCCGCGGAAAGATTTTGCCAATGCGGTTCTTGCGGTGGATACGATAACTGCTTCTCTCATGTTTTACCTCAATCAATAAATTTTAATTCGGTTGTTTCGCTGTGCTGGTCGCGTTATTCAGGTTGTGCTATTCAGGAAAGTATCGGGAAATCGTATCGACAACACAGGCGGGCTTATCACTGCCTTCAATTTCTACCGTAACCCGGATAACCGCTTGCACACCGCCTTTCATTTCTTCTGCTTCAACCAGCTCACCACTACCGCGAATCTTTGAGCCGACTTTCACTGGCGACGGGAAACGGATTTTTCCGCAGCCGACATTCACACCCATGGAGATACCTTGCACATCTACAATCTGCGGCAAAAACAGGTTAACAAGTGACAGAGTTAAATAACCGTGAGCAATACAGGCTCCGAATGGGCCGTCTTTGGCTTTTTCCGGATCAACATGGATCCACTGGTGATCACCGGTTGCATCAGCAAACAGATTGATACGTTGCTGATCGATCTCAAGCCATTCGCTTTCTCCGAGTTGCTTGCCAACACTATCCAGTAATTCACTCGGGGTTTTAAAAACAGTTGTCATAATTTGATCTCTTTTAAATCAGTCAGCCTTTTTACATAAACTTGTATCAGTTCGTGTCAGCGATTAGCCACGCTGGGAGCTAACCGAAACAATCTCGCCTGTCATATAAGAACTGTAATCACTCGCAAGGAAAACCATCACGTTGGCGACTTCCCAGACTTCTGCACCACGCCCATAAGCCTCTTTACCTTCAAGTTCCGCCAACAAGTCTTCCGGTGCTGATTTGCGTAACATCGGGTGTACCGCAATCGACGGTGCAACCGCATTAATGCGTACATTAAAATCTGCAGCTTCAACTGCTGCACAGCGAGTTAGCGCCATTACACCAGCTTTGGCCGCCGCATAGTGTGCCTGTTCTTTTTGCGCACGCCAGCCAAGTACAGAGGCGTTATTGACAATCACACCGCCTTCGCCACGCGCTTTCATCACCTTCATCATGTAACGTGTCATACGCATGGTGCCGTTAAGCGTGACATTGATGACCTTGTCCCACTCTTCGTCTTCCATTTCAATCAACAGCTTGGAAGTACCGAGACCCGCGTTGTTAATCAGAATATCCACGCCGCCGAGTTTGTCTTCAGCGAAGTCCACCAGCGCCTGGACGTCCTCTTCAACGACTACATTGCAGACCTTGCCATAGACGTCCTTGAGCCCCGTTTCTTCCTGCAGTTTTTCAACAGAGGATTGCAAACGGCCTTCGTGGATATCGCTGATCACAATCGCACGGCAGCCTTCCTCGACACATTTTTTTGCCGCAGCAAAGCCGATACCGGCACCGGCGGCGGCGGTAATCAGCACAGATCGACCGGCTAACAGGTTGTGTCCGGCCACATACTCCGGATTGTTTTTCACATCTTTCATGTAATGTACTCAAGCTGTGGCTGCCCGGTTTAAAGCAGCACTCATAGACAGGGAAAACGGGCGCAGATACTAAATACCCGCACCCGGATTGTCAATCGTGAAAAGGGCCTGAAAAAAGAAAAATTTATTTAAAAACAATAACTTATATGGGAACCCGGTTGCTCTCCCGCCGCCTTGCTACAGATCCATAATCAGGGACATGCCGTAGTAATTGATCTCCGGTTCGTACTGCACCGAGGGCACACCAAGATTGCGGCTGGACTTTTCATCCTGCTGATGCACCACTTCAAAACCTAGGTCTACATTCTCCGTTAACGTGAGCCGCAGGCCCGCGCCGATACGCACACCATTGAGGGTTTCGGAATAGGCATAGCGTGTCTGGATTTCCCCGGTGCCGTCCTGCTTGACCCGATAAACCTCGAAATCGTAGTTGGTCCAGCCATAGCCAAGCACGCCAAACAGCTGGAACTGCTCAGAGATACGCCAGCTCGGAGTGAAATCCAGGTAGAGTGTTTCGTTGCGCTGCAATTCATTGAAGTACTGCCAGGATTGACCGACCACTCCCTGGAATGTCGTGGCGCGGTCGTGGTCTGGTGAAATTTGATAGCCAACACGTCCGATCAATCCGAAGTCCCCGTATTGCTTGCCCAGTGCCAATGAGATACCCCAGGCCGAAGTCGTTACCGGATATTTATCGCTCACATAATAGTCAATCGCCGGGTTATAGGTTTCGTAGTTGTAATAGCTGCGCACCCGGTTGGCGTGAACGCCCACTTCAAGAATATAGTCGCGAACCTGCCCTGCAGAACTGATTTCATCAGAACTCGCTTCACTATATTCACTATAGGCCAGGGTAGTTAGCATTAACCCACCCACAAGCGCCCAGCACACTGAGCTGTGTTTGTAACTGCGATCCATAGCCTGCCTCTCTGTCTCTTTTGGCACCGGCTTAATATCACCGGTATTTTCTATAGTTTTACTACTTTTTGTAAAAAATCTAATTATATCTCTGGCTTAAATACCAATACCTACTACCTGCGGCCAAACAGGTAAGGCGATAGTATTAAATATTTTCCTATTTGGCAATTGTGTATTGCCAGCGACCATTGATCGATATAGTCACTCCAATGACAGTCTATTCTGCCTTGATAACCACCTTAGGCTCTTTCGGCATACCCAAACCACGCTCAGCAATAATATTGCGCTGGATCTGGTTGGTACCGCCATAAATCGTATCGGAGCGAACAAACAGGTACATCGACTGCAGCCGTGACAGATTGTAAGGCCCACTTTCAAGTACTTCTGCTTCAGGTCCAAGCACATCCATCGCCAGCTCACCGAGGTCACGGTGCCAGCTCGCCCAGAACAACTTATAAATTAGCGCTTCTTTTTGTAATGAACCGTCTTCACCACCGGAGAGCATGCGCATACTGTTATAACGCATAATCTTTAAGCCGATATGGGCATCGGCAATACGCTGGCGAATCACCGGGTCTTGTGCCGCGCCATTTTCTTTTGCCACACGCACAACTTCATCGAGTTCATTCTGAAACAACATCTGTTGGCCAAGTGTCGACACGCCGCGCTCAAAACCGAGCAGGCCCATCGCTACGGCCCAACCTTCGCCAGGTTTACCAACAATATCATCGGCATCGCATTCTGCATCGTCAAAGAAGACTTCGTTAAATTCGGAAGTGCCGGTAATTTGTTCAATTGGTCGCACCTCAATGCCCGGCTGATCCATTTTCATCAGGAAGAAACCGAGACCTTTATGCGCAACCGAATCCGGATCTGTGCGTGCCACCACAAACACATACTCGGATTCGTGGGCAAGTGAGGTCCAGACTTTCTGTCCATTAATGATCCATTTGTTTTTCGCTTCGTCAAAACGCGCTTTGGTTTTTACATTGGCGAGATCAGAACCCGCGCCAGGCTCGGAATACCCCTGACACCAAAACTCCGTACCTTTAACAATACCCGGCAAGTATTTCTTTTTGTGCTCTTCACTGCCAAACGCAATCAGGGTTGGACCTGTGAGCCCTTCACCGATATGACCCATACGACCCGGTGCACCGGCGCGCGCATACTCTTCAAAAAAGATCACCTGCTGTTCAATAGAGCAACCGCGGCCGCCGTATTCTTTCGGCCAGCCAACGCAGGTCCAGCCACCTTGCGCCAGCTTTTGTTCCCAGGCTTTACGCTCTTCCGGGAACATATGTTCGTCACCAGGACCGCCGCGGAATTTCAATTTTTCAAACTCGCCGGTGAGATTGTCTTTTAACCAGCCGGCAATTTCTTCGCGGAACTGTTCGTCTTCTGTACTAAAACTTAATTTCATAACTACGTTCGCTCCGCTTAACCCGCTTCATCCAGCAACAGACTGGCAATCTGCTCGCGATGCCAGGCTGCATTACCGAGAAAAATCTCAGTGGCCTTTGCGCGTTTAAAATACAAATGAACATCGTACTCCCAGGTAAAACCAACACCACCATGCAACTGGATTGCATCACCGGCATTTTGAAAACATGCATCAGAGCACCAGGCTTTGGCGACACTGGCCGCCTCCGCGAGTTCGTCAGCAAGCTCACCACCATTTAATGCGTCATCTGCGACACAAGCCGCATAGTAAACAGCAGAGCGCGCTACTTCCGCTTTTAACATCATATCCGCCGCTTTGTGTTTGACTGCCTGAAAGCTCGCTACCGGGCGATTAAACTGAACACGTTCTTTGGTGTACTCCACGGTTAAGTCGAGCACCTGCTGTGCCGCGCCCATCTGTTCTGCGGCACAGGCAATTGCTGCAAGTTGCAAAATCTTTTGCAAAGCATCCCAGGCGTTTTCTTGCATCAAGCCATCTGTGCCGGCCGTGACATTAGTTAACGTCAGTGTGGCCTGCTTGCGGGTTTGATCCATGGTCGGCAACCATGCGCGTTCAAGCCCTGCGCTATCCGCTGACAAAACAAACAATGCAACATTATCACCGCCTTCTTCTTTGGCCGCAGCGACAATAAAGTCAGCGGTGTGACCATCAATCACATAACGATAATCACCGTTAAGCACATAGCTATCACCATCTTTTTTGTAACTGACGTTGATTGAATCTGCACTTAGTTTACCACTGTTATTCAGGGCTAATGTTCCCGTAGCACCTTCAAGTACTTTGGCAAACCACGTTGCCTGTTGTTGTTCGTTGCCAGCAACTAATAAGGCATTGGTAGCGAGACACACCGTGGAGTAAAACGGTGCACATAGTAAATAGCGACCCATCTGCTCCAGTACCGCAACCAGTTCTACATAACCGAGCCCCATACCACCGTGGGCTTCGGGAATAGTGATGGCCTGAAAATACAACTCACTGCAAATGCGCTGCCACAGTTCAGCGTCGTAGCCGCTCTCTGTGTCCATCGCCTTGCGAATCGCTTCCGAGGTGGAGTTATCCCGCAGAAAACTTTCTGCGGTTTCCTGAATCATTTGCTGTTCTTCAGTAAATGCAAATTCCACTATCTAATCTCTCTGGTTCTTAAAACTATTTTTCAGATTACCTAAAGGAGGCAGTGTGTTCTCTAGCGAGGCCCGAAACTTTTTTATTGCGGGAGCTTACAAATAGTAAGTGACCAATATAAAAAAGTTTTGAAACGACGCTAGAGGGCGCAATGGCCCTTTAGGCGCCATAAACTTTTTGAGCAGGCACTTCCTTGCCCAACAACTCATCCATCGCCGCAGTAATTTCCGCCGGCTCCCATTTAGCTTTCTTGTCGACACCTTCTGTCGTACGCCAGCCATCAGCAATGGAAATCTTGCCGCCTTCCGCTTCAAAGATACGACCGGTCACTTTAGCGGAATCTGCCGAACCGAGCCATACCACCAGCGGAGCCACATTGGCCGGATCATAGTAGTCAAAGCTACCGTCTTCGGGTTTCTTCATCATGTCAGCAAACACATCTTCAGTCATGCCAGTACGTGCCGCCGGTGCAATACCGTTGGAAGTAATACCGTAGCGACCAAGTTCCGCTGCCTGCACTAGCGTTAGTGAGGCAATACCACCTTTTGCCGCAGAGTAGTTGGATTGGCCAATAGAGCCTTGCAGGCCAGCACCGGAAGAGGTGTTAATAATGCGCGCATCCACTGCTTCACCTGCTTTACTTTTTGCACGCCAATGCGCCACCGCGTGGGAGGTAATACAAAAGTGACCTTTGAGGTGTACCGCAACCACTGCATCCCAGTCCGCTTCTGTCAACGAAGCAAACATACGGTCGCGGCAAATACCTGCATTGTTAACCACTGCATGTAAATCCCCGAAGGCTTCTACCGCTTCTTTTACTGCATTGGCGGAATCATCGTAATTGGTAATATCGGAGGTATTGGCAATCGCTTCACCGCCTGCCTCTTTCACGAGTGCAACGGTTTCTTCGGCAGCTTCCTTATTAATATCATTGACCACAACTTTGGCACCCTCTGCGGCAAATGCCAGCGCATATTGGCGGCCAAGACCTCCGCCTGAGCCAGTTATGATTACTACACGGTCTTTGCAAAGATCTGCCATGGTTGTTTCCTCAATAGTCCTCGAAATAATGAAAATGTGTCGGATAGCGGACCTTGATAGATAGTGGTAACAAAGCCCGAAACAGGGGCTGCGATAGTACGGGGCAAGGGGCTTGCTGTCAATGCGAGATAGCTGAGAGAGAGCCAATTTTCTTTTTAAAAACAATAGCTTATAAACAAGGCCTAGCAATCGCCTCTTTTCCTTTCAACCTCCCTCCAGGGCAATTCGTCTCCGCCACCGCTTTATGCTATAAATACACAAAATATACATAAGATTGCTTCAACAGAGACAAGAAATAATAATGACAAGGCAAATACTCATTTCTATTGTGTTCATCGTGGCAGGGGTCCCTCCCCTATCCGCTGCAGCGCTTTTTGACCCCTACCAGTATCCGATCTACTGTTCTCCTGATGACGATGGCGATGGCTATTCTGAAGAAGCCTATATTATTGCTTACTGCGCACGTGAAGACTGGTTGTGCCTGATTCATGCCGATAATGCCTGTAGCGGAATAACCGATCTCTATGGTGGCGCCAGCAATGACAATTGCCCAACGATTTATAACCCAAACCAGTGGGACACCGACAGCAATGGCATCGGCGATTACTGCGACACCCATGGGCCCGATGTCGATGGTGATAGCGTTGAAACCAATAATGACAACTGCCCCGATATTGCCAACCCCGACCAGCTGAATACCGACAACGATACTCTCGGCAATGTCTGTGATGATGATATGGATGGCGACAGTCTCACTAATGCTGACGAAACCGATGTTTACGGCACCGACCCACTGTTGAGAGATACCGACAGCGATACCCTTGATGACGACACGGAGTTGCTTACACTGCTATCGAACCCTTTTAGCACAGATACCGATGGCGATGGTTATAACGACTATGAAGAAAGTCTGGCTGGCAACGCAATTCTGGATGCAAATCAACGCCCCTACTGGCGCTACACCATCTATGGCGATGAGGCGCGTGAAGAAATCGGACAAGCTATCAGTGGTGCCGGTGATGTTAACGGTGATGGCTATGGTGACATTATTATTGGATCACGTAAGAATCATTTAAATGAACGCTACGGTGGTCAAGCAAAGGTCATTGACGGAACTAATGGTGCGCTGCTCTATACTTTTTACGGTGCCAATGAAGGGGATAGCCTGGGTATCGCCGTTAGCGATGCAGGCGACCTTAACAACGATGGCTATGATGATTTTTTAATCGGCTCGCGCGGTTTTGATAACCTGCCACTCGATAATGTTGGCAAGGTAATGGTTATTAGCGGTGCTTCTGGCTCGGTAATGTACTCACTGTATGGAAGCAATGCCGACGACCGCCTTGGCATTTCTCTCGACAACCTTGGCGATATAAACGGTGATGGCTACGATGATTTTATTGCCGGTTCTGATTATGCAGATGGCCCTCTAAACGACAGTGGCGCGGTACAGGTGCACAGCGGTGTTAATGGCAATCTGCTATTCAAAATATATGGTTATACCACTTACGGGCTATTTGGTATTGCCGTCAGCCATGCCGGTGATATTAATGCCGATGGTTATAGCGATTTTATTGTTGGTGCACCAAACGACAATACCAATGGTGATGACGCTGGCGCAGTTTTTGTCTACAGCGGTGTTGATGGTAGTTTACTGTATTCAGTTTACGGTACCACCGATGATCAGTTAGGCAGTTCAGTTAGTTCAGCTGGCGACATTAATAATGATGGCTATGATGACTTTATTGCCGGTGCGCCAGTCAGCTATAACGGCTCTATTTATATCGGTTTCGGATATGCACGGGTTTATAGTGGCTTCGATGGCTCTGTTATTCACTCTATCTATGGCGATTACGGCGATTACCTTGGCCGTGATGTCAGCAATGCCGGTGATATAAATGCCGACGGTTATGACGACTTTTTTATCGGTGTTTATGGGGATGATGATGCTGGCGACAAAGCTGGTAGCGCCAGAATATATAGTGGACTCGATGCTCGTCTACTTTATCAATTGAATGGTAGTAACGGCCTGGTTGAGCTAGGTTACTCTGTTGATATAGTGGATGATATTGACGGCGATGGCCACCCCGACTTTATAACCGGCGCAACAGGCGATGGACATCGTAATCAGGAAACCACACATAGTGGCTCAGTCAGAGTTTACTTCAGCTCTGACCTGCTTAATGACCGTGACCTGGATTTTATAATTAACAGTGCGGATAGTGACGACGATAATGATGGCCTTGCTGATACAGACGAAGCCCTGCATGGCACAGACCCTTTGGATTCAGATACGGATGCAGATGGCTTCGATGATAATAGCGAGATTATCTATGGCTCAGACCCGCTTGATAATGATTCTGATAATGATGGCAGCCCGGATGGTGACGACTATCTACCACTAAGCCCGTTATTTCAAACCGGCCAGGAACAGTTACCTCTGGACGATAACTATAAGGGTCAAATAATTAAACAACACAAAGAATCTGTGAATTGAACATAGCTGTGCCGGTCATAGTTGCTTATCAACCACTGATCTTTTACTGCAACCTACAGGCAAAATATTGCAACTATCAAATCTTTATTTGTTATTATTAAAACTCATAATAAATACTGAACGCTTACGGAATGAGCACTGGTAATAACTGATGATAACGACATACTGATAATTTGCAGAGGTAGCGCAATGACTTCAAAAGACGAAAAAATTCTCGGCGCATTAACACTGGCAATGGTTGGCATTCTGGTTTTTATGATTTTTAATATTTAATCACTTAGTATTTTTTGCCATTCAGTAACAAGCCGATAAAACTGCGTCTTACCAGAAGATGGTAGGACGAATAGCAGACAATTAATGTCAGCAGACAAACCACCAGAAACTTGGCTTCTGCGGGCCAGTCCATGTCCATCAAGGCAACCGCAAATAGCATAGTAAAAACAATATGGATCAAATAGACCCAATAAGAAGAGTCTGTCAGATAACGCCACGTCGGCGAATAGCTTGCAAAGAAACGCTCAAATATGCCAATCAAGGCAAAAACACATAGCCAGGTTGCAAGATTGTTAAAAGCTGCTATCGCATATTGTGCCTGTGCATATCCCCGCTCACGAAACCCAAAAGCCACCAGCGTTATTAATAACATTACCAGCGCTAACAGCGTATAAGTTTTCCAGTGCCTGCGATAGTAATCAAGGCAATCGCTGTTTTTATATAGATACCAACCGCTGACAAAAAAGATGCCGTGGTAAAGCAGCTGTGCCGGGTCGGGTATAAACAAAGCATCCACTTCTACCAAGCCATCCGCATAAAAATAACCGACAACGGCAATGGGAGCAGTCAGCACAATAACACCAAGAGGCGAATGTAATAAAAATCTAAAAACACGATCAAACAGGCTGCCCAACGCGGGCATTTTCTCAAGAATAAATGACAGTGGTATAAACAGTAGATAAAACAACATTAAATAATAGAGAAACCATAGATGCATGGTAGACAGCGGCGGCTCACTACCTTCCAGATATTTTTCAGATAACGCCAGTTCGATTCCCCAATGCCCATATTCAAACAGATGAATACTGGATAAAAAGATCAGCCCATATAGCACCAACATTACCGGCCAAAATACAGCAAACGGCAGCGCAATACGCTTGCAACGATTGATTAGCATCCCTTGCTTGCCACGCCTTATCAACAACATCGCGGCAAAAAAACCTGCCATCACAAAGAAGGTCGGCATTCTGAATGTGTGGATGACAAAAACCAGAATATCCATCACTACAGACTGACGTTCATCTTTAAAAAAATAAATCGGCAATACAGTATGGATATAGTTAATACCCGCATGCAAAGCAATGCCGAGCAACATCATTGTTGCACGTAAACTATCGAGTGCATGGTAGCGCTGTGTCATGGTATTAACGCAATATTATTGCCGGTCGTGTTCCTTAAACGCCGTGATTAACCGCTGCCAGGTTTCCGGGTCACCTTTTTCAGGTTCACCAAAATAGATCAGTACCTCGTCGAGCATATCGCCATATTTCTCCTGCAATAGTGCTGGTATTTCTTCATAGCTGCCAGTCACGGCAAATTCATCGAGCATCTCATCGGTAATTTCTTCCGCCATACTGTCCCATTGGTTATTGCGGGATTTATCACGCAGACGAATAAATGTATCTTCCCAGTCGTGTGCTTCAAACATGCTTTTGTAATAACTCGTGGAACCATAAAAGCCAATCATGCCGCGTACCCGCTCGCGCATCGCATCAATTTCTTCATCCGTATCCCCCATCACAGCCATCACCGGCGCAGTAATCGAAAAGTCTCTGCGTTTGCGCCCGCCTTTTTGTAAACCCTGTTCGATATTATCAATCACATTTTCTTTCAGTGTTTTTGCGGTATGAAAACCGTGGCAGTGAAAGCCGTCTGCAACTTCACCTGCCATGCGACAGTTCCACGGGTTAACCGCTCCGACATAGATCGGCGGCGCAGGAACCTCCAGCGGCCCTGGGTTAAACATCGGCGTCATAAGATCAAATGAGAAAAAATCGCCCTGAAAATTTAGCGTTGTGCCATTTTGAAAACAATCCCAGATGGCGCGAATGGCGAGAATATATTCACGCAGTTTCGGCCCCGGAGATTTCCATTCCAGCCCAAAGCGCCGTTCATTGTGGGCCTTTACCTGAGTGCCGAGCCCAAGTACAAAACGCCCATTGGATGCATGTTGCAAGTCCCAGGAGGTATAGGCCAGCACCATCGGGTTGCGCGGAAACGCCAGCGCAATTTCCGGACCGAGCTTTATTCGCGTTGTTGCCGTTGCTGCCACGGCCAGTTGCATAAACGGATCGTGCTTACGCTCGGAGATATACAGGGATTCAAAGCCCATCGCTTCTATTTTTTGTGCCGGTTCGGCCACATCCTGCAAGGAATCCACGACAAGGTTGGTACTGAGTTTCAAGCTATCTCTCCTGGTTAATCCGGGCGGTTAACAAAAGTTGATCATCATAAAACCTTTCAGTGATTGAGGAAACGTCTACTTGCAGACTCTTCGCACCTGTACGGGAATTGCTCTAGAATAGCGCTCATGCTGAAATCAAATCTGACATTTAAACAACGCAACTTTGTAATCTTGCTGATCCTGTTTGTCTCTGGCTGTAGTGTCTATGTGCAGCAGCAGTTTGACGATATTTACGGTGTCGCCAGTGTGCAGGATCGCACCATGTCATCTGCCGAAGCTGAGCAGGCGATTGAATACCATCGCGATCTCGAGCCACTCGTGGAACGGCGCTGTGTTGTCTGCCACGGCTGCTACGATGCACCGTGTCAGTTAAAGATGGATGCCTTCGAGGGCATTGACCGTGGCGCGAGTAAAAACCGGGTTTACAACGGCGCGCGGCTGTTAAAAGCCGAGCCAAGCCGTCTGTTTGAAGATGCCCTTGCCACAGAGCAGTGGCGCGACAAGCAGTTTTACCCCGTGCTTAATGAACGCACACAAAATGCTGAATTCAACCGCGAGGCCGGCGTTCTCTATCGCTTGCTGGATCTAAAGCGCCAGCACCCTCTACCGGACGATGAAATACTGCCAGACAGCTTTGATTTCAGTTTAAGCCGCTCCCAATACTGCCCTTCTATTGAAGAAATGGATCACTATGAAAAGCAGTACCCATTGTGGGGTATGCCTTATGGTTTGCCCGCACTAAGCGATGCCGAGTTCAATACCTTTGAGCGCTGGATTGAACAGGGTGCAAAACGTTTACCTCCCGGTGAACTCAACGAGCAACATGCTGCGGAAGTGCAACGCTGGGAAGCCTTCCTTAACGGTGACTCGTTAAAAGAACAACTGGTGAGCCGCTATATCTACGAACATCTTTTCCTTGGTCACCTGTATTTTGCTGATCTGCCGCAAGGCGACTTCTTTAAACTGGTACGCTCAGCCACCCCCCCTGGCGAACCGGTTGAGCTGATTGCAACACGCCGGCCTTATGATGACCCCGGTGTTGAGCGTGTTTACTATCGGTTACAGCAAATTAAAACCAGCATTGTGGCAAAAAGCCATATGCCCTATCGGCTCGATACACAGCGACTGCAGCGTTGGCAATCCCTGTTCTTCAAAGAAGACTATGAAGTACCAACACTGCCAGGTTGGGAACCCGGTGTTGCTTCAAACCCGTTTATCGCGTTTGAACAGCTGCCGGTTGTTTCCCGCTACAAGTTTATGCTGGATGAAGCCCAATACACGATTATGGGCTTTATCAAGGGGCCTGTATGTCGCGGTCAAACAGCACTCAATGTGATTCAGGATCATTTCTGGGTGATGTTTGTCGATCCTGACAATATCGCACAGAACGCTGTTAACGATTTTCTCAAGATTGAAAAAGAATTTCTCAGTTTACCTTCTGAACAACAGAGCAATGCGTTGCCACTAACCAGCTGGCGCAAGTACTCCCGCTTGCATCGCAAGTTTCTCGAAGACCGGGATCATTATTTGCAAGAAAATTTCCCAAACCGCGAAGGCATCTCCATGAATCTGATCTGGGATGGCGGTGCAGAAAAGAACCCGAACGCCGCATTAACGATATTTCGTCATTTTGATAGCGCCAGTGTACACAAGGGATTTATCGGTAACGAACCAAAAACTGCCTGGGTGATTGGTTATTCACTGCTCGAGCGCATCCATTACCTGCTCGTCGCCGGCTATGATGTCTACGGCAATGTGGGCCACCAGTTGAATACGCGCTTATATATGGATTTTCTACGTATGGAAGGTGAATATAACTTTTTATTATTTTTGCCTGGCACAGTCGCTGAACAAACTTTTGACGACTGGTACCGGGATGCGGAATCCGATGTCAGCCACTACCTGGTGTCATTAAAAGCACTCGGCGAAGATAATCCGGAAATTGTTTATCACAGCGACAATCCGAAGCGCGAGTTGTTTGACAAACTGTTTGATCGTATCCCCTATGAGGTTGCATCCCGAGACGAACTTAACTGGAAACCGCACTCACGTCTCCACGACACACATCCTGAAGGCATTGAAAAACTCACGGATGTCAAAGGGTCTTTGCTAACCCTGCTTCCCGATGTCGCTTTGATACGAGTACGCCGTAGCAATGGCAGCCACGATCTCTACACCCTTACCACCAATCGGGCTCTGACCAATGTGTCGCAACTCTTTTCTGAAGATAGCCGCTTGTTGCCAGATGACTATACTCTGACCGTTGTTAAAGGTGTGATTGGCGATTACCCAAATGCCTTTTTTGATCTTCACGATTATGAACTCGAAACTTTTGCTACAGCACTTGCTTCACTTGAAACTGAAGATGACTATCGCGCCTTGATGTCTGCCTACGGTGTACGTCGCAATGATCCGGCGTTTTGGGCTTTTAGCGACTGGGTGCATGACTACAACCAGCAAGCACAGCCTATTGCGGCGGGTATACTCGATTACAACCGATTACAAAATCGCTAGCGTCATTTCAAAAACCAGGTCTCGAGACTGGTGTATAGAAACTGGTCGCACCTGAAAAGCCCTGTTTATCCCTATACACATATTTATCGCTTGCCTTAAGATCAAAACTGACTTTTTTGCTCAACGAGGCCTGTCATGGCAGATAAACAGGAAGCAATTGACCGTGTAATGGATGGCAGCAGTTGGAATGACTTCTGCGATGCCCTCAAGGAAGCCGGCCAGAAGGTGGTTCTCGCGGATACCGCCCCCACCGACCCGCGTGAACGTGCCGAAGGCTGGCGCTACCTCGCACGCCTGACTCGGGCCGCGCTGGAATCGTTTCTCGAAGCCGCCGACACTCGGGCCCCGGCGTTTCGCTGCCCGGTACACGAGACCATCAAGATGGGTATGGACAACCCGGACAATATCTACCTTGCGGCTCCGGTTAACGGCAACTACACCTACCTGATCACTGGTAATCGTGCCACGGTACACTACCTGGGTTTTGGCTCGCAGGCCGGGGGTTACGGCAAGACTAACTCCCTCGATACCACGGGCTACCTCGAAGCTGCCGATATGACGCTCGACGATGGGGGCAATTTCCGCATTGTCGCAAGCGTCGATGAACAGGCGGCAAAAGATAACCATGCCGACTGGCTACCGATGGCCCCGGAAACCCGGTTAATCCAGGTGCGCCAGACCCGCCTCGACCACAAAAACGAAATTCCTGCGAACGTGAATATCGAACGTATCGACGGGCCAAACCAACCGCGCCATCTAGCTGCGGAGCGGGTCAATGAAGCACTTGCCGGTGCGGGCTTTTTTGTGCACGGTACCTCGGCGCTGTTTGCCTCGTGGACCGAGGATTTCAAACAACATATCAATGAGTTGCCGCGCTTTAATCCGGATAAAGCCCTGCAGGCCGGCGGTGACCCGAATATCGCCTACTACCACAGCTATTTTGATATCTCTGATGACGAGGCTCTCGTAATCGAATTTACTCCACCGGAGTGCGACTTCTGGAACTTCCAGCTCGCCAACTACTGGATGGAAAGCCTCGACTACCGTTTTTTCCCCGTTCATTTGAATAATCATATGGCAAAATACAACGACGATGGCTCGGTGCGCATCGTTGTGTCAAAAACCGACCCGGGGGAGCATATCGACAACTGGATGGACACCTGCGATCGCAATGAAGGCACCATGTGTGTACGCTGGATTCGCTCAAAGGAATTTCCCCAGCCGCAAACCAGACTCGTCAAGCTCACAGAGCTCAAATAACCGTAACGTTTAAACCGGAACCAGACCATGAGTGAAATTGATCTTTCCATCGACAGTGTATTAAAGGAAGCCGAGGAAAAAGCCGGCTTTAGTAATTTTGGCCCCGATGATTTTCGCGAAGGGCTGGGTGTGTTACTCGAAACTTATGGCAGTAACGGCTACACCGAAAAAGGCATGTATAAATGTCGCAAACGACTGGTGGACCTGCTATCAGCTCGCCTGCGTATCGAGAATGCCTTTACCCTGCACCCGGAAATTCGTGATGTCGAATTAAACCCGCCGCTGTTTTTAACCGGCTTGCCGCGTACCGGTACTTCGGCCCTGCTTAACCTGCTCGCCAACGACCCGGTCGCGCGCCCGCTATATATGTGGGAGGGTTTTAATCCGGAACCAATCGAAGGACTTGAACCCGGTGCTGTCGACCCGCGTTATCAGGGCATGAAGGACTGGGAAGAGCAAAGTAAAAAAGATAACCCGGACTTTGCCAGGATTCACACCACGAGTGTCGACACACCGGAAGAGTGTATCCACTTGCTTAACCATACTTTCTGCGACGTGCAATTCGGTATAGAAACCATGATGGAACCTTACGCCTCGTGGTTTCAACAGCAGGATCTACACAACAGCTATCGCTACTACGCTGACCTGTTACGCATGCTGCAGTGGCAGCGCCCGGGAGATCGCTGGCTATTAAAAACACCTGGTCATTTGTGGGCCATGGACATCCTGATCGAGCTGTTCCCCGAGTGCAGCATCATTATTACCCACCGCAATCCGCTCGAGTGTGTAACATCCTATGCGAGTATGATGGCTGCAATGATGGGCAATCGCGAATACGACAAAAAAGACCTTGGCCCCGTTGTCATGGAATACCTGGCGCGCAAGATGGAAAAAGCCGTGGCAATTCGTGAACAAGCCGATGCGAAGCACTTTATTGATATTCAGTTTGATGACTTTGTCAGCGATCCATTGGGCACTGCTGAAAAAGTCTACAGCTATTTTAATTTGCCTCTCAGCGATAGCACCCACGCAGCCATGAAAGCCTATGCCGAGGAACACCCGATGGGTAAACACGGCAAGCACGAATATGCGCTTGATGAATACGGCCTCACGGAAGACGGTATTTTGCAGCGCTTTGGCTTTTATCTCGAAAAATATAACCCGCCTATGGACTAACGTCCCCGTTACTCTGGACGTCTAACCCGTAATTCTGGCTATAATAGCGGCATGGAATTTGCCGCTATCTATAACCAACCGGTCATCGACCTGGGCGATAAGTGCGATGACGAGAGTTTACGCGGCATCTATTCGCCAAGTTATCCCGATGAGCTGCTTGAGCGATTTCTCAATGATCAGTTCACTCGCGATGCGGCTATCTATGCCAAACAATCAGAGCACACCCGCGCTTCAGGCTCCTTACTCGAACGCGCACTGCGCACTTGTGGGCACGAGGGTTTGAAAGAACAGGCACGGCAGATTCTCGATCTCGGTTCCGGTGCAGGAAATTCTGTTTTGCCAATTCTTGAAAAGTTTCCCCACGCCAACCTTATCGCAAGCGACCTCAGCCCGAATATGCTACTGGCGTTAAAGCAAAATCTGTTAAATGCCAATCTGCTAAACCGCTGCACACTGATGCAATTAAATGCTGAAGAGCCGGATTTTAAATCTGCCAGTATGGACCTTGTAGTGGGCTTTGCGGTGTTACACCATTTATTTAAACCCGATAAGACTATTCTTGGTTGTGCAAACATTTTAAAAGATGATGGCGTTGCTATATTTGTTGAACCGTTTGAAAACGGCAACTACATGCTTGCCCAACTCTATAAACAGATACTTGGGCATCAATGCGCCAGCGAGCTTGATCCGAAAGTAAAAACTGTATTATCTAATCGAATTTGTTTTGTAACTGATCGTATCGGACTCGATAAAAGCGACCCACGTTTTGAAACCTACGATGACAAATGGCAATTTACTCGCCACGGGTTTCAAACGTTTTCTCGTCAGGCCGGCTTTCGAGACTGTTTGATTATGCCTGTTTCACAATCAGCTACACCGTTTACAGAAAAAACCCTGTTTATGCTCAAGCGTAAAACCGATCTTTCCGAACCCTTACCCACATGGGCACTTGAAATTATCGGTGATTTTGAAAACACTGTTTCACCGGAATTTCTTTACGAACTGCCGAATGAGGCTACAGTTATCTTTATGAAATAATATCAGCGAGAAAGCACTTTACAAAAATGATAGCTTTTTTAAAAAATATACGCACCGTACTGTTCAGTATTCTTGTAACGTTTATTGTACTTGAAGTGTTCGCACGTATCTGGTTATTTAATTTTACTGATGAAAAGACTTTCCGCACCTACGCTTCATTACAACAATTACAATCCACTGACTGGAATCAGCAATTCAAATTTACCTATCACCGTTACCTTGGCAACTACCCGACCCCGAATTATGTCGAAGGTAAAAATCGTCACAATTCACTGGGGTATCGCGGTGAAGACTTTCCGATAGAAAAACCTGCCGGGGAGTATCGCATTGTCTGTATCGGTGGCTCGACAACGTATACCTCTTTTATAGAAGATTACCGGCTGAGTTATCCCGCTTTGCTCGAAGAGAAACTCAAAAGCGACGGTTTCAACCAGGTGCGAGTGATTAACGCCGGGGTTGGTGGCTGGCGCAGTTGGGAGTCGCTGGTTAATCTGCAATTTCGCGTACTTGATCTCAATCCTGATTTGATTGTTATCTATCACGCTGTTAACGATGTTAACTCTCGGCTGGTCTGGCCAGCGGAAGCTTATCGCGGTGATAACAGTGGCCAACTGCGTCCGCATTTCTCCCGCATCTTTATGCCGAGTATTCTTGAACACTCCACCTTGTTTCGCGCACTGTTAATCAGAGCCGGCTTGCAAACACCACATACTGCCGTTAATCGCGTTGCTGTTAAAAATAACAAGGAACACAACTTCTCACAGGCTTTTCTTAAACAGCGCCGCAATGGCAGCTACCCCCAGGGCCTGTTTACAGAAATACCGGCAATGGAGATTTTGAAAACCAACCAGCCGATTTATTTTGAGCGCAACCTCAATTCCATGATTCATATTGCCAGGGCAAACGATGTCGATGTAATGTTGGCTACCTTCGCTTTTATGTCTGAGGGCTTTGAACGTTTTCCCAAAAGTGCCTCACCTGAGTTTATCCATGCGCTTAATGAGCATAATGCTGTTATTCGCAAACTCGGTGAACGCAATCAGGTCGCTGTATTTGACTTTGCCAGTCTGTTTCCCGCCAACCCGGATAACTACCTTGATGGCCATCACGTCAACGAAGCCGGGGCACGTCTCAAAGCACAGCTATTTGGCGACTATATTGAGGATTACTTCCTCTCTTCTCCGCCGGGCCCTGTCAATACTGGGCCATAGCACCAACCCCTTATCTATCCCTTTATATATGCCGGGTAGCCCCGTATACTCTCGCCTTAATTATTTTTGAGATTTGAGAATGTCGGCAAGATTTTGCTGTTTTTTCCTGCTATTAGCGCTCAGCAGCGCCGGGCTCGGTGCCTGTGGTATCAAGGGACCGCTATACCTGCCGGAAGAGGAGGACAGTGAAAACGCTTCGGGTTCGGGATCTGAAAATCCCGTCTCAGAGTTTGTCTATAGCGTTGAACGTGCGCTTTAAGCGTTCAGGCCTTTTACAAACAGCGCAAAATCCGCCGATTTGTGACAATGACTTACGATGCTTTAAGCCGCCGACCTACCTCGGGCAGCAGCGCTGCGACACATGAATCAGAGGATGAACTCTACCTTGAAGACGTGGCTTTACAGGATATTGCTACGCGCTTCGGCACGCCTTGCTATGTCTACAGCCGCGCGGTGATCGAACAGAATTTTCTCGCCTATCGCGATGCACTCGCCGACCACCCTCACCTGGTGTGCTATGCAGTAAAAGCCAACTCCAATCTCGCCGTACTCAATGTGCTGGCACGCCTCGGCGCAGGCTTTGATATTGTTTCTGTCGGCGAGCTTGAACGTGTGCTGCTTGCCGGTGGTGACGCCTCCCGGGTGGTCTTTTCCGGTGTCGGCAAACAGCGTTATGAAATCGAGCGCTGTCTGCAAGCCGGTATTCACTGCTTTAACGTGGAGTCTGATACTGAGCTCGCGCTAATCCAGCAGGTGGCCAGCGATCTGGATCGCCCTGCCAATATCTCACTGCGGGTTAACCCGGATGTAGATGCCAATACCCACCCCTATATTTCCACGGGCCTGAAAGAAAACAAATTCGGTGTGCCAATAGATACCGCGCTCGATCTCTATCAGCGTGCTGCACAAATGAGCCACTTGCGTATTGTCGGTGTAGATTGCCATATCGGTTCACAGCTCACTGATACCAGCCCGTTTCTCGACGCACTCGCGCGCGTGCTTGCGCTCGTCGACGAACTCGCTGCAGTAGGCATTAACATTGAACACCTCGACCTTGGTGGTGGCCTCGGCGTGATCTATGACAAGGAAACACCGCCAACAGTAGCGCAGTATATTAGCCAGGTACGCGAACAACTCGGCGATCGCAAGCTGACCCTGATGTTTGAACCAGGCCGCTCCATTGTTGCCAACGCCGGGGTTTTTCTCACCCGGGTTGAGCTGATTAAAGAGACTCCCGATAAAAACTTTGCGATTGTCGATGGTGCGATGAACGATTTGATACGCCCGGCGCTGTATCAGGCCTACCAGGGAATTGAGCCTGTAATCAGCAAAAATACCCCGGCTGCAACTTACGATGTGGTGGGCCCGGTATGTGAAACCGGAGATTTTCTTGGCAAAGACCGTGAACTTGCTATAGCGGCCGGTGATCTGCTTGTGGTGCGCTCCAGCGGTGCTTATGGTTTTGTTATGAGCTCTAACTACAACAGCCGCCCGCGACCACCCGAAGTTATGGTAGACAGCAGTGATGCCTGGCTGGTGCGCGCACGGGAGAGTTTCGCAGATCTTGTGCGCGGCGAAACCCTGTTACCTCAACTGTAGAGCGAAATATCATGATACTGCGCTTTACCAAAATGCACGGCCTCGGCAACGACTTTGTGGTGGTCAACCTCGTTACACAGCGTGCCCGTATTAACGAGGATCTTGTGCGCCAGATCGCCGATCGCCATCTTGGCATTGGTTGCGATCAACTGTTGCTTGTTGAACCACCGCAGGATCCAAAGGCCGATTTTCTCTACCGCATTTTCAATGCCGACGGCAATGAAGTTGAACAGTGTGGCAACGGTGCGCGCTGCTTTGCGCGCTTTGTGCTCGACAACAAACTGATTGCCAAAAAAACCATTGTTGCGCAAACCGCCAATGGCATGCTCACGCTACAGATTAACGACGACGATTCTGTTACCGTGGATATGGGCGAGCCAATTCTTGAGCCCGCACAGATTCCGTTTAGCGCCAGTGATTACAGCATCACCTACGATATCGACGTAGAAGGTCAGCCCGTGGAAATTTCGGCAGTATCCATGGGCAACCCCCATGCGGTACTGCTTGTTGACGATGTGGATAATGCCCCCGTAGCTGAACTGGGTCCACAAATCGAACACCATGTAAGTTTTCCAAATCGGGTCAATGTCGGCTTTATGCAGGTTTTATCTCGTGATGCCATTCGCCTGCGCGTTTTCGAACGCGGTGTCGGAGAAACCCGTGCCTGTGGTTCCGGTGCCTGTGCCGCCGTAGTAGCAGGCATTCAACGCAACCTGTTAGACTCCCGGGTAACAGTGGAGCTGAGTGGTGGCCCGCTGATTATCGAATGGGCTGGACCTGGCAAGCATCTCACCATGACCGGGCCGGCAACGACAGTGTTTCGGGGGCAAATCAAGTTATGAGCGACGGCAGCGAGTTTAAGTTAAGCCACGAAGCGGTGGAACAGTTTCTGCGCGATCACCCGGACTTTTTTATGAGTCGCGACAACCTGCTCGCTGAACTTAACCTGCCCCACGAAAGTGGTAGTGCTGTCTCACTTGTTGAACGCCAGGTTTCCGTACTGCGCGATCGCTCCGTCGATATGCGCCAGCGCCTGAGTCATCTGCTGGAAACCGCGAGGGAAAACGACCGCTTGTTTAATAAAACCCAGGCACTGGTTCTCGGCCTGCTCGAAGCAGACAACCTCGACGAAGTAGCCAATACCGTGCAAAGTCGCTTGCGCGAGGATTATCAGGTAGACACCAACTCGCTGATACTACTTGGCGACAGTGAAGACTTTGGCGATGTGAATGCACGCGTAGCTAGTCTGGCAGATGCTGATCGTGAAATCGGTGCTATACTAAAATCCAGTAAGGCAACCTGTGGTGTATTGCGAGAATCGGAGATGGCGTTTTTATTTCCCGATGCGCCAAAGACGGTTGGCTCCGCTGCTGTCGCTCCGTTACAGAATCACGGCCAAACATTTGGCTTACTCGCAATCGGTAGTTACGATCCAGAGCGTTATCGATCCAGCATGGGTACCTTGTTTTTAACCTATGTCGGTAATGTACTTGACCGGGTTGTACCGCGATTTTTGCCTTGATCCAACTTAATCGAGGCTGAATTTAGATAGTCCCTATCTGAAAAACGTCTTCATAAATAATCTTGCCCGGGTTACTCTCTTCCCGAATTTCATATTCAACACCGTGTCGATCCATAATCACCATTAACGGTTTTAGCTTTTCTATCATTTGTACACTATCCGGCTTAAACCAAGTGATACCCTGAACAGTATTACCGTTTTCGTAGAAATCAGGTTGATCGAGATTTTCCTCAAACCAGGTTCGAATACGGATAAATGTTTTTTCTTCTTCTTCGTTCAACGCTTTTCTATTCACTAGCCCATGCATAACAGCAAAGATACCGCAGGGTTTACCCGTTACCTTGCTGTTATACGTTGCCTGAATACGAATATATTTCAACTGCCTTTTCCCGACTCATTAAGCGCTGATTCACACCGACAGCTGACGATTGCTGGCGCCTCCTGTACAAGATTCTCATCCTCCAGTGCCGCTACCATAAATAATGCAAAATCAATACGCCGCGTCAGATTACTTTCCAGTTTTGGATCTCCGACATGGCGGGCCCACACCGGTAGCCCCTCGCTCTCTCCCTCTTCAAGATCACTGCCGCGCACTACCGTCCAGCGTGTATCGCTGGCAAAAATTCGCTTACAGGCTTCGACCTGATCGTCGAGATCCGCGAAACGAAACAATTTGGCGAGAAAACCAAAGATCGCCACAAAGATTTTCAGACCGGTTTTATAAACGTCCTTACCATCGCGAGTAATATGCCAGCCACAGGAAAAAATTAGCCGCGCCTCAGGCTCTGCATAATCGAGTACCGCTTGCGCCGTTCCAGTGGAGTACTGTTGCACACCCCAGGGGGCCAATACCACAAGCACACCATCACAACCTTTGACTGCTTGTTTGATCACTGCTCGATCATTGGTATAACCTGGAATAAGCGTTATTTTATCTTTGACATCATCAAGCTTGTGAACACTCTGCTCACGGCATACGCCGACAATCTCGTAGCCTTTATTAAGTGCATGTTGAATCATATAGCGGCCGAGTTTTCCCGACGCACCAACAATACAGATTTTTTTCATCAGTTAGACCCTTATCTGTTTTGCCCTGTTTACAATAAAGCTGCGACAATTTGTAATGACACTATTATAAGCAGCTACCACAAATATTAGTGAATTTATCAGCCTTGTATTATGATGTTGCTATGACCGAGGCCCTGTTCGAAACTGAAATCAACGACTTTCTGCGCTACCTGCAGAGCGAGAAACAACTCTCACCGCGCACCCAGGAAAGCTATCGCCGCGACCTCGGTAAATTGCAGCAATTTTGTCTCGATTATCAACTCACAGATCTGGCCCGTCTCGATGGTCAACATATCCGACAATTTATCGCTCTGTTACACCGTAAAGGTTTGTCCGGACGTTCCCTGCAACGCACCTTGTCCGGAGTACGGACCTTTTTCAATTATTTACTGAAAACCGGCAAAGCCACGATTAACCCAACCCAGGGTATCAGCGCACCAAAGTCTGCCAAACCGCTGCCAAAAACACTCGACGTGGATCAGGTGGATCAGCTGCTTGGTATTCGCGGTGATGACTGGCTATCGGTGCGCGACCGCGCCATCTTTGAATTATTTTATTCATCAGGCCTGCGCTTATCCGAACTAACCGATCTCAATCTTACCGATATAGACTTGCAGGCCCATGCGGTAAGGGTAACCGGCAAGGGCAGCAAAACCCGCGAACTGCCCATCGGCCGTTACGCCCGTGACGCTATTAAAAAGTGGCTCGCCATACGCGATCAGGAAAAAATAATTGATCATCAGGCCCTGTTTCTTAGCAAGCAGGGCAAACGTCTGAATCCGCGCACGGTTCAGCAACGCCTCAAACATTACAGTCTCAAGCAAGGCATGGATAATCCGATCAATCCCCATATGCTGCGCCACTCATTTGCGAGTCATATGCTGGAGTCGAGTAGTGATTTACGTGCGGTACAGGAGTTGCTTGGCCACGCCAATATCTCTACAACCCAGGTCTATACCCACCTGGATTACCAGCATCTGGCAAAGGTTTACGACAAAGCCCATCCACGCGCGCAACGCAAAAAAGACTCACACGATCTCGAATAGCCGGGTTCCGGATCAATGACGCAAACGATCAAACTGATTACCTTCGATCTCGATAATACGTTGTGGGAAAACGATTCGGTGATTCGCAATGCCGAAAAGCAGCTCCATCGCTGGTTTGAGCAACACGCCCCTGCGGTTCTCGTGCGTTTTAATCAGCAGGAACTGTTGCAACTGCGTCTTGAACTGGTACAACAGGAACCATCACTCGCCGCAAGACTCAGCGACCTGCGCAAGCGCGCAATTCAGCAGGCACTCGAACTCACAGGCACGCCAGAGGAACGTATTCCCGAGCTTGTGGAACAAGCCTTTGCCCACTTTATCGATGCACGCAATCGCGTCACGCTGTTTCCACAGGCCCGGCCGTTGCTTGAACAATTACAAGGTCGCTATACGCTCGGTGCCTTGACCAATGGTAATTCCGATATTACGCGCGTCGGTATTGCGCCCTACTTTGCTATTTCCCTGTCATCGGAAAGTGTCGGCCGCCGTAAACCCGAACCCGATATGTTTTTACATGCACTCGAACAGGCTGGCGTAACAGCTGAACAGACTGTTCATATTGGCGATCACCCCTTCGATGATGTGCATGGCGCAGCACAGCTGGGTATTCGCACTATCTGGTTTAATGATACAAATAGAGTGTGGGAGGATGTGTCTGATAAACCCAAGCCCGATGCCACGGTTGCATGCCTGTCAGACATACCCTCTGTACTTGATCGCTTTGATGCGAAAGCCTGAGACAGGTCTAACGCTATACGTCAATCGCCAGACAAGTAGCTGGCACGCAAAGAAACATCCAGGATAGAATACGCTCTTCTATTCCGGGGTTTTTATATTTGCAGGAATCTTTATGGAACGCAGCGACATTCTGACAACACTTACCAGTATCTTTCGCGATATCTTTGCCGATCCAACACTTGAAATTAGTGATGCAACAACCGCTGCAGATATTGATCGCTGGGACTCCTTATCCAATGTTAATCTTGTTATTACCATTGAAAAAACTTTTTCCATTCGCTTTGCACTTGGCGAGCTAAAAACACTGGAAAATGTCGGTGCGATGATTAGTTTGCTCGAACAAAAACTCAATAGTTAATCAACAATAAACAAAACCGTTAAAACTGAAAATAAATAAACTCAACCACTCTGTCCAGCCAAAGTATGGAGCTTGCAAAACAGAACAGGGTTATTGCAAAGTATTTTGCCGATGGTTTAAAAGTTTCGCGATGCTCATGCGGGTTTTTTAATAACAGACAGCTCGCCAGACAAAGCAATAACGCCACTACAATCAAGGGTGTACTAAAGCGGTCTGGTAAAGGCAAGATCGTTAAAAATGTACCGTACATTTCTTCACTTAGTTGTCCCACTGGCCCATTAATCATCGCATCAAACATACGCCAGGCCTTTTCCGGACTATCACAACGAAAGACGATAAGCGAAAGAAAGAACCAGCCTATGGTTAGTAACCAGCCTAGCCAGGCTGGTAGTGGCCGGTTAAAGCGCTGCCAGATATGGTTTACCACAAGCGCCACACCATGCATTGTGCCGAATAGCACAAAATTCCAGCCCGCTCCATGCCACAAACCCACAATCGCCATAACAACAACGGTTACAAGCATCGACCAGGTAAATGAAAAACCGCTATGCAAGCGCACCAGTGGTACATAAAGATAAGTATTAATAAAATTAGTCAGCGTAATATGCCAGTGTTGCCAAAAACTGATAATTGAGGTTGTCTTGAAAGGGCTGTTAAAGTTAATCGGCAGGTTGATATTAAACAACAAACCCAAACCTACTGCCATATCAGAATAGCCGCTAAAGTCAAAGTACATTTGCATCGTGTAAGCAAAGCTCGCAAGCCACGCCTCAGCCATGCTGATGGTAAAGTCACTATCAAAGCCCGTTTCCACATAACCCGCCAGCGAGTCAGCAATCACAACTTTTTTAAACAAACCGACACTGAAGATGAAGAGGCCCAAAGAAAAGTTACGATGATTAAAACGAATAGCTTCGCGGTCGCGAAACTGTGGCATCACCTCATTGTGATGAACGATGGGTCCGGCAATCAATTGCGGGAAAAAACAGACAAAGAGCAGGTAATCACTGGCGCTACGTTCCTCGACCAGACCTTCATAGACATCAACAAGATAGGCAATTTGCTGCAAGGTAAAGAAGCTGATCGCCAATGGTAAAACAATATTAAGCAGCGACCATTCGGTAGCAAGCAGTGTTGATACATTACTGATAAAAAAATCGGCGTATTTAAAATAACCAAGAAAAGCGAGATTCAGTGTTATACCAAGTAATAGTAATAATTTTCGGCGATGCCACCCACCTTCCCCTGCTTTTGCTCGTGGCGCACCCAGAATTAACTGCGACAGGATAAAGTTACCTGCTATCGAACCCAGCAATAGCACAATGTAAATCGGGTTCCACCACATATAAAAACCCAGTGAGGCAAATACTAGAATCAGGCGCGCCGCCTTCGCGCCTGCTACCTTGCCCACTGTGTAATAGGCGAAAAGCGTCAGCGGCAAGAAAATCAGAATAAAAATATAGGAGTTAAACAGCATTGTTATTCATTCTCCCCGCTGCCTGACGCCTTGTCGGGTGGTTTTAATTTTACATAGCGATTTTTTTGGCTGCGTAACTGCTGAAGATGCTGCTCAATGTTGCCACTGTGAATAACCTGATACCAATCGCCCTGTAGCTGGTTGCTTTCAACGGCGCCAAGCATTTTACCGCCCAGGGCACGATTGAAATGCACGACATCTACAAACCACTGCATCTCTTGCCCGAGTTCAAGTTGCTCCCAGTTTGGCTCTGTGGCGTAGTGATGAAAGCCACCGAAATCCCAAACCGGGTATGGCTCGACACCGTATTGCGCTGCAACTCGTTCGTTAACTGCTATTATCTGACGTTTCCATCTCTCCACATGCGGCCATAGTTCGTAACGATTCAATGCGAGCAGAATGTCCTCATGTGATGGTGGCAAAACAATATCGACTTTTATGCCACGGGCATAAACCTGATCCAGTAATTTGGCAAAGGTTTTATAATGGTAGTCAAAGCGCTGTGGCTTTTTTTGCAGAGTCCTTGCCAGATCAGCAAGGTTACCATCAATGCGCTTGTATGATGTAGACCAGCGTTTACGCTGTTGTGACAACAACCACTCCGGGTCGGCATCGACTGCGCGCTCTTCCTCCCAGCTACCATCCGCATCCATATGCCAGACGCCAGTGGAAAACCAGCCTTTGCGTTTATTCTGAAAGTTAACCGTGTGTCGTGCATCGCGCCAGGCTTCATAGGAAAACAACGCATAAAGTTTTTTCTCAAAGTGTTTCTTACGCAACGCAAAGTTCAGACCACGTTCGGGTCTCGCCAGCATTTCGTCATCATAGCCGTCCTTGTTTCTGACATGCTCGTTAAAGGTAATAAAGCTGAATTGTAGAATCATGCGCTCAATATCGCTCACCACCAGACTGTGTTCAGTACTGCGTAACAATTCATACGGCGTGATGCCCTTGAAGCTTGCGTTATAACAGCCGTCGCTCTTTTGTAATTGCTTGCATGACAGGCCACGCCCACCGCGTGAGCTACCGAGAATCAGTGTCGTCGGTTGTTCCTGGCGCACCCGGATAGGCTTGCGTATACGGATTTTTCCACCATAGGTTTTAAGCGCATTGACATTATTGATCGTCGGGCTATTAAAGAAACGGTAGGGATCTACAAGGTAGTTATGTACTCCGAGGATAGCGAGCACCAATACAAACATCACCAATAACAGGCGCAGCCAGATTTGTTGCACTGCCACTTCCTTTATCGAACTATTTTTCTGCTGTTCAGTAGCCTGTTCTGGCATTTATTCGGGTGTGGTTTATTATAAAATCGGAGTATTATCCGTAGTGCGATCAAGTGAGTCAAACCGGCCCTTAAACTGCAAGGAAATCCGACAGCCATGACAAGATGCGTTACTTCACTCTCTGCTGCAACACCCTGCTCTGTTGTACGCAATGTGCTTTGTACAATTCTGTATTTTCTGCTGCTATGCCTACCTCACCACGCTCTGTCAGAAGACAAAACTCTGCGTGTGCTAACCTGGTCAGGCTTTGAGACCTACCTGCCACGCGACGGCTATCCTATCAAGGCCGAGCAGGACTACCTTGCACACTTTGCCGAAAAGCAGGGTATGGCCGTTGAGTTTATTCAGGTCACTTCGTTTAATGATCTTATTCCCGAACTGCTGGCAGGTAATGGCGATGTAATTGCAGCCAATATGACAATTACCCACGCACGTAGCAAGCAGATTCGATTTACAACGCCGGTGACATCGACGGTTGAATACCTGTTACATGGCCCCGACGCCAAAAAATTGAAAAACGGTGGTGACCTTAACGGCCGCACCGTATCCGTTCAGAAAGGCACATCATTCTGGCTCACCGCCCACGGCCTGAAAAAAGCCTACCCCGAACTAGCCATCAAGGAACTCGAACCAGGCCTACAAACTGACGACATCATGGATATGCTCGTTAGCGGCGAGATTGATCTTACTATTGAAGACAAAAATACCTACGAAGCCATCAGCGAGTATCGCGAAGACATTGTGCGTAGCTTGCAAGCAAGCAGCCGGCAGAAAATTGCCTGGGCGGTGCGCCCCAATAATGAAGAGCTATTAAGAAAACTCAATCGCTATATTGAACTGGAGATTGCCAGCAAGGTTGATGCACCTGCGGCAAAAAACCGTTGGGAACAGATAAAACAGGACCGCATGATTCGTTTTGTGATGCGCAATAACTTTTCATCCTATTTTATCTGGCGTGGTCATTTAATGGGTTTCAATTATGAACTCGCACGGGACTTCGCCAAACAACACAACCTGCGCTACCAGATTGTCGTTGCACCGGATAATGCAGCAATGCTTGAATATATTGCCGAAGGCAAGGCCGATGTTGCACTGGGCTTTCTCACGCCATTTGATGCACGGGAACGCATGGGCATTGCGTTTTCAAGACCCTACCACTATGCGTCAGAGATTCTTGTTGCCCGTAGTGGCGACAATATTGAATCCATTGCCGATTTAGACAAACGGCGCATTTTTGTGCGCGGCTCAAGTTCCTATTGGCACACGTTGACAGAGCTACGCAGAGAGCATCCGGTTTTTTATATGCAGATGGCACCGGAAACGCTTGAAACCGAAGAGCTGATCGCCGGCGTGGCCGATGAAACCTACGATCTAACGGTTGCCGATAGTCATATTCTCGATCTTGAATTAACCTGGCGCGACGACATACAAGGAGCGATGTCTCTCGGTGAACCGCGGGGACAATCCTGGGCGGTTCACCAGAGCAATACCCAATTACTGAATACGATTAACAGTTATATCAAACAGTCCTATCGCGGATTGTTTTACAACGTTACCTACGACAAGTACTTCAGAAGCAATCGCCATATCGACAAACACCGTACCGATTATAAAGACCTCAAATACGAGGGCCGGCTCTCCCCTTACGACGACTATGTGAAAAAATATGCTGAACAATACGACTTTGACTGGCGCTTGCTTGTGGCACAAATGCATCAGGAAAGCAAGTTTGACCCCGGTGCCCGTTCCTGGAGTGGCGCGGGTGGTCTGTTCCAGGTAATGCCACGCACCGCAAAAGAGCTCGGCCTGACGGATCTTGAAGATCCGGAAACCGGCGTTCACGCCGGGGTTAAATATCTCGACTGGGTACGGGATCGCATGAAGTATTCCAATGTACACGACGACCAGTTGATCTGGTTTACATTGGCGGCTTATAACGCCGGTGCAGGGCACGTACGCGATGCGATTCGACTCGCCCGAGAAAAAGGCTGGCGCGACGATGTGTGGTTCGATAACGTGGAAAAAGCAATGTTGTTATTATCGGAAAGAGAATACGCTGCAAAAGCGCGTCACGGTTATGTGCGTGGTCATGAACCCGTAGATTATGTGCGCACTATTCGCCACCGCTATAATGCCTATGTACATGTCACAGAGTAATTTGTTGTATCGGTAAAGCGATTGTATTTTGCTTTCCTGCTTCAGGCTTCTACAATAGGCCCCCGTTTTTGAGGTTCCGGCTGGATTTATTATGTCAGACGATTTAGCACAGCAACTTGAGCAAATTTGCGAGAACATTACCCTGCCATTATTGGATCAGCCGCTCTCCAGCTGTAGCAAAATCCGCGATGTCTCCGCAGAAACTATTGCCATTGAACTGCAAATCCCGTTTTCACAGGGCCTTGATACAGTTAAACAGCAGATTCTCGAAAAGCTATCGGATGCCGGTGTTGAGCCTGCCCCAAACCTGCGCCTCTACTCCCGCGTTGAGAGCTATAAAAGCGTCAATGAGGCCAATGCGATAAGTCAGGTAAAGAATATTATCGCCGTAGCTTCAGGCAAAGGCGGTGTGGGCAAGTCCACCACAACCGTTAACCTCGCACTGGCTCTACAGCACGAGGGGGCAAGAGTCGGGATTCTCGACGCCGACATTTTTGGCCCAAGCCAGTCCATGCTTGCCGGAACCCCGGTGGATACTCGCCCGGATGTGAAGGAGCAAAAATACTTTGTGCCGATCAAGGCACACGGCCTGCAGTTTATGTCGATGGGCTTTCTTGTTACCGAGCAAACTCCGATGGTCTGGCGCGGCCCGAAAGCCAGTGGCGCATTTCAGCAAATGCTCACACAAACCGCTTGGGAAGATCTCGACTACCTGCTCGTGGATATGCCGCCAGGTACTGGCGATATTCAGTTGACGCTATCACAAAACTGCCCTCTCACAGCCGCTGTGATTGTCACCACTCCCCAGGATATCGCCTTGCTTGATGCGGTGAAAGGTATTGAAATGTTTCGCAAGGTAGATGTACCGATTCTCGGGATTATCGAAAATATGAGTGTGCATATCTGCAGCAACTGCAACCATAGTGAACCCATTTTTGGCGAAGGTGGCGGCGAACGTATTGCAAATACTTACGATGCGCCATTACTCGGAAAATTGCCTCTCGATATCAATATCCGCTTACAGGCAGACAGCGGTAAGCCGACGGTTGCAACAGATCCGGATAGTGAAGTGGCAAAAATTTATCGCAAAGCCGCACTAACGATGGTGAACGCATTAACGACGTTTGAAGTTAACAGTGCAATTCCAAACGTGGTAAGTATTAGCTAACGTGCTCTATACCTGTGCCAGATGGTACTTGATATTAATAATATCAAAATACAACGCAACCCTTTGTGGGTAGTGCCGCTGAGGGAAATTCCTTCCGGTATAACGTTGTGCAATACGATCACAAATTACTAACTCTTCATCCAGTTCTATTCTATTTAGCAATATTTGTTTTTACCGGCATGCCTTTGCCTTTGATAAAAACAAACAACATATATAGCAGAGTTATAACAAATGAACTCGCAAACAGAAGTTTTGCAAATAATAGCCACGACATGGAAATTATCACCGCCTTAACAAGAGTTGCAATAATCACAACACCGAGCAGAAATTGCCAGAAACGGCGCGGAGGATGAAAGTCAACAATCTCCGTGGTTGGAATAAGGAAGGTTTGACAGGCCGGGCAGCCAAGACATTTTAGTAGATCAGTGCGATCTTCACAGATTGCTTCTTCTTCATTAAAAATATGTTGGCAGTGTGCGCATTGATAGCTCATAGTGCTGCCTGCTTATTCTCCGCCATCCATTCATTAACTATCCGATCATTTGCTCTGCGTTGAGCATAGCATAAAAACACTATTTATAGAGCAGCAGGACAACGATACCACTGACGATGGTCAACATACCCAGCAGCTCCATGCGTGTAGTTTTTTCCCGGAAATAAATCGCCGAAACCAGAAAAGCAAATAGCAGTTCTATCTGCCCAAGTGCCCGTACATGGGCGGCATTTTCTATGGTCATGGCACTGAACCAACCTGCAGAGGCAAGCATGCCGGCAAGGCCCACCAGTGAAGCGATACGCCAGTTACGCAATACCTCCGTCATCTGTCCGCGCTCTCTGATAAGAAGATATAACACCATAAGACTCGTCTGAAAGATCAATACCACTACCAAGGTAAATGCGGCCTGAATCACAAAGCCACCTTCAAGTGAGAGGCTCGCACCGCGGTAACACACGGAAGTTACTGCAAAGAAAAAGCCGGATAACAGCCCAATCAACGCTGACTTACTAACAAGGGATTTGGCTATTTCGGTTACCGTAAATTTGTTTTTGGTACTCGAAATAATCACCACACCGACAATACCAAGTGTAATACCCACAAGCGCACCGACACTGATACGGTCAGCCAATAGAATCAACCCAAGCAGTGCTGTTTGAATACTTTCTGTTTTTGAGTAGGTGGTACCAACCACAAAATTGCGATGGGAGAACAACGCGAGCAACAATGCCGTGGCAAGAATCTGTGCAACTCCTCCGATTAGCGCATACATCAGGAACGCTGAATTAAATGATGGCAGTGTATAGTTAAAGCCATATAGCAAAACTGTTATATACACCAAGGCAAAGGGTATCGCGTAAAAAAATCGCACCTGGGTTGCACCGAGCGTGCTGAGTGTTCCTGTCAGGTGTTTTTGCAGCGCCGAGCGAATATTCTGACAAAAGGCCGCAAAAATGGTTATCGGTATCCAGAGTTCCACTTGCTAAACTTAAACTACCAGATTTGAATAGTTAAATCGGAATCAGGGTCATCACTCAAGCCGTAGAGCGATTCTGATAGTTATTGACAATATCGCCGGTCTGATAACCTTCGTATTCATAACCAAACGTTTCTATATCCTTGCGCCAGTGCTGACGGACTTTTTCTTTCAAAGTTTCGTTGTAGAATTCCTGGTACGGGTCGCGCTTATATACGCCGTATTTTTCAATCACCGGCCTTTCTATTTTGAGCCGGGAGCAAATTGCATCAAAACTCTGTTCAAGCTCTTCGTAGCGACCAACATAGTCAAGTAATAGATTATCTTTTTTATCCATCATAAAGCGGTGTTGGTGACGGGAGTCCCGTTTGATTTCAAAATCCACGTATTGCTCGAAACTCATGTCACGAATCAGCTTATTGTGGCGGTGGTCGTCCTTGCGCTTTAAAAACAGGTAGAGTGAGACCAACCAATCCCAGGGATTACGCACCAAAGCAAATTTATAGCAGTGCTCAAATTCTTCACGGGGCAAGGCGCGTTGCGCAACAAGAATCGAGTCGTGTTGTTTGAAATAGTGTTTGCGGTGGTCGCTGTGTAAATACAGCTTGCTGAGTACCTTGTTAGAAAAGGTTTTTGGTGCCTGCAGGCTATAGGGCTTTAATGCGCGCTCCAGATTTGAGCCCCCTGTCTTGCTGACATGGACAAAAATAAACTGGTACTGCTCTGAATACAACATGGCGAGGCAATTCCAACCGAGGTGTGTTGCAAGGAGTGCCATGATAACAAAATTTGTCCTGCCCTCGCAGGGCCAATCACCGCGATGGCTTTCTGCATAGCATTTGAGCTATCTCAGACCTTTGTTGAAACAGCGGTAAAGCCCGTGCGTTCCGACATTATTCCGAGTAAGATTCATGACCCCGGCACAAACTTTCACATGCCTTATTGGATGCCCTGGATGGATATACCGGAACTTTTACGCTCAGACTTTGACAGCCTCTGGCAACGCTATAGTGAGGTAGCAGATGGGGAGACCCTCGCCCAAGTCAACGACCTTATAGCGGAAGATACAGCAAACCGGCAATTACAAACCTGCTGGATGGGCAGTCAATTTGTTGCCGAACAGTGTATCCGGTTTCCGAATTTACTTGTCGATCTGCTCGAAGACAAACACGATGGTGTAATTTGCAGGGAAAATTACCGGCAGGCGCTTTCCAGCTTTTCTACTTCTGATACCAGCCCTGATGAGATCGGGTTAGGCCAGATATTGCGTCAGTTTCGCAACCGGGCTATATCTCGCATCATCTGGCGCGATTTTAATCGCCTCAGCGACACTGCACAGACCATCGCCGAACTCAGCGCACTTGCCGATGCCTGCATTGAAACAGCTATTGAATTTCTCTATCCACTCGTCGCTGCGCAATATGGCACACCGCGCAATAGCGAAGGACAGGAACAACCGTTACTGGTACTTGGCATGGGCAAGCTGGGTGCGAACGAATTAAATCTGTCATCAGATATCGATCTGATTTTTACCTACCCACAGAGCGGTCATACCGAACATACCGATAAAGACAGCAGTAAGAAAACCCTGAGTAACCAGGAGTTTTTTATTCGGCTCGGACAAAAGCTTATTGCAAGTCTCGACACAATGACGGCAGACGGATTTGTGTTTCGTGTCGACATGCGTTTGCGGCCCTACGGTGAAAGTGGCGCATTGGTGTGTAACTTTGATGCGCTGGAGGATTACTACCAGAAGCAGGGGCGCAGCTGGGAGCGCTATGCCATGGTCAAGGCCCGTGTGATTGGCGAAGCAAACAGTTATAGCGAAGAGCTCACGGGAATACTGCGCGCATTTACGTTTCGGCGTTATATCGATTTCAGTGCGATAGATGCATTGCGTGAGATGAAAGCGATGATCAACCGTGAGGTAAAACGCAAAGGCTTTCATAACAATATCAAGCTTGGTGCGGGAGGCATTCGCGAAATTGAATTTATTGTGCAGGCATTTCAATTAATACGCGGTGGCCGGGAAAGCGACTTACAGCAGCGTGAGCTTGCAATTATTTTACCTTTGCTGGCCGAAAAGCAACTGTTGCCTGTAGAGGTTGTCGATAGTCTGTTAACCGCCTACCGCTTTTTACGCAACACTGAACACGCGCTGCAAGGTTTTCGCGACCAACAAACACAGTTGTTACCAGATACAGAAAAGGAACAGGCACGGGTTGCATTTGTGATGGGTTTTGACAACTGGCCTGCATTTTTTGCTGAACTTGAAAAACATCGCGACTGTATAAAGCAGCACTTTGCCAATGTGATCACTGACCCGGAAAGTGAACAGGACAAAACCGCGGCGGTTACCGAGGCCTATATCGATTTATGGGAGTGTGAAACACCTGAAGAGCAATTGTCATTGTTTAATGCGCATTTTCCGGCCACTGAAGATATCTCCAATGTTGAAAGCGCATTAAAAGCCCTGCATGAATTAAAAACCTCAACCTTGCTCGCGAGCTTGCAAACGGAAAGCCGCGAACGGGTTAATCTTTTCATGCCGCGGCTTTTTCAGGCACTTTCACAGCAGCCTCTCGAAGCACAAAATCCGGCGCAAACCCTGTTGCGCCTGCTACCATTTGTTCAGGCCGTGCTACGACGCTCTGCCTATCTGTTACTGTTGCTGGAAAACCCGCAGGCTTTACGCCAGCTGATTCTGCTGTCTTCTGCAAGCCCATGGATAGCCGAGCAGATGACCGCATACCCGGTACTACTTGATGAGCTGCTCGACGAAAGTACACTTTATACGCTGCCCGACCGCGACTATCTGCAGGATGCGCTGCGTCAGGAAATGATGCGCATCCCCTGGGACGATCTCGAAGGCCATATGGAGAGCCTGCGCTACTTCAAACAGGCGCACCGCTTGCATGTTGCCGCCTGTGAAGTGACCGGGCTCTTACCACTGATGAAAGTCAGTGACTACCTGACGTTTCTCGCCGAAGCGGTGCTCGACCACACCCTCGCGGTAGCCTGGCACTATATGACGCAACGCTTTGGCTTTCCCGTCAACAAGGATGGCTCTGTATGTAACTCCCGCTTTGTGATTGTTGGCTACGGCAAGCTCGGCGGCCTTGAGCTTGGGCACAATTCCGACCTCGATATTGTGTTTATCCACGGTGCGGACAATAACGGCTATACCAATGGCGACAAAAGTATCGACAATGCGACGTTTTACATGCGTCTCGCGCAACGCATTATTCATATCCTCGAAGCCCAGACCCACGGTGGCCGGCTGTATGAGGTAGATACGCGGCTGCGCCCTTCCGGCAACTCGGGCATGTTAGTTGCTACCATTTCCGCTTTTGAGAAATACCAGCAGCAGGATGCCTGGACCTGGGAGCACCAGGCGCTGGTACGCGCCCGTGTTGTGTGTGGCTGTCCGGAGCTTGCCGCTCGCTTTGACGAAGTGCGAGCCGCCATCCTTTCGCAATCGCGTGAAAATGACCCCCTGAGCCAGGATGTCATCGAAATGCGCGAGAAAATGCGCGAAAATCTGGGATCAAGCAGCAAAGATCACGAATTTCACCTTAAGCAGGATGCCGGTGGTATTGTCGACATCGAGTTTATGGTGCAATACGCAGTGCTGGCCTGGGCCAATAAACACCCCCCACTGCTAACCTATACCGACAACATTCGGATACTGGAGCAACTCTCCGGTTGCGGACTACTGACAGAAAATACCACCCAACAGTTGATCGAAATCTATAAAATGTTACGATCCGCCGCCCACCGACGCGCCCTGCAGCAACAGGGCAGCTGTGTTGATGGGTCGCTGTTTGAGTCGGAGCGCCAACTGGTGCAAAAACTTTGGCAGCAGATTGTAGTTGCAGCGAACTGATCGCTGCCGGATCACAGAAACAATTAGAGTTTTTAGGAGACGCACATGTCATCTTTGCAATCCACCATGGCCGATCGCGACGGCCTGATCTGGTTTGATGGCGAACTGGTACCCTGGCGCGAGGCCCAGACCCATGTTCTGACCCACACCCTACACTATGGTATGGGGGTGTTCGAAGGTGTGCGTGCCTATCAGACAGAAAGCCGCGGTACCTGCATTTTCCGTCTGCAAGAGCATACCGATCGTCTATTACGCTCTGCGCATATTATGATGATGGATATTCCGTATTCCGCGGACGAGCTTAACGAAGCACAAAAGCTTGCCGTACGTGAGAATAACCTTGAGGAAGCCTATATCCGTCCAATGTGTTTTTACGGCTCCGAAGGTATGGGCCTGCGCGCTGATAACCTCAAAGTTCACACCATCGTTGCTGCATGGCACTGGCCTTCATATATGGGGCCGGAAACGCTTGAAAACGGTATCAAGGTTCGCACATCGAGTTATACACGTCACCATGTCAATATTTCCATGTGCAAGGCAAAAGCGAACGGCCACTATATTAATTCCATGCTGGCACTCAAGGAAGCACTGGATAGTGGCTGTGAAGAAGCACTACTGCTCGACAATGAAGGTTATGTTGCCGAAGGCAGTGGCGAGAATATTTTTATTATTCGCAATAACCGGCTCTATACACCGGAGCTGACCTCGTGTCTCGATGGTATTACGCGCAATACGATTTTCAATTTTGTCGAGGAAATGGGCCTGGAGCTGATTGAAAAGCGTATTACCCGCGATGAGGTCTATGTCGCCGATGAGGCTTTCTTTACCGGTACCGCCGCTGAAGTATTGCCAATTCGCGAGCTCGACGGTCGCATCATCGGTAGCGGCAAACGCGGGCCGATCACCGAGCAGTTGCAGTCACGCTACTTCGATATGGTAAAAGGCCGCAGCGATTCTCACCCGGAGTGGTTGTCACCGGTCCGTTAACGGCGCACGTGATGTCATCTACTGCCCATGGCACTCTGATCGTCGGCCCCTCCTGGGTCGGCGATATGGTCATGGCCCAATCTCTGTTCAAGCAACTCAAAATTCAGCAGCCGGATAGCCCGATTGATGTGCTGGCACCAGCCTGGAGCTTGCCGCTGCTGGAGCGCATGCCCGAAGTACGCCGTGGCATTGCAATGCCCGTGGGTCACGGCCAGTTGCAACTGGGTGTGCGCTACCGCCTTGGTCGCTCGCTCAAAGGGCAATACCACGAAGCCATTGTGTTGCCGAACAGCCTGAAGTCCGCGCTGATTCCTGCCTTTGCCGGCATAGCAAAACGTACCGGGTGGCAGGGCGAGATGCGCTACGGCCTGCTCAACGACCTGCGCACACTCGACAAGGGGCGCTATCCACTGATGGTGCAACGCTTCACCGCCCTTGCAAACAAGCCCGGCGTGCCGCTACCAGATACACTACCGCACCCGGCGCTTGACGTTAACTCCCCGCAGTTACAGGTAACCCTCAACAGGTACCAGCTGACAACGAATCAGCCGGTACTCGCGCTGTGCCCCGGGGCCGAATTCGGTGAGGCCAAGCAGTGGCCCGAGCGACACTACGCAGCCGTCGCCACAGAAAAGATTGCCGAAGGCTGGCAGGTCTGGCTACTCGGCTCCGCCAATGACCGCGACACCGCCGAGCGCATTATCGGGTACTTACCCGGTGAGCAGCACGCCGCCTGCCACAACCTTGCGGGTAAAACACAGCTCGTTGAAGCGATAGATCTGATTGCCGCCGCCAGCGCAGTAGTCACTAATGATTCGGGTCTGATGCATATCGCCGCGGCGGTCGATACGCCGCTTGTAGTGATTTATGGCTCCACTTCTCCGGATTTCACACCTCCACTCGCCGAACGTGTAGCCATTGTAAAAAGCGATCTGGACTGTGCGCCGTGCTTTGAGCGCCAGTGCCGTTACGGCCATCGCCATTGTCTTGAGCAGCAGGAACCGGCTACTATCCTGTCTGAACTGAACACGTTGTTACCTTGAGTTTTTAATGCGCGTTTTAATTGTCAAAACCTCTTCCATGGGGGATGTGATTCACACCCTGCCCGCTGTTACCGACGCTGTTAATGCCCTACCCAATATCTGCTTTGACTGGGTGGTGGAAGAGGGGTTTCAGGAAATTCCGAAATGGCACCCATCAATTGATGAAGTGATTCCTGTCGCGATCAGGCGCTGGCGCAAACAGGTTTTCAAGATCTGGAAAAGCCCGGAGTGGCGCAGCTTTAAAAACGAAATGAAGCACCACCACTACGACTGCGTGATTGACGCTCAGGGTTTGATGAAAAGCGCTTTTGTCACACGTTTTGCCAAAGCGCCCACCTATGGTTTTGACAAGGCTTCTGCACGCGAACCGCTCGCCACCATGGCTTACGACCAGATGATAAACGTACCGAAAAACCTGCATGCCGTAGAGCGCACCCGTGTGTTGTTTGCCAAATCGCTCGGTTACACCAAACCACCAGGCAATGGCAGCTTCGGTCTGCCACGGGAAAAATTTGGTAAAAAATCTGAAGACGAACGCAGCCTTGTGTTTTTACACAGCACAACACGGGGCGACAAACACTGGCCGGAAGCGCACTGGCTGGAGTTATGCAAACAGGCTACTGATGCGGGCTGGTCCGTTAAACTGCCGTGGCACAGCGAGACAGAAAAACAGCGCGCACAAAATATTGCCGCGGTCAGTAATCATGCTGAAATATTGCCAAAGCTGACCTTGACCGGTGTCGCGAGTGTACTTGCTGAAGCCCATGCGTTTGTTGCGGTGGACACCGGGCTCGGCCATCTGGGTGCAGCTCTGGATGTACCTGGTGTGTCACTTTATGGGCCCACACGACCATCGCGGGTTGGCACCTATGGCAATCGCCAGATGCATCTGTCTTCAGACCAAACTGCCGGCCTCGACAACCACGAACTTATGGGCCTGATTGAACCGGATCAGGTGATTGGCGCTCTGCAACGTTTATTGGAAGAATAATTAAAAGTCATGGATCGCACAGCCCGGCACGACTTTCTCTGTGACAATACGACCTATGTTTATCAGCGCTCGTTTAGCCGGGTACTCTGTTGTCGTCGCGAGCGTTATACGCCGGCAATGCAACAACTCTTTGATACGCTCCCCTCGGCTTTTGCACAGCCGGATTACCTTAAGGACGGTGACACACAAACTGTTATTCGGCTTACCATTGATAACAACCCGTTGGTAGTCAAGCGCTACAATACACCAACGTTTTTACACAGGATCAAGCGCCTGTTGCGTACGAGCCGCGCTGCGCGCACCTGGTACGCAGCACATCTGTTTCAGTCGATAGGCCTTGTCACCCCCGAGCCCATTGCTTTTATTGAAAAACGTTTCGGTCCATTTAAAAGCCTCGCCTGGTATTTTTATACTTACACTGAAGGCACTACCCTGCTCGATTATTTTGAGAGTGGCGGCGAGCTTGACGACTCGATCAAGCAGGCTGTACTAAACTGTTTTGAGACACTGGCACAGCAACGTGTTTCTCATGGCGATATGAAAGCCACTAATATTCTAATTCATGCGGGCACCTTGTCGTTTATCGATTTTGATGCGACATCTGATAAAGAGGCGGGATTTGAACAGCGCCTTGGCAAAGACTTACAGCGCTTTTTAAAAAACTGGGCAACTGAACCAAAGCTACATTCTGCGTTTGTGACACTTTTTAAAAGTAGTGAGGTGCTGCAACCCTGGCACGCATTATTGGATAACGGCTTTTGATAGATCGCTTGTGCCGTGCTCTACCATTTGTTCTGTTTAAAACGGCCAGTTACTGTTATTTTGTTTATGCCGGATTAATGCTGGTCGGACTCAGTATCGAGATTGTAAAATCTTATCACTTTGCCAACTCTTTTGCGGCACTACCGTATTACGCACCTGCATTACCACTACAGGTTTTTTTGATTGTATTTGGTGCCTGGATATATAACTGCGCTAAACAACAGCGCTTCCCGATAACAACCTGTGTTTGGGCAACAGTCATTACCTGTACGATGTTTTTACTCGAAAGGTTTTTCCCGTTTTACAGCGCTTTTTTAAATGTCTATCACCCGCCCATTACGGGTTATTTTTATGGCCTGTATTTTTTTATACCGTGTGCATTACTTGCACTCGCCTCAAACATCCATGGAATCAAAACCGAGTGAGTGTAATTTTGAATACACACCATTGAGTGCCAACAGCTCCTCGTGTTTACCCTGCTCAACAATACGCCCATGTTCCATTACAAGAATGTTGTCAGCGTTTTCAATGGTCGACAGGCGGTGGGCAATCACAAGTGTAGAGCGGCCCTGCATTACCGTTTTTAATGCTTCCTGAATTTTTTGCTCGGACTCGTTGTCCAACGCTGATGTCGCTTCGTCAAGAATCAGTACAGGTGCATCCTTGAGCAGCGCACGGGCAATCGATAGTCTCTGACGCTGCCCACCGGACAGTTGCAAACCACTTTCACCGATGACTGTTTCCAGACCTTCCGGCTGATTGTTAATAAACTCTGTCGCATAGGCTTTTTCTGCTGCGTCGAGCATATTTTCTTCAGAGATATTCTGCAAACCACCGTAGGCAATATTGCGACGAATTGTGTCGTTAAATAACACAACATTCTGGTTAACTAGTGCAATGTGTTTGCGCAAATATGCGAGCGTATAGTCCTGAATGTTCACGCCATCAAGTGTAATTTTTCCCTGCGACACATCGTAGAAGCGCGGCAATAGATTGGCAATGGTCGTTTTACCACTACCGGAACGCCCCACCAGCGCAACCGTTTGCCCGGCTTTAATCTCAAATGAAATATCGTGTAATACGGTTTCGTTTTTTACGCCGTAACTGAAAGTCACATTTTCAAAACGGATGTCACCAGCGATTGACTTGTTATCAATGGTACCGTTATCCACTTCCGCCGGTGTATCCAGCACATTGAAAACCATTTCACCACCCGAGATACCGGCCTGGATGGTCGGATTAATCATTGTGAGTTGTTTAATCGGTTTTGGTAACAAGGCAATAGCGGTGAGGTAACCCACCAACTCACCCGTGGTACTGTTTTGTAAAATAGCCGGCTGCAAGATAAGAAAGATAACTGCTGCCAGCGCCATTGCCACCAACAGTTGCATTGTCGGCACAGAAATCGCGGCAATCTTGGCCGACTTCATTCCCTGCCTGAAACCTTCATACAGGTCTTTACTGAAGCGCTCACGCTCATATTCTTCCCCACCGAAGATACGCATGACCTGATAGCCATTTAACATCTCGCGAATCGTTTGCATGACATCACCCGCAATTAGCTGGGCCTTTTTGGTAATCGTGCGAAAACGCTTTGAGGTATAACTGATAATTAGCATGATCACTGGTGTTACAACGATAAACATCAGCGACAATTGCCAGTTTAAATAAAACGCGTAGGCCAATAGAAAAATAACTGTAAGCCCTTCACGAATGACAATCTTGACGGCCTCGGTAACTGCACCGGTCACCATGCCAACACTGGAAGTAATACGGGCAATCAACTGCCCCTGAGCGTTACTGTCAAAATAGCTCGCGGGTAACGCCGTAATATGGTTAAACACCTCTTTCTGTAGCGACATCACGAGCTTGCCCGTCACATAGGAGAGAAAATACGTACCGAGAAAAGTACCAATCCCACGAACAACAAAAATACCCAATGCATACAGCGGTAAAACCCATTGTGCCTGAGAATCTTTTTGCTCAATCGCCGTGATAATTTTCTCCATCAGGCCCGGCAGCAGAGGCTGTGAAGCGGCAAATATCACAAAACCGAGAATACTGACGATAAACGGAACAATCAGCGGCTTCATATACACAAGCAGGCGAAAGTAGATCTGCTTGTCAGTAAGCTCGGAGGGCCGTTCAAATTGTTCGTAATGCGTGTTCAAAAAATCGGCAACCTGTGGGTAGCAATCAACCAATGGGCGCCGATTATACCCCAACCTCCTGGGATAAACCTTCGGAAAATCAGCTATTTACCGGGAGATAGCGAGAAATACTATATTTTGGCCAGTGAAGCACCGCGGCCAATGCCGTAGTAGGTAAACCCTTCTTTTTCAATGCGTTGGGTATCGTAGAGATTGCGCCCATCGATAATGACCGGCTGTTTGAGGCGCGCTTTCATCGCCTGGTAGTCCGGTACCTTGAACTGTTTCCACTCCGTACAGATAACCAGTGCATCTGCGTCCTGTAAAGCGTCTTCCTTGCTGTCTGCATAAATCAGATCATCGCGCTCACCGTAAATTGCCTTGAAGTCAGACATCGCAACCGGGTCATAAACCTGTACCGTAACCCCGTGCTGCCACAGTTCTTCAATCAGCACACGACTCGGCGCTTCGCGCAGATCGTTGGTTTCAGGTTTAAATGATAAACCCCAGATCGCCAACACCTTGCCGTCAAGGTTGGTACCGAAATGTTGCTGCACATGTAAAAACAACCGGCGCTTTTGTCGCTCGTTTACGTTATCCACCGATGATAATAACTCACTGTCATAACCAACATCGCGAGCCACGCTGACAATGGAGCGTACATCTTTTGGAAAACAGGAACCGCCATAACCACAGCCGGCATAAATAAAGTCGTAACCGATACGCGGATCAGAACCAATGCCTTCACGCACTCGCTCAATATCAGCACCGATATATTCAGCAATATTGGCAACTTCATTAATAAAACTGATCTTGGTCGCCAGCATTGCATTAGCTGCATATTTGGTTAACTCAGCAGAGACGACATCCATAATAATCATGCGATCTTTACGCCGGTTATAAGGCGCATACATCTCGCGCATCACGTCAATCGCATCCGCGTTGTCGCTGCCGATAATGATTCGATCCGGGCGCGTAAAGTCGTTTACCGCTGCACCTTCTTTTAAAAACTCCGGATTGGAAACGACATCGATACGGAACGATTCATCGCGTTGTTCCAATACATTATTGACCGCAGCTTTTACCTTGTGACAAGTACCGACAGGCACAGTAGATTTGACAATCACAACCGTCGAGGCCTGCAAGGCTTCGCCAATACTGCTTGCCACACCAAGCACATGGGAGAGGTCGGTGGAGCCATCTTCGTTAGGTGGTGTGCCCACGGCAATAAAGACGGCCTCGGCAGCTTCAATGCCTGCGGCAATGTCATCAATAAATTGCAGGTTGCCGCTGGCGGAATTTTTAATCACCAGAGACTCAAGGCCCGGTTCGTAAATATCTACCTCACCAGCCTTTAGTCGCATGACCTTGCCAGCGTCCTTATCGATACAAACCACGTTGTGGCCTATCTCCGCCAGACAGGTTCCGGTAACCAGCCCGACATAGCCGGTGCCAACCACTGCTATTCTCATTGCTTAAGCCCTGTGTGTTGTGTTGTTCGGTTCACAACCCTTACTGGAGTCAAAGCCCGGTGTCCTTGCGCAGCTTTGCCAGTGCTGCCATGCGTTCCTCCCGGCTCATTTCACCCTGTCCCTGTTCAGGCAAAGCTTCGTAGTCCGGCAGGGAAAGTTGCTCACCCTTGATTACACGATCACAGAGTTTTTTATAGTTCTTTTCAAATACCGGGTAGGCAACCTGCTCCACATTGCTCGCGAGAAAAAACCAGTCACTTTGCTGGCCCGCATGGTATACCGCTGCGTGGCTCCACTGATATTGGGCCTTCGGGTTCGGTGCCCGGCAAGCCTCGATATAGGCTTGCCGGGGCTCCGGTAAACCGTGCTCGGATAGCTGGCTGTCGATATATTTGAGAATGCCGCGAACCGTAGGTAGAAACTCCGAGGACTTGATCGCCTGCTGCGTGGCAGTGAGGACTTGTTCAGCGCTGTAGTCCTTAAGGTGACTGAACCACAACCGCTTGGCGTATTCGAGCTTGTCTGTGGTCGGAAACGCCTTGTGGTACTGGTTGTTATATACCAATTGGAATTCGGCAAACATCTGATTTATCGCATTAATCACTTCACTCCGCGCCGCAGTATAGTCCGCGGATGTCAAGTTTTGATTAAGAGGCTCAGAGGCCATCGGCCCAGCTTCGGTCGGTGTGGAGTTTGACGAAGTCTTGTTCGGCGGTTTTGCCACGGTTGTCGTCTACCTGTAATTGATGGCGCCTGGCCCAATGGTATTTCACGTGTTGTAAAAACTTGCTGTTCCAGGAATGGTGCAGCTGCTTTGAGTCAAACCAGAATATCACAAACTCCGGTATCAGACTGCGCGCAAAGTCCAGATCTATATTGGCCATGCGCAAGATATCATAGGCATCAGCGGAGGGCTGCCAATCCTTGTTGATCGGCTTCGGCTCGGTATCGTATTCCAGTGTCTGGCAATAACGCGCCCACTGATGTTTGATATGTTGCACAAACTTGCTATTCCAGGTAGTGGAGCTGTCGCCCTGCTCGCGCCAGTAGAGTACAAACTCCGGTATCGCATCTTCGATGAAGTTGTCGCTAATACCAAGTCGCTGCAAAATTTCCAGCGCATCTTCACTCGGGCGCCAGTTGCCGGCGATCTCTTCGGCGCGCTCGCGCGCGGCAAACAGGGTTTCCTCCTTGCGCCAGCGCTCGATAACCCATTTTCTCAACAGCGCGTTCCAGCTGTGGTGCGCCTCGTTGCGCTCTTGCCAGTAAACAATAAACTCTGGCAGCTTTTCCTCAACAAAACTTACGGGAATACCGTGGCTTTGCTGCAACTGCTTGAGGATTTCCGGATCAGGTCGCCAGTCCGGACTGATCTTGCGCCCGCGCGATGACGATGGCTCTGCTCGCACCTGTGTTTGTGGCTGTGATGGTGTAGATGGCGCAGCTGTGGGGCTGGGGCTGATTACGGCACTGACAACTTTTTCGTTAAGTGCAAATTGCAACTGCTCACTGACAAGATAGCTGTCAGCAGCCAGCACAATAATGCCTTTGTCTCTGAGGCTGGTCGCAATGCGCTGAATATCGCCAGCGGGCCAGAACGGGAACAGTTCCTCCAGTAACGCACGTTCAACATTAAACCACTTATATCCATCAATCACAGTACCGCGTTTAAAACGCACGCGCTCGTGCAGCCCTTGCAACATTACGGCTTCTTCGAGGCCAATGGTTGCCGCAAGTGACGGCGAGACAATTAGCGGGTTTTCCGGTATCAGGGAAGAGGTCATGATTGGCAGCTTAACCAATTGCGTTTTTGTTTAAAAGATTGACATTTGTTTTTTGCGAAGCATGGTTTAGTAATACGTAGCGACCGGGCTTTGGTACACTGCGTTTTTGTAACAACCAACCAGCAAGTTATGGCAAAAGCAAAAACCGCCTATGTCTGCAGCGACTGTGGTGCGGATTACACAAAATGGCAAGGACAGTGCGGCGAGTGCGGTGCGTGGAACACACTGACTGAAGTGCGCCTTGCCGCAAGCCCGCAACAGGCTCGTGTCCAGGCGAATTTCAGCGGCTATGCCGGCGGCGCGGGAAGCACCACTGCCCTGCAAACACTCAACGATATTCAGCTGGAGGAGTTGCCACGGCTGCATTCTGGCAGTGGTGAGTTTGACCGGGTACTCGGCGGCGGCTTTGTGCCGGGCTCGGCGATTTTGATTGGTGGCCACCCTGGCGCTGGTAAAAGTACCTTGTTGTTGCAGGTGTTGTGCCATCTCGCAACAAACCACAGCTGCTTATATGTAACCGGTGAAGAGTCACTACAACAGGTGGCAATGCGCGCGCGCCGTCTCGACCTACCCACCGACAAATTGCAAATGCTCTCGGAAACCAATGTAGAAACCCTATGCGCTGTGGCCGAACAGCACAAACCGGAGGTACTGGTTATCGACTCGATTCAGGTCATGCACCTGGCCGATATCAGTTCCGCGCCGGGCTCGGTATCCCAGGTTCGCGAGAGCGCAGCCCTGCTCACTCGTTTTGCCAAACAGACCGGTACGATTCTGATTATGGTTGGCCATGTCACCAAAGACGGTTCGCTCGCAGGGCCCAAGGTACTCGAACATATGATTGACTGTTCCGTGATGCTCGAAAGCACTGACGACAGCCGCTACCGCACTTTGCGCGGACAGAAAAACCGCTTTGGTGCAATCAACGAACTCGGTGTGTTTGCGATGGCGGAGAACGGCTTGCGTGAAGTGAGCAATCCATCGGCGATTTTTCTCAGCCGTGCCGAGGAAGTCAGTAGCGGCTCTGTCGTCATGGTAGTGTGGGAAGGCACACGCCCGCTACTTGTGGAAATACAGGCACTGGTGGATGACAGTCACCTCGGTAATCCGCGCCGTGTGGCTGTGGGCCTCGACCAGAACCGCCTTGCAATGTTACTCGCCGTATTGCACCGCCACGGCGGTTTGATGGTGGGCGACCAGGATGTATTTGTGAATGTGGTCGGCGGTGTCAAGGTTAGTGAGACCAGTGCCGACCTTGCCTTGCTGCTTGCGATTGTCTCAAGTTTCAGAAACCGGCCATTACCGCGAGATCTTGTAGTATTTGGCGAGACCGGTCTGTCCGGCGAAATTCGCCCGGTACCCTCCGGGCAGGAACGCATCAAGGAAGCGGCTAAACACGGCTTTCGCAAGGCAATTGTGCCGCAGTCCAACGCGCCGCGGGAAAACATTGATGGTATGGAGATTGCGGCGGTAAAAAACCTGCCGGATGCGTTAGCTGCGATTGAGCGCTTTGAGGGCTTATGACTCGACGGGTAAACGGAAGTAATAGTCCGCCGCAATGCCCAGAAAAATAACCAGCCCCACCCAGTTGTTGTTAAGAAACGCTTTAAAACACGAATCCCGATCGCGACCCTTTATCAGATATTGCTGCCACACAAACAGTATGGTTGCAGCGGTAAGGCCTGCATAGTAATAGCCCCCCATCTGAAACTTCAGACCAATCAGAACGAGCGTCATAATCACCAGTGCCTGTAACGACCCGGTAATCACGCGGTCAGCTTCGGCAAACAAAATCGCGGTGGATTTAACACCGATCTTAATATCGTCGTCGCGATCCACCATCGCATAGAACGTATCGTAAACCACAGCCCACAGCACAACGACCACATAGATCAACCACAACTCCAGCGCAAGTTCGTTGCGCACCGCCGCCCATGCCATCGGGACACTCCACGCAAAGGCTGCGCCGAGTACCACCTGAGGCAAGTGGGTAAAACGTTTGGCAAACGGATAACAGAATGCGAGGATCACACCGCCAAATGAGAGCGCGATCGTAAGCGGGTTGGTCAACAATACCAGCGCAAACGCAAGTGAGCATAATACGGCAAATAGAATCAGCGCTTCCTTCGATGATACCTTGCCCGCCACAATCGGGCGGTTTTTTGTGCGCTTGACCGCACCATCGATATTACGGTCTGCGTAGTCATTAATCACACATCCGGCAGAGCGCATGAGAATACAGCCGAAGGTAAATACCACAAGGTTAAGGCTGTCGGGAATGCCCTCTGCTGCAAACCACAAGCCCCAAAGTGTCGGCCACAGCACAAGAAAAATACCAATGGGCCGATCGAGCCGCATGAGAAGCAGGTAGTTTTCCAGACGCAGCGCGAGGGAAATCGGTGCTGGCTTCTTTTTAGCCGGGGGCTTTGTTGGCGGCTTTTTCTTCGCTGAGGGCCCTTTCCCCGCTGAAGGCTCTTTATCCGCTGAGGGCTCCTTATCCGTTAAAGGCTTTTCATGGGCAACGCCCTTCCTTCCTTTGTGGGACTTTTTGCGTTTTCTGTGGTGGGTTTTTCTCGCAGCCATCCGGGTTCGGCCAAACAGATCAGGTGGGGTGCATTGTATGCAATCAGCTGACGGGATTAAACGTCGGCAGAAAAATTTCACTAACCAGCAAGGGTTGATCCGCCAGATAAAATACCGAGCGCCGCCCCCACACCGGCTCTGCAACATCGATTGGCAACTGCTGCGGCGACAAACAGGCGAGTTCTATTGGCCCCCGTCGCATATCCGGGCGGCTGAATAACAAGGCACCGAGGGGTTTGGTACCGAGGCGTTTTAAATAACCAAGTGAGCCGCCCAGGCTTTTGGCTGGCAGCAAACTGCGCGCATAAACCCAAGGTTCATTGCGGCCATGTAGAACAACCTCGCGAATCAGCGCCCGCTGACGCAATTTCATGCCAAGCGCCTGCGCTTCATCACGGGAGGGAAAGCCCCAATACTGGCCCAGCAGCTGTACCCGAAACGCCCCATCGCTCGCGCGAATTAAACGCTGGGTAAGGGAGTCGCGGTTAAGTAGCCAATCACGCTCAAACCCCGTCAGTTCTCCGCAGCAAAACTGCCGAAAATGCCGCCAGCACACGGGCTTCGTGTTCTGGTTCGAAACGCCTGTCACGAAATGAAAATACCTGGGTGGGTCTGTTACCGAGCCGGGATTTTAGCAGAACCGCCCTGTTATTGGTTTATATCAACTACATTTATTTATCTAACTGTGTAGAATAACCCGCCCGATATCCCCTTGGGCCGGGGGCCAAAGCAAGTTAACGAAACTACAGGAGCTGGAATAGCCGTGTCTTCACAACAACCCATTATTGTTATCGGAACCGGATTGGCCGGTTACACCTTCGGTAAGGAATTCCGCAAGTACGACGAGGAAACCCCTCTGCTGTTTATCACCTCAGATGATGGGCGCAGCTATTCAAAGCCGATGTTATCCACCGGCTTTACCAAAGACAAAACGGCTGATGGCCTTGCCCAGGCCGATGCCGGTGCAATGGCTGACCAGCTAAAAGCCTCTGTGCGCACCATGACCAAAGTCACAGCAATTGACGCGGCTAACCGCGAGCTCAGCCTCGGTGATGAAAAGCTCATCTACTCCAAACTGGTTATCGCGGTCGGTGCCAACTGTATTGAGGCACCACTCCAGGGTGATGGCGCAGAAGATGTTTATTCCATTAACGACCTGATGGACTATGCCGAGTTTCGCAAGGCTATCGATGGCAAGAAAAAAGTTTTTATTATTGGTGCCGGCCTGATCGGCTGTGAATACGCCAATGACCTGACCAACGGCGGTTTTGAAGTAGAGTCTGTTGATCCACTGCCCACCGTACTCGCCACACTGTTACCTGAACAGGCCTCCCACGCAGTACAAAATGCGCTGGAAACTGAAAAAGGGGTTAAGTTTCATTTTGGTACGGTTGCTGAAAGTGTTAACCGCAAGGGTGATGGCTATGAAGTTGTGCTCGGCAATGGTGAAACCGCCGAAGCCGACGTTGTGTTATCCGCTATTGGCGTCCGCGCCAACACCGTACTGGCCGAGCAGGCTGGCCTTGAAATCAACCGTGGCATTGTCGTGAACCGCGAGCTGCAAAGCAGTGACCCGAACATTTATTCTCTCGGTGATTGTGCCGAAGTAGATGGCCAGCTGCTCTACTATGTTATGCCGCTGATGACCTGTGCCCGTGCATTGGCAAAAACACTATCCGGCGATACAACTCCTGTCGTTTATGGCCCGATGCCGGTAGGTATCAAGGTACCGGTTTGTCCAATTCAGGTTTCCCCCGCTCCGCGTGATGTTGAAGGTGAATGGGAAATCGAACAGGATGACAACAATGTAAAAGCGCTGTTTCGCGACAGCTCCGGCCAACTGCGTGGCTTTGCTCTGACTGGTGACAAAGTCAGTGAAAAAATGGCCTTGCAGAAAGAGCTGCCGCCGATTTTGCCATAACCGGTATTAGCAACCGTTAAAAAATAATACCAACAGCAGGCACTTTCGTGTTTGCTGTGACGTGAAGCATCAACGAGCAGTAAAAAGGAATAGTTATGCGCAAACCCGAACTTATCGCGGCTGTTGCCCATGCCGCCGACCTCTCAACTGCGGATGCAACAGCTGCCGTAGAAGCTATCCTCAGCGAAATTACCCATGCACTGGCGGAAGACAATAGCAAGGTCAGCCTCGTCGGCTTTGGCTCATTTGAGAAAAGGCACCGTGCCGCACGCAAAGGCAAAAACCCGAAGACCGGTGAAGAAATTGATATTGCCGCAAGTAACAGTGTCGGTTTCAAGGCGGGCAAAGCTTTCAAGGATGCCCTGAATCAAAGCTAGGCTTTATTTATGGCCTTGAAGGATCCGACTGCAACACCTGCTCGCCTTCCGATTTTGCAATTAACACCGCTCCACAGGAGTCACTGAATACATTGACTGCCGTACGTATCATATCAAGGATGCGGTCCGTCACGAGCAGCAAGCCGATCGCTTCGAGCGGTAAGCCTATCGCGGCAAGAATTACCGTAATGGCCACGAGGCTCGCCGCCGGTATGCCAGCCACACCAATAGACGTTAACAGCGCAATCACCACTATCGTAAACTGAGTGCCAAAAGTGAGATCCAGCCCGTAAGCCTGGGCAATAAACATCGCGGCAACACACTCATAAAGCGCCGTACCATCCATGTTTACTGTCGCGCCAAGTGGCAATACAAAACTGGTTGTTTTGCGCGATACCCCGGCACGCTTTTCCACGCAGTCCATTGTGGTTGGCAAAGTAGCAGATGACGATGCGGTGGAGAACGCCGTTAGCATTGCCGGTGACATAGCCGTAATATGCCTCGTAGGACTCAACTTACCTACAAGCATCAATAACAGGGGCAACGCAACAAATGCATGTAACAGCAAGGCAACGGCCACGGAAACAAAAAAGACCATCATGGGTTCAAACGCTGCAAAGCCAGTCGCGCTAATAGTTTTTGCAATTAAACCAAATACCCCGATTGGCGCAAATTTCATAATAAACAACGTAATTTCTACCATCACGTCGGAAACTCCCTGCCAAAAGTTTCTCAGAACTTTTTGTCGCTCCGCATCAATGCGTATCATAAAAAAACCGAACAGGATGCTAAAGAAAATTAAACCGAGCATTTGCCCATCGTGGGCTGCTTTAACAATATTAGTGGGAATCATGCGTACAAAAACATCGACAATATCGCCGCTACTTCGCCCCTCTACCTTTTTTAGCTGGCCTTCCAGCTGATCCTGGTCCACCGTGAGATTCAATTGCTCCCCGGCCGCGACTCCATCGACAATGCCAGGAGTGGTGATGTTGACCACACACAGACCGATCAAAATCGCAACAAGACTGGTAGTTGCATAGTAGCCCAGGGTTTTTATGCCGAGGCGACCAAGATTGTCCCCCTCTCCAAGCCCGGCAATGCTCGCAATAATCGATGCAACAATCAGTGGTACAATCACCATTTTCAGCGCGTTTAAAAACAGTGTGCCAATAAAGCCATAGACGTTATAAGCGGTTGACGATGGATCTGTCATCAAACCGGCAATAATGGCCAGCACCATAGCGATAAGTATTTGCCAATGTAGTTTCATGACTGACTCCGTTGCCTTTTTGTTAAAAGTAACAGCTGGGAAAAGAAATAGATAGCGCCTGCAAGTGCAACAATCGATGGCCCCGCCGGTGTATCTACTTTCCAGGATAGCGCAAGCCCTGCCATGACAGCTACAACACCAAGCACACTGGCACTAAGCGCCATGGCTTCCGGAGAGCGAGTCCATTTGCGACTCGTTGCCGCAGGAATGACCAGCAGCGACACCACAAGTAGCACTCCGACAATTTTGATGCCAATAGCAACCAGCAATGCCATCGATAGCATCAGCAGGATTTGCAGCAAACGCGTGTTGCGCCCTTCAACAAATGCCAATTCTTCATTGGCAACCAATGCAATCAGGGCCTGCCATTGGCTAACAAGAAAAATTAGTACACCCGTCGCAACCAGAAGCACGAGCAGAAAATCCTGCTGACCTACCGCAAGTAGATCACCAAATAAAAAGCTGTTGATATCAAGGCGGAAGTCCGGCAATAAACTGATAATCACAAGGCCGGTGGCGAGAGATGTATGCGCAAGAATCGCAAGCAGCGTGTTGAGTGACAACTGTAACTGTTTTTGTACAACGCTAAGTAATACCGCCATGGCACAGCATATCAATACGATACTCAGGTTCATTGGGATATTCAGCAATATTGCCAGCGCCACACCGAGCAAGGCACTGTGTGCAATGCTCTCGCCAAAATAGGCCATGCGCTGCCAGATAACGAATGCTCCGAGCGGGCCACCAACCAACGCAAGTGTTAAACCGGCAAGACAGGGAAATAAAATCAATTCAAACACTGACGCTACCCTTTACCTTCTTCCCTTGTGGTTTTGTAATTTTTCAACCGTTAATGCCCTTCCTTATGTTCAGCGTCTACACTGTCTACCACATTGCCCTGCAGATCGTGCTCATGGTCGTGATGATGTGTATAAAGTGCAATATTGCTCGCAGCGGTTTTACCAAACAGTTCGAGATAAGCCGGGTCGTGACTGACTTTTTCCGGATGGCCGTGACAGCAGATATGCTTATTAATGCACACGACATTATCAGTTTGCGCCATCACAAGGTGCAAGTCGTGTGACACCATCAGAATGCCGCAGCCCTGTTCCCGTTTAATACACTCGATCAACTCGTACAATTCTGCCTGGCCACTCACATCTACTCCCTGCACCGGCTCATCAAGCACCAACAAATCAGGTTGTTGCATCAACGCCCGCGCCAGCAACACCCGTTGCAACTCACCACCCGACACTGCCTGCAGTGAGTGTTCAGCAATGCCCTGTGCCCCGACACGGCTCATGCAATCAATCATCTGCTTTTCATTGGCTCCGGATAAAGCGAGAAAGCGTTTTACGGTCATCGGCAACTGTGGATTCAATTCGAGGCGCTGCGGCATGTAACCAATATTAATACCCGGTTTAAGCACACGTTTGCCACTGAACGCTTGCAAGCCAAGCACAACCCTTACCAGCGTTGTTTTGCCCGCACCGTTTGGCCCAATCAACGTCACAATCTCTCCGGCGTTAACACGTAGGTGAATATTGTCGAGGATGCAACGGCCATCTTCGTTGACACCGACCTGTTGTAATTCAATCAGGACATCAGCCATCGCCCCGACCTCCCTCACCTGGTGCGCACTGTTTATATTTACATAACTGGCAAATATCTGTGACCTCAATGCTTATGGCATTTTCAATAAACTGTATATGGTTATGGGCCCCGCTCGCTGTCATATCCGCGTAATACAAGGGTTATACAACTGCCCGTTGGCAAGAGGTGTTATTATATAGCATTGCTTTCCATTGATTATTCGTTGTTTGATCGTTTTTATATGTCTCCGGGTCAGTGTTTTTTAAAACCATTTCCTCTTTTTTGTACTTTTCGCACCAAAGCGTTGCTTGTCATCCTGCTTTCAGCGTTTTGTACGCCATCGCTGGCAACAGAGCGAGCTTCAGTCGTTGCCAGCATCAAACCCCTTGCATTAATCACCACAGAGCTTGCGGGTCCGAATATTGAGGTGACGACCCTGCTACCCGCCAATGCCTCGCCCCACGACTTTGCGCTGAAATTGTCTGACCTTAAACACCTGCATAGCGCAGAGCTTGTTGTCTGGCTTGGTGCCGACCACGAGCCCTGGCTCGCCACAAGCGAGGACAACTGGCTGACTCACCCGGAAAAGAGCCTGCCGCTAGTTAAGAACAAAGAGCTTGCCCCACTGTTACATGAATACCGCGATGGTGGTGGCCACCACCACAATGACTCACACAGCAACCATCATGACAATCACAAAGACGATCACCACAATAATGATCACCGTGCTGAAACCGAACACAATATAGACCCCCATTTCTGGCTCGATCCCTCCCTCACGATTATCGCTGCAGAACAAATTGCTACGCGCCTGCAACAGAAATTCCCGGCTGAAACCACTAATATCAATCAGCGCCTTATTGCATTTAACGAAACGGTTAACACACTGGACGTTGAGCTACAGCAGCGCCTGGAACATTATAAAAACAGGCCCTTTCTCGTTTATCACCCGGCTTACAATTACTTTATTGAACGCTATGGATTGCAACAGCTTGATGTGATTACCACACAGCCAGGTCAGGCACTGAGTCTCAAACAGTTACAACAGCTCGATGAAAAAATTGCTGCTCACGATAATCCAACATCACTGTGCCTGTTTCGTGAACCGCAGTTCAGCGGCAATACCCCCGCGGGCCTACAGGACAAGTGGTCATTGCTTGATGGTGTACTCGACCCGTTGGGCCAGGATGCCGCAGGCTATGAGGCACTGCTCACCGAACTTGCCGACGGACTTGTTGATTGTCTGGAACAACCTTGAGCGTAGAGAGCAGCCCTGAGCAAGCAGCCTAAGCGCCCGGAAAAGAATAAATTCTGCACAAAGAAAAAGGGCTCGATGCCTTTGATTCATCGAGCCCTGAAAGGGAGTAAACTTTGAAATGGAGTCAATTCGTTACTAACTGTTACCTATAGTAACGCATTCCGGATCGATTGCAACTTTTTTTTCACTTTTTTTGCAAATAATTTCCCAATCTACGGAAAATCAACCACTTACGCGGTAACAAAATAATTCAGGGGTGTTACCTGTTACCTCGCAAATAGGAATAATTCTTATTTGTGGGTATTTTCATAATGTAAAAGTAACAGTTTTTTGTATTCATCAGGGTCTTTTAGTGCCTGCTGTTGACCCTGTTGTGACAACAGCACAGATTTAAGCCGCGATAGCCAGAACCGGCACGCCGCTACCTGCAGGCAGGTATTCCAATATTGTAGCTCCTGTTCTGTGATAGCTCGATGTTGCCGGTAAGCATCCATAAGCGCATCACAGCGCTCCCCAATCAATAGCGGCGCGTCTGTGTTCCCCTGATCAACGCACCAGTCATTCACAGTCATCGCCAGATCCAGTAACAGAATATCACTGCCCGCATTATAGAAATCTATAACCGCAGCCACCTCGTTCTCGTGGAACAGCACATTATCGCGGAACAGGTCACCGTGAATAATTCCCGTTGGCAATGACTGCTGCGCAAGCTTCTCGCGCAACATCAGCTGTTCTTGCAGCAATTGTTTTTCATCTGTATTCAGTAATTCATCAACAAACTTACTAGTTGCCTGCATCCACACAAGCCCCCTCGGATTTGCATGCTCTGTAAGATTTTTCGTGCCACAGTGAATTGCTCCGAGAACATCACCGATCTTGCGGCAATCAGCGACGCCCGGCTGCTGTATATGCGCACCGCTTATTTTGGGAAACAGCAATGCCGGTTTGCCCGCCAACTCCTGCAAGGCCTGGCCCTGCTTATCCACAAGGGGGCAGGGCACGGGCAACTGTTGCTGATACAGCTGTGTGGTCAGATCAATATAGAAGGGCAACTCCCCGGCACTAAACATTTCAAACACGGTTAATACATATTCTTCAGCGGTATCGAGCTCAAGAAAATACGTGGTGTTTTCCACGCCATCAGCTGCACCGCAAAAGCCCTGTAATTCACCGAGGGAATAGCGGTGTAAAAACGCTTCTATTTGCGTTCGTGTCAGCGTCGTATAAACAGCCATCAGTACCGATTTTACCTGTGTGCCATCAAAGGAGGGCGCATTGTACTTTGATTAAATATGTGTGCAAGGTCGTGTATCCTTAGCCCTCTCACTCCAATAGCAAAGATAGTAGCACTGATGGCAAAACAATCCGCACCTCTGATTCTCGTTGATGGCTCGTCTTATCTATACCGCGCCTATCACGCCCTGCCACCGCTCACCACCTCCAAAGGTAAACCGAGTGGTGCGGTAAAGGGGGTCATTAACATGATTCGCAAGTTGTATAAGGATTATCCTGATAGTCCGATTGCCGTGGTGTTTGATGCCAAAGGCAAAACCTTTCGTCACGACCGCTACAAGGAATACAAGGCAAACCGCCCACCGATGCCTGACGATTTACGCGAGCAGGTTGAACCGATTCACGACATTATCAAAGCAATGGGTATACCACTGCTGAGTATTAGCGGCGTGGAGGCAGACGATGTGATCGGCACACTCGCTGCCCAGGCAACTGCACAGAAACTGGATGTGGTTATCTCTACTGGTGACAAGGACATGGCCCAACTGGTCAGCAACCACGTTACGTTGGTTAACACGATGACCGAAACCACAATGGATAGCAAAGGAGTGGAGAAGAAGTTTGGTATTCCACCGGAACTGATTATCGATTTTCTTGCATTAATGGGTGACAAGGTCGATAACATTCCCGGTGTTGCCGGAGTCGGTGAAAAAACTGCTCTTGCCTTGCTGCAAGGTCTGGGCGGGCTTGATGACATATACAACGACCTCGACAAAGTTGCTGATCTTTCCGTGCGCGGTGCAAAATCCCTCGGTGCCAAACTTGAAAAGGAAAAAAATAACGCTTATTTATCGTATGAACTCGCCACAATTAAAACGGATTGTGATCTGAAGCAGGGCCCTGCCGACTTAACACCAACAGCAGCTGATGAAGAAACTCTGCTTGCTCTGTTTCGCGAGCTGGAATTTAAAAGCTGGACCGATGAGCTTTTATCCGGTGAGGAGCCGATAGAACAAAAGAAAGACGTAAAATACGATGTGGTTCTCAACGAAAAAAGCTTCGACAAATGGCTCGGCAAACTAAACAAAGCCAAACTGTTTGCATTTGATACGGAAACTACCAGCCTCAACTACATGGAAGCCAGGGTAGTCGGTGTTTCGTTTGCTGTAAAGCCTTATGAAGCCGCCTATGTGCCATTTGGTCACGATTACCTGGATGCTCCCGAGCAGCTCGATAAGAAGCTTGTGTTAAAAAAACTTCAACCATTACTTGAAGACACAAAGCAACTGAAAGTTGGCCAGAACCTCAAATACGATAAGAGCGTACTTGCCAACGAAGGTATTGAACTTAATGGTATTGCATTTGATACGATGCTTGAGTCCTATGTGCTCAACTCCACAGGCTCACGCCACGACATGGACACGCTGGCATTAAAGTACCTTGGTGAAAGTACTATTCATTTTGAAGATATTGCAGGCAAGGGAGCCAAGCAGCTAACGTTTAACCAGATCGAGCTTGATCAGGCCGGGCCATATGCTGCTGAAGACGCAGATATTACCTTGCGCTTGCATGACAAACTCCACGCTCTGTTAAAGAAAGAGAAAACCTTGCAAACGGTTTTTAATGATATTGAACTGCCATTGATCAGTGTTTTGTCACGCATGGAACGCAACGGTGCTTTGATTGATGCAAAACAACTGGCCAGGCAAAGCCAACAACTTGGTGAGCGTATGGTGGAACTGGAACGGGAAGCATTTGATCTCGCCGGTGGGGAGTTTAATCTCGGATCACCCAAACAACTACAGGAGATCTTTTTTGAAAAGCTTGGCTTGCCCGTCATAAAAAAAACACCAAAAGGTCAACCATCCACTGCGGAGCCAGTATTGCAGGAACTTGCGCTCGACTATGAATTGCCCAAAGTTATTCTCGAATACCGCGGTCTGAGTAAACTGAAGTCCACCTACACAGATAAATTACCAGAGATGATTAATCCCGCCACTGGTCGAGTACATTCCTCGTTTCACCAGGCCGTTACCGCCACCGGGCGTTTATCATCATCCGATCCGAACTTGCAAAATATTCCGATTCGTACCGAAGAGGGCAGACGTGTACGCCACGCCTTTATTGCCGATAAAGGCAATGTCCTGATCGCTGCGGACTACAGTCAGATTGAATTACGTATTATGGCGCATTTGTCAGAAGACAAAGGTTTGCTTGAGGCCTTTGCAAACAACCTCGATATCCACAAGGCCACGGCCGCAGAAGTTTTTGGTGAGAACCTTGATAAGGTATCAAGTGATCAGCGGCGCAGCGCAAAGGCGATTAACTTCGGTCTGATTTACGGCATGAGCGCCTTTGGTTTGTCCAAACAACTCAATATCGGCCGCCACGATGCGCAATCCTATATCGACAAGTATTTTGAGCGCTATCCCGGTGTACACGACTATATGGAAAACACTCGCAAACTCGCTGCCGACAAGGGTTATGTGGAAACCATTTTTGGTCGCCGTTTGTATTTACCGGAAATCAATGCACGCAATGCCATGCAACGCCAGGCTGCGGAGCGCACCGCCATCAACGCGCCGATGCAGGGCTCAGCCGCCGACATTATCAAGCGCGCGATGATCGCTGTAGACGCATGGCTGGCTGACAGCAGTGTTGACGCCAAACTGATTATGCAGGTTCACGACGAACTGGTACTTGAGGTTAATAAAAAACAGGCCGATGACGTTGCCGCCACATTGTGTGAGCTCATGTCGAATGCAGCCGAACTCAAGGTGCCGTTAGTCGTCGATGCAGGTATCGGTGATAACTGGGATAAAGCCCACTAGCCATTCCCACCACTACAGCGATCTGAATCAGATACAAGCCAGGTATATTCCACGGGGAAAATTTTTTATCCGCGGGAACTTGCAGCTTCTTGCTGAGTCATACATAACAAGCGACGGAACGCCCTTCCTTGAAACGAAGCAGATGGGGGGAAACCTCCATCACCACCCAACCCGGCTTGTGGCCCCCCAACTGCAAGCCGGTTTTTTTATTCAAAGCAGTTGATAGTTTTCCTTAAACAGTGTTGATAAATAAGCTCTGCGGCAAGCTTTGCGCCCTGCGAGTTCCAGTGCGAATCACCGTCGAAGGTTGTCGGGTAAACATCCGTTGCCTTGAAGTCTTCAAGTAACGGCACAAACGGGAAGGGTAGTTGCTGCGCACGCTTCTCGTAGTAAACAAAGTTATTTAATACATGGGGCCCCAAGGTGACGTAGTTGTGTTTCTCCCAACTGTTCGGTGATTCGTTATCCGTATACTGCCAATGCCTGGGTGGCATAAATACCACAAACTTCGCATTGAGTTCATTAGTTACATAGTCATGCATCTCCAGCAAAGACTCTGTGGCATTATCAAAGAACGGCACAGATTGTTCGTAGGGCTGATGAGCCACAAAGTAAGTACTGAAATCCGGATAACCGAGTAGTTGTTGTTGCCAACCAGTATAGCCATCCGTTTTGCGCGCTACATCCCGAACAACATTACCCAACAACGGGTTTTCAATCAGAAACTTGTAGTGGCCTTTCTTATAAATTACGTTCTTGTAAAAAAAGTCGTCTTTAAAATCGGTAATGTCGAGGATGAAAATAACCAGGTCCGGTTTGTATTTTTTCCCTATATCACGCAACAGACGCAGCGATAAATAGGGTGACGATGACGACCAACCAAAGTTCGCCACTTTCACCGGCATTTCCGGATACTGTTGATGCATGATTTGTTCGAACTGCATGGGCGGCGCCTGCTGCGGGTCTTTCAACAAGTGACCAAAAGTATAGGAGTCCCCGGCAAAAATAATATTAAACTCTTCGGCAACAAACTCATCTGCTTCACGCGCCGAGCGAATTCCGTCACCATTGATGTCCTCGCGCTCGTAGGGTTTCCAGCGATGATCAATATCCTCAACCAGGCTCTTCCAGAGCATGGCGTTATATACCTGATGTTTCAACAGGCTGTAGAGGCCATAGCCAAAGGCACACAACAAGACAATATAAACCGCCCAGAACAGGCGCTTTTTTCCCGGGTCCTCCTCTGCCGTGTTTTCTACTGTAGCCACAGCGATAAACGCTCCCGCAACTGATCGAGGCCGGTTTTTTTGGTCGCCGAAAACAGCTGGGCTGTCACATCCTGCCCTTCAAGGGTCTCAAGTTCCGCCAGCGCTTTCTGTACTCCAAGCAGAGCACTGTTCGCCGGGCCACGCTTGAGCTTGTCCGCCTTGGTAAGTACCGCATGAACCGGCAATTGTGACTGCACCGCCCACTCAACCATGTTGCGGTCAAAATCCCGCAGCGGATGGCGCACATCCATGAGCACCACGAGACCCTTGAGGCTGTTGCGTTTGCGCAGGTACTCTTCCAGGTGCTTTTCCCACTGCCGTTTGACCTCAAGCGGTACTTTGGCAAACCCGTAGCCCGGCAGATCCACGAGGCGGCGCTCGTCATCCAGACTGAAAAAATTGATAAGCTGGGTACGGCCTGGGGTCTTGCTCGTGCGCGCCAGCCGCCCCTGGGCCGTTAAGGTATTGATACAACTGGACTTTCCGGCATTTGACCGACCCGCAAATGCCACTTCTGCCCCTACATCCGATGGGCATTGGGAAATCTTGCTCGCGCTGGTCAAAAATTGAGCAATCTGGAAATTTATCACTGCATTCTCTACTACTATTGTCCGAGGTGCCTAGTATATAATGCCCGCCCTTTTAAAACGTACTCACTGTCAGGACTGAAGTAGCCATGATTATAGCTAGTAAAGTAATTCGTCTTTTCATGTTGTGCAGCCTTACCGCTGTACCGTTTGGTGTCAACGCCGCCGGTGACGCAGAAGCAGGCAAGGCCAAAACCGCTGTTTGTGCCGCTTGCCACGCCGCTGATGGTAACAGCCCGATTGCCGCCAACCCGAAACTGATCGGCCAGAACGAAAAGTACATTGCCAAGCAGTTGGCAGATATCAAAAGCGGTGAGCGCGTTTCACCACTGATGGCCGGACAGGTAGCTAACTTGTCCGAGGAAGATATGATTAATATTGGTGCCTATTACGCGAGCTTCGAAGCCCCGGTTGTTGTAGCCCCGGACATCAGCGAGGAAGATCTCGCTATCGGCGAGCGTATCTATCGCGCCGGTAACGAAAAAACCGGCGTTGCCGCCTGTATTGGCTGCCACGGCCCGAAAGGCAATGGTAATGCACCGGCAGGTTGGCCCCGCCTTGCCGGCCAACACGCCGATTACACCATTGCGCAATTACAGCAATTCCGTCTCGCTGCACAATATCCGGATGATAAAACCAAAGGCCGCCGCAATGATGGCGACGGCAAAATGATGCGTGATGTTGCCGCCCAGTTAAGCGACCGCGAAATCAGTGCAGTATCCGCCTATATTCAGGGCCTGCACTAAACGGAACTCTGGATGTAAAGCGTTATCAAAAAGGTGGCAGTTGCCACCTTTTTTGTTTAAGGTTTGGCACACTTGAATTAATCACCTGCCCCGACTCAACCACAGACTCCGGGCAGACAGTTATCAACATGGGATGGAATAACCAATGAAAAAAACTTCTTTTATGCGCGTTGCTACTTTTGCATTTATTTTATTTGCCGCTCTTTCCTGTAATGCCGAAGAAGCTCCACAGCCGGAGAAGTATCAGGCTGGCACACACTATACTGTTCTTGAAGACCCGGTACGCACACGCAACCCGAATAAGGTCGAGGTCGTTGAAGCATTCTGGTATGGCTGTGGCCACTGCTATAACTTTGAACCGTCACTGCAACCCTGGGTTAAAAACCTTCCTGACGACGTCGACTTTATTCACATGCCTGCCATGTGGCACAACGACATGGTATTGCACGCTAAAATGTACTACACCGCAAAGCAGTTAAACCTTATCGACCAAATGCACGCCGCTTTCTTTACCGCGATGCACGTAGAAAAGAAACGTTTCAAAAACGAAGCGGAGATAGCCAAATTCTTTGCAGACTTCGGTATTGACGAAGAAACCTTTAACAAAACATTTAATTCCTTTTCTGTAAGCTCCCTCGTTAAACAAGCAGAAGCAAAAGCCAGCGCTTACAAAATTACCGGCACACCGGAAATGATTGTTAACGGCAAATACCATATTTCTGCTCGCCTGGCAGGCTCACAACCGAACATGTTGAAAGTTGCGTCTTACCTGATCGAAAAAGAACGCCAGGCAATGGCTGCAGCAAAGCAATAACACTTATCCACTAGAGGCGTAATAATCGCTTAATAAAAAAGGAGCCTTTGGCTCCTTTTTTATTAACATTTATAACTACTATGTTTATGTTATAAGCGGTTATTTACTGTGGCTACCATCGCATAGTGGTTGATTCTGTGTGGCCTTACAGCCACAAAAATAGACCGTCTTCGATTCTTCTGCTTCGTATTTCACAGGTGTTAGCCCGGTGTCTTTATGGGAGCCATCACAAAACGGCTGATTGGCACTGCGCCCACAGGAGCACCACCAGTAGGATTCACCGGCCTCAACATCTACAGCATAGGGTGTATCACTGGCTCTTATTGGTTCACTCATTGTGTTTTCCTCATCTGGTCAGTAATGGCCTATTTATAGCGTGTCTTATCGCACGATGCCAGCCCCGGGCCGCACTAATATTACTTTGCCCTTTTTTTACGCGAGGACTTTTTTTCAATCGGGTAGAGATCTGACTCACCAGGCGGACGGGTTTTAAAACGTCGATGCGGCCACAAATACTGTTCCGGTTGTGCGCGAATATGTTTTTCCAGCTCCCGGTTTAGCCGTGTAGCATCTTTTCTTTCATCACCTGTCGGATAATCCTGCATCGGTGGGTGCACAACGACACGATAGCCTCGGCACCAGGACAGACGTTCGTGGGAGAATGGTAATACCACGGCCTTACCCATTTGTACCAGCTTTGGTGTGGCTGCAATTGTCGCCGCTTCTATGCCGAAGTACGGTGCAAACACACTGTAGTCCGGACCAAAATCCTGATCCGGTGCATACCAGACTATCTCACCGTTACGCAGCATGCGAATCATGGTACGCAAATCACCTCTGGGGAAAAACGTCACACTGTCACTGCGCTGCCGCCCATGGTACTGAATCAAATCAAACACCGGATTATCGTGCGGACGATACAAGGCACCGTAGGGATAGTGAAACGCAAAGAACGGTGCTGCCAACTCAAGTGTGGTGAAGTGTAAACCCAGTAACAGAATACCCTGTCCCTGATGGGCAACTACATGTTCCAGGCCTTCGACTTTGACAAGGCGACGCAGGCGCCACTTCGGCCACCACCAGGCCATACCGATTTCCATAAACGCAATACCGAGGTTTTCAAAACAGGCAAACAAAATACGCCGCTGCTCCTCGGGGCTTTTTTCAGGGAAACACAATTCAATATTACGCGCAGCAAAGATCTTGCGTCGCCCACCCAAGGCATACAACAACCAGCCCAACAACTTGCCAAGCACAATAAGAAACGGGTAGGGCAGCAGTGTAATCACCCACCAGCAGGCAAACACCAACCATAAAAGCCAATAGCGCGGATGCAGCAGCGCAGAGCTAAACTGCGGTGTTTTAATTGCAATGGGTTTACTCACAACAATCCGGTTCTTTGCAGTAATGTGTACAACAATAAAAACACAAGCATAAAAAAGCCACCGCAGAGGGGTGGCTTTTTATTAGCCTTGGCCTTGATGAAAAGTTACTCGGCTTCACAAACGGCATCATAGCCATCGGCGTCGAGCAGACTTTCAAGCTCGGCGGTGTCGGTTGCTCTGATCTTGAAAAACCAGCCGTCTTCATAAGGTGAGTTATTAATAATTTCCGGGTCGTCTTCAAGCGCACTGTTAATCGCCACTACTTCACCGGAGACCGGTGCAAAGATATCCGAAGCCGCCTTGACCGATTCAACCACACCGGCCTCTTCTTTATGTTTCACCTCGGCACCCATTTCCGGCAGCTCCACATAAACCACATCACCAAGGCTATCCTGTGCGTAGTCGGTAATGCCCACGGTCACTATGCCGTCATCCCCCAACAAGGCCCACTCATGGGAATCCAGATATTTGAGGTTTATGGGTGTTTCACTCATGGCTTGCTGCCCCCGGTCTAATTAAACGAGCGGCTATTATAGAACACAGTTATAGACGTGTTAATGGGGATTGCCGCTTTGCGACAGCCCTAGCTGCCGAACCATTTGCTGATACTCGGTATTCCATGGGGCGAGTTCCAACAAGCGTTCAGCTGCCTGGCGAGCACCGGATAAATCACCTCCCTCGACACGGTAGGAAACCAGCGCCATAAGGATTTGCTCATTGCCCGGAAAACGCTTTTGCCCCTGCTCCAGCAACTCCAGTGCTCCGGCAGCATCCCCGGTAGAGTACTTTGCCACCGCAAAGACATAGAGATACTGACTGTTATCTACACCGAGTACATAGGCTTGCTCAAGGTATTCAAGTGCCTTTGCGGTATTACCCGTTCTCACCTGCAACAGACCGAGCACATGATGCACATCCGCCGAATCAGGATAAATCGCAAGTGCTTTTAGCAGCAGTTGCTCGGCAGCACTGTCGTTTTCCAGGGCACGGTAGTAGTCTGCGTAATTGAGATAGGTCATAAGATTCTTTTCATCCACAACCAATGCTTGTTCAAAATGGTTTTGCGCACCAAGTAGATCTCCACGGGCCCAGTAAAAGTTTGCCAGTCTCACTCGCGCCTGGGCGCGGTCACTGTCGCTTAATAACCACTGTTTATATTCCTTAAACACCTGTTTTAACGCTGCCTGTTGTTGACTATCCAATTGTTCAAAACGCACCGCTTGTAAACTCGCAGCGACCTCAAGGCGTACCGCCAACGTGTCATCGTGCAATAACGGCAGCAGCAATGACAGGCGTTGCTCGAGAGGCAACCCTTCAAGACTGCGCACCGCAGCAACCCGCAGTGCCGCCTGCGGGTTTTGTAGTTGCGCCTCGATAACCGGAATAGACTGCGGACTGATAAAATAACCGAGCTCGGCTAACGCTGTCGCATCAGTCAGGGAGCTCAACGTGTTACGGCTGGCAAGTAGTTCCAGCAAACGGGATTGTGCATCGCCTTGCTGCTGTCGCGCCGCATGGAACGCTTCAGCAAAATGTGTATCGGGCTTATGCTGAAAATGAGCTTGTAGCTGTTGTGCTGCCCATTGCGCACTCTTATCACTGTGACATCGCTCGCAGGCATTTGGCACACCGAGACGTTCTGTTAAATCCGGGCGCGGTATCGACAGGCGATGGTCACGGCGCGGATCAACCACCATATAAGTAGTTTCAGGCATATGGCAGTTCACACACTGTGCACCTGGTGAGTCGGCCGGATGAAAGTGGTGCTGTGCTGTATCATATTGATCAACGGCATGGCACTGGCTGCACAGGGCATTGCCCTGTTGTTTGAGTTGTAAACTGTGCGGGTTGTGACAATCGCTGCATTTAACACCGAGGCTGTGCATCTTGCTTTGCATAAAGGAGCCCGCCACAAAAACCTCATCACGAATCTGACCGTCATCGTGATACAGCGGTGCATAAAGTAGTTCCGGCTGCCAGGTATGAAACGCTTTTTCTATGCCATCCTCGGCTACCTGCAAACGCTGACGCCGCGCATGGCACACACCACATTGATCAAGCTGCTGTTCACCGGAGTTCAGTGTCAGCTCAAAGCCCTTGTTTTGCTCATATCCGGGTTTGCCCTGTGCCCACTGCAAATGGTTCGAGGCCGGGCCATGGCAGCTTTCACAACCGGCGCCGAGCTCCAGCCACTGACTGTCAAAGGTATTGGTTTTGTGGTTATGGTTTTTGCGGAACTGCGTGGTGTGGCAATCGGCGCACATATGGTTCCAGTTCTGTAGCGGACGCATCCAGAACAATGGATCGTCTGGCTTGATATCCGTATCCGGGTAGAGGTGAAACCAGCGCTGCCCACCAGCTTCCGGTGGGCGCGTGTCCCAGGCAAACGGCAGGGCCTGAATGCGCCCATCATCAAACTCGACGAGATACTGCTGCAACGGCTCGATACCGAGGGTATAGGCGACGACAAAATCCTGCATTGCTCCCGTAAGGTTTTCCGTGCGCACAACAAAACGCTCCTGCTCAGTCAGGAAGCGTGTTTCGCGACCAAAATAGCTAAAGCGCGCATCATCGAAATCCCCCTTTACCGAGGTGGAGCTTGCAGGTTCCATGGCATGGAAGTGGTGTGAACCCTGCCAGTGGTTCATAACATCGACATGGCAGGTTCTGCATTCGGCAGTGCCCACAAAGCGGGCGGGCGGGGGTGCCTGCTCAACTGCTGGTTGTTCGACCACAGTAGCAGCCGGAGAAGTGACTGGCTCAGACAGGGTTGTTGGCTCAGGGCGCGACAGCCAGTAGGCAAGCAGCCCCACCACCAAAATCAATGCTAAACCCAGGGTTATTAGCTGCCTGTTAATACTGCTTTCCTTCTCTCATAAATGCCGTGCAAGCCCGCCATTCTACCTGCATACCGTCCGATTGACTTCAATATTCGACCTCTATAGTATCCGAGGCCATTTTCAACCAGCAGAAGGAAAATTACCGATGAGCGTGGACTACGACCCGTTTAGTCATGAGGCTATGAAGGATCCGCACCCGATCTACGACAAGCTGCGCGCCGTAGGCAGCCCGGTGTTTATGGAAAAATACAACGCCTGGGCTCTCGCGCGTTTTGCCGACGTCTGGGAATGCAGTACCAAACACGAAAAAGACATCACCTTTACTGCTGGCCAGACCCCAGAGCAGGTGCTACTTGGCGCCCCGGTACCCGATACCTTTATGACCAAAGACGGCCAGGCCCACCGCCAGTGGCGTGGCCTGATCCGTGAAGACTACACCCCCGATGGCGTCAAGGTACACGCTGAGCGCATCACGGGCCTCGTGCGTGAAATGCTTGAGCCACTGCTCGCCAAAGGCGAGATGGATGTTTACAAGGAACTCGCTAACCGCGTTACCTGCATCAATGCAGGCTATATGCTTGGTCTGCCACCAGAGGACTCCGAAACCTGGCGCGCCCTGATCGACGGTATGCTTGAACGTGAAGAAGGCCAGGTTGGCGGTGGTTCTGAAACCAACCAGGCTGCGGTTGGTCAACTGTTTGGTTATTTTTTCGAGTACATTGGCAAGATTCGCCAGAATCCGGAGCTTGCCGGCGGTCACATTAAAACCTTTATGGAAGCAGAAATTGACGGCCACAAGCTTAGCGATGAGGAACTCGCGTTTTATATTTTTTCCCTGCTGGTAACCGGTTCAGAAACCACACCGATTACTGTGGCGGGCGTTATGTACTATCTCGCGCAAAACCCTGAACAAAAAGCACAGGTTGTCGCCGATCCGGTCAAAGTGCGCAAGGCGTTTACCGAAACACTGCGTATCGACCAGCCCACCAATATGCTCGCACGCAAGGCAGTTAACGACTTTGAACTCAATGGCGCAGAAATCAAGGCGGGGCAGGGTTTGCTGTATTTATACGCGTCCGCAAACCGCGACGAGGAAGAATTCGAGAGCGCCGCACAGTTTGATATGAACCGTGAAACCGAGCGCGACCTGTCCTTTGGTCGTGGTGGTCACAAATGCCTCGGCCTACATCTCGGCACCCTGATGGGCTGCATTATTCTTGAAGAACTGATCGCCGCCATTGGTGACTTTGAAGTGGTGGAAGATCAGTGTGAACGCCTCTACGGCGAACACCTGTCCGGCTTTGGCAAGGTTGTAATTCGTTGGGATGCGGCTAACGCAAAATTAAGATAGTTATTAAGTAATCTGTAAAGAAGTAACGAGGTCTAACATGAGAAAGTGGGAATGTATTGTCTGCGGTGTGATTTACGATGAAGCGGCAGGCTGGCCCGATGACGGTATTGAGCCTGGTACTAAATGGGAAGATGTACCTGAAGACTGGATCTGCCCGGACTGCGGTGTTGGTAAGGAAGACTTTCAATTAATGGAATAAATAAATAGTTGGCGGTGATGCTTTAAGTATCACCGCCATTTTGATTCTTTAAGGCTTTGTCTGTAGCCTGATAAAACCACAACAACAAATTTTTTAATACGGACTGCAACTTGCGCTATTTAATCTGCTTACTAATCATTGCTTGTTTGCCTGCATCGGCTAACGACAAAAGTAGCACCTGTTATGGCACTACATCCGCAGGCCGGCTTGAACACGCCGTCAAGCTTCCCGCCAGCGGCAATAACTTTATTACCTATTCTTACGTTGCACGTACAGCGGGTAGAACCTGGGTACACTCTGAAGTACAGGCAATCATGCTTGATGCCTGGCGTTTACTGGAAACCGAACAAACAGATAAGGTTTATAAATATGCTGAAACCGGTTTTAAAAACGGCGGTGAGTTCAAACCCCATAAAACCCATCGCAATGGTTTATCCGTTGATTTTATGACACCGGTTATAGACGCCGCTGGAAACTCCGTACACCTGCCCACCCATCCATTCAACCGCTTTGGTTACGATATTGAGTTTGATGGAACAGGCCGTTACGAAGACTATCATATTGATTACGAGGCACTCGCTGCTCATATTGTCGCACTACATAAAAGTGCAACCGCACGCGGCCATGATCTGTGGCGCGTAATTTTTGACCCTGAGCTACAACCGTATTTATTTGCTACACCCTATGGCGATTATTTGAAAACCCATATCGAGTTTTCCAAAAAGCGTTCATGGGTGCGCCATGACGAACACTACCATGTAGATTTCGAGATTCCGTGTGAAAAGGAGCCGGTAAGCTAGTACTTTGCTATTTATTTTCAGCCTTGTTATTAAAAGCCGCTAACTGCTCCGGTGTTGCTTCCGTCTGGTATTTTTCCTTCCACTCACTGTAAGGTATGCCATAGATGCGTTCGCGAACCGCCTCATAGTCCATGTCAACGCCTCGCTCTTCTGCCGCAGCCATATACCATTTGGACAGACAGTTACGGCAAAAACCCGCAAGATTCATTAGTTCAATATTTTGTACATCCTTGCGTTCATCCAGATGATGCAGTAAACGGCGAAATGCCGCCGCTTCAATTGCCTGTTCACTGCTTTGTTCTACATGATGGTTACTCATTTCTACATCTCTCTATAAAAATAGCTGATAGCAACGGTTTTAAAGTAACTCCCGGGCAACCGCGACCGCATTTTCAACCGTGAAGCCAAATTCTTTCATCAACACTCCGCCCGGAGCAGATTCACCAAAGCGATCCATACCAATCACTCGGCCATCAAGGCCGACATACTTATGCCAATAGTCTTTGTGCGCCGCTTCAATTGCAATGCGTTTACGTACTGCTGGCGGCAGCACGTCATCCCGGTAAGCTTGATCCTGTTGCTCGAACACTTCCGCACAGGGCATGGAGACAACGCGCACCTTTTTATCTGACAACTGCTCGGCCGCTTCCACAGCTACACCGACTTCCGAACCTGTGGCAATCAAAATCAGATCCGGCTCACCGTCACAATCGGCGAGCACATAGGCGCCTTTGGTAATCGCATCCACCTGCTCTGCAGTGCGCGGCTGGTGAGCCAAACTCTGGCGAGAAAAGATCAGCGCCGACGGGCGGGCGGCCAATAGTGCCTGCTTCCAGGCCACCGCAGACTCAACGGTGTCACATGGGCGCCAGGTATTGAGGCCCGGCGTTGCCCGCAACGCGGTGAGCTGCTCAATCGGCTGGTGGGTTGGCCCATCTTCTCCCACACCAATGGAGTCGTGGGTGTAAACAAAGATTGAGCGCAGTTTCATCAATGCCGCCATACGCACGGCATTGCGCGCGTATTCCATAAACACGAGGAAAGTCGCACCGTAGGGAATAAAACCACCGTGCAAGGCAATACCATTCATCATGGCACTCATACCGAATTCACGCACGCCATAGTAGATGTAGTTGCCACTCGCATCGTTGGCATCGAGACCCTGGCAGTCCTGCCACAGGGTCAGGTTCGAGCCCGCAAGATCCGCCGAACCACCGAGCAGTTCTGGTAACAGGGGGCCATAGGCGTTGAGGCTGTTTTGTGAGGCCTTGCGGCTCGCAATGCTGTCACCGCTTTGCTGGCACTGTTGAATATAGGCATCGGCCTTTGCACTAAAATCAGCTGGCAGCTCACCGGAGTCCCGGCGAATAAGTTCGTTTGCGAGTTCGGGGTGGGCGGCACGATAGGCTTCAAAACGGGCCTGCCAATCATTTTCGGCAGCAGCGCCCTTGTCTTTTGCATTCCAGCCTGCGTAGATATCATCAGGTATCTCAAATGAACCATGGCTCCAGCCAAGCCGTTCCCGGGTCAGTACAATCTCTTCTTCGCCAAGCGGAGAGCCGTGACAAGATTCCTTGCCTCCCTTGTTCGGGGAGCCAAAACCAATCACGGTTTTGCAGCAAATCAGTGTCGGCTTGTCTGTTTCCCTGACCGCTGTCTCTATCGCGAGCGCAATCTCTTCCGGGTCGTGGCCATCAACTTTTGGAATCACCTGCCAGCCGTAAGACTCGAAGCGTTTGACGGTGTCGTCGGTAAACCAGCCGTCGACCTCACCATCAATAGAAATACCGTTATCATCGTAGAACGCCACCAGCTTGCCCAGGCCCAGTGTGCCCGCAAGTGAACACGCCTCGTGGGAAATACCTTCCATCAGGCAACCATCACCGAGAAACACCCAGGTGCGGTGATCGACAATATTGTGCCCGTCGCGGTTAAACTGTGCGGCGAGCGCTTTTTCTGCAATCGCCATCCCCACTGCATTGGTAATGCCCTGACCGAGGGGTCCGGTAGTGGTTTCTATCCCCGGTGCATAGCCATACTCCGGATGGCCCGGAGTTTTCGCATGCAGCTGGCGAAAATTTTTCAACTCATTGAGCGGCAGCTCGTAACCGGTTAAATGCAACAGTGAATAAATCAGCATCGAGCCGTGGCCATTGGACAGTACAAAACGGTCTCTATCAAGCCAGTTCGGGTTCGCCGGGTTATGTACCATAAAGTCGTTCCACAGTACTTCGGCGATGTCGGCCATACCCATTGGTGCACCGGGGTGGCCACTTTTGGCCTGTTGTACGGCATCCATACTCAATGCACGAATTGCATTGGCCAAATCACGACGGGAGGGTGTTGTCGATGACATAAGTTTCCTCAAAGATCACTGCTGGATTAAAGGCGGCTATTGTCCCTCAGCTCGCCGCTGCGGGCAATCAAGATTTATCGCTAAAATACCGGCTTTTTCGTTCGCTTTAATCTACGTCAGCCTGTTTCTGTGCCAGGTATTTATTTTTAAGTTTCACGTAATTATTTGCACCGTAGCTGAAAAACGCTCGCTCCGAGTCCGTCAACTCACGCGCTTGCTTGCACGGCGCGCCCACGTAGACATAACCGCTTTGCAACGTCTTGCCTGGCGGCACCAATGCACCAGCGGCAATAATGACATCGTCTTCCACCACAGCACCATCCATAACAATTGCACCAATACCGACCAGCACGCGACTGCCAATGGTGCAACCATGCAATACCGCCCGATGACCCACGGTGACTTCATCACCCAGAGTCAGGGGCCAACCACCTGGATCAAACGGCCCATCGTGAGTAATATGCAGCACACTGTTATCCTGGATACTGCAGCGCTCGCCGATACGAATACGGTGCATGTCACCGCGAATCACTACATGGGGCCAGACTGAGCAGTCAGCTCCGATTTCCACATCACCGATAATGACCGCAGAAGCATCCACATAAACCTGATCACCAAGCTGTGGAGTTTTGCCCTCGTGGCGTCTTATTGGTTGGCTCATACGCTGTACCTTGCCTTATGGCGCGGGTGGAGTCACTTGCTGCTCCTGTGCAGGCACAGGTACGGGTGCAGGCACAGACGATGTGTCGTCCGCCTCGACTACAACAATATCAATAGAAAGAATCAGTTTGAGTACTTCAACCATCAACGCTTCCTCTAGCGCCGTCATGGCAAGAAAGCGCACAGTCCCACCGGGCATCAGTGCCACAGCTGAATACATGCACTCCCGCGTATCCTTGTCGGTGAAATAGCACAGTTCGTAGATTGCACCCTGCTCCTGGTAGGGCCAGACATCTACCGGAATCGGCACGGGCTCGGCGTCAAGTTTTAACGCCATCTTCTCTACCTGCTCCAGAGCTGCCAGGTCATAGGGCACCATCTGCCCACCAAGCCAGTCCACTTGCACAAATGCCTGCCCCGAGCTATGCACAAGCAGCAGATCTTCAGGGCGCTCCAACCCGGGCCACATGTGCACCCACTGGTCGCTCGGAACACTCAGGGTATACGCACTGGACAGACCGACCACAAGGCTATCATTAGGCAGACTCTTGCCGGCCCCACTTGCCAGCAGTCGTTCATTGAGACAAACAACCTGGGTTTTTTCTTTCAGACAGCCATCTGTTTCGGCTTCAGCTTCTGCTGCCTGTGTCCCCCATGACAACAATAGCAACGGGGCAAACACTATAAGCTGTGCGGTAAGGGTTCGGAGTGTGATCCATCCGATCTGTTTGCTCATAGGTTTATCCTCTTGATGGCTTCAATAAAGCCGACTCTGGCGCCGCCAATATAGCAAGTATCGCTGTATTTGACACGCTTACCATTATCCAAAGCTGCCCCCGGAATATTCAAATAATCGAACGCTCACATAGCTGCGCATAAAGTGCCGATGCTTCATTTAACAATGACTGTTGTGCCGGGCTTTCAGCAGCCAATGTTTTTATTGCAGGCTTGTTAATCTTTTCAGCCTGATTTATCAGCGCCCGCGGTTCATTCAGCCGCAAAACACCGGCAAGCTGCTCAAGGCCTGTTGTCGGGTTTTCACAAAGCCTGTCATAGGAAACAAAGTGCAGTGCCGGTGTTGTGTGCGACAACAAATACCGATAGCTGTTTAACCAGTATTCCAGCCAGAAAAACACATCTTTATTATCGCGGTTTTGCCGTTGCTCAAACCATTGAGCAAAATTTATCGGCCTCAAGTTTAACCCGAAGTCAAAGTGGCCAATATCTGCCATGTACTGCCGTGCAAAGCCATCTTTTTCATGTAGCGAACAAAAACGCAGATGCTGATTATGTAGAGACAGGGCATGGTTTGCCGGTTCCCGAAATAACACAACAATAACCGCATCATCAAACAGCTTTGCCAGATAAGACAGGCGGGCAATATTCAGATTGTTCTTTGACAAATAACGCAGACCCGGCTGATTCCCAAGTGTTAGCAGCTTGCAAATATGTCGCTTAAAATAGGTGTCAAACGCGACATTAGCGGTTTCTTGCCACGGCTCTATACACGACGGCTGGTATTGTGTTTTCCAAAAGCTTTTCCAGATAACTTCCTCAAAAGCTTCGGGGCTGTCGACATTGATATAAATACCATCACCGTGAGCACGCTCGTGCTTTTCCTGGTTAGCAGCAAAACGTTGTGCAAACTTGTGCCACAACAGCGGCACATGAATAAACGGCATTTGTCGATAAGTATGAGAAGTAAATGCCCGGGTTGCTACACACAGTTCCAACAAGGTTGTGGTACCTGCGCGGGGCAGTGCGGCAATAAATACCGGCGCTTGAATTGTTTGTGCCGCTATTTGCTTGCGATAGAGGTCATCTTCCAGCTCGGCAAGTACAGTTTGCATTTTGTCACTCGCAAAAGCCACGCGGTGTAGCAATTTGTCGAGGGCGCTGTAGCTCGCTTTATACATTGTTTTAATCTGGGTCTGTGTCTGCAGATGGTACCTTGCCGCTTGAACGCGGTTTTACGACCAGCAGAACTACCGACAAGACACTTGCAACAATAATAAACGTCCAGCTCATCATTAATGCAAATATCGCTTCTGCATCAAGCCACGGTGTCAGGCCGAGGCCATAGACAAGCAGCGTTGGTATCAGTAACGCCAGCGCAAAACCACCGCACAGAATAAAAAATTGCTTGAACAATGTAACCGCGTAGCTTTGCATACGCTGTTCTTTCTCATCATCACTGAGGTTTTTATCCGCAACCGTTTGTGCGGCAAGCTTTGCGGTTGTACCAACTTTCTGCGCAGACACCAATAGGCCCAGGCGCTTGATGATTTCGATAAATAGCACCACCGTTGCAATCGCAACCGCAAAGGTCAGGATTGAACTCATCGACATCGGCGGCGGTAATAAAGCAATAAATGACTATTGCTGCTCGCCACTGGCCGGGTCTTTACCCTCTGGGCTCTCTGGCGCTTCAGTACTCTCTGCCTGCTCTTTACTATTGCGTCCCTTGAACAGACGCTTGAGCGGATACCAGACAAAGCCAACGATGGCCACCAACAAACCGATAACCAGAGCCACAATCGTGCCGACAGCCGAGAGGCCGGAGCCCGGGCCCACATAAGCCTGAGCCGGTAGCGTAATCAGTGCCAGCAACAAGGTGACGAAAGTCAGTACTGTGTAAAAAGCCGGTTTTTTTCTCATAGCTCGAATGATTTTTTATAACCCAAATAGTTTTATATTCCAAATAATAGCGACTGCCCGGCTGGGCCGGACAGGCTGCTCTGTGCTGCACTTTACCATGTCCTGGCGGCAAAATTCAGGTTTTTAGGTGTCTGGTCATGGATTGCGGTATATTTAACCCCGTTATTATTAAGACAAACTAGCAACCCCGACATGTCGGGGTGTGCCGATAAAATGCCAATAAAAACAACCCTGCTGGACAAATGGCCGGTAATCGTTGCTGTACTGGTCGTGTGGCGCGCCTGTTTACTCGGCGAACAGTCGCTATGGCGCGATGAGATTTACTCCGCATCGGCAAGCACCACAAGCGATAGCTTTTCGGTACTGTTGCATAATTGGCTATTAACCGATGTTCATCCCCCGTTATTTAACACCCTGTTATTTGGCTGGCACACTCTGGGTTTCCAGTCTGATGCCGCATTACGCGCCTTACCGTTTTTGATCTCGACTGCTTTGCTCGTCACCGCTGTACTATGGATGCGCCGCTGGCTCGGACGCACCGGCTGGGCCTGGTACAGTCTGTTGCTTTTCGGCATTCCGGGAATTACCTGGTATTCAATGGAACTGCGTGCTTATTCCCTGGTGTATGCACTGGCGGCTTTGTCACTACCGGCTGTCTTTCAATTGCGCGACGAATTACTGACAACCCTCAAAGCCAGCACTCTGGTTATCTGGCTATTGATTACTTTAGCCGGTTGTTTGCTGCATTTTTTTTATTTTGCTTTTGCTGGCGCACAGGCATTTGCGCTTGCTCTGTGCCTTGCACGACAACGCAATTTTTCATCATTGTTACTGATCGCCAGTATTTTCCTGTTAGCGGCTCTACCGCTGTTTAGCTGGTTATATTTTCACAGCGAGTTCCTGCTTGGCAAGTCTGGCGGCAACTTCTGGATTAAAAACCGTGTGTTTGAAATTCTGACCGACTTTTACGCACTGTTTTTTGGCAGGCTGCCACAGTTTTTATATCCACTGCTAATACTGGTATCTATACTGTTAGCTGCATTGTGCCTGTTCGGCAAGTCAGAGCGCTCGATGTTAAAGTCGCTGCAATTTCCTTTATCCATTCTTGGCATTTTTTTTGTCGGCATTGTCGCTGTCAGTTATCACACTCCGATTATCACCGGGCGCAACTTGCTTGTGTCAGTTCCGCTACTGTTATTTTGTCTTGCCTGTTTGTTTGACCAACTCGACACCCGACAGGTACACAGCGCTGCAAGCCGGGTGTTATACGGTTTGCTATTGTTTATTTTTATCTTTGCTTTTGCGATGGGTCTTTACAGCCCATTTAGCCAGAAAAAAGAGCAGTGGCGTGAAGCGTCTGCTTATATTAATGAACACTATAGCTCCGATGATTGCCTTATACCGGTCAGACCGTGGTTTGAAGGCAGCACCAAGCGGGGCATAGATCTTTATTATCGTTATTATTTATCCCCGGAAAAACATGAAAGGCTGGTTAATTATCATCGCAACCAACCCGATTGCGATTTATTGTTATTTTCCTACGTGGTTAATTATCATAAGGACGAACAACGGATGCGTGACGCAAGTATAAATTTCCGTGTAGTACAGTTTCATAAGCTGCGTGTCTACGAAAAGGTACGCGAGTCGCTTGACTAGCGAGAACAGTTCCAGCCGTTGATGGTTTCGGGATCAAGGTTGTAGCGCGTACCTTCAAGAATCTCGGCAACAAACTCACTCTCTTCACCCCCTTCACTATAGGGACTGTTCACCCATTCCCAGACCAGATCACTTTCAGCAGAGACCTCCAGCACGCGCCCGGCCTGTGCTTCGGTAATCAATCGATTGCCGTTATCAAGTAGTTGGTGTTTGCCACCGGCACCGGTATAGATTGGCGCAGCGCCAGGTGGCGGATACAGTATCCGGGTTTCACCACTTGACGGGTGTATGCTTTTTATTTGCGTGCCACCAAGATAACGTCCGTCATGGGAACCATCAGTACGGTTGTCAAACACCGTAATCCAACCCCCGCTTTCAAAATCCGGGTCGTGTTGGTGGGTAAAGGTTTGCGACGTCAACCATTTGATTTTTCCTTCTGCACTCAATACCGCTACCGTGTTAATAAACTTGGCCGAGATCACCACATCACCCGCCACAAAGCCGGGAAATTCTTCTGCTCGCTCTGTGCCAAGCACCTCAATATCGTTGAGGTGTAACACATCACCTTGCCATGGGCTTTTTACGCGATCGTAATGCCAGAGCAAATGTTTATAGTCACTGTTATAAAGCGCCTCAAGCAAACTGATTTCCTGCAATATCTCTCCCTGCGGAGAGATGGTTAACAACGTATCTTCACCAAAAGGCCGGCGTATCGGTACAAACTGCTTCGCCCGTTCACTGCCGGCAGGCACTTTGCGATAGCCTGAAACACGAAAGTTGCCCTGTTCATCACGAAACACCGAGTGGTGTGTCTGGCGCTCAATCGTCCACAACACTTCACCACAGGCGTTCATCCGCACCAGGCCTGCGTATTCAATATTGAACAGGACATCACCATTGGGAAACAGATAGCTACCGTGTACATAAGTATTTTTAGGGATATTTTTAAACGGAAATAGTGCTTTGGGGTCAATATTCCAATGGTGCAAGGTCTTACCCTCTGCATCGATCAGCCGTATTCCATTGCGCCATTCGTAATCCGGCCAGTAGGTGGTGAGCAATGTCACCCCCGGGGCCAAAGTAGCTGCATCATGCGTTGTCGCACCGTAGTTGTGGTAGCGCAGCGGAAAAAGGTGGGGCGGTTTTTTACCGTTGCCTTCCTGCGGCGCCGAACCACCAGACATTAACAGGCGTATTTCATATAGACTGTCGGCCACCTGTGGGTAGGGGGGCCATTTAAATAACCAGGCTAAAGCGCAGTAAAGTAAAAACCCGCAGGAAAAAATAAAAACTATTTTGGCAGGTTTCATCTCGGCTATTTGGCTTTTTCCTGCTCTGGCGTCACCCTGAGAACTTCTTCAATCGTCGTTAAGCCCTGGGCAACCTTTTGCGCACCACTTAAACGCAGAGTACGCATACCTTCACGCATTGCCTGTTGTCGTAGCTGTGCAAGATCGGTATTACTTTCAATCAGGCCTTTTACCTCAGGCGACATAACCAGAATTTCATAGATGCCTTCGCGTCCATGGTAGCCAGTGTTGCGGCATTCGAGGCAGCCCACCGGTTTATAAATAAATTCCGGTGCCGTAACCTTCCAGGGAGCCGTGATTTGTTGCCAGCCCTCGTTATCTACCGGTATTTTTTCCTTGCAGTTTTCACACAGGCGTCGCACCAGACGTTGCGCCATCACACCGAGTACCGTAGCGCGTATCAAATAATAGGGAATTCCAAGGTCAAGCAAACGGCTAACCGCCGTTGGTGAATCATTTGTATGCAGAGTAGAAATCACCAAATGGCCCGTGAGCGCTGCCTGCATTGCCATATCCGCAGTTTCAAAATCCCGTATCTCGCCAACCATAATAATATCCGGGTCCTGGCGCATCAGCGTGCGCACCCCCGTGGCAAAATCGAGACCAATTTGCTGATGAACCTGCATCTGGTTAAACGAATCTTCCACCATTTCGATCGGATCCTCGATCGTACTGACATTTACTTCATCGGTGGCCAACTGCTTTAACGAGGTATAGAGCGTTGTCGTTTTACCACTGCCCGTGGGCCCGGTAACCAATACAATCCCATTCGGGTTACCGATCAGCTTTTGCCAGCGATTGTGATCTTCATTGATCAGGCCTAGCTCGGCAAAACTTTTTAACAACACATCCGGGTCAAACACCCGAATTACCATCTTTTCTCCAAACGCGGTCGGTAGTGTGGAAAGCCTCAGCTCCACCTCATTACCCTGGGGTGTTTTGGTTTTGATACGACCATCCTGGGGCAAGCGGCGCTCGGCGACATTCATGCGGCTGAGAATTTTCAAACGGCTTGTGACCGCTATCATAACCTTGTTAGGTAGCTGATAAACCGGTTGCAGCACACCATCAATACGAAAGCGCACCCGGCCATATTCGCGGCGCGGCTCAATATGCAAATCACTCGCACGCTGCTCAAACGCATACTGCAGCAACCAGTCCACAATATTGATAATCGCATTGTCATTGGCATCGGGGTCACTGGCTTTTTCCATTTCAAGCAGTTGCTCGAAATTGGTGATGTTGACGTTTTGACTGAACTCTTCCTGCACGGCCTGATTAACGGAGTTGGCCAGTGAATAAAATTCGGCCATGTAACGGTTAATGTCGGAAGGTTTGGTTACAACCCGGGTTACATGGCGCTTGGCAATTTGCTCAACGCTATCGATCCACTCCGTTACATAGGGCTGTGCCGTTGCAATCACCACCTCATCAGCCCTGACTTCCACACATAGAATACCGTGACGCTTGGCATAGCCAAACGAAATTACATCGGTCACTTTCGCCGCATTAATTTTTAATGGGTCAATATGGTAGTAGGGCAGACCGGATTTTTCCGATAACCACAGTGTCAATAACTCTTCATCGAGAACCTGGCCGGGGTTTTTCAGATCGTTAAGTCTCTGCTCACCAATATAAATTAATGGGTGCTGCTTTGACTGCTCACTACTGCGCGTGGTGCCAGCAATGATATTGGCATCTCCCTGCTCAATACGCCCGTCTTCGACAAGGGCGTCGAGAAAACTGCGCAAACCCATATGGCGGTCACTGGCGGCGTTGATGGTATGTCCCCTGATTAACGTTGCTCTTGCGGAGAATTCTAGCCTGATTAGGCGGCCAGTAGAAGGTTATTGCCCTTGATAGGTGTACTTCCGTCACAATCCAGGGCAATTTTTATCAATATTGCCCTAATATTTGCGTGCTAGTAGATAACGGTTGTGCTATTTGACGAGTGTGACAAACGCGGGGTATATCCCCAGACATTTTCCAGTATCCGCTGGCTTTTTAACAGATCGGGAGAACCTGTTTCAACAACAGAGCCGTTTTTAAGAATAACCACATCATCCGCATAATTAAGTACATGGTTCAGGTCATGCAAAACGACGACAACATAGTAACCTTTTTCTTTGGCAAACACTGTGGTTTGCTCAAGCAATTTATGTTGTTGTGCAAGATCCTGAGCCGATGTGGGTTCATCAAGTAACAACAGCGGTGGCTTATCCGCCTGTGATAGTTGTACGAGCACCCTTGCCAGTTGCACACGCTGCTGTTGTCCTCCGGATAATGCCATAAACGATGTATCTTTCAGATCCAGACAGCCGGTGTTTTTCATTGCCTGCTCTACCATCTGACGCATTGCGTTTTGTGTAAGCCTCAGGGGTGTTGCACCCAAAGTAACCACTTCGTAAGCAGTAAATGGAAAAACCAGGTTGCTCGACTGGGGTAAAATAGCAACATGCCTTGCAAGTTCAAATCTCGACCAATCTTTTATATTGCGGTCGTGAAAGACAATTGAACCACTATCTTCCCTTAACTCTCGGCATAATATTTTTAACAACGTTGATTTGCCTGCCCCGTTAGGGCCTATCAACGCTGTCACTCTGTCAGGTAATACATCGAGTCTATCAATATTAATCAGCAGACTGCGATTACGTGAGAATTTTATATTTTCCAACAGCATGATAAATAACCTAATACTGAAAACGACTGCGCTGCTGAATAATCAATGTAAAAAAGAACGGTGCGCCAAGTAGAGCTGTAACCAGCCCGATGGGCAACTCTGCCGGTGCAATCCACAGCCGCGCAAATAAATCGGCCAGTGATAGTAATACCGCCCCACATAACATAGACAGCGGTAACAGCGTTTTGTGGTTGGGCCCGGTCAACATGCGCACACAGTGCGGTACCACCAGTCCGACAAAACCAATAATGCCGGAAGCCGCGACAGCAACACCGACACCAATTGCACAAAGAACGATTAATTTGAGCTTCATGCCTTCAACATCAATACCCAAGTGCCTCGCTTCTGCTTCGCCAAGCAATAGCGCATTAAGCGCATTGCTGTAGCGATAGAAACTGAAACCAAGGATAACCAGCGCAACAAAACAAATTGCCGTAGAAGACCTGGTTGCGCCTGCCAGCGAACCCATCTGCCACAGGCTGATATCACGCAAAGCCTGGTCGTCTGCCACATAACTCATGTAGCCAATCACCGCTCCACCAAAAGCTGAAATCGCAATGCCCGCTAATAACAACATAACAACCGATGTGCCCTGCGGCGACTGTGCAAGGCGCCAAACCAACAGTGTTGTTACGAGACCCCCGAGAAACGCGCAAAACGGCGTAGAAAAAACCGACCAGGCTGGCAACAGGACGAGGCTTAATACTGCCCCCAATGCCGCACCCGTTGAAACCCCGGCTATGCCGGGATCAGCTAACGGGTTTCTGAACAGACCCTGCATCACTGCACCACACAGCGCAAGCAGTGCACCTACAAGTAAGGCAAGTATCAAGCGGGGAACACGCAACTGCCAAATAACCGCCTGCTCATAGTCACCGAGTGGCATGTTAAACAACGAGAATTTCATTGGCCCCAGTGATACAGCTAGTAGTGAGCTAACCACCATTAGCAGCACAAGTACCAACGCCGTATGGCTCGGTGCCATACGCTTAACAGAAGCTATTTCCATAAATCTATAAGCCAGCTGAGCGCAGGTTTAACGCTTCATCAAGTGTTAAAATACTCAATCCCGCAATAAGGGCCTTGCCATTTACAAACACAATATTGCGGTTAGCCAGTAGCAGATTCTGTTGTTTAAAATCTTTAATTACCTGTTCACTGTTACTGTTTCCTGTAATCAGGATAACGTCAGGGTTCAGGCTCATAAGCCCTTCTCCGGAAATACTGCGATAACCTTCATGGGCCGCAACGTTGATACCACCCAATAATTTGATTAGCGTATCTCCACCCGTTTTTTCACCCGCGTAACGCATACCCCTTTGTCCCATGTTCATAACAAAGACATAATTTTGTGCTTCGGTACTTTCTGTTGCTATCAGCTTTTGATATTTTTCATCGATATCAGAAGCAACACCGGTTGCGCATGCTGTACAGCCAATACTTTCCGCAATCACGTTAATATTATTGATCAGGTCATCTTTGGTGAAAGCCTCTTCCAGTTGTACTACATCTACCGATGCCTGGTTCAGGGCATTAATAACAATGTCCGGGCCCATTTCTTTACTGCCAAAAACAACTTCCGGTTTAAGACTTAACAAACCTTCTGCAGAAAGCTGGCGGTGATAACCAATACGTGGAAGCGGTTCCAGTTCTTCCGGTACATCACTGGTAATATCCACCGCTACTAACTGCGCACCATATCCCAGCGCCAGAATAATATCGGTTACACCAGCATTGGTACTGATTAAGCGGCTTTTTTCTTCTTTTCCTTGTGCTGATACTGTTTGTGAAACAACCAACACCAAAAAAACAAATATCATGCTGCGCATATGAACATTACCTCGATTTAAAACTATTTAATTGAAAAATTGATGGGTACTCTGACCCTTGATTGAACAGGCACGCCATTTTTTCGGTGGGGTTTGAAACGCCATCTTTCTGCTGCATCAATCGCAGCTTTGTCGAGCAGTTTATAGCCGGAGCTTTTGCTTATCAGCAGCCTTGTTTGTCGGCCGGATTCATCTATCCATATTTCCAGCAACACAGAACCCTGCTGATTGCGCTTTCTTGCCAGACTCGGATAAGCGGGCCGGGTCGGCGTGATCGAAAAGTTCGGCGTTTCTACCCACTCAGGCTCAAACGCCTTGTGCAAGGTCTCTGCTTCACTACCGCTGGTTTGCAAGGCCGCCATTTCCCGGGATTGCTCTGCCTGAGCCACTTCCGGTAATGGAGCAGGCTGTACTTGCTGCTGCATGGTCTCGCTGTTTGCGGCCAGCGGTACAGGCTCCGGCTCCTTTGTTTTCTCTGGCTCAAGTTTGACAGGCTTTGCCTCTTCCACTGTCTCCGCCGGCTTCTCCACCACCTCATCCGTTACTGCTTCATCTACGATGGGTTCTGGCTCAGCAAACGAGGATACGGCAATGACGGACCACTGCTTGTCATCGTTAACACCTGCGGATGGCTGCTCTGCGGAAATAGACAAATCCGGACTATGGAAAAGCCACGCCACCGCCGCGACATGACAAGCTAGCGCCAAAAAAAACCAGGGCGCTAACGAAGACAGGGACCGGCTGTATTCGGCGCCCTGGAGAGGGCTGATTGACGGAACAAACATCCCGTCCATATAGGCTTGAGCTGGACTGGCCATGGCTATGTACTTTCCGACCAACAGGCCGGTTTCTGACGAACCCTCAAATAATAACAATTATCACTTGCGAATACTAATGATAATGATTACTATTCGCAACCCTGGATTTACATCTATTTTTATTAATGAGGCTTTTGCAATGAACCAAACACCAGCAAAAATTAAGGGGCTAGCCCTTCTATCCGGATGTCTGGCCGCAGCTTGCTGCGGCACAATTTCTGCAGAAGACTCTGCTGTGGAATTAAACACCATTGAGGTCAGTGTACTGCGCGCCGAGCAGCCTGCTAACGAAGCAAATCGCTCTATCGTGGTTAAAACCCGCGAAGATCTTGAGCAAATACAGCCTCAATCCACCGCCGAAGCGCTGTCCTACGAACCCAATATCGAAATAGCAGGTGGCCCGCGCGGCAACAACCAGGAGGTTAATATCCGTGGTCTTGAGGGTGAGCGGGTGCTGCAAACTGTTGATGGTGTCAGGCAGAACTTTGAATCCGGCCACCGCCCAACCTATTCTCTCGACCCGATTCTTATCAAACAAATCGAGGTCGTAAAAGGCCCGAGCTCAAGTTTGTGGGGCAGTGGCGCTTTAGGTGGTGTGGTTGCCCAGCAAACGATTGATGCTGGCGACATTCTTGACCCCGATGCCAATGTCGGTGCGCTGGTTAAATATGCATACAATGACAACACCAGCGGCGACGCAGTTACCGTTGCTGGCGGTGTCCGTGCCGGCGTAATGGATTTACTGCTTTCCGGTTATATGCGCGATGAAGACAACTTTGAAATGGGCAATGGCGAGGAGCTTGCAAACTCTGCCTACAAAGATGACGGCGCCCTCGTCAAAGCAGGGTTCCAAATCAACGATGCCAACAACCTCGAGGTCAGCTACCGCCAATCCACGAATGAAGGCCGTGTGCCATCCAACGGTTCAGCTACCGCAGGCGGTACATCAAACCCGATCATTGACCGTGAGCGTGATAACTCACAATTTTCTGTCGACTATCGCTTTAATCCGACCAACAATGAACTGGTTAATCTGCAAGCCCTCGTCTACGAAAATGAAACCGAGGTCGATGAATCCCGAGTTTCAGACGGGCGTAATGATAAAACCGAACTTGATACCTTTGGTTTTAATATCAATAACCAAAGCGCCGTTGGTATGGCTAACCTGATCTATGGTATCGACTACTATAAAGATGATTTTAACGCGGAGCGAGACTCTTCATCTGGCCCAAGACCAACACCTCCGGAAGGTGAAACAGAGGTTAGCGGCGCGTTTATCACTGCAGACCTTAAATTCAACGAAGTTTTAAGCGGTGATATTGGTTATCGTTATGATGAATTTGAAACGGAAGCCAATAACCTCAATACTTCACGCGACGACAGTGCCGGCTCTCTTTCTGCGGGCCTCGCGTGGCAAGCCACTAGCTGGCTCAACCTCGGCCTGCGCTATGACGAGGCATTCCGCGCACCAAGTTCCGAAGAACTCTACACGACAGGTACCCACTTTTGTGTTTTCGGTACTTGCCAGGTATTTCTGCCGAATCCGACTCTCGACCCTGAAGAAGCCGCTAACAAGGAGTTTATTTTCGACATGAACTGGACCGGCCTTGCCAGTGAAGATGATTCCCTGCGTATCCACGGTGCCTACTTTGAAAATGATGTCGATAACTTCATTTCCCAAACCACCTTTGATCCATTTACCATCACTCTGCCATTCTTCCCATTCACTCCAATTGCTACCGTTGATACCAAGGCAATTAATGTCAACGTGGAAGAAGCCGAGCTAAAAGGTTTTGAACTTGAGGGCATTTATCAAATCGGTGAATTAAACCTGAGCCTTGCTTACGGCCAGACTCGCGGCGAAGACAAACAAACCGGTGATAACCTCTACGATATCCCGGCCGATAAATGGATTGCCGATATCAGCTACAACTTTATTCCCACTGAGCTAACGGCAGGCTTGCGCTATTTAACAGCAGACGATCAGGACAAAGTGCCAGCAAATAGTACAACTACCAGTTATGAAGGCTATGACATCTACGACCTTTACGCGAGCTACAAACCTGCCGCGCTTGACCACAAGCTGGCACTGGACCTTGTGATTAAAAATGTCGGCGATGAATACTACCGTCGCGCGTTCCAGGAGCTTTATGAGCCTGGTCAGGAAATTATTTTGTCAGCAAGCTATCGCTTCTAGTTTTTTGATACAGGAAATCATCGATGAATGATCAAGCCGAAATCATGCCATCTCTCCCCGGAGAGATGGCATTAAATCTTCTCCAGACCATCAGTGATTGGGGCAACACAACTACCATTATTTTGCACGGAGGCTGTGTGTTTGAATTCAAAGGACCTTTTCCCAAAGGCTCTATGGGAGAGGGCTTTTATAATTTAAAAGGTGAAACCGGCTTTGAAGGACATCTGAATCTCGACAAGGTCTCTTCTATCAAGCTGGTCAGCCGACCTCACCGTGGCAGGGAAAGCCACTCGTTTGTGTTTCTCAATGAAAATGAAGAAACCATGTTCAAGATTTTTCTCGGCAGAGACCCTCAGGGTGAGCTGCTCACACATCAACTTGAATCCTTTAATCATATTAAAAAAGCAGGATCAATTAGTTAAACCTTTACCCTTTTAGATATGGAACCCTTTTATGAACGCATCAAATTTAAAACCGGACACCGTCGATAGCCTACAGGAAGAAATCCTGGGCTTTATCGCAAACAGAAAAAGTCTGCAACTGGCAACGATCAACCCTGAGGGAAAGCCGTTTGCCTCGTATGCCCCGTTTGCCATCAGTGATAACAGCATTTACGTTTTGCTAAGTGATATTGCTCTGCATGCCGTCAATCTCAAGACAAACCCCCTGGCTTCAGTGCTTATTATCGAAGATGAAGACAGCGCCGGTGAGCTCTTTGCCCGTATCAGGGTTAACTACAGTATGCGCGCAGAACATATCGACGTAAGTGATAAGGATAACTGGCAGATTGGTGTTGAAACGCTAGCTAGCCGTCACGGTGAGCGCAGCAAAAACCTTAGCGAATTATCAGACTTTAATCTCTTCCGCCTTATTCCTGAGGGGGGAAGATATGTTAAAGGCTTCGGCAAGGCCTATAACATTGAAGGTAATACTCTATCCGGCGCAGTCATTAATCATATGCGTGACGGCCACGTAAAACGGGAATCCGCCTGATGGATCTTTCTGGCAGCTTTTCTCTGGTGTGGCAGCAGGGCGATATTGTTATTCAAAGTATCGCCGTTTTGCTTGCCCTTATGTCTATCGCTAGCTGGAGTATTATTCTGGCAAAAAGCTTTTATCTGGGCAGACTTCAGGGCCTCGGTAAAATTCGCAATAACAACGACATCATTAACCGCTTTTGGGAAGCAAGTACATTACCCGAGGGTATGGACATACTGAAAAAGCTGCCGCCTTTTTTGCACCTGGCTGAACAGGCACGCAAAGCCAAAGAGCACTACGAACTTTTTCATCTTACCAACCAGGAGCAAGCCCTCGATGCGGGTATGACAATCAGCGAACTGGTAACTCGCGCATTAAGACAAGCCCTTGGCAGAACGGCGATACAGCTTGAGAGGGGGCAAATTATCCTCGCCTCTGTCGGTTCAACCGCACCATTTATTGGCCTGCTGGGAACGGTGTGGGGAATCTATCACGCCCTCACAGTTATCGGTGAGTCCGGACAGGCATCACTCGATACCGTTGCCGGGCCCGTTGGTGAGGCGCTTATTATGACTGCGTTTGGTTTGTTTGTAGCAATACCTGCCGTGCTTGCCTACAACGCATTTACACGTACGCAACGGTTAATCATGGCGGATCTCGACGGGTTTGCTCACGACCTGCAGCTATTCTTTTCCCTTCATAAGGACTAATCATGGCATTTGGCAGCTTTGAATCGGGCAATGACCAGCCGATGTCGGAGATCAACACCACGCCTCTTGTTGATGTGATGCTGGTTTTGCTAATCATCTTTATTGTCACAACACCGTTATTGACACAATCATATCTGGTTGAGTTGCCCGAGACCAGCGGAGCACCTGACACTGAATTACCAGAAGATATTAATTTGCAAATAGATGCAAATGGCCAGTTGCTTTGGAATGATGAGGCTATTGTTGTTGCTGACCTTGAACGTCATTTCGCCGCATTAGCAAAAGAAGACCAGCAGCCCAATATTTTTATTGTCGCTGACAAATCCACCCCCTACGAATATATCGCCGAGATAATGGGTTCAGCAAAATCCAGCCGTATTGAAAAGCTCGGCTTTAAGATACTTGTTGAATAGCAGCGTTTTTAAAAGGGGGCGGATAGAACATGCTCCACCCCATGGCAGGTTTCTATCCGCGCTTTCTTTTTATTTCGTACTCCGGGCTTTAGTCCTTACATAACTTGCTGAACACATCTGCAACACCGGCAATCCATACCCCTTGCTCAAAGAACTCTTCCCACTGTTCTTTTTTGGCCAAGGCTTCCTGTTTCTGCGAGGCAATCTGAATTTCATTAATTAGTGCAATGCAGTAGCTCTCAAGAAATTTCTCAGCTTCTTTCTCGGTAGTAATTTCTGCGTTGGCTGTGCTGGTATAAAGGCTGGCTATTAATAGAATAGGGCATAGCAGATTCTTCATGGCGTACTCCTGTCAAGGGCATGTTAATGATAGTAGATCATAGCGTCACTGATGCTGTGGCGCTTTCGACAACCCTACCATTTACAAATCAGTCATGCCATGGTCAAGGTAGCACCTCATCGGTGTGGTAAAAGCGAATATTGGCCGTAGCCACAGGTTAGTTTAAATCTATACTATGCGGGCTTTTCGCGATATTTGCTGGCCAGCATAATACCAAACGCTCCACCAAGGGAAGTCCCGAGCCCCTTGAACAGTAACTGCGAATCAAAATTAAATGCGGTATAGCCCACAATAAATAAACCCATACCAAGAATCGCCGAACTTGTGCTGCTGACAAGCCGGTAAATAATCTGCTCTCTGGATTCTTGCGTACCCACCAGACCGGCCCACTGCCAGAACATGGTTAACAGACAAATACCAATGCCAAGATAGAAATAATCGAATGGCTGCTTTTTACTATTCAATACCGCCAGCACCGTTAATATACCGAGCACAATAATCAGAGCACGTAGCAGATATTTTAGTATTGTCATCAGATCATCACTTGTTCGCTTGTGAGTGGTATTTTTGTCTCACCTGCACGGCAATATCTTGTAATAACTCTGCCTCTTCACCCTCGAGGGAAAGAGCCGACAAGCCTTCCGGAGATTCACCAGTTAAACAGACAAATAGTACGTAGGCCGTCAACACCTGCCCATAATGGCTGGCATGGCGGTCATCAGAGAATAGCTCAAAGGGAGGTTTACCCGAATGGTTTGTATCGAACCGTTGCCACGCTCGTCCTATCGGACAAACCGGTACATTAAAATAGCGCCCCACTGTTTCATAACCCGCAATTTGTTCGGCACCACCCCCCGGCTTATAACCCCAGGTTTGATAAAACATCATTGTGCCTCCAGACTGTTCTATTTTCTTTTTAAGTGACGCTAGCGCCGGGTAGGGTTGTTTGTGCCAATAAGCGATACCGGCGCTTTGTTCCTGCAGTATCACAATATCAAAGCCCTGTTCGATAAGTTGATTCGATTGTTCCAGCACATCATGTTCAAACAGCTTTTTGCCGCCTGGGTTGTTAATCGCAATATGGCTGGTATAGCCCGCACATTCAAGTAAGTAGTCCAGTTTTGGCACTACACCATTCATCAGACTGTTGCCAAGCATAAGAACACTGATCGTTTTGTTTTTGCTGCCTGGCTCAGTACAATTCTCTGCTTGCAGGCTTGAGCCAGTGGTTAGGGCACTCCAGATAACCAGAAGAAACAAGCTTGTTGTTATCAGTTGTAGAAGCAATTTTTTGCTATCTGCTTTCCACATACAGGATATCTACTTTTCTGTTATCCGTTATTTTTTAAAAAAATCTGGATAACGGCCCACACTCCCGGCTCATTGCTTTCAAGCGAGACAACACTTTCTAAATGCGGCTTTTCAAACATATCCGACTCACCCACCATTCTCATAATAGAGCTTATTCTGCTACAGCCCCATGAGATGGTATGTAACTCCAACATCGATGTCTCGGGAATATAGTCTATTGATGCCAGATAGACTCCTTCTGGGACTATCATATGCAGCTCGGTAATAGTCTTTTGCTTTAAGTCGCCTTCCGGGTAGGTCTTTATAAAGTCTTTGCTTGATGAGATATCTACGTGTTTGCTGAATTGAGCTGCTTGCGGGTTTCTCATATATGAACGGTAGTCAAACTTTAGCTCTTCTTCCTGTATCGGTGTAGGGCCAGGACATGCAAGCGCTGCCATAGCATAGAAGTTTAATACAAGCCCAAGAATAATAGGAACAAGCCTTAGAACAAAATATTGGTCAAGCATCATGTTTCCGCCAACCCTCAATATCAAACACTTCTGATTCTATAGCGGGATTAATTACCTGCACAGCCTCAAGAACATCTTCATACCTGGGGTTTCCCGGGCCGCCAAACCCCAGGTTGGATGGCAGCACATGCCGAGTGTCATCCTGTAATAATAATTCCACTTGCAGCTTGTCCGGCGTACGTGTATGTCTTGAGCGCATTTTGTAAATTTCAAAGCGGCAAATAGTCGAAATATCAATACGCCCGGTAGTGATCTGCTTGCCATTGTGATCCGCCCAGACAAGATGCCCTTTTTCAATAGAAAGCCAGTAGCGCGAGTCATTTAACAAAAACCACAACCCGCCAATTACAAAAAGAGCTGGTACCATCCACGCCGCAGAGCTGGTTTGCTGCTGATAAAGCATATAGGAAGAAAATGCTGCAATTGCAAGAAAAACCGGGCCAAGAAAGCGATATGACCCCTTTCTCAGTACTGTGCTATCAGTCTCATCCGGTTTTGACATCTTTCACGCCCAAAGCATTAATGAATGATTGTCTACTCTGTTACCAGCTTGATTTATACATCTTTATTTTGAGTACCTTCACCCGGCGTTATAAATAACAACCGGGTTTTTACATTTGTGTGTACTGTGTGCCAGATATTCTTTGGTACAACAATATAATCACCTACTTCTGCTAACTGCTGCGTTTGCTCGCCTTCGGCAAGTTGCAGTATAAACGTTGCCCGACCTGCTAACAGAATAACAACTTCGTCTCCGTTCGGGTGAATTTCCCAGCTCGACCAGTTTGTACTGAATTCATGACATGAAATGAGTTCGTGCCCACCAAACCCGTTATAGTTTTTATCAAGTCGCTCATATAATGTGGCATCGCAGCGCTCGATAGATGCTTTTTTATCCGGGCTTAGTACTACAAACTCTTGCTGAATTGACCCTTTCATTACCTAACCTTAAGCCGTTGTCATTTAAGTCGCTTGCTTCCTGATATAGTCTCAGGTTTGTTCTCCCTCAAGTATTGAGCCAAGATGTGTTGCCGCATCTTCAACAAAGCCCACTTCTTCTCTGCTAAAACCTGGCCGGTGAATTCCCATGCAACTAAAATTAATTGTGCCCCAAACTCTTCCTTTAATCTTTATTGGGCAGCCGATATACGCTTCCAACGGCAGGTTTTCATATAAAGGGTGCAATTGCAGCCCAAGCTTTCCTCCCATCTCTGTAAGCGCTATGGTTTTTTGTTGCTCATAGACTTCCCGGCAGTATGTATCTTTTAGCGGAAAGCTCTCTCCTGCTACAAATACACCCGTTTCTGATGAAACAGAAACAATTTCATACATGTCGTCGTGTATATAGCTAACGATTCCCATCGACATTGCCAGTCTATCCCGGCCTTTTTCAAGGTAGCCGTTGCAGGTTTGTTTAAATTCTGGTGGGTACATATTATGCACTCTTCTTTTGATAGTACCCTGAGCTAACGTAGTCATCACTCACGGGTGCTGATTATACAGAATTACCATACTTGCTCTGTATGGTTCGAATATTATTCTGAATCTGAGGCGATATACCTTCAACCCACACTTGTTTGATCAGACGAGCAAATACAATATTTTCTTTTGAAATACTTTCTATTCGCTCTATGAACTTTGGGCCGTGTTCTGCCAATAGGTCTTCCATAGGCCCTTCAGCAAGGTTGGCAAGTATTTTATCTGTGAGCTCTGTTTCAATAACTCCCATAATACATTCCCATGCGACTTCAGGGTCTTCATTCGCCAAATCTATAAAATCATCATTGGACCACTCTAAGTCCGGGTCTTGTGTGTTCTGAAATTCAATCCAGCTTTTTACCAGTTTGTCTGTATCTGTCATGTTGTGTTCTTCGTATAAGGCCTTGTGTACGGGCGGGGTAAGGAATATTTGCGGAATACAGAGCCGCTAAAAGCGCAATTAAAACAAATAATTAAGCTATCGCCTAATGAATATATGTAAGCGGTGTTTTCCCGGTTTTAACTCGGCTTGTTTTCCTATTAAAATCAATGCGTTGGCGCATTTTTATTATTTCCCGCAAGTCAGAGTGAAAATCCTTTTTCGCTCTGACACAGGCAAGCTGATGAAATTTAGCGTTCGTTGTTTCGATAAAACTCGCTGTAGTCTTCACCAAACATCTGCTTTGCCAGGTATTGATGGAAGTCGACAACAGCACGCTCAAGCTCTACCAGTTGCCCGCCCTTTGAGCGTTGGCTGCTCATACCTTGTTGCACCCGCTCACAAATTTCCCGGTCTTCTGTAAAAAACTTTTCACTAAAAGAGAGCTCTGATTTGCTCGCCTGATAAGGGTGGCGAGATACTGTGCCAAAGGTAACTTCACATGTCACAGGCCCTGTCGGTAGCGCCCGAACCCAGGATATATAATCTTCATATAACAAGGCAACAAAGTTTGGCGGCATGCAAATCGTTAAATACTCAACCTCTTCTTCCTTGCCCTGTATCATGCCTAGCAAGGTTCTTGCGTAGTCCTTTTGTTTACCGCCTGTAATGCTCCAGTCGGCATGACCTTCGACATAATAGACTTTGTTGGTAGGTGCCGCCTGTTCAACAGTTTGTTTATGGACAGCAAAAAAATGATAACCCTCCAGAAAATTCTCCATGGCCAGCTTCCAGTTGGCTTGCCAGTGCTCTGACACTATTCCTGAAGTGTATCGGAAGCTATCAACCTCGTAAGAGGAATAGTATTTTTCCAGGCCTTTAAACCGCTCCTGTAGTGGCGGTACATCATCGTTGAGACAGACAAATACCAGACCAAGCATGCTTGCCAGTTTGAAGTGGGGCAAGCAATGCGCGTCTTTATTTACCTTGACACTTCCCGGGTAAGGCACTCCTTTGAGCGAACCTTCGTCTGAATAGGTCCAGGCATGATAGGGGCAGCTGATTTTATGTGTATCGAGGTTACCACTGCCTGTTAGCAACACAGCCCCGCGATGACGACAAACATTCGACAGTGCACGCAATTCACCATCCTGCCCCCGCACCACCGCTATCGGCTCCCCGGCGAGAGTCAAGGTCTGATAGTCTCCGGGGGTTGGCAGATCCGCCTCAAAGCAGACAAAAACCCAGTCCCGACTGAACATGGATGCCTGCTCAGCTGCATAGACCTCGGGAGAGTGATAGCTTCCAAACGGCAAGGCTTCGGCCTCACCAATAGGATGTTTTGCAACCTGCTGAATTGCTTCTAACAATGCCATGATAATCACCTCATTTTATGGAACATATGTGTACCATACATCTAAAATTGTTATGATACAATAGTGTTTCATATTTTTTTAGGTTCTTTTTGCTATGCCCGACAAACGCGACCGGCGCCTTGTTCAATCTGAAAAAGCCATTATTGAGGCCGGCATTACGGCTTTTATTGCCAACCCCATGGCTGGCATGTCTGATATCGCCACAGCCTCCGGTGTTGGGCGCACCACGCTCTATCGGCATTTCGAGTCCCGAGAGGCTCTAGTGAAAGCCATTGCCTTGCGCTGCTTTGACGAAATCGATGAGGCCTTGCAACCATTGCATGATATGGATGGTCGTGAGGCGATTGAAGCGACGTTTGAATTACTGATTCCTGTAGCCAATCGTTATCGCTTCATGAACAGCCTGTGGCCCGACGCCAGCGATGATCCGGTGGTTGTCAAAAAATCGAGGCAGGCAACAAAGGAAATGGAATGGTTAATGGACCAGGCAAAAAAACGCGGTGAGATTGACTCTTCATTACCTTCCGTTTGGCTGACGACGTTTTTTGAAATGACTTTGTATGCCGCCTGGTCTTTATTGGAAAGTGGAGATATCAGCGCTGAACAAGCGGCGACATTTGCTGCCCGTTCATTCTTTGAAGGCTGTGCCAAAACTAAATAGCACTGCTTTTATCACGCTGCAGTAAATAAGTACGCAGCTTATACTCAGGGCCCTGAACCTCACTAACAATAGTGAAACCGATTTTCTTTAGCATACGCTCAGATGCAACATTGGGAACATCGTTTACAGCGCACAAGGAGGGCTGCTCCAACGTTTCGAAAGCGTAGGTTAAAACTTTAGCAAGCGCCTCATTAGCATAACCCTTATGCCAATGCTCGACGGCAAGAGCGACTATTGGTTCGAGCAAACCCGCAAGGGTAGGCTCGTATTGAGCAGCCGTTTCTGCAGGCATCAGCCCAATGCACCCGAGCAGTTCTGTCTGGTGTGGCTGATATATCAGCCACATCCCATACCCCGATGATGCGCAATCAAGAGCGGAGTTGAGTACAGACTCTGCCAGTTGCAATGAGACATCCTTGTTGTCAAATAAATAGCGCCGTACCTCGGGCCGGGACCAAAGCGCCTGAAGCGACACAGCATCTTCCGATTGTGCCGGTTGTAATATCAAGCGCTTACTGTATAGCGTTGGCTGGTTCATAATAAATTACAGCTGCATAGATTGTGGATCTGCTTAGCTCTGGGGTGATAGTGGCTATTTACCGCCTTAACGTAAATACATCCAGATAGATATTCCACACGCGCAGGCTGTCCATAACCAGAAAGCAATACGTATCGGAAAAATTGCCTTATTTAGCTCCATATACTGGCTGATAATTAGTTGTACCTTCACAAACGCAAGCACAAGCAATAATACACCAACCGTTTTGGGTTCCAGCTTCAGTGCATACAGCATCAGCCATGACAACAAAGTAAGCGCCAGTAATATAACCAGTACGATAGTCGCTTTATCTTTCAACAAGTTCGACATAGCTATGGCACCAGATAAATAAATGTAAACAACACCACCCAAAGCAGGTCGACCATATGCCAGTACAACCCGGTATTTTCAATAAACAGGGTATGAGTGCTGAAAGCCTGTTTATCTTTTCGAAACTGTAAGGCATAACCCAGCACCAACAATCCGATAATGACATGCAACATATGCAAACCGGTAAACGCAAAATAGTCACGGTAAAATTCATTGCTGGCAACATGATAGCCCTCTGCCAGCTTATCGGAATACTCAACCGCCTTAATCACAAGGAATAAACAGCCACACAAAATCGTCAGGCGAATATAGTGTGTATACCGTGCAACATCAGAAAGTCTTGCAGCTTGCACGGCTTTAGCCATAAAACAGGAACTGATCAGCAGAATGATTGTATTCGCACCACCAAAAGTAATATTAAGTGTGGCTTGCCCTTGGGCAAACTGCTCCGGATGCACAGATTTGTCCCAGGCAAAAATAAAGAAATACAGTGCAAATATGCACATATCGGCAAGAATAAACGCCCATATACCGGTTTCTGCCGAGGCTTGTGCTTGTATTGTAGTCGCCTGTTGATTCATCAGGCAGCTACCTTCTGATGGTTGTTTTTAACTATATTTCCAATCGCGAGGAAAGAAACCAGTATGATCCAGAAGATCGGACTAAAAAATGCAATCCAGAATGAGAACAATCCGTTCCAGGCAAAAGGCCCGGATACGGTATAGAAAGGCACAAGCGGCGTATAGGCCATGCCAATTGCAACCCACAACGCGAGGTAGCTCATCCAGCGTGGGATAAACGGTTGCGGGCGCTTATCGCGCAGGCCACAGACTCCGACACAAATCAGCTGGAACGCAAAGCCCCACGACGGGGTCGCCCACATGATCCAGCCCAGGTCATGAAGCAGGGCAATCATCTCCGGCGGGCGATCAATGCGAAACGCCGCTGCGAGCCAGATAAAGTTGGGAAAGGCCGTGAACAACACTGTGACAACCGCACACAAACCCTGCATGACGGCAAAAAACGGAAAGCCTTCTTCTGATTCGGCCAGAAATACCGAACCAATAATGCAGAGGGGCAGCATAAAACCCGTGCCCACCAGTGCCATCGTCAGCCCAGTGATAATCGAGGTGTGGTTGTTATAGTAAAACGCCGCCAGTTCTGCCTGGCCAAGCTCTGGCGGTGGTGGCGGTAAAAACCCCGCAATTACAAACATACCGCCAACATAGAGCAATGTAGTCATCACCATAGAGACAGCAGCAACGATAATCAGGGGTTTTCGGTTGGTCATAGCTTGCTGTGCTCCTGGCTGGATAGTCCGCAGTGTACATGGCCACTTGGCGTTGCGCCAGGAGAGAAAATACAGAGCAAGAATAGCTGGCCAGATCCAGGCATATTGAGTGGTTTACTTCCGGCTAATATTTAGTAGTGGGTCAATTACATCATACACATCAAGCTTATTATCGTTTGCTAGATCAGAAATAGTTTGGCTTGAGTTTTTTACCTCTACACCTTCTGCCTCTAAAACCATAACGGCATCGTTTATGTTCACATCAAATAGAAAAACAACTTCTTTAAGCTCTGAATCTATTACCGAATCAAAAATTGCACCTGCGGCATAGATATCATTGTACGCAGCAATAAAAAGAGAGGCACCTAAAAACAGACCGACCAATACCGGAACAATATCTTTTCCTTGAAAATACTTTAGAAATATTTTTTTGTGGATGTATACGTGAAATAACACCGCTAGTAAAAACAAAATGCTGATCCACTCATGTGTGGCTCGGATACTACCCGTGGCGATCTCAAAGAACAGCAATAGCCCGGTTAACGACGCAACCAGGAACGTTCCAATAGTTGATGCGGTAGCAAGTTTGCGATTGTTCATAATCGTAGCCCTTTAGCTCCTATCGTATTACTTTGATAATAATGCCAGAGCTACTTCTTGTTTATGCTGCAAATACCCGGGCCTTTTGCGGCTATATAGAGAAAAGCAAAGCAATAGAACGCCGAAATTTCACCGCCGTTCGCGATTGGGAAAGGGTGATTTAGTCCATGCACCATCCAATACGCAACAGCCATCGTGCCACTGGAAATAAAGGCCGCATACCGCGAATAAAAACCAATCATAATTAAAAATCCAGCAACGAGCTCAATAATCCCCGCACTGGTCGTCATGGCATTTAGTGGATAAGGAAATTCTAGCGGAAAGTTAAAAAGCTTTTCCGTGCCATGACAAAAAAACAAAAAGCCTGTCACTATTCTGAACGCGGCGTAACTATGGTCTGTGTATTTATCCAAAAACTTCATTTCATTCCCCTTGTGCTATTCTGAAACTGATTATATGCCATGCCGCAAAAGAGCACTGCCATAGCACCTGCACATTATAGGCATTTATATCCCGTATTTAGTAAAAATATTTGCGTTATTACATATATTGACAGCAATAGCCAATAGCTATTCTTGCTTTTATTTATTTGTTTAATTTATCTTATTTTACGACCGACAAGTTTGACTGACACGATTCTGGCAGTAATGGCTGCAGTTTCTCCAATGTATGATAGCCTCGAAAATGTGTTATCAACTCGCCATTGCTATCGGATACCAAAGTCCATGGTGTAGAAGGTATTTCACCGCCTACTGCTTCTATTAATTCAGCCGTTGCGATAAATGAAGGGTAATTGATTTTTGCCCGGCGCACTTCTTTAAGCAGCCGGTCTTTTTCTCCGTTGGTACCCACAGCTATCGATTGTAGTGAATCACCGCATTTGTCCTGCAGCTGCTTGAAGGCTTTCATTTGTCGAAAACACCACGAGCAGTCTGGCTCAAAAAACACCATAAAAACCGGCTTACCTTGATACTCCTCAAGGCTTTTCTCTCCCGGCTCCTGCAGGTGCGGCAACGTAAAATCGAGCATTTGAGCAGAAAAAACCTGCATCGGCATGGCCCACAACACGATGGGCAGCATACCGAATACAAAATATTTTTTTATGCTCAAAGGCATCCGAATAAATACACTTATTAATTAATAAGTGTATTTAACACCGAGATATGCTTCCCGTCCACGCAGCGGTCCTGAAATATAAGCTACGTCATACGCCATATCTTCATAAAACAGAGGGGTTTGCTGGTCTTCTGCCTGGTTATAACCAAACAGGTTGTTAGCACCGAGATAAACCTGAAACTGCTCAGTAACGTCTTTGGCCAGACGGAAGTCAACAGTCCAGTAAGACTCTGCCTTGTCACTCATCGGCAGGGTTCCCGCCTGATCAAACGTCGGATTTTCCGGTACAGCGTAATCAGAAAGCGTGCGGCTGGCTACCCATGTTGCGATTGTGACAAATTCCCAATCATTGATATCCCAATCGAGGGACAGGATTGCCCGGGTCTCTATCGGTGCAACAGCAAATGATTCCTTGAAGTTATCATCGTAGGACATGGTTTCCAGGATTCCGCCCAGCGCGAGGTCATAGGTCAGTTGATAAGTCAGCGCAATATCTGTCGCCGTCACACTCGCTGTATCTTCCAGCTGGGTTAACACAGGAACACCTCCCATGGTTTCTGTAAGCGCAGACAGGTTGTCAACTTCCGTATAAGCCAAAGACCAGGTCGCAGATAATTTACTATCCTCGTAGCTCAGGGCATAAGTCGCTGACTGTGATTCTTCCAGGTCGTCAATGTCCAGAATAAAGCCGACACCGGCATCCAAAATCCCGTGGTCTGTTTCAAAAAACGACAGCGGAGCTCTATAACCACGGCCCGCAGAGATTCGGGACGTATAGTTATCGTTATGGAGGTAACGAGCATCAACCCTGGGCGCAATAACCGTTTCATCAATTTCAGTACCCGGCTTTGACGGATCAACAAAATCAACAACCACATCGTCAACACGCAATGCCATGGCAATTTCAAGGCTTTCACTGACATTCCATGTATCCTGCAGGTAGATGCCCATGGTTTCATAATCAAAGCTGTCGCTCACATAATCCGGTGAAGTGCTATTGGTTTCTGAGCGCAGTTCTTCTTCTTTCGCATCCAGACCAAATGTCAGCAAGTGATCACTGTTAGCCGCATAGTTAAAACGAATATCGCCGTAGACCATTTCATCATCAGCGACGTACTCAAAGCCTTCATAAAAAGAATCCTGTTCATGGTCATTGTAACTACCGGTGAGAGTCATATTGAAGTCTGAACTGAACTCATGCAGCCAGGAAAGCGAAAACTCCTGCCTATCGGTTTTAACCCATTCTGCGGTTTCCCAAGGCTTACCGATATACTGATTGCGTACATCACCATTAACAAACAACTGCGCTGATTCTGAAGGGTCAAGGGCATAAGTTAGCAAGGTTCCGTCTATGCCTGTTATCGTGGGCCCACCAAATAACTCGGAAGTGGCATCACTTATTCTTACTAAAAGGTTGTCACTTGTACCAATATCCTGAGAGAGCTTGAGCGTCAGATATTCATTTTCAAGTTCAGGGTTTTCACTTACGCCATTGTCATCACCATCAAATTGATCTCTCGCATCATACTGAGCAATAAATGTCACTCGGGTGGCATTGGTATCTTCATTAGCAACACCGGTTGCCACGAGGCTGGCTTTTTTATAGCCCTCTTCACCACCAGCAACATCCACTTCTACACCATTTCTTGTTGCAGTTTGCGTCACAATATTGATGCTGCCGCCAATCGCTTCCGGAGCAATCAATGATGCACCTGCACCACGCGCGATTTCTATGCGCTCCACACCGGCAGATGCTGTCGCATCAATACCATAAAAGCCGGCTACAACCGTATAGGTCGGGATGCCATCAACGAGGATGGTGGTTTGCTCGCCTTTCAAGCCATTTAGCTGGACACGTTTGAAACCACACATGGAGCATTCGTTGTTTACCCTGACACCCGGCGACTTTTCTATCGCTTCTGCCAGCGTATCCGCCTGCATTTTCTCTATGGTTTCAGAAGTAACAACTTCTGTTTTTTGAATACTGTCTTTTAACATCCCCTGCTGAATCAATCTTTCCCGTACACCTTCAACCACAATCGTGTCGAGTACTGCATCAGATTCAACCGCTTCTGGTTCTACTTCCTCTGCATTAATCATGGCCGAAAAAGCCATTACCCCGATAAGGCCGAATAGGCCTGATAAATGTTTATATATTGAATTCATAAACCCTCCAAATAACGATTACGAAACTTTTAGCTACCTCTTTACCTGCTCAAAGCAGATTTTGGCTTTATAGCCCACCCAAAAAATGTGTCTAATTAAAAGGTGCGCATAGTAAACCAACTAAAGCAAAAATGAAATAAAAATCATTCTCATTAACAACAACCCTGCAACCTATTGATTTAAATCAATATTCCCCAAGGTCCATGCAGATTTATAAGGCTTATCTATTTGATAGGTCTTTAGTGTGCAGATAAAACCCGACAAATAGCGTTTGAATTTAAGATTTTTCATAGGTCTCCTCATTCGTCAAAATGGGAGTACAGGCTGATTGTGAACCCATTGTGTACACCAGTGCCGCCCGCACTCGTTGCAAAAAGCGTGGAATAGAGAAATATGGAGATATAAAAAGGAGAGACGGATCCCGAGCATCCGCATGCCTGATTATTAGCCCCACGCTAATCCACAGTGATTTCTCAGGCCGGTATACGGACTTATGACTTGAAAGCCTGAGGCTTTCTTCTGTATCGCCTTCCCATGACTATCATTCATTGAATGATTTAAGTCACAGTGGCCGGACTATGCCTGATACAGACTTCAGTCAATCACCGTTGCGGGGGCAGTTCTGGAATATCCATGAGGAGCACCAGATTCCCGTTTAACAAGTAATGCACCTGAAAACGTGCGGCAACTTTACTGGATATGGTTCGTTTTGGCAAACACAGATTAAGCTTTATCTTTTATATCTCTTTCGGGTAGGCGGTTTATGTGGGGTGGCTAATTCCTTGAGGCTACCTTGCTCTATTTGTTCTGTTTAAAGCGATGCCGAAGATCGCGACAAGGAAGAACGAGGCAAACAACAGGGCTTCTCTGCTATCAAGCTCAAACGACCCTCCAATCGTTGCCGCTAAGAAGCCAAATAAGATAGCAAAAATAGAAATCATGCTTAGCAGCAATGCTAAAACCGAACCAGGTTTTTCAAGCCCTGGAATAAACTGACTCATAGCTACAAATCCACCTGTTGCAATTATGATCCAGAACCACATACCCACACCCAGTATGTTTCCTGATGCAAAAGACGTGGTGAAACAGGCAAGTGCAAATAGAATGGCAACGAGTTTGTTCATCTATAGAGATTCCGCCTATGGATATAACGCCGCAATAACGGGTCGGAGCAAGCGTAGCTTGCGGAGGTCCGACCTTGCGTAGCAAGTGGCGTAGTTAATTGCCTTGTTATGTGTTGATTTCATACTCATGCACATCAAATGACTCCACCAAGGAAAAAGAATCATTATCTGGACCAGAACTCCTAAACTCTACTAGCGGATCACGAGCGACCCACTTTTCAAAGATGTTTACCCTATTCTCATCAATGGGATCTATCGATACCGAAAAGTCTTCGCAAGCGTCGACTGTTCTAGCCAGTGATATTGCCTCAAGAGATTTCTCGATAAACTCGCCTCGCTTTCCCGGCTTGAGCCGCAATTTACCTGCAACAATTATTACCATGAACATTTCCTCTTTGACACATAACGCCTCAAACAGCGGCAGTTTTGGAGCGGCGAAGCCGCGGAAAAGCTGTCTAGCCCACGTAGTGGGCGGTGCTGCTTTGATTTGTTAGAGCATTTACATTTTTTCATTGCAGTAAATATACGCGCCTATAATGCCCGATATGACAGAGGCAATTACTAAAATAGTGCCCGATAGATCGGAACCTATTTCTTCAGCTATAGGAGCAACATACCCAAGGTAAAAACCTATATATACAAAAACAAGGGCTGTGATTAGCCCGCTCGACTAACTTGTTTATTCCACTGTCACTGATTTTGCCAGATTTCTCGGCTGATCCACATCGGTGCCTTTAATAATCGCCACATGGTAAGAAAGTAGCTGCAGTGGTATGGAGTACACCACTGGCACGAGGTTTTCCGGTACATGGGGTAGTGGGATTACCACAACGTTATCTTCCGGTTCAAAGCCGGAGTTTTTATCCGCAAACACAAACAGTTTGCCGCCGCGGGCTTTGACTTCCTGTAAATTGGATTTGAGTTTTTCAAGTAGCTCATTATTCGGCGCAACGGTGACTACGGGCATATGCACATCCACAAGTGCTAACGGGCCGTGCTTGAGTTCACCAGCTGAATAGGCTTCGGCATGGATATAGGAAATTTCCTTAAGTTTTAACGCGCCTTCTTTTGCTACCGGGTACATCGCACCGCGGCCCAGAAACAATGTGTGGTGTTTATCGGCAAACTGTTGCGCGATTTGTTGCAACTGCTGATCAAGGCTTAATACCTGGCGCGCAAGATCCGGCAACTGATGCAGACTGTGTACCCAGTCATTGATTTTATCTTCCGGCTTGCCGCGCAGTTTAGCCAGGTATAAGGCAAACACCTGTAAGGCCGCAAGCTGCGTGGTAAACGCCTTGGTTGACGCTACACCAATTTCCGGGCCCGCGCAGGTTAGCAACTTAATATCGGACTCACGCACGAGTGAACTGTTGTCTACATTGCACACCGTCATCGTTGACTTGTATTGTTCCTTGCGCGCACGCAGTGCCGCAAGTGTGTCAGCAGTTTCACCGGACTGGGAAATACTTAAAAACAGGGTGTTTTTACCCATTAATACCTTGCGGTAACGGTACTCACTCGCGATATCCACGCCGCAGGGTATCTCGGCAACATCCTCGATCCAGTGCTTAGCAATCATACCCGCATGGTAACTCGTGCCACAGGCGATAATATGAATCGACTCGATGCCTTTTAGTGCTTCCTGTTCGGCAGCATTAAAGGTATCCATCATGATCGTTTCGTTGTTAATACGATCTTGAAGGGTTTTTGCGAGCACATCCGGCTGTTCGTAAATTTCCTTGTACATATAGTGGCTGTGGCCATCTTTTTCAGCCGTACCGTCATCGCCGGAAACCTGCACGACCTTGCGTTCAACGCTGTTGCCTTCCTTATCAAAGACATTGACACTACCCATGGTAATTTCGGCAAGGTCATCTTCTTCAAGATAGATAAAACGGTCTGTTACCTGACGCAACGCTAATGTATCAGAGGCAATAAAGTTTTCCTCAATACCAACACCGATCACCAACGGACTACCGGAACGTGTGACAATAACCTTTTCCGGCTCCTCAGCATCAATCACCGCCAATGCATAAGCGCCGTCAAACTCGTTGACGGCATTTTTTACTGCATCAAACAGGCTCGCATCTTCATTAACAAGATGATTGATATAATGTGCGATGACTTCGGTATCCGTTTCCGACTCAAATGTTACAGAGTCTGGCAGGCGGCTTTTAATCTCCTGGTAGTTTTCGATAATACCGTTATGAACGACGGCTATGCGTTTGTCATTTGAATAGTGTGGGTGCGCATTTTGTTCACTCGGCACACCGTGGGTGGCCCAGCGGGTATGGGCAATGCCCGTGTTGCCTTTTAACGGGTTGTCTTTGAGCGCATCTTCTATATTGGCAACCTTGCCTTCACGCTTGCAAACATCGATTGTGCTGTCGCTTAGAATTGCAACGCCGGCAGAATCATAACCACGGTATTCAAGACGTTTGAGGCCTTCAATAAGAATCGCTGTTACATTACGCTGCGCGACGGCGCCGACAATGCCACACATACCGTTATCGAGCCTCTTCTATTATTACAGCTATTGCTGCTTGAGCATTCATTTTTTTGGCTTCTCCCAGCCTTCGATATTGCGCTGCCGGCTGCGACCCACCGCGAGGTTATCTTCGGGTACGGTTTTGGTAATCGTTGAGCCCGCGCCGACAAAGCCGCCATTTTCAATCTCAACCGGAGCCACGAGGGTGCTGTTGGAACCGACAAACGCGTCGTCACCAATCGTGGTTTTGTGTTTGTTCACACCATCGTAATTGCAGGTAATCGTGCCCGCACCGATATTGCTGTTGCTGCCAATTTCCGCATCACCCACATAGGAAAGGTGGTTGACCTTGCTGCCCTTGCCAATATTGGCTTTTTTGGTTTCAACAAAGTTACCGATTTTTGCATTTTCCTGCAGGTTGGTGCCTGGGCGCAAACGCGCAAACGGTCCGATATCGCAATTATCGGCAATCGTCACATCTTCGAGCACGCTGTTCGCCTTGATCGTGACGTTGTTGCCGATTGTGGCATTTTTAATGTAGCAGTTAGGTTCGATATGCACGTTATCGCCAAGACTGTTGGTTCCCTCAAACACCGCGTTAACATCAATCAATACATCTTTGCCTACGGTAATTTCGCCGCGACAATCAAAACGGGTTGGGTCGTACATCGTCACACCCTGCGCCATGAGTTGTTTCGCCAAGCGTTGCTGGCAGATCTGTTCAAGCATCGCTTGCTGATAGCGGTCATTGACACCGAGCACTTCCGAGCGACTCTGGCTTACGAGCGCATTCACCGTAACACTGTCGCGCGAGGCAAAACCAACGATGTCAGTTAGATAGTATTCGCCCTGGGCATTGTCGTTTTTCAGTTCTTCAAGCCAGCCGGTGAGACGGCTTTGGTGAATCGCCATAATGCCGGTATTACCTTCCTTGATCTTTTGCTGTTCTTCCGTCGCGTCTTTTTGCTCAACAATTTCTTCCACATCGCCATTGCTGTTGCGAATGATACGGCCATAACCACTCGGGTTATCCAGCTCCACGGTGAGCAATGCCATATTGTTTTCGTCCACCTGCATCACCAACTGCTTGAGTGTGGCAGCATTCACCAGCGGCACATCGCCATACAGCACGAGCACGGTGGCGCTTTCACGCAGGTTCGGCAGCGCCATTTGCACCGCGTGGCCTGTACCGAGCTGCTCCGCCTGAGTCACCCAGTTGATGCCGGTCTCCACAATGCGTTCGCGCACCTGCTCAGCACCGTGACCAATCACCACGTTGATCTCCACCTCGCCAAACTGCTTGGCGGCATCAATCACGTGCTGCAGCATCGGCTTGCCGGCAATTGGGTGCAATACCTTCGGCGTGGCCGAGTTCATGCGTGTGCCCTGGCCCGCCGCGAGAATAACAATATCAACTGGCATGGTGGTTCTGGATGGTTTTCTGCGTCTTGAAAGTGGGGGTATTAAACCACAAAACCCCAACTAAAGCCGCCTCCCGGTGGGTCTACTCCTCCACTTATAGGCCCCCGCAGCCCCGCACCCCGGAGACCATTGCCATTACTCGGCGATGCGCATAGACTATGCGCATTACCTATGCAGACCCTGAGTAGACCAAGTGGAGAGATACCAACATGCAGCCAGTGTTTGATAAAACCGCCCCGAAGAAGCCCACCAATCTCAGTATCAATAGCGAATTGCTTAAGGAAGCTCGAAGCCTCGGCATTAACCTGTCAGCTACACTGGAAAGCGCCCTGCAAGAAAAGGTTCGCGAGGCCCGGCGGGCGCAGTGGCTCAAAGACAACAAAGTCGGCATAGACTCCTGCAATGAGCTAAGCAAAAAACACGGGGTGTTTGCCGATAAACACCGAACATTCTGAATTCGGTGGTAACCATGAGCCAATTTACGATCTACAAAAACACCAACAAGGACACGAGTAAAGCTTACCCGTACTTTATGGATGTACAGAGTAGCCTGCTGGAAAACCTCAACACCCGGGTAGTGATCCCGCTTACAAAAAAGAAAAAAGACAACCGGCAATACCCTGAAAGCCTGTGCCCAATCATAAACATCAACGGTAAAAAATACATTTTGCTAACTCACCAGATTACCAGCGTATCTGTATCTTTTTTGGAAGCTGTTGAAATTTCAGCCCTTGAAAACAAAGACGAAATACTTCCGGCGATAGATTTTTTGGTTACGGGGATCTAAGCCCTAATGTAACAAGGGGCACATAGTGCCCCTTGTTACTAAACACTAGCAACTACCCGATGTGCTCGCAGGGTTATCTGGCTCTGTGCCATTTTCTATTTCACAACGATCACTTTCCCCATCTCCATCACTATCAATGGGCGTCGGCCAACAAACAAGGTCATTAATTAGCAGGTATCCAGTGCCCGGAACCTCGTCTTGAGCCAATGCTGCGCAATTATCGTTTCCACCTGACTCCAACCGAACCACATTAGAGTCTGCCAACTCAGCCGGTACCGTTGCCTGGCCAGAACTATTTTCACCCCAGCAGGTTACGCTATTGCCCGACGGCAGATTATTGCCATGTAGAACACAGGCATGATAAGCACCGGAGCTAATCGCTATTGGAGAGCTAACCGGCGGTATATTTGAGAGTACTTTGTTGGTGCTTGTATCTGTACTATCACCCCAACATTGAATCGCGTGATCATCAAGAAGGGCGCAAACATGTTTATCTCCGGTAGCCACCTTTAGGGCTTTCCTGCTATTGCTAATTACTGGAGTCGAAGGAATATAGGATGGCAATGTAACACCATTACCATCCGGCGCCCAGCATTTCACAACTCCATTGTCGGCCGCACAAGCAAACCCCACAGAAACAGCAATATCTGTTGCAGCAGTTATCGTCGGCACCGTCTGGCTGACATGGGTTCCCAAAGTACCATTAAGGCTTCCACACCATACACCATATGATCCACCATCACTTTCCAACACACAGGCATAGCCATAAGCAGACCCCCAACCGGTAATTGTCCGGGTATCCTCAACTCCGCGGATCTTTATCGCCTTGCCATCAATGTATAGGTTTTGTGGATATAGAAAATTATAACCATCTTTCTGGTTGCCGTTTCCATTATTGCTTTCAATCCAGTTGCCAATACTATTGTAGTTACCCACATTGATATCATGTATCGCTTCGTTATTGTTTGTTTTATCAATAACGTGTGCTCCGCTATTTATTCCATTAGCTGCATTCCAGGTTAACATGACCGGATCGTCATCAGTAAACGGCGCGGGAATGTATGTTGGCAACATACCAACACCAGCCAGTTGCTGCGTGCCTGCAGATACAAGCGGAGGAACCATATGATTTGCTGAGTCAGTATTAAAAAAACTTTCAACAACATCTGCAAGTCCATCGCCATCGCTATCAAGATCACAGGCATCTCCTAAACCATCGCCATCGTTATCGTTCGTCTGGCCAGTTTGATTTTTAATCCACGAACAGTTGTCTATATCATCTGCTACGGTATCGCCATCTGTATCACTAAATATCGGCGAGGTACCTTGTTCCTCTTCCTCTGCATCAGTGAAGCCATCGCCATCACAATTACCGTTGCTACCACTACAACCAAAGTAATCCCATGCACTACAGCTTATCGGGTTGCCATTTCCATCGTCACAGGTAAAGTTCGTGGCATCAAAGTCGTGCTCATTGTTATCGGTATCTTCACAAGCCGCACCTATACTGTCCCCATCCATATCCATCTGAAACGGATTAGATGTATTTACACAGTTATCACAGGCATCTCCCCAACCATCGCTATCAGCATCTGCCTGTGTTGAATTAACTTCATAGAGGCAGTTATCAATTCGAAACTCATTGGCTGCCAGGTCGCGGGCCGTGATAGTACTATCTAACGAAGCGGCAATATTTGTAAACGGTAAATTCGGCGTTAACGGCGAAGCATTATCTGTTGAAAACTCAATATCCGCTACTCCATCACCGTCTGTATCCCGCCCACTATCAGACTCCGTACAAGGGTCCGCATAATCATCATCCCCATCATCTTCACAGCCTAACTCATCGCTAAGCAGGGAAGAGCGATAAGCCGCCAAAGGCTTAGGCTTGAAGCCGGATTCATACGTTAGCATAGAGCCAAATCCGGTACGCCCATTACGTATCGTTATATTACCTTCCGCAAGAACCATATCAGCGGGGAAATGATTGCCCAAACTGTCCAGGTAGACTTTACCTGCCCCCTGCTGAGTATTAATCGGGTTGTCATTAAAATAGTTAACCATGGCATAGTCATAGCTGACCTGATCGATCCAGGACTTTTTATACTCCGACAACCCATAGGATTGGGCCGTGGCACGCTGGTAACCGCCCTCTATAACTCCAATGGCCAACTTGCTATTAATGCCTGTAGCATCAAGCTCTATCTTCGGCCCACCCTGACCACCATAATCAAATAACGTGTAAAGCAGAGGCCAGTAAGCACGAGGAAACTTTTCACTATGGTCATCCGGGCGATAGTCTACATCAACACCGGTTTCCGGCATGATATGTTCATTAACATTTTGTACATCACCGATGATGTGCTCAATTGGCCCGCCGGCATCTGGAGACTCACCTACCTGAGCACCGTTTAGATAAGTAGAAAGGTAGATTTTAAACTGGATATCGGAACCTACGTTACCCGGGTTATAGGTTTTGGTTGCTACCGGCGCACCACCTGTATTGTAAGCATAAAAAACAACTTCTTCACTGTTAAACAACTTGAATAGGCGAACCAAAAAATCCCGGTATCTGTCGTAACCATCCGGTGAACCAGCTCCTGGCACGGTTTCTTTACCGCAGAAATAAGAACACTCCTGGACACTACCTCCTCCGGCACTCAATAAATCACCATATTCCAGTGCTACACCACCCTGTATAGGCCGGCCCATATCGTCAACCTTGGCAAGTATCAACACAATAATGTCAATAAACTCTTCCATTTCGGTTACATCAAAGCCGCTATTTTTAAGAAAAGGATCTTTATTCATTTCACTGGAGATCTGAAAACCCTCACTACCAAATAGCTCTATAATAAAAGCACCCCAGTTTGCACTTGCTACAATTTTATTTACGTAATCTTGTCCATCTGTTCCATCAACATCCATCGAATAAAAAGAGGGGCCGCTACCTAATGGTGGAAACAATGGGTTTCCATTTCCATCTTTCGCTTCTGCCATAATGATTCGCAACCGGTTATAGAACTGTGCACCAACTGTCGATTTTTTGCTGCTACCTGATAGTCCCGACTGGTTATATCGAAGTAGCACATCCTGATACCACTCCTTCGCTGTATCACAGGTTGTACCGCTATATATTCCTGAGCAGCTTGCGTGCTCCAGGATTTCTTTTATTTTACAAAATGCTTCTGAGTGTGCAGTACCCACACCCGTGCAGGTTGCATTTTTTGCAGGCACCCAGCTTAACGCTGTAACACTGGTATCTCCAAAAACCTTATAGGGAACCCCCCTTCTTAGCAGCTCCATAATTGTATCGATATCAGCAGGTGTGCCTGGATAACCCGGTGTGGGAATACCTTCATCCGGAGCAAGCATAGCGAAATCATAGGCTTCTACTCCCCATATTGTTAAATTACCTGAATGATTAAATGCCTGTTGATTAAGAATATCGTTATGTTGTTTTTTTGAATTACCAAATTTGTCTTTTCCTATTTCGTGTCCGTTATATAGACTGTTATGGTATTCCGTATGAATGGAACCATAAATCTCCGGCGTAGCAGGTGACGCTGTCGCTATTATGGGGGCGGATGCCAAGAGTAAAGAGTAAAAAAAACGTTTTACACTAAACATAATTATTCTCCCTGTTTTAGTTATTAATATTTATTAATTGGTTTTTATACTGCCTGGACGAGAATATAGCCTTTTATTATTGCTGTCTAGTTATTTACCTTAAACTATTGAAGACAGCTCTACGCACTTGTGCCTTTTTAAGACAAAATGATTTATCTCACCAACCGTGCTGCCACGCCAAGTGGAGAATTGCATTTAAACGATTTCTAAGTTTGTTATTCATCCGCCACACTCCAAGGCTCACCCTGGATTGGTATCTCTCCTGTTTTAACCAAATGAACAAACTGTTGCTCTGCTAAAAATTGGACTCCCTGGGCTTCAGCTTTCTCAATTTTCTTGGGCCCGGCATTAGCACCACCAACAAGATAATCGAGTTTTTTTGTTACAGAGGCAAATACTTTGAAGCGGTTATCATGGGCCAGGTTTGTTAGCTCTTCCTTTTTACTAACACCAAAACCGGTAAAGCATACTTGAAGCCTGGTATCTTTGGCTTTAACTGTGCGTATTGAATAGATAAGTCTCCATGCTTCAGCATCTGTTAATGCTGAAATTTCCTCATCCGTCATATCTGACTTTGATCGGAGAATCATTGTTGGTTTTTCACTTGCCATACCTGGCTCCCTGTAAAATGTGACTAATTCTCACGCATGCATGAGAAGGCCTTCCTCGCGATAAACGCAATTAAATCAAAACCTTTCTGATATAGCTAATTTGAAAAGAGCAAAGCCGCTTGAGATAAAAGTGCTCTCAGAGCGTTACGAGCAATGATAGTTCGAGGAAGGCAGCCCCGAAAAAGCGGAGTTTACACGCTAGTAAATGAGTATTTTGAGGGGCTGTTCTGACAAAGAAGTATCGAGCGCAGTAGCTCTGAGATTACTTTTTGCCCATTTTGCGACGAATCTCTTGTATCGTGCGAAGCTGTGCAGCCGCTTCCGCGAGCGCTTTTGAGTAATCCACATCACCCGCCTGGTTGCTCGCTGCATGTTCGGCCTGCTTCTGCGCTTCCAGCGCTGCAGCTTCGTCGAGATCGTCGGCGCGCAGTGCGGTGTCGGCAAGTACTTTGATTTCGTAGGGCTGTACTTCGAGGAAGCCGCCGGAGAGATAGTAGATATCTTCTTCGCCGCCCTGTTTGATCACACGGATCGGCCCTGGCTTGAGCTCGGTAAGCAGTGGGGCGTGGCCGTAGTTAATACCCAGCTCGCCCACTGCACCGGTGGCAATGATCATTTCCACGAGGCCGGAGAAGATTTCTTCTTCGGCGCTAACGATATCGCAATGTACTGTCATTGCCATGCTATTTGCCTCTCTTACCTTTGCCTTGCCTTCGAGTCAGTGTTTGCTGTCTTAAAGGGCCGCGATTAAAGCGACTTGGCCTTTTCAACGGCTTCGTCGATGGAGCCAACCATGTAGAACGCCTGTTCCGGCAGCTCGTCATAGTCACCATTGAGAATACCGCTAAAGCCTGCAAGTGTATCTTTCAGGGAAACATATTTACCCTTGGAGCCGGTGAATACTTCTGCCACGGTGAACGGCTGTGACAGGAAGCGTTCGATTTTACGCGCGCGGTCTACGGTTTGTTTGTCTTCTTCAGACAGCTCGTCCATACCGAGGATCGCGATAATGTCTTTAAGCTCCTTGTAGCGCTGCAGTACAGACTGTACGCCACGGGCTACTTCATAGTGCTCCTGACCGATGACAAGCGGGTCAAGCTGACGGGAAGTAGAATCGAGCGGGTCTACCGCCGGATAAATACCTTTTGCTGCGATATCACGAGAAAGTACAACTGTACTATCCAGGTGAGAGAACGTAGTAGCTGGAGACGGGTCGGTCAAGTCATCCGCCGGTACGTATACCGCCTGGATAGAAGTGATAGAACCGGTCTTGGTGGAAGTAATACGCTCCTGCAATGCACCCATCTCTTCTGCGAGTGTCGGCTGGTAACCTACCGCTGACGGCATACGTCCGAGCAGTGCGGATACCTCGGTACCTGCCAGTGTGTAACGGTAGATGTTATCGATGAAGAGCAGTACGTCCATGCCTTCATCACGGAATTTTTCTGCCATGGTCAGACCGGTCAGTGCTACACGCAGGCGGTTACCCGGTGGCTCGTTCATCTGGCCGTATACCATTGCTACTTTGGATTCACTAAATGTTTCAACGTTTACAACACCCGCTTCCTGCATTTCGTGGTAGAAGTCATTACCCTCACGAGTACGCTCACCCACACCGGCAAATACAGACAGACCACTGTGTGCCGTTGCGATGTTGTTGATGAGTTCCATCATGTTTACGGTTTTACCTACACCCGCACCCCCGAACAGACCAACCTTACCACCCTTTGCAAACGGGCAAACCAGATCGATTACCTTGATGCCAGTTTCCAGCAGGTCAGTGCTGGCAGACTGCTCTTCATAGCTCGGCGGCTTGCGGTGAATCGAGGCACGCTCTTTTTCACCAATCGGGCCACACTCGTCAATCGGGTTGCCAAGCACATCCATAATGCGACCGAGAGTTTCTGTGCCTACAGGTACAGACAGCGGTGCGCCGGTATTGTTAACCGCAAGACCGCGGCTCATACCTTCCGAAGAACCCATGGCAATGGAGCGAACTACGCCATCACCTAACTGTTGTTGCACTTCAAGCGTCAGCTCTTTACCTTCTACGGTCAGTGCGTCATAAACTTGCGGTACGGCATCACGGGGAAACTCTACGTCTACCACTGCGCCGATAATCTGTACGATACGTCCGCTACTCATGTCTGGATTCCTCTTTGTCTCTCGGTTGTCTAACGTCGGAAAGTTTTGCTTTCCAGGTTATTACGCTTTAAATCGCTGGAAACAAACCCTGTCTGTTTCCGATTAACTGTCTTTGCGGTTAATTAAACCGCTGCTGCACCGCTGACGATCTCACCCAGCTCCTGGGTAATCGCAGCCTGACGCGCCTTGTTGTAAATCAACTGCAGCTCGTCAATCAAATCGCCAGCATTATCCGTGGCGTTTTTCATTGCCAACATACGTGCGGCTTGTTCGCAGGCTTTGTTTTCGGCTACAGCCTGGTAGGTTTGTGACTCAATGTAACGAGCCAGCAGACCTTCGAGCAAAGCCGGCTCATCCGGCTCGTAAAGATAATCCCAGTGGTGCTTGAGCTTTTCGTCTTCATCCGCTTGTAGCGGCAACAACTGCTCAATCGTTGGATCCTGGGTCATG
>JANQLY010000025.1 GCA_028280345.1 Pseudomonadales bacterium | reverse complement strand
TGAAGTTGCTTGCAGGAAGCTCAAGTTTGCAATAAATGACACCAATCTTGATGCAAAGCAGTTATGAAAAACCTGACAATACCACAACCTGTTTTTTTTCAGGAAAAGCTCAAAAGTTTGTATTTAAATGAGCTATCAAACGACCCTACGGCCAGGGCTTTTCTTATTGGCAATTTGCGCCGTTTCCCGAATAATCTAACCCGCCATATCCAACGCATTAATTATGAATCAGAGAATAATAATCGCGAAGGGTTATGTGGCGCCATTCTTGATTTATTTATTATTCTTGGTCAAAACGGTTTACCACTACGCACACGGGTTTTGGAAAAAACACGCACATTACTAGGCGAGCCCATATATCAACAATTGAAAGACTCACTGGGGGACGGTATTGACTCCTACCAGACTATTCTACCTTCCTGCCGTTCTTCTTTTAGCAGCGACTTTTGTGGACATCGTCATTTTATTAAAAAAACCTTGCCAAACAATACCAACGCATTATCAGACTACGAGCAAGCCATCTCTCTGATCGAATACGGCGAGCTTGAAGAAGCCTGCACATTACTTGAACAGCTGGTGCGCAAGGACTCACAGAACAACGAAGCCGCAAGCTTGCTGCTGGACATTTATGAACGTCAACAACAAGAGGCGGCAATTCAAACGTTGGCAATCTGGTTTATGGAAAATGACCGCAAACCACCGGAATGCTGGCCACTATTTATTGAGGAAGACAATAACAATCTGCCTGGAGATTCATAAATATGGCAACAAAACACATCAATATCGCTTTCATCGGCATGGGCAAAAAAAGTATCGCCACTTTTGACTTTTTTATTCGCAAACACGCCGAAAAGCTTTGTCGCCAAGTCAATATCAAGCAAGCTGAAGCCTTTATCGTCGACTACGACAGCAGTAACGGACAGCAACAGTGGCAGCAAACTGATCCTGAGAAAAAGATACCAGTCATTCTGATTTCATCACAGCAACCGGAAGAATCGGGTTGGCTCTGGGTGCCGAAACCCGTCAAGGGCAGTGACTTAAAGCACGCCATTCAGGATCTTGTTCGCATCCGCGATAATAAACAGCCTACTCATCACCACGCTCTAGCCAGATCACAGAAAACGGGGGGCCGTGCAGAAAAACCTTCTCCCCAGCCACAGGACGTAGCCACCGATATAGGGAAAATTAAAACTGGCTATAATCGCTCTTTCGATGAAGAGGCCTGCGCTGGTCTCAACCTCTCCAGGGATGAAATCGTAGAATGTTGTGGCAAACTTGACGATGTCGATATTCATGATCACGACCAACGTCAGAGCATTTTCCACAATGACAAAAAGACACTCGTAGCACCGATTCAAGCCGGTCTACGCCTGGCAAAACGCGAAAACAAGGATGTCGAAATCGACCTGTTGAAAACACGAATCATCCTTCTCGCCGGCGGAGAGCGAATCCAGGCGGATTTAAATAACCGCGTAATCCGGCACATCTGCGCCATCCCTCTACCACGCCGCCTCGACACAACATTGATTGAGCCTCCCACTATTGAACAATGCCATGTTCACAAGGCCGAGACGGTATTGTGGCAAGTCGCGCTCTGGACAGCACGGGGAAGGCTGCCGAACACTCTTGAGCCTGAAAAAGCGGTACGTCTTATGCGCTGGCCTAATTTCACGCGTCTACAGATTACACCACACGCCCTGCGTATCGCCGCAGCCTGGACACAAAAGGCAATGTCTCCTCTACAAATTGCCGAGGCTCTGGAGATTCCCCAACGTTATGTTTTCTCCGTCGCCTCAGCCGCCGATGCCCTTGGTTTATTTACCGATAAAAATAGCAATCAACATAATTCGTATGGCTCCTGGAAAAATTCCCGCAACTTGTTTAGCAGTATTCTACGCAGCCTCAGAAATGCGGCCTAGGAGTAATCGTGAGCACTTATAAAGTCATTTTTACTGGCCCTGTCGGTGCAGGCAAAACCACTGCTATTGCCTCTCTGTCTGACAAGCCCCCTATTTCCACTAATGAAGCCGCCAGCGATATGACGGCAAACCGAAAATCGGAAACCACCGTTGCCATGGATTACGGCATTCTCTATCTCGATAGTGGTGATGCTCTGCATCTTTACGGCACCCCCGGACAGGAACGTTTCGATTTCATGTGGGATATTCTCACCAAAGGCGGACTCGGCTTGATGTTATTGCTCGACAACCGTCGAAAAAATCCATTTGGTGATCTACAGTTTTATCTTGATGCCTTCAGTGACTTTATCAAGGAAACCGGCATCGTGATTGGTATTACCGGTATGGATATCAAGCCGCAACCCTGTCGAGAAGAATACTGTGCCGAGGTTGAAAAACACGGACTCAACATTCCGGTACTTGAGGTTGATGCGCGTAATAAATCAGACGTTTCCACTATGCTGGAAGCACTGTTATTTTCACTGAATCCAACATAAACGCATGAATAAGGTTCCCGCTACCACAAACTATCATGTCACCGGGGAGTGCTTTCTGCTACCTACACCTGCCGGCGCATTCCACGCCATAGAAAGTAATAGTGACGACCTGGTTCGCACTCATTTACGTCGACAACTGGCATTGAAGACTACTCCAAAAGTTGACAATCAACTACTTGCCGATATCTACCCGGAAGACAAACATCAGGCTCTGGAGCTACTCTATCGATTACAAAACCTCGGCTATTTTCAGGCACTTGATCAGTCTCTAGACTACCCCACCGGCCCACTGGAACAGCTGCTGCCACAACGCTTGATACAACTTGTCGATAGTGGCAAAGCCATTCTCGCTGATGAACAGGGCTTCTATATCTCTCGAAGTGGCTTTACTCATGAAGCAGCTGAAGAGCTTTCCGCATTGAGTGCAAATCTGTACCGAATTCACGAACGACACCGCAAGTTGCTTCACAACAACCTCGGCGTAAAGTCTTCCGCCTGGAGCCTGGTGGATGCTGCCGGCTTAAGTGAAGTGGGCTTTTGGCCACTGTTCTTTCCGCAAGTGAGGTTCACACTCATTCTGTCAGGTATTCCGCAGCTTAACAGTCAAGCCTTTACCGAAATCATCGCTTGTCTTGCACAACGCTACAATCAATAAATCTCAGGAGAAACTCCATCATGAATAGAGATAACCCCAGCCACATAAGACAGAAAAAAGCCATGTGCACGCACCCTGTTTTCATTAACGTTCGAGCCGGAGGTACAAACAATGCGCTCTGAAATGTTCAATTCCATTCTCAGTGACTTAAACGGCACATCTGCTGATATTGAAGCTTCAGCAGTAATCTCAACTGATGGTCTTATGATCGCATCACTATTACCTGCAGACCTTGATGAAGACCGGGTCGGAGCCATGAGTGCCGCCATGTTATCACTCGGTGATCGCAGCGCGAGAGAACTCTCTCGCGGCGATCTCGAACAGGTTCTCGTCAAGGGCGATCACGGCTACATTCTTATGACTCACGCCTCTGAAGAAGCTGTGCTCACAGTGATAGCCAAACCCAAAGCTCGACTCGGGCTGATTTTTCTTGATGTAAAACGTGCTGCCGAAGACATTGCCAACCTGATCTAAACACCCTGCTATGAGGAGAATCCTATGGATGATATGAATCCCGCAGACATACAGGGTGATATGCAAGAGCATACCCTGAACCTGTATGAATGCGGTCCGCGAAAAGTTTACACCGTCGACCGGGAAATTCCATTTCCCGAAGGTAAGTTGATTGTCTCGCTCACTGATACCAAAGGTATCATTACCCACGCTAATCGTGCCTTTGTTGAAATGTCCGGTTATGAGGAAGATGAATTGATTGGTCAGGAGCATAGTATCCTGCGCCACCCTGACATGCCCGCCGCTGCATTTAAAGGACTTTGGGATGATCTTGCCGCTGGGAAAAAATGGCATGGCTATGTCAAGAACCTACGCAAAGATGGCGCTTACTACTGGGTTTATGCGACGGTAGTTGCCAACGTACGCCAGGGAAAAGTAGTCGGTTATACATCCGTCAGACGCAAACCATCACGCAAGAAAATTAATGAATGTATAACACTGTACAAGGAGCTTAAAGATGCCGAATAACCGGAAATACAATCTCACCGTAAGCCCCGACTTTAAACCTGACCGAATCGCCGGCTGGTATATTTTTAATACCTGGCTACAGAAAAAAACCGGGTTGGATATTCACCTGGAACTCTATGACAACTTTGAAGAACAACGTAGCGCCATTCGCAACCAACAAATAGATTTAATTTACGCTAATCCGTTTGACACCGCCATGCTGGTGCGTGAACTCGATTTCAAAGCACTGGTAAAACCTGCTGATAAAGCCGATGAAGCGGTGATCGTCTGCTGCGAAGACAACCCGGCAAATTGTATCGAAGATCTGCGTGAAGGCTGCCGTATCATCGCCACTGACGATCCGGACATCAATATGATCGGCATGCGCATGATAGAACCGGCAGACCTTGATGACAGCAATACAACAACCACCCAGGTCGCCAACTATGTCGTGCTCGCAAAACGGCTTATCAGCGGTGATGCTGATATTGGCTTTTTCCTGAAAGAGGCCTATGACGATCTGACCAACATCACTAAACGCCGCCTCAAGGTGCTTGTTACCAGTCAAATCAGCGTGATCTACCACAGTGTTCTCGCAGCTCCGTCGCTGGCAGATCAGTACGAATCTCTCAGCCAAGCTCTGCTCAACATTAACACAGATGCCAAAGGCCCCGGAGTTCTCGATGCACTGGGAATCAAGGGATTTGAAGCCATGTCGGAGGAAGACGCTGAATTTATGATCGACCTGATGGAAACTCTCAGGGACTAGCAAATTGTCTGTAGCTGAAAATTTTTCAGCTACAGACAACAAAAAAACTCCCTGATTGATCCTGATCGTCTGGGACAGCGGCCGGACTACTCGCGTAAGATTTTATCCGGATACGGTAAACCCAATGCTTCAATACCCTGACGGTACATATCTTCAAACATCGGCACATCTACCGTAAGCATAATATTGTCATCGTCGTCATAGACATCCAGACCGCCTTCAACCACAAAGAAAACTACCGTTGGCTCGGTATTGTCTGGTAGCGCCTGCAAGGTATGCACACTATCAGGCTCTTCATAGACATAGTCACCAGGGCCCGAAACCCAGTCGTACTCAAGATAGTGCCAGCGTCCCTGAATCGTATAGGCATTCACTGCACCCACATGGCGATGCTTGATCGCAGTAAAACCCGGCTGGAAGCGATTGAGAAAAACAATGCGATCATTGGCTTCATCCACGCGTAAAATCTTGATATCCACGCCACCATCCGGGTCAGGACCCATGGGTGCCCAGGGAATCTCGTCATCCAGTGCCAGTTTGGTATCGCCAATATCAGAAACCGCCATCTTTTTCTCCTCTCTCAATCGTGTTTCATTTTATAAACAGCCCTTAAATAAAGTCTTCAGGGCATTAGTTATGGCCTAAACCTTAAAATAAGTCTGTACAGACAGCAACCGCTTTCCGGGCATCGAACTCTCTGACAGGTCTTATCCATCTAATGCTTGATTTAACACAAGCCCAGGCAAAAATCTTGTAATAACAGTATCTTATCAGCGCTTTTTACGCATGGACTTCCGCAAAAACCCTGTCTATGCTTTGGGCAGAAATTAACACCGATAACGACAAGAGCACGGGAGGAATCTCAGTGAGCAACGACCCCTACATTATTATTACTGCCGACACCCACGCCGGAGCTTCGGTTCAGGCCTACCGCGACTACCTCGATCCGCAATACCGCGACGACTTCGATGCCTGGCGCAGCAGCTCTTACAAAAGCCCGGCAGAAAAACATGTGAGCAAGAAAAAGAGCAAGAACTGGGATTCCGCCGAACGCCTTGAAGACCTGCAAAATGACGGTGTGGTCGGCGAGGTGATCTACCCGAATACGGTGCCACCGTTTTATGCCAAAGCCTTCCATATTTCTGCACCGCCGAGCCCCGATCAATATGAGCGCTACCTCGCCGGTACCCGTGCTCACAACCGCTGGCTTGCAGAGTTCTGCGCCGAGGCCCCGGAGCGTCGCGCCGGTATCGGTTTAATCCACCTTAACAATATTGACGATGCAATCGAGGATGTAGAGTGGATCGCCAAAAACAATTTGCGCGGTGGCATTTTATTGCCGCTACCTTCACCCTCCGAGACCCATTTAAAACCACTTAATCATCCGGATTATGACCGTCTTTGGGCGGCAATTCAGGATCACGACCTCGTAATGAACCAGCATTCTGGTCAGGGCTCACCGAGCTACTGCGAAGGTCAGGGGTCAAATGCGTTATGGGCAATGGAAATGTCGTTCTTTATCCAGCGCGGCTTCACCCACCTGATTATGGGTGGTGTATTTGAGCGTTTCCCAAAATTGCGCTACATCCTCACCGAATCCGGCGCTGCCTGGGCACCGAAAGTGATGCGCGGCATGGATTCTATGTGGATGGCATGGAAAGCCGGTTATATCGGCGAGATCGATACCTCGAAAGATCCGGCCATCAAGGAACCACCGAGTTTTTATGCAAAACGTAACTGCTGGTACGGCGCGAGCTTCCCGTCTCCGGCAGATGTGAAAGGCCTCGATATTGTCGGGGAAGATCACGTACTGTGGGGCAATGACTACCCACACTATGAAGGGTGCTATCCCTACTCACGGGAAAACATGCGTTTTGCATTTTCCGAACTCGATGAAAAAGTTGTGCGCAAAATGCTTGGAGAAAATGCCGCAGCACTTTACGGTTTTGATCTCGAGGCACTCAAAGCAACGGCGAATGAAGTGAATATAACACCGGATCAGGTCAAGGTACCCCTTGATGAAATCCCGGCCGACTCCACTTGCATTACGTTCCAGCGCGCACGTATGGAACAGATGATGAAGAAGCAGGCCTGACGTAAGAATCAAATAGCCATCAAAAGGCGGACTGTTTTATTCGGGCCACTCAGTCCGCCTGTCATTTCAAGCACAATAAAAGGACAATCGGGGGTATTTTAAGCCGCCTCTTCGACAAGCTCAAAATCAAATTTGCTGACACCGCACTCCGGACACTCCCAATCTTCCGGTACATCTTCCCACAGGGTTCCCGGCACAATACCCTCTTCGGGGCGCCCGAGTTCTTCATCGTAAATCATGCCACAGATGACACACTCCCATTTTCGATAAGCCATCGCCGTTGCAACCTCACTCTATAATCAACGTAAGCCTATATTACCGATACTGCCCTGGCGCCTGTTGATACAGGTCAAGCAGCTTTGCTCACAGTTCCCTGTCAGCACCCTGTTCAGCGCAGTAATACCTGACAATTGATCCAGGTCAAACCTCCTGCTCCCCCGTTTGCTATCGTCAGAAAAAGAATACGATAACAACCAGATGACGATATAGTTACCATGGCATTAAGTGCAAATGACTTTCATGCAGCGCCCTTGCTGGACTACCAGCGCCTCAACACGATTGCGGCACAACAAAGCCAGCAGTATCGGCATGCCGAGCCGTTCCCTCACATCGTGATAGATGATTTTATTCCGCCGCAAACCGTCGATTTGATACTCCAGGAAAGCGAGATACCGGATGACCGCATTCGCCCGGATGACGACACAGAGTTCCTTGAAAAAAATTATAACGCACAGTTTCGCAAGGACTGGCTATCCATGGAAATTCGCTTTGGCATCAATGTGCGGCGCTTATACTGGGAACTTAACAGCGCGGACTTTGTGCAATTTCTGCAAACACTCAGTGGTATCGACGCCATTATTCCCGATCCCTACCGTGCCGGCGGCGGTATTCACAACACACGGCCCGGTGGTTTTCTAATGGTGCACGCTGATTATAATCGCCAACCGGAAACCGACCTCGACCGCCGCCTCAATATCATTATCTATCTCAACAAAGACTGGCAGGACGACTACGGCGGACACCTCGAACTGTGGAGTGAGGACATGCAACACTGTGTAAAAAAAGTCGCCCCGATTGCCGGGCGCGCAGTAATCTTTTCCACCGGCAGTTATACCTGGCACGGCCACCCGGAACCCCTGCAGTGTCCACCGCACCAGTCACGCAAATCCATTTCCGCGTTTTATTACAGCAACGGTCGCCCTGCCGGACGCGACAGCCAACCCCACATGACAGTGTGGAAACAAACACCGGAACAACTCCAGAAGGACAACCATGACAAGCAATCCTGAACAAACCGAGTGTATGGATACCGATTGCACCAACAGCGAAACAACCGAAGCACTGTTAAATAGCAAACGCGGTGAATACCTGTTTGATTACCACAAACTGATGCAGCTCGCCGAGCAACAGGCGCCACACTACCGCAACAAGCCGCCGTTTCCACATATTGCATTTGATAACTTTATCAGTGATGCCATATGCGACGCACTGCTTGCAGGTTTTCCGGAACCTGATCCAAACCTGCAGGAACGCGACAACTCCGCCTATGTCGACGAAGAAACCAAACAGATTCCTGCACAAAAAAATAAAATCGGTATACGCAACGAACAGGAATTTCACCCGTTTGTTCGCCACTTTTTATGGGAACTGCAATCGCAAAGTTTTATTCTTTTTCTTGAACGCCTTACCGGCATTCAGAATCTTCTACCTGACCCACGCCTGCTTGGTGCCGGCACCCACCAAACCCTGCCTGGCGGTTTACTGCGCGTACATGCCGACTTTAATGTCCATCGCATCTATCAACTGGATCGACGCGTTAATTTATTGATTTATCTGAATAAAGACTGGCAGGATGACTACGGCGGCCATCTGGAAATCTGGGATCGCGAACTCACTGCTTGCCAGGAAAGCATCCTGCCAATTGCCAAACGCTGCGTCATCTTTAGCACTAGCAGCGATACCTGGCACGGCCACCCCCATCCACTAACCTGCCCGGAAGGTAAAATGCGTAAATCGATTGCCCTGTATTACTACACCAATGGAAGGCCGCAGGAAGAAGCACAGCCAAAACATAAAACGTTGTGGCCCAAGCTACCGCATGAAATATAAGCTATCTCTCCCCGGAGAGATAAACTTTATACCGTATCAAAGGTAATCGGCACACGATCCGGCCCACGGAATGAGAAACCGACCACGCTGTAATCTTCGCCGGGCTGGGCGCGCACATTATCGAGACGATCAAGTAAGGCATTCATGCCAATCTCTCCTTCGAGCTTGGCCAGATGGGAGCCGGCACAGTAGTGGCGACCATAACCAAAAGGTATTGCATCGCCCTCATCGCGATTCATATTAAATGTATCCGGATCGTTAAACTGGCGTTCATCACGATTGGCTGACCCGATATGGCAGATAATCGCCGTATCCTTTTCCACAGGAATACCGCCTATCTCTGTATCACAAACCGCTTCACGCATAACAGTGGACACCGGTGATTCCCAACGCATCGCCTCTTCAAGCATGGTTGGCACCAGACTGCGATCAGCTTTGACCTGCTCAAACAGCTCCGGGTTACGTGTCATTGCCACAAAAGATGTGCCAATCAAATGATTGGTGGTTTCCGCACCGGCTAATGTCAGCAAACGCAGGAACGAAATCACTTCGAGGTCGCTAAGCTTCTCACCATCCACCTCCGCCTGAACCAGCATACTGATCATATCGTCCTGAGGCTCTTTTCGTTTTGCCTGCACAATTGAAATCATATAGTTGTAGAGATTCTCGGAAGCTTCGAGTCCCGCTGCGGGATCAAATGCCACAAGGCACAACGCCTGCCCCCACTTATGCACTTTTTCCACATCACCCGCAGGCAAACCGAGCAGCGAGGTAAACACCGTGAGTGGAAAATCAAAACAAAAGGCTGCGTGCAAATCCACAGCACCTTTATTTGCAAATTTATCGATGTAGTCATCGGCAATTTTTCTCACGAGTGTGGGAAAGTCACTATCGCGCTTCAATGCGCGGGTGGTCAGCGATGGTGTTACGAGGGTACGGTGTTTCAGGTGCTCCTTGCCATCCATACCGACAATTGTTGGCCCCATCACTACCCCCATAGTGCGCTGTACGATGGCGCTGGAGAACGTCTCATCATCCTTTAACACCTGCTTCACATCGTCATAGCGTGTGATTAGCACAGAGCGCGGGTTACCCGAGATAGATGTCTCATCAGAGGATTTGGTTTCAAACACCGGGCTTTCATCGCGCAGCTTCTTATAGATTGGATATGGATCTTTTACCGCAGGCATGGGCCCAAGACTTAACAGCTCCTCAATCGTATCAACATTTACATAAGACATACTATTACCCCGCCTGACTGATAACTTGTTGCTGTGACGGATAGAATTGCCGGCAGTATTTGCGCAACAAATTGATCGGACCATCACCATCACACAACACCGGTCTTTCCCAATAAGTTTTGTTTTCCCAGATCGGACGATCTTCTATAAACTGCCGTGTCACCTCATCAGTAAAAGCTTTTTCAACCGCTTTCTCCGCACCTTCGTCACCCATTTTTTTCACGGAGAAGCGAATCACTATTTCTTGTAAATTCTCATCGACCACCGTACCGGTAATAACCACAAATGTATCGACAATGCCGGAAAAACGCGTGCGCCCAAAGCCCAAGCCAAAGGCATTCACATCCACATAACCGGGTACATCACCCCGTGGTGTGGTGTAGGTCAGATCAAGTTTTACCTTGAACACATGATCATCAACACTGGCTGTGGCCGGCGGTACCGTGTCGTTACCATGCACGTATTTAAAATGGGCGACATCGGCAAGGTTCTCTGCCATATCCTGCGGGTGAGCCTTGAGGGTAAATTGTTTTTTTACCGGCGTGGTCCAGTCCGGGTGACCCCACTCTTCAAGTACAGGGATCTCATGGGTTGGCTCTATGCCCTCATCGTGCCACCAGACAAACACAATATCATTGACTTCACATACCGGATAATGACGAATACAAGCACGCTTGGGGATTCGCTTTGCATAGGGCACACTTGTGCAGCGGCCATTACCATCAAACGACCAGTGATGAAACGGGCAGCGAATCGTATCACCCACTATTTCACCACCATGCCCCAAATGAGCACCGAGATGCGGGCAATAGGCATCAAGCACCTGGGCCTGTCCGGACTCGGTGCGAAACACCACAAAATCCTCACCAAAAAAATGTACCGGTTTTACTTCACCAACTTGCAGATCTTCGCTTTCGCAAACCCGAAACCAGCCGTTGGGAAAAGGAGGCAGTAAAGATAAATCACGTTTCATATCGACCCTCTGTTATTGTTTTATAACTATTGCTCTACAACAGGGGTAAATCATACGAAATGCACAAAAAAAACCGGGTTGATTTATATCAACCCGGTTCTCATAGAATGCAAGGACATGTACCTATGCAAAAATCTTATTCTGCTGACCTCAATTAAGGTAACAGCGGTACAGTTTTTCGTGTCTTTTCCGTGAGCGTTTAACGTCGAATCAGTTGTATTGGCATATCATCCGTCGGCTTTGGCAGCGGGAATGTCTGCATAAACGGATCTGATTCGTGGCGTGCCTCAAAGTCGAACTGCAACATAAACTTGTAGATAAAACACTTGTACTCCATCTGCGAGAAATGCATACCGATACATTTATGCGCACCACCACCAAACGGATGAAACTGGAACGGATGTTTCTTGTGTTCGTTGCGCTCCGGTGAGAAACGATCGGGATCAAACTTGAACGGCTCGTCCCAGTACTCTTCCATCCAGTGGGTAAAACGCGGCAAGGTGTAGATCATTGTATGAGCCGGCACCTTGTAACCCGCCATTTCTACATCGCGAATGGTGCGACGCGGTACAGAAGGTACTGAAGGACGGATGCGCTGAACTTCATTAAACACTTGCTGCATATAAGGGACAGCGTCCAGATCGTCATAACCGAGTTCATCCTTGCCGAGTGCCTTGCACTCTTCGTAGAGCTTTTGCTTCACTTCCGGGTGGCGGGCCAGATAGTAGATTGTGTGAGTAATCGCCGCTGTGGTCGTGTCGTGAGCGGCAAATAGCAGGAAGATAGTCTGGTTGGTAATTTCCTCGTCATCAAAGAAGTTGCCATCTTCATCTTTTTCACGGCAGAAGTGACTGAGCATATCCAGGCCATCACCCGCACGCTTTTGCGGCACAAGGCCACCAATGAAATTCTGCAAGTACTCCTTACCCTTAATACCCTTATGCATTGCAAAACCAGGCAGATTGAGTGGAACGATATACATGATGCCATTAACACAGTCGACAAACGCCTGATTAAGCTTGCGTACGCGCTCGCCCCTCTCGGTTTCGCCAATAAATATCTCGGCAGCCACTTCCAGTAACAGATCCTTGATATAAACAAAGAATGGGATAGTCTGGTCGCTCTCACGTTGCCACTCACCGAGTGCGCGATCATAAATGCGGTTGATTTCCTGGGTATAGTGCTTGAGCGAGTCATTTTTGAACGCCGTTTGCATAATGCGGCGCTGATGGCGATGGTGCTCAAAGTCTTCCATAATCAGGCTGCCGGAGAAAAATGTGGCTACGCGGTCGTGGAAGCCCATTTTGGAGGAGAAATCCCGACCGGGGTCAAGCATGATTTGCTGGGCAAGATCCGGCCCGAGACACAACACGCCGCGAGTGCCGGTAGTGCTAACCTTGGATAACTCACCGTACTGCTTGTAGCGCTCCTGAGCCCAGGGCAGCGGGTCTTTCAGATAGCGAATTGTGTGGCCGAGAAAGGGCAAGCCATAATCACCGGGAATATGATCCAGATTGGTATTATTTGGTACGTGAATATACTCGTCGTAATTGGTAACGCTTGGCGCAGCCATTTTTCTGTCTCCATTAAAGCTGGGCACACTTTAAGTGCTTGAGACGCATTTACAATGCGATATTTAGCCTATATTGCCTTAACTTGACCATTTGCATTGCAAATACAATGCAAATTTGCTACTCCTTGCCCCGATTTCCAGCTCAGCGAGGCTAGCCTGATCGTTGCTTTCAGGTTAAGAAACCCGGAGCAATTTATAAATTTTTGATAAAGACGCTCACCGCTCCGATAATTGTCATATTTCTGTCATATTCCGTTTCTACACTGCGTCCACGTGTCAAAAGCAGACCTTTTTCGGGCCAGATTTGACACCGCATCAGGGCCGCCCGCAACCGCGACGAACCTGATGTTTAACCAAGCTATTTTATGTTAAACGACCCGGGAGGCTCCTGTGAAAAAGCAACTCTTAACCGTAGCAGTAACTGCACTGGCCATGACATACTCTGTCCTGAGCACTGCTTCAAACCGTGACTATATCAGCATCGTGGGCTCTTCCACGGTTTACCCTTTCGCCACTGTTGTAGCTGAGCGCTTTGGTAAAAGCACTGAGTTTAAAACACCGAAAATCGAGTCTACCGGTTCCGGTGGTGGTCTGAAACTTTTCTGTGCTGGCGTTGGCATCGACACGCCGGACATCACTAACGCTTCTCGCAAAATCAAGCAGAAAGAAGTTGACCTGTGTGCGAGCAACGGCGTCAACGAAATCGTTGAAGTTCTGATCGGTTACGACGGTATCGCTCTGGCTAACTCTAAAGAAGCCGACCAAATGTCTCTGTCTCTGCAAGACATCTACCTGGCGCTTGCAGCTCAAGTACCGAACCCTGACGGCAGCGAAACTTTTGTTGAAAACCCTTACAAAACCTGGAACGAAGTAAACGCTTCTCTGCCAAAAACCAAAATAGAAGTTCTCGGCCCTCCGCCGACTTCCGGTACTCGTGACGCATTCAACGAGCTTGCTATCGAAGGTGGTTGCAAAACCTACAAGTGGATCAAAGCCATCAAGAAGCAAGACAAGAAAAAATACAAGAAACTGTGCCGCACTGTTCGTGAAGACGGTCACTACGTTGAAGCAGGTGAGAACGACAACCTGATCGTGCAAAAGCTGCAATCCAACCCTAACGCTCTCGGCGTATTCGGCTTCAGCTTCCTTGATCAAAATAGCGACACTGTTCAAGGCTCCATGGTTGGCGGTTTCGCCCCCACTTTCGAAACTATCGCAAGCTTTGACTACCCTGTATCCCGTCCGCTTTACTTCTACGTGAAAAAAGCTCACGTTGGTAAAGTTCCGGGCATGGAAGAGTACCTCGCTGAGTTCACCAGCGACAAAGCTATGGGCGAAGACGGCTACCTGCCTGAGAAAGGCATGATCCCGCTGTCTGACGACGAGCTTGCCAAAATCAAGGATGACGTGAAAAATCTGAAAGCCCTGTAATAGCTTTTCAGACATATTCGATGTAAAGAGAACCAGCGAAGGTATTTACACTTCGCTGGTTTTCTCTTTAAATAAGCACCTTTTTTAGCTCTACACACTTTCGGGAATACGCTGTAATGAGTACTTCAAGTCTGATCGTTATTATCCTTATTGGTGCATTTGCCACCTTTATGCTCGGGCGACAGCGCTCCCTGTCCGTTGCAGCACCATTAGGTGGGAAACGCCACCTGCATTCTCTTCCCAATTACTATGGCTCTTTCAGCTCACTGCTGTGGGCCATCCCCGCTCTGGGCATTTTAGCCCTGTGGCTTATTTTTGATGATAGCGTTATTTACAATCTTGTCTGGGCATCCATGCCAGAGCATCTGCAAGCGCTCAGCGATCAGGAACGCAGCCTGATTTATAACCAGATTCAGGGTATTGCTATGAATGGCAGTGCCGACCCCTCTGTAGACCCCGCCATGATCAAAGCGGCAGAACATATGAATTCACTCCTTGATAGCAGCAAAACCGCCCTGGCTATTGTGTCTATTCTTGCGGGCATTATCGGCTCCGCCATTGCGCTGTCACTGGTTAAGGAAACTTTTCAGGCACGCAACAAGGTTGAATCGATTATCAAGGTTTTCCTGATTCTCAGTTCCTGTATTGCGATCCTGACCACTATTGGCATCGTACTGTCGGTGCTGTTTGAATCGCTGCGCTTCTTCCAGTCTGTCTCCCCCATCGAGTTCTTGTTCGGCACACACTGGAGTCCGCAAATTGCAATCCGCGCTGACCAGGTGGGTTCAAGCGGCGGCTTTGGCGCCATTCCCCTGTTTACCGGCACTCTGCTGATCTCAGCCATTGCGATGTTTGTCGCCGTACCTGTCGGCCTGATGTCTGCTATTTATTTATCGGAATACGCCAGCCATAAAGTACGCGACATGGTAAAACCGGTACTCGAAGTGCTCGCCGGTGTCCCCACTGTGGTCTATGGCTTTTTTGCTGCCCTGACCGTCGCACCGTCTATCCGCAATATGGGCGAGTCCATAGGACTGTCCGTTTCATCTGAAAGTGCATTGGCCGCAGGCCTTGTTATGGGTGTCATGATCATTCCGTTTGTCTCTTCACTGTCAGATGATGTTATTCACGCTGTGCCGCAAGCGATGCGTGACGGTTCCTATGGCCTCGGCGCCACACGCTCCGAAACCATTCGTAAGGTTGTGTTCCCCGCTGCCCTGCCCGGTATTGTTGGCGGCGTAATGCTGGCGATTTCACGCGCCATTGGTGAAACCATGATCGTGGTGATGGCCGCAGGTCTCGCTGCAAACCTCACTGCAAACCCGCTGGACGCAGTCACTACGGTAACGGTACAAATTGTTACCCTGCTCACCGGTGACCAGGAATTTGACAGTCCGAAAACCCTTGCAGCATTTGCGTTGGGGCTCGTACTGTTTGCTATTACGTTGACATTAAATGTCATCGCTTTACATATTGTTAACAAGTATCGGGAGCAGTATGAATAGGCTTTTAACCGCCAGCCCATTCATCCCCCAAATTTTTTCAGGAAAGTTTTATGTCTGAAGTCAAATCAACAATCGAAAAAGTTAATGCCGGGCTCGGGAAGCGTTATCGCTCGGAAAAAATGTTCCAATGGTTTGGCATTATTTCTATCTGCTTTGGCTTGCTTTGTGTACTTGCCCTGTTTTTCGACATCATCGGTAAAGGTCATTCCGCATTCAAACACCACTCCATAGAAATACCGATTATGTTTGACGCCGATAAGCTCGGCATCACTGATATCAATGACACAAAACAAATTTACTCTGCCAACTACGACGGCGTTATTAAAGCCTCGCTACGTGAGTTATTCCCGAATGTCTCCGGGCGCACCGAGAAACGTAAACTGTATAAGCTGGTAAGTAACGGCAGTTACCTCACATTGCAGAAAATGCTGCTGGAAGACCCTTCCCTGCTCAATCAGACCACAGAAGTACAGCTCATTACCGACGATGATATTGATACCTACCTGAAACACTTTGTCGGTAAGGAAAGTGAGTTTGAGCGTATTCATGCGGAGCAAGTGGAATGGCTTGCCACACTACGCGAGGAAGGCCGTCTGATCTCTCACTTCAACACGGTATTTTTCCAGGCTGGAGACTCCCGTGAACCGGAACAGGCCGGCATCTTTGCCGCACTGATGGGTTCATTCTATACATTGATTGTCACCCTTTGTCTGTCATTCCCGATTGCGGTTGCCGCGGCAGTCTACCTTGAGGAATTTGCACCGAAGAACAAATGGACCGATCTTATTGAGGTGAATATCAATAACCTTGCCGCCGTGCCCTCTATTATCTTTGGTCTGCTCGGTCTCGCCATCTTTATCAGTTTCTTTGGTGTACCACGCTCCACCCCCCTCGTCGGTGGTTTTGTACTGACCTTGATGACTCTGCCTACCATCATTATTTCAAGCCGTGCTGCGATCAAGTCAGTACCCCCCTCGATTCGCGAGGCAGCTCTCGGTATCGGCGCCTCACGCATGCAAATGGTAACCCACCACGTATTGCCTCTGTCTTTGCCCGGTATGCTCACGGGAACTATTATCGGCATGGCCCAGGCCCTTGGGGAAACTGCCCCGCTACTGATGATTGGCATGATTGCCTTTATTGTGGATATTCCTGGCAGTGTCACAGACCCGGCCACCGTGCTGCCGGTACAGATTTTCCTCTGGTCTGATTCGCCAGAGCGGGCTTTCACAGAGAAAACCTCTGCAGCCATTATGGTCTTGCTGGCCTTTTTGATTGCCATGAACGCGTTTGCAATCTATATGCGCAAGCGACTGGAAAAACGCTGGTAGGCACAGCTACCAAAACAGAATTAACCTGAGACTTACCTAACGGGAGAATGCTAGAATGTCACTCACTGATACTGCCGATGCAAGCACAGGCCTTGCTTTTGGCGATGAACCCTCAACTGTTCAGGAAAATTCCTCAATGGATGTATCTACTTCCGACATCCCGGAAACGGCTGTTGGCCAGCCACTGGTCAGCGACCCTAAAATGACCATGCGTAATGTCGATGTCTTCTACGGCGAAAAGCAGGCAATCTTCAAGGTCAATCTGGATATTGCGAGAAACGAAGTGATCGCAATGATCGGACCATCTGGATGCGGCAAGTCCACCTTCCTACGCTGCCTGAACCGCATGAACGACACGATTGTCGATTGTCGTGTGGGCGGTCAGATTGAACTTGATGAAAACAGTATTTTTGATGCCAAGCTAGACGTGGTATCACTGCGCGCTCGTGTCGGCATGGTATTCCAGAAACCCAACCCGTTTCCGAAATCCATATACGAAAACGTTGCCTATGGCCCGAAAATCCACGGCCTTGCTTCCGGTCGCACCGAGCTTGATGAAATTGTCGAAACCAGTCTGCAAAAAGCCGGCCTGTGGGATGAAGTGAAAGATCGCTTGCAAGAACCAGGTACCGGCCTTTCCGGTGGCCAGCAACAGCGCCTGTGTATTGCGCGCGCGATTGCGGTAAGTCCCGAAGTGATTCTGATGGACGAGCCCTGCTCTGCCCTCGACCCGATTGCCACGGCCAAAATTGAAGAACTGATTGCCGAGCTTAGCGAAAACTTTACGATTGCGATTGTTACCCACTCCATGCAGCAGGCTGCGCGGGTTTCCGATCGCACCGCCTATTTCCATCTGGGCTACCTCGTCGAAGTTAACGATACTGAAACAGTTTTTACTAACCCCTCGCACCGATTGACTGAAGCTTATATCACCGGTCGCTTTGGCTAATTCTGAACTGTCGGAGATACGACTATGGATAACATGAATCTCGATCAGCATATCTCACAGCGCTTCAACCAGGATCTTGAGGAAATTCGATCCGATCTGCTTGAAATGGGCGGTATTGTTGAAAACCAGGTTGTCGATGCAATCGCCGCGTTAATGGACGCCGACAGTGAAAAGGCTAGCAAGGTGTTAAAGACCGAAGACAAGGTCGACATCAAGGAAAAGTCTATTGATGAGGAATGCACCCAGATTCTCGCACGCCGCCAACCGGCTGCAAGCGATCTGCGCCTGGTACTTGCAGTATCCAAAACAATTCTTGATCTCGAACGCATTGGCGATGAAGCAGCAAAGATTGCGCGCTACGCCATTGAACTGTCCGAGGAAGGTGAATCGCCGCGCGGTTATATCGAGATTCGTCACATTGGCAACTGTGTCCATAAAATGTTGCACGATGCGCTCGATGCATTTGCCCGTTTTGATGTGGAACAGGCCATCAAGGTGGTAAAACAGGACAAGTCCGTCGACCAGGACTACGCTACGGCAATTCGCGAGATGATTACCTACATGTTTGAAGATCCGCACAGCATCACCCGCATGATGAATATCATCTGGGCATTACGTGCTCTGGAGCGTATCGGTGATCATGGTCGCAATATTGCCGAACAGGTCATTTACCTTGTGAAAGGTAAAGACGTGCGTCATATCAGCTATAAGGAAGTAAAAGAGAAAGCCAGAAGCTAACGCTGCTGCCCTTCCAATTATTCAGCATCTGCTGTTTCGCTTTTTGCAACCATCGTCTGCTTGTCAAAGTGACAGGTAAACGTACTGCCTTTGCCCAGTTCACTTGCTATTGTTAAATCACCGTCGTAGCGCTGCAATCCGTGTTTAACAATCGCAAGCCCAAGTCCAGTTCCCCCGGTGGAGCGCGAACGACTCGAATCAACGCGGTAAAAACGTTCCGTCAGGCGTGGCAAGTGAACCGGGTCAATACCAATGCCATTATCGGCAATACTGACATGCACCCCTTCACTATCAATCCAGTATCTCATTTCGATAGCCGTATTATCGTTATTCGTATATTTCACCGCATTAAACACCAAGTTTGAAAAGATACAGTACAGATCATTATAGGATGCATAGAGACTCTGTTCGGCCTCGGCTTCGATATTAATCTCCGTTTTTTGTTGTTCATCATCACTGAGCAATAACAACGCATCTTCACGGATCTTCTCAAGCAATTGACCCACATTAATATCAGTAAACTCCTCGTCATAATCCTGATTGTCGAGGCGTGATAAAATTGTCAGGTCGGTAACAATTGCCGCCATGCGATTAACCTGCCCAAAAATCTTCTGTAGCGGCTTTTGCCATTTCTGATTCACACTACTGGCATCTTCCATCATCGGCTCAAGGAAGCCAATAATAATGGTTAGCGGCGTACGCAATTCATGAGACACATTGGCGACAAAATCTGTGCGCATTTCCTCCAGACGGCGCATACGCGTCACATCCTGAACCATTAACAGCCTTTCATCGCGGCCAAAAACAGCTATCTGATATTGCAGTAACTTTGCCGGGTTTTGCGGTGATGTGAGTACAAGGGTTTCGTTTTCCTTGTGCTTACGAAAGTACTTCACAAACTTCGGGTGGCGAATGATATTAAGTATCGGCTTACCAGTATCAAAGTCAGGTTTCAAACCAAGCAATTCCTGCGCCGGCTCATTCCACCAGGTAATATTGCCTTCGCTATCAATCAATACCACACCGTCCTTCAGAGCACTGGTAAAGCCCTGAATCTGATCAAGGCGCGCCTCAAGAATATGCCGTGTTGCGAGATTGCGTTGCCGATTACGGTAGATTTCATCAAAGATGTCGCCCCAGATACCACCACTGTCCGGCGGGTAGGTATCGTCATCTTTTTCCAGCCAGATATAAAAACGTCGCGTCTGAAACAGCAACCAACCGGTGTACAACAATCCAGCGATTATAAAACTGAAATAGTAATAGCCCGTCAGGAAACCGCTAATTACTGCCAGGATTGACAGTATGGCAATGCGGTTAATTTCGTCTCTAAACCCGTGGCGCACGCTTTGACCATCTAGTGAATTGTTTCAGAAAAGCGGTAACCGGAGCCCCTGACGGTTTGCACACATTTATCGTGATCGTCTACGGCAATGGCCTTACGCAAACGGCGAATATGCACATCTACGGTACGCTCATCGATATAAACATTGGTACCCCAGACCTGGTCAAGCAGCTGCTGGCGGCTGTAGACACGATCGCGGTGGGACAAAAAGAAATGCAACAATTTAAACTCCGTCGGCCCGATGGAAATCTGCTGGCCATTAATAAATACCCGATGACTCTCCACATCCAGAAGCAAGTTTCGCGCCGACAATCCCGAAGCACTTTCCTGCCCCGTTGAACGGCGCAGAACTGCCTTGACGCGGGATACCAGCTCCTTCGGTGAAAACGGTTTACCGAGATAATCATCTGCCCCTTCATCCAGGCCCTGGGTACGGTGATTAATTTCGGTTTTGGCAGTGAGCATGATAACTGGCAGTTCCACCGTGCGTTCGTCACGGCGCAGGCGGCGCAACAACTCCAGACCATTAACATTCGGCATCATCCAATCAACAATGGCAAGATCGGGACGCTGATCCACAGCAGCCACAAAGCCCTCCTGACCATCTGCCGCAGTCACGGTGCCAAAGCCCGCAGCCTGCAGGGCCATCACCACGACATCCTGGATATCCTCTTCGTCGTCAACCACAAGAATCCTGGCATTCATTTCGGTATCAGCTTTGGTTATAAATGGAGTGTTTGTCATTTAAATCATCCGGCAGTTTAGGTAATCACCCGCTCAAATGCAAAGCGGAATACACCGCAGTAATCCGCCAAATTTCCCAGTCAGGCCAGCGGTAACACAATCGTAAATGTCGTACCTGAACCATATTCACTTTGCACCGCGATAGTACCCTCATGCGACTCAACAATATGCTTGACGATGGCAAGCCCGAGCCCGGTTCCACCAAGCTCTCGCGAACGCCCCTTATCAACCCGGTAGAAACGTTCAAAAATACGCGTGATATCCTGCTCCCTGATCCCCTTGCCATTATCTTCTATGCTGATTTCAGTCTGGGTATCATCACATGTGAGCTTCACACAGACACAACCACCGGGCTGGTTGTATTTGATTGCGTTATCAATCAGATTGTCGAAAAGTTGTCCTATCGACTGCGGGTCACCGAGGATTCTCACATGCTGTTCGGGAATATCTGCCCGCAAGTCGATTTTCTGATCCACAGCAACCGCCTGAAAGGCCTTGACCGACTGGGCGATAATCGCGTTCAGCGTCAGGCGCTGCTGGTTCTCACGCTCCCCGGATTCCAGCCGTGACAGCGCCATCAGATCAGTCACAATACTCGACAGACGCTCCGTCTGGGACTGGATACGCGATAGAAACTCACGCTGCACTTCAGCCTCCATCTCCTCGTCATCAATGATCGTCTCGATCACACCACGAATGGCAGTAATCGGTGTTTTTAACTCATGGGATGCATTCACCACAAAATCCCGGCGCACACGTTCAAGGCGATAGAGCTCCGAGACATCGTGCAGTACCAATACTGCTCCCTTGTCCTGGCGCGCCACATCAATGGACGCTGCATAAACATCCACCACAGCATCATTGATTCGCCCCGGAATATTGATTTGTTTGTGTTTTACCCCACCCTTGTCACTCGCAATACCATCGAGCACAGAGTGAATTTCGGGATTGGTAACCACCTGCCAGAAAGACTTGCCAATACTCAAAGTTGAGGACACCGCAAGCATACGGGCCGCCGCCTCATTCATATGGATAATGTTGTCATCGTGATCAATGGCGATCACACCCTCTACCATACCGGAGAGTATAGTTGCGAGTTTGTTGCGGTCGGAAATCAACTGCTGAAAACGCTTTTCAGCACTGCCGGCCATATGGTCAAAAGCCCGCGCGAGTTTACCGATCTCACCCCGGTATTCAGTTTTAATACGTTGGCTGTAGTCCCCTTTCGCAATGGCATCGGCTCGCACGGTCATTTCTTCTATCGGACTGGAAAAGCGTTTGGAAATATAAAAGCCAAGCAGCAAGCTGATTAACAGGGAAATACTGACCCCGATATACACCTGCTGCTGAAACACCGCCACCTTGTTGTCAATATCGTCTGTAGGTACGGAAACCCGGACAAAGCCCGCTCCACCCGTATCGGCAGAACCACTGAGATGGCGCGCAAAATACAGCATGTTTTCTTCTATGGTATCGCTAAAGCGCGCTGCACGACCGGCTGAGTCGGTAATTGACTGCTGTATTTCCGGGCGGTCAATATGATTGTCCATCACGGCCGGATTTTTATGGGAGTCGGCAATCACAGTGCCATCTCCTTCGATCAAGGTGATACGGGTACCGGTTTTTTCACCAAGTTGGACAATATTTCTTTGCAGTTCAGCGTGGGGCAAGCCGTAGAAGCCATCCTCATAGTGCTTCGCCATAAGCTCGCCGCGCACCCGCAGGGACTCCTCAATATCAGACAGGTTGTTTTTTTCAATCTGGTTACCTATCTGAATACTGAGCACAAGCGCAAATAGCAGAGTTACTACAACAAACCCCGCATACAACCGCCACAGCAGTGAGATATTACGTAACAGGCTCACTCTTTAAAGCGGTAGCCGATACCGCGCACAGTTTCAATAATGTCTTTATAGTCGCCAAGCTTTTTGCGAATGGCGCGAATGTGAACATCCATATTGCGATCCACAATCACCACATTTTCACCTAGCACATTGTTAATAATCTGTTCGCGGGTAAATACACGCCCCGGACGCGAAGCAAGAAAATACAATACCTTGAATTCAGTTGCCGTCAGTGCAAGAGGCTCACCCGCCAGAGTCACCTTGTACTTGCTACTGTCGATAACAAGCTCACCAACAGTAATCGCACCACTTTGCTGCGCCTTGCTGCCATTATCAGCCCGCCTCAGCACTGCCCGGATACGGGCAACGAGTTCCCTCGGGCTAAAAGGTTTGGTGATGTAATCATCAGCGCCCATACCGAGACCGAGCACGACATCACTTTCCTCGCCCTTAGCCGTGAGCAAAATAACCGGGATTTCAGAAATTTCATTATGATTTTTAATGCGCTGACAAACTTCAAGACCATCAATACCCGGCAACATCAGATCAAGTAGCACCAGTGCCGGTTTTTTCTCGATGACCACCTTGAGGCCGTCTTCGCCAGTAGCAACCTGCAACACATCGAAGCCATCCCTTTTCAAATTGTAAGCGACGATCTCCCTGATATCATCTTCATCCTCTATTACTGCAATCGTTTTCGAGGCCATAAGTACGTCTCTTCACATGTGTTAAACAAGGCGCAATCTACCACTGTCATATAAAGGTTTCATTAAGAATTTACAGCAGCATTTCAGGCTACAGACATTGATAATACTGACATTATCCCTTTACCAAATCTTTATAATAGGCTCCCCGCAGAAGAAGTGACAGTGTAAAATTGTTCGATGCAACAAGGTCAAACGACACCCTTGAAACAACTCATTCAGTGGGGAGCTCAATACATTGATTACAGCGCTGCCTGGAAGGCAGCTCTGTTTCTCGGCACTATCGTCTGGTGTATCAATCTTGCTCACGGTCCATGGGCAGCACTGCCTGCAGCCCTCAAACAGGCGTCCTATACCTTTTTTGTTGCCGGTTTCATTGTCCGGCTATGTGAAGTTCTTGCCTTGCGTTATCAACCTCATATACCCGCTCTGCTGCTTGCAACGCTTATTCCCTCCTGCATTGCCGTAGGCCTGACTTTCCTTGTACACAGCCTCAGGGGCACACCGGAGCCGTTGTTTTCAACCTTGCCCACACTGCTGCTTGCGCCACCATCATTTGCTGTGTGGGCCTGGCGCTGCCGAAAGCAGCAAGGCCTGTAATTTATACCTTATTTCGCTGTCGGCACTTCATTTCGCTGGCAGCACCTTATCCGCTGTCGGCACAACTCACACAGAGGGCCACTTCCGGTTTAATCTCCAGCCGTGCAAGCGGTATTTCTCCTAAACATCGTTCACAAACACCGTAGTTACCATTTTCAATCCGGTGCAGTGCATGGTTAACGGCGTGCAATTCCTGCTCCGCTTCCACACCCAGCTGATCCAGCACCTCATCGTTTTCACGCTCCTGAGCCTGCTCTGACCAGTCACTATGGTGAGTTTTGGAAACATCTTTCTTTAGTCGCATCAGACGGTCATCCAATTCCTGCTGTCGCTCCGCCAAGCGTTTTTCCAGTACCTGATAATCAGTCATCAATAATCTCCAATAAATACAAATAACTCAAATTCTCAGTATAAACGTGTCACAGGGAGCACGATGCAACACACCACTTGCCGTTGACCCCAACAATAGCTGTATCCCGTGTTTGCCATGGCTACCCAGCACAATCAGCTCTATCGCTTCCTCTTCGGCTTTTTGCAAAATAGCTTCAACAATATTGCCTGACAGTGTTTCTATTGCTATTGCCACTTCGCTACCTGACATTCCCGCCGCCAGTTCTGCAAGGCGCTGATCAGATCTCGCAACCGCTTTTTCATGGATATCGGAATAGCTCGTCGCAGCAGGTACCCCGGCTAGCCCATAGGCATTGAGATAGACTTCTTCAAGCTGCGGAACACAGTGAATCAGCTTCAGCGCGGCACCATCCTGCTGTGCGAGCCGCACCGCACGCGCCAGCACCTTCTCCGGCACATGCTCAAAATCCACCGCCACCAGAATTCGCTTATAGGGTTTTACCGCTTCTGTCATCGTACGCACCTCCCGCTAGTTGGACTGTTTATATTTATAGCTTATAAAAACCGACGGCGCTGTTTTTGATATGGGTCAACGAATGACACTCACCCCTGGTTTTAATTGTTCGTCTTTTATAGACTTGGGTTTTAAAGATTCGAAGGCTAAAGATCTGAGGTTAAAGACTCAGAGAAAACTCGGCATACAGTGCACAGTGATCCGACAGACGGCTCCATGGGGTACCGCTAAAGCATAGCGCGTTAACAGCATCCATATTGCGATAGTAAATACGATCCATTTTCAGTAATGGCAAACCCACAGGAAAGGTCCTTGCTACACGCTGGTGCCGGGACAAATAGGCCTCCTGCAAACCAAGACGTTTATCCAAAATCCGGTGTACTTGCATATGCCAGTCATTAAAGTCGCCGGCAAGGATCAATGGTGCTCCAGGGTCAATGCGGGATTCAATTTCATCGATGATAATCTGTAATTGCCGGCGTCGCTCCCAGGCAAACAAGCCAAGGTGTACACACAGCACATAGATGCCTGTCTTTGTTTCACCCATTAACATGCCGCGCCGGGAAATAGAAAACTGCGACAACTCAATATTGCCCAGCACCTGAAACGGCGTTTTGCTCAATACGGCATTGCCATGATGCCCGTGGCTGTAGATAGCATTTTTGCCATAGGCATGGAATGGCCAAACACTATCTGCGAGAAATTCAAACTGGGTTTCCGGCACCCAATTATTAATGCGCCGCCTATGCTTTACATTTTCACCAATCACTTCCTGTAAAAATACCAGATCTGCATCCACTGCCCGCACAACATCGCGAATATTATCGAGCAAGTAATGCGTATTAAAGTGACTAAAGCCTTTGTGGATATTATAGGAAAGCACTTTAAGAGATTGTTGACTCATAACTCACAACCAGTTTTTGAACAACAGTAACCATTGTCCGAGCAGTTTTTTATACCAGGGTATTGCTTTAATGCTCTGCCGGGTAATCTGCTTTGCTACGGCAATATCCTCAGAAAAACGGTGATCAAAGTAAGCAATACTGTCAGGATGTGTCAACAGCACATCCAGCTCAAGATCGTGAAAATAGCTGCGGTGATTCATATTTGAACTACCGAGATAACAAACTTTATCAATCAGGATGGTTTTACGATGCAAAACGCCCGGTGTGTATTCATAAACACCAATATCGTTATCCAGCAAACGCTGATAATACGTCGCTGTTACAGCCGTAAAAAAAGCCACATCAGACTTTTCGGCCACGAGCACTTCGACCTTGACATTGTTGCCCCGAGCGTAGAGCAAGGCATCGAATAGCTCCCGGGATGGCGCAAAGTAAGCACTGAAGATACAAATACGCCGTCGCGCCTGTCTGATTTTTTCAATGAGGAAGCGATTTCTCAGTAAGCGCTTCGCGCGACTACTGTTGCTGAGATAATATTTAAAGCGCTTGATTTTCCCCTCGTTAATCCTGTCAAACCATATCTGGTGAAAATCATCTTCAAGATTCACTACACGATGCCCTTCCACACGCACTCCAATATCGCTGAGGTTTTTACCACCAAGATCCACAGGCAAATGAGTATCAGTAATATTGAAACTGCCAATCCAGGCAACATCACTATCAATAACACACAGCTTGCGATGATCGCGACGATTTAGCCGCATAAAGAAATACGGTAACTTTGCATACCAGCTTTTACTGGATATCGCCAGGTGATATAGATCGACACGCCATGGCAAAGGGTGAAATATTTTAACCTCCGCACCGTGACGCCCAAGCTCATCCGCGATATTCCGGCAATCCTGGAATGATCCCACACCATCAATTAGCACCTTGATTTTGATTCCGCGATCCGCGGCACGGGAAAGTGCGGCAATCATCTGATTACCGATCTGATCTTTTTCAAAGATATAAGCTTCGAGAATAATGGACTTTCTCGCCAGCGAAATATCCAGTAGCAGTTGCTGGAAATAGTCTGTAGCGGTATCAAAAATTGATTCCGAGTCCCAGTGGTAACGTCTGGCAAGCGAATTGTCAGCCACAATTCAATCCTATGTGATGACCACCACCAAGCTTAACCTGTTACCACAATGATTCACAGCTCAACTATTTGACCAGGCACAACCTTTTTAGACTCGCTGTTACGGACTTGTGAATGCGTGAACCAGTCCATAATAGAAAGTTTCCAGCATCAGGCCAATGGTTAAGCCCTTGACCCCTGCCGTAATGCCCAGGCCTTCTACCGCACCCGCAGCCACTGTCTGCGTTTCTGTCCATTCACTGACAGCTTCCGGTGAAACACTGCGAATACGAAAGCTGTACTCACTGCCATCAATAAGTTCTGCAACCCGCAAGCGCCCTTTAGTCACTGACTCACTTTGCCAGTTCTCTGTACCCGCTTTCTTCCACTGTACCTCAATCGCGTTGACACGCGGATCCGGCATTTGATCCCAGACAAGATCTACAGCTTCCACGGTCGGGCTGGCAAGAAACGCCTTGGGTACAGGCAGGACCACGTGATTATCAACCATCTCCTGCATTCGTTGCTGCGCCTTCAATGTGCTGATGTCCCCTGGCACAACCGCTTCAATGCCAGGCGGAGTAGAAAGATAGGTGATAGCTGGCGAGTAAAAGAAATTCTGCGCCGCTGCCTGCAATAAAGCCGACGGTTTATCACCGTGGTAAGGTGCCAGCATCAGGGAGAAGGCTTCGCGCTGACCGTTATAGCTCGGTCCATTAGGGCGAATATGGGAACCAGCCACCAGATTCATTTTATAACCGAGATCAATCCCCCCCATATGGGAGTAATCGAGCTGTTGTCCATGATAGGAACCAAATGGATTAATCGACAGTACCTGCTTGCCGTTTTCCTCACGTAACCGCATCGGTGCAAATGCATAGACATGACGCACATCTGCATCGCTCGCTATCAATAAGCCCTGCTCACGATCACTAACCGCAACCCAGCCGGCAGTGACATGGTTGTTAAACGCATCAAGCTCTGCATTTTGCGGATTAATACTCGCGTAATTGAGCTCATACACCGAAGTAGTATCAAGATAATTATGCTTCCATATTCGTAACGGTTTCTCACGGTCACCACTGACTGCGGGATAAATCTGAAACGGTGCAACTTCTACCCAGCCAAAATCAAACAATCGGCGTAAGCGCTGTTGTGCTGTAGCGAGCAACTCGGTTTTTTCTGTATAGGGATAGTCAATCACAATATCGGTGATGACTCCCGGGCTGCGTTGCGGCAGAGACAGATCGATCACCAGCGGCGCGGTGCGCGCGCCTTCCTTTGCCTGCACGGTAATCTGACTTGTCAGACGTATACGCTGTAGGCCGCGGTGAATTTCATTATCAGGAACACTTATCTCAAATCTTTCCGCCGCTGATACCGACTCGTTATAACGAATAAACGGCGCAAGAAACGGTCTGGACACATCAGCCCCCGGTACTGTTAACTGAGCAATGCCGTGTTGCGTATCTGTATCAAGCTGTACAAAAGCATTTTGCAAACCGGACAGTACCTGCTCATTGATACTACCCGGATTATCACTAACGTTCAGGGTCAGTTGCTCACTGTCGTGACCGTGCCATTCAAAGGCAATTTCACCACTTACAATACCATCCTCCGTTTTGTGCACATTAATCCAGGAATACGACACAGACTCACCGTTATCCAATAGCAACTGTGCCGGATATTTCCCCGCAGGCAAAACAACCGGCACACGCAACCAGTGATAACCACCGTGTTCCAGCGCTGTGACAAGAAAACGGTAACTTGCTTCCATATCACTCGCATCTTCATTTGATTGCGTTTTTAACGAGGCGGCCAATTGTTTTTGCAAGTTCTGCTCGCGCGCGAGACTGCGGTCTGCCATTTTATCTGCCGCCGCCTGACGCTCTTCATTCAACATCGGGGTGCTCATACCAAAATGCGTTGTACTCTGCACAAGCAGATGATCATGGGTTTCAATATCAAGCTGGTCCCGTTCAGGCAAACTAGTATTCATATACAAAGCCAGTGCCATACTGCGCTGCTTTGCCAGACGCGCTTGTTCTACCTTTGTCCAGGTTTCATGACTGGAATATTTTTCCGCCCAGGAATAATGCCCGTCAAATGAACCATCGGCTGTATCCTGAGTAGCATAAACCTCGGCCACCGGTGGATGTGACGCGAGGTATTCACCCGGCGTTGTGAACTCGGCCCAGTCGTATTTATTTACATAACGAATATACTCACGTACGCCACCGGAATTGGGAAACCATGTTAAAAACCACGGCATCTTCGGTGGAATCCAGGCCTCGCTATCCGTATCAAAATTAATATGGATAATCATATCCTGTTGCACCTGACCACTGACCTGCAACTGACGCAGCTCAAGCATCCAGTTTTCCAGCGACTGATGATTGAGCACATCGCCGATACTCACAGTGGGAAACCAGATAATACGTTCACCATCCGGCGTGGTGCGCAACCACAACGGGTTGTAACGCTGTTCAGGTGGCAATGGTTCAATAAAGTTGCTGTAGCTTGTGAACGGGTAACCGGAATAAGCGAGCAGCATACCTTCCACACCCTCTTCCTTGAGAATTTTATTCGCCCCGGGTGTAAACATCGCTTCATTGGGTCGCATCAGCGGCGTATATTTTTCAAACAGATCCTTGTGACCAGAGCCCCAGGGGTTGCTAATACTCCAGCGCACAGCCTTGCGCACTTCCTCTTCGGTCATGGAACTAAATATGCCGTTATTAAACGGTGCTAACAGCACCTCATCGTGACCTGCCGCTACACGCCGCTGAATACGCTCAATAATATCCGGGGCATGCTCCGGAATAATTTTCTGAAACGTATAATACACATCGGTATCCCAATAGCCACGCGCCTGCAAACCCTGTGCCTCTGCTTCATCCAGAGCATCGAGAATGCCGCGGGCAAAACGAATATCCGTACCAAACCCCGCTTCATCCGGCGTATCACCTCGCCACGAGTGATAAAAGTTATTGTGGAAACCCATCGCCACATAAATTTTATAAGGGCTTTCACCAGTGACTGCCTCGCGGTGATGTAAACGTCCCAGAATAATTAATACTACCAATACGACAATAAAGACCAGACCCAACCGCTTAAAGAACTTTTTCATTGTTACCTACCTTTCTATTATTTCCTCTGAGGTTGCCCTTCCCAACCAATCACAGGATATTCATATTAAATTACTGCACCTGTTTGCCACGGCACAAATTCCGTACTACTAAAACCCAAGGATTCACTACAGGTACGCTGCCCCGACGCTGTTGCAACTATCAAACCACACAGTGTTTTTGTCATTGCATCTATTGAACGTTCCTGGAGTAACTGCCCACAGTCCATATCCATATCATCCGACATCCGTGAGAAGAGCTGTGTATTACTCGCAAGCTTCAAGGTCGGCGCGCCGACACCGGCAAAGACAGAACCACGACCTGTGGTAAAACATATCAGGTTAGCACCGGCGGCAATTTCACCGGTTACTGAACACGGGTCGTAACCGGGAGAATCCATAAACACAAGACCGCGTTGTTCGGGGCGCTGCCCATATTCGACAACTTCTTGCAAGGAGGAGGTACCGCCCTTGGCAATCGCCCCCAGAGATTTTTCATAAATCGTACTGATGCCACCAGCAAGATTGCCCGGCGACGGATTGTTATTAAACTCCGCATCGTGTTTCGCTAGATAATCCCGCCACCATTCAATACGTTGCTCAAGCGCCATAGCTACAGCAGAATTTTTGCTACGCTGTAACAACAAGCGTTCGGCGCCAAAAACTTCCGGAGTCTCGGCAAGAATAGCCGTTGCACCAGCAGCCACAAGGCAATCGACAGCGCTACCCAGCAAAGGGTTTGCCGTCAAGGCAGACCAGCTGTCACTACCACCACACTGTAATCCAAGCACAAGCTTTTCCAGCGGTACATCTGTACGCTGATCTTCACTGGCAACATCAATCAGTGACTCGAGTTTTTTTATACCCTGCTGTAAGGCGGCGCGAGTGCCTGCAGCTTCCTGAATCACCAGTGTTTGTAAACGTTCCGCAGGCAACGCCTCACGCATCTGCTCATCCACCAGTATTTCGAGTTGATTAACCTCACAGCCAAGCCCTACAACAAGTGCACCGGCAACATTTGGATTTAATAAATAGCCACGCAAGGTGCGCTGCAACAAGGTGAGAGACTCGCCCTGCTTTGCTGGTATACCGCAGCCTCCCTGATGCGCAAGAACCAGCACATCATCAACACCTTGCACATTTCGGGCCACCAGCGTTGCTTTTGCCTCTAACGCTAATTGCTGGGCCAGTGCAACGGAGCAGTTTACAGTGGGCACAATAGCAATATAGTTTCTGGTTCCCGCTGGGGCGTCCGGGTGACAAGTCCGTTGATAACCCTTAAAAGAAGTCAGACCTGGTTGAACAGCCTCTTTACAAGCTACAACATCAGCACTGCCCGAATCATTTACATCGCTCAGTGAGTCATCCAGCACAAGATTATGATTGTGCACATGCTCACCGCTGACAATCTCTCTACTGGCCACACCAATCACATAGCCGGATTTACGCACCCGCTCCCCTGCAGCAATTCCACAAGCAGCGAGTTTGTGTCCACGCGGCACACCGTTAGTATCATCCAGGCTAATCAGCACATTATCCGCGGGATGCAATTGCAAAACCGACTCAGTCATAGAATTGCCTCGCCCTGATTATCCGATTGCTGCCAGAACGATGGCGGCAACAGCGCACCACGATGCTGTATCACAGCCGCAGCGTATTTTGCAGCAAACGGAATAGCCTGTATTCCGGATACGCCACGCAATCTCGCGTGTAACCAGGCACCATTAAACGTATCGCCAGCACCGCTTGAATCAACCACGCTATCAACCGTTGCTATCGCCACATCAGTTCGTTTGCCGTCAACAAGCACAATCACCGGCTCACAGCCATTTTTAATAACAACTTCGGGGACACCACAGGAAGACAATCTGACAAGCACCTGCTCGCTCTCTTCCTGCCACAACTGTTGCTCATCTTCGAGACCGGGTAAATAGGCATCACAACGGGACAGCAATTTGGCACAAGCCTCGCGAGCTGATCTGACATCAGCCCACAAAGCAGGCCGATAATTTCCATCAAAATAAACCTTGCCACCAGCGAGCCGATATTTATCCAGCCAGTTATAAAGCACTTCACGGCTAACTTCACTACATAACGCAAGTGTGATACCGGATAAATAAACAGCCCGGGGATGACCCATTTCATCCAGTAATAATCGCAAATGCTCTGCATCCCTGAATAGATAACGCGCAGCAGAATGATCGCGATCATAGCTGAAATGACGTTCACCGCTTGTCTCTGTATGTATTCTGTAAGCGCCCATTTGGTATTCTGCACTACGCTGTATAAATCGGCTGTCTACATTCCACTGCTTACAGTTGTGCAAGAAAGCTTCGCTCAGTGCATCCTCACCCACCGCTGTAACATAGGCGACATTATTACCGAGCTGCGCCAATACCACAGCCGTGTTAAATGTATCACCGGCAAAGTGCTCAGCCTCGCGCTGCTCTTCCATATCAAGCAGTTCATGCATCACTTCACCCAGTGCAATCAGCATTACCAGAAACCTCACCCATTAAACCTTACCAATTGAACATCGTACCGTCTTCGAGACGGTTAACCGGTAGGTAGGCACGTTGATACGGGTATTTACTCGCAAGCTCTTCATTGATATCAACCCCGTGCCCCGGCGTATCCCCCGGGTAGAGGTTACCATCGGCAAAGGTGTAGGCGTGCGGGAATACCTCATCGGTAGCCTCAGTGTGGCGCATATACTCCTGAATACCGAAGTTGGGCACCCAGCTATCAAAATGCAAGGCTGCACCGAGACAAACCGGCGACAAATCCGTCGCTCCGTGACAGCCGGTTTTAATATGGTAAAGCTCGGCGAGCGAGGCAATGCGCTTGAGGTGCGTAATCCCGCCAGCATGGACTACCGTTGTGCGAATATAGTCAATCAACTGCTCACTGAGCAACTGGTGACAATCATAGATTGTGGTAAAAATTTCACCAAGTGCAAGCGGTGTCGTGGTGTGCTGGCGCACAAGGCGAAACCCTTCCTGCAATTCTGCTGTTACCGCATCTTCGAGCCAGAACAGACGATAGGGTTCGAGATCCTTGCCGAGACGCCCCGCCTCAATCGGTGTCAGTCGATGATGCACATCGTGCAGAAGGTGCACATCAAAACCAAACTGATCGCGCAGACGCGCAAACAGCTTCGGAATATGGTTGAGGTATTTTGCTGTTGACCAGATATTTTCCGATGGCAAATCCGCATCGGCAGGCTCGTAAAACATTTTGTCCTGTGCCACGCCATAGGTTGATGGCATGCCCGGCACACCGCACTGAGCCCGAATTGCCTTGTAGCCTAACTCCAGATACCTGGCCACTTCATCACAGGTCTCTTCGATATCTTCACCATTTGCATGACCGTAGACCATAACCCCCTCGCGACTTTTGCCGCCGAGCAAATCATAGAGTGGCATATTCGCCGCCTTGGCCTTGATATCCCATAGCGCCGTGTCGATAGCCGCAATAGCTGCCATGCCTACAGGCCCCTTGCGCCAATACGCGCCGCGGTAGAAAAACTGCCAGATATCTTCAATCTGACGTGCATCGCGCCCGATCAGGCACGGCACAAGGTGATCTTCGAGATAACTGACTACCGCAAGTTCACGACCATTGAGTGTGGCATCACCAATACCGTGGATTCCCTCCTCTGTCGTGATTTTTAAGGTAACAAAGTTGCGCCCCGGGCAGGTTACTATGACTTTGGCATCAATAATCTTCATCAATTTTCTCCGACTGACTGGACTGTGCTTCCAGGGCACACCATGACCTGGCACATAAGGCTGCAAGGGATTGTAAATATAAATTGGCCTGACCACCAGACCAAGTTATGATAGTGCCGGTTTTTAGAGCAAATCCACCAGGTGGGCACCCATGAACCTTGAACCGGTCGCTATGCGCCGACTCTACCTGCAAATCGCCGATAACCTCGCCGAACAGATTCGCGGCGGAGAAATTGCCACCGGGCAGCGTCTGCCCTCGGAACGGGAGCTCGCTGCACGCTTTCAGGTCAGCCGTCCCACGGTGCGCGAGGCCATGATCGCACTGGAGGTTAGCGGCCTGGTAGAGATACGCTCAGGTTCCGGGGTCTATGCCCTTGATCCTGATCTCGACAACCACCCGACACTCGAAGATAACCCCGGGCCATTTGAAATTCTCGAAGCACGCAGCCTGTTTGAAGCCCAGGCCGCCGCCCTTGCCGCTGAACGCATTGGCAACGAAGAGCTGCAACAGCTGAAACAACTGCTGGAACTGATGCGCAAGGCACAGCAGCAGGACAACACGGAGGAAACGGAAAAATACGATCAGCGCTTTCACCTTGCGATTGCCAGTGCTTCGCGCAACAGCGCCATTGCCACAACCATTCAGTGGCTCTGGGAACTGCGTAATCACTCGAAAATCAGTTCGGTGATGCATGCTTATAGCCGTCAACACGGTTCAAAACCGGATATTGACGAGCACGCAGCCATTCTCAATGCACTGATGCAACGTGACAGTACGCTTGCATTTAATACCATGCAACAACATCTGCACCGGGTTATCGAGGAATTCTCTTCCTATAGTCTCGATGCCAGCCCACAATAACCGCAGTAAACAGTAACGAGGTCTTTCACGGTTATGTCCACCCCCCTGTCGTTACACCCGGATCGTCTGTTTCCCGCCGATCCGACATCTCGCGATATTGCACGACGTCTGTACGAACACATCAAGAACCTGCCGATTATCAGCCCCCACGGTCACACTGATCCTGCCTGGTTTGCAGAGAACACTCCGTTTGCCAATGCCACCGAGCTATTTATTCAGCCAGATCACTATCTGTATCGCATGTTATACAGCCTTGGCATTTCACTTGAGCAACTTGGTATTAGCGCACAGCCCGGAGCCGTAGACCAGCGCGAAGTCTGGCGCCTGTTTGCAGCGCATTACTATGCGTTTCGCGGCACACCGTCACGCCTCTGGCTCGATAGCGTCTTTGCCGAAGTATTCCAGTTTGATGAAACACTTTGCACCGACAATGCAGATCAATACTACGATACTATCAATGCACAACTCACCACCGATAGATTTCGACCCCGCGCGCTATTTGATCAATTTAATATCGAAGTACTCGCGACTACAGAGTCCCCACTTGACGATCTGGCACACCATAAGACCATTCAGCAATCTGACTGGAACGGGCGTGTTATTACTACCTATCGTCCTGACCCTGTCGTTGATCCCGAATACGAAGGCTTCGCTGAGAATATTAAACAACTCGCCGAGATAACGGGCGAAGACACCACTACATGGAGTGGCTATATGCAGGCCTTGCGTGTGCGCCGTGACTTCTTTAAAAGTATGGGAGCAACAGCAACGGATCACGGTCACCCGAGTGCATTCACCGCTGACCTGAATAAAACCGACTGCGAAGAGTTATTTGCAAAAGTACGCACGGGAAACTGCCTCGGCATTGATGCAGAACTATTCCGCGGCCAACTGCTCACGGAAATGGCAGGCATGAGTCTCGACGATGGCCTGGTGATGCAGTTGCATTCTGGCTCATTGCGCAATCACAATCCCTGGCTGTTTCAACATTATGGACGTGACAAGGGTGCAGACATTCCACAGGCCACCAACTACGTTAACGATCTGCAACCACTATTGAACAAATACGGTAACGAACGGGATTTCAAATTGATTGTCTTTACGCTTGATGAAACGACTTATGCCCGGGAACTGGCACCACTCGCCGGCCACTACCCATGCCTGAAACTCGGGCCGGCCTGGTGGTTCCACGACAGCCCTGAAGGTATGCGACGCTTTCGCGAACAGACAACCGAGACAGCCGGTTTTTATAATACGGTCGGCTTCAACGATGATACGCGGGCATTTTTATCTATTCCGGCACGTCACGATGTTGCCCGTCGTATGGACTGTAGCTATCTCGCTGAACTTGTTGCCGACCACCGTTTGCCCGAAGACGAGGCAGCGGCTGTCGCCGCAGATCTTGCCTATCATCTCGCCAAACAGGCCTACAAGCTATGAGCCGGATTGTGCGCACACTGTTCATCATTGCAACGCTACTCTTGTGTGTTCAATCGACTCATGCTGAAACCCTGTTACGCTCCGCCGACGTTCACCCACGAGATTATCCTACCGTCCAGTCTGTCATGTTTATGAGCGAGCGATTGCAAATCTACACTAATGGCGAACTCGCGATCAAAGTCTATCCGTCACGTCAGCTCGGCGAAGAACAGGACACCCTGCTCGCCACCATGTTTGGCGCCATTGATATCAATCGTGTCAGCGTTGCTGCGCTGGGTAATATTGCCCAGGAGCTACGTGTACTCGCACTGCCCTATCTGTTCACTGACGTGGAACATCAATACCGGGTTCTACGCGGACCAATCGGTGATGACATTCTCGCTTTCCTCGAGCCACACGGACTGATCGGGCTGGCTTTTCTCGACTCTGGCGCTCGTTCATTTTACACCCGTGAAAAGCCGATACGCTCACTTGCAGATCTGCAAGGTTTAAAAATCCGCGTGCAAAATACCGACCTGTCAATACAGATGATGGATATGCTTGGTGCAAATGCCACACCGATGAGCTTCGGGCAAGTCTATGAATCACTCATCACCGGGGTAATTGACGGCGCCGAAAACAACTGGCCATCCTATGTCTCTACCCGGCACTTTGAAGCCGCCCCCTACTACACCCTTGACCGCCATACAATGATTCCGGAAATTATTGTGATGTCAAAACGACGCTGGCTACAACTCACTCCGGAACAACAGGTAGCCGTAAAACAGGCAGCGCGTGAAGCATCACTACATATGGAAACACTGTGGAATGCGCGAGTCAGCAGCGCACGGGAAAAAGCACTCGCTGCCGGAGTCACAGTGATTGAACTTGACAACAAAACCAACGGCGCATTCGCTGCAGCAGTCAGCCCACTCTATCGAGAGTACAAAGAAGATCCGGTAATCGCAAATATACTACAGCGCATTCACGCACAGAGGCAGATACCGTGAACACCTATCGCATGCTTTGCCATAAACTCGCCGCACTATGCCTGGGTTTCTGCGCCTGCTGCCTTGTCAGTATCAGCGCTGTTATTGCCTACCAGGTCTTTGCGCGCTATCTGCTTAATAACAGTCCCGTATGGAGCGAACCACTCGCCATGCTGCTATTACTCTATATGGTATTAATCGGCGCAGCCTTGGGTATTCGAGAGCAATTTCACCTCGGACTATTGTGGTTTCGCAATCAGCTATCTCCAACCGGTCGTCACAACATACAGAAGCTTGAAGCACTCGTTGTTATTGCTGTAGCTCTGGCGATGATTTATTACGGCAGCCTGATGATGAACCAGACACAATACTACCCGATCGCCGGACTGCCGCTTATGATGAGCACTCAGTATCTTGCGCTGGTCGCCAGCGGCATTCTTATCTGTCTGTTCGCATTTGAACAACTGCTACCGAAAAAGGAACACTAATGGAACTGATTATTCTATTCGGTTGTTTTTTTATCTTACTAATACTCGGCACGCCGGTGGCCTTCAGCCTTGCCGCTGCATCCGTTGCAACCCTGCTATATATGGATATCAGTCCAGTGATTGCTTTTCAGCGTATGATCTCCGGCATCAATGTTTTTGCCCTTCTCGCTCTGCCATTTTTTATTTATGCAGGAGAATTGATGACCCGCGGAGGTATCGCAGAAAAACTGCTTGCACTGGGTAATGCCGCTGTTGGACATCTGCGCGGCGGTCTCGGCATGGTTAACGTTACTTCATCCATGGCATTCGGTGGCATCTCCGGATCGGCGGTGGCCGATGTCTCTGCCCTCGGCAGCACACTAATTCCGATGATGGAAAAACGTGGCTACCGCAAGGAAGACGCGGTCAATATTACTATCAGCTCTTCTATCCTTGGACTGCTAATCCCCCCAAGTCACAACATGATTATTTTTGCCGTCGCCGCCGGCGGCTCTGTTTCCATTTCCGGTTTATTTGTTGCCGGCCTACTGCCTGGCCTTATCACCGGATTGATTCTCATGCTGGCGGTGTACATTATCGCACTTAAGCGCGGCTACCCTGCGGAATCATTTCCGGGCTGGCAGGTATTGTTGCAAACCTTTGCACTAAGTATTCCCGGTCTATTAACTGCTGTAATTATTCTACTCGGAGTGCTCACCGGAGTTTTTACTGCCACCGAATCTGCAGCTATCGCCGTACTTTGGGCAATTCTTGTTTCAATTGTGGTTTATAAAAGCCTGTCATGGGATGCATTTCTCGATGCTACGCGCTCAGCTTGTAAAACCACAGCAATGGTCATGCTGGTTATCGGCGCAGCTTCCGGCTTTGGCTGGGTGCTCGCAGTCAACGACGTGCCTCTGCTACTCGCCAACTGGCTCGGACAGTTTGCCGATCAACCGGTGTTGTTATTTTTGTTAATTCTGCTGGTGCTACTATTACTTGGAGCCATTATGGATATGGCCCCGTTAATTATGATTGTCACCCCTATTCTTCTACCAGTGACAACAGCTGCCGGCATGGACCCTTTGCAATTTGGTATCGTTATGATACTCGGGCTCGGTATCGGTCTGTTAACACCTCCCGTGGGCTCCGTCCTGTTTGTCGGCTGTGCGCTTGGCAAAACCAGCGTTGAACAAGTAACACGCACTATCTGGCCTTTCTATCTCGCTCTTTTTGTAGCACTGCTCGCAGTTACCTTTCTACCCTCCCTGTCGCTCTGGCTACCGGGAATCTGGATGGCCGGAGCATAACAATATGGGCCGTCTGCACCCGAACATCTTGAAACAGCTACCTGAAAATCTGCAGCTTCCGACCTATGATCGCGACAAAACGAACATTGGTATCGTTCACTTTGGTATTGGTGCATTCCATCGCTGTCACCAGGCACTCTACACCGAAGCGGTATTAAACCAATACGGCGGCAACTGGGGCATTTGTGGTGTGAGCTTGCGCTCTGAGACAGTAAGCCGACAGCTCAATCCACAGCAGGGTTTATACACCTGCACGATCAGCAGTCACAAGCAGAAAGCCATACAGGTTGTCGGTGCTGTAAAAAAAGTGTTGGTTGCAAGTCAGGACAACACACAGATTATCAATCAGCTCAACGCAATAGACACTCATGTTGTCACCCTGACTATTACCGAAAAAGGTTATTACCTGGATCCTGCGAGCGGAAGACTTGATACTGAAAACATTGACATACAGCACGACCTGCAAACACTATCAGACCCGCGTACTATTTATGGTTTTCTCTATCAGACTTTTCTGAATCGCCATCAACAACAACTGCCGGGACTAACCGTCATCAGCTGTGACAACCTGTCTGATAACGGCAAAAAACTACAAACTGCGTGTGAAACCTTCATCAGACAAAAGAACAAGCAACTGTGGTCCTGGGTTGGAACACACGTATGCTTCCCCAACACGATGGTTGATCGCATCGTGCCTGCCACTAAAGCTGAAGAAAAGGCATTTATTGAACAACAACTCGGCGTTACTGATGAGGCCTGTGTCGTCACAGAAGCCTTCAGCCAATGGGTGATCGAGAACAACTTTGCCACTGCGATACCTCCATGGGAAAACGCAGGTGCACAACTTGTCGACAACATCGCGCCATTTGAGACCATGAAGTTACGCCTGCTAAACGCGAGCCATTCAACGATGGCCTATATTGGCTGTCTGGTGGGATTGAGTACCGTGGCCGATGTTATTGAAAACAATACTATTCGCAATTTTATTATCGAACTGATGCGCACAGAACTCGCACCCACTCTGGAGATACCGACAGGATTTGATCTGGATAACTACCAACAGGATTTGATTGCGCGTTTTGCTAACCGCGGACTACAACACCTGACGCGACAAATCGCGATGGACGGTTCGCAAAAAATTCCCCAACGTTTGTTACCGGCTCTGCGTTTTCATTTACAACACGGCAGTCAATGTCGCGGGCTAACTCTGGCGCTGGCAATTTGGCTGCGCTATTTGCGTGGCATTGACGAGCAGAAACAGTATTACGAAATTGACGACCCACTACAGCAAACCTTTGTCGCCATTGCGCAGTCAAACCTTGACAGCATCGACCGCTATATTCATGACATACTGGCAATAGAAGCGGTATTTAGTGATGATCTGGGTAGCAATACGGGCTTTGTTACTGAACTGATACACTATAGCGAACAATTGAAACAGCATGGTGTTATCAACACACTGGAATCGCACGAGGCCACTGACTAATATGAATGATAACCCCACCCCCTCCGCCGGCATTCTCGAAACCATCGGCAACCAGACCATCATTCCCGTATTAACCGTTAGCAGCGCCGATGAAGCCGTTTCGCTCGCAGAGAAATTTCTTGCCCAGGATTACCACCTGATTGAGATCACCTTGCGCACGGGTGCTGCGCTGGATGCCATTCGCACGGTCAAACAACAACTGCCCGATATCAAGGTTGCCGCCGGTACGGTACTTCACCCGGAACAAATGGTGCAGGCACATAGTGCTGGCGCCGATTTACAGGTCAGCCCCGGCTGCAGCTACGATCTCTATCAGGTAGCACTTGATGACAACATCGCCTACATACCAGGTGTCGGCAGTGTATCCGAGATCATGTCCGGTGCCGAATTCGGTTTTACAGTGTTTAAATATTTCCCTGCCGAAGCATTGGGTGGGAGCGCCGCGATCAAAGCATTTGCGAGTATCTTCCCGCACTGCCACTTTATCCCCACGGGTGGCATCAATGCTGACAATATGGACAGTTATCTGAAACTGGATAATATTCCCGCTGTTGCGGGCAGCTGGGTTGCAGATATATAACCTCTTCTCTACCTGTGCCACATACTCCCTGATGCACTTATACAGACAGCGCAATCAGCAGGATTTAATCGTACCAAAACACACCACAGGTGCTATGCTTGACAGATGTTCGCCAGCCAGGAGAGGACCTCGCTGATGTCGACCGCGGATATTGTTATTGCTATTGCCGTATTTCTTATGATGGGAGCGGTTATGGCAGCAATCTTCAGAAAGATACCTATCCCCTATACCGTACTGCTGGTTTTGCTCGGCGCTGCATTACAGTTAATTGTAGAACAGGTCGGCGGTATTGATGCAGTCTCGCGAGTTTCTTTGACTCCGGACATTATTTTATTTATTTTCCTCCCCGCACTGATTTTTGAAGCAGGACTCGGCATGCAGGCACGCCAGCTCGCCCAGGACATTGCACCGATTCTTATGCTCGCCATTCCCGCGCTGCTAATCTCAACCTTTCTGGTTGGCTATGGCCTCGCCTGGCTAAGCGGTATTCCCCTCGGCATTGCGCTGATTTTTGGCGCACTGATTTCTGCTACCGACCCAATTGCCGTTATTGCCCTATTCAAGGAACTCGGCGCACCGCGACGACTGACAATATTGGTTGAAGGCGAATCCCTGTTTAATGACGCTGCTGCGATTGTTTTGTTTAACCTGCTGCTCGCACTTGCTTTACAAGGCAGCTTTACTGCCACTGACACGTTACCGGCGATTACCGTGTTTCTCACTGTATTTATTGGCGGCGCCCTTACGGGTATTATTGCAGGACTGGTCGTTTGTACTGTTGTTAACCGCCTTGGCATCAAGGGCAGCAACGTACTGATTATTTCTCTCTCACTAGCTTATATCTCATTTGTTCTCGCCGAGCACTACCTGCATGTTTCCGGAGTGATGGCGACAACTATGAGCGCAATTACCTGTGCGATGATGATGGCTCCACGTCTCGCCGCTGATGACCTGCATTCACTGCATAACACCTGGGAATTTCTTGCCGGCATCTGCAACACATTGTTGTTTATCCTCATCGGCTTCTCTGTCCACTTACACAACTTGCCGACCATTGCGAGTCTGCTAGTTGCCACCGTATTATTAGTTGTGGCCGCCCGGGCCAGCGTTATTTACTCGCTGGTACCACTCACTGTCAAAATTTTCAAACTGCCGTCTATTACCAGCAACGAACAGCACATCATGTGGTGGGGAGGCCTCAAAGGCGGCCTCGCCATTGCCATGGTTCTCGCCCTGCCTGACAGTATTAGTCAAAAGCAATTTCTGATTGATCTCACTGCGGGCGTTGTTTTGTTTACACTCCTGATCAATGCCCCATCGATTCGACTGTTAATCAAACAACTGGGATTTGACCGGCTTAACAATTACGAAAACCACGAACTTGAAGCCGCTATCACACATGCCAGTGACACGGTTAAAAACAGCCTCGAAGAACTCGTGCACGCTGACATTCTGAATCACGAGCAGGCACAACAGCTGAGCGAAAGCTTAACAGCGAGCCTGAAAAATATTAACCACGACAGCAGTGACAAAGCCGAACTCTATTACCGACTCAAATTTGCTGCGATAGAAATACAGGAACTGGAAAAACTGTTACGCGAAGGTGTTATTCAATCTATTACCTATATCGACACACTCAACGAAAAACTCAACCAATACGATATGATTGCACGCAATCCTGAGCACCTATTCCCCTCGGAGCAGGAAGCATCAGGAAAACGCGCACTACAAAGAATTGACTCTGCATTGATGCAACACTTCCGGGAAAAAGACTGGGCTGCACCCCTTATGGAAAAATACCTCAATAACCGGTTACAGGAATATCTGAAATACCTGACCACCAACCTGATTATTTTTCGCGCTGTTAACAAACGCGTAAAAAACAGCCGTAATATTCCCAACTCCATCAAACAGCCCCTACAGCAGCATTACACAGAGTCGCTGGAATTCTGCTACGAAAAATTACAGGATATCCGGGAGGAATTTCCCGCCATCTATAGCTATTTCGAAAAACAGTTCGCACTACGCGCTTCATTGACTGCCGCGACAAAAGATATCAGGGAGAGCCGCAAAATGGGCGAGCTTTCAACAAAACCGTTTAATGTTATTCAACACAAACTTTCCAGCTTGCTAAAGGATCACCTGAACGACATTGATACCGATAACACTCACCGACACCGTGAGGCAATTCAAAGCTTGTCACTGTTCGCCAGTCTGCCTGAGCATATTATTGATCATATTCAGCACAAGGCAACCGAAACCACCTATCTGGCTGGCGATACTATTATTGGCGAAGGCGACTCCGGTAATGCACTTTATATCCTGCTGGAAGGCAAAGTTGTCGTGAAAGATATTCAACAACAACCTCCAGCCATTCTTGCCCACCTTGGCAAAGGTCATTTCTTTGGCGAGATGGCTCTGCTCGGCCGTGTTACCCGCACCGCAACCGTTGAAGCCGAATCCTCCTGCGTATTGCTACGTATCACCCATAAAATTATTCGACAGCTGGCACAGCAACACCCGGACTTGCTAAAAACACTTGAAGAAGAACGTAAACGCCGCACCGACTCAAATATTAATATATCGAGTATTACAACCTGATTTATAAATACAGGCCAAATTTTCTGGCACATTACCTTGTCACAGAAGGTGTATTCGGCATAATAGAAAAAATTTTCGGGACATGATTAACATGCACAAGCAGATGCATTCCTTTCTTATTAACATACTGCCAATACTGCTGCTAGCTGCCAGCTTCTGCGGAAATACCTCTGCCACAGATTATCATCCACCAGCACCCCCTGGACAAGCGGCACCTGCAACCGAATCCGCATCTGCATCTACACCACCACCTGCAACTGAACCTGTACCGGCAACTGAGCCCACACCTGCGCCTGCAACCTCATCCGAGGAAATCACTACCGAGATGGCTTACAAGGCCGCTGTTTTACTGGAGCGAAATCCAAACCACGAACACAGCGCCAGTTTTGCACAAATCGCCTTCGCGTATGCTGAAAAAAGTGATCGTGTTTTGGTAGAAATCCGGGGAGACTATTTCCCCTGGATGGTAGAAGGGGCGCCGGACTACCAACAAATCCCCTCAGAGACTAACACACTGCTTATGGGCGCCTTTATTGCCGGCAACATTAAAAAACAATTGGAAATTGGCATCAAGGAAAATCTGCCATTACAAGGTTTTACGTCCATGCTGCATGTCTACAAGGCCCGCCGCATGACACATAATATTGAACTGATTGAAGCCATAGAAAAATGGCTGGAGATGTCCGAAGACGAGCTTTATGCTTTTATTGAAGAGATCGAAGGCATTAACTATAAAAAAGCCGTTCAAAATAGCACACAGAATATCACCACAACGACTGAAAATTTTGGCTATCTGCCCGCCGTCAATAATTTTATTTACGAAAGCACCTCAATCTATGACACTATTGACCTTGGCAAATCTGTTCGTTATCGCGACAAAACAGATAGCAGCAAACACATTGATTTATATATCTATCCGGTTGCACCCTATTACAGTGAATACAAGCCTCAGGATATTATGAATCTTGAATACCGCAAGATAAAAAGCGATATTGCTTTTGCCCAGGACTCCGGTGCTTATGATGAGGTTAAAACATTGAGAGAGGGAACTCTGCCGCTGGCAGAAGACAGTACTACACCGGTTTTCCACGGCGTGCTATCTCTTAAACAAAACCACAAGGTGTTATATTCAGCGATCTATCTCGCGATGATTGATGGCAGATTTGTCAAAATTCGCGCCACTTATCCAGCTAATGAAAACACTGCTGCCAAGGAATATTTAAACGAAGAGGCCCTGACTCTGATTCGCGAAACAAATGTCAAACTGTAACCAATACCTGTTTGTGATAACCAGAGTTAGCCAGCTGAAATTTCCACCATAACATTGCGCGGGCCACGCAACACACCGTGAACAAAAGCTACCGGCTTGTCTTCTACCAATTGTAATTGTGGCAGGCGTTCCAGTAGCACGGTCAAACCGGTTTCAAGTACACGGCGCGCCATATGGGTTCCAATACAATAGTGCTCACCATGACCAAACGAAAGTATTTTCGCTTCACGCTCAGGATCAAATTTGCGCGGCTCATCAAACTCATCAGGATCACTATTACCACCACTAATGCCAAGCATTACCGGATCCCCAACTTTTATCGTCTGGCCACCAAGCTCAATTTCCTGCACACACATGCGCGGCACCATAGATAACGGCGGCTGCCAACGCAGCAACTCTGTCACCACCTTTTCACACTGACCGGGACTCGCGAGTACATATTCGCGTAATGCCGAATCTTGCAAAACGACAGCGAGCAAACTGCCAAGGCTTTTAGTACTGGTATCGATACCCGCCGGAAAAAGGTTGCGAATAAACGAAAATATTTCCTCGTCACTTAGCCCTTCCTCTTCGCCTTCGTCATTTTTCACCGTTGCACTGAGCAGCATGGAAATAAAATCATCACCCGGGTTTGCACGCCGCTCATCAATCACGGGCTGCAAATAAGCTGTCAGTTCATCGCGGCCACGCAGGGCATTTTCCATATCCCAACTTGCCATAATCAGATCGGCCCAGTGCATGAGCTTTTCCTGATCGGTAACAGGCAAACCGAGCAGGCGCGTAATAATATTGAACGTCAGTGATTTGGTATAAACCCGCATCAGATCCAGCTGTTCGCCCCGCTGCAAGCGCGTCTCCATTGCATCTACCAGCTTGTTCGCCTCTTCACGAAACACAGTCTCTGCAAGCGTGCGCATGGCTTTTGGAAAAAACACATTGGACACTACGGCGCGATTCAAACGGTGTTGTTTACCTTTCATCGTAGCCATTACCGTACCCATGCTTTTACCGATACTGAGCTTATAGGCCTCCGGGCAAGACAAATGCTCTTCATCACTCAAAGCGTGCAACACGGTTTCATAGGAATTAATTAGCCAGATCGGATTACCAACAAAATTTACTTTGATAACCGGACCAAACTCGGCACGAACCTCTTCAAGCACATCGTGAAGATTCTCAATATCGTCAAGAGCGAAATCGATCTCGGGTCTAACAACCTGCATTGGACTTAATTCCCGTTATAAAGGAACAGGTAGCCTATACCGACCTCGCCGGTATAGGCAAGAGGACAGATACTTAACGACGCATCAGTCGAATCGGCATATCATCCGAGGGTTTCGGTAGTGGGAAAGTCTGCATAAAGACATCAGAATTTTCGTGCTTTGATTCGAAGTCGTAACGCTTGAGGAATTTAAACAGGAAGTTTTTGTATTCCATCTGCGAGAAATGCATACCGATACATTTATGCGCACCGCCACCGAACGGATGAAACAGGAACGGATGCTGTTTGTGCTCAGCACGTTCCGGCGAGAAACGATCCGGATCAAACTTCGCCGGCTCGGTCCAGTAGTCTTCCAGCCAGTGACTGAAACGCGGAAAACTGAAGATCATGGTGTGAGCAGGCACTTTGACGCCAGCCATCTCTACTTCGCGAATAGTACGGCGTGGCACCAGCGGTACCGACGGACGAATACGCTGCACCTCATTGAATACCTGCTGCATATAAGGCACTTTGTCCTGGTCTTCCCACATCAGACCATCAAGATCAATAGAGTCCACCTCGGCCATGAGTTTTTCTTTCACGTCCGGATTGCGCGCCAGATAGTAAATTGTATGGGTAATGGCTGCAGTAGTTGTATCGTGAGCTGCAAACATCAGAAAGATCGCCTGGTCAGTCACTTCTTTTGCGGTAAAGTATTCGCCAAACTCATCTTTTTCACGACTGAAGAAGCTCAGCATATCCATGCCATCACCGGCACGCTTCTCATCAATCATTTCACCGAAGAATTTTTGCAGGAACTTTTTACCCTTGATGCCTTTGTGGTAAGTAAAGCCCGGCAGATTGATCGGAAAGAGATACATAATGCCATTAACCGTATCCAGGAATGCCTGGTTTAACTGGCGCACGCGTTCGCCCTTGTAATCAGTTTCGCCGGCAAAGATTTCAGCCGCCACGATAAGCAACAAATCCTTGATATGCATAAAAAACGGAATCGTTTTATCCACATCGGACTCCCACTCGTTAAGAGCGCGGTCATAAATGCGGTTAATTTCTTTTGTGTAGTGCTTCATCGCATCATTTTTAAACGCCGCCTGCACAATACGACGCTGGTGCTTATGATGCTCAAAATCTTCCATGATCAGGCTGCCTTCAAAGAACTGCTGCACCCTGGTGTGGAAACCCATTTTGGAAGAAAAATTACGTCCCGTATCGAGCATGATCTGCTGTACAAGGTCCGGGCCCAGCGCAAGTACGCCTTTCACACCGGTCGTACAAACCCGGGAAACCGGGCCAAACTCCTTGTAGCGTTCCAGTGCCCAGGGGAACGGGTCTTTAAGGTAGGTCAGAGTATGGCCGATCACCGGCAAACCATAGTCACCGGGAATGTGGTCCAGGTTGGTACAGTTTGGCTCATGTATATAGTCGTCATAATTAGTGACACTTTGCGTGGCCATAGCAAATCTCCCGCCTCAAAAAACTAACCAGATTAATGAAGTGGGCATTATAGAGAGATTGTCAAATACGCCCATTAGATATTCAGCGGATACCTGCGACAAAAGCTCGCCAGGCCAGTAAATACGGGGGTTTAATTGTCACACCTACTACTGCTATAAGCCGGATATTTGATATATCGCAAAGCAGTGAGCCCCCTCTTCTGCCCGGGACTCCGGAAATCAGTCTTTTTCCGGTCTGAACGGGTATAGCAACTGACCGAGAAAGGTGCGCGGCAGACGTTTAGTGGTACCGTAATGTGCCGGCCAGTGTTCTTTGGGCATATGGTAGGTACCAAACACATAATCGTAAAACGGCATATGCACCGCATAATTGGTATCAATGGCGGGCTTTTCCGAGCTGTGATGCCAATGGTGATATTGCGGCGTAGCAATAATGTATTTGAGCGGCCCGAATGGAATACCGACATTGGCATGCACGAGCACAGCCTGGATACCGGCAAAAATCACATAGGCATCAAGCGCCTGCTTGTCAGCGCCAATCAGATAAAGCGGCACCATAGCCAGACAACGATCGACAAACATCTGCACCACGTGATTACGCGAGCCTGCAAGCCAGTCCATATGCTCTACGGAATGGTGTACCGCATGGATTTTCCACAGCGCAGGCTTTTCATGGAAAAAACGGTGTGACCAGTACAATACAAAATCTGCGCAGAAAATCAGCACAATCACCTGCACCACAGTCGGCAACGACTGAACAAACCCTTGCAACTGCGCGCTTATCGCCCAACCAAATACCGTAGCAACGAAGTAGTTACCCACGAGCAAGAGCACAGAGATCAGCAGGTGGTTGAAGCAGAAATAGAATAAATCGAGCTGCCACTCCGGGCGTAAAATGGCCTGCTCGCGATATTTCGGTACAATTTTTTCCAGAAATGTAAACAGCACCACCGACATCAACAGGGTCAGTATCAACCAATCGAGCCCGAGTGATAGAGGCTGGTGTTCCACCTCCCCTACTGGCACCGTATAACCACCACAGGCAAAACCCGCCACGGTAAACAATACTCCGATGGCACCGAGTTTACGTTGCTTGCCGAGAACAAACGTGAGTAGCGCAAAACCAAGTGAACCCCACATCGCCACCATCAACACTTTTTGCAGCACTTCACCATCGTAGACTGCGCGCAGATCTGCTGTCGTCAGCCAGGCGGGGAACTGATAACACAATACCGCAAAGAAGCTCAGTATCCCTAGTGCCGCGGCACTATAACCACTGATTCTGCCCTCGCCGAAGCGAAAAGCCTGGTCCGACATGTCCTCGATTTCGCGCTCGCGGTATTCGTAGTCCTGTGAGTCCTGCTCTGCCATAAATCCCCCCCCTGTTAATGTTATCCATGACTGATTAGCGACAGCAATTCCCCGATTCTAGCAGTTCCCATGCCCGGGGCCAGCCACGCCCCGCTACACGCCACAGAACAACGTTTCCCCATCTGCCACGAAAAGAATCAAATAATAATACTTTTTTAGATTATTTTGTCTTAAAACTCGAAAAACGTATTAATAATCATAACTTTTAACACAGCGGTATAAGCGCAAAGGAGACAATCATGGTTTTATTACAGGCATCTGGCATCATTTTACTCGCAGATTTTTTTTCCGGAGTACTGCACTGGGCTGAAGACACCTTCGGCGACGAAAACACCCCGCTCGTGGGTAAAAGCGTTATTGCCCCGAATGAGCTGCACCACCACAAACCCATGGCCTTTCTTGAGAAGAGCTGGTTTGAAAGCGCCGATATCCTGCTTGCTATAGGCATTCTGGTTCTCGCCGGGGCCGCTGTGTTTGGTGCACTGAGCTGGCAACTGATTCTGTTTGTCGCACTTGGCGTTAATGCCAACCAGATCCACAAATGGGCACACTACCGTCGTGGCGATGTACCTACCGTCATCAAATGGTTACAGAAAGCCCGCCTGATCCAGACCCGGGATCACCACCTGTACCACCACCGCCAGCAGAAGAATACCCACTACTGTGTGATGACCAACTTCCTCAATCCGGTACTCGACAAAATCAAGTTCTGGCGCGGCCTCGAATACTGTCTGGTACCGATCTTCGGTGCACCGCGTCGCCAGGATCTGATCGACAAGGGTCTGGCCAACCCCAAACAAAAATAACAAGCTGATTAATACCAGTAAAAAAAGGGGCCGCATAGCGGCCCCTTTTCCTTTTTACCTCTTCTTACAGAAAATTATTTGAACAGTTTCAAATCGCCAGCATTGACACCAAGCCACTTGGCACCGCCAACCTTGGAGCCGTTCTCCAGTTCGATTAGAGCAACGTTACCAGCACCATCCTGCAGCACCACATCGACATCACCATCTTTATCGGAATCCGCTGTACCTTCCACTGTGTAGGCAAAAGTGCCAAGCCAGCGACCGGTAACCTTCGCACCGTTTTCAATTTCAACCACCTGAACTGAACCCGTGCCACTATTTTGCTGAATCAGATCCACATCACCATCGGCATCAATATCACCGACAGCAAGTACCTCCGTTCCTGCCCAGGCACCAAGCCAACGACCGGTAACCTTGTTGCCGTTTTCCATTTCGATCACCATTACATCACCGGCATTTTCCATAAAGATGTCTTCATCGCCATCGTAGTCTGCATCACCAACACCCACAATTGTGCGGCCAGCCCAGACGCCTATCCAGCGTGCAGCAATTTTCGCCCCGTTCTGCATTTCAATAACGTTGACGTTACCGGAAGCATCCTGGGTAATAATATCCTTGTCACCATCATCATCCACATCTGCAAGCCCCATGACCGAATGACCTGCCCAGGTACCGAGCCAGACTGCAGAATCACGGTTACTACCACTCATAATCCAGACAATCACATTACCACTGCCATCACCAAACACCAGATCCTCATCGCCGTCGTCATCGAGATCACCCGCACCGGCAATCGTATAATCAAATTGCGTACCGAGGGTGTTTTCGCCGGTTTTCATACCGCCCTGGATATTCCAGTATGTGACCACACCAGTACCGGCATCCATAAAGATAAAATCTTTATCCCCATCATTATCGGTATCAGCATAGGCAGCCAAATCACCGTTAGTCATATAACCAAGCCAGGATGCGGTACCTTTCGCTGCATCTTCAAGTTGCCAAACGACAACCGAACCATTGCCACTTTCCATAAACGCCAGATCACTGTCACCATCACCATCGAAGTCGCTGGTGGGCCTGGAAGGAGCCACATAGTCAAACACGCCTAACAACTGATCTCGCGCAGTCACGTTAAGAAACAGATCAAGCTCTGTTTCACCAACCGGAGCTACCGAGCCTTCACGCACATAAGTTGTCGGGGAGTCTTGCACCGAGTCCTCAAACATAAAATTTTCTGTATCTTCTTCATGTACCCAGGTGTCATCACGATCAGCAATGGACTGCGGAATGGAATACTCAAGCACCTCTACAGAACCCAACGTCACCGCTGTAAAAGAGCTTGTTGTCAATAACACTGGTGGGTTGGTTTGGCTATCCCAGTAAGACTTATAATAGGAAACTGTTTTATTGGCACCGGATAGCAGGCCATTATCTGTAGTAAAAAATGCAATGATATTGTAGCTGTCAACGTCGTAGCCACTACCGTAGTACACCTTACCCGCATCAACACTGCCATCATTCATATGTGTTGTCAGTTCTGCAGGTGTGACAACTACTTCATCAAGGTCATTCGCAAGCACCGGGCCAGTGTCCCAGTTAACTTGTACAAAGTTATAGCAGTTCTTATTGGTAACGCCGCTGTCCTGCCACCAGAACTGGTTACAGTCAAAAGCTCTGGCAAGCTGCTGGTTTACTATAGATCCCACATAGGCTTTTGCACCTGCGCCAAAAGCATCTGATATTTCCAGCCCGGTAGAGAAATCCGGGAACAAAGTACTCATCAACATGCCATCAATATCCCATTCTTGTAAATCCACATGCATAATTTCACCTGTAGAAATCGCGCTGCCACTGGCAGTGGGTTTGATAATCGCTGTTTCACCACCGGACACATAACCATCAATAATAAAACGGTCCTGCCACTGAACCTGTGCACCGGTGGAAATCAGATAGTATTCACTGTCATAGCTAATTTCAGACCAACTACCGAGATCCCATTCATAGATATTCTCAATGGCTGAATCGGTCATAACTCCATATTCAAACTCGTATTCACCATCCTCTTCATCAGCTTCAAGCCAGACAAGGCCGGAGGCGCCAACGGTCGATTCCTGTACGGCGGCAGGCTCCGCTCCATTCAGGGAAAAGTTGGAATGGCAGGTCGTATTGCCATCAGTGCTCTGCTCTTGAAAACCCGCTTCCACGAGTATTCCACTACCGCTGAGGTAGGTTCCCCCACCGCTATAGGATGTAGTGACACCGTTTTCCACATCATCTGGCGTAATAATCGTAATTGCACCAAAGCTGTCGATCAGGGCAACATCGCCATCTTCTTCAAATGAGGAAGTAGCCGGGTAGAACTCCAGTTGGGTGCCCGTCTGATCAAATATATAAACCAGATCACCACCGTCCGCATCAGGATCCGGAACACAACTTCCGCCCGAGGACTCAAGGATTTCATTACCACCTGAGGAAGTAAATGTCAGAATCATAAAACCATTGAGCTGGGGAATACCGTTATCATCACAGGCATCACCGAGCCCATCGGTATCGGTATCAGTCTGACCTGCATTGCTGACGTATTTACAGTTATCGACACCGTCTGCAATACCATCACCATCAAAGTCAGCCGCAACCAGACTTGAAAAAGATAACAAACAGCACGCTATGGCTATTTTTCCTGAAAAATTCATACGAAGCCCTCCACAATTTTTTATGGCAAATAGTTTTTGAGAATTTTGCAGTTAAAGCCGGGGCTTGCCTCTGCCCCGAACACAACAGCGCATATTATAGGACGATTTCCCGGCAGTTAATACGCTTTCCTGCGATTGAAACCACCACAAAAAATCAATGCAAACTATTGATTTTTATAGACTTATAGATTTCAACGCTGGAACTCTGGCAATAATCGTCCGGTAACAGTCCTCTCAACAGTAACCCCCTGTCTGAATCGATGGTAAACTGTTGCAATAAAGCATAAATAAAATATATATGAAGACAACAGGACTGCTCTTTACCTATCAACAACATCGGGGTTCAAAGCTGCGCTATTTGCTTTACACCATCCTGCTAACCATAAGTGCAAATGCCTTCTGTGCGGATAGTGATGGTGACGGCATTGACGATCTGGTTGATAACTGTCCCTCCCAAAGCAATGCCGGTCAGGCAGATCATGATGGAGACGGTATTGGTACTGCTTGTGATACGGATGATGATAACGACGGGCTGACAGATGCAGAAGAACAGAGCCTCGGCACCAACCAACTGATTGCCGATACCGATAGCGATGGACTGGATGATGGTTACGAGGTATTAACCCTCGGCACCGACCCACTGCTTATCGATACCGATGGCGATGGTATTTCCGATTACGATGAAGTACAAAATGGCACTCCACCAACGATTCATAACAGTCAGGACACCGATGGTGATCAAATTCCCGATATTGATGACCCGGATGATGATAACGATGGTGTCGACGATATTAATGACGCTTTTCCTTTTGACAATAGCGAACACAGCGACAACGATAACGATGGCACTGGCGACAACGCAGATAGCAATGATGATAACGACAGCTTTGCCGATGCACTTGATCCCTTTCCTTTTGATGCTTCGCTACCATCATTAATTACAGATGGGCCGTATATTTTTAGCGGCACCAGCCAGGATGAGCGCTTTGGCTGGGGAGTTGCACTACCCGGCGACCTCAATGGTGATGGCTATGCTGACATTGTGGTCGGTGCCCCGGTTGCAAGCAACCAGGGCAACAATAACAATGAAACTGTTTATGCCTTTTCCGGGCTTGATAGCAGTTTGCTCTATACCATCCAGAATGGTGTAGCAGATGAAGAATATGGTCGCTTCGTATCTGCCGCTGGAGACGTTAATGCAGACGGCTATGCTGATTTTATCGTTGGTGCAGAAAGATCCGACGTTTCTGTACCTGATGGTGGCGCTGCCTATATTTATTCAGGGCTTGATGGTGCACTGCTTTACAGTTTTTACGGTGACATTATTGGTACCAAATTTGGTATTGAAGCTGATACAGCAGGAGATATAAATAATGATGGCCACGATGATGTCATTATCAATGCTTATCAGACCGGCAGCAGCAACCCGGACAAGTATGTAAAAGTCTTTTCTGGACAGGACGGCAGCGAACTCCTGCATCTTGTCGATTTTGGACGCAGTGTCAGCAGCTTTTATGATTTCAACAATGACACATATAGTGACTTGCTGGTCTCGGACGGCGACACACTGTATATCATCTCAGGACTGGACGGCGCCACTCTAGACTCAGCGACTGTTGCTAATGGCATTGGTAGAGTTTCTGATTGCGGCAGCCTCAACCAGGATAACGAGCCAGACATTGTTGTCTCCCACGGCTCCTCTGGCGGCGCTATAGAAGTCCTTTCCGGTACAGATTTATCCACGATTTATACCATTACACCATCCGGCACGACTTATGGTTTTTATGCCGAATGCGCTGGCGACGTAGATGGAGATGGCACAGATGATATTGTTTCGCGCAACAATCTCGGTCTGACCGTTTTCTCAGGTACTGATACGAGTGAATTGCTTTCTATCACAGATGAAGCTTATGGCTCTGCCCATGTATGGATGACTACCGGACAGGATATTAACAATGATGGACGCGACGATATTCTGATTGGCTCACCCAATGATGATGGTGAAATATTTGAATCCGGTCTGGCCTACATTATTACTCTGCAAATCGATTCAGATAACGATGGCATGGCTGACTGGTTCGAACAGCGCTATGGTCTTAACCCATTAGTATTTGACAGTAATATTGATAGTGACAACGATGGTCTGAGCAATCTTGACGAATACGTGGCCAATACTAACCCTCTGCAGATTGATACCGATAACGATGGTATGAACGATGCCTGGGAGGTCGGTTTTGGGCTTAATCCCCTGCTTGATGACAGCGCCGACGATCTTGATGGTGATGGGCTCAGTAATGCTGATGAAAACAATCTGTTTTTAAATCCGGCAAGTACTGACACTGATATTGATGGCCTTAATGATTACGAAGAACTCCACAGTTATTTCACTGATCCGATACTGCCCGACACCGACAGGGACGGACTTCCTGATGGCTGGGAAGTGCTTAACGGTTTTGATCCACTACTAGCACGCTATCTGATCGGTGCCGGCAAAAACCACAGCTGCATTGTCGATGAAAGCGGCCTGTTTTGCTGGGGCTTAAATGATCTGCAACAAATTGATGTACCTGCACTGGGCGATGTCTGGGAAGTCGCTGGTGGTCGGGGCCATACTTGTAGCCTTGGCGATGACGGTGTGGTGTGCTGGGGAGATAATAATTTTGGTCAACGCAATGTACCAGGTCTTACCAATCCGAGAAAGCTGGCTGCCGGCGATGACTTCAACTGTGCTCTGGATGATAACGGCATCACCTGCTGGGGTGACAATAGTAACGGCCAGCTCAATGTTCCTGCACTGACAAATCCGCAGGATATTCAAACCGGTTGGCGCCACGCCTGCGCACTCGACAAGCTCGGCAGTGAGACTTTTGATGTTGTCTGCTGGGGAGATAACTCGGACAACCAACTCAACCGGCCCTCACTCAACAAGCCGAGAAAGATTGCCGCTAACGCACATCACAGTTGTGCTGTTGATGATGACTCATTGAAATGCTGGGGCAAAAACGACAAGAACCAAAACCAGGTTCCTCCCGGACTCGGCAAAGTTAAACAGCTGGGACTTGGCCGCGGCTTTAGCTGCGCCGTCGATGACAGTGGTTTACAGTGCTGGGGGGATAACACCAACAATATCACTCTGCCACCCAACACTATTGGCATGCCCAACAATATCCGTGCCGGTGGTTTTCATATCTGCGTATTCAGCGAGGAATGGGAACTGGTGTGTTGGGGCAAAAATGATAATGGTCAGGCTACCCCCCCTCCGTGGATCACCTTCGATGCTGATAACGACGGTATGACCAATGACTACGAATTAACCTATGGTTTTGATTTACTTGACGCGAGTGATGCTACTAGCGATGCTGATAATGATGGTATCAGCAACCTCGGTGAACAGGCTCTTGGTACCAACCCTACCGCTGCTGATAGCGATGGCGATGCAATCAACGATCAACAGGATGCCTTCCCGACCGTGAAAGCCAAACCGGCATTTATCTATGAAGGTAAATATGTGCTACGCGGCAACAGTCCCGGTGACCGGTTTGGAATATCACTTGCTGCAACTGGCGATATAGATGGTGATAGCTATAACGATTTTATTGTTGGTTCTTCTTCCAACTATGCAAAAGTTATATCCGGTAAAACCGCCAAAACCTTACACTCATTCACCTATGGTTGGGAAGTAGATGGTGGTTATGATGTCGATGGCGATAACACCAATGACTACCTGGCCGGACAGAAGCTTATCTCCGGTGCCAGTTTAGGCATCTTGCGGGACTATGGCGGCATAACTACTAACACAAGATTTGCCGGCGACGTTAACAATGACGGTTACGATGACATTCTCGCCGCAGACTGGCTCCTGGATGCGCCTTCAGGTCAGGAAGGCGCGGTATGGATCTACTCAGGCAAGGACAACTCTCTACTTTACGAATTTTATGGCTCAAATATCGGAGACCGACTTGGCTATAACATATTCCCCCTCGACGATATCAATCAGGATAACCATGCCGACTTTGCTTTCAGGCCCCAATACGGCGATATTACAGTTATCTCCGGCATAGACGGTTCCGTTTTACAAACCATTTCCAATGACACCGTTAGTAACGCTGGCGATATTAATAACGATGGTTACACCGACTTGTTTGTCCGGGATAGCAGCGCCCATGGACAGCGTGGCTCCGTTTACATTTATTCCGGCTTCGATAGCAGCCTGATCCATGAATTTATCGGCAACCGCTACCAGGATTCGTTTGGCCAGGTGGTTAATGCCGGTGATTATAACGACGATGGCTATGATGATATTTTGATTGGCGCCAGTCGTGAAGAAAGCAAGGACTTCGATCCACTCTGGCCAGATAATTCACTGATGAGTTATGGCACCGCACGTATTTATTCCGGCAAAACCGGGGAAGTTCTGCACTATTTCGAAGGGCAACAAACTTTTGAAGGCATGGGCTATCGCGTGGCCAATCTCGGCGATATAGATGGCGATGGCAAGGATGACCTTGCCGCTGGCTGTGTCGGCGACGATCTTGGACAGCATGGCACTGTGTATGTGCTAACCCAACTAATTGATAGCGACGACGATAATATGTCCGATGCGTTTGAAAGTCTTTATGGGCTTGATTTATTGAACCCGGATGCGGCAACCGATAGCGACAACGACGGTTTAAGCAATATCATGGAATTTGTACTCGGCACGCAAGCAGATAATACAGACAGTGATGGCGATGGCACCCCGGACGGCAACGACGCTGCGCCGAATGATAATCTTACCAGCAAGTATTCTGTAGATAGCAGCTACCGCGGATCAAGAATCAAACAAAGCTCTCAGCAAGCTGGCAACTAGATACCAAGCGCTTTGGCATAAGCTCGCTGATTCCAGCCTTTTATTTTTTTGCCATTCACCACTGCAAACGGAACACCTTTACCGCCTCCGAGCATTTTTTGTCGCAAGGCTGCCGTATGATTGGCTTCGACGTTGTACTCCCTGTATTTGACGTTATTCATTTCCATCCAGACAATCGCTTTCTTGCAGTAGCCACACCAGGGCGTGGTAAAGATTTCCACCTGCGTCTTCTCAGCCAGCTCTTTCTCACGCTGCTTGTCTCGCTCGATCTCTGCAAGAATCGAACCCATATTCTCATTGGTAATCGCATCACCACTATTGTAGTTCTGTGCTGGCTTTTGCTCTGCAACTGACGAATTTTCACTCTGTCCACTTTCTTTATTATCACCACTAAAAAGCTCAAGAAAAGCGGAAAGATAGGGCTCATAAAACGGCTGCTCTTTATTAGCTGCCGACTGGACAGCCACCTCTTCAGGAATGACAGCACCCTGTTCATCAATACTGATCGGATTTATATAAAAGGTTTCAACATCTTCTTCACCGCTGCCTGGTGCCACATCGGAATAGTGAACCACACCATTTTCATCAACCCATTTATATACTTCGGCATACAGTGATACCGAAAAGCCGGAAAGAATCAATGACAGGCAAATTGCTAGCGTTATCTTCTTCATAGTCATTCAGATAATTCTCTGTCTTGCCAATACCATACTGGACTCGCTTTGCAAATCAACCGCTAAATGACCACTGGCTGCAGGTTGCGCTTAGCTTGTCATATCCCTGCAAATAAAAAAGCAGCTCATTGAGCTGCTTTTTTCGAACACCATAAATAGAGCAATCAGGACTCCATTTGCGATTGCAGATAGTTCTGCAGGCCTACCTTGTCGATCAGACTCAACTGGGTTTCAAGCCAGTCAATATGCTCCTCTTCAGACTCCAGAATATGCTCAAGCAATTCTCTCGATACATAGTCCTGAACAGATTCACAGTAGGCAATGCCTTCCTTGAGGTCAGGCACCGCTTTTAGCTCAAGCTTGAGATCACATTCAAGGATTTCTTTGGTGTCTTCACCGATTAGCAACTTGCCCAGATCCTGCAGATTCGGGAGACCCTGAAGAAACAAAATGCGCTCAACCAGCTTGTCGGCATGTTTCATTTCATCAATGGATTCATCGTATTCTTTTTCACCGAGCTCCTTTAATCCCCAATCCTTGAACATTTTGGCATGCAAGAAATACTGGTTGATCGCCACAAGCTCATTAGCCAGTGCCTTGTTTAAATACTCAATTACTTTGGGGTCACCTTTCATACTCAGACTTCTCCTGAAAAACAGTGGCAAACAATAGCAAACCGTGTACAAGGCTTAGCCTCGTACAGCTACTGTCAGTATTATAGAAGAGAATTATAACGGACGTCAGGCAACCTGGTAATATAATTCCGGGTCGGCACTATGACACAGGTCAATGACTTGCTGCGCAGTCTCGGCACAGGAACCGCACTGGCTCGATACCCCAAGGCGATGTTTCACCTCGTTGAGGGTCAGTGCACCATCAGCAACCGCCTGCTCAATATCGCGGTCAGTGATGCCATTACAAAGACAAACGTACATAAATCGCCTTAAACCTGTGTATTCAATAAATCTGACGCCTATTCAAATATAAATGAGAATGATTGTCAATAGCGAATTTAAGCGATCAATTTTAGACGTTCTTCTAAAAAACGCTCCAGGTTATTGATTTATTTACTATTTTCCAATAACCGCCCTGAGCAAGGCATCCGCCCAACGGACAGGAAAATATTCCAGCAGACAACGTGCCGGGTCCGGTTTAACGGAATAAGCTGCCTTTGGCTTTGCCGCTGTGAGCGCCGTGTGTACCACACTTGCCAGCAGGCGCGGGCTGTGGGCCTTGTCCTGCTCCTTGATCGCCAGTTCCTTGATACGGGTTAAATGGCGGGAGAAGAACTGGCTGTGATCGGCAGCCTGGGTGAAATTACTGTCAATGCTCGCCACCATATCAGTTTTAAAAGGCCCTGGCTGAACCTTGATCACCGGTATGTTGAGAAACATCAACTCGCGACGCAAGGAGTCCGAATACCCTTCGATTGCGTGCTTACTCATTGCATAAGCACCGTTAAACGGACCACCACTCTGCCAACCGGTTTCAGAACTGATATTCACAATCCGTCCCTTGCCCTTACCTGAATTGATCAAAGGCAAAAACTCCTGATTCACTCGAAATGTGCCAAGCACATTGATATTGAGCAGCAATTGCAATTGCGCTTCATCCATCTCAGCCATGGACCCAATACGCAGAATACCCGCAAAATTAACAATGCCATCCAACCTGTCAATTTCCTCAGCAACCTGCTGATATGCCTGCCCAACGCTTTGCCGGTCTGTCACATCCATAAACAGGGGTTTAATGCCCTGTTCATCTTCAAGTTTTGCCAGTGCCTCGCGATTATTGTCTGCCGCATAGACTTGCCAGCCCTGCTCCACCAGATAGCGCGCTGTTGCCAGTCCAAGTCCTCCGGTTCCGCCGGTCAGCAATGCTGTTTTCATACCCTATTTCTCCTCGTTGTCCTGGCTACCCCGCTTACGCAAATCATGCTCGGGCATTTGCTCATCGGGCTGTAAAGCACCTCCAGTGCGCCACATATAACAGGAGTCCGTCATGCCTCCCATGGGTTGCGTTGCACTATCCGACGACTCGTCCTGTACGCTTGCAATCCATATATCCGCGAGCGCTGCCATAATCTGAATATAACCAGGTGCGAGTTGTAACAGCGCATCAAGTAATAATTGCTTGTCCGGATCAGCGCTGCACTGTGTGATCGCCAAGCCCGCAAAGCCGGGTATAACAGACGCCTCTTGAAAGCCATCTGCCCAGCCATCGCGTATCTGCCACTCCGCCTCACCCAGATTATCCCAACAGCGCTGACGATCTGCTATCTTCACCTCAAGCATTTTTAAATCCGTCGCGCGAATTTTTGTATACACCCGTACATCCTGTTGCAATGCCAGACGCTCAATCGAACGTTCGACCTGCTCTTCGGGAAGCATATAAAAATCTCCAAGCTGTACCGTGACTTCAATATCTTTGTCTACAGTTTGAAAACCATCAATCATCACGCTGCGCTGAAACACGCACTCCCCGTCTGCACGCCGCGCACCATCCTTACGCTGTGCGTTCTCATAATCCAGTGCCTTCGGAATGGCCGCAGCCATCATATGGAACAATGCGAGCACATGGGAGCAACCCTTCGGGCCGCCAAACAATTGCGAAATATGACGACTGAAACCTTGCCCGATCTCCTCTCCTGTCAGTTGCTGCAAACGCGGGATTGGATCGCGACAGGATTCTCCACCACTTAACGATGAAGGTTCGATAGCCACCACCGGCATATTGACCTCAAGAGATTCCAGGCATCGGTTTTCGGCATTCACCACAAGATCAATGCCCATCTGATGAATAATGCCCGCCGGCTGTAAGCTTGTCGTCATCGGTGCGAAGCCGGATTTGCGCAAGTCAATAATATCGCCTCTTACATGCCAGCTGCCGCTTTCGTGCCAACGGATTAACATCGTCAGGGAACGGGTATGAAGCGGGTGTCCTGTAACGGGTAAATGCATATCAAATCTCGAAAAAAGTTAACATCTATTAAAAGCGGAAGCATAACATTCGGGAGTAGAAATTATCACCGATATAAAAACCCTAAACTTTTGCGCCGCTGTCTTCTTGTTGGCTTGAATACCAGGTCGCTGCAATCCCTGCGGCAATAACAACCGCCATGCCCACCATCGTATACACGCCCGGTGTCTGATCCCATAATAGCCAGTCAAACAACCCGGCAAACACCACAGACAGATAGATAAGTGGCGCAATCACATTAGCACTCGCAAAAGTTAACGCTCTGGTATAAAGATAAAGTGCCACATGCACAGATGCACCAATATAAAGAATATAAGGCCATGTAGACAGTGGGATATCCTGCCAGGTATAGATCGCCAATGGAAGCATACCCACTGCAGAAATAAAGTAGTGATAGATCAATATCGTTTGCGGCGAATAGTCAGCTGCCAGTCGTCGTGTTGAAACTACCGACAATGAAACGGCAATGGCTGACAAAATACCAAAGGCATGTCCGATTCCCGGTAAGGTAACCGTCGGATTTAAAATAATAAATATCCCGATAAAACCAATACAAAGTGCAGCAACGTCATGCCCACGCACCCTGGTATGCAGCCAAAGAAACGCAAGCAAGGGAATAAACAGCGGCGAACTGGTACGCAGCAACGTGGCCTCAACCAGAGAGATTTCACGAATTGCCAGATAATAAGTATAGAAAGCCAGCAAGCCGCTCACGGCACGAATAAACATCGCCCAGCGATCACCACGGCGTACCTCCAGATGAGTAGCCCCCCTGACGAGCGGTGTCACCAGGATAAAACTGATAAAGTATTGAAAGAAGACAATTTGTTCAACAGTTGCAGAACCGGCAATATATTTTGTCGCCGCAGCTGCCGTACTCGCAACCAGCGTTGTAATCACAATCAATACAACGCCTTTGGCAATATTATCCTGCGGCATACATTATTCTTTTCTTCTATTAACCCGGCAAACGCTCACTCAAAAGTACCGAACATCCAATCGTAGAGCAAAATGATCGTGGCGTAATTGCCATGACTCATGTCGATATGGTGGTTGTGATGTTTGACAGAAATCCACGTGGCGATATTCCAGGGTTTCTTTGCAATATCAACCTGGCAGTGGTTGAGTATATTTAAATTACTGTATACAAAGAAACACACACCCATCGAAACTATATGAAACGACGTGTCATAAACAGTTAGATAAATAACCCCGATGGTGATTACCGCGATATACAATAATCCCAGACCAATCACTGTTTCGAGAGGATGTACATACTGCGCATCGATATGGGACGGATTGCGTGCCTGGTGGTGTAGACCATGCACGCGTTTGAAATAACCACCAAACCAGTCACCGTGGAACAGAAAACGATGAGTCAGGTAGTAAAGAAAATCATAGAGGGTATAGATAAGCAAAATATCAAATACATAACGCCACCAGGGCAAGGCATCGTAAGACGAAAAGAAGGGTGTAATAATCACCACCAACGGCAAGAACATAAACAGGCCCGCCATCTGGTTTTGTTTTACAACCGGAGGATATTTTGCCTTTGCAAGACGCTCGCGGTCTTCACTTTTATTATGCGCCCTGGACTCGGCAAGTACTGGCACCCGTCGGATAATCTGCCGAGCAGCCATACCCATACCCGCCACAATGGCGAAGATACCCAGCGACTCCAGCAAATATTCCAGCACAACAACCTCCGCAAACGTTAAATTCATTTTTATCATGAAGAATCGGACGCTACTTTACCCGATTACCCCATAGATAAACATGGCTAATTCTGCTTGATCACAGCATAAAAAGAATAGACAAAATGAACTAAGTATTAACCCGGATGATGCAATTTTCGGGTTAACCCTGGCCGGATACCAACTCCCGATATTTGCGGATCGTATCCCGGGCACCTTTGACCAATACCGCAGGAAACAGACGATTTATCCACCACATCAGGCGAGCATAGCCGGGCACAAACAGCACAGTCTTACGGCTCGCCACCTGATTGATAAACTGCTCTGCAGCCTCAGCCGGTGTCAGAGGCTTGACCGGCAACATCGCGTAAACCGTTTGCTCATCACCCTGTCCAATACGGGCATGACTGAACAGTTCGGAACCCACCAGACCAAAACATACCGCTTTGATATCAACACCGAATGTTTCAGCCTCCGGTGCAAGTGAATGGGTCAAGCCAAGTACGCCATGTTTGGTCGCTGCATAAGCTGCCATCGTCGGTGTTGGACTAAATCCTCCCATTGATGCCACATTAAGGATAGTGCCATCTCCCTGTTCTTTCATTATGCGATAGGCTTGCAGGGTGCCGATAGTGACTGCGGTGAGATTGGTTTGCACAAGACTTTCAATAAACGCCTCCTCCATCTCGTAAAACTCACCGACATAGAGAATGCCCGCATTATTCACGAGTACATCAAGACGGCCATGCTCTGCAACAACTTGATTAAGTACCTGTTGAAACTCAGCACTATTATTAACATCCAGTTTTGCCGCATAAACCCGCTGCCCCTGTGCGCTGATGTCATCAACCACCGGCTGACACGCTGCAACCGACAAGGCGGTTACATAAACAATCGCACCACGGCTCGCAAGCTCAGCACTCACCGCACGACCAATACCGGTTGCAGCACCGGTGACGACAACCGTTTTGCCTTGCCAGTTATTGATCATATTAGCCAAATGATTTTTGCAAAAAGGCAATTCTGCGTTGCAAGGATTCCTGGGTGATCTCACTTTCCGGCACGGTGTCATAACCGTGCACGGTGCCTTTGGTTTCTCGCAGCTCCACGTCAACCCCTGCCGCTTCAAGACGCTGTGCATAGTCAGCAGCCTCATCACAGAGTGGATCAAATTCTGCATTTTCGACATAAGCCTGCGGCAAACCTGACAAGTCTTCACGACCTATTGGTGCGGCATAAGGAGGTACATCACTGCGCGAAACGTTCTTTAAATATACTTCCCACATCTTACGATTGGCCACTGCGTCAAACATCGGAGCTTTTTCATATTCGCGAGCTGTACGCGTGGAACAGGTGGAATCCAATGCCGGGTAAATCAGCATCTGCCCTTTTAATACAGGTCCCTGTTCGTCATCCAGTGCTTTCTGGGCAACACCTGCCGTTAACGTACCACCGGCACTGTCGCCTCCCACCACGAGACGCTGTGGATCAACGCCGAGTTGTGCAGCATTTTTTTCCACCCACTGCAACGCACCGTAACAATCGTTAAATGCTGCAGGAAATGGATTGGCTGGCGCCAAACGGTAGTCCACCATAAACACCATGCAGTTTGCTTGATTCGCATAGAAATCCATCGCTTCCACATGGGTTGATGCGTAAGTCAAAACAAACGCACCGCCGTGGAAATACAACATTGCAGGCAACGGCTCATTGCCCGCGTTATCAGGCTTGAACTGATAAATATCAATCGAAGCACCGCCATCCATCGATACCGTATGGCGTGCTGCCTTCGCCTTGACCTTGCGCTGACGAAAGAAGGTATCCAGATGCAAAAAGCGATTGAGCAATCCGGTCACAACCCCGTTGAACGGAAACGGAAACGCCGGATAATGTTTAAAATCCTCGTGTACAGCGTATTCTTTCTTATTGGCCACAAGCCATCCCCCTCAATTGACTGAGGGGCTGATTGTACGACACTTTTTAACCTGGCGGGTTACTTTGTACGATGCACTATTTCAGTATTAGTCTTCAAGCAGGCGTTTCGGATCGCGGCCATTAACAAAGCCAATAAATGGAAATTGCATGCTATACCCTAGCAATGACTGAATCTTGTCGCTGCACTGTTTGACCCGATCGCGGGAAATCGCCAGACTGTAATTTTCCTGCTGACGACACCAGGGTTCACAGTACTGGGTCGTTGCAGCCAGACGCGGCTTGTCACTATTGTTTGGTCCGGCACAGTGCCACAATGTACCGAGGAAAAACACTGCCGAACCTGACGGCATCACAGCTGGCACCATCTTGCTTACATCAATTTCCCCTGGTGGCACATCCCCCCAGGTATGACTCCCCGGATAAACCATCGTTGCGCCGTTATCCGCAGCAAAGTCATCAATCGCCCAGATCAATGCCGCGCCAAACGGTTTACGCGGACGCGCGATCGGGTAAAAGCCATCATCGTGATGCAACGGTTGCTGCGCCTCTCCTGGCATGACCTTGATGACCTGCAACTGGGACAACAGATAGTTCGGCATAAACAGCCGATCCAGCAGGGCCATCACGAGCGGATGGTCAACGATCGGGTTACAACAAAAAGTTTTTTCCATCACCGAGTAAATACGACGCGTCTTGTAGCCTTCAAACTCGGTACGTCCATCATAGGCAAGAAACGGCTCGGACTCCTTGCGGATATTCTCCACCACCTGCTGGGGAATCAGGTCGGGAATGATCACATAGCCGTTTTCGTTAACCTCAGCAAGCAGTTCCTCAACATAATCAGGATCGACCCCATGACTTTGCGCGGAGGACGCCAGCGCGGCCTCCTGATTCGCAATAATATCGGCCTTTACACTGCCATCTTCATTTATATAGGAACGTTTGGTCATGCTTTTCTCCTGCCCAGACTTCTGACTCCGCGTCGCAAGAAGACTGTGCTTTTTGCGGTTTTACCTGATTCGGAACGCACTATAGTCTATTTCAGAAGCGCTGTAATCCTTTGATTTATCGCAAAAAGCGGTTGAAAATACCTGGGCAAACCACCTTTGTATCCATCATTCGGATACAGCTGGAAATTGTCAGCAATGGGCTTTTTTGCCAAAATAACCACAAACAAACCAGACAGGTTAACTGGTAAGGAAGAGGAAGACACAACAATGAAGAAGATATCCCCCCTGCTGTTACTGGCCTTGCTTGTGGCCTGTGCACCCGCCACGCAAAACCAGACTGGCACCAACACAGCCACACCCTCCCAGACAACTCCCTCCTGCAAACAGTCCTACCGCAACGATGTTGATTGTGATGGCGACGGCGACCTGGTCTTCCAGGATGACGCAGGCAATATTGCCGTGTGGATTATGGAAGATAACGGCAAACACACCGCCACCTGGCTCGGGGTTGCCAAAGATACCGTACGCACCACGGGTGACATGGACAAAGATAACGACGCCGACATTATTATGCATGGTAACAATGTCATGGTCTGGTATATGCAGGATGGCAAGCGCTTTGATGTCCATAACTTTGGCGCAGCTCCTGATGGATATACCTTAACTGGTGACCTCGGCGATCTCGATGCCGATGGTGATACCGATTTAATTTTCCAGGACAAAGGCGGCAATGTTTTTATCTGGAAAGTTGAGGATAAAACCAGGGAACAAACCTGGCTTGGCGCATGGCCCGGTCATGTAATTATGGCAGTTGCCGATATTGATGGCGACGGAGACGACGACATTGTCACGCGTGATAACGAAGGCAATATCAATAGTATAGAAATGCAGGGGGCAGCCATGGTCTCCGCTAACTGGATCGGCAAATGGCCAGACCACACTATTATTGGCAGCGGCGATCCGGACGGCGATGGTGATCAGGATATTTTTCTTGAGGGCGCATGGCTGAATGGTGATGTTACCTATATTGAAATGCAGGATGGCGCTAAAGCAGCGGCACACTGGCTCGGCACCTGGAAACATACGCGCCCGCGAGCGATTGGCGATATTGACGGCGATAACGATAGTGACCTCGTAATACAAAACACCAAAAACGGTTCCATCTGGTTAATTATTCTTGAAGACGGCAAAAAAGCTGCCGATCGTTCACTGGGTAACTATCAATACAGCATCAAAGGAGTGCTCGATACTGACGCCGATGGTGACGAAGATATTGTGATGCAGGATAAGGACGGCAACTTTGCTCTCGTCGTACTCGATAACGGCAAAAAAGTCGGTAACACAATATGGCTTGGGCAGACCGGTAGTACGCTAACTATCGCCGACTAACTTTCCTGGTCTGCCAAAGCATTCAACACTGCCTGTTTGATATTGCGATAGTCCGGTTTACCTACCGGTGTACGTGGCACACTCTCAGTAAACACGATTTATTTTGGTAACTTGTACGACATCTCTTTTGCTTTTAGCAAACTGCTCCACTTTCACGTAACGCCACCGCATCAAGCCCCAGTTCTGCAAGAATTTCGTCGGTGTGTTCACCTATTTCTGCCGCCTGATGAGTAATCTCCGGCTCAGTACGACTAAAACGTGGCGCCGGTGCCGGCTGAACATTACCATCCATTTTAATCAGGGTTTCACGCGCACGAATATGCGGATGATCATAAACTTCTGCCATCTGTAGTATCGGTGTTACACAGGCGGCCCGATCTTCAAAAATTGTCGCCCACTCATCGCGGGTTTTACGCTTGAATACCTCGGTAAACAGTTGCTTGGTCTGCGGCCACTGCTCCATATCCATTTGTTCAGGTAAATCTTCTGCATTGAGTTCCATACCTTCAAGCAACTGCGCATAAAACTGCGGCTCCACTGCACCGACTGCCATATATTCACCATCACTGCATTCATAGGTATCGTAAAACGGCGCACCGGAGTCCAGTACATTGGTACCGCGCTCGGCATTCCAGAAACCCAACTGGTGTGTGCTATAGGTACACGCCATAAGCGCAGCCGCACCATCCACCATGGCCGCATCAATCACCTGGCCTTCACCGGAACACTTCGCCTCAAAAAGTGCACAGGCCATGCCATAGGCGAGCATTAAACCACCACCACCAAAATCCCCCACTAACGACAACGGCACCTGGGGTTTATTGCCTTTTTCACCAATGGCATGTAATACACCGGCAGTCGCAATATAGTTAATATCATGCCCCACGCGTTGTGCCCAGGGTCCTTCCTGCCCCCATCCGGTCATACGACCATAAACCAGTTGCCTATTGCGTGCGCACACTACCTCCGGCCCAATGCCAAGCTTTTCTGCCACACCGGGCCGAAAGCCCTCAATAAACGCCGCTGCACCTTCGGCCAGCTTGAGTACTACTTCAACGCCTTGTGCGGTTTTAAGATTTACACCAATACAACGCTTGCTGCGATTCATATAATCCACTTCGGGCGGCAACGGAAACGAGCCGCCGCCAGGGCGCTCCACACGAATCACTTCTGCCCCCATATCTGCCAATAGCATGCCGGCAAATGGTCCGGGACCAATACCGGCAATTTCAATAATACGTGTACCTTTTAAAGGGCCCATGTTACTTCTACCTGAATCACTACAAAGCGCTAACTTTACAGCAGCCACCCCCATAGATAAAATCCTTTTTCTTTTCCGGCTGCCCCCTTGCCAACACGCTTTTTATGCCCCTGATTCATAAAATCGATCACCCCGCTGTTGAAGGTATTCGTGTCGGAAAAATGTCATCCAAAGGCAACTACCGCATCAATACTTCCTGCATTATCTATCGCCTTGGCGACACCATTATTGATACCGGGCCAACCCGCGAATGGAAAACGATTAAACAGTACTTATCAGAGCGCACTGTAAAACACGCCCTGTTAACCCACTATCACGAGGATCACAGCGGCAACTGCGGACATCTTCAGCAGTGTTTTAATTCCGTTATACAAAGTCACACTAACAACCATGACAGAATCCGTCACGGCTTTTCCCAAACACTGACGAGCAAATTTATTTTTGGAACAGCCACCGTTGCACAACCTTCGGATTTTGGCGAACAATTTCATCTCGATAACGGGCGCGTATTACAGCCATCGCATATGCCTGGCCACTCCGATGATATGACCACATTTTATGAACCGAACGAAGGCTGGCTTTTTTCTGGCGACCTCTATGTTTCCAGTCAAGTACGTTACGCCTACCAGGAAGAGAATATTGCGCAGCAGATTAATAGCCTGAATGCTGCACTTGAGCTCGATTTCAAGGAACTGTTTTGCGCGCATCGCGGCTATATCGCCGAAGGTCGGGAAGCGCTCAAAAGCAAGCGGGATTTTCTCGTCACACTGCGCGATGAGGTACAGCATCTACACAACACCGGATTATCACCGCGCGCTATCGCAAGGAACATCCTGGGGCGCGAAGACAGTGTTTCATTGTTTACCGGATTTGCCATGAGCAAACTCAAACTGGTACAAGCTTGTCTGAAAAGCTAACCCGGAAAGCCTTAAAGGTATTGCATACTTCTTGCCTACATTATACGACTCATTAAAGTTTTATTTAATTTTCTTCGCTATTCTCTTCCAGATTCTGATAAACACCAAACAAATCGTTAATGCTTAACTTTTTATCGCTTAGCTTTTGTTTATAGGAATAGTTTAGCAACGTCTCCAGGGCCTTCTTGTTTCTATCTATTCCATACGGCCAAAAATCTCTGCCCATTGTTCTCCGTGTTTCTTCCAAAACCTGCGGATACCAAGGCAGGGAATTAAATGCCCAACCTAAATCCATAGCTTTGAAATCTTCCTGTTTTGACAGGCTATAAGCTTCGAAAATCTTTGCGGCCAACGCCGGGTGCTTTTCCAGCAGCGTTTTACGTATAGCAACAGCATGCATAATAGGAAATATCCCGGTCTTTGCAAAATAAGCTTGCTCAACAGTTATGGAGTCGGGAAACAAACGGGCAATTTTTGGATGGCCATCAATGTAAGCCTGGGGCTCGGCGGCATGAAATACCGCATCAACAATACCTTCAGCTAGCAAATCAGATTCACTTAATCCCTCTGGCCCATACTCTACCTTTAGTCCTTCAGGTACTATGGACTCGTTTTTAGAAACTTTTCCTGCGGCTTCAGCAGACGAGTCTTTACGCGCCAACACCCAATTAATATCAGAAGGTTTAACACCATATTCATCCTCCAGGATACCGCGAATCCACGTTAATGATGTTGAAGAGAATCCGGCTGTGGCAATCGTTTTGCCTTTCAAGTCCTGGGGGCCGGTGATTCCTCTATCAGTACGAATAAAGATGCTTTTATGTCTGAATACTCGAATTGGGAAAATCGGCAGCAACTGATAGTCATCAAACCCATCATTCGCTACAGCGAGAATATAGGGATGCAAGCCAACTTCAGTCACATCATACTTCTGTCCGCCAACAAAGAGCTCTGTATTCAGGTCACCAATACCAGCCTGATGGAAATTGGCCTCCACGCCATCAATATCTACCTTCCCGTCAAATAATGCGCGCACTCGATCAACTTTATAACCTGCAATTTCCAATTTCAAAACCTCATCAGAAATTGCCTGCGCACTCAAAATAAATGTGCATAGCAGCACTAAAAAATGTTTCATTTTCTGCTCCTGAAAGAAAAAGGCCGCTGTTGCGGCCTTGAATTCAAACTACTAATAAACTCCGGCAAAAATCGAGCTTACTACCAGCCCGCTACTAAGACAATCTCAAAAAGCAGTTTTCGATAACACACCAGGAAAGGAGCTGCTATTTTTACGCCGCATCCGACAACACTTCTTCACGTATTACCGCCTCGGATGATTCTGCAAGAAAATCATTGAGATTGGGTTCACGCATCGCCTCAACCCAGTTATTCCAGTTATCCGGCCAAGCCAGTGCATCGCCATCCGCGTCCAGGTACCAGCTCTGGCAGCCGCTGGTCCAAACAGTTTTTTTCATGTTGTGTTTCAACATTGCACACCAGCGCTGCATGGCTTCGAGACTTGCTTCAATTGTATTGATCTGGCCTTTTTGCCAGTGTTTAACCAGCTTAATCGCATAATCACTCTGCAATTCACTCATTTCAATCACTGAGTAATTACCAATCGGTGAATTCGGCCCGAGCATCAAAAAGAAGTTCGGGAAACCCGGCAGACAAATCGAGCGATAGGCCTGGATCTTTCTCTCCCATGCTTCATTGATCGATAGCCCCTCTCGGCCAAGAAACGTCATCGGCCGCATAAACGCTGCTGGATTGAAGCCAGTCGCAAGTACAATGACATCAAATTGATGATGAACGCCATCACTGGTTACAATGCCCTGTTCCGTAAAGTGATCGATACCTTCTGTCACCAATTGCGCATTGGGTTTTTGAATCGCTTCATAGAAGGTACTGTTAATCACGACTCGCTTGCAGCCGAATTTATAATCCGGTGTGAGTTTGGCACGCAGCAGTGGGTCTCGCACACTGGACTCAAGGTTTTTGCGGGCAATACGCGCCATGATGCGATGCATAATTTTGTTGAACAGACTGTCCCCGGTTAGAGCTGCCGTATTTTGCCGATAGGAAAACAGCGACAACTCGCGAATCCATTTCATACGCCAGGGCTGGCGACGAAAACGCTCTTTGTCTTTTTCAGTGAACACACGGTCTTTGAGACTGACAATCCACTGCGGGGTACGTTGAAAGACCGTGACTTTGGTGCCCGGTGTATCAATAATCTCGGGAATCAACTGTACCGCACTGGAACCCACTCCAATGACACTTACTTTTTTGCCCCCCATATCGTAGTCGTTATCCCAGCGAGCGGTATGAAACATCTTACCCGCAAAACGATCCAGCCCGGGAAAATCCGGGATTACCGGTTCATGTAGGATGCCCGTGGCGGAAAACAATAAGTCCGCCTGTAACACCTCTCCCTTTTCGGTGGTAACGGTCCAGCGCTGCGTTTGCTCATCAAATACACAACTGGTCACTTTTTCGTTAAAGCGAGTACAGTAGTTAACCCCGTATTTATAAAATACTTTTTCAAAATACTGATAGATTTCATCGCCTCCCGGAAAGTAGTTACTCCACTCCGGATTCAGCTCAAACGAATAGGTGTAAGCGTGAGAAGGCACATCACAGGCCACTCCAGGGTAGGTGTTTTCGCGCCAGGTACCTCCCATACTTTCCTTTTTTTCCAGCACGGTAATATCAGTAATACCCGCTTCACGCAGTTTAATCACCAGTTGGATACCGGTCATACCAGCGCCAATGATAATGACGGATGGGTTTTGTCGATCTGTTCGCATAGTCTGCTCCCGAAAAGTAAGGTCGGGCACAGAATAAGTCTGCCAAGCCTCTGCCAGAATGTCGCAAAAAGCCGCGAAGTTGATATTTTACGTCAGGCAGTAACTTCCTTCTCCTGATTTGACCTGAATCAAATAATATTTATAGCTGTATTATCCATATCTTTTAAGAGGCACTATATTTTACGACAGAAACCCTGACCGTCTCTCGCTACTGAAAGCAGCGGATTTCGGCTGCGGAAACCACCTATGCCATGCCTTCGTCAGTAGTGGTGTACTAGCGCTGCTTTTACAGCTTTGATTTCCTGTTTACACCACAATAAGAAAACGCGAAAGCAGGCTGTTTTTACGTTAAATAGCCAGTACAGCCAATAAATATGACACGGAAAAACACCGTCACCTACCTTAACGAAGTCTTCGCGAATGTCGGCGTGTGGTCGCTGCGCAATCGCTGGCCGATTTTTGCTTTTTGTGTCGCTATTCTGGTTGGCAGTCTGGTACTTGCAAGCAGCGTGCGCGTTAACAACAGTTTTGATGCCTATTTCGATATCAGCGACCCGGGCTATGCTGCCTATTTACAGTATCGCGAGGATTTTGGCTCCGACGAAATTGTTTACATTCTCTACGACGCGAGCCACCTCGAAGACGGGGTATTTGATCTGGAGCTCATGGCACGTATCGGAGAACTCACAGAGCGCTTCGAAACCGAAGTACCGTTTGTCAAGGAAGCCAACAGTATCGCTAACTCGGAGGTGCTGGTTCCGATAGAAGATGGGCTGGACGTCATCGAACTGATGGATGATTTTCCGGAAACCCGCGAACAGATGCAGGACTTCGCCGAGCAGTTTATGGCGCGCCCCATGTATATCGGCGGCTATGTCACCGAAGATCGCAAGTTCGGTGCAATTCGCATCGATATGGACAAGTCGAGTATTGATCCGATTGATGAAATCCGCCTCGATCCGGAAGGTGGTGACGGTCTGGAAAATGTTTATCCGCAGGTCAGCGACACCGCATTGATGAACATTCTCAACGAAGAACGCTATGCTGATATTAACTTCTATGTATCCGGCGATGTCCCACTAAACAGTGTCTACAACCGTATCGTGATGGCAGATATGGGTACTTCCATGCTCATCAGCTTTGCCGTTATCGGTTTTATTCTGCTGTTTTTCTTCCGCAGCTTTATTGGCATGATAGGCCCATTGGCAATTGTCTTTTTATCCATTCTGATTACCGTGGGCTTTATCAGCCTCGTCGGCTGGGATATCGACATGATGTTTGGCATGGTCCCCACCCTGCTCGCAGCAATCGGCACAGCCCACGCAGTACATATTATCTCCGAATTCAGAATTTATTATGCGCAATATCAGGATCGCCAAAAAGCGATTCAGGAAACCCTGCATCTTGTCGGCGCGCCGTGCCTGCTAACCAGCTTGACAACTGCAGCAGGTTTTATTGCCCTGTCAATTTCGCCGATCAAAACCATCGCCCATATGGCGATATACACCAGCCTCTCGGTACTTGCCGCATTCTTTTTATCGATTACGTTGCTCACGTTTTTTCTGTCTTTTGGCAAACCTCAGAATCCGGAAAAAATCAGCAAGTCTTCAAGCAATCCCTGGCTGACAAAAATACTTAAAGGCATTGCGCATTTTAATATCCGTTATCCAAAACAAATTTTATTGGTATCACTGGGTGTTTTCGTTGGCGCCGGTGTGGGCCTGACCAAAGTTGAAGTCGACTCCAATTTCTTACTGGATTTTTCCGAAGATGTGCCGATTCGGGTAACCACGGAGTTTGTCGACGACACCATGGGCGGTATCGGCTCGATCATTTATCTGTTTGACAGCGGCGAAGCGGAAGGCATCAAAAATCCCGAAGTACTCAGGGAAATTGAGCGCTTTCAAGCCTTTGTCGATCAGCAAACACCGATGGTGAAGAAAACCTACTCCATTGTTGATCTGATCAAGGAGATTAACCAGAACTTTCACGAGGGTGATCCGGCCTATTACAAAATCCCTGAATCCCGTGAGCTGATTGCCCAATACCTGTTTTTCTATGAGCTATCCGGCGGCAACGAAATCAGCGAATTTATGTCACCCGATTATTCACGCGCCAATCTGGAAATCCGTGTCGAATTAACCAACAGCAGTAAGGTCGCCGAACTCAAAGAGGTTCTCGACCAGTACGAAATGGAACACCCTTTCACTCACACCACTAACGAATTCACCGGTATTGGCTCGCTTTGGATACAGCTCATGGATTACATCACCCTGAGCCAGCTACAGGGTGTTGGGCTCGCCTTTGTTGTTATTGCCGCATTGATGTGCTTTATCTTTCGTTCAATTAAAGTTGGCATGATCAGCATGATTCCAAATGTTGCTCCTGCGGTTCTCACAGTAGGGTTGATCGGCTGGCTCGGCGTATATCTGGACTACATGAAGTTGCTAATCGCTCCGATTGCCATTGGTATCGCAGTAGACGATACCATTCACATGCTGACTCGCCTGCAACACGAATTCCACAAGCGTAAAAACTATAACGAAGCACTAATCGCTGCGATGTCCGATGTTGGCCGCGCGCTTTTAATTACTTCTATTGTGCTTATCTGTGGCTTTTCGGTAAATTGCGTCTCACAAATGGACAGCCAGTTCTGGTTTGGCATTCTGCTTGCAATGACCATTTTTATTGCACTGGTTGCAGATTTCTTTGTCATGCCCGCAATCATTCTGCTAACCAAACCATTTGGCCCGGAAGCTGAACCCACGGCTGACATAAACACCAGAGCTGATTTATCGCACCAAGCCGCAAATACCAACTAGATTGCACATAACAGAACATACAAAGCCTTTTTATTATTCAGTCTATATTCCCTGCTATAGAGTCAGGCCATTGGAAATGAAAAATAAACATACTTCACAGTTTTTATAAATTTTTTTATTTTACGTTTTTTAACAGTTTACAAACAAAGTCATTTACCGGTATCTTTCATTTTGCTGTAATAATATGTTGTAACACGTAGCGCGCCAGGGATGTAAATGTGTAAAGGTACAAAAAGAACGCGCCAACTTACAATAATGAAAAACGATCTAATGAAAAAAGGAGTTTCCATGATGTGTAAACAGCCCTTCTTCTAACGAAAACCCATAACTTTTTATATTCGATAACAGTCTCAGTGCATTCTGTCTTACGCAGTAATGTCTGTGCTGTGCCTTTTCACCCAATCAACAGCAAGGGAGCTACGCGTATGGTTCACACTCTGAGAAAAACAGTTGCATTACTATTTTGCAGCTTGAGTACTTCCGCCCTCGCACTATCCGTGGATAACATACCGGATTCACTGGATGCCAATCACTACGACATCTACGATCAAGGTGATTACGATGGCAATAACGAAACTGACGTAATACTCAAATTTAAACCGGAATACGGCAAACACCTGACCATTACTAATGGTCCTGGTATTACCGTGCCGGTTTTTTGCACCAACTGCTACGATATCGTGCTACTGGTACACAAAGACGGCAGCGGCAACGACGCCCTGACCTATCAGTTTGTACAACCTGTTGATGTCAGTACTGGCGGATGGGTCAGCAGCAGTGATGTAAAACTACATAACGGCGATTTCGACGGCGACGGAAAAACCGAAATGCTGTTTGAAATAACTATTGCCAGCTTTCTCGATCCTTTTCTGATTCGCTCCGATGGCGGCAGTGAGACCGATACCAATTACTACCCGTTTATGATTGCTGATATGGAAAGCCTGATTTCATCTGTCAGCGATGTGAACAGCGATGGCTATGATGATGTCACCTTTGCCGATGGCACAATCCGTTTTGGCAATAGCAGCGGCACCTTACCTGTGCCACTCATGGACGAGATTCTCGACTACGAGTTTGATTCAGACTATAGCGAACGCATGCGCCATCTTATTGCACGCACCACCTGGGGTGGTGACCCTATCAAGATGCTCGGCTACGCTGTCGATGAAGTTGACAACCCCCCTACAGGTGGCGAACTTGACGGCACACACTTTCTCGATAGCCAGCTGGAAAAAAGCTCTACGCCTAATGAAGCCTGGTTTGGCTCTTCCTGGGTTGCCCATGAATACTGGCTCGACAACAGCTCACCGTATGATGCCAACTCTATTAACGGGCAGCTTGAAGCTGGTGGAGAGACTACTGATTTCTATACCTCTCCGGATGCTGTATTTGCAGATTCCTATGATCATTTTAATCACAATGCACAGTACTATCACCTGACTGAATTTCAAGTCGTGTATATGCTGACAGCCCATCGCCAGCTTAACGAGCTAATGACCTGGTTCTGGGAAAACCATTTCAACACTTACTACAAACCTGGTGCAGGCAACCCCACCGGTCTGCCAAATCAGAAGCAGCGGGTTGAAAACGAGTACATTGAGAACAACAACCTGCGCAAGTATGCGATGACCACCTTCGAAGATGTGCTGCGTGTCAGTATGACCAGCCCGTCGATGATGTTCTACCTGCACAACTATCTCAATACGACAGTGGCTACCAGTGGTGGCGTGACCAAACCCAATGAAGACTATGGTCGCGAATTGCTTGAACTACACACATTAACACCCGAAAGCGGTTATACCGACGTCGATGGCGGTGATATTGAGATTGTCTCCCGCGTACTCGCCGGCTGGGGTATTGGCAACGATGATACCAATGATTCTTATGACCTGACCTACAAGGACTTCGAATTTTTTACTACCAAGCACAGTACGATTCCCGACTTTGATGACAGCGATGATATCTTTGACAATGACGACGAAACCGATGATGGCCATCCGGTAAGCATTTTTTACAATTTTGAAAATAACTACACGGCTTACAGCTATGACAGTAGCAAATCGGAGCTGACTGGTTGTTTCGACTTCGGCAATGATGTCAAATGCAAACGCGGCGAAGCCCTGTTACAGTTTCTTGCCAAACATGAGTACACCGCTCGCAACGTCTGCTCCAAACTGACCAAGTACTTTGTCACGGATCAGATCTACGATCTGGATGGCAATGACAATATTCAGGACGAACAGGATAGTAGCAATCGTTTCTATGGCGATGGTGTACCTGATTTGATTGATATTACCGATGCCTGCATTGATTCGTTTATGGCAACACGCAACCACACGGACACCGCTGACAAAGACGTCGGCGATATCAAGGACATGCTCGAAGTGATGTTTATTCATACTGACTTCGACAGTTACGCCAACCAGAAAATTAAAAATCCGATCAAAATGGCCACGAGCATCGTGCGCAACCTCGTTGGCTTTGGTGCTGAATACGATGTCGTCTATGCCGATGTTGAAGATATGGGTTTGAAGCTGTTTGACAACAAGGTCCCAACGGGTTGGGCTGAAAATGGCACACGCTGGATCAATGTCAACATGATGATGGAGCGCATGATTACTGCCAATGACAGCGCATTAACCAACTCTCTTGCCGAATTTCCTCTAGGTGAATTTGTCTGGGCGGTTGGCCTGGTTAACCATAACTACATTGCGAAAGATGACGATATTGTCGATCTGTTTATGGAATTGCTGATGCTCGAGGATCTGCCTTCAGCACAACATACCGCTGTTCGCAATGCCGCACTGGATTTAATAGATGACGAACTGGATATGAGCGCAACGATGAGTATCTATCAGGTCTATCAACCGGACACCGATGCAGAAGACCAGATCCAGGCAATGGTGGCTTTCCTGCTGTCACAACCAGCTTATCAGTATAACTAAGGAGGGAGACCATAATGAAAAGACGCAATCTATTAAAAAGTATGCTTGTCGGAGCAGCCGGAGCTAATACACTGGTCTCGGGCTCTCCATTGGCCATCGGCATTCGCAAGGCCAACGCCGCTGAATGTTTTGGCACTAATGGTGGAAAAACCGTGGTGCATATTTTCCAGGCAGGTGCCTGCGATTCAGTCAACACCGTAATTCCTACGGATTATATCGAAGACACCACAGACACAAATCGACCCTCTGCGGTTCATTCCGCAGTACGCCACAAGGATGACACCAATCCAAATACGGATTCGCTGCGCCCGGACTTGCAGGCCAAATGGTCAGAGACATTGAGTCTCAGTGGCGTCAAGGATATCCGCCTGCATGAAAATATGACCGGCTTTCAAAATATTTTTGATAACGGTGATATGGCGATTATGCCAGCCGTTAACCACAAGCAATCCACCACTTCGCATTTTGAAAATCGCTATCTGGTGGAAAGTGGCGTAGAGGATATTAACGGTTCATTCTACGATCAACTCGAAGGTGGCTGGCTTAATCGCTACCTTACCGAAACCGAAAGCAGCTGTACTGATCGTATGCGCGGCATCTGTCTCGACAGCGTTGTCAGTCAGGCATTACGCGGCGTGGAAACTGACTCAGTGCTGGTGAGCGCAACAGCAGGCCAGCATAATTTCGATATCAATGCTAACGGCACCTATGGCAACAGTCTACAAACAGCTATTGAGAATGCCTACGCCAACCTTGATACCACAACCCACCCTTATAATGAGCTGCTTAAGGAAAACGCTGACAAACTGTTCGATGATATTGACACACTGGATAAACAATCCGGCAATATCGACCTCGAAACAGCACTCGTAACCAACCTGACTGCTTACAACACGCTGCTCGGCATCTCCAACCGCAGTGGCAATTGGAACTGGAGCACGCTGGATTCCAAGGATTATGGCGGCTACAGCAATCAGGCCAAAACGTTCTTTAAAAAATTGCGTCAGGTTGCGATTCTGATTGAAGAGAACACTAACAGTAAAACCATCGGTCTGGAGGCAGCTGCGATTACCTTTGGCGGCTGGGATCATCACGGTAATCAGAATGACCAGCTACCGGAAATGATTGAAGCTTACTGTGATGGCATTTATGCATTCTACCTCGATTTGCAGGATGCCGGTTTACTCAAGGATACAATCATTATCTCCGGCACCGAGTTTGGTCGTACCGTTGAGCAAAATTCTGCCCTCGGCACCGACCATGGCACGGGTGGCGCCTGGTATGTGATTGGCAACAGCGATACGACAGGCTTGAGCAGTGGCGATGTCTACCTCAACGGTGGCGTCTACTATGGCACCACCTATGACAGCGGCGACAATGAAGTTGCACTAACCTACCCCACACTGTCTGACAAGGGAACAAGCTCGCCGACAAAATTCCTGCACCCGACTCTGGATGTACGGGATATTTACGAAGCCGTGTTACTCGATTTCTACGAGCGCCCAAATGTTACCAGCACATTACCTGACTGGTCGCGGCCGGCAGACTACTCAGAGCTGCCTACCGAGGCTCGCGCCCCGAAAAACGTCAAAGCCCTCAATCTTTTCAGCACCGTTTAATCAGCGGTTATTTCAAGGAGAAAATCTATGTTAATCAACAAGACAATGTTAAAACTACTAACGGCAACTACACTGCTGTTTCCCGCGCTGGCGTTTTCCGCCGCTTTGCAATGCGTCGGCGTACCGAAGGCCGTCGCCGTGAGCAATGGTGATTACAACGATATTGATACCGTCTCAGGCACTACCAGTGGCAAGTATGACTACACCAACAAACCGGCTCAGGAACCTACCGCAACAGCAACAATTCTCTACGGTATCTTTGATGCCGCTGACTGCCAAATAGTCAACCACTCAGGGACACCACCTACGATTACCGGCGACGTCTATATTCTGGTATCCAATCTCGGTGTCACACTTGACGGAAGTCAAAACCCCATTGATGACAATCAAATCGAGCGCCGCAACCTATACGCCACTGTATTGCGCACTGGAGCAGCTAGTAATACCCGTGTGCTAATTACAGCCGGCCTGTATGACGAAGACACCCCCTATGAAACCGACAATAACGATGTCGTCGGTATACCCTGGCTGGTATCACTCTGGACGGATGAGTAAACAATCAAAAGCATAATTTTTTGTGAATGAAACGAATTTGAATGATTTTTAAGGAGAGCACCATGAAACACTTAATCAAAACTTTTTGCCTGACTGGCGCCCTGGTTAGCCTGCAACCCGCCATCGCCGACGAAATGGTCTGCGAAGGACAACTGGAAGAAGTCTCTGTGGCTGGCGCCGGCTACCACGAGTTTTATAAAACCAGTACCGATGGCACCAATGATCTCTACTCCCTGGTTACCGGCACTATCGTTTGGGGCCGTTTTGCCAGCGGCGATTGTGAAATTCAATACACTGGTGGCGGCAGCTGGACCGTCGATCAGGCTGTCTATGCCATAGCCGTCGATCTTGATGATGCTGACACCACCCCGGCTTCAGAATGGACAGAGATCGCAACCCGTGAATATACTGCCAACCAACTCATTGCAGCGCGCGCAAGTCGTGCAACCGTTGTAGTGAAAGGAGGCATTGAGCACGACGCCGATCACGATGGCAACCTTGATGAAGATCCGGATGATTTCACTGTCGATACCGATAGTGATCAAACCGATGACGCACTCGGCCCCTATACCGTACCAACCAAAGGCTTTTACGTAGTTCTGCCTGATTATATTGAAGTGCAGTAAGTCGATATCTATCTACTATTCGCCAACTATAAAAAAGCCGGGCACTGCCCGGCTTTTTTATTTTCACTCTATAGCAATTCTCAAATTCAACGCTTGCTTAATACTAACGGCATATCATCACTGGGCTTCGGCAATGGAAAGGTCTGCATATAGACATCCTGCTTTTTATGTTTCGCTTCAAAATCATACTGCAACATAAACTTGTAAATAAAACACTTATATTCCATTTGTGAAAAGTGCATACCGATACACTTGTGCGCCCCACCGCCAAACGGGTGAAATAAAAATGGATGCTGTTTGTGTTCAGCGCGCTCCGGCGAAAAGCGATCCGGGTCGAATTTGGCTGGCTCCGTCCAGTACTCGTCCATCCAGTGTGTATAACGCGGAAAGGCAAAAACCATAGTATGGGCAGGAACCCTGTAGCCTGCCATTTCCACTTCACGAATCGTGCGCCGTGGCACCAGAGGCACCGACGGACGAATACGTTGCACCTCATTAAATACCTGCTGCATATAGGGCACAGCATCCAGATCTTCGTAACCTAACTCATCCTTACCGAGCGCCTTGCACTCTTCATAGAGCTTTTGTTTCACATCCGGGTTACGCGCGAGATAGAAAATCGTATGGGTTATTGCCGCAGTCGTTGTGTCATGAGCCGCAAATAACAAAAAGATTGTCTGATTGGTAATTTCATCATCCGAGAAATAATTACCTTCCTCATCTTTTTCGCGACAAAAGTGACTGAGCATATCAAGCCCATCACCCTCACGCTTTTGCGGCACCAGCTCACTAAAAAACTTCTTCAAGTATGCTTTGCCTTGCAAACCACGGTGGAGCGTAAAACCCGGCAAATTGATTGGGAAGATATACATCGTGCCACTAACACAATCAACAAATGCTTTGTTAAGTCGTTCAACGCGCTCTCCGCGCTCTGTCTCACCAATAAAGATTTCCGCTGCCACTTCGAGTAACAGATTTTTAACATTCATAAAAAATGGAATGGTCTGCCCTGTCTGACTAGTCCATTCATCCAGCGCACGATCATAAATTCTATTGATTTCATTGGTATAGTGCTTGAGCGAGTCATTTTTAAACGCCGTCTGCATGATGCGGCGCTGATGGCGATGATGCTCAAAATCCTCCATGATCAAGCTACCCTCAAAAAACTGTGTCAACCTGTCCATAAAGCCCATTTTTGAGGAAAAGTCCCGCCCCGGATCCAGCATAATCTGCTGCACAAGATCAGGGCCAAGCGCAATCACTCCGCGGCTACCGCCGAAGCAGGTACGATAGAGCTGGCCGTATTGCTTCTGCGCCTTCTGCACCATGGTGAACGGATCTTTGGCAAAGGCCAGCGTATGACCAAGCAGCGGCAAGCCGTAATCTCCAGGAATATGGTCGAGATTATTATTATTTGGCTCGTGGATATAGTCGTCGTAATTGGTTTGTACAGAAGTCGCCATAGTATTTCCGGTTATTCAGCATCGTCAGGAAGAGCGATCATAGCACAGCACTCGGGGCATTCCTCTATCCTCTATTTATATAGTATTAGTACTAACCACCTGCTGTATTCAGATAATAGATTGTCAGCGAGCTTACCTTGCCAGCATCGTTCAACTTGAAAATATCGCAGGCGTATTGTGGATCATCCGGCGCCTGGGGGCTTACACCGATCAGTTCAAATGCGGATATTCTGTCATCTCCTGTGGAACTGACCACCGATACATCGGTATCTGCATGGAACACCAGCCCGGTATAAAACTCGCTAATTTTTTCATGCCCCTCAAATTTGCCAAACGGGTGATTAAGCATACCGTCTTCAGCAAAATTATTTAGCAAGGCATCGATATCCTTGTTATTAACCGCATCGATATAGGCCCGACCTACTTCCAGTGCTTTACTCATAAATGGAAACCCCTGTTAAATATTAGCTAATTTTGATTCGGCAACGCGCAACACCCTGATGCCGGTTTGAGCGAATAAACGTCAGATCACCGAGCGCCTCGACCTTCCGGTTGCCATATAATTTGAAAAACTCCTCAAGGATAATACGAATTTCCATTCTTGCCAGCGCAGCACCGATGCAGTGATGAATACCATAACCAAATGACACGTGCTTGTTCGCATTGGCGCGGTAAATATCAAACTTGAATGGCTCATCAAATACTTCTTCGTCACGATTTGCTGATGGGTACCAGGCTGTTACCTTGTCACCGCGTTTGATTAACTGCCCCCTGAATTCAACATCCTCACAGGCCGTGCGCCGATTGAAATGTACCGGCGATGTCCAGCGCAGGATTTCTTCAACCGCATTATTGGCAAGTTCCGAAAAGTTGTTTTTTAACGCCTCGTATTGATCCGGATGCTGCAACAACACATACATACCCCCGGCAATCGCATTGCGCGTTGTTTCCGTACCACCGGTAATCAGCAAATTAAAAAAGCGAATCAGCTCCAGCTCACCAAGGCTGCGCGGATTGCCATCTTCGCCCGGTATCGTCGCATGGACTACGTGGGAAAAGATCGAGTCATTAGGCTGTTCACGCAGCTTTTGTATCAGTTCGAATGCATAGGTGCCCATACCCGTCATAATTTCCATCAACGCTTCCTTGTCTGACTCAGGATCATTGGCCGCAAACTCTATCGCGGCATCGGCCCAGGCTGTCATTTGATGCCAATCTTCTCTTGGCAAACCCGCAATCGTGCAAATCATATACAGCGGCAACTGGGCAGCCGCTTCATTAAGAAAATCAATCTCACCAGGGACACGCAGGGCTTCAAGTATTTCGCGGGCCAGGGTATGGGAGTGTTCTTCCATCAGTGACAACGTGCGAGGAAAAAAACCCTGGTTAACAAGCCCGCGGACATCGCCATGTTTGGGCGGATCCATCATTGCGAGAACCTGTCCCGGCGCCATATCTGTACTCATATCAAACAGTGTAGTACCACCACCTTCCCGGGCTCCGCGGCCAGTTTCTGAAGAGAAATTCACATGATCCTTGAGTAGCTCACGTACATCGACATTTTTGCTCACCACCCAGAAACCCTCATCATCCGGAGTGTCAGCATTTCTCGGGTGATACCAGACCGGCGCCTCTTTACGCAGCAGGGAGAACACTTCCTGCGGGCAGCCCTGCTCAAACTGCGACAGATTGCACAAGTTAATCTCGTCAAGCTTCATTATCATTCCTGTCAATTCATTTAATCGCGTTTGTTTTATAACAAATTTTATCCACTTTGCAAAAACTTCAGCAGTACCCGGTGAAATACTTCCTGCTTTTCACGGTGCAAAAAATGCCCGGCTTCTTCAACAATTTCGCAATGATACGAACCGGTAAATAAGCGCCGATGCTTTTCAAAACCCTCTAACGGCATACAGCCATCCCGGTTACCGGCAAAACACAATGTCGGTGTATCGATCTTTTTCCGAAACAGACGCCCGTTCTCTTTATCCAGCGCCGAACGCGCTGCAGCGCGGTAATACGCCGTTGTACTCTGCACAGATTCAGGAAAATCCCGGTACATCTGTTTGATCGCAAAAGTTTCATCTACGGGTCTATCCCAGGCCGGTGCCCAGCGGCGATAAAGAGTATCTACATACTGAAAGTTGTTCCTTTGCAAACCATAACCGGACGCTCTGACAAACTGAAAAAATGGAATATGGCGATTACGCCAGAAAAACGACAAGCCAAAATTCTGTACGCCTGGATGTATTACTCCGACTGTCACCAGTTTCGACAGTTTTTCAGGTGCAAGCATTGCCGCCGCATAGGCCGCTGCCGCACCCCAGTCATAACCCACTACAATAGCCTGCTGCTCACCAAACGCCTCTATCAAGGCCAGCACATCTTCACCAAGGCGTTTTGGCTGATAGTCATTGTCTGCTGCAAAGCCTGTCGGCGGATAGCCTCTGAGATTTGGCGCTACGGCGCGGAACCCCTGCTCTGCGAGACAGAGTATTGTACGATCCCAACTTTTTGCTGTATCGGGAAAACCGTGCAATAACAACACAAGCGGTCCATCGCCTGCCTCGATGCAGGCAAAGGTGATGCCATTGGCCACAACCGTTCGATTAAAATCCATCGGATGGCAAGTCCATCAAAGCTTTTCGAGAACTAATGGTAAATCATCCGCAGGCTTGGGCGACGGCACACAGGTCAGATCTGGCGTATAACCATCCCTGACTTTGAGACGATATTGGGTTAACAGTTTGAAAAAAACCATTTTGGTATTCATGATCGCAAAGTTCATACCGATACATTTATGTGCACCACCTCCGAAGGCTATATAGTTGCAGGCATGGCGCTTATGCTCCTCCCTGCCTGAGGCGAAACGATCCGGATCAAACTTCAACGGTTCGGTCCACCATTCTTCGAGACGGTGAATCATCACCGAAGAAATAAACAGCAAGGTATTCGGCGGTATTTTGTAACCATCAAGCTCACATTCCCTGATACTGCGGCGCAAATACATTGGCACCGACGGATAAAGACGTATCGTCTCCAGCAAACATAATTCAATCAAGGGCAAGCGATCAAGCTCATCATAACTAACCATTTTTTTCTCGAGCGACAGACACTCTTCTCGCACCCTGTCCTGCAACGCCTGATCCATAGCCAGATGCAGGGCCATATGGCTTGAGGCTGCGGTGGTCGTATCGTAGGAAGCAAAAAACAAAAATGACAAATGCGCATTTAATTCTTCATCGGTAAAAAGCTCACCAGCATCGTTTCTTTCCTTGGTTACATAAGCGACAAAATCCCTGCCTTCCCGATCCCGACTATCCCTAATCAGGGAGCGAATATAATTCTCTACATAATATTGTGATTTTTTACAATAGTAATACTTGAACGGGGGCAAATTGATTTTTGGATAGGCCATCATGCCTTCAATCATTTTCAGAAATGCCTGACGTAGCTCTGCCGACTGCCCACCGAAGTTATCAAAACCATAAAATACACGCGCACTGACATCAGTAAGCAGATTTTGTATATGATGCACAAAATGAAAGTCATCATCCTTAATCCAGTTCGGCAACGCTTCACAAATCGTCTTGTCAATAAGCTCAACATAACCACGCATGGCATCTGACTTAAAAGAAGTTTGAAACACACGACGGTGATAACGATGATCATCAAAGTCACGAAACATCACACCACCGGGAAACCACTCATAGGCACTGTCATAACCCATACGATTTGAAAAGTTCCTTTCGGCATCCATCAGAATCTGACGCGCAGCTTCCGGACTTATCACAAGAACTCCCTTCTGCAGACCAAAGTTAACTCGCGAGATGGAGCCGTAGTGTTTGTAGCAATTGGAAAAGAAACCATGGTAATCGCGCACCATAGCCAGCAACGACCCAAGCAAAGGTAAACCCCTGTGCCCAGGCAAATGGGAAAGGCTATCCCAATTAGCATCCTGTGCTGCGCTGTACGGATAGGTTACATGCTCCATTATTCAAAATGATACGTTGTCAGTGTTATTTATCAGCAGTATTGATATTACCGCTTGCAATGTTTTAAAACCATATCGGAAACATCGCAGTACCATTCCATACTGGCGATTAATTAGGCCTGTTTAAATTGTCAGGCCGGAATCAGTCCTGGTAAAATCGCGACTCTGCTATCCGATCCGATTGAGTAAGGAATTCCTATGAGCCAGCCTGTTTTTATTCATCATTACAGCCTTTCCGCCCCCGGCGACATACTTGATGAAGTCACTACGTTTTATCAAAACATACTCGGATTAACACCCGGCTTTCGTCCTGACTTCGGTGTTGGCGGCGCGTGGCTTTATGCTGGCGATCAACCGATATTACATTTGCTGGAAGACAACAATCGCCCTGCTGAAAAGTCTGGTTACTTTGACCACATCGCACTACGCTGCACTGACAAGGCGGCGATTATCGAGCGATTAACAAGCCATAATATCGACTACTTCGAGCTTGATATTACCGCAGTCAATCAAACCCAACTGTTTATTACAGACCCGGCAGGCACTTCAGTAGAATTGAATTTCTCAACAGATAGATAGCCGCTATCGCTTCAGAAACCCGAGGCATGGCCATAAAACAACGCATTTCTAGCGCTTATCTCACTTACTGTGTGCTTATAATCCTTAATAATCAGTGACTTGGAAGCTTTTTCGACAAAACTCAAAAGCCGATTATATTGCATATTTACTCGGGTTAAACTATGCCTCAATCTAAATAGCTTAAATCGGATATCCAGGTATTGCCATGCCACAAGCAACTGTTCGACATCCCGACAGTTTCGATCCACTGTCAAATGAAGTGCTTGAAAGCCCCTATGAGTTTTACCGTGCATTGCGCCAACATGCCCCGGTTTACCATATACCCGGTACCAACTGGTACACCATCAGTCGCTATGCCGATATTACTGACATCACACTTAATACCGAAGACTTCTCTTCCAATCTCACCAGCATTATTGTCAGTGGCCCCAACGGTGAGCCTTCCGATCTTGAACGCCCGCAACTCGATACGGGCCCCATGGACGTTCTCGCCATTGCCGACCCACCTGCGCACAAACCACAACGCCGTCTGGGCCAGAAAGCATTGTCGATGCGCTTTGTACAATCGCTGGAGCCCACCATCCGACAGATGGCCAACGATATTATCGACCGCTTTATTGAGCGCGGTGAATGTGACTGGGTACAGGAGTTTGCCAAAGAAATTCCGATGACGATATCCCTGTCACTGGCAGGCTTTCCAACCGATAACTGGCGTGAAATCAAAGCATGGAGCGATAAAAGCATTGCACTGCTTAGCGGTATAAATACACCGGAAACCTTTGAAGACAACATTGTCAGCGCCAACGCGATATTCGAGTACACCGAACAGCACTACAATCGCATTAAACAGGAGCCTGGAGATAACTTTACCAGTTCGCTTATTGAAGCTACCCGCGACAAGGAACATCCTCTATCCGAACGGGAAGCTATCAGCATGGTCTTTCAGCTACTGATTGCAGGCTCGGACTCCACCGCCAATACCATTGGCAATACAGTAAAAGTATTGGCAGAGAATCCTGCTTTACAACAGCAAGTGCGCGACAACCCGGAACTGCTCGACAATTTTATTGAGGAAGTATTACGACTTGAAACTCCGTTTATGGGACATTTTCGTCAGACCAAAGCCGATGTTGAAATCGCTGGCACTCCAATTCCCCAAGGCTCGCGTTTAATGCTGATGTGGGCCTCAGCCAACCGCGACGAAAGCGTGTTTGAAAACCCGGATCAAATTGATTTACAACGCAATCAAAAAACTAATAAACACTACTCTTTCGGCTACGGTATTCATCAATGCCTCGGCGCACATCTTGCACGGACAGAAGTGCGCCTTGCACTGGAGGAGTTATTTAAACGCACGAAGAACTTCACACTTGATACCAGCAAACCGGTTCCAGACCATATTCCCAGTGTTTTTATTCGCGAACTACATCATTTACCTATCTGTTTTACAACAGCCGATAAATAGTAACTTTCGATAAGTAATGCTCGTTATCACCCATCGACCTTACTGGCAATTCTTAACGCCAATCGGTGTATCAGGGGTCCGATAAAAAAAGCCGTAGGCGCAGCTACCATGGCACTGCTGAGAAACGATCTGCCCCAGACCATTAGAAAGTCCGGTTGCAGCCCGTAATTGACCAGCGTTAGCACAAAGGAAATCGTGCTACCCATGACAGTTACCATTAAGGCAAGAAAGACATACTGAAAATACTTTTGATTAACCATCAGTTCACCTCCTTACAGTAGACTATCGGGACGGTTAGCTGGCCAAAGCCAGCCCACTGTCCGAGGTATTGGCCTTAAGCCGTGCGGCAAGACTCACCACTTGCTCCGCCAGATTCTCCACTTTGCGCCGAACCGATTCATCCACCAGCTCACCGGCATCATCAAAGGCCGCATAAGCAGCAGGTACTGCAACCTGAAGCGGGCTAACGATAGTACCGAGGTTTTGCAGAATTTCTCGCGTATGGCTCAAGCCACGAATACCTCCGAGACCACCGGGGGATGCGGACAACAAACCCGCCACCTTGCCCTTGAACGCAGAGTCTGTATCTACATCCTGTGAAGGTCTGGAAATCCAGTCGAGTGCATTTTTTAACACGCCGGAAATCGAGCCATTGTATTCCGGACTCGCGAGCAGAATGCCATCAGCTTGGGCAAACATGTGCCTGAGATCACTCACACCATCTGGTACACCTTCTGCTTCAAGGTCTTCAGAGAATAACGGAATCGCGTAATCTGCCAGACTTACTATCTGTACCTCCGCGCCATGGGCTTCGGCCGCCCGTGCAGCAATCTCAACCAGTTGCTGGTTATAGGACTGTTCGCGCAAGCTGCCAGCCAAAGCAATCAATTTTGTCATCACCGTTTCCTCCAGAACCGTATAAGCAATGGTGCCAGTGTGGCATATGCAAATTTGAAGAAAAACAACATATATGCAAAACTATTGTGCATGAGCGCACAGAAAACTGATTGGAATGATATCCATGTGGCCTATACGGTTGCCCGGCATGGCACCCTCACCGCTGCCGCTGAGCACCTCAACGTGCACCACAGCACCGTGCTCAGGCGTATCAACGCCCTTGAGAAGAAACTTGGCACCACCCTGTTCCACCGCCATGCGCGGGGTTATGTACCTACAGAAGCAGGTCGCCTGCTGACCCAGGTGGCGGAAAATACACAAAACGAATTCGATTTACTGCTCGGGCAATTACAGGGCACCGACGCCGAACTCAGTGGCACATTGATCATTACCACAGTTAACTCGATGACCGAGAACCTCATGCCGTTGCTGGCAGATTTTCAGCATCAATATCCACAGATAAAGCTCGAATTCGCTGCCGAAGGACGCATCTTCAAACTTGAGCACGGCGAGGCCCATGTCAGCATTCGCCCTGGCAAGCCTAACGACCCGGACTATGTGGTCCAGCAACTTGGTGAGTATGCAACGACATTCTATGGCAACCGCACCTATGTCGAGCAACACGGGTTGATTGAATCGCTCGACAACCTCGATGGGCACCGCTTTATCAGCACTATTGAATCCTACAGTATTGTGACTTTTATGAAATGGATGAATGAGCAAGTGCCAACAGAGCAGATTTACTTTCGCTGCAACGATTTCACCGGCTTTGTACCTGCTGTAAAAGCCGGACTCGGTGCCGCCCCGATCAGTTGCTGGCTCGCTGAAAAGCATTCGGAGCTTATAGCGTTAACACCACCACCGGAAAACTGGAACTATAAATTGTGGCTTGTGACCCACCGCGATATGCACCGCACTGCCAAAGTTCAGGCCTTTACCCGGTTTTTGAAAGAAGCATTGCCGCTGTGACAAAACACGCACATTTATATTAAGTTGAACAGTAGTGACAAGCCACAAACGCCTGCGGCAATCCTCAAAGGAACCTGACGAGCAGCTTGCGTATAGTCACGAACAGTTTTACCCGCAGTTTGGCAGTTCATGAAAAGTTTGATTGAAAAGGCGTTTGAGAACTGGAGCAACTTTGTTGTTGCCCATCCGCTGATCGTGCTGTTTATCACCCTCTTGTTTACCGGCGCAATTACCTCACAAATAGACCGTGTCTGGATTGATGTTTCCTCGGAAGCTTTTCTACCTGATGATTCCCAGGAAGTCGTAGAGTACGATGACTTCAAAATACAATTCGACACCGGGTCATCTACGGTGATCGCTCTCTATTTTGAAGATACCGTTTTTACGCTGGACAATTTGCAACGCCTGAAGACTCTGCACGATGATGTAGAGGAAAACATTCCCCATCTTGACGGCGTAACGAGTCTGGTTTCTGTAAGCCATATCGAAGGTACGGAAGAAGGCCTTGAAGTCAGAGATCTTGTGGAACTGTGGCCTGACAACGAAGCCGACATGCCGGCATTCAAACAAACCGTACTATCAAACCCCAACTATGTCGGCAATATTGTTTCGACCGATGGCAAATACGCTGCAGTGGCGCTATTGCTTAGCACCTTCACCAGTGAAGGTGTTAACGATATGGACGCACTTTCCTTCGATGAGTTTGACGATAACGACTCTACACCGGTCACACTGGGCAAAGAACATTTCCTCACTGGCGAGGAAGAAGTAGAAACGACTGAGACCACTCTCGCACTGATTGAAAAATACCGAAACAAGGGCTATCAGATCATCGCCGGCGGTGGAGACATTGTCACTTACCAGCTCACTTTCGATATGGGCGAGATGCTCACCATGAACATGGTTTATGGTATGGGCATTGTCATCCTGTTGCTATGGATACTGTTCCAGCGCTTATCCGGGGTTCTGCTGCCGGTCATGATTGTCGGCATATCGATTACCACCACCATTGCGATGATGCCAATTCTTGGTGTACCGATTACTGCGACTACCCAGGTATTACCTACTTTCCTGCTTGCCGTTGGCATTGCTGACGCCGTACATATTCTCAGCGTGTTTTATAAAAAGTTTGACGAGTGTGGCAATAAAGCGGAAGCCATTCAATTTGCAATCAGAAAAACAGCGATTGCCGTGTTAATGACAACCCTGACAACAGCGGCAGGTCTGCTATCGTTTTCATTTGCTGACCTTGAACCCACCCGCCATCTCGGTATGTTTGGCGCAATCGGTGTTTTCCTCGCCCTGATCTTCACTCTCGCGCTAATACCCTGTCTGCTCGCCTTGAGTCCGTTAAAAGCCAAACCCCGTACAGAGAACAGCCACTCTTTAAGCAAGCGGTTTATGGGTCAGGTAGATCGTTTTATCTACAGCCTTGGCGATATTGGCATGCGTCGCCCGAAACTTGTGGCAGCTTTTTATCTCGGCATGGCAGTTATCGCCTGCGTCGGCCTGACCAAAACCTATATGGGCCACGATGAAGTGCGCTGGTACCCTCCCGAACATCCGCTGCGAATTGCCGTAGAGACAATCGATAAAAACCTGAGTGGTTCGCGAGGTCTGGAAATCACTATCGATACTGGCGAGGAAAATGGCCTTTATAACCCGGAAGTACTCTATTTTATCGAAGCAATAGAACAGATGGCTCTGGACTATGACCTGAATGGATTACAGGCTTTAAAAGTCAATTCCATCCTCAATATTATCAAGCAGAACCACCAGGCATTAAATGAAAACAATCCGGAATATTATGCCATTCCCGACAATCGTACGCTGATTGCTCAGGAACTACTGCTATTTGAAAACAGCGGTGCCGATGATCTCGAAGAATTTACCGACAACAACTTTCGAACCACACGCATAACCGTGATGTTGCCCAATCGAGATATGCTCCACTTCCGCGAATACCTCAGTGGTTTTTCTGAAAATGTTGCCGCTCTGCAAGCAGAAAGAAATCTCGACAATATTGAATACAACCTTGTGGGCGGCATTCTGGTTGGCGTAAAAATTCTTATTCTAATGATTACCAGCGCTGTTGACAGTTATGCACTCGCCTTCTCACTGGTAGGCTTGTTGATGTTTGTGCTTATGGGTTCGATACGCAAAGGTATACTCGCATTTATTCCCAATGTAGTACCAATATTCTTCACTCTTGGCATGATGGGCTGGTCTGGCATGCCATTAAATGTTCTGACCAGCCTGCTCGGCTGCGTGGTGATTGGCATTTCCGTTGACGACACTATTCATTTCTTTCATCACTACCGCGAGGCTATTAGTCGCGGCAACAATTCAAGGGAAGCAATTTTACACTCGCTGGCCATGTCCGGTCGCGCAATTACATTCACTTCGATTGTATTGGTGGGCTGCTTTATGATCTATGCCGCCGATGTACTGATCCCATCCATTCAGTTTGGCATTCTATTAAGTTTTTCTATTCTTATTGCTCTGTTTGCCAACCTGATGTTATCCCCGGCACTACTGACACTATTCTGGAAACAACAGGATTAGGCATCAACTCCAACCCTGACCGGAACCGGAGGCTCATAGGTTGCATGGCCAAATAGAATTTTTGGCCAATAGCGAAGTTTGTTATAGCGCAATTCAAGCAGCATTTTGCGCCACTCTTCAAGGCTGTATTTCCAGGGGTTCCCCGGATAATTCGGATCGTGGAATAGACCCGTCGGTGGAATCTCATTAACAGGTTTGCCGTAGGTGCCAAGCAATTTATCGATCCAGACAAACTGCGCTGCGAAATTACAACCATTGGCAACATTATGCTCGGGCAAGGACGAGTGGTGTGTGTAATGCACCCGACCCGTCACAAAAAACTTTTCCCACCAGGCAAGCCAACGATAGCGAGAAAACAACTCATAGGCACTGATGGAATGAGATACCGTATGGTTAATGATTTTTAACAACGTAATAACAAGGGTTGCCATCACTGCCTCAGCCGCTGAAATATCCGCCAGCATTTTAAAAAATATTGCTCGACCAATAATGAGCGTTACAAAAGAACCCGTCGAACCGTTAAGAAAAAAGAACGGAAAATCTGGCACCGTTGTTGGTTGCGATAGCTGCCGGTTACGGTGATGAGTCATATGACCGAGTTTCCACATAAAACGCACGTTATGGCACAGGCGATGACCAATATAGAAAAGAATGTCATCTATCACATAAATAAACAGCGCCACCCAAATAAATGGCAGTCCCATATTGATATCAATTTTATCCAGCCAGGCAATCGCTGTATTGAAACCGTTTAGCACCCAGTCCTGCACTGGCAACTCAACAAAGATTAAAACACCAATAAGCACCTGGGCGACGGAATGAACAAAAATATTTTCCCATGGCAGGCGCCCATCATTTACTTTGCCCAATACGTAGAGGTCAGAGAAATTTAACAGGAATATAAAGCACAGATAAAAAACCGTCAGGAATAGCAAACCATAATAACCACGCTGCGCCTCCGTCAGAGTAATCAATTCCACCGGACTAAAAGCGGTAAGGCGCATACCAATACCAGGCTCATTATCAAACATACCCAGTAGCGTCGCAGAGAAATACAGATTGCTCAACGCAATCACACAAACCCAGAACAGCGCAAGGGCTGTCAACCAACGAATACGTTGCTCTGAAGCCGTTTCGGCAAAGGCAAAAATATCAAAATGATAGAACCGGCCAAGACCTTCAAGTATTTTCATTATTCTGTAGCGTGCTGCAACCTGCCAGTAAGCCTATATTTGCGGCCCACCAATTTACACAACAATAGCTCAAAAAAATACATTCTAGCAAAAGAAAAACCGCCCATACCTTCCGGTATGGGCGGTTTTAATAGCGAGCTATGCTCTATTACCTGGAGCAGATTAAATTGGTTGCGGACAATCTCCGCTGCCGCTGCCATGGGTAAAGCCATTCGGGCAAATCGCGGCATTATCCCAGATTACCCCGCCATCAATCGTCGCGCCGCTAAAGTTGGCACCGGTAAAGTTACCACTCATTGTCACACTCAGCGTCGGTGGCAAGGGGATGCTCAAAGGCGCACTGAAGTAGGCGCCGGAGAAATCCGCATTGGTGAAATCACCAGACAGCACACCGCGGGTAAAGAGTGCACCAGCAAAGTCAGTGTTGGTAAAGTTACCCGTCAATAACACATCCGTTAAGAGAGCCGGGCCAGCAAACGAGGTGCCGAACTCTGCGGTACTAAAATCACCTGCCAGTTCAGCATTCTTAATTCTAGTAGAATCTATCGAGGCACCGGAAAAGTCCCCCGTGAGCACGATTGTCTCAAGGTGACCAGTAATACTTGAGCGGTTAATACTCACGCTTGCCCCAGGCATCTGCAAACCAATTTCAAAGTTGCCGACAATCTGCGCGCCGCCGGAACCATCAGTTGTGGTGCTGGACAAACTCACTACACCGTCAACAACACCAAACTTGACATTATCCACCAGTGAATTTTCAAAGGTGATCGCACTACCCGACTCACCCAATTGGCTAAGTACAACATTTTTTAAAACGGTGCGATAAAAACTTCTTACATTAAAATCGGTATTGGTGATAAGTCCTTCAATTTGCGTGTTACGCAATGTCGCACTTTGAAAGTCAACATTGGTCAAAGTAGCACTTGGTGAGAAGGTCGTACCTTCAAAAAATGCATGACGAAATTCCGTACCATTCAGTGTGGAATTACCAAACGCAATGTTGCGAAAGACACCATAACTCATTTTGGTATCGGTAAGATTTGTTCCATTGCCAAACTTGTTTTGATGAATAATCCCTTCAAAGTTTGCACCGGCCAGGTTTACATTGTTAAACGGATTAATGCCAAGCGGATTATTTGGCTCAATCGGTAAAACCGGCACTCCTTCACCTGATGCTTCGGCCAATGCTGAGCCCGCCGATACATCAACACCAGGGCCCAGTAATACAGGAATTGATACAGCGGCATCGCCGCCCTGGGTAAAACGACAAGTCCAGTCAACCGGCAAGTTTGGGCAACCGGTGCCAAAGCCACCAACAGATAGTAAAGGCCCCGATGAAATACCGGTCAATATCGTGCCACTCATATCCCACGAATGAAAATCCATCTGGGTAATCGTCGCGCCGGTGAAATCGATATTGGTAGCCGCAACCATATCATCGGTGAAGTTTGTGCCATCCAGGATCGCTCCACTGAAGTTTGCATTATCAAAATTATTAATTGTCAACGTTGCGCCAGTAAGATCCGTATTGGAAAAATTCGCATTGGTGAAATCAGTATTACTCAAATCAGCACCACTCAAATCAAGATTGCTGAAATCCAGTTGTGATGGACCAGCACTAACCACAAGTTCAACCGATGTACCGGTGAGCACAGAACCGGAACCCAGACATTCTTCTATCACATCCAGCCACTTACCCTTGGAGGCAACACAGATACCTTCAAGAATATTGTCATATTGCGCAGCGGTTTTATTCCCGAGAACACCAGCAGACAGTGCGAGAGTTGCGGTATAGGCGTGCGGTGCTGAAGTCAGTTCATGGCGCGGGCTCAGGGTTTCGCCGTTAACTTCTACCTCAAGGTAAAGGTCATTAATATTGCCCTGCCAGAGGTTGATATCCCATTGGCTGTCACCATTACCAGTACCGTTTGGGGCAAAGCTGCCCACGCGAAAGGAATAGACGCCATCATTAACCTGCACATTGTCGTGTTGCTCTTCGTACTTGAGCACACCACCATTCAGTTCGTCATAGATGCGCACTTTGAAATTATAGGAGCCGGTTACCGGGACACCCTGATCATTAAGTAAGCGCCCCTGGTAGTTGAGCGGACCTACCGGCGTTGCCTGGACTGCTGTTACCAGAGCCAAAAGTACTAGAAGCCCAAAAAATCGTGCAGCGTTATACATCATCATGGTACCTTGCTGTTGATCAAAAAAAAGGCAACTTTATAGATAAAGCCCTTGTATGGAAACCGGTATATGTTGCAATCACTTGCCTGTATGTTGCAGGCTTTCCGGCCACCAAAACCATAACACAGAGCTCATTAATAGGCCTTATATAAAAAGTAGTTAAGTAGCCATATTTAAAATATGTTTTTTATCCTGATTAATCCAATGGAATTGGAGTAACCCAGATAAAGTCTTTTAAAAACAAATACTTAAAGCCAAAGATGAAAGGCCTTTTTCAGCGCTTGAATGGTAGCCTCCGCTCATCCCTGATATGAACACAGTTATCACTTTTTGTGTGACATACATCACACTAATTATTAGCATCCTTTCTCAGGGATTTATAAAAAACTTCTATTGCAGTGATGCACAACTTCGTTTTGTAGGAATGACACCGGGCAGTGCTGATGTTGTATACCTGACCTTGATAACACTCAACATCAGCTCGTCATAAAAACAGGATTTCGGATGTACCGAAATCTCTCAAAGAGGTCTTTGGGTATGAAAGTGCAATCAATAGAGCTACAAGACAATACATCTCTGCTTTTCAAAGCATTCCTGCTGTTCACGCTTCTCGTGTGCGGCACCTATCTTCAACCCGCTTTCGCGGCAGACACCGATGGTGATGGTCTCGACGACAGTGTCGATAACTGTATTTATGCGGCCAATGCCGGACAGGCTGACAGTGATAACGATGGTCTCGGCGACGCATGCGATGCTGGCGATGTCACCCTGGTGCCCGCGGGATCTGTTTGGAGTTATCTCGACGACGGATCTGATCAGGGCACAGCCTGGCAAGCCAACGCCTTTGATGATAGCTCCTGGGCCACTGGCGCGTCCGAACTCGGTTATGGCGATTACCAGGTGACGGAGGTGAGCTACGGCCCGAGAGAAAACCGCAAATACCCCACTACCTACTTCCGCCATACCGTTAATGTTGCAAATCCCTCTGACTTCGGTGACCTTGCTCTACAAGTGATTCGCGATGACGGCATCGTGGTCTATCTCAATGGCAACCAGGTGTTTGTTAATAACATGCCCAGCAGTTGGGATTATCAAACCTATGCCTCAAGTACAATTGACGGCGCCGATGAAACCACCTGGATCAACGGCACCATTCCCGCCTCTGCTCTTATCACCGGCGACAACGTCATTGCTGTCGAAATACATAATAGAAGTAGAAGCAGTTCTGATATCAGTTTCAATATGGCCCTTGCCGGCTCCGTTTCCGACGGCGATAGTGATGGTGTACTCGACAGTCAGGATAACTGCCCACTGATTAGCAATGCTGATCAGACCGATAGCGATACAGATGGCGAAGGTGATGTATGTGACGCCGATAGCGATAGTGACAGCGATGGCGTTTTCGATCTGGCAGATAACTGCCCGGCCATTAGCAACAGCGCTCAGGAAAACAACGATGGTGATAGTGCCGGTGATGCCTGTGACGATGATGATGACAACGACGGTCTTTCCGATACTGATGAAGCAACCGCAGGCACCGACCCGTTTGACGAAGATTCCGATAACGATGGCACACTGGATGGCAGCGACGCGTTTCCACTTGATGCCAATGAAAGTAACGACAACGATGATGATGGCACTGGTGACAACGCCGATGTAGACGATGATAACGACGGTCTGGATGATGAGGACGACAACTGCCCATTTGTTGACAATGTAGATCAAACCGATAGCGACACCGACGGTATTGGTGATGCCTGCGATAACGACGCCGATAGTGATGGTATCGAAGACGTAGTGGATAACTGCCCCTATGCTGCAAATCCGACCCAACTTGATAGCGATGGCGATAATCTTGGTGACGCCTGTGAAGGCGGCGATGTCACATTTATTGCTGAAGACGCCAACTGGAGCTTCCTCGACGATGGCTCAGATCAGGGCACTGCCTGGAGCGCTAACGGCTTTGATGACAGCAGCTGGGCTACAGGCGCTGCCGAGCTCGGTTACGGTGATGGTGATGAAACCACAACAGTAGGTTATGGCGGCGATGCGAATAACAAATACCCCACTACCTACTTCCGCCATACCTTTAATATTAGCAACCCGCAGGACTACGGTGATCTATTACTCGAAGTTGTGCGCGACGATGGTGTTGTTGTTTACCTCAATGGTAACCAGGTGCTTGTCGACAATATGCCTGGCAGCTGGGATTACCAGACCAATGCCATTGCTGCTATCAGCAGCGGTGGTGAATCTTTCTGGTTAAACACACTGGTTGATGCTTCCCTGCTCGTAGCGGGTGACAACGTACTTGCGGTAGAAATTCACCAGTCCAGTGCCGACAGCTCCGATATCAGTTTTAATGCGCGGCTCAACAGTTCACTGTCTGATGGTGATGGTGATGGCATTAGTGATAGCCTCGATAACTGCCCGGTGGATGCAAACCCCGGACAGGAAGACACCAATAGCGATGGTAACGGTGACGCTTGCGACTATATCAGTGACCTCGACAGTGACACCATCGCCGATGCCGTGGACAACTGCCCTAATGACTTTAATGCCGACCAGCAGGATTCCGACAGCGACGGCGAAGGTGATGTGTGCGATAGTGATGACGATGGTGATGGCTTAAGTGATGTTGATGAAGGCCTCGTTGGTACCGACCCACTTAACCCGGATTCAGACGGCGATGGCACGGCCGATGGCAACGATGCATTCCCGCTCGACCCAACTGAAAGCCTCGATTCCGATTCCGATGGTACAGGTAACAATGCCGACACCGATGACGATAATGATGGTGTGAACGATGGCAGTGACAACTGCCCACTGATTGCGAACCCTGGACAGGAAGATGCCGATACTAACGGCATTGGCGATGCCTGCGACTTCCCTGACGCCGATGGCGATCTGATTCCCGATGCCAGCGATAACTGCATGTATATTCCCAACAATGCACAAGCTGACAATGACAGCGACGGTCTTGGGGATGCCTGTGATAACGGCGACAGTGACATTATCAGCGCCAGTGCTCTCTGGAAATACCTCGACGATGGTTCAGACCAGAGCACTGCCTGGCAAGCCAATGCCTTTGACGATAGCTCCTGGTCCCAGGGCGCTGCCGAGTTCGGTTACGGCGATGGTGATGAAACCACCATTGTGAGTTACGGCCCTGATGCAAACAACAAATACACTACCACTTATTACCGCCACGCATTCACCGTTTCTTCTCCGGATGATGTTGGCCAGATGCAATTGCAATACAAACGCGATGATGGTGCTGCAATCTATGTTAACGGCACATTGATTCACACTGACAATATGCCGGGTACTTTTGACTACTCGACGTTTGCTTTAGGTAACGCCAGCGGTGAAAACGATTGGCAGGCGATTACTCTTGATCCTTCTTCTCTTGTTGCAGGCAACAATGTGGTTGCTGTCGAAATTCACCAGTCAAGCCTGACTAGTTCGGATACTACCTTTAATCTGCAACTTACCGGCTCTATTGCCGATACCGATGGTGACAGCATTAACGATAGCCTCGACAACTGCCCCGCTATCAGCAATGTCGCCCAGACAGATTTTGACAGCGATGGCATTGGCGATGCTTGTGATAACGATGATGACAATGACGGTACCGACGATGTTGCTGACGCCTTCCCGCTTGATAATACTGAAACTGCCGATAACGATAACGATGGCACCGGCAATAATGCCGATACTGACGACGACAACGATGGCTGGAGCGATAGCGACGAAGCCGCCTGTGGTACCGACAGTTTAAACAACGGTTCGATCCCTGCCGACTTTGATGGCGACAGCAGCTGCGACGTGGTCGACACTGATGACGACAATGACGGCGTCGATGATATCAGCGATGCCTTCCCGTTTGATGCCACAGAAACCGCGGATAACGATAACGATGGCACGGGCGATAACGCCGATACTGACGACGACAACGATGGCTGGAGCGATAGCGACGAAGCAGCCTGTGGTACCGACAGTTTAAACAACGGTTCTGTTCCCGCCGACTTCGATGGCGATAACAGCTGCGATGTGGTTGACAGCGATGACGATAACGACGGTGTTGCTGATGCAAGCGATGCCTTCCCGTTTGATGCCACAGAAACTGCGGATAACGACAATGATGGCACCGGTGATAACGCTGATAGCGATGATGATAATGACGGTGTCGACGATATCACTGATGCGTTCCCACTTGATCCCACTGAAACTGCAGACACTGATAGCGATGGCACCGGTGACAACGGCGACAATTGTCCGGCCGTTGCGAATGCCGGTCAGGAAAACAACGACGGTGATAGTGACGGCGATGTTTGTGACAGCGACGATGACAACGATGGCCTACCGGATGTTTGGGAACTCGCTAACAGCCTTGAAGTCTTCACCGCAGATGCGATCAACGATGACGATGGCGACCTCTATAACAACCTCGACGAATACAACAATGGCACAGACCCGCATGCCTTTGATGCCCGCGTTTTTGCTCATGACCTCGATGTAGACAGTGATGGTGACTTTATCTTCCACGACTCCAGTACGGGTGCAGTGTCTGTCTGGTTACTGGAAAACGCGCTCAAGGATTCCTCTACGTGGCAAGGTAACTTTGCCGGTGTTGAAGTTGTCGCCCTCGCCGACATTGATGGCGACCTTGATGTAGATATTCTGTTCCAGAATGCTAGCACCAGTGAAGTGATTCGCTGGACCATGCAAAACGGCGTAAAACAATCTGAAGATTCTCTCGGTTTCCTCAGTGGCTATACCATCACCTATAGCGGCGATATTGACAATGATGGCGACGACGACCTCGTGTTCGAAGACGGTTCAGGCAATATCGCTGTGTGGGTGATGGAGAATGGCACAAGGGAAACCGCCCGCTGGCTCGGCCAATGGTCCGGTCAGGCAATCAAGGCCCTTGCTGATGTCGACAAGGACGGTGATAAAGATATCGTGACCCAGAACAGCAGCGGCAGCGTTAACGTGATCGAGCTCGAAGACGGCAACAAAGTGATTGCACGCTGGCTCGGTATCTGGCCTGGACGCACAGTGGTGGGTGCCGGTGACGCCGACAACGATGGCGACGCGGATATCTTTATGGAAAATGCCGGCGACGTGATGGTCATTGATATGGAAAACGGCATGAAAGTGATTGGCCGCTGGCTCGGTATCTGGCCCAACACTCAGGTGATGGCTATTGGTGATATTGATGCTGATGGAGACGATGACCTGATTCAGCAAAACCAGGGCAACGGCTCTACCCAGGTCGTGGAAATGGAAAATGCGGCAAAAGTCATTGGCCGCTGGCTCGGTAACTTCGCCTACGATGTTAAAGGCGCCGTCGATGCCGACAGCGATGGTGATATGGATGTATCACTGCAAGACGGCTCTGGCAATGTTGCATTGATTGAGTTGCAAAACGGCACCAAGGTCGGTGGCGCCAAGTGGCTTGGTCAAAACAGTGGTGAACTCAAGCTGTTCCACTAAGCCTGGACTGCTTGCTTTATTGAATTCAAAAAGAAGTTGTTCCACAACCGCCTGCGTTTTTCTGCCCCCGAATCAGAGCAGGCACCGTCCATCAGAAGATCGTTACGCCCCCCTCGAGCGATCTTCTGGTGGCACCCTCCCGAAGAATAACCAAAAAACCAGACACCACTGGACTTGTAGCCCGGTAGTGACCCCTCCTTCTGTCAGCGGTGCCCTATAACACCTCCCTGCTGGCATTAATTTAATGCAAATCAAAATAATAATGAAAACAATTCTTATTTACAGCTAATGAATCATCAGATATTATCCCCGCCCGTTCTATATGGACAATAAAACCTTTAACTAATCCCACAATTTATACAGGGGAATTTTGAGATGAAAAAAATTGGGGTGGGCCTGCTGGCCCTGACAATGGGCACTTCTGCCATGGCGGAAACACCATCAATCGAGGAGCTTTATGAGATTATTCAAAAGCAACAGGCCGAGATTGAGGCTTTAAAAGAACAGGATAAAGTGGTCGAGGAACGTCTCGATTACACTGCCGAAGCGGTTGAACAAGCCTCTTCCGCCTCAGGAGGGGGCTCTGGTTCTGCTTCTAAGACCAGTATTGGTGGTTATGGTGAGCTGCATTACAACAATTACTCGGATAGCTCAAAAGATGATCAAATTGACTTCCACCGCTTTGTATTGTTCTTTGGCCATGAATTTCGTGACGACCTGCGCTTCTTCTCCGAACTGGAGATAGAACACGCTTACTCAGGAGATGACCTACCCGGAAAAGTAGAGCTTGAACAAGCCTATGTTGAATGGGACTATGCCGATCAGCACAGAGCTAAAGCCGGTCTGTTTCTGCTCCCCGTTGGTATCCTTAACGAAACCCACGAGCCAGACACTTTCTACGGTACCGAACGCAACCCGGTTGAGAAAAATATTATTCCAACAACCTGGTGGGAAAGTGGTGCTGAAGCTGCCGGTGAATTTGGCTCCGGTTTCTCCTATAACGCTGGCGCACACAGTGGTCTGTTTATTGATACCGCCAATGGGGATTACAAGGTTCGTGATGGCCGCCAAAAGTCTGCAAAAGCGATCGCCAACAATGGCGCTTTTACCGGTCGTCTCAAATATACCGGTTTAGCAGGTCTTGAACTCGCTCTGACCGCTCAGTATCAAACGGATGTTCAACAAGACAAAGGCACTGACAGTTCTGATGCAACGTTGATTGAAACCCATGCCATTTATAACGTTGCCGGTTTCGGTCTGCGCGCACTGTACGCAACCTGGGATATCAGCGGCACAGATTTCGAAACTGTGGGTGCTGATGAACAAACCGGTTGGTACATTGAACCATCCTATCGCTTCAATGAGAAAGTCGGCATCTTCGCTCGATACAATGAGTGGAACAACTTTGCCGGCCTCGCTGCCTCACAAGACAATGAAGTGATTGATTACGGTATTAACTACTGGTTCCATCCACAGGTTGTTTTCAAAGCAGACTGGTCTGACGACCAGAATAACAGCAAGAACGATACCTTTAACCTCGGTTTAGGTTATAGTTTCTAGTTATTCCCCCTAACCTACTGGCCCGTAGAGTTAGACTGCTGCCGGCAATGTTAAACATTGCCGGCAGCCTTTATTTAATCATGAAGAAAAGACTATACCTGCTAATTATTCTTTGTCTTATGCCTCTCCCCGCACAGAGTAAGGGCGTGTATCTGACACTTGAGGAATTCCAGTCCATTGCATTTGCAGAACAGACACCGGAGGTCAAAAAGTACTGGCTTAGCGCCGAAGACAGAAAAATCGGCGAAGATATTCTGCTACATTCCTACAACGGTTTGCGAGTCCGTTACTGGCAACACGAAGAACGCACTGCGTGGATATTTAACGAGATCGGTAAAACCGAGCCCATCACCATCGGCATCATTGTTGAAGGTGAGCAACCTGCAAAAATTGTCTCTGTACATATCCTCGAATTTCGCGAGAGCCGCGGCTGGGAAGTCAAATACCCGTTCTTTCTGGAGCAATTCGATCAATTATCTCTGGATAACAAACACCGCTTAACCGACAATATCGACAATGTAACCGGCGCAACACTATCCGTACGCGCGGTTACCAAATCTGCTCGCTGGGCACTTTATCTGCACGGGCAACAAGCAAAACAATAACCGGAGCAAAACATAAAACATGCGAAGAATACTGCTACGCTGGCATCGCTGGGTTGGTTTGTATGTGAGTCTGTTTGCGATATTGCTTGCACTCACCGGACTGCTGTTAAACCATACTGAAACATTCAAACTGGACGAAAAACCGATTCGCAGTACCATGATTTTAAAATGGTACGGACTTGAACCGGAACAGCTATCACAGCAACAGCACTATCCCTTCTCCGCAGGGCGAGTTACGTACATCACCCCCGATGTTCTCGTCAACGATAGCAAAGTTGCTGAGTGCTCTACCCCGCCAAATACTGTTCTTGAGCATCAGAATGAATTGCTGGTTATTTGCCAGGAAAAGATTCTGTTACTCACACTCAGTGGCGAGCTGGCAGAGATTATTGACAGCAGCTATGGTCTACCTGTACCAATTGATGCAGCTGTCATTAATGACGAAGGGGTATTGCTGCGCAGCGGACAGTTATTCTTTCGACTGGATCCTGCAAGCGGCACAATCTTTCCCGGTGACTACCAAAATGCCTTTAACACCGATGTGCCTATAGACGATTTAAATTCAGCCAATTCAACTTCAGCCATGGCCCACAGCATTCACTGGGAACGGTTACTACTGGATTTGCATTCCGGGCGACTGTTTGGCCAATGGGGTGTTTGGTTATTTGATATCGCTGCCCTTTGTATTATCTTTCTGGCACTTAGTGGGGTATGGAACTGGCTACAATTGCGTAAGAAAACGCGATATAAATAGTCCTGTGGCATCACCTGACATATCTACCATTCAGGCATTATTTATATCGGAACCTGGTTAAGCAGCCAGGCAATAATAATCACCTGGGGTACTGTCAACAAAGGCAAAAACAGGGCAATTGCCCAGGATTTTGTTGTCTCTTTTAATACCATAATTTCCGTATAATCTGTTGCTACACCAGCCATTAGAAAAGCAAAACCATTGCCGGGTGCCTCTGCCCTGGTGAGCAAATCCGCAGCAATCGGTGTTGAGCCTTCTGAACAAACCTCCATGAGCGTCGCCGCCAGCAAAGTCAATCCTAGTCCTGCCAGTGTCGGACCAAAATAACTTCCAAAAGTTTCCGGAGGTATCGAAGCCCTCAACAAAGCTGCCAATAACACACCAAATAAAATCCAGCGAACCACCATTCTGGAATCTTTTACTCCATCAATTAACAAATCGCGTACCAACACCACACTAAAATGCGTTTCAGACAAGCCCTTGCGGGCCTCTCTCCAGAAATGAAAATCCTGTGGCAAATCCGACTGTCGAGGATTCTCTGGCAAAGTCCCCCTCCTTACCAGCACATCAAATAGCAAGCCAGTGATAACAGCAACGAACATAGACAAAACAATAAACACCAATGTCCACCCGAAACCAATCAAACCAAGCAGGATCAATGTTAACGAAAAAGAGTTCCAGGGACTCGCAATCAGAAACGCCATCACTTGGCCAGTGCTTGCACCCCGTTCGTAGAGTTTTGCACCTACCATCAGAATGCCATGATTACACAGATCAAGCAAAACACCTGCCAGCGTGGCTCGCAGTATTCCCCTTAACCCGGTGTTAGTCCCCAAAATAGACATCACAAACTCACGCGGAATTCTGGACAGCAAGGCCACCATAAGCACACCTAATGCAATCCCCCACCAAATAGCATTCATCAATTCATAAACAGCCACACTTGCTGTTTGCAACCACATCCATTCGTTAAACGTCACGAACCAGGCATGCAGTGCATATAGCACAGCCAAAGCAATCGCAGATCCCCACAGCAGAATATCCGGCCTTCTGTTTTCTGCATGACAGGCATGCTGTTCTTTATGGCATGATTGTGTCATATACCGTTTCCTTATCGAGAGCTATTAATTTATCGAGATTCTTACCTATAGCTATTGTCCTCCCTTATACAAATTCCAATATCTCAGGCACCAGGCAAGACCATCAGAATTACTATTACTTTTTAAAACAAAGCCGGCTTCCCATCCGGCTTTAACCATTACTAATTGTAACTAACGCGGGTTAACAATCGCATATTCAGTAGATGAGCCATCTTTCATCAGAAGAAATATTTTGTACTCATCAAAGCGTTCTCCCATTTCCATACCCGGGCTACCTATAGGCATACCGGGAACCGCCAGACCAATAGCATCTTCGGGCCTTTCATTGAGAAACTGCTGAATATAGTCAGCGGGGATATGCCCTTCAAAAACATAACCTTCTGCTGAAACTGCTGTATGGCACGATTGGTATTCAGGAGTGATGCTAAAATCCTGCTTTACCACATTTAACGCATCATGCTGCAGATTCTGACTTGTAACTGAAAACCCGGCATCCGATAGATGAGTTATCCACTTGGAACAACAGCCACACTGCGGATGTTTGTAAACCAGAAAATCACTGGAATTTTTTTCCGCCCATGCAGAAATCGCTAACAGGAATACTGTTAATGTTACGATAGTTTTTATAAAACGCTTCATAAGCTAATCCTCAAAAAATAATAATGAAAGCCTGCAAAATGCAGTACAACAGTTTCTTTAAAGGACTAGTTTGATATTGGTGGGCGATAAAGGCTCTCAAAAAAGCCAGCTGTGATGGAATCTTCTTTCATAAAGCGAACTTCACCACGGTAAACCTGACTCTCAGGTACAGAAGCAGCATCAACGAGCGCCGAACCCACAACACAATTGGCACAATCTATTCCACAGCACTCTCCGGAAGAGATAGAACTACATCCGGGCACTATATTATCCAGACTATGACAGAATTGACTCTCACCACTGTGACGCAATGGATCAAGGGCCATATCCGTTATCATTTGCACACCCGCAACCGCATTTACTGATAGCAGTATCAGCAATAGCAAGGCCACGGGTTTTACAAAAGATTTCAAACGAATACCTCCTGTTCAATAGGGCAAGTATAAACCCTTTGACAGAGGCACGCAGCAGAAAGTTTCACAGCCTTTGCAAACACACAATGGTGAATTACAAAGGCTGCATTACAAGATCAAAACTACAAGGGTAATGTGATAACCGCTGTGCCGGTGGCATGATTGCCGGAATCGTTTGCCGCAGCCACAGAAACCTCGATATCGCACTCGTCACCGTTTTCGGTTTTACTCAGCACCTCACCGGTAAACTTCAACGTCTGATGCGGCACGGCAGGCACACCAAGTTTCACATTGATCTTTTTCACCCACGCTTCCGGGCCCGCCCAGTCTGTAACAAAGCGGGAGATATAACCATTGGTAGACAGAATATTCAGAAACGCATCCGGCGCAAATTGCGCCTGTGCATAATCCTTGTCGTGATGCACTGGCATAAAGTCCATCGACGCAATCGCGGTTGATGCCACCAATGTATGAGTTAACGCAATATCCATCGGTGTAACCGCATCGCCCACATTAATGTCAGCCGGGCTCAGGTTTTTTCGATCCAGATCAGCAAATTCAGTAATTAATTGCATAGTAATTTCCTCCGCCTTATTGGCCAATTGTAGACGGGTTAAATTTCAGAACGGTAAAGTTCTGACGCCCAACTTCTTCGCCATTCTGGTCGATATAGTCCTGGGTCCAGGTCACAAAATACCCCTGACCCAACCCGGTACTTTTGCGCGCGGAAACGCTTTTCAAAATAATCTCCGATTGCAATACATCGCCTTCCTTTAGTGGACGATCAAACTCCAGCTCGGAATTGGTGGCAAGAATACCCACAAAACCAACCCGATCCAACACACCGAGTGGTGTATCCGGATCCAGATCCTGGGCCGCACCACCACGTTCGCCAATGTTATGCAAGATAGGTCTCGGCATCGTCCAGGTTTGCATCATCGCAGGTGGCGCAATGCGGCCACCGAAGCGCGTGTCCTTTGCATAATCTTCGCTTTCATAAACCGGATTACGATCCTGAAACGCATCAACCCAGTGACGAATCATCGGCATATTCACCGGATCCGGCGCATGGTTTGTGCCACCGGTATTCATTTTTTCACCAATCCAGCTTTGCAGGAATTTATCCAGCGCATCTTGGTCTTTCTCGAAAAGTTCGATATTAATCGGATCAGGCATTGTTAACCTCTTGTCTATTACATCAATTAAAACAATCTATTTAGCCGCTTATTTAACAAATTTGAATCTGGGTACAGAGACAAACTCACTGAATGTCTCCCACACCACCTCAACCGGTTTACCAATTTCAAATTCCTCTTCTTCAGCATCGACGATATTGCTCATCAGACGCACCGGGTTTTTACACGGTGTGCCACTCACATCCAGCTCAATCACCACAATAAAGAACGGCAATTTTTCTTCATAGGTAAGCGGTTGGTGAACCGCCGTATAGGTATACAGCGTGCCTTTACCGTTAAGCTCCGTCATTTCAAAATCTGTGCCGCGACATTCGCTGCAAATCGGAGAACCCGGTAACTGGGTGTGATTACAATTGGTACAACGTTGCGCAGTCAGCTTGTGTTGCGCACAAGCCTCCCACCAGGGCAGAGTATGATGATCCACCATCGGGGCGGGCATGGAATTTGGAAACCAGCGTTGGTTTGAGTCTGCATTCATGGTTAGTACCTCCCCTATTTAGCTTGTAAAACAATGGCTGATGACGGCACGCCCGCAGCACTGGTCACGAGACACACTTCAGCGTTATCAACCGGGCAACAGGATTCTCCCCACAGGGAGCGCGCACCTTCAAGTACGTGATTCAGTCCGTGCATATACGCCTCGGATAAACTGCCGCCCGAGGTATTGGTAGGCAAGGAACCGCCCTCCCAATCCAGCGCACCACTGTCAATAAAATCACCCCCCTCACCGCGTTTGCAAAAACCGAAGTCTTCCAGTTGCATTAACACCGAGCCGGTAAAGTGATCATAAATCTGTGCCACATCCACATCTTCCGGTTTCAGACCGGATTTCTCCCACAGGCGATTGGCCATTTGTTCGGTACCGCCAGTTGCATAGATATCATCGTCAATATTCGCGTTGGTAAACGAACCAAACGAGTAACCTTTTGGCGCACCCTGCACTGTCGCAACAATTTCCACCGGGCGACGATCTTTCGCTTTGGCAAGATCTTTAGCGCGTTCTTCTGTCGTCACCACTACTGCGCAGGCACCGTCGTTTTCCATACAACAATCGAACAGACGAAAAGGATCCGCAATCATACGGCTCGCCTGATGCTGCTCAAGTGTTAACTCTTTATCTTTCATCACTGCACGCTCGTTACGGTTTGCGTGTTTGCGAAATGCAACTGCAATCTTGCCCAGGTGTTCACCGGTCGTACCATATTTATGCATATGGCGACGGAACGGCAAGGCAAATGCCGCTGCGCCGGTGATCATACCGAAAGGCATAACATGCCCCATGGCACCGAGCATCAATGTGGTTGCCTGTTGAAAAGTAATCGGCGGCGGCTCTGCAGCTTCATCACCACCTTCATTTACCATAAGTTCAGCGGCATGACCGAAGCGCATAAACTGACCCTGACATAGGGAGCGGTATACCACGACAACTTCGGCCTGACCGGTCTCTACCGCCATAGCAGCGTTGGACACAGCGGCACAACCACCACCCCCACCAGGCATCCATACCATATTGCCAAAACGCAGCTCGGGAATCCCAAGCTCAGCCGCAATAAAAATTGCCTCATTTCTGTCTTCGGCAAATGATGCCAGACCATCGATATCATCGACTGTTAAGCCCGCATCGGTCACGGCCTTGATGATCGCTTTATGGGCCAGTGCGTGTTCGGTCTCGTCCACGATCTTGCCCCACTTCGTATATTGGCTTTCACCGACGCCAACAATGTGTGCTTTTCTGCTCATGCTTTACTTCACCTTCAATTACCTAATGAATAGTTTCCAACCCTGATTGGCATGGCCCTGGAAAGCGCCCAATCTACAATAGACGGATTAATTAGAAAAATGCATAATCCTAATTTTACTATTCATAATATGAATAGCTGTAGCAGGATACTGAATACAGCCCCATACGCCCCCTGAGCCAGACCGGAAACCCAAGTAAAATCATGAGCTTACGAAAGTTTAATCTGAACCTTCTGCCCATCCTCGAGGTACTCGTCGAAGAGCGAAATATCAGCCGCAGTGCTGCCAAATTATCCATGAGCCAGCCTGCCGTGAGCCATGCCCTGTCGCGGCTGCGTCAACAGTTTGACGACCCGATCCTTGTCCGTGTCGGCAGCGGAATGCAGCCAAGCCCAAAAGCCTTGCAAATCCACCAGCAATTACAAGGAGCACTCAAGCAGATTGAGCAAACCGTGTTTCCTTCAGAACACTTCACACCTGCCAGCAGTAACCGCAAGTTCTCGGTAGCCACCACTGACTATGTTGAAGCCTTACTGTTGCCGCCGTTACTTTCGCGGCTACAGGAACAGGCACCGGGCGTGGAATTGCAGATCAGGGAACTCACCTCGCGCCTGCCATTGGAAGATATTGAAAGTGGCGTCGTTGATCTCGCTATCGGGCGCGGAGGAAAAATCCCGCAGCGCTTTCAATCCCAGGTATTGCTACAGGATGGCTATTTATGTGCAGTATCCGCGGATCATGCACTGGCGGGAAAGCAACTCACCTTTGAGCAGTATTCGAAGCTCGAACACCTGCTTGTCGTACCCGCATCACAACGCCGGGAGCTGGCAAAGAGTCTATTTAGCGATAGTAAGAACATGCCCAAAATTGTCGCCAACATCCCGCACTTTCTGGCCGCCCTGCATGCGGTTTCCGAATCAAACACCATCGTCACTGGCCCGGCAAGATTACTACAAAAATTCGAACAGCCATTTAACCTGCATTTGATGGAATTGCCATTTGCACTGGAGCCTTTTCAGATTTTGCTAGTGTGGCACCAGTTTAAAACCGCAGACCGGGGTCTGGCCTGGTTGCGCGAACAGCTGGAAGCCGTTGTCTAATCACTCTAACTACAATTACTGAGTAGACTCTCAGGGCTCCACAACTCTGCCAAGAGTTTCATTACCGGTAATCGTAGTGCGGTGAATCACCCTCTCTGTGCCAGGCCTGGTTCCGGTTGCACAGTGCATGGCGCGCCAGTTATCCCACAAAATCATATCGCCATCACGCCATTGGTGAAAATAATGAAATTCCGGCTTGCGGGTATGCTCAACAAGACGCTCAAGTAAATCCACTGCTTCGTCGTTAGATAAACCTGCTTTGTGCGGCGCAACAATACGCTCCAACATTTGCTCGGCAATTTCCAACACTTTTTTGCCAGTCACAGGGTGAGTGACTACTGCCGGATAAGCCACATCGGGAAAATTCGGAAACTGCATATCAGATGGCTTGCGCGGGCTATAGAGTCCGGGTTCATAACCTTCCAGGTCCACATAGCGCATATGTTTGCGCTGCATACTGAAACTGTAAACCACCTCAATTTTTTCCAGCAATGCTTTGGTCTCCTCATCAAGCGCCTCATAGGCTTTGTGCAAATCACCAAAACCGGTCAAACCATCCTCTTTCGCTACCACCACCGAGCGCAGAATCGCGCCACGATTCGGCTTGCCCGTGTAATGCAGATCCATATGCCAGTCAAGCCGGCTGACCATTTCCTGTCCTTTGTATGTCGCCGTCATATATTTTTCTTTTTCTGGATCATTAATGAGCATAAACAATTCCGGATATTCATCCGACGTGGTTGCTTTTAACGGATGCATTTCCAGTTCACCAAACACCCGACTGAATTCAATCTGACTACCCGGGTCTATTTGCTGGTCGCGAAACAGCAAGATTCCATGTTCATCCCACAGCGATACCAGCTCTGCTTTTATCTCATCGGTTAGTGGCTCATTGATATCAAAACCGGAAACTTCAACACCAACATTCTCTAAAGGGGAAACCGTCAGGGCCATGTTCGCTCCTCACTCCATCGCTCACTACGTTATGCCATTGTTTATGCCACACAATATAGGTGAAGTTTCTCTTAATAGAAAGCTATCTGCACTGTTACTTTCCACAGGCTGTTTACATGAATTTGATTTATCGGCATGCTTTACCCTTCCAATATGGCCAGAGATAACAATGAAGCTACCCCGCGTTAAAACCGACATTCAGATTCGCTTTACCGACCTCGATCAACTCGGCCATGTTTCCAACAGCATGTATGCCCAATACCTGGATCTGGGCAGAATTGATTTATATCTCGCGATAGAGAAAAAACTCAAAGAGCTTGATCTGGATACCAACCAGCCGCTTGAAGTTGTCGCCAGTATGAAAATTGATTACCTGCGGGAAATTAAAATCAGCCACACCGTTCACCTTGAAACCTGGTGTGAGAAAATCGGTAATAAAAGTATGACCCTCTGCCAGGAAGTGTATGCTGATAATGAATGTGCAGCCAAAGCTACAGTGATTGTGGTCGCTATTGACCCAAACACCAGGCAAACCGTGAACTACCCTGTTGACTGGGAGCCAACACAGTAACGCCCTATGCTTCAACAAGAACGTGATGACTGGTAAGCTCTGGTCAGAATAACCACCATTCAACCAAAGGAAGTCTGTCATGGCTAAAACTTTCTGCTCCATCTGTAGTGCTTTTTGTGGCTTTGACGCCACTGTTGAAGACAACATTATCACCGACTTTCAGCCAGACAAAACACACCCGATGAGCAAGGGCTTTAGCTGTACCAAAGGTCGCAGCTTTCATACTCTTTTAACAGCTGATTCACGGCAAACCAAAGTTTTGAAAAAAATAGATGGACAGTTTGCAGAAGCTGACAAGAAAGATACACTTGATGAAATTGCAGAAAAACTAACAGCCATTATTAAGCAACATGGTCCAGAGTCTGTAGCTGCTTATTGCGGCAATGGGGTTACTTTCAAGGCACTAACTATGCCTGCTGTACATGCATTTATGAAAGGTCTGGGTTCTCATCATATCTACACGTCTTTAACCATTGATCAGCCCGCCAAAATTATTTCTGTCGGACGACACGGCATCTGGGCCGGCAATGGACACAGCTTTGAAACTGCCAATGTACTGATGCTGATCGGCAACAACGTGTTTGTCTCCGGCCTGCACGGCCCTGGCTCTATTCCTGGCTGGCAACCCGGCGCATTAAAGGAGGCAAAGAAACGCGGCCTTAAACTGATTGTCATTGACCCGAGAAAAACAGAAACCGCACAGCAAGCCGACCTGCACCTGGCCATCAAACCCGGTACCGATGCTGTGCTGTTGAGCGGCATGATCAATTATATTTTGCAAAACAACTTGCATGACACACCTTTTTGCGAGCAGTTTACCGAAGGCCTTGAACAACTCACTGAACAGGTCAAACCCTACGACCTGACAACCACATCACGTCTTACAGGATTGAACGAGGAAGAAATTGAAACTGCCATCAATCTGTTTATTGAACAACAGCGCGGCACAGTCAGTTCGGCAACCGGGCCCGATATGGCACCCCATGGCAACCTTACCGAGCATTTGATTTACAGTCTTAATACTTTGTGCGGTCGTCATAACAGAGCCGGTGACAAGGTCGCCACACCCCTGCTAACACCAGACATACCTCCAATTGAAGGCGTGGTTCCATTTGACTTTCTACCACCAAGTCTTAACCCGGCCGCCAATACCAAACGCACTCGAATCAGCAATGCCCGGCAGGTGTTTGGAGAAATGCCCACCGCTACGCTGGCGGAAGAAATACTGACACCCGGCGAAGGCCAATTAAAAGCGCTGTTTGTGATTGGCGGTAATCCATTATTATCCGTTCCCCAGCAGGCACAAATGCAACAGGCATTGGAAACTGTAGATTTGCTCGTTGTGATGGATGGCCGTTTATCTGAAACGGCTGAACACGCTGATTATTTCCTGCCAACAACCTACGGACTGGAAAAAACCGACATGACGTTATTTAACGATATTTTCTGGGGCGCGCCTTTCCACCAGATTTCCCGGCCATTGGTCAGCCCACCTGACGATGCCATGGATGAACATCACTATTTATTTGCGCTAGCCAATCGTTTGAATATCACAATTACCTATCACGGCACAACTATCAACACAGCGGACATACCTGATGATATGTCAATTTTAGATTTACAATTTCCGGAAGGCACCACAAAGGTGCCTGTTGCGGATATTGCAGAGCACCCACAAGGCAAAGTTTTTGAGCAGTATTCACAAGTTGAAGTGATTCCCGCGATGGAGGGCATGGAGGATCGCTTGCGTTTTATGCCAGATGGTGTTGCCGAGGAATTTGATTCTCTGGCGCAATGGTTTAAAGAGACTGATGATGCCGATTATCTGCTGATCTGTCGCCGCAATCCCCATGTGTACAATTCAATGTGCCATGAGTTTTCCACCGCCCCAGGGCACAACCCTGCTTTTTTACACCCGGATGATTTAAATAAAGAAGGCCTTAGTAACGGCGATACCATTACGGTGAAATCTGCACATGGCGAGATTAACACGACAGTGCAATCAGACGACTCCTTACGCCGTGGCGTGCTATCGATTTCACACGGTTTTGGTGGCAAAACCGGTGGCGTGGCGGTCAGCCGTCTACTCAGCACCAGCGAATCGACTGATCGTTATGCAAAAATTCCGCAAATGAGCGCCGTACCAGTCAGTGTTACCAGGACCGTTTAAAAGCTTTCAGCGTGCACCGAGCCTGTTGGCATTATTCGTTAGACCCTGAAAAAATTCAGCAGCTCCGGGTGGAGCTGCTGCTTGCCGCAGTTTGATTAGGCAAAGTGTTGGAGGGTCAGGGCAAACCCTCCGGGGATTGGTCTGTCAGAGGAAGCTCTAGTACTCCAAGGAAGAATGGTACTAGTGCTCCCTCCGCAGTTCATGCCCTCCTACTCAATAGTAGAAGCGGTTTGTTTCATTGAATTCAGCAAACGACGGTTCTTTGGATAAACCAGTGCCTTTCTACGAGATACTGTCTGCTTGGCCCGCTGCAATCCAAGCGATATGGCGCCGTATAGATCGTCTCTGGTTTCCTGAACAACAATATCCGGCTGATTGTCCTGGCGAATAATAATCCGGCAACGCATCGCTTCGCCGCCTTTTGGGCCATTGGTATCTACCAGCTTGATTTCTACCTTTCGAATAATTTCACCAAAGCGTCCCAAGTTAATATATGCTTTTTCCCGTGCAAAAGTTGCAAGACTCTCTGTTAAATCAAAACCTACAGACTGTACATGAACATTCATTGTAATACCTGCCAACAATTTTATTGAAATACCTACTCAGCAAAACTTATTCAAAGCGCAAAGGCTTATATTCTGCTTCTCTTTCAAAGAGCATCACTTCATCTCCCGGGGAATCAGCCGTCTGTGAAGCTTCACGAGTAGAAACGTATGAAGCCCCCTCTTCAGCTTCTTCATCATAATGATCGAACTCGCCTTCACTGTAAGATTTACCACTATCGTCCTGGTGTAAAAGCTCTCTATAGCTGTCTGAACCGGTCATTGAATTTCCTCCCGTATAACAATCGGGTATAACTCTAGGCGCTTTTAATACTTCATAAAAGTCGAATTTATATATATTATATATTCGTTTTTTTCGATCCTTTGGCAGGAATGCATTATGTCCGACCCCATCAATTATAAACATCTCAAGTACTTCCATACCGTTGCACACGAAGGCAGCATTGCAAAAGCCAGCGAAGTTCTTCATGTAACACCACAGACAATTAGCGGGCAACTCAGCAAACTGGAAGACAGAATCGGCTCCAGTCTGTTTGAAAGAGAAGGTAGAGGACTAAGGCTCTCGGAGATGGGTAACCTCGTCCTGCGTTATGCTGACGATATATTCGATCTGGGCCGCGAACTTAATGATGTCATACGTGGCGCTCCTCTTATTGGCCCTTCAGAATTCATCGTTAGCGCAGCCAGTGCACTTGCAAAGACTATCGTCTACAAGATTCTTGAGCCTGCCCTGCACATCAATCACGAAATCAAGCTTACTTGCCATGAAGGCCCCGTAGACTCAATTCTTGCCGAACTGGCCGTGCACAAAATTGACATGGTGCTAAGCGACACACCTTTAGCCCCAAACCTAAGCGTAAAAGGCTATAACCATTTTCTCGGGCAGTGCAGCCTAACGTTTTTTGCCGCCTCAAATACTGCGAGAAAATACCGTAAAAACTTTCCTGCATCATTAACAAATGCACCCATACTATTACCCACAGCACAATATTCGATTCGTCAACAGTTTGATCACTGGCTTGATGAAGAAGGCATTTTTCCTATTATCAAAGGAGAATTCGACGACAGCGCCTTAATGAAATCCTTCGGGCAGGCTGGCGTGGGAATATTTTTTATGCCCTCTATCATATCTGACGAAGTTTGCCGCAACTTTAATGTTCGCCCGATAGGAGAAATAGACGCACTGCAGCAAAAGTTCTACGCCATTTCAACTGAAAGGAAAGTAAAACATCCTGCGGTTACCGCTATCTATGAGCAGGCAAAAAACTCTCTGTTTCAATAAAGGAACTACTCCCCGTTCATAAAGCCCAGTAAATGTAACAGGCTTGTAAACATGTTGAAGATAGCAACAAACAAGGTCACGGTAGCCATAATGTAGTTGGTTTCACCGCCACGAATGATATTGCTTGTTTCATACAGAATTAGACCTGACATTAGCAGTACAAAAATTGCCGATACCGCTAATGACAACCCTGGCAATTCGAAAAAAATTGCCGCCAGCCCGGCCAGGAATCCCACGATAATTCCGGTCAAAAGAAAACTGCCCATATAATTGAAGTCTTTTTTGGTGATTAACGCATAGCCGGACAGTGCGATAAAAACACCCGCCGTGCCCGCCATGGCAGTCATCACCAACGTACCGCCATTTGCCAGACCCAGATACATATTCAGGATCGGCCCAAGGGTATATCCCATAAATCCGGTCAGAGCAAAGACACACACCAACCCTGCACCAGAGTTGCGAAATTTAGCCGTCAGAAATAGCAGCCCAAAATATCCGAGCAGTGTGATAATAAGTCCCGGATGAGGCAGATTCATTACCATAGCAATACCTGCTGTCATAGCGCTAAACAACAGTGTCATTGACAACAAAAGGTAGGTATTGCGCAACACCTTGTTAATCTGTAGATCCAGGGTAGTCACATCAGACTTATTCTGTAAGATCTCTGTAGACATTATTTAAACCTCTTTACGGTTAATACTTTGCAGAACATGACACACTCCGTAACACCAACCTCTTAAAAAAACTCTGGTGTACTTCCATACAGAACCCGTCTAAATGTTCTGCACCAATCACTTGTTTAAATTACACAACACCCAGAGGTGCATACCACCAAGCCCTGATATTATTCACATATCCAGAAAATTAAAAATCGATATTACAGTTGTTTTTATCAGTTTTTTACGAAATATTGCCAAACCCGGTTATACAGCAGATATTCTTAATAAATACAGCCTATATAGCTCAGAGGCAATTAAGTAATTTTATTTTGGATATTATTCGAGAATTTCTAATTACTATTTTTGTGACATTATCCGGTTTTCCAAAGGCAGCCCTTGATTTGAAAACTGCTGGGTGTGCATCACTTCCAGGCTAATGGAGTCCAGCAACTGGTAGACATGCTGATTGACGACACTCCAATTAGACTGCACTTCACAAATTGCTGAATACTCACATGGCTCATCCCTGGCATGGGAGCACTCCGTAATAGCAATCTTTCCATCCACAGCCTCAACAATATCCGCCACGCTAATGTCATTTGAGCTTTGGGATAGTCTATACCCTCCTTTGAGACCTCTTTCGGCCACGACAAGGCCATCATTAGCCAACATCCTCAACAGCTTCTTGACCGTTGCCGGTGGAATCCGGGTTATCTCACATAACTTTTCGCGGCTGATTATTTCAGACTGCTTATCAATCGCTGCCATCACGATGATCGCGTAATCTGCCAAACGGCTTATTCTCAGCATGCTTTTAAACCCCTGGATATTTGCGGTCTATAGTATACCGAATCAGTATTGATTAAAAGATACTATTCCAGTATATTAAATACCTGACTTATTTAGTAGGTTTTAGCGGCAGCTGTATCAGGCGGTATCCCAATCGGAAACAACCTGGATCGTTCCAAAACCCGCTTTTATTGAAAACTGCTTAGGAGGCAGCAATGGATTACATTGACGAGTTGATGAAATCAGCAAAATCCAGTAATCAACACTCCCCTGAAACCACAGGGGCAATGAAAGAAGATGAATTGATACGAAAAATATCATTATCGAAGTTTATTTCGGCACATTCGGAATATTTTGAGAAGTATCCCGATGACAGTTCCGAGAGTCTTGTTTAACCAACGGAGGATGAACATGCCAGTTTCTGCCAGCTTATCCAGATTAGCGATACTGCTCCTTATCTTTTCGTAAAGTCTCGCTATTAATATCGCCAGAATATTTTAGTATATTCCAATCTCGTGTTGCCTGATTTCAGTAAACCTGTTCTATGATAAGGGCACAAAGAGAATCCATTTTTCAAGATCAAGGCAATGACAGACAAACGCAAATACTCTTCCAAAGTCGTAGACGGCATTGAAAAGGCTCCTGCACGGGCCATGTTACGGGCTGTCGGGTTTACCGATGCTGATTTTACAAAACCCCAAATCGGGGTTGCCTCAACCTGGAGTATGGTCACTCCTTGTAACATGCACATCAACACACTTGCAGAACAAGCTTGTCAGGGGGTTGATGAGGCCGGAGGTAAAGGCGTTATTTTCAACACCATCACAATCTCTGACGGTATTTCCAATGGCACCGAAGGCATGAAGTACTCTCTGGTTTCGCGAGAGATTATTGCCGACTCCATTGAAGCGGTTGCCGGATGTGAAGGTTTCGACGGTTTGATTACTATTGGCGGGTGTGACAAAAACATGCCCGGGTGTCTGATTGGCATGGCTCGACTTAACCGACCCGGTATCTTTGTATACGGCGGCACCATACAACCCGGTGCCAATCGCACCGATATCATCTCAGTATTTGAAGCTGTGGGCCAACATGCCAGAGGCGACCTGTCCCCCATTGCCGTTAAACAGATTGAAGAGACGGCCATTCCTGGCCCCGGATCTTGCGGTGGTATGTATACCGCCAACACAATGGCTTCTGCAATTGAAGCCTTAGGCATGAGCCTTCCCGGATCTTCTGCCCAGGAAGCCGTTTCATCATCAAAAGCCAACGATTGTCTACATGCAGGAGAAGCTTTACTCACTCTTCTCGAACGCGATATAAAACCCTCCGATATTATGACAAGGGAAGCATTTGAAAATGCCATCACTGTTGTCATTGCCCTGGGCGGCTCAACAAATGCTGTACTCCATCTTTTGGCTATGGCACATGCCATCGGTGTGGATTTAACACTCGATGATTTTACCCGCATTGGAAAACGGGTTCCGGTGCTCGCTGATTTACGCCCGAGCGGCAAGTATATGATGTCAGAACTCATCTCAATTGGCGGCATACAGCCACTGATGAAAATGCTGCTGGATCAGGGTTTACTTCACAAAGACTGCTTAACTGTAACGGGAAAGACTCTGTCAGAGAACCTGGCCAACGTGCCTCCTTTTCCCGATGACCAGACTATTGTCCGAAGTTTTGACAACCCGATTAAAGCCGATAGCCACCTGATGGTTTTAAAAGGCAATCTGGCTCCCGAGGGTTCAGTGGCAAAAATTACCGGCAAAGAAGGCCTGACATTCACTGGCACGGCAAAAGTTTTTCATTCCGAAGAGCAGGCACTTGAAGCCATTCTCAGTGGCAGCATTGTCAAAGGAGACGTTATTGTCATTCGTTATGAAGGGCCTCGAGGTGGTCCCGGCATGAGGGAAATGCTTAGCCCAACTTCTGCAGTTATGGGTAAGGGTCTTGGTGATGATGTCGCCCTGATTACGGATGGTCGTTTTTCCGGAGGCAGTCATGGTTTTGTGGTGGGACATATTACTCCGGAGGCTATTGACGGCGGCCCTATCGCTATTATCGAAGATGGCGATCAAATCACGATAAACGCTGAAAATTCCGAGATCACCCTGCATTTATCCAATGAGGAGATAGACAGTCGTCTCAAGCAGTGGCAAGCACCAACAGCACGTTATTCCCGTGGTTTACTGGCCAAATATGCCAAAACAGTTTCTTCAGCATCAGAGGGAGCGGTTACAGATAAATACCTCTAAAAGTGCTATATAGCTCTTGAATACGATATCCAGTTTTTCATACTTTATACAAAAGTATCAGCAAATAAATATTTTTCTGAACATCATCCCTGGTGCGGATCAAAATGCATGATCGATTTTTGAGACACCATCATTTTATACATTTCAATATCCCCCCTAATCGACCAGAGAGGCTTGCTATAGGTCGCGGGAATATTTGATTCTACAAAGAAGTGACCAAACCAGGCAGGCAAATAGCCCACCAACGGGGAAAACAACAAAAGCCATAATGGCCCCGTCCACATAACTACCGCACAATAAACCAGCGCACCATTGGTGCCTAAAAAATGCAACAAACGATTGAACGGATGGCTGTGCGCTTCCAGATACAATGGAAGGAACTCCTCAAATGTTTGCGGATTTACGTCTTTAATTTCCTGCAATGTGTTTCTCATAATTCTCCTCTTTATCTGACAATACTTTTTCTGGCTGTATTGCCTTCCATACAAACGGCATTTTCAGATGTCCCCAATAGGAATGATCTACCTGCGTACCATCGGGCAAGCCCATCCCTTTGTCATAGAGCCGTTCTACATCTTTAGGAAATATTCTTGTGCCAAACAGTACATCATAAATAATCAGAATATCGCCATAGTTTCGATTAGATTCTTCCACAAGTTTTGAATGGTGCCAGCGGTGCAGTTCAGGTGTTGCCATTATCCAGTTTAATGGTCCTGCTTTCTGCTCAAAGCTACTGTGCTGACAGAGACTATTGGTCGCGGCAATTAATGTGTAATACATAAGAATATCTGCCGGTACCCCCACAAACCACAAAAAGCCTATACGTCCACCAAAGGTAATAAAGGTTTGTAATGGGTGCCTCCTTAGCCCAATTAAAGAGTAGTAGTTTCGTGAGCTGTGATGAACCGCGTGAATTCTCCAGCCAATGTCAAAGGTATGCAGGGTACGATGAATCCAGTAAGCGGCGAACTCACTAAACAATAAACACAAACCGATTTGTACCAATAATGGCCAGTCATTAGGCCAACCTATGTCGAAGGAAGACTGAAAACGCGAAGACGCTTCCACAATAAGAGAATAAAATAATACGCGGAATAACCAGGTCGGAATGGTACTACTGACACTGGCATGTAATAAATCCGAGGTAATTTCCTCGCGATTATGCCCCCAGTGTTGAGTGTCGCGATATTTCAGCTCAAGCGCAAAACAAATAACAATAATTGACAGGCTCAAAATCGGCACAATTAACCCATTCGACAATCCTGCCTGTTTCAAAAGCCATGCAAATACAACTGTCAGAATTAATGACAGCGGGTAAAACCAGTAGGTAATAAATGTCTTCATAGCCTGTTTATCCGTTATACCATCCGCGGCGCAGGTTGTTCGCCGCGAATCACTTTTCCATTTAGCTCACCAGTAGGCTCACCATTTTTAAACGCCACTTTTCCGGAAATAACCGTCGTTTCGTAACCACTGGCTTTTTGCATTAACCGCCGTCCTCCAGCGGGCAGATCATGTACCACCCGCGGTACATGAAGCGTCAGATTTTCAAAATCAATAACATTGATATCAGCCTTATAACCCGGCTTCAGCACACCGCGATCCAGCAAGCCTACCTGCTCACTGGTATCTTTGGTCTGTTTTTTAATCAATTCCTGTAACGGGAATTTATTACCTCGACTGCGATCCCTTCCCCAATGCTGAATAACAGTAGTTGGAAAGCTCGCATCACACAGCGCACCACAATGCGCACCGCCATCACTTAAACCCATCACGGTAAACGGGTGCTTCATCATATCCTCTACATAATCAAGGTTGCCGGGCATGTAGTTAAACAGCGGATGATAAATCAGGGCGTAGCCATCATCTTCAAGTAACATATCGTAGATAACTTCGAAAGGACTACAGCCATTGGCCTCCGCAATCGCTGCAACAGAGTTTTCAGATGACGGCTCATAGTCAATGGGATCCTGAAGGAAGAACATCTTGTCATAGCTGTAAATAATTTCTTTCAGAATTGGAACATCCAGCTCAGTGGGCTCTTCCTCAATAAGCTTGCGCCGGAATAATCGGTCATGCATACGCGTAACTTTTTCTTCCAGAGGTAAATCATAAATTTCCATAAATGAAGGGTGCAAAAAGAATGGGTTCAGCGTACAGGTCAGCCCCATCAATACACCGGTGGCACGGGGAGGCACTTGGCCATACATGGCTAAACCTTCCTGCTGTGCTTCTGTCACTCCATCCAATAGCTGTTTCCACCAATCCGGGCGTGCATCCTGTTGTTCAACAGTAATAGAAACCGGTCTACCGGAAGCTTTAACCATGGTTTTAAACAGATTGAATTCACGCTCGAAGTCATAAAAATCAGAGATGCCTTGCAAAACACCGGTTCCGGTTTCTCCCACGGCCTGTGCAATACCAGTCAACTCATCTTCTCGTGCTTCGATTGCCGGAGTTAACTCACCCGTGGAGGCACGGTGCTTTTCTGTTCTCGACGTACTGAACCCTAACGCACCCGCCTCGATCGCTTCCTTAACGATAACTTTCATTGCTGCAATATCTTGCGATGTTGCATCTTCCTCTGCTGAACAACGCTCACCCATTACGTAGCGACGCAATGCCGTATGGGGAACTTGCGTACCGACGTCCAGTGCCAATAGCTTATTATCAAGGGCATCGAGAAACTCCGGAAATGTTTCCCACGTCCAGTCCATCCCTTCGTGCAAGGCTGTTCCCGGAATATCTTCAATGCCTTCCATTAATTCGATTAAACGATCGTGATCTTCCGGCTTGCACGGAGCAAAGCCTACACCACAGTTACCCATCACAACCGTTGTCACACCGTGGTAGCAAGATGGCGATAAATAAGGATCCCAGGTCACCTGACCATCGTAATGCGTATGAATATCGACAAAGCCCGGCGTTACAATGCGGCCTGTTGCATCAACTTCTTCTTTGCCAACTTCTTTGATGGTACCGGTTTTCTCCACTGCAACAATTTTGTCCCCATTAACAGCAATATCTCCTGCGAAAGGCTCACCACCACAGCCGTCATAGATGGTTCCATTACGAATAATCAAGTCGTACATACTTTTCACCTTTAGAATCAAGCACCCACTATCTAGGCGCCTACTCCGCGAATAAATATATTCACTATATGGCGACAGCTCTCTTCATAACCCTTCGGGTTATCCGCCACTTCACGAAATAAATCCAGCATACAATTTTTAAAAGCCTTCGCTATTTCAGCCGGCGGCATGTCATTGCGCACCAGGCCATCTTCTGCGGCCTGTGCAAAAAATTGCTGGATCAAACCCTCTATGGGATTGTCGTCAGTTTCAGCAGGAGACTTTCGCAACTGGAGAATCATCTGCTCTTTTATCAGTTGGCGATTTTCTTCAACCCGGGCTTGCAACAAAACCCCCTCAAGTGCGACCTCCATAAATGCCTTGATTGACTTTGGCGTTGGCACAAAGTCGGCACCTTCCCCGCCGATGCGATTCAACACTTCTTCCGCAGTACGGCGCTGAAACTCCATCAGCACATCGTCTTTGGACGGAAAATGAAAATAGAAAGTGGCGCGTGAAATACCTGCGTTTTTGGCAATATTCTCAACTTTGGCCACCACAAAGCCGACCCGGCGAAACTCCGCCAGGGCCTCTTCATAGAGTCGCTCAAAAGTTTCATTGCCCTGCTTGCGACCCGCGCGGCGCAAATGGCTGGAGGTATAAACAATATTGTCTGTTTTCGGGGCTTCTGCTGCATCAGTCATGGGAAGGCTCCAGCTATCTGTCTGACAGTAGTTGATCAATTATGCATAAATTGACTAATTCATGCCATATTAATGTTATAAATACCTATATTGACTGACAGTCGTTGATTAAATTGACTTATTTGTCTATCCTGCGATCTTCTATTGCCTGGTGAGAAAAGTCAGGTGCGAGACATAAGCGAAACCTGAGATACACTTGAGAAAGTGACAGCGAGGATGAGGAGATAGACACCATGACAGCGATTTACTACGAAAAAGATGGCGATCTGGCCGCAATCGAAGGACAAACACTGGCCATTGTCGGTTATGGCAATCAGGGCCGGTCATGGGCTCTGAACCTGCGGGATTCCGGGCTCAAGCCGAAGATCTGTGTCAGAAACGATGAGAGCCGGGAACAGGCACAACAGGATGGCTTTGAGGTTGGCAATATTGATGATGCCAGCGCAGCCGATATTGTCTGCATCCTCGTTCCCGACGATGCGATTCCCAAACTGCCCCTGACCCGCCCCGCAGGTAGCCTCACGATTGTCGCAAGCGGCTACTGCTATGCCTTCGACCGCTTTGAACACCCAGGCGATGCCGCGATGATTGCACCGCGCATGCTCGGACCCGAAGTGCGCTCCTGCTATGAAGAAGGTAGCGGCTTTATTACTGCTATTGGTGTACACAAGGACGAAACCAGTGCAGCACTGCAGAGAACTCTCGCGGTTGCCAAGGCCCTTGGTGGATTGCGAGAAGGTGCGATTGAATTAACTCCCCACCAGGAAGCTGTACTTGATTTAGCCGTTGAGCAGGTACTCTCACCCGCGCTAACATTTGTGAATGGCAACTTTGTGGCAAATCTTCTCGAGATGGGGATTCCACTGGAAGCCATTCTCACCGAATTATTTTTGTCCGGCGAAGTGGAACGCAACTATGGGCTACTGCGCACAGAAGGTTTCGTCGCGCAACTGGATCACCATTCCCCCGCCAGCCAGTATGGACAGCTATCCCGCCGCGGACGCTATGACCACCTGGATATAGCGGGCACGATGAAAGACATATTAAACGATATTAACTCCGGAAAATTTGCTGACGAGTGGGATGAAGAGGCAGAAGCCGGTTACCAGAAATTAAAGGAGCTGCGTGACATCCATGCCAGCAAAGATATTCAGGCTATGGAGAAAGACCTGATGAGCAAGCTGGGACCAAGTGTTAATGCCTGACCATAGAGACTCGCTCTGCTATAACGTTTGTGCCTCCTGAACAATAACTTCCAGTTCGTTGGCACAAACCACTTCTATCAGCACACGACTCCTGTCGCTACTAATATTGCCACCGCTGCCACAAGTACCTGAATTCTTTTGCGAATCGATGTGAATACCCAGCTCTTCCATGTTATTAAGCACACGTGAACGAACCAATGGTTCATGCTCACCGACCCCGCCACTGAAAATAATGCCGTCACATCCATTCAGTACTGCCATATACGCGCCAATATATTTACGGACACGGTAGCAATAGAGATCTATCGCCAGCCTCGCATCAGGCTCATCACTTTTTAACAAGTCAGGTATATGGGCGCTACTCCCTGAAACGCCTTGTAAACCCGCTTCTTTATTGAGCATATTTTCCAGTTCATCCAATGAATAGCCTGTTTTTAATAAATGGAGCAAGACACCTGAATCCATATCCCCGGGACGCGTCCCCATCATAAGCCCTTCCAGCGGCGAAAAGCCCATCGACATATCCATGACCTTCCCGTCTTCTATACAACATATTGAACAGCCACCGCCAAGCTGAATAGTAATAACTCGTCCACCTTGACTTAAATGCGTATATTTCTCGCACCACTGTTCCCACATGGAACGATGAGCCAAACCATGAAAACCATAGCGATAAATATGGTGCTCGTTAAGTAAGTCCTGAGGCAGACTATAAATTCGAGCCACTTGCGGAATATCTGCAAAAAATTGCGTATCAAACACAGCAATATGCTTAACTGGAAACAGGCTCTCAGCTGCCTTTAACCAGTTGAGTGCAAGGGGGTTGTGCAGAGGCGCGAAGCTGCTACATTGTTCTATATTGCTTATTACAGCGTCATCAATATAACAGGTATCTTTAAGATCACCACCATGCACAATACGGTGTGCTACCAGCTCAATGTTTTGTGTCAGCTTAGCTTCAATTGCTCGCAAGCTTTCTGCAGGGTCGGCTGCGATATCCTGCACAGATTGATGATAGATAGATTCAGCACCGGGCGTTGCAATATCCACCACATCCAACTTGATAGATGTAGAACCACAATTAATAACCAGAAGTAGCATATTACGGTTATGTCATCCATTCATACTATTAGTCAATAGGGCCATGTCCAGTTACGTATTTCCTCTTTATCAATACCGTGCTCATATGCATAATTGCGACAGTCAATTTGCATATCTTTAAACTTCTCCTTCACATGAGCTCCGGCGACCTGGATACGGGGCACACGGTTGATCACATCAATAGCAATGCTAAAACGGTCAATTTCATTCTGAATGGCCAATTCCAGAGGTGTATTGATATTACCTTTCTCCTTATAGCCTCGCACATGAAAATTTTCATGGTTATGACGCCGATAGCCCAACCGGTGGATTAACCAGGGATAACCGTGAAAGTTAAAAATAACGGGTTTATCTAACGTAAACAAGCTATCAAAATCTTTATCGCTTAAGCCATGTGGATGCATGTATTCAGGCGCCATTTTATAAAGATCGACAACGTTGATAAAACGAATTTTAAGGTCGTCAAAATGCTCACGTAATAATTCTACCGCCGCCAACGCTTCTTTCGTGGGAATATCGCCACAACCTGCCAATACCACATCAGGTTCATCGCCCTGATCATTACTTGCCCATTCCCAGATACCAATACCTTTGGTGCAATGCTTGATCGCCGCATCCATATCCAGATATTGCAAGTGACTCTGCTTGTCACAAACAATCACATTGATATCATTCGTACTGCGTAAACAATGATCAGCAACTGACAGTAAGGTATTCACATCCGGGGGTAGATAAATTCGTGTGACATCCGGGCTTTTATTAACCACAACATCGAGGAAGCCGGGATCCTGATGGGTAAACCCATTATGATCCTGCCGCCAGACCGTTGAAGTGATTAATAAATTCAGTGAAGCGATGGGTGCGCGCCAGGAAATTCGATTGGCAATATCCAGCCATTTGGCGTGTTGATTAAACATGGAATCAATCACATGTACAAACGCTTCATAAGTGGCAAAGAAGCCATGTCGACCAGTCAACAAATACCCTTCCAGCCAGCCTTCCAGAGTATGTTCACTTAAATACTCCATCACACGGCCATCGCTGGCCAATTCACCACCATCTTCATCAACAGGCAATAATTCAGCCATCCAGGTTTTTTTCGTGACCTCATACAGAGCATGTAATTTATTCGATGCTGTTTCGTCCGGTCCAAACACACGGAAAATATCCATATTGGCTTGCATGATGTCCCGCAGCATTTCACCGGTGGGATAGGTATTCTCGTGATAGATTTTGGCCGGCGCACTGATTTCAACCGCATAATCCCTGAAATCTGGCATACGTAATGATCGGCGCAACAGTCCCCCATTGGCATGGGGATTCGCACTCATACGACGCAAGCCCTGTGGCGCCAGACTTTGCAGCTCTTCAATCAAGCGCCCTTGCTCATCAAACAGTTTCTCCGGCTCATAGCTACGCAACCATTGCTCCAATTGTTTCAAGCTATCCGGATTTTCTTTCACATCTTTAATCGGCACCTGATGAGAACGCCAAAAACCTTCAATCCTGTGGCCGTTATTCTCTTCAGGAGCAGTCCAGCCTTTTGGACTACGCAGGATAATCATTGGCCATGCAGGTCGTATCGCCTGACCACTCTCCCGAGCATCTGCCTGAATGCGTTGAATTTCCAAAACGCACTGCTCTACGGCGTTAGCCATTTTTTTATGCATTTCAGCTGTATCATCACCTTCTACAAAGAAAGGTTTCCAGCCGTAACCAATAAACAGACTCTCCAGTTCATAATGAGGTATGCGGGATAATACCGTCGGGTTATTAATCTTATAGCCATTTAAATGGAGAACCGGAAGTACAGCACCATCACGAATAGGGTTTAAAAACTTGTTGGAATGCCAGGCGGTCGCAAGCGGGCCAGTTTCAGACTCCCCATCACCGACGACAACCGTCACGAGCAAATCAGGGTTATCGAATGCCGCACCAAAAGCGTGCGAAAGCGAATAACCCAGCTCACCGCCTTCGTGAATGGAACCGGGTGTTTCTGGCGTGCAATGGCTGCCAATTCCTCCGGGGAATGAAAACTCCTTCATAAAGTGCTTCATACCCTCTTCATCCAAACCCTTGTTTGGATAAACTTCAGAGTACGTTCCCTCCAGATACACAGGTGCCAGTACACCTGGTGCACCGTGGCCAGGCCCTGCCAAAAAGATCGCATTCAAATCATATTGCTGAATCAATCGATTCATATGAACATAAATAAAACTCAAACCCGGACTCGCGCCCCAATGGCCCAACAGTCGGTTTTTAATATGCTCTGTTTTCAAAGGTTCTTTCAGCAGCGGGTTGTCTTGCAAATAAATCATACCGACAGCCAAATAATTGCAGGCACGCCAGTAAGCATCTATTTTGCCTAATAGCCCGGCACCCAATTCAGATAATTCACATTGATTATCTGCTACGACCAACTGCTCCATAGATCACCTATTACAAATATTGTGCAATCATGGCTCTATTGTCGTTATTAGCTTAAAGATAGAATAAAGAAACCTTTTATTGTCTGGACTTTTTTGACTTACAGCAAAAAGGAGAAAATTGCTGTGTATTTGCAGCCAGATTCTGCTATTTATTTATCATTACTTAACAGAGCAATGCCAATCTTTACCGCTTTATAAAGAATAGCCTACACGAGGTGAATATGAGGATCGCAATCAATGGTTATGGCCGCATCGGCCGGGACACTCTCAGAGCCATTTTTGAAAGCAATCGACAAAATGAGATTGAAATCGTCGCTATTAACGACTTTGCTGATCCGGTTGTTAGTCAACATCTCACCCAATACGATACTTCCCATGGCACTTTTTCCGAGAAAGTCATGCTTGAGGAAGAAAACCTCGTTATTGACAATCAAACCATTCAGTTGATTAAAGAAAGTGATCCCGCCAACCTGCCATGGGGCGAGCTGGATATAGATATTGTTTTTGAATGCACCGGAAAATTTAAAAAGCACGAAAAACTGGAACCCCATCTTGATGCAGGTGCGAAACGGGTATTGGTTTCGTATCCGGTAAGCGATGCCGATTATATGGTTGTGTATGGAGTCAACCATGAAGGCTTATCGGAACAACATAAAATTGTCTCCAATGCCTCGTGCACAACCAACTGCCTGGCACCAGTGGCGAAAGTACTTCATGAAGCAGTCGGTATTGACCAAGGCTATATGACGACTATTCACGCTTATACCAACGACCAAAACCTTATTGATAAAATCCACAGTGATTTGTATCGGGCTCGATCAGCCACCATGTCGATGATTCCCACAAAGACTGGCGCTGCTGGAGCCGTTGGCAAGGTATTGCCAGAACTCAATGGCAAACTGGACGGTTTGGCGGTACGGGTACCGACGATCAATGTTTCACTGGTCGACTTGGTATTTGTGGCAAACCGGGAAACCAATGCAGAAGAGATCAATGCGGCCATCAAGGCGGCCAGCGAAGGCGCATTAAAGAACATACTCGAGTACAACGAATTACCGCTAGTTTCTGTAGATTTTAATCACAATCCAGCCTCCTCGATTTTTGATGCAACCCAAACCCGGGTTGATGGCACGCTGGTTAAAATCATGGCCTGGTACGATAACGAATGGGGTTTCTCCAATCGCATGCTGGATGTCGCAAGGCTAATGGCCTAGCTAAAGAGGTTTAACCTATGAAAAAGATATTATTTGCCAGCAGCGAGCTTTACCCACTCATCAAAACAGGTGGCCTGGCTGATTTTGCTTATGGTTTTACCCGGGCATTGAAAAATAAAAAATACGATGTTGTTGTTACACTGCCAGGTTATCGCGAGGTATTAGAGAAAATCGATGAACAAAAGGTCGTCGCCGAAATACCACACGAAGAATATCCAACTCAAATTATCGAAAGCCAACTGAGTGACAGCAAAATTAAACTCTGGCTTATTCATTGTCCGGCATTATTTGATATAGCAGGCAGCCCCTATTCTGATGAACACGGCAATGAACGGCACGACAGCGCCCAACGCTTTAATCATTTTTGTCATATGATTTGTGAAATCGCCATGGACAGAATTGAACAACGCTGGAAGCCCGATATCGTACACTGTAACGACTGGCAGTGCGGTTTAATCCCTGCCTATCTCCAGAAAGAGGTAAACGCACCTGCCACACTGTTTACTATTCACAACCTCGGGTATCAGGGCAACTTCCCTGCGCATTATTTTGAAGCACTGAATATTCCCGCTGAATGGCGTAACTTTGAGTCTCTGGAATTTTATGAGCAAATTTCATTTATTAAAGGTGGCCTTGTTTTTGCAGATCAAATTACAACCGTAAGCCCCAGCTACGCTCTCGATATACAAACCGATGAGTTTGGTTGGGGTATGCAGGGCTTGCTATTTGAACGCAGTAACGATTTGTCAGGCATCCTGAATGGTGTCGACTACAATGTCTGGAGCCCACAAACCGATACGCTTATAGATGTAAATTTCTCTGCTGACTCACTGGATGAAAAAAGCAAAAATAAAACTCGCCTGCAAAAAGAGCTTGGACTTAAACAGGGTAAATCATGGCAGCTATTTGGCTTTATTGGCCGAATGGCGGAACAAAAAGGCATTGAGTTACTCATTGATGCAATGAAACATTCAAAGGAAGCGCTAGCCGACCAAAAGACTCAATGGGTCATACTAGGCAGCGGCTCGCACTTTTATACCGACCAACTCAAAACGCTGGCCGAACAATATCCGGAATCTATTTCTGTTTGTATTGAGTATAACGAAGTACTAGCCCATCGCATTGAAGCATCAGCTGACTGTCTGGTCATGCCCTCTTACTACGAGCCCTGCGGGCTCAACCAACTCTACTCTTTAAAATATGGCACTATTCCTGTTGTTAGCAACACCGGGGGTCTAAAAGACTCTGTTATCCATACTGACAAAGAAACTCTAAAAACGGACACAGCTACCGGCTTTCTGTTTGAGCGAGGCAACCACGAGACATTCAATGAACAGATTGAAGCTGCCGCAAAGCTCTTTAAATCGAAAAAGAAATGGAAGCAGGTTCAACTCTGCGCCATGCGTCAGGATTTTAGCTGGAACAATACTGTTAAAAGCTATATTGAGCTTTATAAGAAAGCTGCTGCCAAAGATAAAAATGCTGCTTTAAGAATTGCAAGCTAGCGTTTCTTGAGAAAAACAGCTCCCAAAGGAGGTAAATCCAGCTCTACACTGTCAGCCCTCCCCATTGCGGATATTGACTGACTGTGTATTTCTGTGCCGTTAGAAATGTTACTGCCATTGTAAAAAATAGAGTCTGAGTTAAATATCTCGTAATAGGTTCCCGCATCAGGAACACCGACCCGATACTGTTGACGCACCACCGGTGTAAAATTCAGAACAACCAACACAAATTCGTCTTCCCAACACCGCATATAACTGATCACTGAATCCACGTGATTATGACAGTCTATCCACTCAAATCCATCATCACGAAAGTCTCCTTTATGAAACGAAGATTCTTTTCGATAGATCCGATTTAAATCTTTAACCAGGCTTTGCACTCCCTGCTGAAAGGGATAATCCAGTAAATACCATTCCAGTCCCTCTTCACAATCCCACTCTTTGCCCTGGGCAAACTCATTACCCATAAACAGCAGTTTTTTACCCGGGTAGGCATACATATAACTGTAAAGCAATCGCACATTGGCAAACTGCTGCCAGGGATCACCCGGCATCTTATTCAGAATAGAACCCTTGCCATGCACAACTTCATCGTGAGACAAGGGCAACATGAAGTTTTCTGTAAACGCGTACAGCAAGCCGAAAGTAAGGTCTTCATGATGATAGGATCTATACACCGGCTCTTTGTTTACATAACGCAAGGTATCGTTCATCCACCCCATATTCCACTTCATGCTAAATCCCAAACCACCGGCATACACCGGGTGCGAAACACCAGGCCATGACGTAGACTCCTCAGCCACAACCAGAGCACCAGGGAACTGCTCGTGCAATATCGTGTTAAGTTTTTTCAGGAAATCAATAGCTTCAAGATTTTCGTTGCCACCGTATTGGTTCGGTGTCCACTCCCCTTCTTCACGGGAATAGTCCAGATATAACATGGATGCCACCGCATCCACTCGTAAACCATCAATATGAAATTCTTCCAGCCAATAGTAAGCACTGGATAACAAAAAGTTTCTGACCTCATTGCGGCCATAATTAAAAATCAGCGTACCCCAGTCTTTATGCTCGCCACGATTTGGATCGCCGTGCTCATACAAAGCCGTGCCATCAAAATTGGCTAATGCGTGGTCATCACGTGGAAAATGGCCAGGCACCCAATCGAGCAGTACACCGATTTCATTGATATGGCAGTAATCAACAAAGTACTTAAAATCTTCCAGAATGCCAAAACGGCTGGTCGGTGCAAAATACCCTGTTACCTGATATCCCCATGATGCATCAAAGGGATGCTCAGTCACCGGCAGCAATTGAATATGAGTAAAGCCCATGGCTTGCACATACTCCACTAACTGATGGGCCAACTCCCGATAGTTCAGAAAATAACCATTCTCATCACGCCGCCAGGAACCCAGATGCAGTTCATAGATACTGAAAGGTGCCTGCATCCAGTCCATTTGCCTGCGATTTGTCATCCAGCCCTGATCACGCCAACGCATGGTTTCAGGGTAGCGAATCACACTGGCTGTATCAGGTCGCAATGCGTATTCCCATGCATATGGATCAGCTTTTGTATGAATAGCACCAGTATCCTTGTTGCGTATCTCAAATTTATAGTAGGACTGTTCAGGAATATCCGTCAAAAATATTTCCCAGACCCCACTGTACCCGCGTGAGCGCATTTGATGAATGCGGCCATCCCAGCTATTAAAGTCACCAACCACGCTAACACGCTCTGCATTAGGCGCCCATACAGAAAAACAGATCCCACGAATACCCTGGAGTATTAATGGTCTGGCTCCCAGTAATTTATGGGCTCGACAAAACTCCTCACTGTGAAAACTGTTTAAGTCCTGTTCGGACAAAACAGGCATAAAAGAATAAGGGTCATAACAGACGAGGGATTGTTTATCTTTTTTATCAATCAAAAGACGGGGTTTATCAGGGCACTCTTTTATCGCCCCTTCCCAAATAAAAAAATCCGTACCTGATTGACGAGGTACCTCCCGCTTTGCATCCTCCGTGAGCAAATAGACATGCTCGGCATCCGGCCTATAAATCACCAGTTCCGCATGCCCCGCATCTTCTTTTCTACCCAGGCAAGTGAAAGGATCATGATGGCGGCAATCCATTAACCTTATCTGATCTTCACAAAAATCAAAAGATTGCCTGGTACTATTATCGTTTATCTGTGTAATCGTCATAATCTGTACTATTGCAGTGCGCTATCGTTCAGGCAATCCTCGCTTTAGATTGCATAATGGTTACTGATAATATGTACTATAGGCTTTAAATATTAAGATTAAATATATGATTAAGACCAGGAATGCTCCATGAAAATTAAATTTTTTAGTAGCAAGCCCTATGATCACGAGTTTTTTGATCAACTCAATGACCGGCATACAATCATATATCTGGAGGCACATTTAAGTGAGAAAACACTCGCTTTGGCCGAAGGCGTAGATATTGTTTGCTGTTTTGTTAATGACACTCTGAATAGGAGTGTGCTGCAAGGGCTTTATAAACATGGTGTAAAGATGGTTGCGCTGCGCTGCGCCGGCTTTAACAATGTAGATGTAGACGCAGCAAAAGAGTTAGGCATTAAAGTCTGTCGTGTTCCCGAATACTCGCCCCACGCGGTCGCAGAACATACTGTTGGCCTGATACTTGACCTGAACAGGAATATTCACCGCGCATACAATCGTATACGCGAGAACGATTACTCCTTGCATGGCCTAATGGGCTTCGACTTAACTGGCAAAACCGTTGGTGTCATTGGAGCGGGCAAAATCGGCAAGGCATTTTTGGAAATTATGAATGGCTTTGGCTGCAACTGCCTGGTGTCAGACCCCAAACCGTTACCCGGTGTTGAAAATCTCGCCAAACTCGTTGATCTGGATACACTCCTGGAAGAGTCAGACATTATCTCCTTGCACTGCCCTTTAACAAACGACACCTACCATCTGATTAACCAGCAAAGCCTGGCAAAAATGAAGCCAGGGGTCATGTTGATCAATACCAGCCGCGGCGGACTGATTGATACAAAAGCCGTTATCGATAGTCTAAAAGCAGGCACATTGGGTTATTTGGGGCTGGATGTCTATGAGGAAGAAAGTGACCTGTTTTTTGAAGATCTCAGTGATCAGGTTATACAGGACGATATTTTTGCCCGACTAACGACCTTCCCGAATGTGGTCATTACCGGCCATCAGGCATTCTTCACCCGGGAAGCGCTACACAAAATTGCCACAACTACTTTAAACAATATTGACGCCCTTGAAAGGGGCAATCTGGATGAAATTGCTCTAATCGAATAACCGGAAAGAATATATGGTGTCATTGGTAGGTTCTTGACCCAACATAAACGAATCGCCAATCCCGTCTTAAATATTTTTTTAAAATTCCCTTTATTTACTATTAATAAAAATAGCGTTTACTAGCCTGCCCCGAAAATCTTTGGCAGAGGAAATCGCTCCACATGCCTGAAGCGGAATTACTTAAAGCAGTTAGAAATACAGTCGCCATCATTTTGGCTGGTGGCAGTGGCACCCGGCTTAAATCCCTCACCCGTTGGCATTCCAAACCGGCTGTACCGTTTGGAGGAAAGTACAAGACCATTGACTTCCCCCTGTCCAATTGTGTCAATTCAAATTTTCGAAAAATTTGCATTCTGACGCAGTATAAATCTCATTCCCTGAATACGCATATACATAAAGGTTGGCATTTTTTCCGCCCGGAATTGGGGGAATTTGTCGATCTGATACCCGCACAACAGCGCGTAACTAATAACTGGTACCAGGGTACTGCCGATGCTGTACACCAGAATATGGACATTCTTCAGCAACACAATCCTGAACACATTGTTATCCTGGCCGGTGATCATATTTACAAAATGGATTATCGACGAATGCTCGAACACCATCTCGAGACCCATAGTGAAATGACCGTTGGCTGCATTGAAGTCCCTCTTGATGATGCAAAAGAGTTTGGTGTCATGGCCATCGATAAAAACTCCATGATTCAGGAATTCCAGGAAAAACCGGAGCAGCCATCCCCAATGCCGGGAAAACCGGATACAGCGTTGGCATCAATGGGAATCTATATTTTCCAGGCCAAATTTCTTTACGAGAGCCTCGAAAATGATCATCGCAATACTTTATCCAGCCATGATTTTGGCAAAGATATTATCCCATCTTCCATTGGGCGGCACAGAATTTCAGCCTATCCGTTTAGAAATGAGAAAACCGGAAAACCTGCCTACTGGCGCGATGTGGGCACAGTCGATGCTTATTACGAAGCGAATATTGGTCTATGCGATGTCACACCGGAGCTCAACTTATACGACCGGGACTGGCCCATATGGACCTACCAGGAGCAGTTACCACCAGCAAAGTTCGTCTTTAATGACAATGAACGTCGCGGTATGGCGGTAGACTCTCTAATTTCATCCGGCTGTGTTATTTCAGGTAGTCAGATCAACCACTCCGTACTATTCGACAACGTACGTATCAATAGTTATTGTGAAATCAGCAACTCTGTCATTATGAGCGACGCACAAATCGGCCGTAACAGCATCATTCATAATGCAATTATTGACAGGGATTGCATCATACCGCCAAATTCTGCGATTGGCGTAAACCTCAAGCACGACAGTGAAAAATACTATGTCTCCCCCAAGGGCATAGTTCTTGTTTCTCCCGACATGCTCAACCATCACTCTCCAGAAAACCTGACCCCAGACTCAATCGTTAATGTCGCCTGAATCACACAATACAGCTGGACGCCCTATCAATGTGGTGCTGATGTGGCATATGCACCAACCGCAGTACAAAAAGACAGGTAGTGAAGAAATTGTTCTGCCATGGACATTTCTCCACTGTATAAAGGACTATATCGATATGGCCAATGTCATTGAGGAAATTGATGGCGCAAGTGTCGTAGTCAATTTTAGTACCGTATTGCTCAATCAGATAACAGGCTACAGTCAACAATTCAAAGTGTTCTTTACTGAGCATAAGCCGTTTCACGATCAGCTACTATTGGCACTAAGCCAGGAACAAATACCAGATCAGGTAACAAAAACCTATATTCGCACCCAATGTATCAGGGCTAACGAGAAAAATTTAATACAGCGTTATTCTGCATACAGTCAACTGGTTAAGCTTCTCTCCCAAACCGACCATCCAGAATACCTCTCAGATCAATTCTATTATGATTTACTCGTATGGTACCAATTGGCCTGGATAGGCGAGACAGTAAAGCAACACAACCCGATTGTAAAAAACCTTATCGAAAAAGAATACAATTACACTTATCAGGATAGAGTCACTTTATTGGGAGAACTACAAGTTATTATTGATTCGATTATTCCCAAATACAAAAATCTGGCCACTGCGAATAAAATTGAGCTGGCTTTTACGCCAGACAACCATCCGATTCTTCCCCTGCTGATCAATTTCGATAGCACTCTCGAGGCCATGCCAGAAGCACCCCTTCCCAACGAGAAATATCCGGAAGGCCAACTCAGGGCAAAAGAACATATACAAAACGGCTTACAAACATTTGAAGAGAATTTTTCTCACAGACCGCTCGGCTGTTGGCCCTCCGAGGGATCACTATGTAGCACAACACTTGGTCTACTGGAAGATGCAGGCATTCGCTGGACAGCCAGCGGCGGTGGCGTTCTGAAAAACAGTCTCGTGAAAAACAACAAGGAAGATGTTTGTGTGCACCATGCCTTTAAATTCGATAATAGAGATATCACCTGCTTTTTCCGCGATGACAATTTATCCGACATGATAGGTTTTACCTATCACGACTGGAATGCGGATGATGCAGTCAACAATTTAATCCACCATATTACAAATATTAGAAATGCCTGCAATTCAGCTGCGGACAGTATTGTTCCCATTATTCTGGATGGTGAAAACTGCTGGGAGCACTACCCTGCCAATGGCTATTATTTCCTCACACAGCTATATCAAAAACTGTGCGAACACCCTGATATAAATCTCACCACGTTTATGTCATACCTTAACGAACACCATGCACCTACAGTGCTGGAAACGATACAGGCCGGAAGTTGGGTTTATGGAAACTTTGCAACCTGGATAGGATGCCCGGACAAGAACAAGGGCTGGGATTATTTAATTCAGGCAAAAAAAGATTTTGACGAACACATCGACAAACTGGATTCAGGAAACCGAAAAAAAGCGGAACAGCAGTTAGCTATTTGTGAAGCCTCGGATTGGTTCTGGTGGTTTGGAGACTACAATGCAGCAGAGTCTGTTTACGATTTCGACAAGCTATTCAGAGACCACTTAAAAGACCTGTATAGATTTCTGAAACTCGCTCCACCAGCATATCTTGATACGATCATTTCAGCCGGCAATACCAATTTAACTGACAATGGTGGCGTTCCAGAAGGCGCAATGAGAAAAGCAAACGCCTAGTTCATATGGTTAATCCACTTTTAGACAAGCGCCAGTCAGGTGTGCTATTGCATATTTCTTCTCTACCCGGCGGCAAGCTGGGGCAAGATGCGTTTGATTTTATCGATTTTCTTGCCAGTTGCCATTTCCGCATCTGGCAACTGCTACCTCTATGTCCGCCTCATACAGGCGGATCTCCCTACGATGCTATTTCTGCCTTTGCCGGGCACACAGGCATTCTCGTGGAGGGTACTTCAATTCCTGCAGGATATTCCGCACTGAAACAGAGTGAACAACACAGCTTTAATGACTTTTGCTCACAGCAAGGATTCTGGCTTGATGATTTTGCTTTATATCAGGCGATAAAGAACCAGTACGAGCAGCCATGGACTGGCTGGCCTGTGGAGCTAAAAAAAAGGGCCCCCTCTTCTCTGGAACATTTTGCACACGAAAATCAGCAACAGTTATTCAATATAAAATACGCCCAATATCAGTTTTTCTTACAGTGGTCCGCATTAAGGGAATATGCAAAGGTCAAAGGTATACTGCTATTTGGAGATATGCCCATTTTTGTTGCCCATGACAGTGCAGACTGTTGGGCCCATCAGGAACTGTTCCAACTCGATGATAGCGGTCAGCCCACCTATGTCACTGGCGTTCCTCCTGACTACTTTTCCGAAACAGGGCAACGCTGGGGCAACCCCCATTACGACTGGCAAACAATGCAAGCTGATAATTTTTCCTGGTGGCAACAACGAGTCACTCACCAATTAAAGCTATACGACTTGATTCGCATTGATCACTTTAGAGGGTTTTCAGCGAGCTGGAAAATTCCAGCAAACGAAGAAACTGCCATTGGTGGCTTTTGGGAAAAAACTCCCGGATATCAGCTCTTTGATACTTTATTAGAAGGAAATACTACACCACCGATTATTGCGGAAGACCTGGGCATTATCACCGAAGACGTGGAATCTTTACGCGATCACTATGAATTTCCGGGCATGAAAATACTACAGTTCGCTTTTGATGGAAAAGAAGATAACCCCTACCTGCCGGAAAATATCGAAAAGAATTCGGTTGTTTATACCGGCACCCATGATAACAACACCTCCTTAGGCTGGTTCAATGAGCTTGACCCTGACCTCCAAAGCAAAATCCTCCAGACACTGGAGCTTGACAGTGAAATGCCATGGCCTTTAATTGAAACCGCTCTGGCTTGCAATGCCAATACGGCAATCATCCCGATGCAAGACCTTCTGGAACTGAACGAAGAACACCGAATGAATATACCGGGAACAATAGAAGGCAACTGGCAGTGGAAATTTCACTGGCCCCAAATAAATAATGAACTGATAGAAAAGGCTAATTTTCTTAATAACAAGTATCGTTAAAACCAAATATCCAAGCAACTATCAAAGCCACTGCATATAACCCGCTTCAAAAGGGTGACACAAATACTGGTGATATGGATATGCTCTGATCGCGTAGCAATGCTTGCCGGATGCAGCAATAGCTACAGATAAACTAAATAGCGCTTCACCATTATCCAGTTGCCTTTCATAATTTAGATCATAACTTGTCTGATAACTGGATGTCTCATCATCCTGTTCAAAATCAAACAAGCACTCCACCTTGATGTCTTCCTGAGCAAGCTCTCCCAACGCGACTCTCACTTTAAGCATAAATGTGTTATCGCGGAACATTTTCTCATCTGGTTGACTATCGATATAGAGTTGAACATGATGCCACTCTTTATCTATTTTCTGCTTCCACTGTGCCAACTCTTTCGCTGGCGAAAAATTTTCTTTATGTAATTCCTTGCCCTGTCTCGATGCCGGAGAATATAACCTCTTCACATAGTCCATCACCATGCGACGGGAATTAAAACGTGGAATAAGAGAAATCATGGATTGTTTGCACATATCAATCCATCCCGAAGAATAGCCATGTCCATCTCTGTCGTAATAAAGCGGCATTACCTCGTATTCAAGCAAATCCAGCAATTCATTATTCTCTTCTTTATCTCTGAACTCCCCTGAAAAACTCTCATCATGCGCTGTAATAGCCCAACCGTTATTACCTCGATAGCCTTCATCCCACCAGCCATCCAGTATACTGAGATTAAGCACACCATTAATCGCCGCCTTTTGACCCGAGGTGCCACTGGCCTCTAATGGATGAATGGGGTTATTGAGCCACACATCCACACCGGTAACCAACTTACGCGCAACAGCTACGTCGAAATCCTCCAGCAACACTATCTTTCCCTCAAAACGTGGATCGAGAGAATAGTCGTGGATTTGTTTAATCAAATTTTGCCCCGGCTCATCATGGGGATGGGCTTTTCCGGCAAAAATAAAAACAATCGGCTGCTCAGGATTGTTAACAATCTTCTCCAATCGATCAGGGTTAGCAAATAGCAAGGTCGCCCTTTTATAAGTGGCAAAGCGACGCGCAAACCCAACCGTGAGCGTATCTGTTTTCCTGGGGTCAATAAGCGCTGTCATGCGCTTAATCTGCGCCCCGCTAAACCCACCCCTTTTCAATTGTCTGGAGTAACGTGTCAGCACAAACTCCAGCATCATGGATTTTAATGTTTCGCGAATACTCCAGAAGCGATGATTTGGAACACTATCCAGTTGTTCCCAATACTCCCTGTTGATGAGTTCGTTGCGCCAGCCGCCGCCCAATATTCCGTCAAAATAACTGGCCCATTCACTGGCAAGGAAAGTCGGAACATGAATACCATTGGTCACAGATGACATCGGGTTATATTCATGGGGAATCTGCTCCCAGATATAACTGGACATTTTTGACGCAACTTCACCATGTATTTTGCTTACCCCGTTATGAAATCGTGATCCCTTTAACGCCAGAGTTGTCATATTAAAGCCCTGTTCGTTTCCAGGCGTAAATCCGAGTTCATGGAAACGCTCCATGGATATACCCAATTCCTGAACCAGACTATCAAAGTGCTCGTTAATCAATGAGTGCTCAAAAATATCATGCCCGGCGGGCACAGGTGTATGCGTCGTAAAAACAGTGTTGGCCGCTACTGCTTGTAATGCAGCCTCAAAATCGAGACCCTCTGCAACCAGCAAACGGCAACGCTCCAATATCTGAAAAGCCGCATGCCCCTCATTGATATGCCAGATAGTTGGCTGCAAACCCAACAACTGATGGGCTTTTGCTCCACCAATCCCCAGTATCATTTCCTGCCTTAAACGATTTCTGCTATCACCGCCGTATAACTGATGGGTAATTTTTCTATTTTCTTCCGAGTTTGCTGCAAAATCGGCATCCATTAAATAAATCAGAATATGCCCTACTTTGGCTTGCCAGAGCTGCACATAAACTTCGTCACCACCAACCGACAACGAAAAGGTTAGCTGCCTGTTCTGTTCATCCTGAACAGGAACAATAGGCAGGTCATTAAAATTGCTTTCTGTTTCTCTAACCTGCTGACGACCATGCCCATCGATTTTTTGCCGAAAATACCCTTTACGATACAGTAGCCCCATGCCAACTAGCGGAACACCCATATCACTGGCCGCCTTGCAGTGATCTCCCGCCAGAATTCCCAAGCCTCCTGAATAGATCGGCAAGCTTTCATGCAAACCAAATTCGGCGCAAGAATAGGAGATCAAATCTTGAGTTTCATCCAACAGCGGCGTTAATTGTTGATCCATCTGCTTCGCAAGGTAGGCATCAAACAGTGAAGTCACGCGAGCATAATCCTGCATGTAAACCGGATCCGCTACAGCTTGCTCCAGTCTGGTTTGATCAATACGTCGCAAGAATATTTTTGGGCTATGGCCACACTCATCCCACAACTCCTGATCCAGACGCAAAAACAGCGCACGAACTTTTCTATCCCAACTGTAGATGAGATTACTAGCCAAGTCCTCTAATCGGGAAAGCTCTGCCGGAATTCGCGGCTGAACTTCCAGATAAAATTCTGTTCTATCAGTCATAACTCAATTTATTGATTAACCAACCTAACTGCATATTGATGCTGCAAAGTTTAAAGGGACTGGAATTTTTATCAATTCTTTCGATTGTTTATCGCGATAAATTTTATTAATTTCATGTAAATTTTTACTACCGCATATCTTTATTGAAAATTTATTATTTCATGGTAGAAATCGCGATCTACCTAAAAGGCACTAATAAAATGTTTATCTACTGCGATATCGGCGGAACCAAAACCCAAATTTGTACCTCTGCAGGAGATTCAATAGACCTTTCCCGCGTAGTAATTTATAAAAATAAAAAGTACCGCTCCTTTGAAGCTATATTAGTAGAGTTTATTCAAGATCTACCTCTCACCATCGAAGCTGCTTTTATTGCTGTTGCCGGAGCTATTCATCACAATACCTGCGCTATGACAAATATTAACTGGGTGATTGATGGAGACGCGATTGCCAAACAGTTTAATATTAAAAAAGTACACTTAATGAATGATTTATCTGCAACTGCCTATGCAATTCCCTCTCTGGAGGAAAATAACTTCGATATCTTGCAAAACTCTGGCCCTATTCTGGAAAACGGTCCAATTGCAATTATTAGCGTGGGAACCGGCCTGGGTGAGTCAGTACTTTCCTGGGATAAAAAATCACGCCGCTATAAAACCATCTCAGGAGAAGGCGGCCATAGAGACTTTGCCCCTCACAATGAACTGGAAATTGAACTGCTCAAATACACGATGAACAGGTTTTCTCCCGGGGGCTACGATACTGAAACGCTGATATCCGGAAGCGGGATTGTGCATTTGTACCAATTTATGAAGCAGAAATACCCGGAGCAATCACTGCCCTCTGAGACTCAACTGAAGACCCCCGAGGAAGTCGTCAATCAAGCCTACACCAATAACGGTATTTGCAAACAAGTCATTGAGTTACTCGTTGATCTGATTGCCACAGAAGCATCCAACGTTGCTCTACAGTATATGAGCCGTGGCGGTGTCATTATCGCTGGCGGCATTCCACCCAGAATTATGGATTTCCTCAAAACCGAGCGTTTCACGCAAAGATTTTCAGAAAAAGCCAGATTTAAGGAATGGCTACAGGAAATCCCGATTTGTTTATGTACAAATACCCAGGCGCCCATACTTGGTGCACATTACTATTCTTCCCTGGACGCCTGAGCGACTGACTTATATCAAATTCTGTATAACTTGTGCCCGCTCTTAATAATACGCTCACATAAAACCAATAGTATTTTCAACCAATCTGAATCAACCGGACTATAGGAATTCAATTGTGGAATCGTTTAAATACATAAAACCTTTCTCTGAGCTGGGAATTCATGATGTGCCTTCTGTGGGTGGAAAAAACGCCTCACTTGGCGAGATGTTCCGGGAGCTTTCAGCCGAGAACGTCAGAGTTCCCAATGGTTTTGCCACCGTATCAGAGGCTTATTTTGAGTATCTGGATCACAACAATCTTCGCGAAAAAATTAGTCACGAACTGGACGCTTTGGATATTACTGACGTGCAGGCACTGGCAACCACTGGCGCAAAAATCAGGGGCTGGATTATTGACGGTGAAATTCCTGAACACATCGCCGATGAAATCAATCGCGCTTATGAGCTTTTAAAGCAGGACAACAAAGGTGTAGAACCCGACGTTGCGGTTCGCTCCTCTGCCACCGCTGAAGATTTACCAGATGCTTCTTTTGCCGGCCAGCAGGAAACTTATCTAAATATTCAGGGCACCGAGCAGCTACAACGCACCTGTAAGCGGGTTCTCGCTTCTCTGTTTACTGATCGAGCTATCACCTACCGGGTTCATAAAGGTTTCGATCATATGAGCATTGCCCTATCCATTGGTGTACAAAAAATGGTTCGCTCTGACCTTGGCGCTTCCGGAGTTATGTTTACCCTGGATACAGAAAGCGGTTTTAGAGACGTCGTTATGATTACTGCCGCCTATGGTCTCGGTGAAAATGTCGTGCAAGGCGCCGTCAACCCGGATGAATTTCTGGTCTATAAAAACACTCTGGAAAATAACCAGCGCCCGATCATTCGCAGACACCTTGGTTCCAAATCCATCAAAATGATTTACAGCAAGGATAATGTCACTGCAGAGGCAACCACTAATGTAGAAGTGCGAAAACAGGACAGAGAACGTTTTTCTATTAGCGATGATGAAGTATTGCAACTTGCCCGCTATGCCCTGACCATCGAAAAGCACTACGACCGCCCAATGGATATAGAATGGGCTAAAGATGGGCAAACCGGTGAGCTGTTTATCGTTCAGGCGCGCCCGGAGACTGTACACGCTAATATGGATAGCGCCACACATGTTAGTTTCAAACTCAGACAAAGTGGAAATGTTCTTATTCAAGGAAAAAGCGTTGGTTCCAAAATTGGTACCGGCAAGGTAAGAACGATACTTGACGCTTCCCATATGAAGGAACTACAAGCAGGTGAAGTACTGGTCACTGATATGACCGATCCTGACTGGGAGCCGGTGATGAAAATCGCCAGCGCCATTGTTACCAATCGTGGAGGCCGTGTTTGCCATGCGGCCATTATTGCTCGTGAGCTGGGTATACCGGCAATTGTTGGCACCGGAAGTGCCACAGAAACTTTGAGCGATGGCCAGGAAGTAACCGTCAGCTGTGCCGAAGGTGAAACCGGCAACGTCTATGAAGGAATTCTTGGCTATGATATTGAAGAGTTTGACCTAAGTAGTATTCCACGACCAAAGACCAAAATCATGCTGATTGCTGGCAACCCCGGACGAGCCATGGAATTTAGCAAACTACCCAATGATGGTGTCGGTCTCGCACGTCTGGAATTTATTATCAGCAATGCCATTGGTATTCACCCCCATGCACTATTGGAATTCGACTCATTGGAGCCCGAATTACAACAGGAAATACAACAACGTATTGCAGGTTATGCCAGCCCAACAGATTTTTATATCGAACGTCTTGCAGAAGGCATTGGCACGATTGCAGCTGCGTTTTTCCCTAAGCCTGTAATCGTACGCATGAGCGATTTCAAGTCCAATGAGTACGCACAATTACTCGGTGGCAATCTGTACGAACCCAGGGAAGAGAACCCTATGCTTGGCTTTCGCGGCGCATCTCGCTATCACGCCAAACAATTCGCTGATTGCTTTTCCCTGGAGTGCGAGGCGGTTAAAAAGGTTCGCAACACTATGGGGCTCACAAACCTGCAAGCTATGATTCCTTTTGTTCGCACCGTGGAAGAAGAACTGCAAGTATTGGAAATTATGGCGCAGCATGGCCTTAAGCGGGGAGAAAATGGGTTAAAAATCAACTTAATGTGTGAGATACCGTCCAACGCTCTATTAGCTGACCAATTCCTCGAACACTGCGATGGTTTTTCTATTGGTTCCAATGATCTGACACAGCTGACACTGGGCGTAGACAGGGATTCCGGGCTGTTATCCCAATTCGATGAACGCGATCCTGCCCTGGCGGTTCTAATGTCTATGGCAATTGATGCCTGCAACAAACAAGGAAAATACATTGGTATATGCGGCCAGGCCCCTTCCGACTTTCCTGAAATTACCCAATGGCTGGTTGAAAAAGGCATTCAATCCATAGCTTTGAACCCCGACAGTGTACTGAAAATGACAAATATTGTTCTGGAGGCTGAAAATAATGCCGGTAGTTAGTGCTCTAACGAGTTTTTATTTTCTTTATACCGGAGCACTGTAGACGAGAATGATACCAAGACATACCAGGATACCGATAAATGTAACGCCTGGGTGCACCTGAAGATTGGGCAATACTGGAAATGCCAGCTTATCTGGAACATTGGCCACATTACCCGGATAGCGACTAATGTGAGCAATATATTTTTTGTTCACATCACCAAACCAGCTGGGTAATGCCCCACCCTCCACAAGAGAGTTACTGGTGGATAGCGGTGTCATATTAGTCAAGTAAGTACGAATTAGCAGATATATCAGAGTACCAGCTAATACTGGCCAAAATGCACTTGCGAGAGCCTGAGCAGATAATGCATAGGTCATAAAGGGTTTAGCCTGAGGGACCAGGTACAGCATACTCACTACGAATAACACAAGTACACCACAGGCAAAATAGTGTGGCACAACTTCAATATTTGCTGGCTTTGAGTCACAGCTCGCTTTGTGCAACAAATCCACAAAGCGCAACATTAATAACGTGGTGCCAATCGCAGTCATGGGCAATAGCTGTACCATCCAAACCAATTCCGCAAGCGAGCTTTTAAGCGCAGATTTTGCCAATGCTCCACTGGTGAACGGCAAGCCAGCCATCGCCAATGCCGGAACCAGAACCGTTAACCAGGCTAGCCAGCGCACGGCTGAGCCGGGAGACAGTAGTTGTATAAATCCAACACTTAAAAACAAAGCACCTTTGGCAAGGCCATGATGTACGGCATAAATCAACAAAGCCACTGAAAGGATCGGCCACAACTCAGGTACCAATAGCCCCGCACCCACGCCTGCCGCCAGTATCCCCATTTGACTGATTGTCGAATATGCCAAGAGTCTTTTAGGGTTGTGTTGTACAAGACCAATAATAACTGCGAGAAAAGCACCACCAAAACCCAATACCAGCAGCGCAACACCCACCTCAATTAGCACCACCTCACCCAACGGCAGGAAACGCCACCATCCAATCAGCCCAGCCTTGACCATAAGACCGCTAAGCAACGCACTTGCTGGCACCGGAGCAACCGGGTGAGCCCTGGGCAGCCAGAAATGGGTCGTTAACAATCCGGCTTTAATGCCAAACCCGAACAGCAGTAGCCAACTGACCCACAGAGGCTGCTGACTCCTGTCAAGATCCATCAGAGCCTCACCGCCACCACTAATAGCCAGTCCAACTAACGCAGCAAATAGCAGTACTTCACCAATCACAACCCATTGCATATAGGTTTTGCCTGCCAGCATCGCTTCGGGAGAGCCCGAATGAACAACCAACCCATAGGCAGCAAAACTCATCAAGGCAAAGAAAGTGATAAAGCCAAACAGATCCTGTGACAACGTCAAACCAAAACTGCCGCTCATACAGAGCAGAAAATAGAGTGTGTAACGAACCAGGTTCTTGTCAGCTTTAAGGGAGGATACGCCGTAAACACCAACAATCAGCCACAAAATAGCTGCTAATAGCAGCATTAATCGAGAATTCTGATCAATAACCAAAACACTGCCAAAAAACACATCCGGCAACATTGTCGGCCCTGCTGGCAGCATTAACCCCGCCAGCAAAGCCGGCAATGCTGCCCAGGGAGCGAGACGAACACATAATTGACGTAGCGCCGGTATCAGCAACCCCGATGCCAATAATAGCGGTGTAAGGATTACCCAACTCATCTGCGGCGAAAACAGCCCCCCTGCCTCTGTATCACGCATCAGCTCCTGACCGTATTCCCGTGCAGCGATCAGCTCTACCCAACTCAATGGACTGATAGACATTCCGGCAAAAACACCGACAATCAACGCCAGTAGCGCAGTCACTACCGGCGGCAACAAGAGCATCAACGAAGTTTCCCAAAAACTCTGTTTCGGCGCCCAGGTTTGAGCCGCTGGTTTAAACCAGGCAGCATGTAACAGTGGCAAGAAATAAAGCGCATTGAGTACACTGCTTATAGCCAGAATAACAAGCACCCAATGAGCTTCAACTTCCAAGGCACCTGTACCGAGGTACCATTTAGAAACAAAACCCGCCACGGGTGGCAGCCCAATCATCCCCAGGGCTGCAACGGTGAAGGCAGCCATGGTTAGTGGCATGCGCCGTCCAACGCCATTGAGTTCACTAACCTTATGAATACCCAATGTCTCTGCCAAATTGCCCGCACAGAAAAACAGCGTGATCTTCATCACCCCCTGATGAACAAGGTGCACCATACCGCCAATGGTCGCGATCGGCCCGGCAATGGCTGTACCTAATGCAATATAAGAAACCTGGCTAACAGTTGAATAAGCCAGGCGTTTTTTAAGGTCATCCTGCCGCAGTGCAAGCACTGATCCATAAACGATAGTGAAGGCAGCAATAACCCCCAGCAAGTCTGTCAGTCCCAGATCGCGCGCGAATTCAATACCATAGACATCATAAACCACGCGAACAATACCGAAGGCACCCGCTTTCACTACAGCAACCGCGTGAAGCAGTGCACTAACCGGTGCCGGTGCCGCCATAGCAACAGGCAGCCAACCATACAGAGGCACCAGAGCCGCTTTCACTCCCAGCCCTGCAATTATCAGCGCAAAAATTATCTTGAGATGACCGGGATCAAGTTCCGGCATTGCCGAGAGAATACCAGTGGCCGTAAAGTCCAGCGGTCCGGCAAGCGCTTTAAGCCACACTACCCCCGCCAACAACAGCGCACCACCTGCCATTGTATAGGCAAGATAAATACGCCCTGCTCTCAGGGACGCAGCATTACCCTTGTGTACAACCAGAGGATAAGTCGTCAATGTCAACAGTTCGTAAAATATAAGAAAAGTAATCAAATTACCGGCCAGAGCGATGCCCAAAGTCGCCGCCACACACAAACTGAAAAAGCCAAAGAAGCGACTGTGATTCTGTGTCCCTTCAAGGTAGCCAAGCGCATAGATAGTGGTCAGTAACCAGAGCAAGCCAGACAAACTGACGAACAACAACGATAAAGCATCAGCATGCAATACCAGGTCAATATCAGGTAGCAGCGGCAGGCGCATTTCAAAAACATCTCCTGCATACACACCACTAATTAATAATCCTATCAGCGCAAGGCACGAAACATTGCCAGCGAAATTCAGAGTTCGTCGCAGCCAAACATTCTGTTCCGCTGTGCAAAAAATTAATACTCCGGGAATCAAGGCAGAGAGCACAATTAATGCTGGTAGCAGATCATTAAAACTCATCGCACCACTCCTGCATCTGTGATTGGAGAACTTCCATTGAGCAGAACGAGTATCCATTCAGCATTGAAGCCCAGCAGGATCGTTAATATCGCTAATGTCAATCCACATGCTGCCATGCCAATAGTTCGCGACCGCGTCACAGTCATCTCTTCGCTGATATTCAGAGAATCCATCTGACTAAACGCAACATTCAGCACCCGGGCAATATAAATCGCCGTCAGCAAGCCTCCAGCAAGCACCACAATGACCCACCACCACTGCCCACTATCAATGGCCACATTCAGCAATAACCATTTGGCGATAAAACCACCGCTGGGTGGCAAGCCAATCAGGCTAACGCCAGCAATAGCGAATGTGAACAATGCCAGTGGCTGGTGACGCGCTAATCCATTCAGGTTGTTAATTTCATCATGACCACAACTAACCAGAATATTGCCTGCCGCCAGAAACATCGCCGCTTTAGCCAGGGCATGTGCAATAATAAAATAGGTCACGGCAGCTACCGCTGCATCACCAAACATCTCCAGTGAGCTATTCGTGAATGCAAGTGGAAACAACAGGAACAAATACCCTAATTGAGCCACTGTCGAGTAAGCGACCAACAATTTCAGGCGCTGTGCACGACAAGCACCGATACAACCATAAAAGATAGCTATAGCACCTAATACGCCCAGGAAATTTGCGGCAGTCACTGTCACCGCAGGATCAAATACTTCTAACCAAAAACGAACCAGCAGAAAAAAAGACGCCTTAACTACCAAAGCAGATAAAGCTGCACTTACCGGTGCCGGCGCACTCGCATGTGCCGGAGGAAGCCAGAAATGCAAAGGCAACAAAGCGGTTTTAAGCAATAAGCCAACGCTAATCAGAGATAATGCAGCCCAACTCAACGGATCAGCCTGCATCTGAGCAGACAATTGCGCTAAATCCAGAGTGCCATAAGCACGATAGAGTAAGGCAACTCCTAGCAAGTAGCACAATGAGCCCAACAACCCCGCCAGAGCATAGCGTAGTGCGGCAACTAACGCCATGCGGGTGCCAGCAAGGGCAACCAGCGCCACAGCCGACAACCCAATCATTTCCAGAGCCACATAGATATTAAATGCATCTGCGGCAATAAAGGCTGTATTAAGTCCAGCCACCAGTAACCACCAGATTGGCCAGAAGCGTGTCGCTTTAGAGGAATCAGAGAAATACCAGGCACTATAGAGACTGATCATCAAAACAAGCACTGCAGTAATCAACAGGAGAGCAAGAGAGAGACCATCTGCCGCCAGGCCAATTCCCAGAGGAGCGCCCCAGCCACCCAGAGTGTAATGATATGAAGCTTCCGTAGTTTGTATGGCCAATATAACAATTAGCAACTGCAACCCGGCAATAACGGTGCTGATACTTGTACGCCAGCGATGAGAGCTTATTAACAAAACGGCAATAGCCGCAAGCAAAGGCAAACCTACCAACAAAGGCAACACAGGTAGCGTTATACCCAGAATCATCATCACGGCGGCTCTTCCGGAACCGGGCTATCAAGCAACTGTAGTTGCAGCGCCAGCCATAAACATAACGCTGTACCCGCTACAGCGACCACAATGCCAGTCAGCACCATTGCATGGGGCACAGGATCAGTTACCACGCCGTGACGAGCCGCCGCCAACAGCACCATGAAGACCCCTATACCCATGGTATTCAGCGCGATAAGTTTGCGAATAATATGCGCGGCTGCGATAACACCAAATAAACCGATACCAAACAATACAATACCAGTAATGCTATAAAGCAAATCCTGAGTCATTGTGTATCACCCTCTCTCGCAGGCTCAGCGATTGCTTTTAGGCAGACAAATAGCAGCAACAAAATAGCCGCAATTGATATCGTCGCCGCAACTTCAATGATCAGGATGAACAAACCCGCGTAAGAAACGGGGTACTGCAAAGTTGTACCGGTTATCAGATTGTTTATTGCCGCCACCACAATAAACACCAACAAGCCAAGACTTAGCGTGATTCGCACACTTGTAGTCTGCCATGTGAAATCGTGTTGCCCCGCAAGAGATAGCGCCACACCGGCACCGGCAATCACAGCACCGGCTTGAAAAGCTCCTCCTGGCGCATAGGCACCAATCCATAACAGGTAACCTCCAACCAACAGCGCCAGCGGCACCAGCCATTTTAACAATCCGGCCAGAACCGGATTGACCTGATGTTTGACATTTCTGGACAGGAAGCGTTTTGCAGGTAAGGAAGTTTTTCCTGCGAAGCATTGATCTGGCAATACCGCCACAGCAACAATCAACAGTACGGCAATTTCTAACAGGGTATCGTAACTGCGAAAATTCAGTAACACGGCTGTAACAGGATTTTCCACGCCGCTAGTATTGAGGTTTTGCATAGCAAGTGACGCGAGCTCAGGTGCTGCTTTATCAGAAACAATAACAGCAATAATCAGCGCAGCGCTCAGTGTCGTGATGACCACTCCAAGCAGAAAGCAGGCTAAGGTCGATAACCCAACGTCAGACCCGGTTTCCCGAGTTTCCAGCTTCAGAAACATCGTTCACATCCTCCTTTTCGTGCAAGCGACGCCAGGCAACAAGCAACAATGCGCCCGTTAGCCCCGCACCGATGGCCGCTTCGGCAATTGCTACATCCCAGGCATTCAACCGCGTCCAGATTATCGTCACCATCAGTCCGAGGCTGATGTAAAGCACTATCGCTGTAAACACCTGTCGTACAACAAGTGACAAAGCTGCGAGTGTGATCACCCCACCAGCAAGAACGACATCTATAACGATCTCAGCCCACATTCTCTTCACCTTGCTGTCTGACAAAGCCATAGTTGGCAACAAGAAAACCGGACAAAGCACCTGAGAGCATCAAAAACACCCAAATCATCACCAGTTGCAGCGCGTCAAACACCGAAGCAACTTGCGGCACCAAGCCTATGGCGATAAACCCCAGACCAAGGTTATCTGCTTTGGTCAGGGCGTGCAGACGACTAAACACATCAGGAAAACGCAGTAAGCCCACAGTACCGGCAACGAAGAAAAATAATCCGGTCAATGTCGCCACAACTGTGAATATATCCCACATACTCATGGTTTTTTACTCGCAAGCGTGACAAAGGTAATCAGGGTTAATGGCGCCAACAGTGCCAGCACCAGTGCAGCATCAAGTAGTGCCGTCTGCTGTTTGGCAACAGATAAAAGCATAAGCAGTGCGACACCCGAAGTGCCAAATAGTTGCGCGACCAGCATTCGATCAGCAGCCGTTGGCCCATGTATCACGCGTACCAGCCCGGATAGCAGCACGAAAAGAAGCAATCCGGCCACAAGGGTAAGATAAATACTCATGTGCCTTCCTCGCCTGTGGTTGATGTGGTTGGTGTAGTTGATGTAGTTGATGTAGTTGATGTAGCTGCTGTCGTTTCGGGTAGAATATCTGTGAGGCCAAATAATGCCGCTATTTGTTTTTCACATTGCCTCAAATCCTGATCATGATCAGCACAGATATCCAGCGCATGAATCGTCATAACATCCCCATGACACTCTGCACTCACGGTGCCAGGCAAAAGGTTTACGGTGTTAATAAAGAAAAGTCTGGGGCGACCAGGTGGCAGACAGGTTGTGTACTTGATAAAACCTGAATGCACACGCTTTCGAGGGTGAAGCGCGAACAACGCACTTACCCACCCTCCCCGAAGCGATTGCTCAAGAAAAAACGGGATGAACCGCAACAACGCGCTGATGCGCAGACTTCTCTTCGCCATCTCTCCCTCATCCCCTGGCGGAAATAGGCAAATGGCACACCAGGTAGCCAGTGGAACCACAACGACACCAATCACCCACGAGCCGATATCTCCCTGGGTCAACAATACCCACAACAGGGAAAAGGATAGACCATATTTAATCCATCTCAGTATATAAACTTGTGACGACAGAACAGTATTATTCATGCTTGTAATAATAGGAATTTAAATAGACAAAAAAAGCTGAATAATATTGTAGTAATAGTCGTTTTATTCGAACTATTGAATAACACTGAAAGATTTCCCGGATAAGAAATCTGGCTATCCTTTTATGGTAATTCCAGTTGTTTTTGTATTGATTTAAACCGGGACCCTGATTTGTATTTCTCGATGCTGCGCAACATCCTTTTCGGTTACACTCTTGTTATATTCCTGCCCCCAGGTGCAATGTTATTTATAAAACTCCACATAAAACCTTCCTGTGCCAATCGGGGTCAATTGATGCTCAATGGTAGGCTCAACCACACCGTGGTTATCCGGCGACAGCTCTATCATTTCATATTCAGGCTCAAGGATTTCATATTTAAATCGTCCTTCCAGCACCACAATCTTCCCCCAGGTACCCTCTTTTGTCTGATGACGGTTGAGGATGCCTGAAGGAATCGTTAGCTCGGTAAATTCAGGCGTTCTTTTATAGGCCTGAATATCCTCTGGAAGTGATTTCATAGGTTAGGGATATAGATTAGAGGTATAGATTAACGGTTCAATACATCATCTCTTGTGGTTTCGGCAAGCGCAGCAACTTCCTTAATATCATCATCACTGACACCCAATTCCTTTAGTGTATTGCCGAGATTCTCTACCACCGCATCAAAATGTTCATCCGTTAGTCCGAGATGGGCATGGCCTGCGCGCATATCTTTACCTGAGTAATCATTTGGCCCACCGAAAACCATCGTCAGAAAAGCTTTCTGCTTCACTGCCTGCGCCACCATGTCCACACCTTCAAAAAAGCTGTTAATACGGTTATCAGCCATAACTTTTTCATAAAAGTTATCCACCGCTGCTTTGACAGCAGCCTCCCCACCCAGTCGCTCATACAATGTACTCATAATGATTCCTCATTAGTTATTTACTTAAAAGCTGCATTTTGCTTGCATCTTCATAAGATGTATACTAAATGCATCTTTAAATAGTGTAAACCCTGATATTTACCACTAGGACAAACAGGTGAATGTATGCAACTGACCAAACAAACAGATTTTGCCTTTCGCACGCTGATCTATCTGGCCGAGTTGCCAGAGGACAAGTTGAGTCACGTAAAAGATGTCTGTGATTTTTATGATATATCGCCCAACCATATATCCAAGGTGGTTGTGAAACTCGTGAAGCTTGGCTATGTCGAGGCACACCGCGGCAAAGGCGGCGGCATCAAGCTCGGTATGGCTCCTGAAAACATCTCCCTCGCTCAGGTTGTTGAAGAATTTGAAACCACACTGAACCCGGTGAATTGCATGACACCACGTTGCCGTATTGTTAAACAGTGCAGGTTAAAAGGTTTGCTGAACGACGCGATGAAAGCGTTTCTCGACACCTTGAAAGACTATTCACTTGCTGACTTGCTCGGCCCTCAGAAAAAGCTGATTGCGTCAACATAAAGCCCTTTAAATAATGACAGATACAACCATTCTTTCCAGGTAAAGTTTTTGTTCTGATTCCGTTTCGCCTTTTAGTCCCAGAAAACCGTAGGAAATAATCTGATGCATCAACCAATGCACAGCATCGGCCATACTCACCCCCTCTTTTAATACCCTTCCGGAGGGGTTCTCCGTCATATGTTTTTCCAGCATGCTGGTGGTAATTACGGAAAAATACTCATGGGTCAGGCGTGCAAAGGTCTCGACATTTTGCGCATCCATCACAATGGTGTAGCGGCGATCCGTTCTTAAATCCGTAATGATGTTATAGAGCGCATCGGTAAAACTGTCCCGGGTTACAGCTTCAGAGCCGGCGGTTTTCTCAATCACCTCATCGGTAATCTGGTGCATAAGCCGCATCATCACCTCTGTGACCAGATCCTGCTTGCTGTCGAAGTAGCGGTAGATGGTCGCGCGGTTGCAGCCCACTTTTTCCGCCAGTTCCTCAAAGCGAAACTTGCTCAAGCCTTTATCCGCCATCAACTCAATAGCAGCCTCAACCATACGCTGTTTGACCTCTACGTATTCCGGAGTGCCGGCTTTGGCTTTGCGACTATTGGTCTGGGTTTGCATTTGATGCTCTTGTCTATTCGCTGTCTATTCTATGTGAAAACCATAAATTTTGCCTATTTGGCTATTTTTACCAGTTGACGGTGCTGGAAGAGCAGTTTACCATACCTACAACAAAATTCAGAATATGTTGTAGGCAGCCAGATGACTGTCTCTGCATGTTCCTGGCAGGAGAAAACCTATGCAAGCCGAACAACTGAAAGAAAACCCTGAAATCCAGGCAGACGCTGGCAAATGCCCATTCACCGGTGCAGCAACCGAAACACCTGCGAATGATCCACGCTTATCTGAGCCTCAATGCCCGTTTACAGCGGCAAGCCCCGGCACGGTGATGGTCGGTAATACCGGTGCTCCACGCGTTCCCAAAATCAAAACCATACCTTTTTTTGGCGCCGTTAAGCATTTTACCGGCGATTGTATGCCATGGCTGAACGAGATGCGTAAACAATATGGCGAGGCATTTCGCTTCCCGGTGATGGGCCAGGAGATCACTGCACTTACCGGTGAAGATGCTATTGCCCTGCTCGAACATGACGAGCTGCTAACGACTAAAGATAAAATGGACACCCTGGTTAAAGCCGTAGGCAGTAAACTGCCAGGCACTTTCGATGGCCCTTACCATAAACACTATAAGCGCATGCAAACCGCTTGGCTCAACCGCAAACTTGAGCGTGAAAAGCGACCTGAAGTTGTCGAGGCTGTAGTTGCCAATGTCTCTCACTGGCAAACAGGCTACGAGTTTGACCCACTGCACGAAACTCAGGCACAAACCGTTGATATTCTGTCGCGTGTTTTAAATGGCGAGCCCTTCCCTTTTAACCATAAAGAATTAGCACTGGTAGTCCGTACGCTAATCATTGCCACTTACGGCCCACTGCCTTTATGGGTAACGCTGAACTTCCCTGGTTTCAAAAAAACCATGGAAAAATTCAACCAAAACTCTTTGAAACTCGTACACAAGGTTCGCACTGACCCCGAATTTGCCGAGCAAACCCTTATGGGCCAGTATCTGAAATACGACGCAAAAGAGGATTTGGGTGGCGAGTGGAAGGACAGCGACCTGAAAATCGTACCGATGGCAGCCTATCTGGCAGGCTACGACACGGTTGCATCAGCAGCGGCGTTTATGAGCTATCAATTGTTAACCCACCCGGAGTGGTTGCAAAAAGTTCGTGAAGAATATGTAGAGCTGTCACGCAATTCTGAAGGCGATGTTGACCCCATGCAGCAAAAAGTATTGCGTGCCTGTTTTATGGAAACCACCCGCATTCACCCTCCAGGTATTTTGGTAACGCGTACTGCCACCAAAGATTTTCTCTACAAGGGCTACCAGATTCGTAAAGGCGATGAATGCATTATCCAGATTGCGTCTAACAATATGGATGAAGAAATTTATGGCCCGAATACAGACAAATTCGACCCAAGCCGCTTTATGGGCGATGACTTGACAGCGAGAAAACGCGCCTTGTTAACCTTTGGTAGCGGTGCCCACCGTTGCTCAGGTGCGATGATTGGCCCATTGTTTTCACAGGAAATGGTCGCCCACTGGGTAAACTATTTTGACCTTGAACTGGTTAAGGGTCATGAGCACCCTCGAGTGGCCTGTCTACCATTCACTCAGCCTTTAAACCTGAAGATTCGCGTAAAAGGCAAGCGTGATCCTTTCGCAGCCTAGGTCGTTTGTTTCAGATTAGATGTAGCAGGAGTTATCAGATGAGTGATTTCAAGCAGTATGAGTGCATTCTCTGCGGTTTTATCTACGATGAAGCTTTAGGTTTACCAGAAGATGGCATAGAGCCGGGTACGAAATGGGAAGATGTGCCAGACACCTGGACTTGTACAGACTGTGATGCTACTAAACTGGATTTCAAGATGGTTGAAGTCTAGAAGTTGAAGCCCAGAGCTTTAAGTAAGCATGCGACAAAAAATCCTCGTCATTAGACGGGGATTTTTTGTGTTTATTTAGCCTGTTTGGCCTATTTATTGAGGAGATGCCAGCTGATCCGCCAGGGTTTCTATCTCACACATCACATAGTGCAAGTTTCGGTAAACAGGATTGTTCCTATCCTGATGGCGCACGACAGGTCGAAGGTCTCCCGTATGCCCGCAATGGAAGCCAAACCACCAGATTGTTTTATTAGCATTCTCTGATGCACTTTCACCTGATTGATTCTCTTCAGGCTGACTTTCCTCGAGTTGCAGCGTCCCTGAGAAATTCATACCGCCGTGGGCGTACAAATTTACATCCTCATGGCCTTTTTGATAGTAGGGGTGGTTAGGCGGCACACCCACATAACCGTAAAAATGGCCATCATCATCCCGTATGATCAGGCAAATTAAACCCCTTGAGTTCCACTGTGCTTTATCTGGCTCATTCAACCAGTCGCCTTCACCCCAGTTTGATTTATCGTGCGTTTGCCACTCCTGGTATGAACTGAATGTTTTATCCATGGCAAATTTATAACGATTTGTCGAAGAGACTGACAATTGCCATAACTGTTTCCATCGCGCTATTGCCTGTCGTCAACCTCAATTCAGATCTTTCAATTTCACAACCCGGGTCTTCAATAGCGGGTGCTTCTCCGCGCCAATCCAACGCCAGCACATAGTTCCCATATCGTGACCCGCCGTTTCTATCCAGTTAGGCAATCCTGGATTCGTATGAGAGACAATCACTCGTACACTACCATCGTCTTCATAATGGGCCGTATGCTTGTTTACATGGATCGTATGATGCCGATAGTCCAGAGACTCCATCCACCAGTTATCAAGCTGGAAGTTCCATGTCTGGCACTCCGGAATTTCCGGGGCAATAATCTCCAACACTTCATCTTCCGCAAGAGACCATGCACTGTGAAAATAAAAAATATTCGGATCACCACCGATTGACTGACAGTAGTCCTGATCTGCTGGCGGCAACTCATTCATGGTCGGCAGAAAGCTTTCCGCCCAATTTTCAAACATGGTGGCACTGCCCTGAGCGAACATCACTGCGCCCATCAGTCCCCGCTCCAGAGCCTCAGCCGTCAAGGGTTTTGGACGCCCTTCTTTTGCACCGATACGCTCAATTTTTAAATCAGCACGCTTTTCATTGACACGATCCTGAAAGGTCTGTCTGACAGTAATGGAATTGGATCCTTCTGCCATCGGCAGCCAGTTACCTTTCTGTTTGTTGCAACTGACAATAATTTCAATATCACCATCCGGGCCAATTTCCATCTCACGATGATCGATATGACCCGTGACTTCCATGGTGCCGCCCGATGCATATTTATTAATGATGGAACTAATACCGAGATAGTTTACAGTTCCCCGTTTACCACTGATTCGATAGTCGTACTTCGGATTAATTGCCGCACTTTCATAGCGGTTGTCCGGGTTATCAGCGCCGAGTTTTATCGTTTCATGGGCACCACAACGCAACTGAGGATACAGAGGGTCTCTAAACTCCAGAAAACTCTCCAGTCCGCCGCGCAACAAACGCGCCAGATAGCGATAGCCTTCTGCCTTATTAAAAGCATCTCCCGGTGCCTTTTCACTTTGAATAATTTTTCCAGCTTCCTTAAGCGCATCACAAAAACTATCCCAGGTAGTTCCGTCAGCAACCCTCTTTTCTACATCATTTACATCATTGGTCATAAATACCCTCACCTGCCTATCTATTAGCAATCAACCGACATTCCGCAATAAGAACAACACATACTATACTTACCCACGCTGGCAAACCACCCGTCACCCGAAAAATTCAACGGGCATTGTAAACCTGTTGTTATGCAGGTACTGTCAATGCAGCCGTTCCTGTGGCGTGATCACCGGTTTCAACGGCGGCTTTAATCGCCAGCTCAATCAGGCACTCACCGTCTTTCTCTTCCTTGTTAGTTACCTCTCCACTGAATTTCAGCACCTGACCAGGCACAGCCTGCACACCCAAACGTACACTGATGTTTTTTAATACCGCTTCCGGTCCTGCCCAATCAGTAAGAAAGCGAGCAATGTAGGCATTAGTGGACATAATGTTAAAGAAGATATCCGGCGCCCCCTGGGCTTGCGCAAAATCCCTGTCGTGATGCATGGGCATATAGTCATGGGAAGCAATAGCACCAGCCACAACCGCTGTTGCCGTCACTTCAACATCCATAGCTGTAACGTTGTCACCGACAGAAATTGCATCTGCTCGTAATGATTTGATTTCTTTTTGACTCATAATGTTACCTCTCCTACAAAGACATCGTTGCCGGATCAAACTTGAATAAGGTAAAGCGTTGTCGACCAACGACCTCATTGTTTTGATCCGTATAGGTTGTTACCCAGGTAACGAAATAGCCAAGGCCAAGACCGGTTTTCTTTCTCGGAGAAACTGTTTCCAGTACCGCTTCTGAGGTGAGCACATCACCGAGACGCTGTTCACGGATAAACTCATACTCGGAGTTAGTCGCAAGACTGCCGATGTAACCCGCCTTATCCAGAACAATCAGCGGGCTGTCCATATCGATATCGATGGTTAAACCACCACGCTCTTTGAGATTTTCAATCTTTGGTCGCGCCATGGTCCAGGTTTGCAGCATGGCCGGCGGTGCAATCAAATGACCATGCCGGGTTGCAGCAGCAAATTCCTTGTCTTCATAGATGGGGTTGCGATCGCTAAAAGCATCTGTCCACTGGCGAATCATCGCCATATTGACCTCGTCAGCTGCCTGGGTAGGTCTGGATATATGACTGCCCACCAACTTCTGCAACTCTTCATGCAGCGGATCGTTTTCACTCTCTGTCATCTATAACCTCTTAAACTTAATTTGTAAATATTTTGAAAAGCGTTCTGGTTTGCATAGCATCAGGCATCAATATCAAAATCACCCGCAGCAATTGCATCACCCAACTGCTCCAGATGATAGGTCGTATGACCCAACAGCAGTTCGTTTTGTTTTGCCCACAACGCATAGCGCCACAAAGAATAATCGCGGTCTACACCCATACCACCGTGCAAGTGTTGGGCAGCGTAACTGATACGGTGGCTGGCATCTCCACACCAGGCTTTCGCAACGTTAACCGCTAACGCGGCATCTCCGCCCTCAGCCAGAATAGAGACCGCTTGCTGCGTCACCAGCTTTAAACACTTGGCATCGATATAGCAATTAGCCGTTCTATGGCCTACGGCTTGGAAGGTGGCGATTTTTACACCAAACTGCTCCCGTTCGGAGGTATAGGTAGATGTCAATTTAACCATTTGTTCGCAGGCACCGACTTGATAAGCGCACATGGCCACGGTGTAATGCTGCAGCAGATAAGTCACTGCTTCCTGACCGCCGATCTTTTCTGCCGGCGTATTGGAAAATGTCAGGTGAGCTTGTGGCTCGAACGTTGTTGACCATAGTGCAGTACTGGCAATACTCGCATCCTTCGGATCAACCACATACAAACCAACCTTATCACTTTCGTTTGCGACAACCAGCAACCGGGTTGCCTGATTCACATAGGCTACCCCCTGCTTGATGCCATTTAGCTGGCCATTGCTGACGGTACAAGTCGGTGCGTAAGCATCCTGATTACCGGGCTCTTCAATAGCAGCCGTTAATACCACCTCACCACTAACCACACCACCGAGCATGGCTTGTAATTCGTCGTTGCCAAATTTCTGCACGGCCATCGCAGACACCAAAGTCGGCAGCGCAGGTACTGGTGCTAATACACGGCCACACTCTTCGAGAAATAACGACAGCTCGTTAAAACTGAACCCCATACCGCCCTTGTCGGCATCAATGGTAATACCGAGCAAGCCACTATCAGCTAATTGAGACCACAATCGACCATCGTAACGCTCATTGTTGCGGTCATCGTAGGCGTGCAGAGTTTCTGGCGTTACCTGATCTGTCAGGATTTGATTCGCTAAAGACTGAATGTCTTGCTGCTCTTCTGTAATAGTAAAATCCATGATAGTTCCTCCTTACGCGCGCAATGGACGCGGCATCGACAATCCGAAGATTGAAATAATATCGCGTTGAATTTCGTTGGTGCCACCACCGAAGGTGAGAATGGACAGGGTTCGATACAAACGCTCAAACTCACCTGCCAGAATATTATGCTCAGAACGCATATGCATGGTCGACGCATAGCCCAGTACCTCCAACATACCGCGGGCCGCTTCGATCAAAAATTCGGAACCGAAGATTTTCGCTGACGACGCTTCTGCCATATCGAGGTTACCGGTTGTCGCAATTGCCCAAGCCTGCTTGTAACAGATAAGTTTAATCGCTTCAAAGCCCTGACGCGCTTGCGCCAGGTTCATTTTCACCCAGGGCTGATCAATTAAACGCTCACCGTTGGGCAAGTTTGTTTCGGCCGCATACTGGCAAACCTTCTGGAACAAACCACAGGAAGGACCGTGGGAAACCAGCGCCAGACGCTCTCGGTTAAGCTGGCTCATAATCACCTGCCAACCGCCATTCTCAGCACCGACCAAGCGACTTTCATGGACACGAACATCTTGCAGATAAGTCGCGTTGGTACGCACACTACCCAAAGTGTAAACCGGTGTAATACTGATTCCCGGTGTATCCATTGGAATCAGGAACATGGAAATAGAACCGTGCTTACCCTTTTCTTCTTCATTGCCAGTCTTGGCCGCCAGCCAGATATAATCGGCGAACTCCGCCAGAGACGTCCACATTTTCTGTCCGTTAATGGTGTAGTAACCATCGTCGCCTTTCACCGCGCGAGTTTTTAATGACGCAAGATCAGTACCGGCACCAGGCTCTGAATAACCGATACAAATATTGGTTTCACCGGAGAGAATTTTGGGAATTACTTCACTCTTCAGTGATTCATCACCAAAAGCCGCTAATGCAGGGCCAACCGACTCAGAGGTCAAGAATGGAAACGGAAAACCCGCTTTGGCCACTTCGGCAAAAAAGATGTACTGCTCCATGGCGCCCTTTTCCATACCGCCATACTCTTTTGGCCAACCGAGGCCAATCCAGCCATCTCTACCCATTTTGCGCATGCACTCTTTCCAGATTGGGCCACCACCCTCCCCTTTAAAATCATGACTCAGTTCATCCTTGAGTTCGTCCGTCATCAATTCGCCAATATATGCTCTAATATCCTGGCGAAGTTTTTCGTGTTCATCTGAAAACGCAAGCTTCATAGCTACCTCTTAACGGTTAAAAAATAAAAAACTGGTTTGTTTAACGATTAAATTTCATTATTTAGAGAGCTTGGCACGATGTAGAAAACGAAGAGTTTCCAAGTGTCGTAATCGTGCGAAACTCTCTTAAGTGTTTGCTTCATAATCCGCAATAATCATATCGAGAGTCACCTCGGCAACCATATTCATATCGTCATCGTAAAACTGATACATCACCGGGTTCGGACCACTGCCATCCATATGAAAAAAGGCTACGCAGCCTTCAGGACCACCAACCTCTTTATGCGGCATTTTATCCGCACCGGTGGAAAAACCGTGTTCACCAGTACGTCGAATACGCGGCTCATCCTTCCAGGTTTTTGTATCAGGATCATAGTCATAGAAATGCTGCTCACCCTCCATCACAATACAGCTGGTGCTGCACATATGACGGTGCACAGGGCAGCTGCCACCATCATTACCCCAGCGAGTAAGAAAATTGATGGTGCCTAGCTCCATGTCATAGGCCAGAATGGCTTGCTCCATATGGATCAGCTCACCGGTTCCAGTTTCAAATTTAAAGTTTTGCCACTTGTACTGATCAATATCCAGCTTACTTTCAATCATTGTATTTCCTCGCTTACTCTTACCACGCAATTAACTTTTAATCATACCGGGCAAATCATCGGATGCCCGCCACTCTTCCAGAATATTGGTGTAATCAGTCGGCTGATCACCGAAATAAAAACCATCCTGACGCACGGTTGGACTCAGCTTACCTTCACCATTGTAATAACCCGGCGTACAGTTCATAGCAAAATCTACTGTTCTTTCACCGCGCTCATACACTTCTTTCGTCCAGGCTTGCTCCGCTTCTTTGGACACTTCCAACACATTGATACCGTCTTGCAAACACTTGTTGACGATATAGGCAATCTGTTTGGCTTCGGCGTCAATCATATGCATAAAGTTAACGGTAAAACCACTCTGAGTAATACCCATCATGAAAAAATTGGGGAAATTATGCATATGCATACCGTGCAAAGTTTTGGCACCATCTGACCAGTAATCGGTCAGAGCCAAACCTCCTTTACCTACCGGATCAAATCCTGCGCGGCTTGCATAGTCAGTTCCTACCTCAAAACCGGTCGAAAGAATCAGGCAATCAATTTCATATTCTTTTCCATTAACCACAACACCGGTTTCGGTAATACGATCAACACCTTGTCCTTTGGTATCAACCAGTTTTACATTCGGCAGGTTAAAGGTTTGCAGGTAATCATCGTGAAAACATGGGCGCTTACAGAACTGTCGATAATAAGGCTTCAACAATTCAGCCGTTTCAGGATCTTTAACCACCTCATCGACTCTCGCACGCACTTTTTCCATATTCACCATATCCGCAAGTTCGGCTTTTAATTCAATCGCTTCTGGTGACATATCCCCGGTTGGATCACTCATGATCAGATCTACTAGTGTCGCTGTGATCTCTGTCCAACCATCATCAACCATATCTTCTTCAGCGTAACCGCCAGCGGTTAACATCAGGAAGTTATCCATGCGCTCCTGATGCCAGCCGGGCTTAAGAGACTTGACCCACTCCGGATCAGTGAGGGAGTTGTTTCTTACACCAACAGCTGATGGCGTACGCTGGAATACAAACAATTCCTTTGCACTATTACCGAGATGAGGTACCGCTTGTACCGCCGTTGCACCGGTACCGATAATACCAACGCGTTTATCATTGAGACCTTCCATATTCATAGGCCCCTCGCGGAAAACATCACCGCCCGTACGGTCACCACCAGTGTAGTCGTAATCCCAACGGCAGGTATGGAACATTTTCCCCTTAAAGGTATCAATACCAGCAATCGCGGGCAGTTTTGGTTTTTGCAGAAACCCATTAGCGAGACTGACAAATTTCGCTCTGAGCTCATCACCGCGATTGGTTTTAATGATCCAGTGCTGCTCACCCTCAGACCAGCAAAGCTCAGTCACTTCAGTTTGTAATAGCGCGTTATCGTAAAGATTAAACTTGCGGGCGATGGCTTTGCAATGTTCGAAAATTTGATGCCCCGTGGCGTATTTTTGCTCGGGCACATAACCCACTTCTTCAAGTAATGGCAAATACACATGAGATTCAATATCACAGTTAATACCCGGATAGCGATTAAAATACCAGGTACCCCCCATATCACCGGCTTTATCGATAATACGAATATCTTTTACGCCAAGCATACGCAACCTAGCGCCAACACATAAGCCGCCAAAACCACCTCCAATCAGAATCACATCGGTTTCGTCTTTGACGGGATCGCGTTTAATTTCTTCTTCAACAAACGGGTCTTTTTCCAGGTAGGAAAAGTCCCCTTCAATATGGCCATATTGCTCATTGGCATCATCACGCAAACGTTTATCACGCTCTTGCACATACTTTTCTCGCAACTCATCCGGGTTAAATCCCAATTCAGCTGTCTCATTCATAAAAGCTCTCTCTTGTTAAAATCCCGAAAATTCCAATCTCATCAATCAAAGTCCAGTAGGTTGTGTACCAATCACCTGTTCCGCTTCCAATTCAGCAATCTCTTTATCACTTAAATTAAGTAGCTCTGAAAGAATTTCGTGGTTATGCTGCCCTAAAGTAGGCGCGGCAGTATCGATCCAGCGCAGCCCCTTCCTACTGGCAAATCGAAATGGCATACCGCTGATAAAATGCTTACCAATAATCGGATGCTCGACTTCTTCATAAAAATTTCGCGCCACAAAGGGTTCATGCTGATAAGCTTCGCGACCATTAAGCAAGGTTGCAGCAGGAATATTGTTTTCCAGCAACATGGCAACCACATCCTTAAGGTTTTTATCCGCTACCCAGGCTTTCAGATATTCATCCATTTCATCGTGATGCTTGCGCCGCCCGCTGTGTATCGCGAATCTGTCGTCTTGAGCCCAGCCGGGATTACCGAGCACACTCACCAACGCTTGCCATTGGGCATCTGTTTGCACAGACAAGGCGAGAAACTGCTCTTCTTCCTGATCGTTACCCATATCGTCTTGATAACGCCTCGTTTTACAGGCATATAAACCCTGGGGTGCCGCATAAGGGCTGCGGTTACCTTCACGATCCAGCACATGATTATAAGCTGTGTACTCCACAACCTGCTCCGCAGATGCATTGAGCGCACCTTCAACCATAGTGCATTCAAGAAACTGACCTTCACCTCTGGCATCACGCTCTGCCAGTGCCGCCAAAATCGCAAACGCCGCATGCATACCGGAGAGCGGGTCGCAGGTACCGCGCTGAATGCGAGACTGATCATTAGTATGGCCGGTTACCCAGGCCATGCCTGACATTTGCTCCATGGTTTGCGCAAAACCCACATGGTTTCGCCACGGCCCATCGAGACCAAAGGCTGGCATGCGAACAAAAATCAGTTGTGGGTTTACTTCCCTCAGCGCATCCCAGGTAAGTCCGAAATTTTCAAACACACGCGGAGAAAAGTTTTCAATCAGAATATCGCATTCTTTCACAAGATCTTTGAAAGCCTGCATGCCCTTCTCATGGTTGAGATCCAGCGTTAATGAACGCTTGTTGGTATTGGTGCCATTGAACAGATGACTTTTTTCCCACCAGTCGTCGCCATCAGCCATAGCAACCACGGTGCGCGCACCATCAAAACGGTGGATAGATTCAACATGAATCACATCTGCCCCAAGCATCGCAAACATTTGTGTTACCGCGGGTCCCGCCCACCAGGCAGCACAATCAAGTACACGTATACCTTTTAACGGCAATTCTCTTTCGGCGGATGGCACAGTCGGCGCAGGCTTTTCCCGGGGTTCAATCTTTTCATTATGCTCGCCCAAAGTCGGTGCCGCCGATAATTGCCTGAAACGCTGCCCGTTAATTTTGTACGGCGGACGCGGTTGTTGGAAGTCCCCTGCCGGATTCGTTTCAAAAACACCGCGCGCTTTAAACTGTTCCTGATCGAGAACGGTTTTACCGTTACAGACCGGCGCTACTGGAATTCTGAACAACGCGGCCTGCTCAATAATTTCATCGGTAGTGCGCTGTTTCGTCCACTTGTGAACTGCCTCATTCCATTCGTCGTATCTGAATACGCGACTCCAGTGGGATGCGAGTTCTTCATCGCCAATCCAGTCGGCTTTTTCAATCAAAATTAAAAAATCATTAAACTGCTGACGAGAATTAGTGTTGAACCCTACCCAGCCATCTTTGGTGGGTTCAATCGAAGGGATTTCGAGTTGACGCATAGGCCCGTGAATTTCCGGTCGTCCCATCAAACTGAAAACCAGATCTACATAGATAGTAGAAGCAATGTTCATCACTTCGATCATAGAAAAATCAATGTACTCGCCGTGCCCGGTTCTCTGTGCACCGCGCACCGCAATACCTGCTGCAACAGCAGCATAGGTACCAGCAATAAAATCTGTCACCCGTCCGCCAGCCATAAATGGCTCCATAGTAGCGAGGCCGCGCATGGCTGTGGAAGCAGACTCTGCTTGCACAGTAAATTCAGTCGCCGGGCGATGCGCATAGGGGCCCATTCGGCCGTAAGGGGTCAGGGAAAGAATGACCAGCTGTGGGTATTGCTGCTGCAGCGTGTCAATATCAAGAGCCTTGAGTGCATCACTGCCATGGGCAAAATCTTCAATAACAAGATCCGCGCTGGCAATAAGCTCTTGAATATGAGCATCCGCCGGCGAACCCGTGACCGAACGCTTGTTAGCATTTAAATACTGAAAAAAGGCGGAATCACCGGGGCGATTTTCCAGGAATTCCTCAGACGAAGCATAGCGACGCATTGGATCGCCGCTTTCGGTCTCAACCTTGATGACATCTGCATTGGCATCGGCAAACAGCTTGGAGGCATAGGGGCCGGCAATCCAGCTGGTGAAATCGATGACGCGAAGATTCTTTAGTCCTTGCATAATTTTGTAACCCTCTGGCTTTGGGCTATCTGGCAGCTATTTACTAACTACAACAATTGGCTACCAGCAATATCACTGCCTGCTTTTTGGTAACAGATTGGGGTGATACTATTACTTGAAAATAGTATCGTCAATACATATTATACCCACATACTCACTACCTGCACTGCAGTTCAGCAATAAGGCAACATGAGCGCACAGGCAAGTCCAAAAACCGCGAATCAGCTATTAAAAGCACAAAGTATTGAGGCAATACTCAACGCTGCTGGGCAGTGTTACCTGGAGAAAGGGCTCTCTGGCACCACCGTGGATGACATTGCCGCCAGGGCGAAAGTCGGCCGTGCGACGGTGTTTCGCAACTTTAAAACCAAGGAAGCTATCTTCGTCGAGTATATGCAGCGGGAGTGCCGCGAGATTACGGAAAGACTGTCCCGCATTCTTGAAAGTGCCAAATCACCCGAGGATTACATCACTACCCTGCTGCTGTTTATCATCTGCGATGGCCCCAAAGAGCCTGTCTTCAAAATTGCGCACGAAGACTATCAATCCAGAGCTTACACCTTTGACCTCGATTTCTTTTCTTTAACCGGTGATAAACTACTCGAAGCAACTCTGCCGCCGTTTTACGAGATGGCGAAGCAAAACGACCAGCTTAGAAAAGGCGTCACATTGGAGAAAATGATTAGCTGGATCAAGCGCTTGAGCATCTCATTCGCTCAGGATCCGATGGCTGACTCAGACAATCCCAAGCGGGTTAAGGAATACCTGATGATCTGGGCTGTGCCTTCTTTATTTAAAGATTGAACTGTTATAAAACCCTTTCATATAGCCCCGGGGAAAGTATTGGCCTATCATAGATACCTCGCTCAGGAGCACCGCAGGTATAACGATATGGCAAAGCAGGATACAGAAAACAAGTACTTTCGCGGCTGGATGTTTATTGGCCTTTCCAAAAACTTTCCAAAAGGAAAAATTAAAAAGCGTACTTTTATGCATGAGGAATGCCTTGTCTATCGAGCCGAGTCTGGCGAGCTCAATATGGTTGAACCCTACTGCTCTCACTTTGGTGTGAATATGGCCACCGGCAAGGTTATCAAAGACTATATTCAATGCCCCATGCATGGCAGAACCTTCAAAGGTGATGGCACCTGTACCAAAGTAGAACAGAAATCAATTCGTTCCTACCCCGTTGCTGAAGACAGAGGTCTCGCCTATGCCTGGTTTGACAACCCGGGAGTTGAACCGCAGTGGGAACACCCGAAGTTTCTTAACGACGAAGATTTACCGGATATTCTCTGGGCCCATGCACGAACGATGGACCTGCATCATCCGAGCGTTCCACAGAACAACGCTGTCGATCCACGCCACTTCGAATTCACCCATTCCATGTTTGGCAAGGAGACAGTCCCGGGAGAAATTCGCACAGAGGGCCATGAAGCCTGGTGCAAAATGGGTACCGAGTTACTATCGCCTCTCAAAAATGTGGCGGGCGGCGATACGTCTGAAGTCATCACCTATTACAGTGGCTTCCTCAATGACTACCTGCAATCCAGAGTCGGCGCTGAAGTCCAGCACCTCTGTAATTTTCTGACCGTTATTGATGGCAAGAAATGTAAACTGACACAGGTTGGTGTAGGCAAAAAATCATTAAATCCGATTAAACGATTTCAGGATTGGGTTGGCGCCTTCGGTTCCTGGTACGCAACCTATGAAGATGATCCCATCTGGAGTAACCGCAAGCCGATTGAGCCGGATTATTATCCGCACGAAACCGACAAAGCCATTAAAGCCTTTACCGACTGGGCTGACAGCTTTGCATATACGCCAGAGCCTGAACCGGAATCCGTTGAGCCAGAAGGGAAAAAGCTGAAACTTGCGCAAATCTGATATCAGACTCTCTTTATTAATTTATGCGCAGCGTAATAAAGAAATATCGGCCAAGGATGTCAGGGTGATTACATTATGAATAAAAAAGCTATCTGTTTTTTTATCTTATCAACACTTTGCAATTCTGGATTTGCAAAAGTACCTGATTTCCTATCTGCCAAAATGGGAACTCCATTCCCAGGTACTACACCAATTGAAACATCAAATGTTTTAACTGCACCTTCTTATTATTTTATGGTGCCTAATTCAGGCGAAACCGCAACTATTTTTCCTGAATATAAAGTGGCAATTCTAAAAAATACCAACAATGTTAGTGTTATATCGGCAAGCCGTATTTTTAAAGATATGTCAGCTTGCGAGAAAAGTCTGGCTGTAGTGAAATCATGGATTCCAAAGTACTACCCTGGCCTTACGTTTTCTGCCGAAGAAGAGAAATTTGATGCCCCATCAAGCAATATATATATTGAACTTAAATGCTATATAAAAGAACACAATCCATTTCCAACACTGGAAATAATAATTTTTGGCAGAAAAGAAAACCTGGAATCGCTTAAAGCATGGGAAAACTATCATCACGAGCAGTGGCGGAATGCCAAAACATGGCAATAACAGTGCTAACAGTGTCACCGCCCAGTTATTATTTAATCGGCAGGTAATACGAAGTATATATTTTTCATACTCATAATCGAAGAATCAAAAAGAGCAGCTATAGTGACACACTACACCTTGTGGTATTGATCAGAGACTCAAAAAAATAGCGCAGCACTGTCAATAAAAAGGTGCTCCACAGGGGAGCGCCCTTTTTATTAATGATCGGAACGACAGGAATTACTCAAAAACACACTCCTACGGGTTCGTAGCAAAGCTACTCATGGCCAATTGCTTATGTACAAGGATGTACTGTATGCAGGTTTTGCAGGAGCAAAAACCTGCTAACTGCAATTGGTGAACCTGTGACCACCACACCCCCAGCTGACCAGTATTTTTTTGTTAACCTACTGAATTATAAACACTTTTTTGAAAATCGCTCACTTTCAAAATTGTCATATATGAATCAATGGGTTACAAAATCATTTTGTGTAGCTTTGGTTATTTTCGTCAGTATCGGCAATATTCGTCATTCGTATAAAACCATAAAATATCAGAGCACCCAGTATTCCAGGCATCCCTTCATACATCCAACTGTGCCAACCCATGTACCTCCACACCAAAGCAATCAGCAAGCCTGCTGCTACTGTGAGAATGGCCTGGAAACTCGAAATTGGCCTGCCAAATACAAGCACTAATAACAGGGGCGCAAATGCAGAAGCCAGACCAGACCAAGCCATAATAACCAGATTAAATACCGACTGTTGATTCACCAAGGCCCACAACAATGCAACAAGAATAACGGTCATCGTCATAGCCTTAATTAACTTCATATTTTCAATTCGATGCGGCAATAAATCATGTGTGATAGCTGAAGAGCAACTCAATACCAGTGAATCTGCTGTTGAGATAGTTGCCGCGAAAATTCCAGCCAAAATCAAACCCACCATCATGCTTGGCAATAGCTGGCTTGCCATCATTGGCAATGCCAGTTCCGCATCAAAAGTCGCCTCTGCAAAATATAGTCGCGAAAGCAATCCCACAACAGTAGCCATGGAATAAAACAAGACGAACCACGCGTAATACCAAATTCGAGCCTTTCTGAAATTACCGGGGTTATCTAACGTCATAAACCTCACCATTATGTGTGGCTGACCAATGACACTAAAACCCGCAAACAGCCAACTGATTGCAAACGCAAAGCCGCCCAGCACTCCTGGAAATGCTAAATCACTTGGCACCCACTCCATAAAATCAGGTACCTCTGCAAGACTCTCATAAACTTGCTGAACCCCACCTTGGTCATTGATAGCCACAACCATCAATATTGCCATAGCAGTAATCATGACAATTGACTGAGCTGCATCTGTCCATATTGAGGCTCTAATACCACCCGCCACACAATACATTGCAATCAACATAGCCCCAGTAACAGCACCTGACCAAAGAGGCCACTCCAACAATACAGACAGGGCTTTACTTCCCGCTACAAGCTGCGCGCTGGCATATGCCAATAGGAAAAACACGGATATTGCGCCTATTAAACATTGCAAACGACGACCCCCTCCAGCCCAGCCACTCAACACACCGGAATAACTGACTTCACCCGTTTTTTCCGCAGCAATCCGTAAACGCTTGTGAACAAATATAGAAGCTAGAAAGTCGCCTGCAATCCATCCCAACATCAGCCATACAGAAGGCAAACCGGTTACATAGGTATAACCTATGACCCCAATGAACATATAGCCACTATTATTGGTTGCAACTGCAGACAGGCCAACAAGCCAGGGTGGAACTGAATACTCTGCCAAATAGTAATCAGCTTTTGTTCCCCTGCTAAACCGGCTCGAATAAATACCGATGACTAAAAATATAGAAAGAAAGAAAAGAAATGAAGAAAATACCGACATGAACTAGCGTTTTGACGGATTGATAACAATATGCCTTGGCCCTTTCAGGGGCTGAACGCCCGTCACTCCGGGCTGAATTATTTTTATTTTTCCCCCATTTTTTAGATAAGAACTTATGTGCTCATCCAACTCTTTTCTGGATAAGGTAGCTTGATGCTTAGGTTTTGCAGCCACTATTATTCTGCCGTGATTGTTTCAGCTTCGAGTTCATATGCTCCTTCCGCATTATGAACCTCTTTACCATTTAACGGCGGGTTAAAAACACAGGCCATAATCATTTCTGTTTTAGCTCTTAATGTATGCTTGTCATGCTTATCTAGCACATAGAGCGTTCCCGGCTCAACCTGATGAACCTTTCCAGTTACAGCTTCCTCAACCTCACCTTCACCAGAAAGACAAAAAACTGATTCCAAGTGGTTTTGGTAATGCATATCCAGATTAGAACCCTTAAAAATTGTCGTAATATGAAACGAAAACCCCATATTGTCATCTTTCAGCAAGAGGCGAATACTTTCCCAGCCTTCGCTAACGACCTTTCGCTCACTATTCATTGCCTCTTTTAGTGTTCTAACTATCATGCTTTCTCCTAAATACGCTTTAAAGAGCGCATTAAAGTCACCACATTATTTCCGTCTTCAAAGAAGGTTTCTTCCTCCGGAATTGAAGAATCAATACACACTTCTTTTATTGCCTCTTCAATAACATCCAATCCTTTTATCAGGTTTTGCTCCGATATAATCAACGGACAAAGCAATTTAATAACCTGGTCGTCAGCCCCACTGGTCTCTATAACCAAGCCTTTTTGAAACGCTTTTTTTGTGACCTTTCCTGCAAAATCACCATCTATACAGTTTATACCCTGAAACATTCCTCGACCCTTAACCGTAAACCTTCCTTCGCCATAAGTATCCACTATATTTTCAAATCTACGAGAAATAATTTCCCCCTTTCGTTTAATCTCTTTACTAAAACTATCGTCCGACCAATAATGCTCTATTGCCGCTCTTGCAGTAACAAAAGCAAGGTTATTTCCCCTGAACGTTCCGTTATGCTCTCCTGGTTTCCACTGGTCTAACTCGGGCTTCATAAGCACAACCGCAAAGGGCAAGCCATATCCACTGAGTGATTTCGATAACGTTACAATATCCGGATAGATACCTGCCTCTTCAAAACTAAAAAATGAACCTGTCCGGCCACAACCGGCTTGTATGTCATCCACAATCAATAGCATATTGTATTTTTTACAAACAGCTTGAAGTCGTCTCAACCACTCAATTCCAGCCACATTGATGCCACCTTCACCTTGCACTGTCTCTACAATGACGGCAGCCGGTGAATTGATTCCACTGCTGGAATCTCCAAGCACTTTATCCAAATACTCAGTAGTATCTATATGCTCACCTAAATACCCATCAAATGGCATACGATGGGTACCACTCAAACTCACTCCGGCTGCATCACGATGATGCGAATTGCCGGTAGCAGCAAGAGCACCCAAGCTGACACCATGAAAGCCATTGGTAAAGGTAACGATATTTTGCTGCCCCGTAACATTACGGGCAATTTTCATTGCAGCCTCAACAGAGTTAGCCCCCGTTGGACCAGTAAACTGCACCAAATATTCATACCCACGAGGTTTCAGAATTTTTTCATTAAAAACCTCAAGAAACTCTCCCTTAGCCTTGGTATGCATATCCAGACCATGTGTGATTCCATCCGACTCAATATATTCAAGCAATGCTTTTTTAAATACCGGATGGTTATGACCATAGTTTAATGTCCCCGCCCCTGCCAGAAAATCCAGATACTGATTGCCTTCCATATCGTACAAATACTCACCCTGCGCCTTATTGAAGACTCTCGGAAATGAGCGAGCATAACTTTGCACTTCGGATTCAATTTCATCAAAAATTTTCATGGTAATACCTTTTCTGTTTAAGTTTCTGGAGGGCTAAATGGACCGATACGAAACAAGACTTCCGAATCGTGAAGACCAAGAAAATGTTTCTGCTTGTCGAACAATACAGTCTTCGAGACATCAGGCGCTTTCAGAAAGTCTGCCAATCTGGAAAACATCGCAATTGAGGCTTTATTATCATTCGTCACTGTAGTTTCCAGAAACTGTACTTCTTTACACACATCACGTGACAATATATGCAACATCATTCGCTGCCCCAGGTTCTTTCCTCTTTGGGATGGGTCAACAGCCACTTGCCAAATAAAAAGCGTGTCAGGCTTCTGGGGGAGAAGGTACCCTGACACAAAACCCACCAACTCCTTTTGGGTTGTAAGCACTGAACAACTGGTGGAATAAAAATGTTCGCACTGCAACAAATTACAATAGGTGGAATTTGGGTCCAGGGGCGGACACCTTTTTACGAGCTGAGCCACTTGATGCCCCAACTCTCCGTATGGCTCAGCAAATTCAAGCAGTTGATTGTCAGTAATCGCGCTACTGGCAGAAAGGTTCATTTTTCATCATCTAACGTATTAACAAGAAATCGAAAGGACCAGCTAAATCCTTTGGCTTATAAAGAAAAATACATATATAACTAATCAATTTATGTGCTATTTTCCCATAAATTACAACAGGTTGGCCCTATAGTAACAATTATTTACTTAGAGTTCTAATTAAATTACCTTTGAAGCCAAATTATTCTTTGGATAAAGTTTGGCGGGTGGTAACCTACGCAACTCAAAAGCCAGATAAAACAACAAGTTATGAGCCATATCGACGATGTGCTTATTGCTCTCAGGAGAGTAATAAGGGCAACAGACCTGCATTCACGCCATCTGGTAAAAACCAGTGGCCTGACTGCTCCTCAGTTACTGGTCATGCAAACAATCCGTACCAAAACACAGACTACCAGTGGTGAATTGGCTAACGAGGTCAGCGTCAGCCAGGCAACTGTTACCACGATTCTGGACCGCCTTGAAAAAAAACAATTTATACAAAGAGAACGGTCTCAGGAAGACAAGCGCAAAGTCATCGTCACTCTCACCGATGAAGGCCTTGATGCCATCAAGGAATCACCACAACCTTTGCAGGAAAACTTTATTCGACAATTTCAGGATTTGCATGACTGGGAACAAACACAAATTATCTCCTCATTACAGCGAGTGGCTCAAATGATGGATGCCCAGCATATAGATGCATCACCTGTCCTTGATATTGGCGAATTGGACCGGGCTGAAGAAACAAAAAAATAGAACTTACACTGAAAAATAATTTTATTTACCTGTACTTTTCCCATTTAGTCTGTATAGTGGCCGCACGGTTGATATAACCGCTCTACATATTGAACATCTGTCGCATCGTCCTTTCTTTCGTTAGTTCCTTGTTACACTCTTTTCAACAGTAACAGCACCAATACCAGCCCATACTGCTCACAATTGATGAGTATTTTAATTATTGTTTATAAAAACAGGATATATTCATGTCTACAACTAACGGAACCGTTAAATGGTTTAATGACTCAAAAGGCTTCGGCTTTATTTCTCAAGAGAACGGCCCTGATGTTTTTGCACATCACACAGCAATTGTCAGTGAATCTGATTACAAAAGCCTGCAAGAAGGCCAACACGTACAGTTCACGGTAACTCAAGGCCAAAAAGGCCCTCAAGCA
>JANQLY010000021.1 GCA_028280345.1 Pseudomonadales bacterium | reverse complement strand
AAAAGCTATCAATAACTATTTATTGTGCTAGCGGGTTATATGGAGCTGGCGAGAGGAGTCGAACCCCCGACCGGCTGATTACAAGTCAGCTGCTCTACCAACTGAGCTACGCCAGCATTTATTTAAACCTTTGCGATACCTTGCCGGTATCATTTGGCAGGCTTACCCTACCGGCTTCGGCTTCCTGCCTCAGCCAACTGGCATCGTCAAGCTGCGCTAGCGCCTGAAGACGCAAGACCAGCTAAACTCTGCATAAGTGCTTCTAAGGGCTTCGCCCTAAGAATTACTAAAGCTACGCCAGCATTCATTTAAACCTTTGCGATACCCTGTGCCGGTAAGCCAGAGGTCACCAGTACCCACAGGGAGGCGGGATTCTATTGGATGTTGTCCCCAGAAGCAACCGGTTCAGCCTCACAGAAGCTCGGCCTTTTATCGAGGTTGGGAAAGTCTTCCTGGATGCCCAGCCAAACCGCGTCATTGAGCTTCGCAGCTTCTTCACTATGTAGCGCCACCCAATTTTCCTTATACACACGTGCCTTGACCCGAACTTCCACATTGTAACCGTGCAAAGTCATCTCTTCCTTGCGTTTTTCTGCATTTTCCTCACTGCTGTATAGCCCAAGGGACACGGAGTTGGCCATGTCGCCCTTGGTAATCAGGAAACTCTCAATATCCTTGCCCTGTAGCTCTCTTATGGTTTGAAGGGCTTCCTTTTTGGTTTCAAACGAAGGAATAATTACCCAATACTCAGATTCAGCGGAGATATCTATTTCCTCAACGCCCGCTTCTATGCCCAGCGCCATCAAACGCTCGACAATCTGCTCACCATGCTGAACTTCCTCTATTGGGCCCAGTAACGTGCATTTAACGCTGCCTTCCGGGATAGCAATTTCTGCAGAGGCATCATCTGCGACTTGCGCGGGTGTAGCAACAGTATCGGCCTCAGCATCTGTCGTTTCCTGATCGCTATCTGCCGTTGCCTCTGGAGCCGGGGGCTCACTGATAGCCGAATCCGATTCACTGCCTGCCGACTGTTCATCTTCCAGTGGGAGTGTTTCTGCAGAGGGTGGTTGATTAGCCGCTACTGAGTCCTGGCTCGCTTCGGACTCTGTATTCGCTGAGAGCTCCTCACCCGCTTCTTTGTCTGTTGAGGGTTCTTTATCCGCTGAGGGCTCTTTATTCGCTGAAGGCTCCTGACTCGCTGAGGGCTCATCCGCTGAAGGCTCTTCATCCACTGCCGGGGCTTCACTTGCTAAAGGCTCCACCGGGGTATCCTGTTCCGGCTCGCGCTTGAGCAGTTCCTCAAACTGTTGCTCATCAAGCTCCCGAATCAGCACCAGCGGCTCACCGGGCATTTCCTCACCCTGATTCATAACTGACGCGTTCAGGGCCTGCAAGCGCTGTTGCCGATCTGACTCAAACCAGTGCCAGACAAACAGTGCAATATTCGCAAACAACAGTGATAAGAAAACCCAACGCATCTTTTTCCCCCCGGATTCTCCCGGATCTTCTACTTAAATTTTTCCGGCTTCTGACGATCTGCCCCCGCACACCTCGAAAACCCGTAATTTACCAAACTTCAGCCGCCCCACATCATAGCTGTGAATGCTCAGGGCAGCGCAAACACCAGACCATCAAGTACCAGTGCCGGCTCCACACGATGTGGCACCTGTAAATGGGGGGCGAGCAAGGCTGCATCACCCCCGGTCAGAAACAACTCACATGCCGACCACCTTTCGCAGCAGTCACGCCAGGCCGCCTCTACCAGCGCCACCGCCATATACAACCCACCGTGCTCAACCGCCTCAGCGGTTGAGGCACCAGGCGCCGTGGAGGGCCGATAATCCGCCGGATCAAATTTAACCTGACCGGTGCCCTGTAACAGCGATTGCCGCATCAGCATCAAACCCGGCACAATATAACCACCCTCATTAACGCCGTCCGCATTAACAAATTCCATGTTGATCGCGGAGCCACAGTCTACCACCAAACATCCGGACTGCGCAGTTTTCCAGGCGGCAACCATGGCCAACCAGCGATCCACTCCCATGCGATCCGGATCAGTATAGGCATTGCGCACACCAGCCAATTCTGACGCCGTGCGGGCTACCCCCGGCTCCAGTTGCCACTGCTCACGAATGGCTGCACACACACGATTGAGTGTTTCAACTGCTGCAACACAGGCAATGCGCACTTGGCGAACATCGCGTAGTGCCAGAAATACACCATCCGGAAAATCGCCAACCGCTACACGCTGCACCGCACTTTTTTGCCCATCTGCATTAATAGTGCGCCATTTCGCCCAGCTATTGCCAATATCGATCTCTACAATCACAACTGCACCCTCAAGCTGACCTCCCCGCCATTAAAATGCTCTACTCCCTGTTCAGTACGAATACCGTAGGCGCCAGCCTCGTTGACCCCAACCGCCTCGCCAATAATACGGCGATCGCCTGCCTGTAATACCACCTGGCAACCTTTAAACGCATCGTGACGAGCCCACTCCGAGGCATAAGCCGCAACAAAGCCGGTTTGCTCAACCGTTTCCAGCACTGGTACCAGTTCACTGAGAATCGCAATCACCAGATGGTTGCGGGTAAAGCGTTTGTCATCAGCAAGACCTTGCTCTCGCACAATGCTCTGAATATCCACCCAGGGCTGATCAATATCCACCTCGTCACTATCACCTAATGCCACATTAAGGCCAATACCAACCGCCACCTGGCACTCACCGGCAGGATCACCGCGTACTTCCAGCAGAATACCTGCGAGCTTGCGCTGCTGCCAGACAAGATCATTAGGCCATTTCAGTTGCAGTTGCTCAATCCCGAGCCCCTGCAGGGCGCGTTGCAGGGCAAGTCCCACGACAAGGCTCAATCCTTCAAGAGCAGCTATGCCCTCGGAAAAACGCCAGCCCACTGTCATATAGAGACTGCTTGCAAATGGGCTAAACCAGCTACGCCCGCGCCGTCCGCGGCCAGCGTCCTGCTGCTCCGCAAGTACTACACATTGCTGCCCGGGGTGCTCTGGTAACCATTCAAGTACGTAGTCGTTGGTAGAACCCACCCTGAACAACACTTCGAGCAGAAGTGCTGCTGCTCCCGGCACAGTCTTCAACCCCTGCTCAATCACCTCGCGACACAGTAAGTCCAGCCTACTAGCCCGATACCCCTGCCCACGCACCTTGTCAATTTGTACCCCGAGTGCCTGCAGGGTCTGGATTTGCTTCCACACTGCTGCCCGGCTGATTTGCAAATCTGCCCCCAGAGATTCCCCCGAATGAATCTGGCCATCGGAAAGGCGTTGTAGCAAGCGCTGCTGGGTGGTTAATGGCAAAAGGACTGTCCCACAATCAAATAAGATGAAAAGTCGAAAAAGGGCCATTATAGACTGATCGTTATTATTTTCATGGCTGAAACCTTCTCAGGTGCGGAACGTTTTGATGAAAGTCGCCGCTTGCTGCATAATCTGATCAAAACACACCCCCATAACAATATTCAGAGTACTGCATCATTGAGCAAGCCTGAACCATGGAGTTGAAAGAATACGAGCACATGCATCAACTGGAACAGTCGTTCTGGTGGTACCGCGCATTGCATGCTGCAACCCTGCAACGGGTTCTCACAATGGCTTTACCCGAAGGTGCCCGTGTTCTTGATGCAGGTTGTGGCACCGGCGGTCTGCTTGCCCACCTGCAAAAAGCCCTGCCCGACTTGCACTACACTGGCCTTGAGTATTATGGGCAAGCTGCCAGCTACAGCCGCGAAAAGACCAATCTCGATATTATTAATGGCAGCGTGAATCAGTTGCCGTTTTGCGATAACTATTTTGATCTTGTGATCTGTAACGATGTGCTTTATCACCTTAATGTTGAACCTCTGGCTGCGGTACAGGAATACCGCCGTGTACTGAAACCCGGTGGACAGTTGCTAATTAATATTGCCGCCTTTAACTGGATGACCTCAGCCCACGACACCCATGTTCATACCCGTGAGCGTTATACGCGCAGCAGTTGCCGCACTCTGCTGAAGGATGGCGGATTTATTGTTAATGACTGCCACTATTGGAACAGCCTGCTGTTTCCACTCATGGTGCTGCACCGTCTCACTGCGGGCAAAACGCGCAAAGACAGCGATGTTGAAACACTGGCGCCGTGGCTGGATAATCTATTGTTTACCATTATGCGTTTTGAGCAAGGCCTGGCCTCACTCAAACTTTATTTTCCTTTTGGAGGCTCAGTATGGGCACGGGCGACAAAACCGGCACAAGCGTAGACAATAATACCGCCGCTTTGCCAAATCCGGCTCTATCGATTGTCATTCCGGTTTACAACGGTGCTGATACTGTCGGCACACTGGTAGACAAACTGTGTGAGCTGGATATTGCCCGGGAAATGGAGATTATTCTTGTGGTCGATGGTAGCCCTGACCACTCCTTGCAGATATGTCAGGCGCTTTGCAACAAGCACAGTACTCCCATCAAAATCATCAATCTGTCGCGCAACTTTGGCGAGCACAATGCAGTCATTGCAGGATTCAGCTACGCTCGCGGAGAATACATCATCAATATGGACGATGACTTGCAAAACCCACCAGAAGAAGTGGAGAACCTCTGGCACTATTGCAGGGACAATAATTTCGACGTAGCTTACACACGCTATAAACACAAACAACATGCCAGCTGGCGTAATCTCGGCAGCCGCCTGACCAATAAGCTGGCTGACTGGCTACTCGACAAACCCAGGGGGCTATACCTGTCGAGCTTTCGCTGCATCAATGCATTTACCGCCAACAAGGTTGTTGAGCACACCGGTCCATTTCCCTACATTGACGGCCTGATTATGCAGGTAACCCAAAATATCGGTTCACTCGCTGTCGAGCATTTACCGCGCGGCAATGGTAAAAGCAATTACACACTGCCCCGCCTGCTACGCCTGTTTACCTCGATGTTTCTGAATTTTTCTGTTGTTCCATTACGTGCCGCTACCGTTTCCGGTCTTGTTATCGGCGCATTTGGACTTATCGGTATTTTGACTATTTTTATCGAAACCCTGCTCGGCAGCACACCAAAAGGCTGGGCCTCCCTGATGGCCGGTATTTTGCTACTCACCGGCACACAGCTCATTATGCTAGGTCTGATCGGCGAATATCTCGGCCGCATGTTTTTAACGATTAACCGCAAGCCCCAGTATATTGTGCGCGATATAACGAGCAACGATGGCAGCGCACCACCCCCACCGACCTGAAAACCACCATATTTTCTCGGCGAAAGTTATGGTTAAATACCGCCTTCTGTTATAACAACGACTCACCACTACATGCAAAAAAAGTTTTTTTTCCTGACTTGCATCCTCAGCGCCGTTCTTCTGGCCGCCTGCTCCTCCGACGATTATCTCGAAGAACTGAGTCTCGGCGAAGAAGAACTCTACCAGCGCACGCAGAAGCATATCGACGACAAGCAATATGAACGCGCTGTTGAAGCCTTACAAGCCATGGAAGCACGCTTCCCGTTTGGCAAGTATTCGGAGCAAACTCAGCTCGACCTTATCTATGCCTACTATATGCAGCACGAGTTTGACGCCGCCTATGCCTCCGCTGAGCGCTTTATTCGCTTGCACCCGAGGCATGTAAATGTGGACTATGCCTACTATATGAAAGGCCTTGCCTCATTTGCTGAAGGCCGCGGCATGTTTGAGCGTTTTATGCCAACCGATATGACCATGCGCGATCCCGGTGCGGCGCGCGAGTCCTTTGAAGACTTCTCACAATTACTGAGTCGCTATCCGGACAGTATTTATGCCGCTGATGCACGCAAGCGTATGGTGTATCTGCGCAATCTTCTCGCCCGCTACGAAGTGCATGTTGCCAACTATTATTTTAAGCGCGGTGCCTATCTTGCCGCTGCCAACCGCGGCCGCTATGTGGTTGAAAACTTTCAACGTACCCCCGCAGTTCCCGATGCACTGGCTGTGATGGTTCAAGCTTATCTATTGCTTGGCCTCGACGATCTCGCCGATGATTCCCTGCTCGCCCTGCGTGAAAATTATCCCGATCACGTTTCCCTCGACGAGAACGGCGAATTTCTTATCAATATCAACCCGGTACGCTCCTGGCTTAACACTGCCACCTTCGGTCTGGTTGATAACCCTCCGCCTTCCGGCTTTGATAGCCGTGAAGAAAAGCGCTAGCATCAATCCTGACCACTGATGTTCAGGTGCTTTTTGCCAACCACCTGCTGCAAACCAGTCATTATCTCGTTGTGCCTGTTGTTATTTGCTGTAAACAGTTCTGCCGATAGCTTTAGTGAACAGTTTTTTGACCCGGAAGATGGCATGCTCGACGGCAGCCAATGGTTGTCGGAAAATGCTTACGGTTTTATGCCGGTACCAATCATTATTACCGAACCTGCACTCGGTACCGGCCTCGGTGCTGTCGGCCTATTCTTTCACGAGAGCGACGAGGCGCGTGAGCAACGCATGGAAGCTGCACGCTCCGCACAAAATGCGTCAGCTTACCTGTTACCACCCAGTGTTACTGCCGTCGCACTCGGCGGCACCTCCAATGAATCCTGGTTTACCGGTGCCGGTCACTTCGGGTTCTGGAAACGTGATCGTATTCGCTATGAAGGTTTTTTCAGTGCCTATTCCGTCAACCTGGATTTTTATGGTTCCGGCGGTATTTCCCTGCCCCGCCCGGTGAGCCTTAATACCGAGGGTTTATTTTTGCAGCAGGAAATCAAGTTCCGCCTGCCAGAGAAAAGTCCGGTCTTTCTCGGCATCAAACAAAGCCTCATGGACGCCACCATATCGCCAAATAACTTTAACGGGTTTGGCGGTCGACTACCCCCGCAACAGGAAGATCAAGTTAACAATCTGCTAGCCAGTGAAACCACCAACTCGGCACTGGGTGTTGTGGCCCAGTTTGACAACCGCGACAATGTGTTCAGTCCGCAGCAGGGTTATAACTACACGCTGGAATATCTGCGCTACGATGAAAATATCGGTGGTGATTTCAGTTATGACAATGTGCAGTTTGAGGGCCTCAATTACTGGCCGGTCGCTGAACAGTTTATTATCGGCTGGCGCTTGCACTCGAATATGGTGTTTAACAACCCGCTGCTGCCTCCTTACGCCACGCCTTATATTGATATGCGCGGCATTCCGGTTGGCCGCTACCTCGGCGATCGCACTGCGGCAACTGAACTAGAAGCAGCGTGGAAAATCACTCCACGCTGGAGTGCACTGGTCTTTGCGGGTGCAGGCCGTGCCGCCGATAGCCTGGATGAATTCAAGGATGCAGAAACCTATGTTTCCAAAGGTGCGGGCTTTCGCTATCTAATGGCAAAACGCTATGGGTTTTATATGGGCCTGGATGTTGCACGCGGCCCGGAAGATACGGCCTGGTATATTCAGGCGGGCAGCGCATGGTAATTCAAACCCGGCATTAAATAAGATTATTCACCCGGCCTCCAGCCATTGGTAATCGGATAGCGGCGATCTCGACCAAACCCTCTCTGCGTCACGCGCACCCCAATCGGCGCCTGACGGCGCTTGTATTCATTAATATCGATAAGTCGTATCACGCGCTTCACATCTTCCTCGGCAAACCCGCGGGCAATAATGCCATAGGCGCTCACATCCTGCTCCACATACAATGCCAATATCTGATCGAGGACATCATAGGGCGGCAGCGAGTCTTCATCTTTCTGGTCCGGTGCAAGCTCAGCGGATGGCGGACGATCAATCACCCTTTGCGGTATCGCGGGCGACAGTGAATTGCGGTAGTTTGACAACGCGTAGACCTGCATTTTTGGCACATCCTTGATCACCGCAAAACCACCTGCCATATCACCATAAAGCGTACAGTAGCCTACTGCCATCTCACTCTTGTTGCCCGTGGTTAACACGAGTGAACCTTTCTTGTTGGAGATCGCCATCAGCAACACACCGCGACAGCGCGCCTGGATATTTTCTTCGGTGGTATCTTTTGGCCAGCCCGCAAACTCACTGTCGAGGCTTTGCATAAAAGCTTCATACATCGGCTCAATTGAAATACAACGATATTCAACCCCGAGGGTCTTTGCCTCCGCCTCGGCATCTTCCACGCTCATACTTGAGGTATAACGAAATGGCATCATTACCGCTTCAACCCTTTCTGGCCCGAGCGCATCCACCGCTATTGCCAGCGTCAATGCTGAATCGATACCGCCGGACAGACCAAGCACGACACCGGGAAAACCGTTTTTATTAACATAGTCACGCACACCGTGCACAAGGGCCGTGTAGACCGCCGCATCACCTTCAAGGCGCTCGTTGATTAACGCTGACTCTTCAGCGCTGGCACTATCGTTATCAATATCCAGTGTCAGGGCAAATGTCTCTTCGACAAACGCGGGCAAACGCACCAGCAATTCGCCGGTTTTGGCCACCACCATGGAGCCACCATCAAACACGAGCTCATCCTGTCCTCCGGTTTGATTCACATAAACCACCGGCATTGCCCCGCTCTGTGCACGTTCGGCAAGCAACACTTCCCGCTCACGCTGCTTGTCGATATGGAACGGGGAGGCATTAATATTGATCATCAGTTGCGCACCGGCTTCACGGGCCTGTGCCATGGGTTGTGGATGCCAGATATCCTCGCAAATACTCAGTGCTGTTTTGACGCCTTTTATCTCCAGCAGCGCTGGCTCGCACCCGGCCTCAAAATAGCGCTTCTCATCAAAGACCTGATAGTTCGGCAATTTTTGCTTGTGATATTCCGCTACAAGCTCCCCCTGAAAAAGCACACCGGCACAGTTGTAAAGCTTGCCATCACGACGCAATGGATAACCCAGCACGATGTGGCAAGACAGCTCCCGGCTGGCCTCCCGTACCAACTCCAGCGCAGCTTCGACGCGTTGTTGCAGACTGTCGCGCAACAACAGATCTTCCGGCGGATAGCCGCTTAGCACTAATTCGGGAAATACCAGCACATCGACCGCCTGCCCCGCAAGCTGCTCAAGTACAGCCACCACCTTGCGGGCATTGCCATCCATATCCCCGACATGGGGATTGAGCTGTGCTATCACGATATCCAACTTCATTTTTAACTCTCTCTGTAGCCCGCAAACCTCGCAAAGACGCTATTTTCCTGCAAAGTGACGCCGCTGGCAAAAAATATAATTCAGCCAAACCGCGGCCTGTTAGAATATTGGCAACCCTTAACCGATAACGGCAGAAAATTCTGACCTGTAACTTCCGCAAAAGATAATTAGCACCCATATGGCACAACCGGAACAAGTACCTGGCACCCGGCAGAGAGAACTTCTCAGCGAGGAATCCTTCTCACTGCTCAAGGTATATGCCTATTACCGCATTACCCTCGCCACAGTTTTCTCCGCGATGTTCCTCACCCACCTTGCCCCGAATATCCTCGGCAAGGAAAACCCCGGGCTATTTAGCTACACCATCGGTATTTACACCGTTATCACCTTTATCACACTGATTCGCCTGTACAGTAGCCGCTTTACCCCCTCACACCAGCATATGTTCCTCGTCTGCCTGGTCGATATCACGGCAATGACCCTGTTGATGCACAGCAGCGGTGGCATTTCCAGCGGACTCGGTCTGTTACTGTTTATCACCATCAGTGCCAGCAGTATTATTTTGCCAAAGCAAATCGCCACACTGACAGCGGCACTGGCCACGATCGCCGTTATTGCAGAGAGTATTTTCAATCTGATGTATGCCACTGCATCCATGCAGTCAATTATGACTGCGGGCCTGCTTGGTATTCTGCTGTTTAGTACCTCACAGCTTTTTCTATATTTGACCAAACGCATGCGGGAGGCCGCAGAGGAAGCCGAGTTACAAACCCTGCGCCGTCAGCACCTGCAACAACTGAATGAACTGATTGTGCAGCGTATGCGCACCGGTATTATTGTACTCGCGCCCAATGGAGCTATCCGCCTGATCAATGAAAGCGCCGCACGCTTGCTGGAGATTCCGCTGACCATGGAACAGAATAGCGAATTTGATTTTTCGTTTGCGGAAATACCCTCTCTGTATGAGTGCTTGCAAAACTGGCGCGGCAACCCCCGCGCACGCATCTCACCGATCAAGATTCGCGATACCGGACCAGAGCTACAGCTGAGCTTTGCAGGTCTTGAAGATGACAAGAATGCCGATATTATTGTGTTTGTTGAAGATACCCGTGATGTAGCACAGCAGGCGCAGCAACTTAAACTCGCTTCACTCGGTCATCTGACCGCGAGTATTGCCCACGAGGTAAGAAACCCGCTTGGCGCAATCAGCCATGCCGCTCAGTTACTCGCCGAGTCCGATACCATCGACAAACACGACCACCGTCTCACCGAGATTATTCAAAATCACTCACTGCGGGTTAACCAGATCATTGAAAATGTTTTACAGCTGTCGCGGCGTAAAAATCCCGCACCGGAAACACTTAATCTCAAACTGTTTCTCAACAAGTTTGTCAGCAATTACCTGCAAGCTCACAGCGAGTCATTGAACATCAGTATTGATGTGGAGCCTGCCGACATTACAATCACCGCTGATCCGAGTCAGCTTGAGCAGGTACTTAACAACCTCAGCGATAATGGCTTATATTTTAGCCAGAAAAAGACCGGCGAGGCCACCTTGCTACTAAAAGGCTATATCGATCATTCCCTCGACACCCCGTGTCTTGATATTATTGATGATGGTCCCGGAATCCCTAATAACGATATTGCCAAAGTGTTTGAACCATTTTTTACCACCAGTCCGAAAGGCACCGGCCTTGGCCTCTACCTCGCACGGGAACTTTGCGAGGCCAATCAGGCACGTCTCGACTATCACTTTTCAGAACAACGCAAGAGCTGCTTTCAAATCAGCTTTGCCCACCCGGACAAAGCTCTGAAAACCGCCTGATACGGATTATTGCTATGCCATCACAGCAGCTATCACAAGAAATACTGATCATTGATGATGAACCGGATATCCGCGAGCTACTTGAGATCACATTGGGGCGCATGGGGCTAAATACCACCACAGCGGAAGACCTCGCCTCGGCTCACGAAGCCCTGAGAAACCAGTCGTTTAATCTCTGCCTCACTGACATGAAACTGCCTGATGGCAACGGCTTGTCCATTGTGGAGTATATTCAGGATGCCTACCCCCATGTACCCGTCGCAGTGATCACCGCTTTTGGCAGTATGGATACCGCCATCTCGGCACTGAAAGCTGGAGCCTTTGATTTTATTTCCAAGCCGATTGATCTGGATGTGCTGCGCGGTGTTGTGCAATCAGCACTCAATCTCAAACCTTCTGATAGCAGCATTACTGACCAGAGTCGCTCTCCGTTCACCGGAGACAGCGCTGCGATGAATCACCTGCGCCAACAAATTGCCAAACTTGCGCGCAGCCAGGCACCGGTCTATATCCACGGTGAATCCGGTTCCGGTAAGGAGCTCGTGGCCCGCTCTATTCACGAACTCGGTAGTCGCGGCCAACAACCCTTTGTCGCAGTTAACTGTGGCGCAATTCCAAAAGAACTGATGGAAAGTGAATTCTTCGGTCATATCAAAGGCAGTTTTACCGGTGCCACTGCAGATAAGCCCGGCTTGTTCCAGACCGCAAGTGGAGGCACATTGTTTCTTGATGAAGTGGCAGAGCTACCACTGGAAATGCAGGTTAAACTGCTGCGTGCGATTCAGGAAAAATCTATTCGCCCGGTAGGTGCCGAAAAGGAAATTCCTGTCGACGTGCGTATTCTCAGTGCAACACATCGCAACCTCCAATCTGAAGTTGAAGCAAAACATTTTCGCCAGGATTTATTCTTCCGTATTAATGTTATTCAACTAAACGTACCCAGCCTACGCGATCGGCACGAAGATATTGCCCCGCTTTGCGAAGTCTTTTTGCAGCGCTTTAACCAAGGCAGCAATACACCGGCTATCATTGACCCAGCTGCTCTTGAGGCCCTGCAGCAGTATCATTTTCCTGGCAATGTCAGGGAACTGGAAAACATTCTGGAGCGAGCGTTTACCCTGTGTGAAAACCAGGTGATTACACCCGGCGATCTACAATTCCAGGATAGCGGTAGCGCAACCATAGCCGCTGCACCAGCGGCAGAGAGCACTACCGAACTAACTGCTCCCAGCGCTGCGGCAAATGCAGCAGGTTCTCAGATCAGTGGCGACAGTGGCTTTCACCCCGCAATGGATCTACCTGCATTTGAATCTCTCGACAGCTATCTTGAGGACATAGAAAAAGCGGTGATTTTGCAGGCCCTGGAATCCTGTCGCTGGAATAAAACCGCCGCTGCCAAAAAGCTCGGCATTACTTTTCGACAATTGCGCTACAAACTGAAAAAGCTCGAACTCGACTAAACCTGTTACAAACACTCCATCAGCTTGCAACAATTTGCCGGGCAATACGCAACGCTGAAGCCGGCCCCATGGCAAGACCATTGCGAAAATGACCACCACAAACGTAGATGTCCGGTCGATCCGGCAGCGAACCGACAAATGGCAGCTCATCGTTTGTTGCGGGGCGCAGGCCACTCCAGTGCCGAACCACCGGGGCGCCTTCGAGGGCGGGCACAACGTCCTGTGCATGTTGTTGTAGTAATTGCGCTGTTTCTACATTGAGGGTTTTGTCAAAGCCGCTATCCTGCTGGGTGCTGCCAACCAGTATATGACCATCGGCACGTGGAATCATATAGCGCCCATGGCACATCAACATATAAGGCAACAAACCCGGCTCGGCCTTGAGCAGCAGCATCTCCCCTTTAACCGGCTTTATTTGTAGCGAGCTATATTCTGCAATCAGACGGCTCGTCCAGGCACCGGCACAGACCAGCACCTTGCCCGCACTCACTACACCATGATCCGTTACTACTCTCAGTGGCTCAGTTTCAATCACATTTACTTCTGTTTGCGTGTGCAGGGTTACCGCAGGATTCGTTTGCAAGGCAGCTAGCAGCGCTTTACCCAGGCGGGGATTACGTATCTGCTGTGTTTCCGGCATAAGCAATGCATGGGAAAACTGCGTCGACAATATATTAAGATTTTGTAATTGTGCCTGGTCAAGCACCTCACAAACCCTGCTGCGGCGTTCACACCACTGACGTGCCAATATTTCATCTTCCGGTGCAAGCGCCAGTTGCAACATGCCACTAACCTGCAACTCACAATCGATGCCGGTTTTTTCCTGTAACTGCTCGCACAGCGCCGGGTAAAGTGACTCCGACTCAAACACCAGCTCATTGATACTATCGGCATAGCGCCAGGGGTGCATCGGCGCGAGAATACCACCACCAGCCCAGGAGGCCTCACGAAAACACTCACCACGCTCTACAAGCGTCACCACAGCACCTTCTGCCGCCAGGTAATGTGCCGACAATAGACCTGTGATACCACCACCAATAATTACAACGTCAGCCATATCCTACATATATTGAAATTTTTGCTTACAGTCAAAACCATTACTGTGCGCTACTATAGCGATGAACCTAACGGAAAGGAATCTGTTATGAACACTTCAACCCTATATTCTTTTGCTTCACACTTATTTGATACATCTGCTGCGCCAGATTACCCGGGTAGTTTTTCACTCAATCGCCAGCCATCAGGCTTTACACTGATAGAACTGATCATTGTACTGGCGATATGCGCCATCCTTGTCAGCACAGTCATCGCTCCACTTGCCGGCTTTGTCAATAAAACAACCTCTGCACGTGTTGCCAACACCATGATTGGTCTTGTGCACTATGCGAGAACACAGGCGGTTATGAGCAATAATATTGTCACGCTGTGCGGCAGTAGTGATGGATCAGGCTGTGACAATAACTGGTCAGAACAAATTCTGATCTTTATTGACAGGGATGGTGATGGACAACTTAATGATAGCGACTTGTTGTTACGCAAGGCCAACTTTCTCAAAACAGGAGATGTATTAAACTGGCGCTCCTTCCGCAATAAACCGTATCTGCAGTTGTATAACAACGGTATGACCTATTTTCAGAATGGCAACTTTACCTATTGCCCTGCCAGTGGCGATATTAAAACCGCAGTACACTGGATACTCAACAGAGCCGGACATCTACGAGTTGCTACGGACAAGGATAACAATGGTATTTACAACAAAACCAATGGTGAGGATATTCACTGTTAGTATATTCATCCGATGTAGTGGCAGGTCGGTAGTTTAAACATAAAAAAGCCACCATTACGGTGGCTTTTTTATGTTTATTTCTCTGGCTTATTACCAACAATAATCCGCGCTTTCCAGATCAGAGGCATTCAGGCTAGGGTGATCTGTAATACCTTTAGCACCGGTATGATCCAACGTCAATACCTGACACTTGATATCGCCCAATTGCCCACCAACCGGCGCTGCCTCCAATACATAGCCTGTAGCACTTGCCGTACCAACTGTTAATTGATAATACTCGCCTGTACCATCCGTCGGGGATTTGGTTGAAAACACAGCCGGTGGCCCGGAAGTAGGATCCCCTCCGGTTGTCGCATTCAAATAACTTCCAGTTGCGGTATAGTGGCGCTCCATGGCACTGGCAAAACCCATCAGCGCTGCTTGCGCATCTGTTCGGTGCGCCTTTCTCACACTGTCCTGATAACCTGGAATTGCAACAGCTGCCAGCAAGGCAATAATGACTACCACCACCATTAATTCCACCATGGTAATACCAGCCTGCTTTGTACAATTCACTTTTGCTTGTTGAATTTTCATACCCTGATTACTCCGTCATTATTACCTATTACATTCTTCGCAAGGGTGTATTTGAAAGCATCATCCTGTGTTTTGCAAATTTTTTAAGCTTTCAATGTATTTCTCCGTTTCGACTCAGTGCTTGAGAGCCCTGCTCAACCAGACAGCAGTGTGCCGGGCAAACACCCGGCACACTGCTAATACCGATATTAGTCTGGCATCAATTCATACCAGTAGAGCATACCTTCATTGGTAGCAGAGACATTTTTCGCTGGCTCAGCGATCAGGATCTCGTCACTGGTCGGAGTATCTGAATCATCCAGCGTGTTCACCGATACTACAAGTTCGTCACCGATAAACGCGACCCCACTGGCAAGACCTTCAATAATAACCCCGGCAAAGCGATCCAGTGTTCCATCACCATCCAGGTCAATCAGGCCATCGGCAAACTCAAGCCCATCATCCGGGTCGAGACCGTAGACCAGACTGTAACCACCTGCTGTACCACAGGTACCCGCATCGTAGGGTACATTCGTAGTAAAGAAGACCAAGCCGTTCCTTACCACTGCCTCAGTAACCAGACGCTCGGCAAAACTCTCGACGGGGTTGGTAATAAAATGGATATACCAGCCACTATCGGTGGACCAATCAAGCGTATCGTTTTCAGTGATAAATGTCAGCGTACCAACTGGTGACGAGGTACGCTCCGCCAGATTGCTTCGATCCAGATTAAAGTCTGTACCGTTATCCTCTACCGCATAGAATGCTTGACGGGTATCATCCAGCGCATCAGTATCCTGCAGATAGAGGCCCGTACCAAACAGAATCAGCGGATACGAAGAACCATCGCGGGTTGTAAATGCCGGCTTGGTAGTAATCGCCTGGCCTGCAGGTGCGCTAAATAATGGCGCCGGTGTAACACCTAATTTGTACTTAACATCCCAGTTAGCGGTATTGGAAGTATCCGTCAGGTCAAAAGCCCACATATTGCCATACAGGTCTCCAGCATAAATCGTATCTGCCAAGCCATTGTTATTCATATCAACAATCAATGGCGTTGACAGGCCGTTAGAGGTTGCTGTGCTGCCTACCCCGGTGGAAATTTCAATATAGTCCGTACCAGGTGTCCAGGTACCATCAATACCGCCATCAAGGAACAGAATAAACAGTTTTGCCTCTCCAGTGCCCCGAGTACCATCAGCGACGCCGTTGTTATAGCCGTTACCAATAATCGCTGCCCACCTGCCGTTCTCCAGTTTTGTAACCGTCGGCTTACTGAAGGTAAGGCCGAGGTCAGGATCATCAGCGGAACTGAATTCCCACAACATGATTTCATCAGCGTTATTAGTCGGATCAGCAAACAGGGATGGATCGGTAACATCAAGGGCATAAATCCCTTCGCCACCCGCACCCGCAGAACCTAACAGAAGAGTTCTCCAGTCATCACCGCTACCCACATCAATATAAGCCTCTGTCGTAGTCATCTGACCATCGAGGTAATATTTATGGGCATATGTGGTTTCTGTCAGATAGTGCAAACCTTTCTCATCCTGATCAGAGGCGATAAAGCTCGGAATATAAGCCAGCAATTCCTGACCGCCACCATCACCTACCAAACGCTCACCGTTAAAGGCGTGCATCATTCCGCCATTTGACTGCGCATAGAGTACCGGGTCACGATTCAGTTCTGCCGTTGTCCAGTTGTGGGAACTATAGCCATCCAGAGAGCCCCAGGGCATAAAGCCCGGCTCACCAATAAATACCGGTGCAGAGTTAACAATGTCGCCGAGCAGGCTGCTACGTGCACGGAAACTGTCAGTGCCAGCACCACCACGCTCGTTAGTTTGGTCACCGCGGAAGAAATCGATTTTTGCATTACCACCACCGGTACCAGCTTGTGTGCCGCGGGTACCATCGGACAGCTCCAGCAAGTCATTTTGCATCGCAGTAGTAAATCTTGCCCAGTTTGCAGATACAAACTCAACACCATCGGTACCTGAATAGGTAATAATATTACGCGTTGCAGCCGGGGTTGAAAGCGCATCCAGCAAGGCACCCGCTTCCCAACGCGGGCTTACCAGCCCAATATTATCCGAAGATGTTGTGCCGTCGGTAAAGTCACCGGTTTGATCAAGCTCATAAGCAAACAACTTGCCGGTCCAGCCATCGGTATTAAAGCGCGGAATAAAGATGAGGGACTCACCAGCCTGGAGATCCTGACCGTTAAACGCCACGCGACTGAAAGAACCTGACACTTTACTTTCAATGTCGTTAAAGATCTCGGTAAAGGAGTCAACCAATGCCGCACCGTTGGATGCGTTCAGTGACGCAGCGGTGGTATCGTTCTGACCGTGCTGCGCCGCATCGTTAAGCAAACTGTAACCTTTCAGCGCGCTACCAAAACCTACAATATAGGTTTCCACATTATTGATAAAACGATCATCTTCCGAAGTCTGTTGTGTTGCCGTCAAATCGCTACAAGTAGCCGAAGGAGTGGTAGCACGCAACGCACTTAATGCATCAAAATCACATACTTCATAATAGTATCGATCCTGAGTACCGTCGGTACGACTTACCTGACCAGCAAGTGCAGAACCGGTGCGCACCAGATCCTGACACCATATATTAGCATCGCCATAGATAGATCTGGCTTCATCACGCAAAACATCGTCACAGAGGTTTGGGCGCAAATCCATTTCATACAGCGCGTCTGCAACATCGTCGAGGTAGTCCGATGCGTCAGACTGGCTGTAGTTATAGTTGGCACCGGTTACCGACGTATTTTTCTTATCCCTGTCATCCGGATAATAGGGACCAGCGTCATAGACAGTGGTAGGGATAATGGTGCCACTACAAGAATCCGTCCCTAAATCTCCCCATCTAAAACCTTTATCTACCCACTGACGTCTCCAGCGAGAGCCTGTCCACACCCACTCACGGTTTTCACAGGTTGTACCACCACTTCTCAAGGTATAATCACATATCCAACCATAATCATCTATCCACGTGCCACTGCACTCATAGGTGGTCGTGGAACTCGGCGTATGGGTATTACCACACCTACGTGTACCACCCGTACCAGTATTGTCCGTGCTATCACCAAATACCGTGTTACAGTCACCATCGTAGTCACGTAGATGGCTCGTTACACCACTGTCCCGCGATGGATCACCATCCGTCAGCATAATCACAAAGTTTTTCTGGCACCAGTTCTGAATCGGGTTCGCAGATGGTGTAAAACTTCTACTACTGGCATTCTCCGGGTTATAGTCAAACACATCATCAATATCTGCTGTATATTCCCAAGTATCCACACCCTGGCCGTGGTGGAGAATCGAGTCAACATTATGGGAGCCATAGGAAAAGTACCAACCCATGCCTTCCAATGCCTCACCGAGCGGAGTACCACCACTGGCACCCACACCGTTTACAGTAGTCTGCATACCAGACAGACTGCTACTGTTAAGCAAGGCCACTTCCTGCAAGACACTCGAACCGTCAGCACTACCACTGGTGTTAAAACTGGAAATACCAATATAGAAACCTTCGTCTTGTACAGCACTGAGGATGGAGTTCGTAGCTGACTGCATAACAGAAGTACGAGACGCACCGCAACCACTGTAGCTGTCACAGTTAATCCCGTAGCCCATGGAGCCCGAGCTATCGAGCAGGAACATAACGTTCGGATCAAGACCCGAGCCAAGTACCATTGGCTGTTCCGCAATATCGAGGTTCGCACTGTTAGCTGTACCACAGAGCATCAGTGAGTAAATGAATGCTACCAGCATGGGCAGGCCGGACTTGTAAGTCCTTGCTGCTGTCATGTGCTGTTGCGTGTTCTGTTGCTGTTTCATGGTTTTACCCTCCACTGAATTTATCAGTGCGTTAATCTCTATACCTTTTAAACTCTGTACCTTATTGCCTTTACAGATACCTTTGTTAAATCAACCTGATCAATTAAAGATCCTGTCCAACCAGTGCTTCGAGATAGCGGTGTGTCACACCATCGCGGCTGGTACCTCTTACAACTACCCGAAAACCGTGTGCGTTGGCTTCCTCTTCAAAATTAAAGGCTTCACCACCCTGAATCTCTTTAGGGCCACCGCTACCAGCACTACCCGGAGCACTACTGATTTCAGACTTGTACTCAATAAAATAGCGTGCCGGCGGCAAAGAATCACCATCCTCCGGATCAACGATCGAACCACCGGCGCCATTGGTATTGGCCGCCTGATAATAGGTCCAGGACGCGTCATTAAAAACATCTGAACTCGTCGGCGCGCTACCTTCGGTGTACATACCTTCATAACCCGCCGCATCACCCGTCGCTGAAAACTGACCAACACTAATCAATGTATCCACGTAGTCTGCTGCATCACGCAAACCCGCCTCGGCAGATTGCAGTGCCAGTACACTCTCGCGGTGGGTACCAGTCATTCTTTCCTGTAACACGATACCCTGGGAACTCGACAAGGACACAATCATCAATACCAGCATGATTATCAGGCTCACTGCCAGAATCGCACCGTCCTGCTGACGCGGAAGCTTACGTCCCTCCAGATGGCTCAGTGTTTGTACTCTGCTTTTCATCATTTCACCTGCTCGTTGCTTTACCTGTTTCCAGACACTATATATGCGCCATATGCGCCGGGTTTACACACCCAGTATGCGGTTGCGAACCGTCACTACTCGTGTGTAGGTACGACTCACTGGTGCTGCATCACCCGCGACATTTAAATTAATATCAATCGCCTCTTCACCGGTAATCTCCAGTTCAATCTTCACCGTTCTCACCTGATCCCACTCGGTATTACCCCAGCTACTGAGTGCAGCATCATAGCGATCAACGATATTGTTGCCGGTGGTATCGCGGCCATAGGTAAACTCAAGCCGGGTAACATTGGTGACAAGTTCAAAGGATTGCCCACCAGTTCCACCCTGAAAGTGCTCATACATCCACAGGGAAGTATTGCCACCAGGGTTAACCACGCTCGGGGCGACAAAGAATTCCACAAGACGCGGGCGCAAAATCATCGCATCACCGCGGTAATCTGTTTCAAGAGTCGTATCTGTATTATTTACCGAGTTAATTGTCGTACCTGTGGCATGATTCAGCGTAAACAACGCTGCGCCCGGAGAGCCTGCGGAGATCTGGGTCACCATAAAAATATCGGCACTACTGGAACAGTCAGATAACATCACAACATCACCCGCTGTCAGCCCGGTTGTCGTATTCAGATAAACCGCCGCAGCCGCGGTATTCATGTAGGGCTCAACGAGATGAATCGCACCGGAACCACCGGCACCACTCAGGGAAATCGTATCACTGCTTGTGTCAAGTAAAGTATTAAAGCCGGTAGCATGTTCCGGAGAATTAGCCGGTACCGTTGCAGACATAAAACCATCATCCTGACCGGTAATGCCACTGGTCAACAAACCGAATTCAACCTTGATATTACTACTACCAAGATTAGTATTATTCGCCGGAGCAATCGTTGCACCAGCACAACCCCAGAAATCTGCCATACGGATTTCGCGCGCAATCAGCTCTACAGCCAAACGACCACTTTCCTGGACACGGGCATAGGAATTTTGCAAGCGTGTTGATTGCTGATTAGCAATAAAAATCTGTGTAACACCGAGCATTAAAAAGGCACTCAGTGCTACCGCAACCATCAGCTCTACCAGAGACAAGCCCCGCTGAAAGCGCCACATGGGTCTGGCTGCCCGATTTGCCGGGCTGCAAGATTTAATACTTTTGTTGCTGTTATATCGCATCATTTCCCACTACCTCACTGATAGGCCCTGGCCTTCAGGGTAAAACTGTTACTATTGGTCGAAGAGGTCAGCGAAGCGCCCGTCCCACCAACCGCATCAATCGCATTCCACGAAACCGTGATGGTGTAAATATTATTCACCGCATCAAACGTCACCACACCGGCACCATTATCCGGGAACGTGGTATTAATCGAAGTTTTCCATTCAGCAATATCATGGTCGCGGATAGCAGCTGTCGAGCAACTGCCCGTGCATAGAGAGCCGGTCGCGCCAGCGGTTACGTTATAGGTTTGGGTGCTGTTGGCACGAATACGATCCAGCATATCTTCCGCAAGAAAGGTCGCCTGCTGGCGATAGAAGGCGTTATTGGCATTTCTCATGGAAAGAAACTGTAGGGAAACCAAGCCCAGCAGACCAATACTCACGACTACCAATGTCACCAGAATTTCAATCAGGGAAAGGCCTTGCTGTCGACGCACAGCGCTTGACCTTATCACTGACATATATCTTTTATTGCTCTCTACGATCATCGTTTCAAACCTGTTCTAATATTCCTACTTTGCTCACGCTCCGATAATGGCCCTAGCTAACAGTCATTCTTAAGATCTGCGGTGAGCAAACCCGATGTCAGCAAATTCACCGTGCGACCGGTTTCACCGCTACGGTCGTCACAGATTGCAAAAATTTCCTGGGCTCCTGCATCGGTAAAGCCACGTCCGTTATAGGTAATCGAGCCAAGATCCAGAGTGCTGTCAATCACTACAGTGAAACTATCTACGCGACGAATAACTTCTCCGCCTCGGCTCACCGTCAAGCCTGTGCCCCATTCGTTATTCGCATCACTATCGTCATTACTCGCTACCGTGATATCCAGGCCACTGCGCACAGCTTCCGTCCGGGCAAATTTCAATGCCTGAATAAATTCCTGGGTCTCGGACTCCATACGCATGGTTTTAATAAAATCGGAAAAGCCCGAAATACCAATACTCAACAGCACACCGGCAATCATCACTACGATCATCAATTCAATCAGGGTAAAACCACGTTGGGATTCAACCTGCTGCGACCGCATGCGGTCACCCTGTGTTTGTACCCTGTTGCCTTGCATCATGCTCAATCTACTTTCACCTTCGGTTGCTCTACTTTTCAGGCGTCACTCAACGCGTCTTCAAAGCTTTGATCACCATGTTCAGGTCGGCGGTTTTCAGCCTTTGTCCCTCACGCTTATGACAGCTTCTGTCAGAAAATAACCAGCGGACAAAACAAGTTATACATCAAAAAACCGATACCTAATACCTATTACTTAACTCTATAAAACTGCCTGCTCTTAACACTCAGGCAAGCAGTAGCGTAATTTATAGTGAGCTTTCCCTGTAAAAGAAAGCGCCCATGGACTAACGTGGTATAAAGAGGACAGAAGGAGAGAATTAACGGAAATTGATCACATTTTCCCAATATTTCCTTAAATTCCCTGAAATCACTAGCGTTTACTGTGTAACGCTGAATACTGAATATATACTGCGGCCAACGTTTCAGATAGCCGCAGCGATCCCTGAATACCCGGTTTTCGCTACGGGCGTAATTCTACAGGCAATGAAAAGTGCACGTTCTCCACTTGCCCCTCAACTTCTACCGTTTGTCGGGCACCTAATTTTTCAAGTTTTTCAATGACTTGCTGCACAAGCACCTCCGGAGCAGAGGCCCCGGCGGAGATTCCGATACGCTGCTTGTCGTTGAGCCAGGCGGAGCGGATCATATCGGCATTATCGATCAAATAGGCCTCACAGCCACTGCGCTCGGCGAGCTCCCGCAAGCGGTTGGAATTGGAACTGTTCACCGAACCCACCACCAGAAACAGGTCGCTTTCCTGGGCCAATACCTTGACCGCATCCTGGCGGTTTTGCGTGGCATAGCAAATATCGTCGGTTTTCGGGCCCTGAATGGCAGGAAAGCGTTTTTTTAGCGCCTCGATAACTTCGGCACAGTCATCCATCGACAGGGTGGTCTGGGAAGCATAAAACAGACACGAATCATCCTTGACCTGTAGCTGCTCTACATCGCCCACATCTTCCACCAGGTAGATAGCGCCGCCGTTACTGTCATCGTAGCGCCCCATGGTGCCTTCCACTTCCGGGTGCCCTTGATGGCCAATCAAAATACACTCGATACCTTCACGACTGCATTTCATCACTTCCATATGCACCTTGGTAACCAGCGGACAAGTGGCATCAAAAATTTTCAGATTGCGGCGCTCCGCCTCATCCTGCACCGCCCTGGACACACCGTGAGCACTAAAAATCACAATCACATCATCGGGTACTTCGTGCAATTCATCAACGAATACCGCGCCGCGCTCTTTCAAACCATCTACCACAAAGCGATTGTGTACTACCTCGTGACGCACATAGATCGGTGCACCAAACACGTCGAGTGCGCGATTGACAATTTCAATCGCACGATCCACACCGGCGCAAAAGCCACGGGGGTTGGCAAGTTTGATAATCATGGGTTTTCTACCGCTACAATCTCTACCTTAAAATGAATACTACGGCCTGCAAGCGGATGATTAAAGTTCACCGTGACGGTATTTTCAGCCACTTTTTCCACCACACCGGGCATTGGGCGTTTGCCCGCACCCTCAAATGACACCACCAGGCCTTCTGCCAGTTTCTCGCCACCCCCTGCCACACCCTTGAACTGGTGCCGGTCTATGTCGTGAATGCTGTCCGGATTCACTTCACCAAACGCATCGGCAGGCGGTAACAAAAAGGTTTTATTATCCCCCGCCTGCAAGCCATGAAGTTTGCTTTCAAAGCCAGGTAACAAGCTACCATCACCCATCGCAAACGTTGCGGGTTCACCAGTAAACGTGGAGTCCACTTCACTGCCATCTTCAAGCGCCAGGGCAAAATGCAGCGTCACTTTCGAGCTGTCATTGATAACTGTCACGATGTGCTCCCGACAGAGTCATCCTGCGCTTCATTTGGCGCACTGTAATCCTCGCCGATAAACGCTTCTATGAGCAACATAATCGCACCCACAGTAATCGCTGAATCAGCAATATTAAATGCCGGCCAATGACAACGATAGAAGTAGTCTTCAAGGAAACCGCAAGAGTGTACATACACATCAATAAAATCCACGACATAGCCGAGTGTCACACGATCATAGAGATTACCGAGCGCACCGCCGAGAATCAGTGCGAGAGACACCGATAGCCAGCGCGCTCGAGACGGCAAACGCCAGATATAGAACACAATAAAAATGCTCACCCCCACCGCAAGACCGCCGAGCAGCCAGTGCTGCCAACCGCCGGCATCACTGAGAAAGCTGAATGCTGCTCCCGGGTTATAAAGCAAGGTCCAGTTCAAAAACGGCAGCACCGGTTGCGGTGTGGCATAGTCGAGATATTCCAACGCCAACGCCTTGGTGTACTGATCAAGCACAATAATAACCAGCGCAAGCAGGTAGCAAATAATCTTTAAACGCATAAGACTCTGTGATCAGCCGGAGCGACTTGCTATGCGTAGCGGCGCACTTCACCGTCGCCATCTACATTTTCAATACAGCGCCCGCACAGGGTTTCATGATCACTGTGACTACCAACATCTTCACGGTGATGCCAACAGCGCTCACATTTTTCGTGTTGAGAAGTTTCAAGCACAACGCGCAATCCTTCCACTTCTGTTTCTACACCCGTTTCCTGCCAAGGCTTAACATCGGCTTTTGACGTCACCAGCACAAAGCGCAACTCATCTTCGAACCGATTTAACAGATTCTGCCAGTTCTCACTGCAATATAACGTTACCTCCCCTTGCAAGGAACCCTTGATGCCGCCGTCATTGCGCACGCCTTCAATCACTTTATTTACAGCATTTTTTACCGTGATAACCTGCTGCCAGAAATCGTCATCCATACCTGTTTCATCAGCGGGCATGGCAGGGAACTCATACCACTGCGCGGTAAATACCGTTGTATCGCGTTCACCAGGAATTTCCTGCCAAATTTCATCGGCGGTAAAACAGGTGATTGGCGCAAGCCAGCGCACGAGAGCCTCAACAATATGATACATCGCAGTTTGACACGAGCGGCGCGCCAGACTGTCCGCCTTACACGTGTACTGACGATCCTTGATGATATCGAGATAAAAACCACCGAGATCAAGAATGCAGTAGTTGTGTAGTTTCTGGTAGATATGGTGGAACTGATAGCCGTTGTAGATATCTACAATTTCATCTTGCAGCGCTTGCGCACGAGACACTGCCCAGCGATCCAGTGCGAGCATCTCTTGCGGTGCAACAATATCAGTTGCCGGATCAAACTCATTGAGATTCGACAACAAAAAGCGCGCGGTATTACGAATACGGCGATAGGAGTCAGCGATGCGTTTGGCAATTTCATCGGAGAATGCCAGCTCGGCACTGTACTCACAGGACGACATCCACAAACGCAGAATATCTGCACCCATTTCATTAATAACTGTGTGCGGATCTACCACATTGCCGAGTGATTTCGACATCTTGCGACCTTCCTGATCCACGGTGTAGCCATGAGTCAGTACCTGCTTATACGGAGGCTCGCCATGCATCGCAATCGCCGTTTTCATTGACGACTGAAACCAGCCGCGGTGCTGATCAGAACCTTCAAGGTAAAGATCTGCCGGGAATTGCAGTTCCTCACGACGCTCCAGCACAGCGTAGTGGGTCACACCGGAATCAAACCATACATCCACCGTATCGGTCACTTTCTGATAGTCTTTCGCCTCATCGCCGAGCAAGGTTTCCGGCTCGAGATCAAACCAGATATCCATGCCGTCTTTTTCGATTAACTGAGCCAACTGTTCAATCAGTTCCGGCGTACGCGGATGTAACTCTTCAGTTTCCCTGTGCACGAACAACGCCAGCGGTGCGCCCCAGGTACGCTGTCGGGAAATACACCAATCCGGACTTTGCTCTGCCATCGACGTAATACGGGTTTCACCGGAGGCCGGGAACCACTGTACTTTTTTAATCCCCTCAAGCACATCCTTGAGCAAATCCTGTTTTTCCATGCCGATAAACCACTGTGGTGTAGCGCGGAAAATCAGTGGTGTTTTGGTACGCCAACAGTGGGGAAAGCTGTGTTCAAACTGTTTCTCAAGAATCAGCGCGTTATTTTCCTTAAGTACTTCGCAGACTTTTGCATCAACCTTGTAAACGTGCTCGCCAGCAAACAGCTCCACATCGTCGCTATACACGCCGTTTGGCCCAACGATATTCATGGTGCCAATAGCGTATTTCTGGCCGACCACAAAGTCGTCCATACCGTGATCTGGCGCTGTGTGTACAGAGCCGGTACCCGCTTCTGTCGTCACATGATCACCCACCAGAATCGGCACCTGCTTGTCGTAAAACGGATGCTGCAACAATTTATTTTCCAGTACCGCACCCTTGCAGCGCCCGACAATCTCGTAGTTTTCCATGCCATAGCGACTTACCGCGTCTTCAAGCAACGCTTCGGCCAGCACAAGCCGCTCAACACCTGCATTAAGTTCAGTCTGCACGAGCACATAGTCCAGTTGCGGCCCCATACTGACCGCCTGGTTGGCCGGCAACGTCCAGGGTGTTGTGGTCCAAATCACCACAGACACATCACCTTCCCCGCTTACATCATCAAACGCGGCAAGAAAGTCTGCCTGATCCACGGTTTTAAAACGCACATCAATCGCTGTTGATGTTTTATCCTGGTATTCCACTTCGGTGAGCGCAAGCGCCGAGCCACCCACCACCGACCAGTACACTGGCTTGAAACCACGTACCAGATGTCCCTTTTCAATAATTTTGCCAAGTGCTCGCACAATGTCCGCTTCAAACTGCGGATTCATCGTAAGATAAGGATTATCCCAGTCACCTTGCATACCAAGACGCACAAAACCTTTCTTCTGCCCTTCCACTTGCTTCGCCGCATACTCGCGACACTTCTGGCGGAACGTCTTGTGATCAACCTTGACCCCGGCTTTGCCAATTTTTCCTTCCACCCTGTTTTCAATCGGCAGACCGTGACAATCCCAGCCCGGCACGTAAGGGGCATCGTAGCCACTGAGCACCTTCGACTTGAGGATAAAATCCTTGAGAATTTTATTCGCCGCGTGACCAAGGTGAATATCACCGTTTGCATAGGGCGGGCCATCGTGCAAAATAAATTTTTCCGCACCGGCACGGGCATCGCGCATCATTTGGTACAGGTTCATCTCCTGCCAGCGTTTCAACATTTGCGGCTCACGCTGGGCGAGATTCGCCTTCATCGGGAAAGCGGTCTTCGGTAGGTTCAGGGTACTTTTATAATCTGCCATTACTGTTCAATAATTATGTCTGATCAACGGGACTGCCCGTTACAAACGGTTAAAAAAAATTTTTGCCTGCTCAACATCCCGTTCGATATTGCGCTTTAGTTCATCAAGCGAATCAAATTTCTTTTCATCGCGCAGTTTTTTCAACGGCATCACCGTGATGCGCTGACCGTAAATATCGCCACTGAAATCCAGCAGGAATACTTCAAGTATCGGTTTCACCAAACCCGCAACCGTGGGTCGCACACCAATATTGGCAACGCCATTAACCACACGCTCTGCAACAACACTGCGCACCGCAAACACACCGCTTAAAGGCGAGCGGTAACGGTTCAGGCGTACATTTGCCGTGGGAAAACCCAGACTCCTGCCCAGTTGCTGACCGTAAACCACTCTGCCATTAATCCCATAGGGTTTACCGAGTAATTGCTCGGCAAGCTCAAACTGTTCCTGTTCAAGCAGGCGACGAATCCGCGTACTGCTAATACGCTCACCTGCGTACTCAATGGTACGCGTTTGCTCAATACCGAAACCGCGTTCAGCGCCAACACGTTCCAGCAACCTGTAGTCACCCTTACGATCACAACCGAAGTGAAAGTCATCACCGATCACCAGGTGTTTTACCGCAAGGCCATCGATCAACACGCTGTCGATAAACGCCTGGGCCGACAAATTGCGCAGGCGCGAGTTAAACTGCAGGCAAACCACCCGGTCGATACCCTCAGCACGCAACGCTACTACCTTGTCTCGCAGCAACATCAAACGCGCCGGTGCCTGTTCAGCGGAAAAATACTCATCGGGCTGCGGTTCAAATACCATTGCTACAGATGGCAATTGTAGCTCCGCCGCCTTTTCCTTGACCTGACCGAGAATAATCTGATGGCCCTGATGCACACCATCAAACGAACCGATAGTGGCCACACAGCCTGCCGCGGAAGATGCGCGCAGATTATGCAGGCCGCGTGTAAGAGAAAATGCCATGGTCTGCCAGATTATCGTGCCGTTTTATGCCCGGGTCGCAAAGAGCGCGATTATAGCGAACTGTAGCGGGTTACGTCGAACCAGATAAACCACTCATTTTGCGGTGTCTGAGTCGTGCTCGTGCACCTGTAAACGAAAATCACCAAGGCGCATTCCAGTGGCAAACAGCGCAGCAAAATAGGTTAAAAATCCGCACACACAGACTACGAGCAAATGCAGCGCACGTTCATACCAGGGCCAAACCATCCAGTCAGTAAAGATTTGCAGCAGGGAAATCAATACCAATCCCATTAGTGCCGTGGCCAGTAACATGCGCAGTAATAACAACCCCCACCCCGGTGCAAAACGATAGATACCACTGTCCACCAACCCTTTGAGTAACAGCCCCGCATTGATAAATGCCGCCAGTGTGGTCGCTGCCGCAAGCCCCACATGGCCAATCTGGTAGTAGTGATGCAGTGGCACCACAAATAGCAGGTTGAGCACCATATTACTGACCATCGCAATCACGCCAATTTTTACCGGGGTTTTCATATCCTGACGCGCGTAATATCCCGGCACGAGTACCTTGATTGCCATAAATGCCAGCAGACCAAGACTATAGGCCTGCAAACTATAGGCAGACATTTGCACCCCGTTAGCCGACCAGTGAGAACCATAAAAGAACAGCGTGCTTAATATGGGCACCGCCAGAATTAGCAATGCGAGCGCCGCAGGTACGCTGAGCAATAAAATCACACGCATGGCCCAATCCAGTTTCGCGGTAAATTTGCTGCTGTCCTGGCGCGCGTGATCCCGCGACAAACTTGGCAGAATCACCGTGCTCACAGCTATCGCAATCACACCGAGTGGCAGTTCATACAGGCGATCAGAATAGTACAACCAGGCCACACTGCCGTTAGGTAAAAACGACGCGATAATCGTGTCGAGAAACAGGTTGAGCTGGCTGACAGACACCCCAAACATCGCCGGTAACATCAGGACGAGAATGCGTTTAACCCCTTCATCTTTAAAGTCCACTTTGGGCCGCGGCATCATTTGCAGACGAGCCAGAAATGGCAGTTGAAATACCATCTGCACCGCTCCGGCAATCAACACCCCCCAGGCCAGTGCAAACACCGGTTGCTCAAAGAACGGCACCATAAACAGTGCCGCACCAATCAGACTGATATTGAGAAATACCGGCGTAACAGCAGGCACTGCAAAGCGCTCATAGGAGTTGAGCACAGCCCCGGCGAAACCGGTCAGTGAGATCAACAGCAAATAGGGAAAAGTGATACGCACCATCTCACTGGTGAGCTGGTATTTTTCTGGAAAGTCCAGATAAAAACCCGGCGCAAACAACATGGTAAAAAACGGCGCAAACACCACTACTGGCACGGTAATTAGTACCAGGGTCAGACCCAGGCATCCACAGACCCGATCCACCAGCGCCCGAACCGCCGCGTGACTGCCTTTGACACGGTATTCCGACAATACCGGCACAAAGGCCTGACTGAAAGCACCTTCGGCAAACAGACGGCGTAAAAACTGCGGTACGCGAAACGCGACAAAAAATGCATCAGCCCAAGGTTTGTCGGCAATAACAAGCGCAAAACAGATATCCCGGAACAGCCCCATCACCCGGGAAACCATCGTCATGGAGCTGACAACAATGCTGGAGCGAAACAGGCGCCGCGCGCCGGACGGGGCCGTCGACTCGGCCCCGTCCGGGGTGGAATTTTCAACTGAGGGCTCTTCTTTTTGAGCTGATGGCTCTGACAACGGCAAATATCCTGAAATTGGGGCAAAATGGTCAAAAAAGCAGAGTGTAACGACACAATTAGGCAGTTACCAGAAGTTGACATCGCCGTCCCGAGAAGGCATAGTTGCGCCCCCTGAATTTTGTACCCCATAGAGAGATTGAGGTAAGACACGTGGCAAATTCACCACAAGCGAAAAAACGCGCCAAACAGGCGGAAAAACGCCGCCAGCACAACGCAAGCCTGCGTTCCATGGTGCGCACCTATATCAAGAAAGTTATCGCTGCAATTGGCAGTGGTGACAAGGAAGCTGCACAGGCAGCTTACGCGGCTGCAGTACCGGTTATCGACCGCATGGCCGACAAGGGTATCATTCACAAGAACAAGGCTGCGCGTCATAAAAGCCGCCTTAATGCCCAGATCAAGGCACTGGCCTGATCACTTCAGAGTACAGAATTAAAAAAACCGGCAAGTGCCGGTTTTTTTATGCCCGAAATATAGGCTGTTGGCTGTTATTAATTAGCTATAACGTTACCAGGTTATCGCGATGAATCAGTTCCTCGTCGCCCTGGTAGCCAAGTATCTCCGTAATTCGGTCACTCGCTTGCCCCATAATGCGACGCGCTTCATCAGCGTTATAGTTCACCAGACCGCGCGCAACTTCACTCCCCTCAGCATCGATACAGGCCACAAGCGCACCACGCAGGAAATTACCCTGCACTTCACGCACCCCCACTGCAAGCAAACTGCGCCCGGATTGTTGCAGTACTTTTACCGCACCATCATCCAGCACCAACTTACCCTGCAACTGTAACTGCCCAAGCAACCACTGCTTACGTGCGGCAAGCGGTTTCTGGCTCGCAGTCAACAGCGTGCCAATACTGTCACCTGCTGCAAGCTTTCCCAACACCTCGCTCTCGCGGCCATTGGCAATCACGGTGAAACTGCCTGAACGTGCTGCCAGCTGTGCCGCCTTAACCTTGGTTGTCATACCGCCGCGTCCAAGCCCCCCGACACTGCTACCAGCCATCGCCTCCAGCACTTCATCGCTCGCACTGGCCTGCGGCACCAGCTTTGCCTCGGGATATTTGCGCGGATCCTGTTCAAACAACCCATCCTGATCCGTAAGAATAACCAGGCCATCCGCTTCTACAAGGTTGGTAACAAGCGCACCTAATGTGTCATTGTCACCAAAACGAATCTCATCGGTGACCACGGTATCATTTTCATTCACCACCGGAATCACACCGAGCTGCAGCAAGGTTGTCAGTGTACTGCGCGCATTGAGGTAGCGGGTACGGTTGGACAAGTCGTCGTGGTCGAGCAAAATCTGTGCGGTATGCAGGTCGTATTTCTGAAACTGCGATTCATAGGCTTGCACCAGTCCCATTTGTCCCACTGCAGCTGCGGCCTGCAAATCGTGAACCGCCGTAGGGCGCTCACTCCAGCCAAGCCGCGTCATACCTTCAGCTACCGCACCGGAAGACACAAGTACAATCTCTACACCTCGCTGGCGCAGCGCCACCATCTGCTCAACCCAGCCGGCAATTGCGCTACGATCAAGACCGCGACCATCGTCGGTAAGCAACGCACTACCGATTTTGATCACCCAGCGCTTGCTGTTTTTGATTACTTCTCTACTCATGGTCACTCACGCTTACCTGTACCTTGTCCTTACTTATGGAACGTATTCAAACTCCATATCGTAGTCATCTTCATCCCAATCATCCTCATCATCAGCTGCACCGTCTGCCGCTCCTTCTGCAAGCCCTTTGCGCTGTGCGCGCCGCGCCGCAGCCAACTGGCGAATTTTTTCCCGCGCTTCAGCCTGCATCGCATTTTGCCGCGCGCTTTCCTGTGCCGCGAGCTCCCCATCTTCCGACTCCTGCTCCCGCACTTCTTCAATGTAATCCATCAAGCGGCCACAGAGCTCATCAGTACCGGTCTTGTTAATCGCAGCAATTTCAAACACCGGCCCGTGCCAGGGCTCAGAGGACCATTCGAGCGCCTCCAGCACCGCCGCACAACGGGACTCTTTTTCCTCCTCCGGCACCAGATCCATCTTATTCAACAACAACCAACGCTGTGTACTCGCAAGCGTCGGACTGAAATTCTCCAGTTCACGCACAATTGCCAGCGCATTTTCCGCTGGAGTAGTGCCATCCCAAGGGCACATATCGACAATATGCAGCAACACCCGGGTACGCGTCAGATGCTTGAGAAAACGTACCCCAAGTCCGGCACCTTGCGCCGCCCCCTCAATCAATCCCGGAATATCCGCCACCACAAAGCTGCGGTGCTGCTGAATTTTCACCACACCAAGGTTAGGCACCAGAGTGGTAAATGGATAGTCCGCCACCTTTGGTTTCGCAGCAGATACTGCACGAATTAATGTGGACTTGCCCGCATTCGGTAGACCGAGCAAGCCCACATCTGCAAGCACCTTGAGTTCGAAACGCAAATTGCGCTCTTCCCCCTCTGTGCCCGGCGTGATCTGCCGCGGTGCCTGATTGGTACTCGATTTAAAGCGTGTATTACCAAGCCCGTGAAATCCACCCTTTGCAACAAGTAAGCGCTCACTATCGGCTGTGAGATCGCCGAGAATTTCCTCGGTATCCGTATCGATAATCGTTGTGCCAACGGGTACCTTGAGAACAAGATCTTCCCCTTTGGCCCCGGTACAGTTGCGGCCTGCTCCCGGGCGCCCATTTTCTGCCCTGTAGTTACGTTGATAGCGATAATCAACCAGGGTGTTGAGATTCTCGTCAGCTTCAACATAGACTGAACCACCATCGCCCCCATCACCGCCGTCGGGGCCACCACGCGGAATATATTTCTCGCGCCGGAAGCTCAGGCAGCCGTTGCCGCCTTTGCCGGCAGTGACACTGATCGGTGCTTCATCTACAAATTTCATTTTTACGCCTGTTGCACTCGGCGACTCTTCGTTGGCAAGAGCTTCAAAATGCTCATGTATTATCTATACACTCCGCTTTTTCAGCCCTTTCCTCCTCGATTCGCCTTCATTCACGACGGCGTAAGCCATCGTTGCTTTGTCCAAATTTGCCTCGGTCAGACTTCGCTCGTAACGCTGAAAGCCTTTCCAACTATCGGCAAAATACTCATGTATTCTCTTATACACTCCGCTTTTCCAAGCCTTCCCGCCCCCTGAAAACTATCAGAGATCGCCTTCATTCACGACGGCGTAAGCGCCATCGCTGTTTCGTCCAAATTTGCCTCGGTCAGGCTTCGCTCGTAACGCTGAAACCTGCCTGACCGCAAGGGTTTAAAGTTTAAACTCTCTAAAACAAAAAAGCCCCGCTATTGCGGGGCTTTTTTATAGAACTGTTTTTGTCTAGGCCGCAACTACACTCACAAACTTGCGGTTTTTTGGGCCTTTAGTTTCAAATTTCACGACGCCGTCAGCTTTGGCATAGAGGGTGTGGTCGTGACCACAACCAACATTGACACCGGCATGAAATTTGGTACCGCGCTGGCGCACGATAATGTTGCCAGCCTTGATTACCTGACCACCGTAGATTTTCACACCAAGGCGTTTCGATTCTGAATCGCGACCGTTACGAGTACTACCACCGGCTTTCTTATGTGCCATGACCTATTCCTCTTAATTAACCTTTGCTCAATTAACCGTAAGCCAACCCATTCCGGCTTATGACTTGATAGATGTAATTTTGACCTGAGTGTACCACTGGCGGTGACCCATTTGCTTGCGCGAGTGCTTGCGACGGCGGAATTTGATGATGTTTACCTTGTCACCACGGCCGTGGGCAACCACCTCGGCAGTCACGCTGGAACCTTCCACATAGGGAGCACCAACATTGATCTTGTCGCCATCTGCCACCATCAGCACTTTGTCGAAATCCACTGTTTCGCCAGTCGCCGCTTCGAGCTTCTCAATATCGAGGACTTCACCCTCTTCAACCCGGTGCTGTTTGCCACCTGTTTCAATAACCGCGTACATAGTCTTTACTCACTTTGAATGCGTTGACCGCCAACTTAACGGTCGGGCGGGCACTCCAGCGGGCGAAAAACCTGCCAAATGCCCCAAATTTCTATACTCCCGGTCCGGGAGGGCGCGTATTCTAAGTGAAAGTGCTTGATGGCACAAGGATTTTTAGTCATCAGGCCTCTTGACTGAGGCAGGTCAATTCCTGTGGATTTTACGTGATTGCCGCCTTGACAGCCCCTGATGCCAGGCCTAGCATGCACGGCATTTCAAACCACCCGGCAAAAGGCCCTATGCTTCCGTTCCATGCTGTTGTCGCGGACGACTTTGAAGCCGTCAACACACTGATTATCGACCAGCTCCATTCCAATGTGGATCTCGTGGAAAATATCGGCCATTACATTGTCGAGGCCGGAGGAAAGCGCCTGCGCCCGCTACTGGTGCTACTGACCGCACGCAGCCTTGGTTATCACGAGAGCGCCCGCCAGCACATCGATCTCGCCGCCATTATCGAGTTCATCCACACGGCCACACTGCTACACGACGATGTGGTAGATATTTCCGAGCTGCGCCGTAACCGTCCCACCGCCAATGCCAAGTGGGGTAATGCCCCGAGTGTGCTCGTCGGTGATTTTCTCTATTCCCGCGCCTTTCAAATGATGGTCGCCATCGGCAATATGTCTGTAATGGATATTATGTCCGAAGCCACCAATGTGATTGCCGAAGGCGAAGTACTACAGTTGGTCAATGCCGGCGACCCCGACACTGACGAACAGCGCTACCTCGATGTGATTCATTTTAAAACTGCAAAACTGTTTGAGGCCGCAGCTGAACTCGGTGCAGTCATTGCAGATACCGATACAACAACACGAGAACAGTTACGACTTTACGGCTATCACCTCGGTATGGCTTTTCAGCTTGTCGACGACATCCTTGATTACAGTGGCAACAGTGAGGAACTCGGTAAAAATGTTGGCGACGACCTCGCCGAGGGCAAACCGACCTTGCCGCTGATTTACGCCATGCAACATGGCAGCGACTCCGAAGCAACACTGATCCGGGAAGCAATCCTTAACAAGGACAAACAACAACTCGATGCCATCGTCGCTGCAGTTAGCAACAGCGGTGCGCTCGACTACTGCCGCGCCAAGGCTTCTGCCGAGCAACAGGCAGCTATTGAACAACTCAGCACGCTCCCGGATTCAAAGTACCGCCGGGCACTGGTCGAACTGGCAGAGTTTTCTACACAGAGACAGTTCTAGATCTGATAACTATAAAGTTTCTATAAACCCACTATTCAGTCTCTCTACCCACCCTCAATCGCGCCCAAGCCTTGCGCGCCCCGAAGAGGACTTCTTGCTATACTGCAGCCAACATTCAATCGTGCAACATGAAGTTGGCAAATAATGGCTGCAAAATCGAACGGCAATAATAATTCACTCGCTTCCCGCTATGCCTGCTGGCCATCCTTGCAAGCCAATGCCGAATTACTAAAAGGCACGTCTATCACACAACTGTTTGCTGACAACCCTCAACGCGTAGAAGAGTTTTCATTAGAAGCTGCCGGACTGCGTCTGGACTTTTCCAAAAACCTCGTGAATACAGAAACCCTGCAACTTTTTTCAAGTTTGTCTGAACAAGCAAAACTTCCGGAAGCTATCCATGCATTGTCAACTGGTGAGGTGGTCAATCACACAGAAAAACGCCCGGCCTGGCATAGCGCGTTACGCAGCGCAAATACCAGCGAAGAAGTTAACCAGACACTTTTACGCATGGAACAACTCGTCAACGCGGTGCGCTCGGGAAGCTGGCGCGGGTATAGTGGTGAGGCCATCACTGATGTGGTTAACATTGGCATTGGCGGCTCCGATCTCGGCCCACATATGGTGAGTCACGCACTAATGCCTTATCGTCACACTGACGGTTCCACACTGAGCTGCCACTATGTATCAAATATAGATCCCTCTGATTTGAATGAAGTGCTTGCTCAACTGCGTCCACAAACGACACTGTTTATTGTGGCCTCAAAATCTTTTACCACCCTCGAGACCCTGAGCAATGCCAACAAGGCCCGCGATTGGTTACTGCAACACGATAGCGATGCCGATACTGGCAAACATTTTATTGCCGTATCGACAGCAATCGATAAAGCCGTTGCATTTGGTGTTGATGCAGAAAACATTTTGCCGATGTGGGACTGGGTCGGTGGCCGCTATTCACTGTGGTCTGCGATTGGTATTTCCATCGCCATGGGCATTGGCATGAATCACTTCCGTGAACTACTGGCTGGTGCGCACGCGATGGATCAACATTTTGCCAATGCCCCTGCAAGCGAAAACATGCCAATACTGCTTGCGCTGCTCGGCATCTGGTACAGCCATTTTTGGCACGCGCAGAGTTATGCTGTACTACCTTACGATCACTACCTGAAGTTGTTGCCGGAATTTTTACAACAACTGGACATGGAAAGTAACGGCAAGAACGTTAATCAAAACGGCGAAGCTATCGATTACAACAGTGGCCCCATCGTCTGGGGAGCAGCTGGTACCAATGGCCAACATTCATTCCACCAGTTGTTACACCAGGGCACACGTTTCGTACCTGTGGATTTTATCCTGCCTTTAACCTCTCACCAGACAAGCGCTACTGATCAACAGCAACATCGCCATCTTGTTGCTAACTGCTTAAGCCAGAGCAAGGCACTTGCAGAAGGCAAGTCGCTACAAACAGTAAAACAGGAACTCGCCGAAAGCGGCTTGAGTGACACTGAAATTGAAACACTGACTCCGCACAAGGTGATTGCGGGCAATCGCCCCAACAACATAATCAGTTTTACTCAAGTTACGCCACGCAACCTCGGTGCCCTGATTGCACTTTATGAGCATAAAGTCTATGTACAAAGTGTTATCTGGCAAATTAATGCCTTTGATCAATGGGGTGTTGAACTTGGCAAACAACTTAGCAATAAAGTTTTTAATCGTTTAAGCGGTGATAACAGCGAAACGTTTGATGCATCAACACAAGCGTTAATCGATCACTATACAAATGCCAACTCGCCCACAAAATAATTATTTGGTCGACATTTAGTGAACCAGTAGACAATTCACTTTCAAACCAGTTAGCAGTATTCACGCAACAGCCTTGATACCTTGAACACTCACAGTGGGTCTGCATGATGTTTTGCAGATACCGAAAAGGGTCGTAGCCCGGGGAGTTGTACTTATGTTTCGTGAAAAATTCATCGCCAAGGTTCCTGCATTGACTATTGAAGAAGCCAAATTTGTTGGTCGTCGCTGGGAGCGCACTTTCAACATTGCCAGTTGGGTTCGCTTTCGCACTGCACGCCCTAATCGCATCGCATTGATTCTCAAATATCTGGATAGTGAAGGTGCAAAGAGTATCGAAGTCGATCACTGCAATACGGAACTTGAAACCATGGTATTGCTGTCTTCGCAAATCACTTTAAAAGGTAAAGGCAAGGTTGAAGAAATGAGTCTTTATCTTGAAGTAGAAGACAACAGCGCGCCCTATGTTGTCGATGAACTGTATGTGCAAAACGCAGGATCCAACGCCACTGATAACGAAAAGATTATTTCTTCGGCTGCCTGATAGCTTTTAGCTGGCAGTTACAGACAACTGAAAGAGCAAACCATCAGGGACAGAAAGCTTGCGCCTGCAAGTTGTGGCCGGGGGCATTCTCGCGCAGGTAGGGAGAACCCTGTTCACCTGAATTCGTGAACCGGGTTCTACACTCTAATACCAAATACTCCTCATCCCTGCCTGCGCGAGAGTGAGTCTTTATAACCTTTAAAGTGAGTTATAAAATAAAGTTGTTAATGAGCGTATCAATAAAAACGATAAATAAAAACAAAGGGAATCAGGTTTGCTCTGCTTCACCCCACAGATACAGCGCGCGGTGAATCAGCTCCTCACCATCATCCACCGCAAGCTCAAGCCCGCCATCAGTACTGACAAGGGACTGCGGTACTTCACCGAATGACAACCCGGTGAGGCGATTTAATCGCTCCAGTTCAAGCTGACGGGTTTTGGCCCGTAGAGACACTACGTTGGATTGATCTTTATTGGATTGATCTTTTTTGTCCATCCTGAATATCCCGGCATAGTAAAGGCATCGTGCTATTACTATTTCTTATGCGATAACTGTGCCAGGTATAAATAAAAATGAAGGCCCGAAAAATCAAACGATTAGGGAAGCACCCTAATCACTGCAGCTATTTTGCCTGTCAGAAACTGACATTTTTTGTCAGAAATCGGCCTTTCCAGTGATAAAGCCGAGCAATTCGTCACGTTTCTGTTCCATCAAATCAGGATTGCCACGACTCTCGACATTGAGGCGCACCACGGGCTCGGTATTGGACATACGCAAGTTAAAACGCCAGTCGGCAAACTCCATGCTCAATCCATCTGTATGATCTATAGACAGCGCCTCATCTTGATAGTGTGCTTCTGCATTTTTTAACAGTGCAGCCGGATCGGATACCTCGTTATTAATTTCCCCGCTACAGGGAAACGCCGCAATACGTTCGCTAACCATCTGTGACAAGGACTTACCGCTGCGACAAATTAACTCACAAACCAGCAGCCATGGAATCATGCCGCTGTCGCAGTAGGCAAAATCACGAAAATAGTGATGGGCACTCATCTCTCCGCCGTAAACTGCATCTTCCTCACGCATGCGCTCCTTGATAAACGCGTGACCAGTTTTACTTTGCACCGGTGTACCACCAAATTGCTCAACCAGTTGGCGAGTGTTCCAGGTCAGGCGCGGATCGTGCACAATGCGTGCCGCTGCGTTGTGGTGCAAAAACGCTTCCGCGAGCAAACCAACAATGTAATAGCCTTCCACAAAGCTGCCGTTTTCAGCAAAGAAAAAACAACGATCAAAGTCACCATCCCAGGCAATGCCGAGATCCGCGCCATGCTGCTGAATCGCTTCAATTGCTGCAGTTCTGTTTTCCGGCAGCAACGGATTAGGCACACCATTAGGAAAATGCCCGTCCGCCTCGTGATGCACTTTGATAAATTCAAACGGCAAGTGCGCCTCAAGCAGATCAATAACTCGCCCGGCGCCCCCGTTGCCCGCGTGAGCAACAATCTTTAGCGGTTTGAGGTTTTGTGTATCGATATAGTTCAACAAGTGAGCACGATAATCGGCGGCAATATCCAGTGAATGTAGTTCACCTTGTGTTTCCGGTTTGGCAAAGACACCGGACTCCGCAAGCGCCTTGATCTCAAACAGACCACTATCACCACTGATCGGGCGCGAGTCATCGCGCACAAATTTCATGCCGTTATAGTCTTTCGGGTTGTGGCTTGCGGTTACTGCAATGCCGCCATCAAAGCCATAATGGAAAGTGGAAAAGTAAATCTCTTCTGTACCACACAGACCAATATCATAAACATTGGCACCCGCATCGCGCAGACCTCGCGCAACCGCCTGCGCCAGCGCCGGACTACTCAGGCGAATATCGTGACCAAGCGCAACGGTGTTTGCGCCGAGGAACTCGGCAAATGCACGCCCGACCCGATAGGCCACATCTTCATTTAGCTGCTCGGGAACCCGGCCACGCAGGTCGTAGGCCTTGAAACAGGTAATTTCAGTCATGTGAATGCCGATATGGGTAAAACTACCGGTTATGCATCAAACCGGCTCGTAGATATGCTGATAACAGTAGTTGGTGGCTTCAACAAACCCATCCACACTGCCGCAATCAAAACGTGTTCCCTCAAATTTATACGCAACCACCTTGCCTTCTTTTGCCAGAGTCATTAACGCATCGGTAATTTGCACTTCACCGTTCTTGCCTGGCGGGGTTTTACGCAGCACATCAAAAATATCCGGCGTCAGAATATAGCGGCCAATAATGGCTAGATTACTCGGCGCTTCCGCTGCGGGCGGTTTCTCCACCATATCATTAACGCGATATAAGTCCGAGCGGATTTCATCACCGGCAATCACACCGAATTTTTCAATCTTATCCTGCGGAACTTCCTGAATCGCGATAATGCAGCAATTGAATTCTTCGTAGAGCTTAACCATTTGCGACATCACACCATCACCTTCGGTTACACAAAGGTCATCGGAGAGAATCACACCAAAAGCCTGATCCCCCATAAGGCGCTCACCAGTAAGGATCGCATCGCCGAGACCGCGCATCGCACTTTGCCGCGTAAACGAAAAGACACCGCGCTCAATCACCGAGCGGATCGACTCCAGATATTTCTCCTTGCCAGTACCCTCAATCTGATGTTCAAGCTCATAGTTCATATCAAAATGATCAGCAATAGCACGCTTGCCGCGCCCGGTGACAAAGCCAATTTCACAAAGCCCTGCATCAATGGCCTCTTCAACCCCATATTGTACGAGTGGCTTGTTAACAATCGGCAGCATTTCCTTCGGCATGGACTTGGTAGCAGGCAGGAAGCGGGTACCATAACCCGCCACCGGAAATAGGCATTTTCTTATCACAATCGATCCTGTCTTTCTGGTTAAAACGTCCGCTCTCCTGTGACATCAGATCGACATCAGGGCGGAGCGCGCACAGCATACTACAAGTGCGGGGCACGAGGTAAGTGGTTACCACAGTGCCAGAGCCGGTTAATCGCTGGACAATCAGTCCGCAACCATTAGAATGGCGCCCACATTAGGGGATTCTCGGTCCAGACATTGATATGACACAACAAAGTTCATACAGCTACGAGGAATTACTCGCTTGTGGCCGTGGCGAGTTATTTGGTGAAGGTAATGCACAGTTGCCAGTACCGAATATGTTGATGCTCGATCGCATCACCCATATTTCAGAAAGCGGTGGCAATTTCAACAAGGGTGAAATCATCGCCGAACTCGATATTACTCCCGATCTGTGGTTTTTTGAGTGCCATTTTCCCGGTGATCCGGTCATGCCTGGCTGTCTCGGCCTCGATGCCATGTGGCAGTTGGTGGGCTTTTTCCTCGGCTGGAAAGGCAACCCCGGTCGTGGCCGCGCACTGGGTTCCGGCGAAGTGAAATTCACCGGGCAGATTTTGCCAGATGCAAAGAAAGTCACCTATAACATTCATTTGAGCAGGGTTATTGAAAGAAAACTGATCATGGGCATCGCTGATGGCACCGTTTCCGTGGACGGTCGCGAAATCTATCATGCGAAAGACTTGAAAGTCGGGCTGTTTACTTCGACCACAGAATTTTAGAACAGTCACTATGGTCAGATATGCCATAATTAAATAGATTCACCTGAACAGAGGTAACCATGAAACGCGTCGTTATTACTGGTATGGGCATTGTCTCCAGCCTTGGCACCGATACACAGACGGTACTTGAGTCACTGCAAACCGGTCGTTCCGGAATTTCCAGACAGGACGAGTACGAGCAACTGGGCTTTCGCAGCCATATTGCCGGCTCCATTGATATTGACTTCAAAGAACATATTGATCGCAAAGTACTGCGCTTCATGGGCGATTCCGCCGCCTATGCCTATATTTCCATGGCACAGGCAATTGCCGATTCAGGCCTCGGCGAGGATCAGGTGAGCAATGTTCGTACCGGATTGATTGCGGGCTCCGGTGGCGCATCTTCAGCTAACCAGGTAGAAGCTGCAGACATTCTGCGCGCAAAAGGTCTCAAACGTGTCGGCCCGTATCGGGTTACCCAGACCATGGGCAGCACCGTGTCTGCCTGTCTTGCCACACCGTTCAAAATCAAAGGCGTGAACTACTCGATTTCCTCTGCCTGCGCCACCAGCGCCCACTGCATCGGCAACGCAATGGAATTGATTCAGCTCGGTAAACAGGATGTCGTGTTTGCCGGTGGCGGTGAAGAATTACACTGGAGCATGAGTTGTCTGTTTGATGCGATGGGTGCGCTGTCGACCAAATACAACGACACACCGGATAAAGCCTCTCGTGCCTACGACGCTGATCGCGACGGTTTTGTGATTGCTGGTGGCGGTGGCATGCTCGTGCTTGAAGAGCTTGAACACGCCAAAGCCCGCGGCGCAAAAATCTATGCCGAAGTGGTGGGCTACGGTGCCACCTCCGACGGCTACGACATGGTCGCACCATCCGGTGAAGGCGCGATCCGCTGCATGCAACAGGCACTCGCCACAGTTGATGGCAGCATTGATTACATCAATGCCCACGGTACCAGTACACCGGTAGGCGATGTTGCCGAACTACGCGCGGTAAAAGAAACCTTTGCCAGCGACATTCCCACTATCAGCTCCACCAAATCGCTATCAGGCCATTCCCTCGGCGCCGCCGGTGTGCAGGAAGCAATCTACACATTGCTGATGCAACAGAATAACTTTATCTGCGCTTCTGCAAATGTGAATAACCTCGACGAGGAAGCTCAGGGCCTGCCGATAGCACTGGAAACTCAGAATGATGTGACGCTGGAACGGGTCATGTCTAACAGCTTTGGTTTTGGCGGTACCAACGCAAGTCTTGTGTTCCAGCGTTATCAGGGCTAAACCCGGCCTGCGCCAGTGACCTCGGATACTTCCAGGCCCCCTGCTGATTCCATTCAGGCTGTTAGCCACTTTTCTGTGCGCCGCGCTGGCGGTGATGACAATGCTGATAGCAACGGTGTCAGCACAGTCCGTGATGACCACCTCTCGATTGAGGAACCCCTCGCAATTATTCTCGGCCAGCATGGAAACAATTTCCCCCTTGTCATCACCATGCGCACCCCAGGTAACGATTTTGAACTGGCCACCGGCTTTCTGTTCGCTGAAGGCATTGTCAGACAGGCCGCAGATATTCAGGACATTGCCTACGATCAAAACAGCGAAAATCCGCAGAACACCGTGCTCGTACAGCTAGCTGAAAACGCGGTGTTTGACCAGGAAAGGCTACAGCGGCACTTCTTTACCCACTCCGCCTGCGGCGTCTGTGGAAAAACCGCCATCCAGGCACTGGAAATGTTACACAACCCTGAATTACTCCCCGACCAGCCAGTACTCGCCGCACAGTATTTACATGCACTGCCGAAACAGTTGCAGCAATATCAGCAGCAATTTGCCAAAACCGGTGGAGTACACTCCGCCGCACTGTTTGATGATAGTGGGAACATACTCGCCGTGCGTGAGGATGTTGGTCGTCATAACGCCATGGATAAACTGATTGGCTCGCTGTTGCTCGGCGGAGAAGCCTCATTGCAGCAATACGGTGTGCTGGTTAGCGGTCGCGCCAGCTTCGAGCTCGTACAAAAAGCCCTGATGGCTAACCTGCCCCTGCTCGCCGCTATCGGCGCGCCGACAAGCCTGGCGGTACAGCTCGCACAGCGCCACAGCATGACATTATGTGGTTTTCTCAAAGCTGACAGCTTCAACGTCTATAGCCACCCGGAACGTATCAGCCACTAAAGTGCCCTTGTCACACGCCCCCCGCTCTCGTTGTTTCCCTTCCAACCCAATAGATCAGCCTATTATCAAAATAGAAATATACTTTTTAAGAAAATCCTTTTATATTATCCCAATTGGAAAAATACTTTTCTAAAAACATAATATTTGAAAGGTTTTTCTGTGAATAGCATTCCAGCAGTCACATTCGAATCAGCGATAGATACCCAGCCTGCAACACCAGAGCTGTCACTGGATGATATGTCCCTGTCCGGTCTCGGCCCGCTGCAAAAGCTGACTCGCATTTTGCTTGTTAAACCTTACGCACCCACCCCGATCAAAGCCGAAAGTCCTCCCCTTGGCCTGCTATGCCTCGCCGCCAGTTTGCGGGAAGCGTTTGCGGAAACGGTAGAGATCAAGGTGCTTGATATGAAATTGTATCGGCAAGCTCTGCCGAATATTGTCGAAGTGCTTGAAGAATTTGCACCGGATATTGTTGGTCTTTCAGCCCTGAGCGCAGAAGCTGACGCATCCATAACAATGATTGAAACAATCAAGGCGCATAATCCAAATACCGTCACGGTACTCGGTGGCCCCTATACCCATCTTCGCGCCGGAGAAATTCTTGGCAAATCCCGTGTCGACTGGGTGATTGACGGCCCCGGGGATCGCAACTTCCCACTTGCTGTGAGCCGTTATATCAACGGCATGGAACTCGGTGATGACATTCCCGGTTTTAACTACCGCAAGGCCGATGGTAGCTGCCACACCATTACCAAACAGGACTTTGTCAACGACCTCGACAGTTTACCCCTGCCAGATTGGCGTTACATTGACTTTGATCTCTACGCGCGCCGCCCAAACCTGTCTTCAACACTCAAGGGCAAACGCTATGCGATGCTGTTTACCTCCCGCGGTTGCCCCTATCTATGTAACTACTGCCATGACATTTTTACCAAACGCTTTAAATTCCAGAGCGCTGAACGTGTGATTGCGGAAATCGAATACTTGTACGATCACTTCGGGGTCACGGAATTTCAAATCATCGACGATATTTTTAATCTACATAAACCGCGCCTCAAGCAGGTTATGCATGAAGTTGACCGGCGCTGGCCTGGCAAAATGCACTTCAATTTTCCGAATGGCATCCGCGCCGACATTATTGATGATGATGTGCTCGACGATCTGAAACTTGGCGGCACCTATTCGATCAATGTGGCGATTGAAACCGCCACACCGCGTTTGCAGACCCTGATGGAAAAACACCTCGACATAGAAAAAACCCGTTGGGTTATCGACGCGGCTGACGAGCGCGGCATGCTGGTTTACGGCCACTTTATGCTCGGCTTCCCGACGGAAACTGAAGAAGAGCTTAAGGCTACAGCAGACTTTGCCCTGAATAGCCGCCTCACCCAGGCACATATCTTTACCGTGATGCCACAGCCCAACACACCGCTTTACGACCTGTGTGAGCAGGAAAATAAACAGGCCACTATCGATGTCACGGTCGCAGATGAAGGCGGCAAAATGACCCTGCAAGGCGTGGAAAGCGATGTTTCCTGGTATGAGCGCGCCTATGGGTTTCCCCTCAAGGAGTTTCAGTACAAATTAACCATGAAGTTCTATTTATCGCCTTCGCGTATCTGGCGTTATCTGCGCCGCACCCCGCTTAAAAACCTGCCGGTCAAGATTGGGCGCTTTTTCTATTTCTCCCTTGGCCATTTGCTGTTCAAGCTATTTCCAGCACTGAAAAAATTCTAGTTCAGACGACAACAGGCTATTTCCACAAGGTCTTTGCCGACTTTAAATAGGCCAGTGCCCTATTAAACGCCCGGTAGCTGGCGTAAAATTAACCCATCAAATCAACGCCTTAAGCATTTTCCCGGTAGATTTATGTCGCAGAATATTTCCAAACTGTCCGGCCGCAAGGGTCTACAGGACAACCTGTTCGAGAAAGTCACTTCGATCGGTGATGAATGCCGTATTCCGAATAAAGAGGAAATGACTGCGCTTGCCAGTGATTACAACGTTGGCAAGGCAACCATCTACGGTACTTCGACGTTCTATGAATTTCTCGATGCCGAACATATCAGCAAAAGTGCTTATGTGTGCAACGGCTCCGCATGCCTGTGCGCAGGCAGCCAGGATGCCGTACAGGAAAAGCTGGCCGCCAAATTTGGTGCTGAAAATATCGGACATATGACCTGTCTCGGACGTTGCCATGAAAACAGTGCATTCCACCTCAACGGTAACAATTATTCCGGCGAGGCGATCAATCACCTCGACACCATACTCAACACTCCATCGGATGACCCTGCAGAAGCCTTGCACAACGATAACTATGCAGTGACCTGCCACACGCACACCCCGATTCTCAGCAACAATGATTTTTCCAGTTGCGCTGACTTTACGAGCGCCCTTGAAAAAGCGCTGCAACAAGGTACCGATACCGTACTCAACGAAATTAAGACCTCGAATTTACGCGGTCGCGGCGGTGCGGGTTTTCCCGCCGGTATCAAGTGGGAAAGTTGTAAACAGGTAACAGCGGATAAGAAATACATTGTGTGCAATGCTGATGAGGGGGACCCGGGCGCCTATTCCGACCGCTATCTGCTTGAGCAGCAACCGTTGCGCGTATTGTTCGGGATGTTAATGGCAGGCTGGATTGCCGGTGCCGACGAAGGGGTGCTTTATATTCGCGCCGAGTACCCGGAATCGATTGAGACCATTGCCAAAGCCATTGCAGAACTCGAAGCTTCCAACCTTGCAGGTAAACAGATTCTCGGTACAGACTTCAACTTCCAGTTCAAAATTATCAAGGGTGCCGGCGCCTATATCTGTGGCGAAGAAACCGCCCTGATTGCATCCATTGAGGGACGCCGCGCGGAAGTAGATGTACGCCCACCCTTTCCCACCGTGGAGGGCCTCTATAAAAAACCCACGATTCTCAACAACGTTGAAACCTTTGCTGCCATCCCGGGCCTGCTGCAAATGGGTGGCACAGCCTTTGCTGCGATTGGCAATGGTAAATCCACTGGCACCAAACTGATTTCCCTGGATAGTGGCTTTAACAATCCGGGCATGGTGGAAGTGGATATGAATACCCCGCTATCCACGGTGATTGATACTATCGGTGGCGGCTTTAGTAAACCCGTAAAAGCATTACATATCGGCGGCCCACTCGGTGGACTGGTGCCGGTAGAGAAAATTTCTGATCTCAATGTGGACTTTGAATCATTTAACGATGCGGGTTTTTTGCTTGGCCACGCTTCAATTGTCTGCATCCCTGAAGACTTCTCCATCGCACAGTATATTCAACACCTGTTTGCATTCACAAAAGTAGAAAGCTGCGGCAAGTGTTTTCCCTGTCGTCTCGGTTCTACACGTGGCAAGGAAATGTTTGATAATGCACTCTCCGGAGAACAGCTGCTCAACCGCAATTTATTAAACGATCTGCTCGACACTATGCAGCAGGGATCTTTATGCGCCCTCGGTGGCGGTTTACCCCTGCCCATTAAAAACGCCCTGCAATACTTTGACGATGAACTGGCGCCGTTCTTTGACCAGCAAATCGCTTTTAGCGCGGTATAAGCCGTTAGCGAGGTAATAAGAACCCATGAACATGCACGAAACCAGCCTCCAGAATATGGCCTTCCTCGACGGACAACCGTTCAGGCTTGAAAAAGGCGAAACGATTTTGCAGTTCGCTAAACGCCACCTCGGCCAGGATCATATTCCGACCCTGTGTGACGACCCGCGTATGAAGCCCTATGGCGCCTGCCGGGTGTGCTCGGTGGAAGTGGCGCTGCAATCCGACGGCCCAACCAAAACCATGGCTTCATGTCACACTCCGGTTTCCGAAGGCATGTTTATTTACACAAACTCTGACTCGATTAAAAAGCTGCGCAAGAATATTGTAGAACTCGTGCTCACGGACCACCCCCTCGACTGTTTAACCTGCGAGGTAAACGGCAACTGTGAGTTGCAGGATGTGGCCGCCAAAGTCGGTATTCGCGAAGTACGCTACTGGCAACCGGAAACTCACCTTGATCGCGAGAAAGATGAATCGCATCCCTATATGCGTATGGATCTTTCCAAATGTATTAACTGCTCGCGCTGTGTACGCGCTTGTGACGAGATTCAGGGGCAGTTTGTACTCACCATGAGTGGGCGCGGCTTTGATGCCAAAATTGCTACAGACGATGATATTCCGTTTGGTGATTCATCCTGTGTCAGCTGTGGCGCTTGTGCAGAGACCTGCCCGACGGCAGCGATTAGCGATGTGTTTCAATCGAAATCCATCGAAGCAGAAAAGAAAGTCCGTACCGTATGTTCCTACTGCGGTGTTGGCTGCAATCTCGAAGTCTCCGTCAAGAACAACGAAGTACTATCCATTCATGCGCCCTGGGATGCGGAAACCAATGCTGGGCACACCTGCCTCAAGGGGCGCTATGCGTTTAAATTCTATCGCCATCCGGACCGCTTGCGCAGCCCGTTGATTCGCAATGCCAACACTGGTGAGTTTGAAGAAGCAAGCTGGGATGAAGCCTACGACTATATCGCTAGCAAGCTTAATCAGATTAAAGCTGAGCACGGTGCAGATGCGATCGGTGGTATTTCTTCGTCACGCTGTACCAATGAAGAAAATTATCTGATGCAGAAATTTATTCGCGCCGTGATCGGCACCAACAATATCGACTGCTGTGCACGGGTTTGTCACTCTCCGACCGCATGGGGTATGCAGCAGGCCTTTGGTACCGGTGCAGCGACAAATTCTATTGCCGATCTGGAATTTACCGACTGTATTGTTGTGACTGGCGCCAACCCGACCGCCGCTCACCCGGTGACCGGTGCCAAGATCAAACAACAGGCGATGAAAGGCAAGACGCTCATCGTCATCGACCCGGTGAAAACCGAAATCGCCAAACTCGCCGACTACCATTTGCAACTGCGCCCGGGCACCAATGTCGCCATGCTCAATACCTTGCTCTACTTTATTGTTGAAGCGGGCCTGATCGATGAAAGTTTTATTGACGAGCGTTGCGAAGGGCACGAAGAGTTCCTTGAACAGATTAAACAACTGGATGTCGATGCAATGTGCGAGATTACCGGTGTGGATCGTGAACTCGCCAGAAGCGCTGCCCTTGCTTACGCCTCGGCACCGAATGCGATGAGTTTCCACGGTCTCGGTGTTACCGAACATAGTCAGGGTTCAAAAACCGTCATGCTGATTGCCAACCTTGCCATGCTCACGGGCAATATCGGCCGTCTCGGTGTCGGTGTAAACCCGCTGCGCGGACAGAACAATGTGCAGGGTTCTGCGGATATGGGCTGTCAACCCCATCAGGGTGCAGGTTATCTGCCGATGGACAATGAAGCGAACCAGCAATACTACGCTGATAAATACGGTGCACCTTCTCCCACTACTGCCGGCTTGAAAATTCCGCAGATGTACCAGGCCATGCTTGATGGCAAGTTCAAGGGTCTGTGGATTATGGGTGAAGATGTGGCGCAAACCGACCCCAACACTCATCACGTTGTTAAAGCATTGAAAAATCTTGACCTGCTCGTAGTGCAGGAAATTTTCTTTACCGAAACCTGCAAACTTGCCGATGTGGTATTGCCCGGTGCATCGTTCCTCGAAAAGAGCGGTACATTCACCAATGGCGAACGCCGCATCCAGCAGGTCAACGCGGCGGTTGAACCGCTCGAAGGCACCAAAACTGATGGCGAAATTATTGTCGATATCATGAACCACATGGGCTATGAGCAGGCAGAGTATGACGCCGCCGAGATGCTCGCAGAAGTGGCCTCCGTAGTACCGTTTTTTGCCGGTGCCACCTGGGAGGGGCTCGGTGAAGACGGTTTGCAATGGCCCGTCAATGAAGACGGCACCGACACAAAAATTCTGCACACAGAAACGTTTAAACGCGGCAAAGGCAAGTTTCATTTCTTTGACTGGCGCGAATCCTATGAACTGGAAAAACACCGTGCTCAATACCCGCTGATTCTTACGACTTCCCGTGTGTTACAGCACTACAACGCAGCGACCATGACACGGCGCACCGCCAATGAAGAGATTGTCGATGAGGATATTTTGTTATTACATCCGAAAGATGCCGCCAGCAAAGGTATCGAAAGCGGTGATCGGGCGCGACTATTTTCCGAGCGTGGTGAGGTTGTACTCACCGTAGAAGTCTCGCGCAAGGTTAAACCCGGCGTTGTGTTTACGACTTTCCACTTCCCGGAACATATGGTGAACAATGTCACCTCCAGTGAATGCGATGAGGAAACCATGTGCCCCGAATATAAAGTGGTCGCGGTTAATGTGGAAAAAGCCGGTCAGGCGGCCTGAGGCATACCTGAAACAGAAGCGTCGCTGTAACAAGCTTGATAATCCAGGTGCACTTGCATAGCATGGAGTATGCAATCTGAATTGAGCGGAACTGATGGAGTAAACGGATGTCGGTTAGCGACTTTCTCACTGCACTCGAACACTACAATCTGATTTTCGGCATATTTCTTCTCTTGTTACCTGCCGTTGCCTGGGTGCTATTGCGTTTTTTCAATCCCTACCTGAATAAGTCCCCGATTCATTATGCCCTGTCAGTAATCATTTACCTCGCCGCCATTCCGGGTATGTTCGCTTCGGTGCTGGTATTTTATGCGCTGTTTTTTATTCGCCTGAATCTGCTCGAAGTGAATGTCGTATTATTTTTCTTACCGATTATCACGATGGGCGCGGTGTTTTTTATTATTGGACGCAAGGCGAAGTTTGATGATTTACCCGGCTTTGACCGACTCTCCGGTTTAATGCTGTTACTCGCTCTGGTGGCAGGCATTGTACTGGCACTGTACAAGCTGCACTTTATTGTTGGCTTTTTTGCTTCGATTGAAGGACTGTTAATTGCGGGGCTCGGCGTGTTTGCGCTGCTCAAGTTGTCCCTGGCCAAACTGTCTGGAAAACGCAGCGACTCTTGATCCTGGACGCCGATAAATTTTTGAACATTGAAATAACCTGAGCTAGCTTGCGTGGCACTTCTTGAATTTTTTACCACTGCCACACCAGCACGGATCATTGCGTCCCGTTTCCAGTGCCCCGGCTTTATAATCACCGTCTACGTAATACCATCGGCCTGCTTCCCGTACAAAACGCGATAACTCCTGGTGTTGCGCCACTTGCCCTGCCTGCTGAAAATACGCAATAAACTCTACCGTACCTGTTTCATCACCAGCCTCACCGGCGACAGTATCAAGTACCCTGAGCGATAGCCACTGATCACCCGTAAGCTCCCGTGACAAACTGGCGACAGAGAGTCCGGTACGTTGCGCGGGATGCAAGGTTTCAAACAAATAATCTGCTTTTTCCAGGCAGTAGGCACTGTAGCGTGAACGCATCAGTTGCTCGGCGGTTCCCGGCCGTTGCTCACCACTGTGAAAACGGCCACAGCACTGTAGATAATGTTTGTTGGAGCCACAGGGGCACTTTTCACGCATGGCGCATTGTTCGCAACGCAATTGCGTTCAACAAGATAACCTGTCTAGCCAGTTTGCAAAGCGCCCTGCTTGTTATCCTTGTCAGGGCCATTATCCAGCGGTTTACGCAGGCGATGATAGACGGTGAGAAAACGATATACCGCTGTGAAAAAGTGCCTGAACGGATGAGGTACGCGCATAAAGTGACGCAAAATACGCCGCGGCGAATAATAAAACTTCGAGGTTGATTTGTAGATATATTCATCCAGCGGGAAGCCCGTGGCCAGTTGATACCAGGAATGCTGGCCAAAGATATCACCACTCTCTTCTTCATTAACAAACGTTACAGACAAGGCTTCTTCATCAATCTCTTTCGCCAAATCATGTAACGGCGTTTCCGGCTGTGGGATCACCTGGAAGAACATCGCTCGTGTCAATCGGCTTTCCAACGCAAAATTAACGGTTGCCTGCATTTCTTCCTCGGTTTCCGTCGGGAAGCCAAGCATAAAGAAACCTTGAGTATACATACCGCGCTTGTCCGCCGCGTTGATCGCCCACAACGCGCGATCAATATCGAGATTTTTTTCTACCAGGTGCTGTAAGCGGGGCGTTGCCGATTCAATTGCAATCGACAAAGCATAGGTACCACCAGCTTTAAGGTCATCAAGTACATCGTCATCAAGAATATCCGCGCGCACGCCATTCGGGAAACAGAAGTGCAACTTGCCCGGCCAGCGGCGCTCCACCTCGCGCATAATCTGCTTTACGCGGGGCTTATGCAGATTAAAAATATCATCAACAATCTGGAATTCATCGACACCGTATTTTTCATAGAGCAGCTCTATTTCTGACAGCACATTTTCTGCACTGCGCCAGGTAAATTTCTTACTGAATACGTCGTGGCAATAGTGACACAGATAAGGACAACCGCGGGAAGTAAAGATCGACGCATAACGCTTGCCTTTCATCATGCCAATCATATTGTTGCGGCTTTTATACGCCTCAAAATCAATCATGTCCCAAGCAGGCAAAGGCAAATCATCAAGCTCTTTGAAAATATCCAGCGCTTCGTTAATCACCAGTTCGCCATCATCACGTTTGAATGACATGCCTGGCACACCGTCCATATCCAGGCCGTATATATGGCGCTTTACTGCTTCACAAAAAGTGCGATCCGCCGGGCCATTAAATAACCAGTCATACTCTGTAATAGCAAGAATTTCCTCGGCACGATTATGTGCATAAGGGCCGCCGAGCACGGTGATAATATTCTCGTTATAGGACTTACAAAGCGCTGCAATTTCCTTACTCGAGCGCGCTTCACAATTGAGTGCCGAAACACCGACGATATCCGCATCAAACTCTCGCAGCAAGTCATGTACAGCTGCTTCCGGTAGTTCCATATCCAGTTTGAGATCGACCATTTTGACCTCGACATCCTTGCCCAAGGTTTCACGTAAATTTGCAATGAGATACAGAATACCCAGCGGCGGGGAATGCACAAGCATTACCACATCCTGATAGGGTTTGATAAAAAGAATTTTGACTGGACGATTGATCTTTTTCGTCTCGGGCCAATCTGTAATCTGTGCCACCGAAGCTATATCAGCCTGGCCCACATCGTGTAAGGCGATATCAGTATTCATAAGTCATTATTAGTGGCCGGCTGGTTCCGGCTTATTTTGTCTGCTCTGTCTGTGATTGATGTCCTAGTGTCTTATAATTTCCCATTTAAGAAAAGATTTATTTCTAACTTATTGTTTCTATAAACACTATATCCACACAAAACTTAAGAAAATAGCCTGGCTGCCAGTTACAAAAGGACAGCAATCCCCGGATTACAGGCAGTGAGGTTCTCCCACGAAAGATATGCGCTAGCGCATAGACTCGCCTTAGTCGAAGAAATCAATCAATTTATCCGAAAACTTTTCCGCCGCATTGCTGTTGCGGTCAAACTCTGCTTTTAAGGCCAGCAGTGCTTCATTCTCGGGGTCTACTACCAATCCGCGTGTCACGTTTTTCAAAAAAGCCTGACGGTCACCTTTGCGTAAAGCGGTTTCAGCAGAGTCGACATAATAAGTGAGGATTTTCTCAATGCCATCCTCTGCCAAGTTGTTTCCCGGATCGAGTTCCAACGCCTTGCGATAATAAAAAATCGCACTGTCGTCGGCCGGATACACATAATATTTCTGTTGTTCTTTTTCCTCCGCCTTGACGAGCAATTGCTTCACTTGCGCACGTTGCTCCAGCTGGCTATTAATTCCTATACCCAATATCACCAGAACAGCTAGCACTACCACACCCATCGCTATTTTTTTCAATGACGATGACGGTGCTTTTATTACCGGCAGGGATACTGTTACTGATGGATTGCTGCGCGGATTTTTTAATTGGTAAAGCAACTCATCCGCTGAAGCAAAACGAGCTTCTGGCTCCTTGGCAAGCATCTTATCCAATATGGGCTGCCAGCCTTTATGCAGCCCATCCAGCCGGGGAATCGGCATTTGAATATGGTTAATCGAAGTGTTGACGTAGGAATCAGCCTTGAAGGGATTATCACCTGTTAGCATTTCAAGGAACACAACCCCGGCACTGTAAATATCCGTGCGCACGTCCAACTCCAAACCCTGGGTTTGCTCTGGGCTGCAATAGGCCGGGCTGCCCACCGTCACACCAGTCTGGGTCAGTTTTACATCTTCCTCTTCCTGACGGGCAATACCGAAATCTGTTAAAACCAGCGTGCCATCCTTGCGAAACAGAATATTCGCAGGTTTGATATCACGGTGAATGATGCCCTGGCTGTGAATAAACGACAGGGCATGGCAGAGTGACTCCAGAATTGTAATCGCTTCTGTTTCAGTAATACCACGCTCAATGCGTCTGTCGAGATCACCTCCATCCACCAGTTCCATAGTGATATAGAGGCGCTTGTCATCCAGTACACCGAAATCGTGAATCGTAATTATATTGCTGTGGTTAAGCGAAGCGACAAGCCGCGCTTCCTTAAGAAAACGATCAGTAAAACTTTCATCGTCACTGTGGCTGTCGAGTATTTTAATTGCCACCTTGCGTCCGAGAGATTTCTGCTCAGCCACATAAACCTCTGCCATACCACCGCGGGCCAGCAATTTGTCAATGTTGTAACCGGGTATCTGGATTGAATCACTCATCGCGTGACAACAATTACTTTATACCGTACCTGATTTCATCACTCGTAGCAGATCGTACAAATAGAATTTCAATATCAAAGTGCAAGGTTTTACCCGCCATCGGATGGTTCGCATCCAGTGTAATCATATCACCCTCGATAGCTGTAATCGTCCGCATTTCGAAGCTGTCCGACTGGGAATTCAGCACCATCCCTACCTCGAGCTCCATGCCTTCAAATATTTTTTTTGACAGGACCTGGCACAGGTCCGGATTTATTTCACCGAAGCCCTGTTCGGGGGTAATAGTCACCTGAAAACAATCGCCGCTCTTTCTACCTTCAAGCGCAGCTTCCAGGCCACTGAGCATACTGTCTGTGCCGTGCACATACACCATGGGCTTAGAATTGTGTGTATCATCCAGTGCCTCCCCCGCTTCATCCTTCATCACATAGTGAAAAGAAACTACCGAATGCCGGCCGATCATTCCCATAACACTCCATTGGCACTGATGTACCCGGGCAAGCAAAGAGCCTCTTCTACGGTGATAACCACTACTGAATCCTGAAATAATACACGGTTCTTATTATACGTTTTATCGCTGTCCCGAACAGAGTCAAAACTACGAATATAAGGAATTTTAATGCCTGATCAGCAGGGACAGATCAGAAAATAGCATGTCGGTATCGTGAGGTGGCGGGAAAGAACCTACATACTGACCCTCGGGATTGATAAGGAAAAACCGTGAAGTATGGTTTACCAGGTAGTGCTCTCCACTGTTTTCAGGCATATCACCACCCGCTTTCACCAGAAACACCTCTTCACCAATTTCTGCCTTGCGACTATAAGACGCACCAAACATCGCAGCAAATTCCCCAAGCCTGACATTCTTGCCGGTTAAACCAATGATACGCGGATCAAAATACCCCGTGTATTGTCTGAGCTGCTCTTCACTGTCACGTTCCGGATCAACACTGACAAACAGAATCCGCAAATTTGTCTGGTTATTTTCATCCAGACGCTTTAACACATCCGCTGCTTTTTTTAGCTCCAGCGGGCAAACGTCAGGACAAAACGTAAACCCAAAAAATACCAGGTTCCATTGCCCCCGCAAACGTTGCTCATTAAATGGCTGGCCAAAATGATCAACCAAGTCTATTCCTGACAGTTCTTTCCCATGGGGTAACAACTGCGCAACCTGTGGATCGCGTGGCTCTATTGATAACGTGCGCCAGAACACCAGACCTGCAATCCCGATACATATCGCAAACAAGACCAACGCAAGTGCAATATTTCTGTTCATGGTTACAAATCCTCAAGTTGCGCCTAATGGTGGTGTATCGGCGTGTCTGCTGCTTTTACCTCGGCAGAAATTTGCTGCTCACTGCCATCACTATAGGTAAAAGTCATTGCCGTCTTCTCACCCAGGCTCAAGATCCTTTCCGGGCTCATCAGCATAATATGAATACCACCAGGCGAAAGCACAACATTGCCTTGTGCCGGTATCAGCAGACTATCTTGATGTTCCATGGAGGCCATATCGCCATCCATCACGGTCTTATGCATCATCACCATGCCATAACCTTCTGCCTTCACAGCAACAATCACAATATCCTGTTCCGTAGCGTTATGAATATGCATATAAGCTGCCTGGCTACGAGCCACAGGAGGCGCTTCACTGACCCAGGCATCATGGAATACCAGCTCGGTAGCGCCAGCATGCCAGCTGAGAGAAAGAATCAGCAGTAAAAATCCTGTACGGAAAAGACGGTGATTCACAATAAAACCCCTAAAATGGCAGTCATTTGAAGGTCGCCATTGTGCCCTTATTGCCCATTGCTGACAACGCCCTTTTCGGGTGGATTATCCTGATGGGTGCGTCAATATGTCGCAAGCTGAGCTCGAAATGTTTCCAGCTCCCTGCAGTAATGCTTACGATCCGACGATACATGCTGCCGCCAGATTACTGAGCGTAATCAGATGCTGGCCAAGGAAGTCAGTGAACACCCACACGCCCTGCCCCCTGAATTTGGTTTTATCATTAATATGTGCAGCTGCCCATCCAGACATTGAAGTTTTTTGTTTTAACAGCTCGTGAAAATTAAATAACGCTTCGGACAAGCCTGCTGATTATATTCCCATGATGATAAATAGACTTTCTCTTCACGCCGTCAGTTATCTATACACATGATGCCGACCAGAAAAAACAACGATTAGATAATCGCTTACTCTCTGCTCTATACCCAACAACCATTTTTGGAAAAGCGCGCTTTGAGAAACTGCATCTGGTCAGCAAGCACATTGCGGTTTGCCAGATAAAGAAACTCGTAGCGATTGGGTACAAATGGTATAGCCAGTAACTGCATACCTGCCTCTTCCGGTGTCATATCTGCCTTGCGATGGTTACAACGACGACACGCAGTCACCACATTGGTCCAGCAATCCTTACCTTGTCGTGAGGTAGGCAATATATGATCGCGAGATAATTGCTCAGCGGGAAATTCACCACCGCAGTACAAACAGATATGTTGATCACGCCGAAACAGATAGCGATTCTCCAGTGGCGGCACAAACTGCTCCATCTTGACCTGTCCATCACAAGCCACAATACTCGGTAGAGATAATACCGATTGCTCACCAAGACGATTGATCCCCCCTCTGATCTCCAGTGTCGTTTCACCGAGTGACCAGATGACTTGCCCTTTCACAACAAGAGTGGCAGTTTCCTCCCGGGTTAACCATGCGACAGGAATACCCGCTTTATTCAAACGTAATATCCGTGCATTCATCATACTGTTGGTTCCTCATGTACCTTGTTTAATGTCCAGTCTCTACTATCTCGTATTTTTACAGTTTTGGCTATGCCTGTGGCACACATTCACCACCATTTTTTGCTTCGTACAAGCAAAAAAGGCCGGCAAATGCCGGCCTTTTTTGTACATCCTTGATGCCGGTTAGTCGAACAGTTTTACATCACCACTGTTCACACCAAGCCATTTGGCTCCACCCACCTTGGCACCGTTCTCAAGCTCGATTAATGCAACGTTGCCAGAACCATCCTGTAGCACAATGTCAGCATCGCCATCGGCATCCGCATCAACAGTACCTTGCAGTGTATAAGCCAGGTTGCCAAGCCAGCTGGCACCCACTTTGGCTGCGGCATTAATTTCAACTACCTGAACAGAGCCAGTACCACTGTTTTGCTGAATCAGATCGTCATCACCATCGTTGTCAATATCGTCAATGGCCAGCACAGCAGTACCTGCCCAGACACCGAGCCAGCGACCGGCAACTTTTGCGCCTGACTCCATTTCAACAACCATAACATCACTACCGCTGGCGCCAGCCATATAAATATCGTCGTCGCCATCGTTATCCGCATCACCGATACCTACAACTGAACGGCCAGCCCATTGACCGATCCAACTCGCGCCAGTTTTGTTACCAGCCTGCATGCCGATTACATTCACATTACCAGAAGCATCGAAGGTCACAATATCGTCATCACCGTCATTGTCTACATCGGCAGTCGCTGCAACCGAGTGGCCAGCCCAGCTACCTAACCAGGTCTTTGACGTTACACTGCTGTTCTCGACAATCCAGACAGAAACATTATTCGAACCGTCCTCGAGCACCAGATCATTATCACCGTCATTGTCAAAGTCACCGTGACCTACAACACTGTAACCAGCCTGGAAATCCAGATTGAAGACATTGTTACGCAGACCATTTTCCATTTCCCAAACAGTAACAACACTGTTGGAAGCGTTTTGTAGCAGAATGTCTGCATCGCTGTCGTTGTCAATATCAACAACCGCTACCACATCACCGACAGTGTATTGAGCAATATAGGTTGCTGTACCTTTGGTCGCGTCGTCAAGCAACCAGGTCGTTACATCACCAGTACCGCTGTTGCGGAAAACCAGGTCACCTTCTTTGTCATTATCAATGTCGCTTTTTGCTTCACGTCCATCAACGCTATAGAAAGAGGTGCTACCGCTAACCTCATTGGTGACAACCATCAGCGCTTGACCGTTCGGGCTTTCGCCAGCCGGGATGTAGATAATGCCTTCCGGGCCCATATCACCGCCGGAGCCAGGGCCTTCAACCTGTGCCCAGTTACGGTTAGTAACGTACTGGTCATATACCGGGGCCTGCGGATCAGTTACATCATAAACAGCGATTGCCGATTGACGCTCCAGGCCAATAAACGCATAAAAGCGACCATCGATTTCAGCAACAGTTGCTGCCTCCGGCTCAGTCCCTTTGTTATCGCTACGGTTTTCAAACGAAGTGTTGTCGTCATTGGTGCTATTAAAGTACGCAGCTTCTTCAGTCGCTACGATCTGAGCCAGACCATCACCTGAATCCCAAACCTGATTGCCGCTCGCATCCCAGATGGAGAATGAGCGTGCACCATAGGCATAAAGCTCATCATAGTCAGAGTCACCACCGATATCTCCATTGGTCAAAGTGACTGTCAGACGGCCAATTTCATTATCGTCCTGCAGAGCTGCTGCATTCGGGAAGGCCGTCGGATCAAGCATCAGATCTTTAACACGGGATTCTTCTGCATAGGAGATACAGTCGCCATCACCATCCCAGGTGTGACCAGCACCTTCACATGATGGCTGATCCGCTGCAGTGTAAATATATTCACGAGCATCCCCTTCGTTGGCAGAAACGAGGTAGGTTTGACCATTGACACGATAGCTTGCCAGAGCGTCCGGCTGGTACATACCGTAAACCGGACGAGTGGTAATATTAATCACACCATCTTTATCACTGGTATCAATTTCGTTACCTACAGCACTGTGATCTTTAAAACCAAAACCAACCAGATCATCAATCGTGTTAGTAGCAAGATCAATAATCATCAGCGCATTGTTTTCCTGCATAACGGCATAGGCTTTTTCGCCGATTGGATCAACTGCAATGTATTCCGGCTCCAGATCCTGAGCGATGGAAGCGCCCGGGCCAAAGATACGCGTGGATGCATCGATATCACCGGGCAACAGACCAGTGAAAGAAATGTTTGTCACATCGCCTGCATCCAGATTAGCTGCACCATCAGTCATATCAATAACCGAGATAGAACCTTCCGGGTCGGTGGCATAGTCATCGCTCGGCTCACCTTCGTTGGCCACAATCAGTTTGCTGCCATCAGAAGTGAAAGTAAGCATGTCCGGCAGAGCGCCAACAGTCAGTGTATTCAAATGTGCGTAAGTCGTTGCATCAAAGAATTCAACAGTACCATTACTTTGCTTATTCAAAGCTTCTACAGCTACAGCAACCACATTACCAGATACAGAAACACTGTTAGGACCACCGCCAAATTGTTGCAGGCTAATTGATTGAGCCAGAGTTACATTATTAGAACCATCCATTTGCAGCACATCAACCGCATTATTAGCTGAATTAGTAACAAAGAATTTTTGACTAACCGCTGAATAAGCAACAATTTCAGCTGCAGAATCATCAAAAATAGAGGTTTCATAAGTATCAAGTAAATTAATATTCAGCGAAGCCGCCTGAGTTGCAGGTACAAAAGCACCGGCAAGCAGCATCGCACAAAAAGTTGGGCGCAATTTGATCACGGTAGTATCCCCTCAGATTTATGGAAAATAAAAAATTGTTCACTGCCAAGATGTGGCAGTGAGCTTTATAGGCCTGAAGCATTAAGCAGAAATTAAGAGATGTTAAAGCCAGGGTTTATCCGGAAAATTTATATAATCACCGAATAATATTTATGGATAATTTTTATTTTGCTTATTAATTTTTTAAGCAATCATTCTACACCAGACTATTTTTAGCAAAAAAGTTATCAGAAGCTCTGCGCACATTAGGCTGCATAGTCAACAACTATGGTGTCATACGTAATAGATAATCGCAGGAATTGGCTCCGGTACCACCACTTACCACAGTGCCATCCGGGCATCTCACTGCCCCCCAGGTCACAGTAGACAAATCATTATGCGGTGCGGTTGTATCCACCAAAGGAATCACAGCATTATTTAAATTCAGATCATCCAGCACAACATGCTTGAAACTGACAGAATTGGTAAATGTGACACCCGAGAAATTACCTGACAATGTGGCCCCGATAAATTCAAGATCCTGATAGATCAAATGATCAAAATTCGGATAACCTCCGTAGTGATCATCCACCTGAAATAAGCCATAAATACGGGTTTTATCAAACGTCGTATAGTAAGGAGACGCACTGGTACTACGCATGCTATCAATATGAACATCTTCCAACGTTGCCGATGTGAAATCACACACTGACAAAAAATCAAAATACACCTCTCTTAAATACGCATTGGTAAAATCAGCCAGCACAACATCATCGAGAAACTGAACATTATTGAGTCTTGCGCCCTGAAAGTTCGCACCGATGGATGAGCCGGTTTCAAATATCGATTGCTCAATATGCGCACCCGTCAAATTAGTGCCCGTGAAAGAAGTTCCAGATGTAAAGTGGGCATTTCTAATCACCGAATAACTCATATCTGCCTGATACAAACTACTTCCAGAGAGATTGGCAACAATTGTACTACCTGCAAATGATGCACCACCAAGATAAATATTATCCAGTGCATCATTATCAATATCGAGAACACTGCCATTAAAGCCCGCTATGCTGAGCGCCGAAGTATTGGAAAGGTTCGCCCCGGTACCAACAAGAAAATATTCACTGCCACCACTACGCATCAAGCGACACTCCCAACCGTGGATTGGCGTTAACACCGGGCAGGCACTCAGGTAAGCAGCAGACATACCTTGATGTGCGGATCCTCCGCCACTTAGTTGAAAATGCCATTTTGACATGTCCATATTTTTAAAGCTTGCGCCTTTAATATTAAATTGACTGGTTTGAATTAAATATGCCGAACTATCTGTGGCGACAGCCCCATCCCAGTAAGTATTGCCAATGTCCGCATGTGCAATGCCGGATACTCTATAAGTGGTCTGGTAGAAGGTACTACCTGATAAATCTGCACCCATAAATGAAATACCACTGATATCTGCATTGCTTAGATCCAGATTGGAAAAATCGCTGTCACTGGACAATGTACTCCAGCTGGAGACGGAAGGCCCCGGAAAAGAAGAACTGGCACCCAGGCATTGATCTACCAAATCCAGCCACTTTCCCTTGCTTGCCACACATACACCCTCAAGGATATTGTCGTACTCCGCCGCTGTTTTGCCACCGAGCGTATCAGCCGCCAAAGCCAACGTTGACGTAAAGGCATGAGGAGAGGAAGTTAACTCAGTACGAGGACTTAATGTTTCGGCTCCAACATGTAACTCCAGATACAAATCATTAATGTTGTTTTGCCACAAATCCAGATCCCAGCTGCCGGTTTGCGGTGTCTGGGTGCCTACACGAAATGAATACACGCCATCATTGACCGTGACATTACTGTGTACTTCTTCATAAACCAGCGCACCGGCAACCGGATCATCATAAATGCGCACAGTAAAGTTATAGGAACCTGTGACAGGCACTCCCTGATCGTTCAGCAATCTGCCCTGATAACTCATTGGACCAACCGGTGTCGCAGATAACAGCAGGGGAAATATCATCAGGGCAAACAGCAGAGCAATTTTTTTCATCATTCCAGACCTATTGATTGTTAGTTATATAGTGAAAGCTCCGTATCACTCAAACATCTGGCGATATAAGGAAGGCACCAATTATGAAGAATAACACCTACTATGCCAACTACCTTAATCCAACCCCACTAATTCCTTGATTTTTATATAAATAAACAAACAGGAGCCCCGCCAGGCAGTATTCCTGTTAGGATATTTTTGGGTCATATGCAGACAAACCATGAAATCTATTGTTATCAACCACCCCAAACAGCAGCGCTCCCGGCAAAAGTTTCACGCCATACTGGATGCCTGCCCAGGCATCCTCAGGGAGTTCGGCTTCAAAAAATCAACGGCTGCCAAAATTGCGCTTGAAGCTGATGTAAGCATAGGCACTTTTTATGATTATTTTTCCTGCAAGGAAGCGGTATTTATTGCCTATCTTGATAGAGAGCTTGATAACGCTCTGGAACAGGTTGCTGAAAATGCGCAACAGAAAGACACTGATGCCCGCTCCATCCTACGAGCACTGGTCACTGCCGGTGTAGAGTTTGCTCACAATCACCGCGACATTATCAAACTGGTATTTACACATTTCCCCGATGAACTGCACCAGATAGACCTTAGAGAAAGCAAAAAAAAGATCGGCAATATCGCCAGCGACTTTTCCCATAACACAAAGATAACCTTTTCAGGCAGAGATCCACGGCTTATCACCTATACCCTGACCAACATTGTACTGGGCTTTCAATTCAGAATAGTGGTGATGCCTGAAGAGAAGTTTGAGAAACAGGCAGTTATTGAAGAATTGACGAATATCATTAGCGCCTACCTGCTACAGTAAGCGCTGAAAGCATTGAAACTCTGTTAGCTCCTGTTAATTATCCCCTCAACTCAGGGAGCCACCAAATGACCATCCTGGCAACTCTCAGTAGCGCTATCAATAACGACAAAACCGTCCGGGCAAGTGGCGCCATCCCAATCAAATGGCAAAGGCCCACCAAAGGTGGCACCAGTAAAATCTACACCACTCAAGTCAGCGCCATTAAAACTAAAAATATAGTCATAGTTGGATCTCAAATCCGTATTTGAGAAATCAGCATCCCAAAGCTTGGCATTGGTAAAGTTTGCTCCGACAATCAGGGAGCCACTAAAGTCTCCATCCTGAAAAGTACTTCCCGTAAAATCAACGCCGTACATCGTATTGTTCGTAAACGTCACATAAGCCAAATACGCTTCCCTGAAGCTTACCTCATCCAGAGTAACCGTATCACCAATCACTGTTATGGAAGAGCTGCCCAATGAAGTAATACCGTCAAATACAGATCCTTTAGGCACACTGACATTACTTAAATCAAACTTACCCCAAAAGTTCACATTCTCGAATACCAACGGCTTCGCTGAAGCCGGATAGGTCACATCAGTCGAGGTAATCGACAAATCAGCATACATAATCAGATTCTTAAAACTCACCCCATCAAGTTCCGCTCCGCTTATCAGTGAACCAAAGTAAAAATTCCAGCCCTCAAACTCCACATCCTGTAATTTCGCATTCGTCAAATCCATTATTGGATTTCCGCTAGTTAACGTGTCAAAGGTTACGTCCTGTAGCTTTGCCCCATCCAATTTAAAGTTGCCATTTGAACTATCATTAGCAATGCGCGTAAAATCTACATTAGTTAAAACTGCATTGGAAAAAGTTGCACCATGCAACACAGAGTCCAGAAACACCACTTCATAGAGCTTGGCATTATCAAAATCCATATTCGACGGCTGACCGTCACTCAAGCCATAGCCGTTATTGATCTTGTCAAACAGAACAAACAGGAACTGACTATCTTCAAAACCCGGCGCATTAAATGAAGGGCTCACAAAACTGGCATTTTCCACCGTCACATTGGTAAATGTTGAATTTTGTGCTTCCAGCTGGGAGAACTCCGTCCACTTGATTTCTGCATTACTGAAATCCGCCAGAGAAACTGTGCTGCTGGAAAAGCCAGAATCATCCAACTGACTGCTGCTAAAGTTTGCCGAGGTCAAATTTCTGCCGGTAAACGTTGCACTCACTGCCGCACTATTAAAATCAGCATTCGTTAGCAAGCCCGCATCGAAGTTGTTAATACTCAAATAGGACAGCCCTTTTCTCTGCACAATCGCTGGCGAATTGGCTGACAGATTCACATACGGGCCAATCAGAGCCTGTTGTGCTCCATCATTGGTATACGTCACACACCCCCAATCCAGATTCGGATATCTGCTGGCAGATGAAGGGCAGGCGGAAAGCTCGGCCGCCGCCAAACCACTTGCAGCAGAGGCCGTCGAAAGATCAAGATCAGTTAAATCCATATTGAGCAAGGTAGCATTGGTCAAGTTTGCTCCTGTAATATTCGGCGCAGTAGAGAATGTCACACCATCCCAAACTGCATCAGTAAATACAGCATTGGTAAAGTTGGCATTTGTTATATCCACATTGGTGAATGTCGCACCGCTAAAATTCACCCCGGTAAAATCTACATTAGAGAGGTTAGCATTACTAAACACCACCCCACTGTAGTTATTATCGGGATCAAGGTCGGACCACAACTCACCACTCAAATCCACAGCACCACCGGCACAGACTTCTGCCAATGCCAGCCATTTACCATTATTGGCAACACACAGTCCTTCGAGAATATTGTCGTACTCCGCCGCACTTCTTCCACCCAAAGACTCTGCACCTAAAGCCAGCGTTGCAGTAAACGCATGCGGTGCAGAGGTTAATTCAGTGCGCGGGCTTAATGTTTCGCCTCCAACCTGTAACTCCAGATACAAGTCATTAATATTGTTTTGCCACAAATTCAGATCCCAGCTACCGGTTTGTGGCGTCTGGGTACCTACGCGAAACGAATACACGCCATCATTGACCGTGACATTACTGTGTACCTCCTCATAGACCAGCGTACCGGAAACCAGGTCATCATAGATGCGCACAGTGAAATTATAGGAGCCAGTAACAGGCACTCCCTGATTGTTCAACAACCTGCCCTGATAACTCATTGGGCCAACCGGTGTCGCAGACACCCACAAAGGAAACACCAGCAGGATAAGCAATAAAACATATTTTTTCATCATTCCAGACCTATTGATTGTTATACAGTGAAAAGTCCCGTATCACTCGAACACCTGGCGATATAAGGAAAGCGCATTATGAAGAATTACGCCCGCTATGCCAACCATCTGGTTTAACGAGGTCACAGCAAACAATCACTCCGCAGGAATTCAATATTTTTACTGAAAAAGAAAAAGAGTGATGCCAAAGATTCAGGGAAACAATTTCAAGCCACTATCACCACTGCCAAGCAACTTTATACGGCCCACTACAGTGCTTGCACCTCTTCAAGCTGATCAGAACCCCACATATCTGAAAACAGGTTGGCAAACCGGGTAAGCAGCTCAGCTTCGTAACTGATCACAATATTTTCCTCATTGTATTGTGAGGCACTACGCGTCCAGTTAAAGCTGCCATTGACTAATGTGCGACGGTCAAAGATCGCAAATTTGTGATGCATATGACTGGAACTGATATCCACACGCACGGGAACACCCAGCTCTGCGAGATAATGTATATCACTGCCGCGATCATAGACTTTATCGTTATCCGTAATAACGCGCACCTGAATATCACGATGGAATGCCTGTGCAATTTCCTTGCTGATACGATCATCGGAAATGGTAAACACACAAATATCGATGTTTGATTTGGCACTGCGAATCAAACCGATAATATTGTCGCGGCACTCGCTACCGGGACTAAAGCAGACTCGGCTCGGCAACACATCCTGTACCCTCACGCTATCTATCGCCCTGATAACTTTTTCCAGCCATTTTATTGCTGCATGATAATTTTCCTGCCCTTCCTGCTCACAAACAATATCAAACGCCTTGTTGCGGGCAAAGTTAAGCAACTCATGGTCGTCTGCAACATCAGCCAACACGCTCGTCAGCTCACTTTTCTCCTGTTTTGATAATCGACCATCCGCAAAAGATTCACGCAGGGTGGTTTCTATTAGCTGCATTGTCATTAGCTGGTTGTCTCTTTGTCGCTGCTAACGTTTTTTAGGAAACCATGGCACCATCGCACTGACTTCGGTCATGACCTTTTCATAACCCGGGCGCCTTTCCAACGAGCGCACATCCATAAGCCATGAGCTAAAACGGAAGAATACTGCCATTGCAATCGGGCCACTCAACACCAACAGCTTGTGATCTTCATACAAACCTGCCGCCACCGCAAACGGAATCATCGACACCCAGAACAGCACCTCACCAAAATAGTTCGGGTGCCGCGACCATGCCCACAGACCGGTTTGAATCGCACCGCCATCACGATAGTCCTGTGATTGTCGGTATTCCTTGTTCTGCTTATCCGCAAACCATTGAATGGACGCAGCACCAACTGCACCCATCACACCCAGCGCGTCCCAGATATTTAACGCTGGCTGCTCCGTCGATGCCGTCATTAATACCAGCGCTGCCGGAGCAAACGCAAAATACACGAGATAGGTGGGAAAATAGTGCATACCAATGAGGGAGTTTAACCAGTACGGCACTGGTGCACTGCGCATACCTTCGTAGCGCCAATCCTCGATATGCAACCCGGTTGTCCAGCCTTCCCAAAACAGCAACACATGGTAGCGTGTTGCCCACACCACAAAACACAACAAAATCAATGTGTCCCGTATGTGCCAGTCAGCCAGACCGGCATCTGCACTGGCAATAATACCCAGTACAAAAAACGGCGGCGCTATAACCCAGTAAGGGTCATAGAGAGACGAGTTGTCATTGATCATGGAGAAAATCCACACAACAAAGGTGCAGATCGTTGTAACGATCAGCCCCTGCATAAACGGATCATATTCCGGCATGGTGTTGGCCAACCAGACCCAACTGACAATGCCCACAGCGATACTAACTATATAGGTGAGGTAGCACTGCAACGCAGGCACCGGACGTTGCGGCGCGGGAGGCAGTGTATTGATATGATCTGATGATGCCATTGTCTCTTTCCTTGCCAAACCAAGTACTCTAAAAAGAAACTATGATACGCAAACAATCAACTAGTAAGTAACTGCTATTTACGCCAGGTCTCCGACTTTGCCCAGCATCCAGACAATCCATTTATTTGGCAACAGACGCAACAACAACGCAATCAGCTTATTGCTTAAGCCCGGAATCACAACTGGCCCGCTGCGCCGCTTTGCCGCACTTAACGAAGCAGACACTACCGCTTCCGGGCTGTGCGAGATCGCATTGAGTAATGAAAGTTTGAAACCTTCGAGGTCACTGGAACGCTCAATAAACTGTGTTTTTGTAATACCTGGTAGCAGAGCCTGCACATACACCCCGCGTTTTCTTTCCTGGAACCACAGTGAACGGGAAAACGAGGCGATAAACGACTTGGTGGCACAGTAGGTTGGCTGAATCGGCGTAATCAGCATGTCTGTGATTGATGATAAGTTAATCAATGCATCACCTTGCCGTGCCTGCTGCAAAAACGCATGGGATAGGCGCAACACCGCATGGCAGTTCACCTGCAGAATCTTCAGTTCGTTTTCAATCTCCGCTTCACGAAAAATACCAAAGCGACTGAAGCCAGCATTGTTTACAAACAGATCGACATGGCTTTCCGCCAGCAACTTGATACAGGATTCCACACCCTCATCCTGAGCCAGATCAGCCACATGATAGCGATGTTGTGCGCCGAGCTCGGCAACCAGCTCTTCAAGGCGCGCCTGATTACGGGCAATATTGATTGTGTGATAACCCGCTTGCGCCAGCTGCTGCGCAAACACCCTGCCAAGTCCCTCGCTCGCCCCGGTAATAACAGCCACTTTGCTCATAGGTACACGCCCACAAAAAAACGACACGTTAACGCGATTTAATTAATGAAACAAGGTGTTACATTAGCGATTTTCCGGTATGCTTGTCCCATGTCCAGACCGCCTTCATCCAAGCCCCCTTCACTCACGGTTATCAAAAATGCAGATGGCCGCCGCAAACCTCGGCCAGGCCCCGAGGAGCAAGCCCGCACGATAGTGAATGCCGCGGTTGCATTATTCCTTGAACACGGTGTGCGCTCGGTATCCATTATGCAAATCTGCGACCGGGCCGATGTCTCGCGCTCTACGTTTTATCGCAGCTTTGACGGGATGGATGCTCTGCTGCAGCATATTTATCAGGTCAGTGTGTTTGCACCGGTTGAGCTATTTATGCAGGCCAATCTGGCCCAACCTGCTATTTCTCCAGAGCAGCTCAAGCAAACCCTCGACGAGATGTACGAAGCCATTTTTGCTCAGGGTGACTACGCCGAGCTGGTATTTCGCGAAGCCAATGACCCGAATTCTCCGGCCTTTGCGGTGGTCAACGCTGCGTTTGACCAGATCGTCAAAGCCCTGCAAAAAAACCTGCCCCCTGTATCAGGGTCGGGCAACAAAAAGGTAGATGCGATTTTTCTCAAATCCCTGCTCAACGCCAACCAGTGGATTGCCCACGACACCATTCGCAAGGGGCTGACCCCGGCTAATAAACAGGCAGCAAGAGAGGCCGCCTGGCAGCTGGTCAAAAACGCCTTGAACCTTTAACTCGACAATTCCGGCTACAGCCCTTGATTTACAGGGCTTACGCAGAGATAGACTTGGCCCGGCAAAGCTGTTAATGTTACACCCTGTTTCATTAATGATGGATAAAATACAAGGCGAAATTCTATGAACACTACAGCTCTGCCCATGACGGGCGAACCCGTTGCACGCGCTATCTCCGATGGTGCCAAAAAACGCTTTCTACTCTGGACTCTGTTCTGGTGGGGCGGTGTCGGCATCTGCGCCATTATGTTTTTCTTTGGTGCGCTGGACTTTGTGATGAGTGCCCGTCTCGCGCTCTACGGTATCAGTATCTGGCTCAATGCCTGGATCATTATCTGGTTTTTACAAAAAGGCAGCGGCCAATCGAAAATGGATCTTTACCATGATTGCCTCGTCGTCTGGATGTTGTCCTATGCGATTACCAATGTGCTGTGGGAGATGCCCTGGGTAATTTTCTCACCGTTTGTTTTCAACGATCTGAATACGCTTGACGATGTTGTTGCCTACACCGGTTATATGCGCGAGAACATTTTCCATATGTACTGGTGGATTCTCGCGTCATTTGGCGCTGTGGATTTACGCACAGTCAACCACGATCCAACGTTCTACACCGTGGAAATTTATGCGTTCGTCAACCTGTTCACAACCTTATATTTCTTTCACTTGAACAAAAAGCGTTCGCCGTACCGTTATCTCGTCGCCGTAATTGGTTGTGGTGAGCCAGTGGCATCCACATTCATATTCACCTTTGCCGAAGTGTTTGCGGATTTTGCCAATATGCCCGGCGGTATTGCTGACACCCTGCTTGCCCTGGTATGGACACAGTATCAATACTTTTTCTTCCCACTGATCTTCGGTTATATCGGTTACCAGTTGTTAGTTAATGACTGGCAAAACAGTTATATGAAAAATGCGAAGCCCGCATAGATCGTCATAGCTATAAACGTAGTTATATAAAAAGGCCGGGGGTTCACTTCCCGGCCTTTTTCTTTCTACTATCTACTATAACTTCGAAGCCGTCCCTAAAGACTGTTATTAATATCAACCAGAATTTGCTGAATTGTCTGCTTATAGGGTTGCGCCAGTTTTTCTACTGACACATCCAGTTCTTTTGCTATTAATTGTTCTGCTTTATCGCGCTGCTTGTCAATAATGGCTTTTTCAAGCTCAACCGCCTGATCTATTAATCGACCTCTATCACCAGCACCAGAAGCAAACGCAGACTCAGGCAAACCCTTAAGACTATCGAGTAGTACACGCGCCAGCTCAAAGTCGCGGTACATCGCAAACGTTCTTTCAAACGAACCAATGCCGGTAAATGGCTCGCCATTCATTTCACCTTTCAGACGCACCGGCCCATGCACATACTCCACAGGAAACGCCAACATCGGCGTCTGCTGCGAAAGTGGTATCGTTTCCAGCCGTAAATTTAATGTCTCTGAGACCAGCCGGTGTTTATCCGCAAAATACAGTACGCCCGCCCGCGGTGGTGCCAACGGTTTAACCGGGTGGTTCTCAACACGGCGGTAGGTAAGTACTTCATATTCGATATCTGCGGCATAACGACTGCCTACACCCTTCTCGTAAACTGTTGCGCCATTGTACGAGACAACTTCATTGAAATTAGTGCGATCAAATATGCGCCAGCTACTAAAATCGACACCGTTATCAAAAAAGTAGGTGCGCCACTCATGGGAAAACTTCCTGCCATCAAGACCACTGTTAACACCGACAAACTTTGGAAAGATCTGCCGATCAATATGGCCTATATGCCCTGTGACCGGTTCATCAATTTCGCCCCAGGTTAAACGCCCATCAAATTCAATACCGGTCTGATAGTAGGAATAGGTACCCGGCTGCTGGAAAATCTCAATAATACCCTTGAACGTATCAGCCCCCACCGGCACCGGCGGGTTTGTAGCAATCACTTCCGATATCAGCCGCATATCGCGACCTGTGTGGTCCGTGCCCAACAAATCCACTTCATAGTGAAATGGCACGAGATACCCGTTTTCATCCAACTTTGTTTTCCACCAGGTATCGGTATCTTCAAATGCGGTACTCAGGTTGAGATAACCATTGGCTGCATGGACACGTGAGAACGATGAATAGGTTCCATAGTCACCATTTTCAAGGTCATAAAATGCCAGCGAATAAAAATCCAGCGGGAACAGGCCAAAGATGCGACTGGAAAAAAATACTACGATAAAGCCATACTGATGGCCGCTCTCCTTGCCTTCCAGTACCCCCTCGAGAAACCAGGTATCACTATCCATGTCCAGGTGCACACCTTCCGCTGCCGGAAATACCAGCAAGGGATCATCCTCATAGAGGGCTAAAGGGTAGGAAAGAGTCGCGGAGTCATCCGGTTTGGTAGGGGGTATTTCGCCCGGCAAGCGCTTTGCACTATAGACCCAGACAAACATCACCAGCACAGCAACGGCAATCAATGCCGGAACCCCTTTTTTGAAAAAGCCTGACACACTCATTATTATTTGGGCTGCCCTACGCCTGTTGCTACCATTTCACTCGTGCACAACATCCTAACCGTTAACACCTGCGGAATCTATCATGAAATTTCCCAGGATTTTCCAACCTCAAAATGCTACATTGCTGCTGTTTTCAGCGGCTTAATTCTATGACACTGTTATTTCTCTATCTTTCCATCGCTATCGGCGTGTCTTTTCTCTGCTCCATACTGGAAGCGGTTTTACTATCCCTGACGCCGAGCTACACCGAGCAGGTTCGCCTTGAACAACCGCGCCGCGGCAAGGCACTAACCCGGGTCACCGAAAAACTTGATGAGTCGCTGTCCGCAATTCTGATTCTCAATACCTTTGCCCACACCATGGGCGCTGCGGGTGTCGGCTCCCAGGCGATGCAGGTATTTGGCCCACAGTGGGAAACCCTGATCGCAATATTATTAACACTGGCGATTTTGTATTTTTCTGAAATCATCCCCAAAACGCTTGGCGCAACCTTCTGGAAACAACTCGCGACGCCGGCTGCGTTCACGATCTCCTGGCTCGTTAAATTTGTCTATCCCCTCGTCTGGGTATCAACTCGCCTGACCCGACTGTTCAGCAACAAGGAGAACAAGGAAGTCACCCGGGAAGAAATTCTTGCTTTCGCTTCGCTGGGCCACAAAGAAGGCACAATTTTTGATCAGGAAAACCAGTATCTATCTAACCTGCTACACCTGCGCGAAATTACCACCGAAGAGATACTCACACCGCGCACCGTCACCCATACGCTCAAGGAAACGCTCAGTGTTACCGACGCACTAAACGATGAGCAAACCCGACAATTTACTCGCATCCCCATCTATGGCTCAGGAATTGATGACATTACCGGCAAGGTCATCCGGGCTGATTTATTTGATGCCGAGCGCAACGGATACGGCGCTTCACCGATCAGGGACTTTGCCAAGCCCATAGACCGGGTTTCAGAAAAACTGCCGGTGCAGCAGTTGCTCGACATGTTTATCAAACAAAAGGCCCACCTGTTTCTGGTTGAAGACCAATTTGGTCAAACCACCGGAGTGGTCTCACTGGAAGACGCGATAGAGACCCTGTTGGGTCGAGAAATTATTGATGAGAGAGATACGGTAGCCGACATGCAAGAACTCGCAAGAGCCAAGTATCGGGATAAATTGCGCGAGCAAAAGCTGAAAAAGTAGTTATTTTTTAGCGGCGCACTAACCGTTGTAGAGATAAACCCAGGCTTCATAAATCTGATGATCCGCCGACAGAATAACATCCTGACGGTGGCGAAAATATTCATGAGGCTCAGGATCATCCTCACTACACCCTTCATAGCGATCCAGCGCCTCAAATAACTCTTCGCTGGCACCGTCATGGATGCGGTATAGCTCCCCCTCCACCCGTTGATCCGGATCACCGGAAGGCAATAATCCCGGGTATCCACCGAGATCAATTTTGATACCCGCTATGGAAGCAGCCCCCAAAAAATCGCAGTGGGCGCGTAAATAATTATGCATGGGGTGGCCTTCTATTGTACGCAAGGTTCCATAGACAAATAGAAATCCATCACTGCCCATAACTCTGCTACCAACTACTCCGCCCCATCCTTCAGACAGGCTTCTCTGCAACAATACGCCAGTTCAGATCGGCAATTTTAGCTTTTTCTGCCTCTGTCCATGATTCACCGCCCTTTTGTAATAAATCCAGTGACTCTTCTACCCAGGGCGGCATGAGCCGAACTTTTTCAAGCCCCCTGATCGCCTTGCGAGCCAGTTTAATCATGTCGCGCTTTTGTTCGCAGATTGGCCAGGCCTCACTTTTGGAAGGTTCGGAAAGGATAATTTTAAACCCTGCTTTCTCAAGTGCAGCACAGACATCAGCGGGGTACATCGATTGTGTTGCAGCCAGGGTCGGAAGGTAGGATTTGTGCAAAGCTACGTGCTCTTCGTTATTCCAGTCAAAATAGGGAGACAATAGATACTCCGAGCAAGAGTAACGTGCCCCTGGCTTTAAAACACGGTACATTTCCTGTGCGTGGTCGTAGAGTTCTTCTTTCTTGAAGAATGGCCATACCGCCTGAATAGAGAAACAGCCATCAAAGGTTTCCGAGTCATAATCCAGCGGTTCATGATGATTACCGACTTTAAAGTGAAGTCGATCACTCATATTACAACGATCCGCCCACTCGATAGCATTCTCTATCTGGTTAGGATCAATGTTATAGCCCGAAACCTGCCCACCACTCAGGGTAGCCATATAGTGGGCAATCCGACCTCGACCACACCCCATGTCGAGCAGATGTGAATTCTCCGGATCTTGCAGATTTAGCTCCTTAAAAACAGCCTGCTCACATAACAACTGGTTACCATACAAACCTTCATTTTCATCGAGCTGCGGTGGTATATAGAGCTTCTCCAGATCAAATACCGACAGCATATTATTTAAAACCTTATAGTAAGCGGCGACAGCTTTCGTTTCTTCTTCTGTGGTTGTTTCCTCACCGGCCTGCATATTTTGAAAAAACTTATAGGCATCAATACAGCCCTGCTTATCTTCTTCCGGCAACGTGACCAAACGCTTGATACCAGTAAATGATGTTTTCATTCGGTACATGTTCGCACTGATATCTCTATTTTCCCTTTTCATATAACTAAATATTGATGCCATAAAACTTTACCTTTGCAATTATTTCGACTTCAAGGTCAGACCACGATTGCAGTGCATACTAACAGAATTGAAGGGATGCAGGAGAATTAAGCACAGCCCATGCTTATTTGATTGCGTAGTCCTTGCTGATCGGCGGATTATATTCCGAGGGGCCAAACAGGATTTTCAGCCTGGTGAGAAAATCTTTATTCATGCGCAATTCATAGATCAATTGCGCAATACCGGAGAACGCCAGCCTGACCGGGTTCATATGTAATTCAGGCCTGCCAATCAGCCCTACGTCCGGCTTCTCTTCGCTAACGGTTTTAAAGGTGCCAAATACTTTATCCCAGAAAAAAAAGAAACCGCCTCCCATATTGATCATATTGACCTTGCGATCCTTGCCCTTGTTGAAGCTGCCAATAATCACCGCATCTTCGTCCCTCGCAGAGTGGTGCATGTAATGGTAAATACCATTACCAAAAAACATTCCGGCCCATCTCACCAACTTGTTATTTTTCACCTTGTTATAAAACACATCGGAGTGACCAAATATTTCCGACATCATCACAAACAGGTTAAAAATAAATATCTCTACATATAGCGGCTCGGCATAAAACAGTTTACTAATACTGGCGAAAACCAGGGTATAGGGAATAAAAAACAGGATAAACAGTGGAAACGCAAAGAAAACCACCGCTGTCGACATCTGCGTTAAATTAGGTGACATGTGGTGATGACGGTGAAACAGCAACCACAGTGCACGGAACTCGTGCCCAAGCCGATGAAACCAGTAGTGTGCAAAGCCTGCCACCATGTATACGGAAAACACGGCAAGCACAGCAGGCATTTCAACCAAGGTAGGTATATTTGTCATTACCCACTGATGTAAAGCAGAAACAGTATTTTCCAGAAATGCCCAGCCACTTTCAAAGTCATAACCTAGTGCAATAGCTATTGCACCAAATAGCGCAAAACACAGCGGAATACACATAACGCCAACGGTATTGATAAGCATGAACACTGGAATAATATGTGCGGGAAACTTTTCCCCAAAAGCCTTTTCATAGCCAAAGTAGCTTACCAGCATCACATAGAGGCGAAAAAAGATAACGATGGTCAGCATAGCGGCAAGAAGCCATACAACAAGTGGAGCATCTAATGCCAAACGGTCAAATATCAGAACATTGGCGAATTCATAGGATTCCTTTTCCCCTAAACCCGGACCGAGAAAAACCATCACGTGCAGCGCAGCAATAAAGTGATAGCTGATAATGCCAATAAACAGCACCACAAAACCGTTGACCAACCAGCGATGTTTTTCACTGATGCCCGTCAGTTCACTTTCCCATAGTATTTGTCGTACTTTATTCATAACTCGGATATTGTCAGGGAATGACAGGAGTATACGCGCCCTTTGAATGAATACACAAAATATAGTGATAAACTCCGGGATGCTATTTGCAATAATACTTATGCTACCCCGGCCTATTCAGAGGAATTTTTCATGTCTAAAACTATTTTGCTAACCGGAGCAACTGATGGCATCGGCCTGATAACCGCTGAAAAACTCATTAACCTGGGGCATCATGTATTGATTCATGGCCGCAATCCGGAAAAATTAAATACAGTTAAAGGGAAACTGGCAGTATCGAATAGCGGCAGTGTCGAGAGTTTTCAGGCGGACTTATCCAATTTTTCCGAAGTAGAAAAACTCGCAACAGAAATTACTGAAAAGTACCAACATCTTGATGTACTGATTAACAATGCTGGCGTCTACAAGACTGACTCGCCCTTAACCAATAACAATCTTGATGTGCGCTTCGTGGTTAATACCCTCGCACCATATCTGCTGACAAAACAACTTTTGCCACTTATGGATAACACCGGGCGAGTTATCAATCTGTCTTCCGCCGCACAGGAATCCGTCGACCTCGATGTAATGGCAGGCAAACGCCAGCTCAAGGAACAATTTTCCGCTTATGGTCAAAGCAAACTGGCGATTACCATGTGGTCAAAACATCTGGCCTACTCACTGGGGGACTCAGGGCCTGCCATCCTTACAGTCAACCCGGGTTCACTACTGGCAAGCAAAATGGTCAAGGAAGGATTTGGTGTGGAAGGCAAGGATATTAATATCGGGGCTGATATTTTAGTGCGCACCGGGCTCAGTGACGAATTTTCCCAAGCTTCCGGCGAGTACTTTGATAATGATATCGGCGAGCTATCGCAACCACACCCTGACGCACTGGACACCGGAAAATGCAAAGGGCTGGTGCTAGCTATGGAAGATCTACTTGAATCACTGGAGATACACCTTTAAAAGCTACTCCGACCCCGATTGCTGTTTTTCCAGATTAAGACCCTGGTAGGTGCCATCCAGTGGCATATCCAGTTCTGTTGTATTCGCGCCATTCAAGGGGTCCTGATCTACCACATCCTGTACACCATCCCCGTCATCGTCGCCATCTTCTGCTGTGTCATCACAACCATCACTATCGTAATCACCCCCAGGTAACGTACTGCCGTCACCTAATATGCCCACGGTAGAACCGCCAGCCCCGGAAGTATCGTGACACAATTCAAGATGATCAAGCACACCATCTGCATCTGCGTCATCGTCAATGGTATAGCCACCATTTTCAGCCAGTGTGCAATCGAGAAAATCTGAGGTGCAGCCAAATTGCATATCCGGTTTGCCATCACCATCAAAATCGTAATAGCCAAATTCGAGCGTCACAGGCGTACTACCCGCCAGCTGGCTATTATTATTAATTTGCGTAAAGGTTACCGTAGAGCCTGTATTATCTGAATACAGATTAACAGTCACATCGCGGCCATCGGCTACATTCACCACCAGATTATCGCAGTTCTGCTCATAGCATATAATATTAAGTGTCGCGCCTTTGATGGTGGCATCAATGGTCATATAGCGACAGCTGGAGCTTCCCTCACAATAGAGATAGGCTGTCTGCCCTTCCAGAATACTCAGCGTCACATTTGCGCTGTAACACCCATATTCACCACGGCAGTACAATCGCTCATTGGTTGTACTGAGATCAATTAACGAATTCCGGCAAGCATAAACACCATCACAATAAATACTGCCAATATCATCGCTGATTCTTATCAAATCAGCATAGGCACAACCATAGTAGCCCTGGCAGTAAATATTGGTATTGGCCTGTATTAAGTTATTGTCATAACAGCCGTACATACCTGTGCAATAGGCTGAGGAATTAGCCACAAGATTGCCAGCCAGCCGACAGCTGCTATAACCATCACAATAGATATGACTGCCTGTATAGATGTAAGCGGCATCGTAGCAGGCATTTGAGCCACTACAGACGATATAGCTATTCGTGGACTGTATGCTGGTCGCACCGCGGCACGAGGTTGACCCGGAACAGCGAATATACTCTGTGTCAGAGATAGCTTGATATGCACACTCACTGGTCTGATCACAAGTGGTTACCGCATAAACCTGAGCAGAAATACCACCCAGAAAAAATAATAAGAAGCACTGGCAAATTGCCTTAAGTAAAGGTTTGAATCTATGCACCGCCGTCCTCCGTGACATCATCACAACCGTTGCCATCAAGGTCACCATTAATATGACCCGAACCGGTTCCAAGCTGACCACCGACGGTCGTACCACCAATACCACTGTCATCATGACAGGCATCAACCGCGTCGTTCACACCATCATTATCATCGTCTGAATCAATCGTGTAACCAAGCAAGGTACAGTCTGCCATTGTGGCACCGCAGGAAAATTGCGTATCCGGCATACCATCGCCGTCATAATCATAATAGCCAAAGGTGAATTGGCCTGTGGTAGTGCCTGTAACTACCGTCGCATTATTAATTTTCTCTGCATAAACCGTATAATCTCCAAGGCCGGAGTCAGCACTAAAATTCATACCACGGCCATCGTCGATATTAATGACCATATTCAAGCAAGCTTCAGTATCAACAGAACCACCTACATCCACGTCTCCAGCGCAATAGAGGTTAAATGTAGTGTCTACAAGATCACCGACCACAGATAGCTCACGACAGCCATAGTGGGCATTGCGACAATCCAGAGAGGTCGTTGTACCGGATACAACATTCAGAATAGAGCGAAAACAGCCAAATGCACCTTCGCATTCCAGGGAATATTGATCTCCGTTAGGATTAACATTAAAAATGCTGTTGTAACAACCGTACATACCTTCACAGTAAGCAGCGGATGAACCGCTCAACTCATCGGAAGTAACATCGGCATTAGCACAACTATAATAGCCACTACAGTATAAATTTGCGTCTGTCGTTATATTGGCATCATAACAGCCGTAATCGGCACGGCAGTAAGTATAGGAGCTGGCATTAATCGTTGCACGAGAACAGGCAGATTCTCCGTCGCACTGCACATAGCTGATCGTACTGGTCAGTGTTGCATCACGGCAGGCATTTTTGCCAAAACAGCCAACCTCAAAGTTGGTGGCTGTCAGGTTTGCATCGCGACAGCTGCTTTCACCCAGACACCCATATTCAGTATCCGTGCCAACCAAGCCTTGGCATTCATAGGCATCGCCGCAAACCACAACAGCCTGCAGGTGCAAAGAAGCGCAGAACAGAACGAGCCCTGAAAAAGCCCTGAAAACCCATGGGATAAAGTACTTTCCTGTTACTGCCCGCCGTTTCAATTCTCGTCTGTTGTTTACGGGCTTCATTCTCAGCATAAACTGCAATTAGTCCTTGATTTAACTCCTGTTTGCGCACGATTCTACCCGGGCCACTGCCCAGGCACAATCACCAGGGCTGACTTATAAGCATAGCGAGGTCAGAATGAGAACCAGCAAACACTCCCCCGCAAAAAATCGGAATTTTTTAGAACATCGTACAATCAAATCACTCTGCAAATCGTCTTATCTATTAAGGCGCCCATATCGGGCGTCTGTTAACTACCTGAGGAGTTTATGAATGAATAAGTCACTGACCAAAATTGCAGCAGTCAGCCTGCTGGCTGGCGGAACCCTGATCTCTACTGGCTCTCATGCCGTTCCGGATCAGCCCAAAAACTGGGAGAAATGTGCCGGAATTGCAAAAGCAGGACAAAATGATTGCGGCGCTCTGGATGGCTCTCACGGCTGTGCGGGACAGGCCAAACAGGACAACCTGGATATTGAATGGGTCTATGTTCCAGAAGGAACCTGTGAAAAAATCACTGGTGGCGTTGTCGCCAAGATCAAGCCTGCCAAGTAGTGAATACATCTTTAGCCAATTTCAAGCATGCGGGACTTGGGGTCAGAGTGCCCCATGTACCTGCATTGCTTGACCATCCTGTCGAAGGTTTGTGGCTGGAATTATTGCTGGACAACTGGCTTTATGCAGGGGCAATACCGCAAAAAATGTTAGCCGCACTTGCTGAACGCTACCCGTTAGCCGCACACGGTGTAGGACTCAGCCTCGGCGCGTTACAACCTCTTGACATGGGCTATCTGGCGTCAGTGAAAAAAACACTCGATGCCTGCGATGCACTGGTTTACTCGGAGCACCTGAGTTTTTCCTGGCTAGACACTGAAAACAACTCAACGCAGTTTATTCCCGACTTGCTTCCCTTGCCCTACACAGAGGAAGCACTGGATCATTTGTCATCACGCATCAACCAGGTCCAGGATTATCTGGGCAGGCAGATGTTAATTGAGAATATATCAGCTTACATTGATTTTGCAGAAAGTGAGATATCCGAAGCCCGCTTTCTCACTGAGTTGGCGGAACGCACTGGATGCGGTCTGCTGCTGGATGTCAATAACCTGTATGTCAATCAAATAAACCTGGGGCGAGATGCAAAAGAGACGTTGCAGTCCATACCCGCAAAACATATACAGGAAATTCATCTGGCAGGCTTTGAACAAAAAGAAGGTTTTGTCATCGACGCACATAACCACTGTGTTGCTGACGAGGTTTGGGAGCTATATCAGGAAGCATTGTCATTGACTGGCCCGGTTGCCACGCTTATTGAGTGGGATCACGATCTTCCAGAACTCGACGTTTTACTCGGCGAGGTCAACAAAGCACAGCATCTGATCGACAACCACAGGAAAGCCGCATGAGCCTGATGACAATACAAAAGGGGTTTTATGATTTGTATAACAAGTCACCTGACAACCTTGCCAGGCACTTGAAGGAAAATCTGCCAGTCACTGTTAACAACGGCCTGCGCGTTTATCAGATTAACAACCACAGCGCTTTAATAAGTGCCGTTCGATCAATCTATCCGCTCTCGCAGCGACTGATTGGCGATAGCGGCTTTCAAAACATCCTGCAGCAGTATATATATCACCATCCCTTGCAGCATAACGATTTAAATCTTTATGGTCTGGATTTACCCGATTTCGTGAAACCATTATGTAGTGGAGAGGGCATCTTATCCGAAGTACCCTACGCTGTGGATTTAATGCAGATAGAATCAGCACTTCACAACGCTTACTATGCCGATCCCAACCACATCCATGACAATATCACCCGGATTGACTCCCGCTACAATATCCTTGATCTCTACCATTGGCTGGCGCAGGGAGCACAAGATAATTTTGAACTGGCAGACAGTCAATCTGTCAAAATTACCTGTGATAATGGACGCCCACAAGTCGTATTAGTTACCTCTTCACAATCTCTTTGAGGCTTTATGGAACTCAATTTTTCAAAAGATCAGCTAAACCGGCTCTACCAATATGCCGTAGCGCTTTGTGGAAACAGAGATGATGCCTTTGATCTGACCCATGCTGCTCTGGAACGCATGATCACTATTAATCAGGTTAACAACCCAATGGGGTATGCAAGAACCTGTATCAGAAATATGTATATCGACAAGATAAGAAAAGACACAAGGTATATTCATGAGGATATTGACGGGTTAAACGAATCTGATGTTATAGATATTTCCGAGTCAGGCTTTGAAGATATCCAAATCACAAAATATTCGTTTCAGCAGTGTTGGTCGATAATGAATATAGAAGAGCGGGAATTGTTATTCCTGTTTTTCATAGAAGGATATACAGCCCAGGAAATTGCTGACGAAACCGACTCTAGCCGGGGTGTTATTTTATCCAGAGTACATCGTATTAAGAAGAAAGTACGCAACGAAATGTCAGACACACAACACGATGATAACGCTGGAGGTCTGGAATCATGAATACCATCTCAGATAAAGATATGCTATCCAATCAGGTAAAGCAGCATTTTGACGACTTTAATTTATCTGACGCCCAAGCTGATCAGCTGGGCAAGGTCATGTTGCGCTCTCGCAAGCCAGTTACTCAAACCTCATTTTTACAAAGATATAAAAGTATTTCCGCTGTAGCCGTGCTGATGTTACTGGTTGTTATCAGCTTCGGTTTTCGGGAATTCCATCAACATCAGCTTTCAGCCGAGATTGCCAGCGAAGTCAGCTACAACCACAACAAGTTAAAACCCATGGAAGTTAGCGGTAATAACTTCTCTCAAGTAGCAGATTACTTTTCAGAACTGGAATTCTCTCCCCTGCAATCCGATTATCTCTCCGCAGGTTCTCTCACGCTTATCGGTGGTCGATACTGCAGCATTCAGGGCTCCCCTGCTGCACAATTGCGCTACCTCGACGATAACGGACAACTGGTTACGCTATTTGAAACAAACTACGACTCCAGAAAATTCAATTTTTTACCTGTCCATGAAAAAGGCGAAAAACCTCGAGTCATCTATTCCAGAGGCTACAAAGTAAACATGTGGATAGAAAAAGGACTGGTAATGGCCAGCGTGCAAAAGCCCGACGCAAGTTAGCGGCTTAAACGATCTCCAGGAATATTCGCTGACCATCCCGCCCCGATCCAACACAGCAACTGCGCAGACCAGAAGCGGATACGATCAGACCTTAATTAAAGATAGGGCGACACATGATTGCAGGTATTCGTATTGGGTGTAGGATTTTCATACCAGTAGTAATTTAATAAATCACTATGGCCGCCAATGTGTACGTCTCCAAAAAATATTTGTGGAACCGTCCTGCGCCCGCCACTACGTGTAATCATTTCCTGTAATGCCTCGGGATCATCCGCCACTTCGATTTCCTCGAACTCGAGACCTTTGCAAGTTAATAGCGCCTTCGCAGCTTTGCAGTACGGACAGTATGATTTTGTGTAAATGACAACATCAGTCATGGTAGCTCTCCTCGATTATCTATTTGATCAATAGGTGTGATCTTATCCGCTCTGTAGCGGTTGATTAATATCTAAAAATCCATAAAATTTGTCTATTCGTCCAAAATTTATTGGTTTTAGATATGTATCTGGATACTCCCGATTCGCTGAGCCTGATTCTGGAAAAGCTGGAATTACACGCCGAAGTCTACGTCAGCGGTACATTCTGTGGAGTCTGGGCTGTCGATACGTCGGGCAGTCGACGCATGCCTTTCCACCTCATTGGCCAGGGACAAGCCTGGCTACATTTCGAAGATGCTGAACCGCAACGCCTGTCCACGGGCGATCTGATTTTATTTCCCCATGATTCCCCGCATATAGTGACGAACTCGGATCAGGCCCCCCCCGAAGAAACGATCAATGTCGAGATGGTTGATGATGGCAGCCCTGTCACCAATATGGTTTGTGGTTTTTTTGAATTTAAAGACAAGGCTGCGTTGCCTTTATTGGATACGCTTCCCGCTGCCATTGTTTTAAGTTTGCAGGAACTCAGCACCGAGCCTGCTATCACACAGATCATTCAACTCATGGTTGCAGAGTTACAACAGGAGCAACAGGGCTATTATGTGATTATTAATCAATTGGCCTATTTATTGTTCATTCATATTTTAAGGCAGCAAATTACTTCCGGCTCAGTGGATTCAGGTCTTATCGCAGGCTTATTCGACAAGCAGATTGGCCCTGCACTAAATAGTATTCATCGCCATCCGGAAAAGAAATGGACGCTGGAAAGCCTCGCAAAAGAGTGTGCCATGGGACGCTCTTCATTCTCGCAAAAGTTCAATCAGCTGGTCGGCATGCCTGCTATGCAGTATCTGAGTTATTGGCGTATGCAAGAGGCAACCCGAATGTTAAAGAAAGATGAGAAATCCATCATGCAGATTGCGGAACTCTGTGGATACGATTCGGAAGCTTCTTTTAGCAAGGCCTATAAGAAAATTACCGGAACCAGCCCAGGTTCTGTTAAACGCAGCGCACAAAAACACCAATAGTTTAATTTTATACCGGCTGGCAGTTATAACTCATTTTGCTCAGCCCAGTCTTTTAGTTCTTCCAGAATACCCAAAGCAGTTTTACCGAAGTCAGTGATTTCATAGGTCACTGCAATAGGCCGTGTACTGATCACTTCTCTTTTTACCAGACCATTCGCTTCCATTTCCTTGAGCCGTTGGTCCACCATCTTCTTGCTGGCCCCACCCAACTGCCTGGCTAAATCATTGAAACGTACCGGCTCATCTTTCAAATGCCACAGAATCGAGCCTTTCCATTTGCCCCCGATAATGCGCATGCCCCGCTCTATCGGGCAAGGCTCATTACAGGGTTGCTCGACGATTTTTCGGCCTTTTGAGTCGATGTTGATTTTGCTCTCCATACCCGTTATCTGCTACTCGCTATTAAGGTTACTAAAAGTATACTGGTTGACATTGGTTTCTTATTTTACCATCATTACCCCACTTTGTTTAGAGCCGTTTATGCAACCGGCGAGACTTAATATGAACGTTTTCATTATCAACGCCCATCACCACTACCCCTTCGCCGAAGGGAAACTCAACCAGGCCTTTGTCGATAAAGCGATTGAGGTATTGGAGGCTAAAGGTCATCAAATCAGGCTCACCAGAATTGATGATGGTTATGAAGTTGAGAAAGAACTGGAAAACCACCAATGGGCTGACTTTATTCTACTGCAGTCTCCGGTTAACTGGATGGGTGTACCCTGGCCCTTCAAGAAATATATGGACGAGATTTATACCGCCGGGATGTCCGGGCAACTGTGCGACGGTGACGGCAGAACCCGGTCAGATACCAGCAAACAATATGGCTCTGGCGGCACATTGAGTGGGAAACAATATATGCTGTCGCTAACCTTCAATGCACCCAAAGAAGCGTTTGATGACAGCGAGCAATTTCTTTTTCAAGGCAAGGGTGTGGATGACCTGTTCTTCCCGATGCATATGAATTTCAGATTTTTCGGTATGGAACCCGTCACCACGTTTATGAGTAATGATGTTATGAAGAACCCGGATGTAGAGAATGATCTTCAGCGGTTTGAACAACATCTCAACAATCATTTAGTGAGGTAATAGTTATGACAACGGTAAAAATTGAAGCTGGCGCAGCCTTTCCCAACATTTCCGTTAAAAACCTTGCGGGAGACAATGTCGTGTTAGGGAAACCTGCTGCAGGCACTGACTGGCAAATGGTCATCGTCTATCGTGGGCGCCATTGCCCAATGTGTACTCGCTACCTGAACAAGATAGAAGAGATTAAACAGGGCCTTAAAGATATCAACATTGACCTCATTGCCGTTTCCGGTGACAGTAAGGAACAACTGGAAAGCCATTTGAAAAAGCTCAATGTCACCTTCCCCCTGTACTACGGTTTAACTGTTGAGCAGATGCAGGAGCTTGGTTTATACATCTCCATTCCTCGATCAGAAAAGGAAACGGATCATAATTTCCCGGAGCCAGGCATATTTGTTGTTAATCAGGATGGCAACGTACAAGTCGTTGATTTATCAAACAATCCGTTTGCAAGGCCGGAAGTTGATACGCTGTTATCCGGGTTACAGTGGATTCGTGATCCTGAGAATAACTATCCGATCAGGGGAACCTATTCCTATAGCTAGAACTACAGCTAGAACTACAGCTAGAAATACAGCTAACTTTTTCTGCTTTTGCTCAAAGAGTCTTTACAGATTTCGATCAGCGCTTCAATACTCGACATTCGGGTATAGTTCGGTCGAAGAATAAACGCAATACGTCGATGTGGGCCAGGTTCATTCAGGTGAATAGCTGACAGCTTCTTACTATTGCCAAGGAGTTGCTTTCTCGCCATATCCGGAATAATAGTACTGCCTAACCCTCCGGAAACCATCTGTATCAGTGTTGTTAAGCTGGTTGCACCAAAACCGTGATTGGCCTCCAGGTCTGAAAATTTGCACGCTTCAATTGCATGATCTTTCAGGCAGTGCCCATCTTTCAGCAACATTAAATCGCCATCAATAATATCCTTGCTGCTAATTCCTGCTTGTTGGGAGAACTTGTTGCCTGCCAGCGTGACCCAATAAAAATCCTCTTGCCAGAATTCCATACTCAATAGCCCTTCGCAGGGAAAAGGCAGGGCCAGAATTGCCGTGTCTATCTCTCCGCTCTTCACCATATCTACTAAAACATGGGACTGCTCTTCGACAACAGTAACTCTTGCGTTGGGATACTTCTTATTCAAATCCGGAAAAATAACCGGTAGCAAATAAGGTGCAATAGTCGGAATGATGCCCAGGGTAATCGGAAAGCCAAGGGGCTCCTTTTGGCTATCTGTCAACTGTTCCAGATCTTCAACGTGCAGGATAATTTTTTGAGCTCGCGCCAGTACTTCCTTGCCAACAGGTGTAATCAGTACTTTTTTATTGTCGCGTTCAAATATCTGTAGCCCGAGTTGTTTCTCCAGCTCTGTCAAAGCGGTACTCAGCGCGGACTGGCTGATATGACACAACTCAGACGCCTTCTTGAAATGCAGTGTCTTTTCAACCGCCAATGCGTACTGCAACTGTTTCAACGAAATCATGGTCTCCTCCAGGTTACCGTATCTCCACCACCTTATATTCTATTTAATAGAAGATAAAAATCAATTTATTCCAATTTACCGAACATAAATACTTGCCTATATTCATCACATATCACTGAGATGTAAACGTTACGAGGCCCAGGGCCTGTATTTTTTAATCTGGAAACGGGAGATTTTTACTATGAGCAATGACACTGGCACAGGCAAATGCCCTTTTATGCACGGCAGCAACACGCAGACGGGAGATAGCCGCAGCAAAAATCAGGACTGGTGGCCTAACCAACTGAATCTGAAAATTCTTCACCAGCACAGCAACCTCTCAGACCCGATGGATGACGGCTTTAACTATGCCGAAGCCTTTAAAGCGCTTGATCTGGATGGTGTCAAAAAAGATCTTGAGGATGTCATGACAGACTCCAAAGACTGGTGGCCCGCAGACTATGGCCACTACGGGCCTTTCATGATCCGTATGGCCTGGCACGCTGCCGGAACTTATCGAACTGCCGATGGCCGCGGCGGTGCGAATACGGGAAACCAGCGCTTTGCACCGCTAAATAGCTGGCCTGACAACGGCAATCTGGACAAAGCACGACGTCTGTTATGGCCAGTAAAGAAGAAATACGGCAACAGCATTTCCTGGGCCGACCTGTTCATCCTTGCCGGTAATGTCGCCATTGAATCCATGGGGCTTAAACCGTTTGGTTTTGGTGGTGGCCGGGAAGATATCTGGGAGCCGGAAGAAGACGTCTACTGGGGAGCAGAATCGGAATGGCTTGGTGATGAGCGTTATTCCGGAAATCGCGAGCTGGAAAGTCCGCTAGCCGCTGTGCAGATGGGTTTAATTTATGTAAACCCTGAAGGCCCTAATGGTGATCCAGATCCTCTCGCCTCAGCCAGAGATATTCGCGAAACCTTTGCCCGTATGGCAATGGACGACGAAGAAACCGTGGCGCTCGTAGCTGGCGGTCATACCTTCGGTAAAGCCCATGGCGCCGGTGATGCTGCAAACGTCGGTCCTGAACCGGAAGCTGCGTCTATCGAAGAGCAGGGCTTTGGCTGGAAAAACAGTTACAAGTCCGGCAAGGGAGATGACACCATCACCAGTGGCATTGAAGGCGCCTGGACACCGAACCCAACCCAGTGGGATAACGGCTACTTTGACATGCTGTTTGGCTATGAGTGGGAATTATCCAAAAGCCCGGCAGGTGCACATCAGTGGGTTCCTGTTGATGTGGATGAAGAGCATATGGCACCCGCCGCGCACGATAATACCAGCAAGGTTACAACCATTATGACTACTGCCGATATGGCTATGCGCATGGATCCCGCTTATAAACGCATTTCAAAGCGCTTTCATGAAAACCCTGATGAGTTTGCTGATGCCTTTGCTCGCGCCTGGTTCAAACTGACTCACCGAGATATGGGGCCAAGATGTCGCTATCTTGGTAACGATGTTCCCGACGAGGAATTGATCTGGCAGGATCCTGTGCCTACAAACGACAACCCATTAGCTGAGGGTGATATTGCTGAACTGAAAGGCCAAATACTCAATTCAGGTTTAAATGTATCCGAATTGGTTTATACCGCTTGGTCTTCTGCGTCTACGTATCGCGGTTCTGACATGCGCGGTGGCGCCAACGGTGCACGCATTCGCCTCGCGCCACAAAAAGACTGGCAGGTAAACCACCCTGAGCAGTTACAGAAAGTTTTGAAGGTGCTTGAGGATATCCAGAACAACTTTGCCAAACCGGTATCCATCGCGGACCTGATTATTCTTGGTGGCAGCGCAGCTATTGAACAAGCGGCCAAAGATGCCGGTCATGACATTAAAGTCCCGTTCACTGCTGGCCGTGGTGATGCGACGGAAGAACACACTGATGCAAGCTCGTTTGCGGTACTGGAGCCTATTGCCGATGGTTTCCGCAACTATGCAAAAGGTCGCTATAGCGTATCCGCAGAAGAGTTGCTCATTGACAAGGCGCAGTTGCTGGGCCTGTCTGCACCTGAAATGACTGTTCTGGTTGGCGGATTGCGCGTACTTAATGCAAATTACGACAACTCACAGCACGGCGTTTTGACTGACAAGCCTGGTGCATTAACCAATGATTTCTTTGTCAATCTGTGTGATATGGATATCGAGTGGAAACAGGTTTCGGAATCATCGGAAGCCTTCGCAGGTATCGACCGAGCAACCGGTAAGGAGAAATGGAGTGCAACCCGGGCAGATCTGGTGTTTGGTTCCAACTCACAACTGCGAGCACTTTCAGAAATCTATGCCCAGGATGACAACAAGGACAAATTTGTTACTGACTTTGTTAACACCTGGGTCAAGGTCATGAATGCAGATCGCTTTGATCTGACCTGATCGTATTTTTATTTACACGCCTACATGTTTACACGTCCATGGCAGCAGGTTTTCCTGCTGCCATATCTTTATTTTGCCAAGCACGCTAGCAAGTCATTAAAACAGCTTAACCCTGGAGTTAAAAAGGAAATAGTATTTTCAGCCATTCCATAAAATAAAAATAAGTCCATATCACAATGTCTTTGCCTGGAATATATTGATAAGTTAAGTTCGCATGAATGCCTCTTCCAACCCTCGTATTGCTGTTATTGGTGCCGGCCCTACCGGTATTGCTGCCGGTGTTGAGCTGCTTAAACAGGGCTTTACAAATTTCACAATTTTTGAAAAAGAAAAAGCCGCAGGCGGCACCTGGCATATACAGACTTACCCGGGGCTTGCCTGTGATGTCTGGGCACACTCCTATACTTTTTCCTATGCACCTAATCCGAACTGGACATCAGCTTTTGTATCCCAAAAGGAAATAGAGGCCTACCTGCAACGCTGTGCCAATGAATTTGGCGTTGAACCATTTATCCAATATAACCGGCGCATTACAGCGGCAAACCTACAAGCTAACTACCAGTGGCGATTGACAATCACCAACAGCTCGGATAAGCCTGTAGAAGAAGACTTTGACTTTGTGATTAATGCCATGGGTAATCAACATACGCCTCTATTTCCAAATCTTGAGGGTTTGCAACCCGATGGATCAGATGTGTTTGAAGGCCCCAGTTGGCACAGCACGCATTGGAACCATGATGTCAATTTAAAAGATAAAAACGTTATTGTGATAGGCTCAGCGGCGGCGGCAGTCCAGATCGTGCCAGAAATTGCCAAAGAGGTTAAGCAACTCACCATCTTGCAACGATCCGCTAACTGGATATTACCGCGCAACAACAAGTCCTACTCACAAAGAACCATCAAACTATTTAATCGCTTCCCACTACTCATGAGAGCTCTGAGATCAATTCAGGGCGTACTAATGAATGTTGTTTATCACGCCGTTAGTAACGAAAGTCGGACCATGCGTACGTTTGAAAATTTGGGCCGAAAGTTTATCGACGAAACCATTGAGGATCCTGAACTGAAAAAAGCAGTCACACCGGACAGCCGTTATGGCTGTAAACGACCGCTGGTTTCAGACGATTATTATCCTGCGCTCACTCGTCCCAATGTGACTCTGAAGCATATGGGAGCAAAAGCCATTAAGCCAAACGGCGTTGTGACAAGCAACGATGAGTTTTTAGAGGCCGACATCATTATTTACTGTACGGGATACCAGGTTCTCGACTTCGACAGAATTGAGATTAACGGCTCCAGGGGTCTTAACCTGGCCACAGAAATGAACAAGGCGCCGGAGGCATACAAGGGGATAGCCGTACCCGGCTTCCCCAACTATTTTTTGGCTGTTGGGCCCAACGCACTGGTTTTATCTGTTTCGTATTACAAGTCAATAGAAGCGAATGTACGCAATATCGTCAATCTGATAAACGATATGCGCAAGCAAAACTTGCTGGCAATTGACGCAAAACCCGAGCTAACTCGAGAGTACAATGACTGGGTCATTGAAAATTGCAAAAAATTTTCCTGGGGGTCGGGAACCTGTAATAACTACTATATGAATGATAATGGCCAAAGTCCTTTTCTTTATCCCGCTCCTTACAAACAATTTCTCAAGATGCGTCGCAATTGTGGTCTCAATGAGTTTACAACTATCAGCGGGACATAACTTTATTAATAAATTAGCGAAGCAAGGTGATCCAGCGCCACAAGCGCAATATATCCGCTAATGCCCCTGCCACATAAGTTAACGCACAGGCCGTTAGTATTTGCCGAATGGCTGGCAAATACTCCTTCGGCACATAATCGCCTTTGTCCAGTATCGGCAGCGCCTTGCCAAAGCTCGCATCCCACTCTTCAGGTAAAATCGCCACATACATCAATACCGAAGCCAGCATGGTGACGATACCCACAGCCGCCATCACCAGTGCAGCATGGGGCACTCTGACCACTGCAAAAATCACCGGCATGGCCATAAGCATATAAATACCGTAGTGCTGAATCTTGTGTGCTTTATTGAGATATTTGTCCCGCAACAGACTAACCGGCTCTTTCCGGTTAAATTGAATCGCATGCCCCACTTCATGGGCTGCAACAGCAACCGCTGACAATGACTTGCCTTCGTAAACCTCCGGACTCAAGCCGACATAGTTTTCGCCCGGGCTATAGTAATCCTTGTCTTTAGTTGTCTTTTTTACATTGACGTGCCCAAGCTCATAGGCTTTTAGCAAATGTACAGCCAACTCACCGCCGGTTCCGGGCATTCCGTCCAAATGACGATGGTGCTTACGCAGAACATATCTCACCCACAGATTCGGGCCCAAAAAGATTGCCAACAGAAGAAGGATAAATACCGCGTAGATCATCGCCTGAAGATAACATAGAAGAACGATGAATAGTGTTTAAAACGTTATTGCGCTTTTCCAGTCAATACACGTCCCAGCCCAGCCACCAGAACCAGCATCCAGACAATAACCGCTCCTGCTGGCAAATCAATAATTGAGGACAAAGACAAACCCGCACTATAACCCAGGATACCGATAAACAGCGCAACCAGAACCGCCCGGGCTCGAGGCAACTGCAATACTGATATTGCGGGAAGTATCAGACTGGCAAACACCAGATAGACTCCCACGACTTGCACAGATATCGTAATCGCAATCGCAAATACGTAATAAAAAGCGCCACCAGACAGCACTCCCGGTTTGAACTTCCAGATGCCTAGAATCGCGATTCCAACAAGCGCGGGAATCGCAAGTTGCGACCATTCAACCCAAAGAATCTGCCCCGTTAACAATGTTTGTAAATGCTCTCCACCTTGAGGGTTCTTTGACAGTAGCAAAATACTGCCTGTGGCAGCCATGATAAAGGCAATACCTATAATAGCTTCCTGATGCTTGCCTGCCCTGCTTTCTATCCAGCCCAACAATGCTGCTCCGGAAAGCGCACTTACCAGAGCAATAATCTGTAACTCAATACCATGGGAATCAAAGCCGAGATAACTGGCCAGAATAAGCCCAAAGCCGGCAATCTGGGCAATGGCGATATCAATAAAGATGATGCCCCTTTTTAAGACTTCAATACCCAGAGGAACATGACTTAACAAAACAAAAAAGCCGGCAAAGAATGCCGGCAAAATAATCACGAATAGTGTCGTATCCAAATTAATTATCTACTGATGAAATGGCCTGATTAATTGATGTCACAATATGCTTGTAAAAGTTCTGCAAGGCATGTTTGTCATCCCATTCTTTAACGCTATAAAGTAACTCTAACCGTTCTACACCGGTTTTGCTACTCATCCATTTGGCCGCTTTGGGGTCCTGATAACTGGAATAGATGATAAGATCCGTAGAGTCCTTATTCACGACATCCAGCAATGAGGTCAGGTGAGATGTTGTTGGAGGAAGTCCAGGTTTGGGCTCTAATTCTGCCACCTTGTCGATCTCCAGCCACTCAAATAAATACACCCAGTTGTCATGCTGAACCACAAGCTGTTTGCCTTTGAGTTGTGACACCTCGTCATCCAGCTCAAGCACAGTCTCATCAATGGATTCCAGAAAAGCACTCAGGTTACTTTCAATGAGTGATTTTTTTTCCGGCAGCTTTTCGATCAGTACCTGGCTCAGGGCTTTAGCAACTGATTTCATACGCTCAGGGTCAAAATGGATATGCGGATTACCCGCGCCATGTACATCTCCCTCGGAACGATCAACTTTATCTCGTTTATCCAGTAGTTCAACATAATCCGTGGCCATAAAGTAACCAGGTGTTCCTGGCTGTATATCCGGGTTGCCGCTCTTGCGCAATAGCACCGGTAACCAGCCCACCTCCAGTTCAGCACCGGAGCAGACCAATATATCTGCCTTGCGCGCTTTGGCGATAAGACTTGGTCGCGCCTGGATATGGTGCGGATCCTGTGCATAGGTAGTCGCACTATAAATCTTGAACGACTCATCACCGAGCGCGTAAGTCAATGCCGCCCATTCCGGCTCACAGGCCAGTACATTAAGCTTTTCATTACTGGCTTGCACAGATGTACAAGCCAGTAATCCGGTCAAAATGAATAGAATGCTTCTGATATTCATTATCAAGCTTCCTGTATTCCGTTAGTAGCTATGCGCACCGTGTGCACCCAGGCTCAGGGTGTATTGCAGGAACACCTGGTCATCGGCATCTTCATAGGACTCATCGCGGTTGTACTGCAAGCGAATACGGCTAAATTCACTCGGTACCCACTCGATCATTGCAGACCAACGCTCAGGATCAATACCCTCATCGGTTAAGCCCGCTTCTTCCAGTACATCCATATCGGAGCCCATGTTATCACTCTCAAGGGAGTCGTAGCGCAGCGCTGTTCTCCACTGCGGCATAAACTGGTAAACCGCTTGCAGGTAGTAACCTTTTTGATCGCCATCAAAGGTACTTTCTTCCAGTGGCATACTGCCTTCCATTTCTATATTGCCATCTTCATCACGCATAAAGTACTCGCCCTGGATTTTCAGGTGACGGCTTTTGTAGTTACCGCCCGGTGCCCATTTATAAATAAAGTTAACACCAGTGGTTTCGCTATCGCCGGTAAATGAAGGCACCTCTGTAGCACCACCACCATGACCGTGATCATGACCGCCAGACTCTCTGTCTTCAACATCAGCGGTATGGAAGCTCAGACCCGCTTGCCAACTGTTGCTGGCATTGATATCACCGCCGAAATTAGCAAAGTAGACTTGGGAACCAGAACCACTGGAGGCTTCACCGCCCGCAGGATAACTACCACCAGCAAGTGCGTCAGCACCAAGTTCCATAAATATATCTGTCGGCGCGATCCAGCTCAGACGCACACCATCATCAATATACTTGTCGCCCCAAAGACCACGATAAACCAACGGCGCATCGGCGAAATCCCAGGCATGATTATGCTGCTGGTTGATATAACCTACCGCAGGTAAAAAGCGACCACCACGAATCGTAAAACCATGGCCCAGACCCAGCGTATCGAAGAACGCTTCTTCTACCTCAAGTTCGGTTTCACCTTCATGATCATGAACGGCCAAGGTCAATTGACCGTAGAACTTGTCATCGGCATTCGCACTCACTGAAATCTCAGTATGCCCGAGAGAAAAACCTTCGTCGGCAAGGCCTGCTTCACCGCCAAGGGCAAAGCCTGGCAGCTCATAGTTTTCCGGATCATTTTTATAGGATGAAAATTGCCCATCAAGAATGACACTGAACGCCGGGTTAAACGAGTTATCAGACGTCTTCTTTTTCGAGGCTGATACACTGGGTTGATAATCCAGATTTTCTTCCTTAACACTTGTAGAAGAACTGCCTTCGAGTTTGTTCTCAAGCTCATCAATGCGATTCTCATAGTGGTCTCGCATCTCCTTAAGCTCCTCGCGCAGTTGCTCGATTTCAGCATCAGCAGCTTGAGCTGAAGATACGAAGACACTGCCAGCAAGGCAGATGGCAGAAAAATGCCGTATAGATTTCATAAGATCCTCCAAATAAAAATGCTGTCCACCGATAAAAATCGGTGTGACAAAAAATAAGACCACTTCTCTGTAGAACTAACTCCAGCCGGGCCTTCTCAACCTTTCAGGGAACACAAAAAGCGAGGAGCGGAAGTTATCAACGGGAAATGGTCTTCACCCAAAAATGTTATGTTGTATCATATCATACAATAAAGCCTTGGCAAGACTGTTAACGTTATAATCAGAATCTGTAAATCCAGAGTTATTTGCCCAAGCAAAGGAAAACCAATGAACCAGTATGACAAGGCGATGAGTGCGGCAGAGCAGCAATGTGCCCAAAGCGGTTCTCGTCTGACTGAAAAGCGCAAACATATTCTTTCAGGCCTGCTTAAATCTGAAAAAGCTCTATCTGCCTACGAGCTGGTCGATTTCTGCAAAAATGAATACAACGAGTCCATTCCGGCAATGTCTGTATACCGCATCCTGGATTTTCTGCAATCCGAGCGTTTGGTACACAAACTCAGCACGGCAAACAAATATGTAGCCTGCTCCCATATCACTTGCAAACATGAACACGAAGTGCCCCAGTTCCTGATTTGTAGCGAATGCCAGCACGTTGAGGAAATCGGCATCAGTAAATCCCTGATTGAAACCTTGCAAAAAAATGCCAAAAAGGTTGGTTTTGAACTTGTCAGTCCACAACTGGAGATAAATGCTATTTGCCATACCTGTCTCGACAAGACCTAGATCTCAGGCAGGTACAGGCATAGACTCGGAATCAAACACCCCGGCACCATACATACACATATAAAAAAAGCGGATTTACTGCCCTGCCGGCGGCTAGCCACATTAGCAGAAGGCAAGTATAGGCTTTACCACAGAAATGATACGTTGTAGCATCTGCCACCCGAATTTAACCCACGCCACTCTTTATTGTGGCCAGACAAATAACACCGGTCCTGAAGCCATGTCGATACAAGCTATTTCAGATAAAGCTGCCATCAGCCTGTCCTTACTTTGTTCCATCCATTGCCTGCTGTTACCTGTAGCTCTGGTTTTAATTCCCACACTGGCCTCTTTACCGATGGGAGAAGAAGCTTTTCATAAGTGGATGCTTGTGGCGGTTATTCCTATCAGTATTTTTGCTCTCACAATGGGCTGTAAAAAGCACAAGAGATATCAGCTGTTTTACTATGGACTAGCGGGCATTGTGATCATGACGCTTGCTGCATTCTTTGGTCATGATATTGTTGGCGAAACCGGAGAAAAAGTTGCCACTGTGATTGGAAGTTTGGTTATTGTTTACGGCCATTTCCTAAACCACAGACTCTGCAACCAACACCAATGCCAAACGGAATGTCATTCTAACTAACCCGACTCTGTCAGCATGAGCAACTGGGATAAAGAACTACAAGCGATCCCGACAAATATCATCACGGGATTTCTGGGCGTCGGCAAAACCACTGCGATACAGCATCTATTAAGTCAAAAACCTGCGCATGAATACTGGGCAATTCTGGTTAATGAGTTTGGCGAAATAGGTATAGATGGCAGCCTTCTGGCCAGCGCCAATACAAAAGATGGCAACATCAAAATAAGCGAAGTGCCTGGTGGCTGTATATGTTGTACTGCTGGCTTATCAATGCAAATTGCATTGAACCGCTTACTGGAAGTGCGCAATCCTGATCGACTGCTTATCGAACCAACCGGGCTTGGTCACCCTAAAGAGATTCTCGAAGTCCTGACGACAGCACAGTATCAAAGTTTAATAAAGCTACAGAAAGTTATTACTCTTGTGGATGCCAGATGCTTGCAAAAAAGTCACATCATTGAAAATGAAACTTTCAAGCAACAAATCACGATTGCAGATATAGTTATTGGCAACAAAATGGACCTATGTGAACCTTTTGATAAAGAATCCCTGCATGCATTTGTCAAACAGCATAACAAAAATAAAATAAACATCATCTTTACCCAAAATGGCGAAATACCCATCGAAGTGCTCGATGGCCCCTCTGCGATGTCTGATTTTCCACAGTACTCGATAGACTCACCAAAAGAAGCAACACATGCCAATACAAACACAATCAATGAAGCTTCGATTCCCGACTCAGGCTACCTCTGCGCAGAAAACCAGGGAGAAGGCTATAAAAGTATTGGCTGGCGGTTTTCACCGCTCATTGAGTTTGATAAACAAAAACTGTTTTCCTGGCTTTGCGGTTTATCTATAGAACGGCTAAAAGGCATATTTATTACTGATCAGGGTGTTTTTGCCTACAATCTCGCCGCTGATGTTTTGAAGGAAATCGAGCTCGATGATTGCCTGGAAAGTCGCGTTGAAATTATCTCGGATAGCATAGACAGACAGTGGGAAATCGATCTACTGTCCTGCGCTGCAACACCGATAACAGTAATCCCACACTAACCATATATCCGCTTGCTTAAACAGTCCTGTTACATTGACAGCTAACATTATTACGTTAGTATTGGCGTTTTTATATAACTATTATAGTCAGGCTTCTCTTGTCCAAAAGCACGAGCATCTTTCTTATCCTGCTACTGGGCAGTGTATTACGACTCAGCGTTATTGACTGGGGGTTACCAACCCCTTACCCGTTTCAACCATGGCCTTTTCATCCAGACGAAGAGGCGGGGTTTATCACCACGTTACGCGCCGCTGAAGCGCCGTTTGCTTTCCAGACAAGTCAATACGTTCACACAAAAGGTGCCGGTTTTTTTTACACCGGGGCCGCAGTATTACATCTCTCGAAATGGCTGGGCATTAATGATATCACTGTTAAAGAATACTATAGCACTCCCGAGCGACGAAAGATTTACCTGACACTGCGCCTGATGGTTTGCGCATTTTCAATCGGCTCCATCTTTCTTGTCTTCCTTATTGGCGAACGATTATTCAACCGGGATGTCGGGCTTGTCGCCGCTCTGCTGCTCGCGTTATCCCCGATCTCCATTATCGACTCTCACTATGTGAAGACCGATACCGCCTCCGGCTTTATGATTTTATTGTGTCTCTGGCTGACTGTAAAAATACCGCAGGGGCAACGCTTTTTATGGCTCAGTTTTTTTGCCGCCGGCGCTGCAGGCGCTTTCAAATATACAGCTTTTTCTGCTATCGTCTTCCCATTCGCCTACTTATGGCTATTTGGTGATCGCTCTTCTATTCTCAAAAAAATACCTGCGGGTATAGCTTGTATCACTATTGGCTTCATCTGCTTCTTTCCATCGATCCTGATAGAACCTGACTTATTGTTGCCCGGATTTAAAACGGAGTTATTCCGAAAAATTACCCAAGCCGAAGATGCCAGCCAGCCATTACTGATGATATTACAATACCCCTATCGACTCGCCATGGGCACGGGTATCGTTGCGGTAGTTATTGCCGGGCTTGCCATCCTCCTCCATATAATCAAACCCGGCAAGCAAGCCATGCTACTTCTGGCATGGCTCATTCCCTATATGCTGGTTATATCCAGCTCTCTAGTACCTTTGCTGCGCTATTCGGTAGCAGCCACTCCAATTGCCGCCCTGCTAATCGCGAGTATACTGACTCACCCATATATACAGTCACTGGGCACAAAAGCACAGCATGCCACTAGAATACTCATTGCTATAACAGCCTTACATCTATTATTGGTGTCCTACACTCACATCAAAACCATGCTGGATAAAGACCCCCGACTGCAAGCTGCCAAATGGATTAGCCAGAATATAGCACCGGGAACAGTTGTCGCTCTAACGCCATCACATGTAGACGATACCCATTTCATCGTATCCGCGAACCCGGAACAATACCCAATAGTATTCCTGCCATTCAAAAAAGATGACAATGTCGATGAATACCACTCCCTTGAAATTTCGGTACTTGCAACTAACGAAGCCGCATGGAACTCACAATATGCTCATCACCAGCAGTTCTGGCGGCAACTTGAGCAACAGTGGCAACGACGCGTTACGTTTAATAATCGCCCCAGTCTAATTGGTCTACCAATGTCAGGTGAATTACCGGAAGATTTATACTATTTATACCAGGAAACGCGCGTTTATACCCGCTAATACAGATTCACACAGCTATTACTGTTTTCCGGATCGCCGGCATCGCAGGGGTCAAACTGATTGATGCCATTGGTTGATGTCAAACTTGAATAGCCGGTAACACGAACCCCCATGCTGGGCTGAACGTATAACTCAAACACATTATTTTCAAAATAGTTTTCTGGCGCATAGGGGCCAACTCCACTACTAAAACCATCCTCATAGACTTTAAAGGTATTATCCTGCCACAAGGGGTGAGTTGCGGACGCCAGGCTGCCAAACAGACCTGTTTGTTGATACATACCTGGGCTGGATTCATAGCGAAACAACACATTGTCAAATGTTGAGTTGGTAATCGAAAACGCTCTGTGCTGCGCATCAGGCCCATACAGCCAATGCTCATTCTGGGAAGCACAATTACAATCAGGGCGCGGCTCAAACTGCACGTACTTAAAGGTTACATTGTTAAAATTATAGGTAATGCCCTGGCCAATATTCGCAGTAATTACACCACGGTCCGGAAACGCATTAAACTTTGTTCCTTCAAAGTTAACTGTTGCATTATTTCCAATCGGCTCCCACCCTGTCATGGCATCATAAACACCCAAATCCGGCAAGTTAATACCATTAAACACTTCGGCGTTGGTAAAGGTAATCGTACCTGTCCACCAACCGGCAAACAGCAAACCCTCGACAAAGGCATAGTCAAAACTGGTGTTACTAATTGCCTGAAACGATGCATTAATAATCGTCGCGCCGGCAAAGGAAATACCGTCAATATCATCAAACTCCACTGTCGTCAGGCGAGTTTGTGCAAAAATCGTATTGGTTAGCGTCGCTCCCAATAGGCTTACACGGTCAATCGTTGCACCAGTGAAATCAGCATTGGTTAAATTGGCGCCGGTAAAATCATTGCGCCGGGCAATGGAAGCTGAGCGAAAATCCGCGTTACTCAAATCTGCAAGCGCAAAGTCCTGACGCACATCCAGACCGGAGAAATTGGCACCATTTAAATCAAGTCCCAAAAATACATCGGGGTCAAACTCCAGATAGTTAACGCCAAACTCTTGTACTGCCGCCGCAGAAATGGCTGACAGATTAACGCCCGGGCCAGCAAGAAAATACAGCCCGCTTGAAGCTCTCATCTCACGGCACTCCCAGTTGGCCGGTAACAGGGAACCGTTGGGAAGCCCCGAGGGGGACGGACATGCTGTCAGATTGGCCGCCGACAACCCGGTAATGTCAGCATTGGATAAATCCCAACCCTGCAAACTCATATTGGTCAGCGTGGCATTAGTTAAATTAATGGCCGTGTTTGGCAAGGCGTTATTACTCGTTACACCATCCAGAACCGCACCAGTTAAATTGGTATTGGTAAAGCCCGCCATCGACACCTGGGTATTTTTAAACACTGTGCCGGAAAAGTTCACGCCATCAAAACTACTACTGGTAACATCCGCCTTACTTAAATCCAGATCGGTAAAATCTGTATCGAGGGAATTGCTTAACATGGTCGCAAGGGTTTCGCCGGTTACAGTAGCACCAACACCCAGGCAGGTATTCACCAGATCGAGCCATTTGCCGCGACTGGTAATACAAATACCTTCCAGAATGTTGTCAAACTCAGCTGCCGTTTTGGCACCCAATGACTCCGCCGACAGCGCCAGTGTAGCTGTAAATGCATGAGGGGAAGAGGTTAACTCATAACGTGGCGCCAGCACTTCAGAATCCACTTCAACCTCTAAAAACAGATCATTCAAATTGCTTTGCCATAAATTCAAATCCCATGTCCCTACATCAGGTACCGGGGCCGTACCTATTCTGAACGAATATACGCCATCATTCACATTCACCCCATTGATCGTCTCCTGGTACTGCAATGTACCTGCACTTACATCATCATAGATACGAATCACAAAATTGTAGGAGCCGGTTACCGGCACACCCTGATTATCCAGCAAGCGTCCTTGATAATTCAGTGGACCAACCGGTGTGGCGATGGCAGATAGTGATAGAACGAAAAGGGCAATAAGCGAAATAAGCCTGATCATGGGGTTTCCTCTATTTATTTTTCAGGATAAGTAGGCGCTCGACCTCCACGAATATAATACACTCGCTCTGCCCCGATCTACCCCGGAGGTTGCACAGATTTGTCTGTATGTTGTAATTATCGTCAGCCGGGCTTTTTCTAGACTGTCTGTGCCTGTTCTTTTCCCCGGTCCCAGAACAAGGTCATCAGTGCCGGCGCCAGAATCAGGTTGGCCATCAATGCCGCAAAAATCGCAATACTGAGAAAGAAACCAAACTGTTTCGAGGTCAGAAACTGGTCAAACAGGAACACCAGGAAGCCACCAATCAACACTACAGAGGTAAACGTAATTGCGCGACCACAGGTTTGCAGGGTTTTATGTACCGCCTCTTCTGTACTGATCTTTTGCAGCGAATAGGTGCGGAAGTGATGCATAAAATGAATCGTGTCATCGACAGAGATACCAATAATGATACAACCGATCATTGCTGTGAACATATTAATCGGAATACCGGCCCACCCCATAATACCCACGGTGATCAAAATCGGAATAATGTTGGGGGAGAACGCAAGCAAGCCACGGCGAATACTGCCCATGAGCATAAACATCAAGATAAATACCAATGCAAACGCGATCATATAAGAACTGACCGTGCCCCAGAGCAGCACCTGGATGGAACGACCAAAAATCATCAGCAGACCAACAAGTTTGGCTTCCATTTCTATATTCATTTCACCGAGGCCGCTGTCTGCAACCAACGCATCCAGCTCGGCTGTCATGCGTTCGGAATAACCGCGGTAGTGAATCACATTGTACCAGGGCATTTGCACTGTAAAACGTGCTTTACTGAACGTGCCATTGGTAAAATCCTCCAAATCATCAGCGCCACTGTTTTCAAACAGTAACATTTCCTGTCTGATTGTGAGTCGATCATCGGGGATCACATAGTAGGCTTCGTCATTACCGTTCAGAGCTTTGTGATTTTCTTTGACCACACTAAGTATTGAGGTCACTTCTTTCGCCTGAATACCTTCGTAGGAATAGGATTTTAGTTTATCTTCCATGCGCTCAAATAAACGCAGCACTTCTGGCTCATACAACGCACCTTCCTTATTGGTATCGATCATCAGCTGTACCGTCATACTGCCATCCATATTTTCATCAACGGTATTGATAGCGACACGGAACTCGGCGTCTTCCGGATACCAACTGACCGGGTCGTGACTAAAAGTGACCTGCGCCACACCGGCAAGCGCGACCACACCCACCACTGCACAAAACGCCACCACAGCTTTGGCATGACGCACACCGTAGCGACCACAGAAATCGATATAGCGATCGATATGGGCGAGGAGACCGCTTTCTTTAACTGAAATACTCCCTTCTTCCATCGATTCTAACTTGCGGCGTTTTACCGGCATGATGGCCAGCAACGCCGGTAATAGTACGATGGTATAAATTAGTGCCATCACTACACCAATCGCGCCAAAAATACCCAGCGTACGCGTTGGTACCATTTCACCACTGAGGAACGACAACAAGCTTGCCGCTGTGGTGACCGTTGTCATAAGAATGGCAATAGAGGTTTGCTTCATCGCACCCGCGATGGCCTTGTGTTTTTCTTCTCCCGCATCATAACGACGATAAAACAAGCTCAGTACGTGCACCGCATCAGCAATACCCACAGCAAGCAAGAATGTGGGCACGATACTGGTATTGCCGTTAAATGCATAACCGAGAATCGGCCACATCGCCATGGTCACCATCACCGACATCATCACTACCAATAACGGCATAAGAACGCCAGACAGGCGACGGAATAAAAAGATTAATAGAAAACCAATCACCAACAACGCGAGACCCGTAGATTGTGTGGTAGAGATTTCCATATCCTTGGCCAGTGAGAAGTTCATAATCGGACCACCGGCACCGCGGATCACAAAGTCGTCACTGCGGAATTCGTCACGAATTTCAATCACAACCCGGGAGAATTCAGTTTCTTCCTCCGGCTTGATAAAATGTGGCTGCTCCTCTTTATCTGCACTTGAAGCTGCATCTGCCTCTGCATCATCAAAACCATCATCAAAGCCTGACATCAGATCATCGATGTTATCCCCGCCATTCACACCATTGAGGTATTCATTACTGTATACATTGGGCTCAATGACGACAGTGGTATATTTGCCATCTGCGGAAATCAGGCTACCGACATAGTTCGGGTTCGACAGTACCAGCTCTTTAAAAGCTGGCATATCGGCTTCAGTTTCCGGCCACAGCTCAATCAGGTCATCAACATGCAAGGTATCATCATCACCGCGGGTATGACGCACATTGACCAGACTGGTGATTTCATTCACATAGGGCACACGTTTATCAATCGCCTCGTGCAAGGCTTTGATTTTACCCAGCGCCTCAAGCGTAAAAACGCCGTCGGGAATATAAATAGAGAGCATACCCGGGTTGTCGTAGCCGTAGGTATTGCGAAATTCATTGTAGTTTTGCACCGCCAGATCATCTTGAGGCAAGTAGGACTCAATCGAGAGATCCATCCAGCCATGCTTGATCTGGTAAACAATAAGTGGCGTGATAATAAGGGTGGCTATCAATACCAGCCAGCGGAAGCGAACCACAAATTCGCTCCACCACTCAAAAAACTGCTCAGTTTGTTGTCGCAATGCCTGCATGAAAGATCTCTTTCGTCTATTGCTGAAAAGAACGCGACCTTAGCAGAGCCTCAAGGACTGTGGCACCGCGTGTTACCGTAAATTACCAACATAGATTCGCCCTGCTAACCACATCCCTTCAACAGGCACTGCATTGGATACTCCCGCCCCCTCTCAATGCACTCGATATCAATCTATTTTTTAGATCAAAATAATAGATTTAATTCATTTTACTGAATAATAAGATCTAGCTATCATAAACCCACTTTCAGTAAATCATATAGCAGGAGGTACCTAGCCATGTCAGCCATCAATATTGGTATCAACAAACAGGATCGAGAAGCTGTCGCCGGAAACCTGAAAAAACTACTGGCGGACTCCTACACGCTTTATCTGCAGACCCACAATTTCCACTGGAATGTCACTGGTAACCAGTTCCGGGAATTGCACCTGATGTTTGAAGAACACTACAACGAACTAGCAGTGGCTGTAGATGATATCGCCGAGCGTATCCGAACCCTGGGCGTGCCGGCGCCGGGCACCTATAAAAGCTTCGTAGAGCTGAGTTCTATCGAGGAAGTGGAAGGTGTGCCGGAAGCAAAACAAATGATTGAAATACTAGTGACATCCCATGAAGCGGTGGTTCGCACCAGTCGTGAGGCACTAAAAGTCGCCCATCAGGCTGATGATGAATCTTCCGCAGCATTGATTTCCGATCGTATGCGAATTCATGAAAAAACCGCCTGGATGCTGAGGGCCTTACTGGATTAATACTTCCTGTATTGGAGGAACTAATATGAGTGAGTCCAGCAGCAATAGCTACGCGAGTAGATCTGCCAGCAGTATTGGTATCAACAACCAGCAAGGAGAAGTAACTACCTGTAGCCTCAAGAAACTGCTGGCAGATTTATTAGCCCCTTATCTGACGAGTCTTCTACAGCGCTGAAAAGAAAACGTTTACAGTAGAAGAATCGGAAAAATCATACGAAAACAACGTAAAGTTCGATTTTTAAATAGTTACTGTAGTTGTTAGAATTCAATCAACAAGTCAATCGGTTAAAACCAGGCTCGGAGAAGACAATATGAAATTTTTAGATAATTATGCAGATCACAGCTACGCTGCTCTCAGAATTGTATTGGGATTTTTATTTCTCTGCCACGGCACCGAAAAGCTATTCAATTTTCCCATAGAGTTTCAATATCCGCTGAATGCCCTGACAACCAGCGCAGCTGTTATCGAAATCGTTGCTGGATTCCTTATCATAATCGGGCTCTATTCCCGCTATGCCGCTTTTATCGCCAGCGGCACCATGGCTGTCGCCTACTGGATGGTACACGGATTAAATCACCCGTTTCCAATCGCTAACGGTGGCGAACTCGCGGCTATTTACTGTTTTGCTTTTCTTTATATTGCAGCCAAAGGCCCTGGAATCTGGAGCATCAATACAAAGTAAGTATATTGCTCCGGTGACCAGACCTTAATTCAGGAAAGCGATTAAGCAGCGAGCGCCTATCACCTACTAACCATCAGGCTTTTTTCTTTTTCCTCTGTTTCGGGTGCAGTGATTTCCCCAGAATATGTTCTGAATTTGTCAGTACATGGGCGCTATCTCCAACAATCAGGGGGTCCGCACCTTTTACCACCTTTTCGTCTTTTCCAGGATAAGGCAAATTGAAAAGGAAATGCTGCATCATGCCAAGCCGCGCACGCTTCTTGTCATCAGATTTAATAATGGTCCAGGGCGCATCTGCCGTATCCGTATAAAAGAACATCGCTTCCTTCGCTTCGGTATATTCTTCCCACTTGCTCAGTGAAGCTTTGTCAATCGGCGAGAGCTTCCACTGCTTTAAAGGATCTGTCTGGCGCTTGCCAAAGCGTCTCGCCTGCTCAACCTGACTCACGGAGAACCAGTATTTGTACAAACGAATACCAGAACGGGTCAGCATTCTTTCAAGCTCAGGGCACTGCCGCATAAACTCCAGGTAGTCACTCGGCGAACAAAAATCCATCACACGCTCAACACCAGCCCGGTTGTACCAGGATCGATCAAACAATACCATCTCACCCGCAGGCGGCAAATGTTTGATATAGCGCTGAAAGTACCATTGCGTAGTTTCAGGCTCACTGGGCTTTTCCAAAGCTATCACCTTGGCTCCACGTGGGTTCAAGTGCTCCATAAAGCGCTTGATGGCCCCACCCTTACCGGCCGCATCCCGTCCCTCAAACAGAATTACCACTTTCTGACCTGTCTCCTTGATCCATTTCTGGGCTTTTAACAATTCTGCCTGTAATTCAGCTTTATGCTTTTCATACAGTGCTGGCCTTAACTTGTTTTGGTAGGGATACTCACCGCTTTCAAAACTGCGACGAATCGCATCAGGGTTATGGCGCATTTCAGCCAGTGCATGCAGTGCCTGACCGGCTTTATTGTGGGGCTCACTCGCGCCACTGATGATTGCCCTTGCCTCATCCACTGTCTGCCCATTTTCACTATCGGCGATTTTCTGCACCCCTTCTGTATTAACCATTGCTCCTCCCCGCGTGTTTGTCGTTTTTAACAAGTTTCAGGCCCTCAATGACCTGCCTTATCTAATTACAGTAAAGCTGTCGATTATCGCACTGCGATATTGATAATTAAAATTGTATTAAGTTATTATTAGCATAACTATCTATTATGGAAGCCAGCGCCTGTGAATATCACCCAACTGCGCCTTTTCCGGGATGTCGCCCGGGAAATGAGCTTCGTCAAAGCTGCACAGCAAAACCACATCAGCCAGCCAGCGGTAAGCGTGCATATCAAAAAACTTGAACATGAGCTAGGCAAGCAACTTTTTATCCGCACCCCGCATAACATCCAGCTGACACCCGAAGGTCAAACAGCACTCGCCGAAGTAAAGGAAATCCTTCGCCTTTGTGACGGCCTGAAAATCCGCTCCAGCTATAGTCAGGGAGTTCTGGAAGGCAATATCCGCATTGCAACCATTTACAGTATCGGCATGTATGAAATCGGTGACTTTTTATCATCGTTCATGAAAGCCTTTCCCAAGGTCAACATTCATCTTCAGTACCAGCATTTTGATGACATCTACCAACTATTACTGAAAGAAAAAATTGACCTTGGCCTCGTCGCCTTCCCCGAACAGCGCACCAACATTGAAGCCCAACCCTGGGGACACGACGAGCTTGTCCTGATTACCGCCAACTCACACCCGCTATCCCAGAAAAAATCCATCTCGTTAGATGAAATCCGGAAGGAAGCCTTTGTTGCATTCAGCGAGGGCATACCCACAAGGGAGGCTACTGATCATCTTCTTGAGAGTCTCCACATCGATGTGGAGATACGTATGACCAATGACAATATTTTTACGCTTAAAAAAGCCGTAGAAGCAGGCGTAGGCATCTCCATTGTGCCCGCCAGCACCGTCGAAGAAGAAGTGAGCCTGGGAACTATCTGCCGTCTAAAAATCAACAATGCAGACACCGAGAGACCGCTGGCCCTGCTTAAACTGAAAAAAAATCAGCCTGACAAGCCATTGGAAATATTTACTGAGAAGCTACTCGAGTTTGGTCAAAGACACCTATAGGTTTCACTCACATCAAGCTTCAGGTCCAAGATAAACCACGAGCTTTTGAATTTTTCCATCAGTGATGGTAAAAAAATCGGCCACTTTGTTTTTACTGTCGTCCAGTTGCAAAATAATTTCACAACTAACCACATCACCTTCTTCTATTAAAGGCCCAACCTGTGGCTTTACCACAGAAAAGTTAAATGCGGTGCTACGATAAAAATCTGCAATAGCCTGAGGACCTTTATAAACTCCTGCCACCGTGTGTAACTCAGCAGCATCATGAAACAAGGCTTCGATAGCTTCAGGGTTCTTGTTCGCCACAGCCTCAAAATAGGCTTTTGCAATGGTTTTATTATTCATAATTTGCTCTTTGCTATTGAGAATATCTATTAAGAAATCACCAACTTCATTTCCGCTACTCCCTGATGGCGGTTACTGCGAATAAAGCGTATCGGCTTTTCCGCTTTTACGTTCCTGTCTTTAAGGCGCGGCAGAAACTCTTCAAATAAAATGCGCATTTCCATACGTGCAAGTGCAGCGCCAATACAATGGTGAATACCATATCCAAAAGCGGTATGGGTTTTCTTTTCGCGAAAAATATCAAACTCATGCGGGCGCTCCCAAACCGACTCATCGCGATTGGCAGATGAGTACCATACAGTGACCTTTTGGCCACGTTTGATCTCCTGCCCCTGGAATTCCATATCGACCGCAGCGGTGCGACGGTTAAAGTGCACTGGCGAACTCCAGCGCACCATCTCCTCAATGGTTTGTGGCAATAACTCTGCTGTGTTCTCCAACACTGCGTGATACTGATCCGGGTGCTGTAACAACTGATACAGACCATAGGCAATAGCATTGCGAGTAGTTTCTGTGCCGCCGGTAATCAGCGCACTAAAAAAACGAATCAGTTCAAGGTCGTCAAGTTTGCGCGGTCGACCATCTTCGCCTGGAATCTCCGCATGAATCACTTGTGACATAACACTGTCGTCGGGATTCTGCCGAATCTGCTCCACCAGACCCAACGCATAAACGCCCATTTCCGCCGCCTTTTCAAACAACATATCGTTGTCGTTATTGGGATCGTGGGCGGCATATTGAATCGCCGCATCAGCCCAGGCCATCATCTTTGACCAATCCCGCTGTGGGATACCGCCCATCTTGCAAATAATTTCGAGAGGCAACTGCGAAGCAATCAGGTTAAGAAAATCGACGGTCTGGCTTTGCTGACTGGCATCGTAGGCGTGATCGATAATACGGTTGACGCTCTCTCGCACTTCCTGTTCGAGCAGTTTTAGCGTTTTAGGGAAGAAACCATGGTTTACCAGAGCTCGAACATCATCGTGCTTTGGTGGATCCGTCATCGGCAATACCTGGCTTGGGCCAAACTCAGTGGACAAGTCTTCCAGAATTGTACCGCCCCCCTCACGGGCACCATAACCAGTTTCAGATGAAAAGCGCTGATGATCCTTGAGAATGCTACGCACATCAGCAAAGCGGGACACCACCCAAAAGCCTTCGTTGTCGGGCGTCAGCTCATTCGGAGGATGAAACCAGACCGGCGCGTCAGCACGCAATTTATCAAAAATCGGGTGAGGCAAACCGGTTTCAAATTGATCCAGATGATTGAGATTTATATCTTCAAGTTTAATTGCCTGGCCAGCCACACACTTCCCCTGTACATCTAAAAATATTAGTTGAAAGACGATATTTATAAAACTGTTTACATCTTGATACTTCTTATCACGCCGGCTTATTGTAAGCGCAGTAACCACCGCAACTCAATCCGCGGAAAACTAACAGGTACTATCAGTACTATTTTTGGGTATCTGAAACTGACAGTATCAGATACTATACTGCTCCAGAAATTGCTATTACCTTATAGGACCTGGAAAATACGCCATACAAGTACCAACCGTATAATGCAACACGCGACCACTCTAATGAAACTAACGTTGATAACTCTTAGCGGGGAATATGGAAAACTATTCAGCTATGGATATTGAGGCAATTCTTGATGAGATACTGATACCTCGCCCCAATGGCAGCAAAAACTTAAATCACGTTGGCGACTTCCTAAACCAACAATTAGCTGCCAATGGTGCCGAAGTAACAGAGCATGTTGCACACGTAACCCCATATGGCACACAGATGGTATGGGGCTTTGCTGCATTGATGATGCTTATATACATACTATGCATTGTTAAAAAGAAGTATATCTTTTCCCTGATTATTGCCTGTATCGTTCCATTAATACTTTTTCTTGAATTTGAAAAGATGAAACGGCCCATTAGTGGCTTATATGAAGCAGAGGCAAGAAATATCATTGGAACATGGCAGGCCAGTGATCCCAACGCCGCCACATTAGTATTCTCAGCTCATTACGATACCGTCACTCACTTTGGCGATCATTATTCATGGGGACCAGCAGGTAAGGCTCAAGGGCCGGCAACAGGCATTGCGATAGCTCTGGCTCTGGCAGGCTTTATTTTAAGCCGCAAAAAACGCCACATTCCCCTAAAGATCGCGCTACCAATACTGCCTTTAGCCACTGCTCCTTTCTTCGCCATGTTCTGGTTTCAGACCATGGGGCCACATTTACGAGAACCCAGTATCGGCGCTCTGGACAACGGTGGCTCTGTAACGTCTTTGTTACTGCTCGCAGAAAAGATTAACCAAACACCGAACCTTCAAAATACTATAAAAATAGTTTTTCTAACGGCTGAGGAAGAAAGAACACAGGGATCATTAGCGCTCGCCAGAACTTTTAACTCTGAAGATACGTTCGTTTTCAACCTTGAGAATATTGGCGCTTCAGACAGACTTATCTACCTCACAGAGGATGGATGGGCCACAAGACGATACCGGAGCTCGGAGCGGATCGTCAACCATGTCACCTCTGTATCCAATGCGCACTATGGCGAAGTAATCCCAAGCCCAAAACTTCCATTTGGTGTGCTTACTGATACCAGAAGCTTTCTTTCCAATAATATTGATGCAGTAACAATAAGGGCGCTGGAAAAAACACCACACGGTTATGTATTTCCCAGATACTTAAATTCACCGAATGATACAAGAGACAGGTTATCCAGCCCAGCCATCCAGACAGGTTCGGAATTTCTATACCAACTAGCCATTACCCGTGCACAGATTCACATGTAGCTGAATTTTAATTCATTTGACCCCCTATCTTGTGACTCCCTATCTTGATGTGGAGCAATTGACCATTTTAGCTACCACGAATATACTGGAGAAATATTCACTCAAAATGGTTAGGAAACGTTTCATGATTGTTACAAACCCTGGCCGGGTCGAAATCTAAATCCAGATTTTTCAATCCCGGTATTAAGAAGCCGGGGCCTTTGCCCCTTTAATATTTTCCAGTATTTAAATACCAGGGGTTTATCATGTCTAACTATTCCTTATCCAACCTGGGTTGGAAGCCTTTTTTTCAACAACAACTGAGCTTTGACGAGCTCGAATCACATATTCCCGCCAGAGTTATTGAGTACCATAAAAACGAATTTGAAGTGCTTACTGAAGACGGATCACTTTCAATACCGATAACCAAATCCACCCCTCAGATAACCGTAGGCGACTGGGTATTATTAGATTCAGATAATAGCCTTGTAAGACTTATAGAAAGATCAAGTTGTTTTCAAAGAATGACCGCTGGCAACGAGTCCAGGCAACAGTTAATTGCCGCTAATGTGGATACAGCATTTATTGTTTGCTCTCTGAATGATGATTTCAATCTAAATCGAATCGAGAGATTTTTAAGTGTTGCATACAATGCAAATGCCACTCCGGTAATCGTATTAAGCAAAATTGATTTGGCCGATAATCCTGAAGATTTAATATTTCAGGTGCAGAATCTGGATAGCTTATTAAATGTTGTAGCTGTTAACTGTTTAGATAAAGACTCCCTGGATTCTCTGCAAGGTTGGCTGAAGCCTGGAGAAACAATTGTACTACTTGGTTCATCAGGCGCCGGCAAATCAACCCTCACTAATTCACTTCTTGGATCCAACATTCAAAAGACGCGCTCAATCCGTGAGGATGACGATAAAGGAAGGCATACAACCACAAGAAGATCGTTATTAATATTACCCAACAATGCAATGATTCTGGACACACCAGGAATGCGCGAATTAAAGCTCACAGATTGCGCAGATGGCATTTCTACAACATTTGATGATATAGAAGCGCTATCCGTCGATTGTCAGTTTAATGACTGCAAGCATGAAGCCGAACCGGGATGCGCCGTGTTAAAAGCTATCGAAAACCATGTGCTGGATGAAAGAAGGCTGATTAATTATAAAAAGCTTCTCAGGGAAGAAGAGCTTAATACAGCCAGTGTTGCGGAGCGAAGAGACAAGGATAAAAAGCTTGGCAAATTTTATAAACGCACGCTTAAAGAGTCGAATGATATGAAGAGAAACAGATAGCGGTTAATGCTGAGATAAAAGGCGTTGTTGGGCTTGGCATGCCCCACGACCAGCGGTAGCTGGGAGTGTTTTGGGCATCGATTATGAGGCCCAAAAGCCCTGTCGCAACCCCCACAGATCCCGCAGGTTCTAGGCTAGCTACGTCCAAAACCTTACCTATTTCCTTACCACAGAGCCAGTCGGTGGTACCAAGGGGGGAGTTAGTGGAGTAAATGGGATAGACAGGAGCACACCGGATCGTAGAATAGGTAAGTTCAAGCTTAGGAGGCTGCATGAAGAAATATCTGGAAATTTTAATTACCCCTATAGTGGTGGCAGTAATCGGTGTTTATGGAACCTACAAAATAACAGAGGCACAAATTGAGAGCTCTAAAACCCTATCAAACGCTCAACTAGCAATACAAGTGCGACAAGAAGATGAAAACCAAAGGCTAAAATTGTTAGAAATATTCGCTCAGCAAGTAATGTCAAATGATGCAAGCGAAAGAAAAATGGCATTAGGGTTAATCAATATACTTGATACTGATTTATCAAAAGATATGTTGGCATACCTGGCTACTTATGACCCTGATAAGGGTGTGCAAGAAGAAGCTAGAAATTTACAAGAAAGATTTCAAAATTCAGCCAAACCCCTTGGTTACGATAATGTGAAAGAAATGGTGATGCGAATTGTAGCCAGAAATTACGAAGTTTCATTTTCATCTCTCAGTGAAAATTCTATTCTTGAAACAATTAATCCAAGCAAGAATATGCCTATGGTGGGAGATATTACTTCAATTGAAACCATAATAGATCTTGAAAAGATACTTTCGTGTCACGTTACAGATGAAGTTGCTATGAGTATAGAAACTGTTGGGGATATGGTAAAAGTTTTTGAATCATGTTTTTCTAGCAAAAAGAAGACATAAATCCATTATTTTTATTCTTTATTATCACCGTATTGATGCTTCATCAAAGCCACCTGCTCATCAGCCCGGTTTGTTTCGTCTTTAATTCGGATTTCAAGGTAAGCAATATATTCTTTTGCAAATTCGATCACTTTTTTATCTTCATCGGATAGCCATGATTGAATTTCTTCTATCTTCTGTTTGTATGCATTGGGAAACCCATATTCTCCAGATACTACTCCAGTATTTGATAAAATTATTAATAATTCATTTTTTAAGCTTCCGTCTTCAGGAAGAATTTTAACTAATTCCTTGCAAACCGGGTGTATAACTGGATCGCCATCATAATTTCGTAAAATTGCGTAGACGAAAAGAAGATCTTGCTTTTCAGTTGAGCTTGCAATATCTATAAGAACACTTTGAGCATCTGACTCTAAACTGGGAAAAATATTCTTTATTAGGTTGGCACCTCTATAGATAAATACCCCGTAATCGCCATCATATACACCCTTTATGGTTTGAATTACTTGTTCTGGTTTTTTTGATAACGGTACGGATAAATCACCCAGACTGTATGGAATGGCATCAAACCGGCTAAATGCATCCCCATCAAGTGCTATACGCTCACAGAAGAATTGGATGACTAGCTCAGGGGACTTTTCAGCTATTGGTATTAGCACTTCTTCAGCGTGATAATCAATAGACTCCAATTTAACCAGGTTGTTTAAAATTATTTTATAGTCTGAAGGCTTTACATCACCTAGAAGATCAGCACGCTCTTTACGATACCAAAAATTGTAAATCCAATCATTATTATTTCTTTTTGTGAGTTTTTCTAGCACGGGTAAGAAAATATCGTTAAGCAAATCTTTTCTACTATTGTCATATTTTGCCGCGATTGTAACGATAATTTGATTTAATGCTGCTAGATCCCCCAGCTCGATCGATTTTTTATAAATACTCTCAAATAACTCCTCTTGAAGATCTTTTGAAAATTCAAAAAATCTGGCAAGGCTAAACAAGTGCTTTCCTTCTTTGCACCATTTTTTCATTAAGTCGAATGTTTTTTCTGCGCATTTAGTTTCTTCTGTGCCTCTTAACAGCGCTATGCTAAATCCCCCCAAATTATCTGATTCTTCAGCTGCCATATGTATGGCAAGATCAGGTGAAGTTCTCCCAAAATATTCTAGAAATTTTCCGAAATAGGGGAACATTGCCAAATCATTGGAACGGATTTTAGAATAAGAAATAATTCTTTCCTTCCACTGATCATAATTTTCTGCGGTAATACTCTCAGCAAGTTGTTTGGCTTGATCTTCACGATAATCTTGCTCTTGCTTATACGATTCTCTTGGTTTTTTTCCTTCTTCCCATTCATGAAATATACTTTCAAACCCTATAAGGATTCTAAAAATCATAAACTCATTATTCGAATACAACTCATCTCGTATTTCTAGAGCTATTCTTTTAATTTCTGGATCTAATGAGCCCCGATGGTAATTGAGCCAATATGCATCATGTTCAATTTTTTGCTTAAGTTCAAAATTATCAGTTTTTGTAACTTCTTTTAGAAAGTTAGCATAAGTAATCGTGCTCTCGGTTATTAGATTAATTAATTCATCACCGTATTCACCCATATGGGGGGTGTCAGTTGCTGTGTGCATAGTGTTGAGTATTTGTTTTTGATGATCTAAATTATCTGTAATACTGAAAAGTAATTTAAGTTCTTCCATGGCCCCATTTCGAACTTTCCTCATCCCATCTGTTACAGGTATTACACCTGTTTGCCAAGTTACTGTTTTGTAATTAGACGTTGTTCCAGTAATAGTAGGCGATAAAACTTCATTGCAAGCTAGCATTATTGAGGAAATATATTGTTTTTTACTGATATCATTAAAGCTGGATATTTTTTCAAGAATTTTTTCTTGAGGCTGCCATTGTAGGCCATTCCACTCCTTTCCATCACCATAGAATATATCTATGTTATATTCTGAAAACTTCTTTATTCCCGTTTCTGCTTTCTCAGAAACTTTTTTATTTTCGTGAGCAGAATACTCAAAGAAAATATTTAATACTCTTTCTGGATTGTGATATCTAATGTGCTCAAGAACTTCTAACGCCTTTTCAATAAGTGAGTTGTTATTCTGGTACTTCTTGATCCTTTCTACGGTATATAATTCTGAATCTGCATAGGTTAACTCGATGGAATTTAACCTTTCTAGAAACGCGATGATTACATCGATGGCTTTTTCAAAAACCCTATATCCAATAATATCTAACAGCTCAATATTCGCTGAGATCTCTTCATATTCGACACTAGTGCTGAGTACATTGCTGATTCTGTCACTTTCTTTAGTGATGGCGTCTATTGCCTTATCGCCACCAGTCTTTGCCAAGTTTTTTAGGGCTTTTTGTCTTAAAGATATATCCATCAGTCAAGCTCCAGCATTTCAATTATCTCTGTCATTACAACAGACATTGCCTGCTCACAAATTTCTACGACCTCTGGGTCTTGATTGTTAGTCATCCAGCAATGTTCAGTTTCAACAATCAGACCCTCATCCCTCAACCGCTCTACATTGGTTAGTATTTGACCATTATTATAATGCCTCAGGCCAAGTAACTCGTTAAGCTGATTTTTTGTTATAGGGTCAAACCACTGCGTGTATCCAAGAATACGTTTTCTTATTTCTGCATCCAGTAGTTGCATATTTGCTAGCTTGGCAGTCAGTTTGTCAGTTACTTCGGGAAGGGTTTTTAAATACTCGTGAAACCTATGATCTGCTTCGCTGATATACCCTCTAAACGACTCACTGAAAGTGCTCGCTATTTGTACGTCATCCAGGGAATCTAAACTGGGTTTTTCAATGTTAGGTGATTCAGCACTATCACCTACTAGCTCTAGCAAAAAGTTTTTAAAATCTTTTCTGACATTCACAAACCCAGAAATATTTTCAAAAGTGTCTGCTAGATTGTTGTCATGGCATAGGATTAGTGATTTTTTTGGAGTTTTAATTTCTGCCGTAGCAAGAACATGAGCATCTCTTTGGTCATTTTCAACATCAGGTGAAAAATATGATTCGCTGCTTTGTAAATGGGTGGCAGCTAAGTCTGTAATTTCTGTATCTGATGGGATGATTATTACACCGTATTTTTCAAACAGTGCTTTGAACCAAGCAAGATATCTGTTTATGCCATCTGGGTATGGAACAACTCTGTCGCCACTAAAATCGCGTTCATATTGCTGTCTTCCGCGCTCCCATAAAGTTGTCTCGCTGAGATAAACTCTGATTATTCCTTTGGCCGATAGTGATAACAAAGTAGCAACTTCTCTATTAAAGCTCATCCCCCTAAGCGCACTTGTATCAATGTAAACCTCTAATATTTCTTCAGTCATTATTTTTTATCAGATGATTTAACTCCACTAACTCCTCTGTAGTTGGCACCACTTATCGATTTCGGTACGATGACGAAGCCCGTAGTATAACTCACTCAAAATGCTTCGGGGGGTAGTCTTATATCTTGCTGGACTTGGCACGCCCTGAATTTGCAAGCCTGCAAATTCAGAGCTTTGCATAAGTGGCTGTACGTCGCACTGCTCCAACAGCCACTAAAACCTGGGACCAAAAGCTTGCCCCACGACCAGCGGTAGCTGGGAGTGTTTTGGGCATCGATTATGAGTCGACTGCTCTCTAGTGCCCCTTGCGGGTAAACCAACTGTCCTCACAGAGGATAAGTGTCGCTAAGCAGCTAACGCTGCAACACTACAAGCTACGGACCAGAAATACCCAAGGGAAAGGAAATGGTGGGCCTGGTAGGACTTGAACCTACGACCAATCGATTATGAGTCGACTGCTCTAACCAACTGAGCTACAGGCCCACAGAAGCGGCAACCCAAACAGGGCCGCGCATTATAACCGAAAATTTCATTCCCGCGCAGCCGAAAAAACACTGTAAAATCATACAATTGCAATCCCAATCCACTAGCACATGGTTGATGAACACTACCCCGAAGAGCCGGATGCTGAAGAAGTGATTCTTGTCAGCAAATCGGAAATGAAGCGCGACATGCAGGAGCGCCAGCAGCTTGGTGAAAATTTGACCAAACTGAACAAGCAGCAGTTGGAGAAGATTCCGCTGGATGAGTCGCTCAGGGAGGCAATTGCGGATCATCAGCGCTTTAAACACCGCGAGGCAAAGCGTCGCCAGTTGCAGTTCATTGGCAAGCTGATGCGCGATGCGGACGTGGAAGCAATTCAGCGCGCCTGGGAGCTGTCCCAGGCGGGCAGTGAGGCGGCAAAGAAAGCCCAGCACAAACTGGAGTACTGGCGCGATCGTCTGATCAGTGAGGGGGACGCTGCGATTAATACTGTGGTTGATGAATACCCGACGCTGGATCGCCAACAATTGCGTCAGTTGATACGCCAGTCACACAAGGAAGCCGAACACAACAAACCACCTGCTGCGAGTCGCAAGCTGTTCAAGTATTTGCGCGAAGTGCTTTATCCCTGACAGAGAATGACAGCTTACGGCTGCCAGCGCTGCTCCAGCACCGGCACAATCGCCTCGACTACCAAACTATTACCCTGCCCGGTGGCATGGGCATCGTAGAACAATAGTTCCGGGCAATCTTTCGGTTCCCGGGAACATTGCCCCGGCAATACCTTGCTGAGTTCAATAAAGTTTGCGCTTTCCGCTTCCGCCAGACGCGCGATTTTTTTATTCGCCGACGTGTAGTAACCATAGTGCGTAGGATAATTGAGTAAGAACACCTCCACTTCACGGGCTTCAAGCAAGGTAATCATTTTGCGCAAATTGGCTTCGAGCTGTTTGCTGTGGCGTGCGGGCTCACCGCTATTAATACCAAGGGAAAAGGTTTTACCGTTATAGCGCACGGTATTGAGTGAATCTTCTGCACTCGCCTGTTTGTCACGCTGAGCCATAATGTCTTTAAGCGCGGTTGCAATTTTTTCTCGCAACTCAGGATCGGCCTGATCGCTTTTCACCAGTTGCTCAAGCTCGGTAAACGTTAACCCGGTTTGTTGTTCCAGTTGTGCGACTTCACTGTCACTTAACGCCAGGTCCTGATCCGCATGTGCGTTTTCACCATCAACAATGCGACGTTCACCGGTATCAATACTGTTATCGTAAAGCTGCTTACGCGATGCCATGTACACCAGCTTATATAGACGGCTTTTGTAGAGCAGTTGCTGTAAGCTCCCTGCCTCATCCAGCGCTATTGCCTGCTCCGGCGGTGTCCAGAAATCATTAAAGCCGATCATAATTAATACAACATCGGGGCGAAAGCTGTCGAGCAGTTCCGGCAAGTTATCCAGCAGACGAAAACTATTGGTCCCCGGATAACCGAGGTTGATCACTTCAATCGGGTATTCCGGGTGTTTTGCATTCCAACTGGTTTCGAGCTGTGCCGGATAGGCCTGTCCTGCGGGCAGATACAACCCATAGGTATTGGAGTCGCCGAGTGCCAGTACACGCAAATTACCCGTGAGCCAATGGGCCGGGGCGCGACTGTCTTCACGCACAAACAGGCTTGCCAGTTGCAGCACAACTTCAAGCAACACAATCAGTGCTAATAGCCAGAATAGAGACTTTGTTATTTTTCTCGTCACAGACATATGCGCAGTATACCGGTTCAGGCGTCACTTGGGGCTGTAAGCCAGTGCTTACAGTAATTTAAATTTTTGCTGACAGACAGGCTGGCGCTACTCAACTAGTATGGGAACCGTGCACTGCAAAGCGAGGAAGCCCCCGGCAAGGAAGCTGGAAATATAATCGGGATTTTAGCAGGATGTTAATGCAGTGGCGCTTCTCTTTTCTCGCCCTTGCCCCATTAAAGTGGATCGGAGAGTGGACCGAAGAGAAACACAAAGCCTGTAATCACGGAGGATTGCAGGCTTTTCTTTTTGCATTACTCCTACACAGGTTTACTGCTGGCGGTTATTTTTGCCAAGCGGTTTTAAAACCAGCATCAGCTTCGGCAACAACAATAAAGCACCCACAAGTGCCGCGAACATGGCCATGCTCGTTAGCAAACCGAAGTACAGCGATGGCGTAAAGTTGGAAAACCCAAGAATGGAAAAGCCCACCATAATAGTAATCGTGGTGTAGTACATCGCTTTGCCGATACTGCCATGTGAACGGTACATCGCCGCAAGATAGTCATGATCTATTGCATATTCCCGTTTAAAGCGGTGGATATAGTGAATCGAGTGATCCACACCAATACCAATGACAATCGCGGCAATCGTAATCGTCATCATGTCGAGAGGAATACCTGCTAATCCCATAATACCCAGCACCAGTGCAGCGGCGAGAATATTCGGCACAATCGCGATAATCGCAATATAAAAAGAGCGGAACAGCGTCATGAACATCAACAAAATGCCGACAAATACCGCACCCAGTGTGAGTATCTGGGAACGGAACAGACTTTCGAGCATATTGTTATACAACACCACCATACTGGTAAAATTGATCTGCTCTTCCGCCAGACCCATATCATCAACTGCATAATTACGAATCGTTTCGATCAGTTCACCGCGGCGTAAGCTGCCGTCACTTTCCTTGACGCGCACACTGATACGGGCCTGATTCGCTTCGAGAGACAAGTAGGGCTCAATCAGTGCAGCCTTGATATCGTCCGGCAACAATTGATAGAGGAATACCAACTCGAAGTCATTGAGTTCCCCTTCATTCATTTGTGTGGCGAGTTCATAGGTCATCGCCAGCGAATTTACCTTGCCGGTTACTGACAGCTCATCGACAAAGTTATGTAGCTGGCTGATTTCCTGCAAACCACTCTGGGTAAACCAGTAAGAGGTAGGCGCTTCGCTCGTTTCACTTTCGCCAAATGCATCACCCTCGAAAGTATCGCCAAAACCATCATCAAACTCATCACCAAATTCATCATCTGCGAATTCATCTTCAGCAAATGGGTCATCAGCGAAATCATCAAAGTCTTCATCGGCCACAGGGGCAGTTTGTTCCGCTGCGGTTTCACCCGACTGAGGCCTGACATCAAGAATAATATCAAGCGGTGTAGTACCACCAAGCTTTTTATCAATCAGTTCCATACCCTGATAAATTTCTGTGGATTCATCAAAGTAGTCGATAAAACGGTTTTCAACTTTAAGCTGGGTAATGCCGTAGAAACTCAGCAGTGCGGTGACAAGGTATAAAAATAGAATCGTATTGCCATAATGTTCTGTAAGCCACGCGAGGCGGCGTGTCATCATTTTTGTATAGTCCTTACCCGTATCAGGTTTGGCACGCTGCATCAACATCATGCTCGCTGGCATAACAATAAACACGATAGTGAAGGCAAGTGCGAGACCCATTGTCATCATCCAGCCAAAGTCGATGACCGGGCGGATATCACTGACCACGAGGGAGATAAACGCCACCATTGTTGTAAGGATCGTATACAGGCAGGGCTTGGACATAAAACGCACCATATCCCATACCACTTCGCGCTGCGGTGCATCGGGCTTTTCGCGCAACAGTTCACGATAGCGCACCACCAGGTGCACGGTCATCGACAAGGTGATAATCAATAACAGCGCAACAAAGTTTGAGGAAATCACTGTCAGGCGCCAGTCTACCCAGGCGAGATAGCCAAGCATCATTACCACACTCAGGCAGCAAGTTGTGAGCGGCAATAAAACCCAGCGCAACTGGCGAAAGATAATAATGAGCATGCAGATAATAAACAGCAGAATACCACTACCAAAAATCACCAGATCACTTTGAATAAACGCAATCATATCGGCAGTAATCATCGTAATACCGCCAAGATGTATTTGCGCATCGCTACGATATTTATCAAGGATGGCTCGTACCTGAACGATATTTTGTGCCGACTGTTCCTGCAAAAAAGTACGGTGGGCGAGAAATTCTTCACTCACTCTTTCCAATTCAAGCATTTCTGTATCTGTTAAACCTTCATGCTTGCGTTTGTAGCGTAAATCGTCACGCCGCTCTACAAGCTCAAAGTAATGCCTGTCGAGCTTGAGGTTAACCAGCATGCCGGTGGTTTGCCCATCGTCGCTCAACACCATATTGCGATAAATCGGGCTTTCGATAAATTCACGTTCTGCCAATGCTCTATCGGTATCCGGCATTAGCAGTGTACGCGGTTCCTGCGACAGCTCTGACAACGCAACCTTTGGGCTGTTCAACAGCGGCAGATTAAGAATCGACGTAATACTTTCTACCTGCTCCAGCGTTAACAGCTCACTGCTCATAGCTTGTAAGCGATGCAAGGCAACATCGGAGAACAAATCCTCTTTGGGCGTATAAGTAACCACGAGATAATCACTCGTACCGTAGCGAGTTACGGTATCGCGAAAATAATCAATGGAGTTATCATTCTCCAGCGTCAGGGAATCTGCCGAGGCATCAAGGCGCGCTTTGGGAATTGCCACAGCCAATACCACTGCAACAATGGCCACAACAATCAAGACTGGCAATGGGTGGTCGAGCACGAGCCTCTCGTAACAGTGCTTCAGGCTTTGTGCCATAGTTATATCCTCATACTGCTTGTATTACCCTGATAGGGAGTTTGCTCCGGCAAACCGGTAACACCTCATTTAGCCGGAAAAATAGCGGTCCCAGACTCCCCAGATCAGTACCCCCCAGACCAGCACCATAATAAAAATTTCCAGCGGTGTTTTTTTATCCTTTTCCTGCTTAACATCTTCCTTGCTACGATCAGATCTGATGTTAAAGGAACCACAGGCCGGGCAACGTCCTTCCGGAAAGCGTTTGTTTGCCTTATAGGTGCAATCCTGACAAATATAAGCCATGGTTACCTGCCTAACTCTCTGCCCATTTACCTATCCATCTTCCCGGGTGTTCAGTTGTGCCACGACATCATACCAATCTTTCTCGTCCGGTGTATAACGGGCCACAAGGTTCACTCTGTCCACAATGCCACCGAGCTTTTGCCGAATACGCGGTGCAATCTCCTCTCGTGGAGCGACAACCGCAATCGCATCAATCACCTCGTCGTTGACCAGATTCGTCATATCATCCCAGCGGCCTTGCTTGGACAGGTTATTGAGTTCCTCTTGCAGCCCTTCCCAGCCATGGCAGGCCAGAATTGGCCGATAGGCCGGCGTCGAGCCATAAAATGCAATCTGTTTGCGGATTTTCTCTCTCGCCTCACGCAGGGATTTTTCTGTATCACCGCTGCCGATAATCACATTGCAGGAAATTTCAAACCCCTCGCGCCCTCTGACATTGTTTTGTAAACCTGCATTAATCGACGGCAATGTAATTTCGGCGAGGGATTTTTCTGTGTTAAATGGATGAATGGTAAAGCCATCAGCTACCTCACATACCGCCGTGGTCATTTTCGGACCCACCCCCGCAGCAAAAATTTTTGGCAAGCCGTGCTCACAGGGTGGCGGACTAAATGTCGGTGTCATCAGCGTGTGGCGATAGAACTCGCCTTCAAAGCGCAGTTTGCTACCGTTTTGCCAACAGTCCCAGATTGCCTGAATTGCCTGAATCATTTCTTTCATGCGCGCCGCGGGTTTTGACCACTGCATACTAAAACGTTTTTCAATATGCGCCTGAATCTGAGTACCAAGACCGAGAATAAAACGACCCCGAGTCATCTGCTGCAAATCAAACCCCAGGTTAGCAAGGCTCATTGGATTGCGCGCAAATGCCACCGCAATGCCTGTTCCAAGCTCCATCGATTGCGTGGTTTGCGCCGCAAGCGCCAGCGGTAAAAACGGATCGTGCTGGCCTTCAAAACTGAAGGCACCGCTGTAACCCACCTCTTCAAGTGTTTTGGCAATGTCACCCGCCTGAGCCGGCTGGCCGTCCAGTACCATGGTGGTATCAACCTTCATCGCCCCCCTCCTTTACTAGCGCCCACGGGAAAACAGTTTGTCGAGCTCAGCCAAACTGATCTGACTCCAGGTGGGTCGACCATGGTTGCACTGTCCACTGCGTTCAGTGACTTCCATATCGCGCAACAACGCATTCATTTCAGGAATTGTTAAGCGACGATTCGCGCGCACCGAACCATGACAGGCCATTGTCGCAAGCACTTCATTGATTTCCTCACGCACACGTTTGGTGCTACCGTACTCGACAAGGTCAGACAACACATCACGAATCAATGCCGTAACATCGGAATTCTGCAATAACACCGGTACCTCACGAATCAACAAACTTTCAGGGCCAGCACGTTCAACCTTAAGCCCAAGTTGTAATAACAATCCAGACTGTTCTTCTGCAAGCGCCGCTTCTTTCTCACTTACCGCCATCGACTCAGGCACTAGTAGTGGCTGACTGTTAATACCATCCGCATCCAGCCCCTGCTTCATACGCTCGTAGGTAATACGTTCATGAGCTGCGTGCATATCCACCACAATCAAGCCCTGGGTGTTTTCCGCCAGAATATAGATGCCGTGTAATTGGGCAATCGCATAACCGAGCGGCGGGCAGTCTTCATCAGACTCATCAATATTCACCTCAACAGATCGGACCGCTGAATCCAGCACATGAGACGCCACCGGCGTAGCAGGCTGATGTTTATCTCCTTCATGTAGCTGCCCATAGGTTGCCAACTGTTGCTGCACACTCGCACCTGAAGGTTTATCAGCAAAGCCTATTGAACTTTGTGCCGGCATGGAACTTACGGTTGTCGCAGGCGCACTCGCTACAGCAGCACTGTCCTCACCCACACTTTCACCAGGTCGATGTTGTGCAAGCGCTCTGTGAATACTGCGAAACAGAAAGTCATGCACCGTACGGCTGTCGCGAAAGCGCACCTCGTGTTTGGTGGGGTGCACGTTAACATCTACCGCTGCCGGATCAATATCAAGATAAAGCAAAAACGCCGCATGGCGATTGTGTGCGAGAACATCCTGATAGGCCTGGCGCACCGCATGAGTAATCACTTTGTCCTTGATGACACGACCATTGACATAAAAGTACTGCATATCAGCCTGACTGCGATTAAAGGTTGGCTCGGCAATCCAGCCCCACAAACGCAAGCCCTGGCCCTGTTCATCGCGCCCATCCATATCCACGAAAAGACTGTTTTCCATAAACGCCGGACCACAAACCATAGCCACACGGCGATCTTTTTCCTGTTGTGTGTGAGCAGGTCGCATGGCGCGAATGGTTTTCTGATTGTGGGTAAGCTGAAAGCCCACATCAAATCTGCTCAGCGACAATTTTTTTACCACATCGTCAATACGCCCGAACTCGGTTTTTTCCGTGCGCAAAAACTTGCGCCGCGCCGGGGTATTAAAAAACAGGTCGCGCACTTCCACGGTGGTGCCCTGGGGATGACTGGCTGCCGACACCTCGGCAGCCATCTCTTCACCTTCCGCAAACACCTGCCAGCCAGCACCTGATGATGCCTCATTGGCTGTTAACAACAATCGGGATACGGAACTCATACTGGCAAGAGCCTCACCGCGAAAACCTAATGTCGCAACTGCTTCGAGGTCATCCAGACTGGTAATCTTGCTCGTCGCATGGCGACTCAATGCGAGGGACAAATCATCCTTGCCAATGCCACAACCGTTATCACGCACGCGGATTAACTTGCTACCGCCACCTTCTACATCGATAGTAATTTGATCAGCGCCAGCATCGAGACTGTTCTCCAGTAATTCCTTAACGATAGACGCCGGACGTTCTACTACTTCACCAGCGGCAATCTGGTTGGCAAGGCGCGATGACAATTGTTTAATCACAGGCATAAAGCAGGATCATCCGGTTAGTTGGGGATACGCAATTTTTGTCCGACATGAATATTGTTGCTACTGAGTTTGTTATAGCTTTTCAGTTCTGCAAGGCTGATTTTATACTTGACCGCAATGCCTGATAACGTATCGCCACGGGACACTGTATAGACCAGCGGCGTTTTATTTTTCTGTGCAGCAATATAAGTGCCCGGCGGTGGCACCTGATAGAAATAACTGTGAATACCGGTAAAGATCGCATTTGCGAGTTTCTTGCGATATGCCGAAGAGTTGAGATTTCTCTCTTCTGTCGGGTTAGATATAAAACCGGTTTCAATCAGCAGCGATGGTACACGTACAGATTTCAACACCGCAAAGCCCGCCTGTTCCACATGGCGCTTATGCAACTTCGCCACTTTGCCCATTTCACCTAATACACTATCGCCCAGTCCGAGACTAAAACTGACATTCGCATCAATCGACATATCTGCCAACACTTCAAGGAGCACATTGGGCACACTGTCCGGGTCCGTACCACCAATCAAATCCGACTGATTTTCTTTGGTGGCCAGATAACGCGCCGTTTCCGAGGTTGCACCGCGCTGTGACCATGCAAACACCGAAGCACCTTTGGCGCGAGGATCCTTGAATGCGTCAGCGTGAATCGAGATAAACAGATCTGCACCTTTCTCTGATGCTATACGGCTGCGCTTGCGCAACTTGATGTAGTAATCACCGGTGCGCGTCAGCTCGGCACGATAGCCCGGTTTGGCATTAATTATTTTTTGCAGCTGTTTGGCAATTTTTAGTACCACATCCTTTTCGCGCACACGCCCGGGGCCAATTGCGCCAGGGTCCTCCCCCCCGTGTCCCGCATCTATCACAATCAAAATATCACGCAGCTTACCTGCCACCGGTGAAGTTTTCACAACGGGTTTAACTTTGTCCTTGTCATACAAATCAATGACAAGGCGGTGGCCGTATTTCTGGTTCGGTTTTAGAACAAAGCTCTTCGGATTAATCGAAGTGGCCAGATCAAGCACCACACGCAAATCAAAATCATTGCGTGTGCCGTAGCGAATTTTTTTGATCGGGGTTTTTGTGATGTCGATATTATCAACATTGACATTAAGTGCTGTCTGAGGAATATCAATGACCAGACGCTCAGGTTTACTGCCATCCTTTTTCAGCGTAAACAGTTTATGTTCTACCGGACCATCGAGATCAAACACGAGGCGCGTGTGATCTGGTGCACGATAAACACGCAGCCTGCTGACATCGGCGGCGCTGGCGCTCTCACTAAAAAACAGAAAAGATGAATAGATAAACAGGGACAAAAAGGCCACGCTGCATACAGCGACTAACGGCCTGATAAATCGGCTTGGCACCAAGCGCTCCCCCTGTTTGAAAGTTCTATTTTCGCCTATTTTTTCATTTCGGCAAAGTTTTGACGTAAAAGTTCTACGATCTGTTCCCCAACTTCACCCGTACCATGAAAACTGATCTGCCTCCCTCCCCGTTGATTATTTTTTTCCAGCACCACCTGTACATCTGCGCGGGGCAACATGCCCTGACCACGCTCGGGCCACTCCACCAGACACAGATAAGCACTGTCAAAATACTCCTGTGCCCCCATATATTCGAGCTCCTCGGGATCAGCCAGACGATACAGATCAAAATGGTATATCGCACCACAGTCGAGCTCATAAGGCTCTGCAAGCGTGTAGGTGGGGCTTTTTACTGCACCCTGCTCACCCAGCGCACGTAACAGGCTGCGACTCAGTGTGGTTTTACCAGCGCCGAGTGTGCCCTGCAGAAACACTACAAGTGCGCTCACATCCTGCTTCGCAGTCGATACCGAGGCAAGCACCTGTGCCAACTGCTTCCCCACTGCCAGCGTAGCTGCCTCATCAGCAAGGTATGTGCTAAAGGGCTCAGTCATAACCAGACAACAGTATTAACCCAACGCTACAAACTGCGGTTTAACAGCTGGCGCATCACCGCTATCAGATCGCTCGCGAGCAACCCACGTTCGCCGTATTCCTGCGCAAGCCAGTCAGCACTGTAGCCATGTAAACAGCTGCCGAGCCTAGCTGTCGTAGCAAGATTGAGGCCCTGAGCGAGCAGTGCACCAAGTACGCCACTCAGCACATCACCCATACCACCGCTAGCCATACCCGGGTTGCCATAAGGGCATAACGCCATCGGTGCCCCCGGAGCTGCCACGAGTGAACCCGCCCCTTTGAGAATAACTGCGGCTTTGTAGCGCTCTTTGAGTGTCGCGGCCATCGGGAAACGCCCCTTTTGCACAGCATCGGTACTGCAATCGAGCAGGCGCGCCGCTTCACCCGGGTGGGGTGTGAGCAGCCAGCGCGACGGATAATCCTCAATCACACGCCCTTCGGCAAGCAAATTGAGCGCATCTGCATCCATTACCACCGGTTTATCCTGTTCAACAGCATGAGCCACCGCGTGGTGCAATAATTGCTCCGACCAGCTACTCTGCCCAAGACCCGGCCCAACCACCAATACACTGGCATTTTCCAGCAACGGTGCCAGTTCATGGTGATTGGCAACCGCTCGCACCATCAATTCCGGGCAGCGAGCCATTACCCCGGCCACATGCTCCGGCTGTGTCGCCACACTAACGAGCCCAGCGCCACAGCGCGCGGCCGCTTCTGCCGCCATCGCGACTGCACCGCCAAAACCGCTGTCGCCGCCAATCACCAGTACATGGCCAAAGCAGCCCTTGTGGTCGTGCCGCTGTCGAGCAGGCAGAGCATAAAGCAACTCATCAAGCTCCAGCAGCTCGACTCCCGCATCAATTTGCTCATAGATATCCGCCGGGACTGCCAGATCATCAAAAAAGATTTCCCCGCTGTACTCGGGGCCCATCGCGGTATACAGACCGCGCTTGAGGCCGATAAACGATACCGTCAAATCCGCCTTAGCCGCACAACCGAGCACGGCACCACTGTCGCCGCACAGCCCCGAGGGGATATCTACCGCAATGACCGGCAAACCGCTTTGGTTAATTTGTTCAATCGCCGTTCTGAATTCATCGCGTACTCCGCCTCCGAGCCCAGTGCCAAGCAACGCATCGACAATCACCCCCTGTTCAGGCGCCTGCGCCTTTTCCAGATCGGTCATCTCCACATGATTATTCCAGGCATAGTCGAAGGCGCTATCGGCATCGCCCGCCAGTTTGCTCGCATCCCCTACCCGTATCACCTGAACCGGAATATTTTTCTCTGCCGCCAATGCCGCCACAATATAGCCGTCACCACCATTATTGCCCGTACCACAATAAACCGTAATCAGTTCCGGCTCCGGCCAGCATTCAAGCAAGGTATCAAGTACAGCGCGCCCTGCTCGCTTCATGAGTTGAATACCAGCGATGCCACGCTCCTCTATCGCGATGCGATCCAGTTCACGCACCTGTTCTGCTCTGTATAACATTATGATTAACCCGATACTGTATTTTTAAAAGCCAGATTTTTAACCTGCTTCTCCGGACGGTATTATACGCGAATGACAGCAGTGGATTTGCACCAACTTAAACAACAGATCGGCGACTGGGCGCAGGAATTGGGTTTTCAGCAGCTCGCGGTTAGCGATCTCGACCTCAGCGAACACGAGAACCATCTCAAACGCTGGCTCGAACAGGGCTTCCACGGCACGATGAGCTGGATGGAAAACCACCTTGAGAAACGCTGTCACCCGGAGCTGTTACAGCCGGGAACTGTCCGTGTAATCACCGCCAGAATGGACTACCGCCCGGAGCAAATCCCACTGATTCCAGAAGATGGCGATAATTCGGCTCTGATCTCCTGTTATGCACATGGCCGTGACTATCACAAGACGATACGCGCGCGCCTGACACAACTCGCCAAAACGATTAACGCACATACACCCCATGAATATCGCGCATTTGTCGACAGCGCTCCGGTTCTGGAACGGGCGCTGGCGGAAAAATCCGGGCTCGGCTGGATTGGCAAAAACACCATGTTGATTAACAAGGATGCGGGTTCGTGGTTTTTCCTCGGCGAGCTGTTTACCAATCTGCCACTACCCACCGATGCTGATGAAGGCAAAGTAGACAATCAGAATCACTGCGGCACCTGTACCGCCTGCCTTGATGAGTGCCCTACGGGTGCGATTGTTGCACCGAACCAGGTAGATGCGCGCAAGTGCATTTCCTATTTGACCATTGAATACGACGGTTCTATCCCTATTGAACTACGGCCTCTGATCGGCAACCGCATTTTCGGTTGCGACGACTGTCAGGTAGCGTGTCCGTGGAATAAATTCTCTGCAGCTACTCGCGCAAAAGATTTTACGGCGCGAGACTATGTTAAACAAAAATCTCTCGCAGAATTATTTTTATGGACTGAAGAAGAGTTTTTAAAACAGACGGAAGGTTCGCCGATACGACGCACCGGTTACCGTAACTGGTTAAGAAATATTGCGGTAGCGCTAGGTAATGCAGAAAACAATGACATTAATCAGCAAGCTTTATTGCAACGCAAAGATCATAGTGATGAGTTGATCCGGGAGCATACGCGCTGGGCGCTTGAAACTATTCAGGCAATTAATACTTAAGGTGCCGATCAAGAAAACTGTTCATTGCAAGCTGCGCACCGATGCCATTACGCAAACCCATCCAACCATGCCCGGCACCTTCTGCCGTAAACAATATGTGTTCAACTCCGGCTTTTTCCAAAGCGTGCTGTAGTATCAATGCGTGTTCGTAATCAACAACCGTATCGCTATCGCCATGTATGGTCAACATCGGCGGATCATCACTATCAATGTAGGTAATTGGACTTGCGCGCTCCATCAATTCTCGGGAATCGCCACCAACAAAATCATACACAAAGCTATCTATTGACTGTTTGGTTAAATCTGCAGGGCCAACCATATTTACCACCGCAACCACTTCGCTACTGTAACCATCGTGGCAATCCTGTCCCTCCAAACCATCAGATGGCTGCGTAACCCCCGCCATCATTGCGAGATGAGCGCCAGCCGAGCCACCCATAATGGCAATTCGTTGCGGATCAACCTGTAATTCAGCGGCATTGGCTCGCAGCCAGCGAATTGCACATTTCACATCGTGCAAGGCAGCCGGGAACGTATGGGTTGGCGAGAGACGGTATTGCACCGTCATAGTGATATAGCCGCGAGATGCTACCAGTTTGGCAAGAAAGTTCATGTCGCTTTTATCCCCTTCGCGCCAGCCACCACCGTGCAATATTAATACCGCCGGGTAACCTGTGTCAGAGGGTGTGTTAGCAAAGCGTGGTTTTGCCAGGTTAAGAAATAGCGGAATATCACCCGCCTCCCCCCTTACCTGCCCATAACGTATATCCTGCTCAAAAACTACTGCACCAATCAGGCCACGCAATATCCAGGCCGTAGACAGTAATAGCAGAATAAAAAGAATTAGCAAACTGCGTAGCAAAACACGGGACATGATTCAGGCTAGATTTTAAATACCTGCTCGCGGTAGTACTTCATTTCTTCTATCGAATCGATAATATCGTCGAGCGCGAGATGTTTGCCAGATTTTTTCACGCCTTTACCAATTTCGGGCTTCCAGCGTTTGACAAGCTCTTTAATAGTACTCACATCAAGATTGCGGTAGTGAAAAAATGATTCAAGTTCCGGCATCAGACGCGCCATAAAACGGCGATCCTGGCAGATGGAGTTACCACACATCGGTGATGTACCCGCAGGAACATACTGTTGTAGAAATTCAATGGTTTGTCGTTCCGCATCTGCCGTTGTGATAGTGCTTTCCTTTACCCGCTGCGTCAGACCACTGCCGCCATGTTGCCGTGTATTCCATTCATCCATGCCATCCAGTATCTCATCACTCTGATGGATCGCAAGCATTGGCCCTTCGGCGAGTATGTTAAGTTGGGCATCGGTAACAACGGTGGCGATTTCAATAATGACATCCTGTTCGGGAATCAGGCCGGTCATCTCGAGATCGATCCAAATCAGGTTATCTTCGCTGTATTGACTATCGGGCATAGTATGTACTTCCTGGAACAAATTTACGTATCGCAGGCATTGTAGCAAAATAATGCCGTCCCACTCATATCCCCCTATAATCGCCCTATGGCAAAACGCAAACTCACCCGGCAGCAGCAGTGGCGCATCGAGAAAATCCAGCAGGAACGCAAGGATCGTGCGAATAAACGCAGTGCCAAAGGGGAAGATTTGCTGCAAAGCGGTGAACTTGGTCCCGAACAGCCAGGCCAGGTTATTGCTCACTACGGTGTGCAGGTGGATGTAGAATCTACCGACGGCCATGTACAGCGCTGCCATGTGCGCAGCAATATCAAGCAACTGGTAACGGGTGATCGTGTGGTGTTTTGTGCTGGAGAACCTACCGGGGTGATTGTGGCCTGTGCAGAGCGCCACTCTGTACTACAGCGACCTGATCCCTACGGCAAGCTGAAGCCGGTTGCCGCCAATATTGATTACATTATTGTGGTGCTTGCTCCGCATCCCGAGCCCCATGCCAACCTGCTTGATCGCTATCTGGTGGCAGCGGAAGCCAGCGGGATCAAGCCGATGATTCTCGTGAACAAAAGCGATCAGATTGAAGATATGGCTGATTTTCTTGCCATGCACAGCCTGGATGTATACAAGACGCTCGACTATCCGCTCTATACCGCTTCAACCAAAACCCAAACTGGCCTCAACGAACTGAAGCAGGCCCTGAAAAACAAAACCAGTGTATTTGTCGGGCAGTCCGGTGTCGGTAAATCTTCGCTCGTTAACGCCCTGCTACCCGATGCTGACCTCGCTGTTGGTGAACTGTCAGAATCCGGCAAGGGGAGCCATACAACTACAACGGCAAAACTGTTTCATTTTCCCGATGGCGGCGACCTTATCGATTCACCAGGCATTCGCGAATTTGCGCTATGGCATTTGCAGCCTGACGACCTGATTGACTACTTTGTCGAGTTTCGTCCATTCCTCGGTCACTGCAAGTTCCGCGATTGTACCCATCGCAAGGAACCAGGCTGCCGCCTGCGCGGCGCAGTGGAAGAGGGCCTGATTTCGCAACAGCGCCTCGACAGCTATTTTCATATTCTCGGCAGCCTCGATGAAGTGACAATTCGCTAGGCTGGCATTCCCTGGCACTTCACGTTACATTCCCTTTTCTTGCACAAGCCATACCACAGGAACTGCTTTTTGATGACTTTGCCGCTATTGATCGAAGCTGAACAGCTGGCCAACCACCTCGATGACGACAATCTGCTGATTATCGATCTGTGTAGTGAGGATTCATTTAAACAAGGCCATATTCCGGGTGCAGTTCACGTTGCACCCAAAGAGATTATCCTTGGAGAAAAACCCGCACCGGGAAAGCTGCCCCCCCTGGAACGCCTTAGTGCACTATTTGAACGTCTGGGCCTAACAACAGACACCCATGTCGTCTGTTATGACGATGAGGGCAGCGGTTGGGCTGGTCGCTTTATCTGGACACTCGATATCATTGGCCACACACGCTATTCCTGCCTCGACGGCGGCATTCTTGCGTGGCGTGCAGCAAACCTTGAAGAGAGCCAGCAGATCAATGAACCAAAACCGGTCGCACAAAACCTCACGCTTAACACCGGGGCTCTCGCAACCGCCGAGGATATTCTCGCTGAACTCGCAGACCCGCACAGTAAACTGTTGATCTGGGATGCGCGCTCCCCGGCAGAGTACGCCGGTGAAAAGGTACTCGCACAAAAAGGTGGTCATATTCCCGGCGCAATTAATGCAGAGTGGACCAGCCTTATGGATATGGAAAACCAGCGCCGTTTGCGTAAGGATGCCAAAGACTATTTGCAATCACTCGGCATCACCGCCGATAAAAGCATCGTGACTCATTGTCAAACTCACCACCGCTCCGGACTGACTTATCTCGCTGCCAAAATACTCGGCTTTCCAGACATTCGCGCCTATGCCGGCTCCTGGTCTGAATGGGGCAATCGTGAAGACACCCCGGTAGAACAATAACTTCTTTGCACCACACTCTTTAAACGATGAATACACTTAAAGACAAACTGTTTATTCTGTTCCAGCATCTCGTACCGCAACACGCACTGTCACGCCTTGTTGGATTTATAGCCGACTGTAAAACACCCTGGGTGAAAAATACCTTTATCAAGTATTTTATCCACCACTTTAATGTCAATATGGCAGAAGCCGCTCAACCGGACTACGAGCAATACGAAAACTTCAACGCTTTTTTTACCCGCAAGCTTGTTGATGGTGCACGCCCAATTGATCAGGGCAACACGGTTATTTCACCGGCTGATGGTGCCATCAGTCAACTCGGTGCCATTGAAGCCAGCCGTTTATTACAAGCCAAGAGCAAGCACTTTAGCGTCAATGCATTACTTGGTGGCAGCGAAACATGGACACAAACATTTGCTGACGGGCAGTTTGCCACGATTTATTTGTCACCGCGTGATTACCACCGTGTGCATATGCCAATCAGCGGCACACTGTGTGACATGCTCTATATTCCCGGCCAGTTGTTCTCCGTTAACAACACAACCGCTAATAAGGTGGATGATCTGTTTGCACGCAACGAGCGACTCGTTTGTATTTTTGATACAGCCATTGGCAAGGTTGCGGTAATTCTGGTGGGAGCCATGATTGTGGCGGGTATTGAAACTTCCTGGTATGGACAGATTGCACCGGCCACTGGCAAACCGGTTAACCTGTTCACCGACACACACCGGGGAATACAGCTTGAAAAAGGTGAAGAACTCGGTCTGTTTAAACTGGGTTCCACCGTCATCCTGTTATTCGAACAGGATAAAGTTTCCCTGCACGATAAACTCGGCATTTATGCACCGGTAAAAATGGGAGAGTTATTAGCAACGCTTAACGAATAGTTCGGTAACAGCAGGCGTTTAACCTTTAGCGCCCATATTGAACATGCTTTTCCAGTTCCAGCTTTTCTTCAGATAGGCATCACGAATCGAGGCGATATCAATTTCAAAACTACCCGGCTCCAGATCCTTGACAATTTCAATGGCCTGAATGCTGTTTTTCGGTTTTTTACTTTTTTCCAGTTTGCGCAATTTCTCTGCATAGTCTTCAAACAGGTCGATAGCATAAGGTTCCTTGAGTTTCTTTTTGTTTTTACTCAGTACCACCATCACCTTCGGTTTGAGACGGCGCTCAAAGGTCTGTTCAACCACCACGCCGACTTCGCCGGTATTTAACTCGACCAGTGTACCTGTAGGATAAATACCCAGCGCCTGAATAAACTGAACAACCAATTCTTCCTGGAATTCGATATCACGCATTTCATAAAGTTTCGCCATCGCCTTGGAAGGAGCAAGCGGAAACCTTGACTGACGCGGGTTGGTAACCTCATCGTATACAGACACAATACCAACAACTTTGGAAAGAAATGGAATCTTGTCGCCCAACAAACCGGATGGGAAACCGGAACCGTTAAAACGCTCACAGTGGTGCTTAACAATATTGATTACCTGCTGCGGAACACCCTCCGTACCTTGCAATACCTCACTACCATAAGCGATGAATTTCTGGTATTCCTCCTGCTGCTCCGGAGTGCGACTTTCTTTGGAAAGAATTTCCACGGGTAACTTTACCTTACCCACATCCTTGAGCAGAGTGGCTTGTGCCAGCAGGTTCATGTCCTTGCGTTCAAGACCGATATGTCGGCCAAACATCATCGCCCAGATCGCCGAACGCACTACATGACTATAGGTATGCTCATCTTTTTCTTTTACCCGTGCCAACCAACCGAATGCATCGGGGTTACGAATAACACTGTCAACCATCTGACCGGCCACATCTTTGGTCTTGGCCAACTCGACGGTGCGCCCCTTGCCGAGGTCACCCATAAAGTCATCGACAGTTTTGGAAACAGAACCGTGTAATTTATCTGCCTTGGTAGTCTCCTTGCGCAGCGGTACAGTTTCCTGGTAAAAATTGTGGCGAATCTTGATTGGCGCAACTTTGATTTTGGCTTTTTCGCGCTTGCTACCATCATCCTTTTTAGTAGGCTTTTCAATGGTTTCAAGGTTGGTCATAACGGGCTTTTTACCCCGTTGCACATCAATATAGACAAACTTGCAGTAACGACGCAGCTGGTCAATTTCATCAATTTCACGAATGAAAAAACCTTGCAGCGGAAACGGTGTTTGCGACCACGGACGGTCGAGGCCAGACACATACATGCCTTCGACAAGGTCGTTCACATCCACTTTTACTTGATTAATTCCTGCCACAATCGCCCCGTCGCAAGTTGCTGGCTCCAAGATTACACGCTGGCTGCATTAAAGAACAGCCATTCCGGCCACATATAAGCTTGAGAAGTTATCTTCAAATACCACCCTAAGTTGTTAAATTTACTAGGTTTTTACTGCTTTGCCTAGCCCCTGAATACTTTTCGTACAAATCCGGCCCCGGGAATACCACCCGGAACCCTATTTTCTATGATATTGCGCCGATGCAGTGTGAACCGCGTCAATAAATGCTCCGGCATGAGCCGGATTCACATCCGGTGTAATACCGTGGCCGAGATTAAAGACATGTCCGCAGCCCGCCCCGAAGGATGCAAGAATACGCTCAACTTCAGCCTCAATGGCCGCAGCAGACGTGCGCAGAATCGCCGGATCCATATTGCCCTGCAAGGCCACTTTATCACCAATTCTGCTCCGCGCCTGACCAATGTCTACCGTCCAGTCGAGGCCCACCGCGTGACAACCAGTAGCCGCAATTTTCTCAAGCCAGACTCCCCCGCCCTTGGTAAACAGGATGACCGGCACAGGTCTGCCTTCGGCCTCCGGAATCAGTTGCTCAACGATGCGCTGCATATAATTCAGGGAAAACGTTTCATAAGCCGCATGACCCAGCGCTCCACCCCAGGTATCAAAAATCTGTACAGCCTGAGCACCTGCCTCAATCTGGGCATTAAGATAAGCCGCCACAGAGCTTGCTAATTTTTCGAGCAACTGGTGCATAACTTCAGGCTGGTTGTAAAGCATGCCCTTGGCCAGCTTGAAATCCCGACTGCTCCCCCCTTCAATCATGTAGGTGGCCAACGTCCAGGGGCTACCGGAAAAACCGATAAGCGGCACCCGGCCATTAAGCTCACGGCGAATTGTGGCCACCGCATCCACCACATAGGTGAGATCTTTCAGGGGATCGACCACCGGCAGTGCATTGACATCAGCTTCTGTGCGCACGGTTTTTTTAAAGCGCGGCCCTTCACCGGTCTCAAAATACAGACCGAGCCCCATGGCATCAGGAATTGTCAAAATATCGGAGAACAGAATCGCGGCATCAAGGTTGTAACGCTCCAGCGGCTGCAAAGTAACTTCACAAGCCAGCTCGGGATTGGTACACAAATCCATGAAGCCACCAGCACTTTCGCGTACCGCACGATACTCCGGCAGATAGCGCCCGGCCTGGCGCATCATCCAGACAGGAGTGACATCAACAGGCTCACGCATCAATGCACGCAGAAAACGGTCGTTCTTTAATTCAGGTCGGCTCATAAATACCTTTAATCAATTACCTTTAACCAATGGCTGCTCCGGCAACCTATACATCCAGATAATCGAGCATGCCTTCGGCAGCCTGACGGCCTTCCCAAATAGCCGTGACCACAAGATCAGAACCGCGCACCATATCTCCTCCGGCAAAAACTTTCGGATTGGTAGTCTGGAACGGGTAAGCCTGTTGCTCAGCGGCAACCACACCGCCCCAACTATTAATATCAATACCGAATTGCTCAAACCACGGCGCAGGGCTGGGTTGAAAACCAAACGCAATAATCACCGCATCAGCGGACAGAATTTGCTCAGAGCCTGGAATTTCTTCCGGGCGACGGCGGCCATTCTCATCGGGATCACCGAGACGGGTTTCCACAAGTTTGACACCTTCCACCTTGCCATCACCGACAATCTCAACAGGCTGACGATTAAACAGAAACTCAACACCTTCCTCACGAGCATTTTTTACCTCGCGGCGCGAACCAGGCATATTCTCTTCATCGCGACGATAGGCGCAGATCACGGACTCCGCACCCTGGCGAATCGCCGTACGGTTACAGTCCATGGCGGTATCGCCACCCCCCAGTATCACTACGCGCTTGCCGGACAGATCGATAAAATCTGCCGGATCTTTTTCATAACCCATATTGCGATTTACACTCGCCACCAAGTAAGGCAAGGCTTCATGTACGCCGGTCAGGTCTTCACCGGCAAAGCCACCTTTCATATAGGTGTAGGTACCCATACCGAGAAAGACTGCATCGTAGTTGTCGATAAGTTCCTGCATTTCCACATCCTTGCCGACTTCGGTATTAAGGCGAAACTCAATGCCCATACCTTCGAAAACTTCGCGACGCAATTGCATAACACTCTTTTCAAGTTTGAATTCGGGGATACCAAATGTCAGCAGGCCACCGATCTCCGGATATTTATCAAACACCACAGACTTAACGCCATTGCGCGCGAGCACATCGGCGCAACCAAGACCCGCCGGGCCCGCACCGATAATCGCAACTTTTTTATCGGTCCAGGTCACTTTGGACATATCCGGACGCCAGCCGTTTTTCAACGCGGTATCAGCAATATATTTTTCAACATTTCCGATGGTAACCGCACCAAAACCATCTTCGAGAGTACAGGCACCTTCGCACAGGCGATCCTGCGGACAAACACGGCCACACACTTCCGGCAGGGTATTAGTTTGATGAGCTAATTCCGCCGCTTCTTCGAGGCAACCCTCTGCAACCAGTTTGAGCCAGTTCGGTATGTAGTTGTGCACCGGGCACTTCCACTCACAGTAAGGGTTACCACAGGCCAGGCAACGATGGGACTGTTCTGCCGCCTGCTCCTGGCGAAACGGTTCATAGATTTCCACGTATTCAATACGGCGGGTTTCAATGTCTTTCTTATCCGGGTCGTTACGTGCGACATCCAGAAACTGGAACAGGTTATTGGGACGTTTCATTGTGCTATTACCTCCTCCTGCTTACTCAGGTCGTGCCCGAGTATGACGTAACAAACTCTCAAGGCTTGCAGCCTTGGGCTTAACCAGCCAGAATTTACGCGAGTAACTGGCAAACTCATCGAGCAGGTGGCGCCCCCACTCACTATCAGTCTCTTGCACAAATTCATCGATAACACCGCGTAAATGGTTGCGATGCGATTCAAGATGCTCTTCCGCGAGGCGAAAAATTTCTACTAGTTCGTGGTTATACTTGTCCGCAAAATTGTTCTCAAGATCAAGTACATAGGCAAAACCACCGGTCATACCTGCACCGAAGTTGTAACCGGTTGAACCCAGTACCGCCACCATGCCGCCCGTCATGTACTCACAGCAGTGGTCACCGGCACCTTCGACAACTACATGGGCACCTGAGTTCCGTACGCCACAGCGCTCACCGGCACGCCCCGCAGCAAACAGTTTGCCGCCCGTTGCACCATAAAGGCAGGTATTCCCCATGATCGAGGTTTCATTCGATTTGTAGGCACTGCCGCGCGGCGGACGCAATACAATTTTGCCACCGGCCATACTCTTGCCGACGTAATCGTTGGCATCGCCTTCGAGATAAATATCCAGACCACCAGCATTCCACACACCGAGACTTTGCCCGGCAACACCGGTTAGATTCAATTTAACGGGTTTATCTTCCATACCGTGGTTACCATAGCGCTTGGCAATTTCACCAGACAGACGTGCACCAATAGAACGATCACAGTTAGTGATTTCAAATGCGAAATCTCCGCCCGATTTCGCATCAATCGCAGGCAATAACGTCGCTACCATTTGCTCCGCGAGTTCACCTTTGTCAAACGGATCGTTGTGCGCCACACCACAGGTCTGCGGCTTGCTATCCAGCAAACCGTCGCTGTGCAGAATCGGACTCAGGTCGAGATTGTTCTGTTTGCTCGTTGTGCCCGGCAAGATATCCAGCAAGTCTGTGCGACCTACGAGTTCCTGAACAGTACGCACACCGAGCTTAGCCATCCACTCGCGCATTTCTTCCGCAACAAAACGGAAAAAGTTCATCGCCATTTCTACCGTACCGATATAGTGATCGCGACGCAGTACATCGTTCTGGGTAGCAACACCCGTCGCACAGGTATTCAAATGGCAGATACGCAGATATTTGCAACCGAGCGCTACCATCGGTGCCGTACCAAAACCGTAGGTTTCCGCGCCGAGCATAGCCGCTTTAATCACATCGAGGCCGGATTTCAAACCACCGTCAGTTTGCACTCTTACCTTGTCGCGCAAATCATTGGCACGCAGGGTTTGGTGGGTCTCGGAAAGTCCGAGTTCCCAAGGTGAACCGGCATAGCGAATCGAGGTTAGTGGACTCGCTGCAGTACCACCGTCGTAACCGGAAATTGTAATCAGATCTGCGTAAGCTTTTGCCACACCCGCAGCGATCGTACCAACCCCAGGTTCGGAAACCAGTTTTACCGAAACCAATGCATCGGGGTTAACCTGTTTCAGATCAAAGATCAATTGCGCAAGATCCTCGATGGAATAAATATCGTGATGCGGCGGCGGTGAAATCAGCGTTACCCCTGGCACCGAATAACGCAGCCGCGCAATCAGGTCATTCACTTTGCCACCTGGCAACTGCCCACCTTCACCTGGCTTGGCGCCCTGTGCCACTTTAATCTGTAACACTTCGGCATTAACAAGATAGTGTGGTGTTACACCAAAGCGACCCGAAGCAATCTGTTTGATTTTTGAGGTTTTAATCGTGCCATAACGGGCCGGATCTTCACCACCCTCACCGGAATTGGAACGACCACCGAGTGTATTCATCGCCTGAGCTAGCGCCTCGTGGGCTTCCGGCGACAGCGCCCCCAGTGACATCGCCGCCGAATCAAAACGTTTAACAATTTCTTCAACCGGTTCCACCTCTTCGAGCGGAATCGAGTCAGTAGTTTTGAACTGAAACAAATCACGCAATGTTGCTACCGGCCTTTCATTGATCAATTCGGCATACTTTTGATAGTCCGCATAGTTACCGGAACGCACGGCTGTTTGCAGAGTTGTCACAACATCGGGATTAAATGCATGATATTCCTTGCCGTGAACAAACTTTAGCAAGCCACCCTGATGAACCGGTCTGGTCACGCGGCGCGCTTCGCGCGCCAGCTTACGCTGTTCCTGTTCAAGATCGGCAAAGGTACTGCCCTGAATGCGGCTCGCGGTTCCCTTGAAACACAAGTCGGTGACTTCGCGACTCAGACCCACGGCTTCAAATAATTGTGAACCACGGTAGGAGGCAATCGTGGAGATACCCATTTTCGAAAGGATTTTAAGTAATCCTTTATTCAGCCCCTTGCGGTAGTTAACACTCGCCGTCACATATTCCTCAAGCAGTTCACCAGTTTCGACAAGACGATTAAATACCTGAAACGACAGATAGGGATAGACCGCTGTTGCTCCGTAACCGATCAATGCAGCAACATGGTGCGAATCCCGCGCGGTACCGGTTTCCACAATAATATTCGCATCACAACGCAGCCCTTCGTCAACCAGGCGATGGTGTACGGCGCCGACCGCGAGCAGGGCATGTATCGGCAGCAGGGTTTCGCTCAGATCACTGTCCGACAGAATAATCACCGAAGTGCCATTGCGCACAGACTGCTCGACCTGGTCGGCAAGAGCAATAATTGCCTGTTGCAGATTGGTTTGTTGCACATCGTAGTGCAGGGAGAAACTTTCGACTTTATAACCCGGGCGTTCAAGCTCGCGAATTGTGTCGAACTTGCCTGGCGATAGCACCGGCGACATCAGAATAATACGGTCTGCATGGTCCTCAGTCTGTTCAAATACTGCTTTTTCCACACCGAGGCAGGTTTCGAGCGACATGACTACCGCTTCGCGCAGTGGATCAATCGGCGGGTTTGTCACCTGGGCAAACTGCTGGCGAAAGTAGTCATAGACTGAGCGGTTCTGTTCGGACAACACAGCCATTGGTGTGTCATCCCCCATGGAGCCTACCGCTTCCTGACCGGTCTCCGCCAATGGACGCAACACCTGCTCACACTCTTCAAAGCTGACCTGATACATTTTCATATAGGTCTTGAGCTGATCTTCGCTGAGCAGATTTTGCGGCAGCGGATTCTGTTCGGACAAGCTCGACTCCAGGTTATAGGATTGCTCCTTGAGCCACTGCGAATAGGGCTTTTCATCCTTGAGTCGTTTGTCGATATCATCGGTGTGCAAAATCTCTCCCGTATGCGTGTCTACAGAGAGAATCTGGCCCGGACCAAGGCGTCCTTTTGCTACAACATCTTCGGGCGCATAGCCGTAAACACCGGTTTCCGATGCTACGGTAATAAAGTCATCTTTGGTGACCACCCAGCGCGAGGGGCGCAGACCATTGCGATCCAATGTACAAACCGCACAGCGGCCATCGGTAATCACCAGCCCCGCCGGGCCATCCCAGGGCTCCATATGCATGGAGTTGTATTCATAAAACGCGCGCAGGTTAGTGTCCATATCGCGCACATTTTGCCAGGCAGGCGGCACCAGCATACGGATTGCACGATACAGTGGCATACCCCCGGCCAACAGCAATTCAAGCATATTGTCGAGACTTGAAGAATCGGAACCTTCGCGATTAACGAGCGGCGCAAGCTCTTCTACATTGGGCAGCAACTCACTGGCAAATTTTTTCGTGCGCGCCACGGACCAATTACGGTTACCCATGATCGTATTGATCTCGCCATTGTGGGCAAGCATACGGAACGGCTGCGCGAGTGGCCATTTCGGCATCGTATTCGTAGAGAAACGCTGGTGAAAAACACAGATCGCGGTTTCCAGTGCCGGATTACCCAAATCGGCAAAGAAACTCGTAATGTCTGCCGGCATCATCAACCCTTTATAGGACAGCACACGGGAAGACAGGCTTGCTATATAGAAGCTCTCATCACCTTGCAGGGCAATTTCAGCCTTGCGCCGTACAATAAACAATTTGGCATTGAGCTGCTCTTCACTGAGGTCTGAACAGTTGATAAAGACCTGTTCAAACTCGGGCAGTGACTCCAGTGCGATTGGGCCAAGGCAGTCTCCATTAGTTGGCACCTTGCGCCAGCCCACTACCTCAAGCCCCTCGGATACGAGACAGGCCGCCATAGCATCGCGCGCAGCCTGAGCTTCACCTTCATCGCGGCTGAGCATGATGGAGCCCACACCATAGACATCACTGAGCGAAGCAGCAAACAGTTTGTCAGCTTCAGCACGCAGAAAACTGTCGGGTTTTTGCAGCAGCAGACCGCAGCCATCGCCGGTTTTCCCATCCGCAGCAATACCGCCACGGTGAGTCATTCGGGTCAATGCCTCAATTGCAGTTTGCAATAAACGGTGACTTGCCTGCCCCTTGATATGGGCAATCAGGCCAAAGCCACAGTTATCGCGAAATTCATTAATATTATAGAGACCGGCCATACTACTGCTTTTGAAATTCCTCGAAAAATCAATAATTTGCCCTCAAAAATTGAGACGAGGGCTAAAATTAGGGCCGGCTATTTTACACATTCAAAGGGGCAGTCTCAATCGCAATAAGCCATCGCCACAAACGATATTTGTAAGTACTTGCTAACTTTATACTATTTGAGAAATATGGCTTTACTGGCAGGCTGTAATCGCCGCTGCAATTTCTTCCGGTGGTGCATCATCACTGATCAAGGCCTGCCCGAGTGACTGCAACAGGATCAGACGCAACTGGCCATTGCGGTTCTTTTTATCCACTTTCATACGCTGCATAAAGTCATCCACTGTCATATCTCCCGGCGCTTTGGTCGGCAACCCGGCACGCGACAACAGCGAGCAAATACGCCCACAATCTGCTTCATCTATATAACCAAGGCGCCGCGAAAGCTCTCCTGCTATCACCATACCCGCTGCCACAGCTTCGCCGTGTAACCAGTGACGGTAATGCTGGAAAGCCTCGATGGCATGACCAAAGGTATGACCGAGGTTCAACCACGCACGTACGCCAGCTTCTTTCTCATCCTGAGCCACAATATCTGCCTTGTTATGGCAGGAGCGATCAATCGCATAGGAGATTTTCTCAACATCTCCCGCCAACAAGCCATCGAGGTTCTCCTCAAGCCATTTATAAAATACCGGGTCTGCAATCAGGCCGTATTTAATGACTTCAGCAAGGCCGCAGGCAAACTCTCGCGGCGGTAGCGTCTGCAAGGTAGACACATCAATCAACACGGCTTTGGGCTGATGGAAAGCTCCGATCATATTCTTGCCCAGCGGGTGGTTAACTGCCGTTTTCCCCCCGACCGAGGAGTCCACCTGAGCAAGCAGTGTTGTCGGTACCTGAATAAAATTAACACCACGCTGATAAGTTGCTGCGGCAAAGCCACACATATCGCCAATTACCCCTCCACCGAGTGCAATTAACGTAGTGGTTCGATTGTGGCTGTTTTCCAGCAAGTTATCGTAAATACGGTTCAGCGTTTCATAATTCTTGTAGCGTTCGCCATCAGGCAACACCAGCTCATTGACCATTAATTCTGCTGGCAACAGTGCTGTAAGCTTTGCCAGGTACAGCGGCGCAATGGTTTCATTGCTCACTACCAGCACCTGGGAGCCTGCAATAGAGGCTGCCAGCAGCTCAGGTGCTTCAGTCATCCAGCTACCAATATGGATCGGGTAACTGCGTTCAGCGAGATCGACGGTTAATGTGCGCATGTAGCCTTCATCAAGGGTTTTAAATTGATATGGACAGCATTACTGCTTGCCGAAGTAAGCTGTAGGGTATCGCTAGTGGATTATTCTACTATCTTTCGTACGATTTCCTTAGCAACCTGGCGAGGATTTTTACGACTGGTAGAAACAATAAAATCAGCCACTTCACGGTACAGTGGATCACGTACTTCCAGCGTTTTTTCCAGCACTGCACGTGGGTCGTCCTGTTGTAGCAGCGGGCGCTTTTTGTCCTTACTCGTACGTTCGACCAATAAATCAATCGGGGCCGTCAAATAAACCACGGTTCCACGGCTCGCAAGTGCCTGACGATTTTCCTGCTTGAGCACAATACCCCCACCGGTCGCAAGTACGATGCCTTGCTGTTGCGACAGGGCATCGAGAACCCTGATCTCACGCTGCCGAAAACCTTCTTCACCTTCGACATCAAATATCCACGGAATATCAGCACCGGCCCGCGCTTCTATTTCACGGTCGGTATCAAACAGTTGCAGGTTGAGTTCTTCAGAGAGGTGCTTGCCAATGGTTGTCTTGCCGACCCCCATCGGGCCGACAAGAAACACATTGTTCGAGCCAGACATTAATTGCTGGCAAGGGGATCATTCAAAACGCGTGGAGTCAGGAAGATCAGCAGTTCTGTTTTATCAGTTGATTCAGAAGTACGACGGAACAATTTGCCGAGGTAAGGAATGTCACCGAAGAACGGAACCTTGTCCATCGCTTCAAGAGATGTTTCTTCATAAATACCACCGATAACCGCCGTTTCACCATTTTTAACCATAATACTGGTCTTAATTTCCGTGGTATTAATCGATGCACCACTCGGCAAAATTTCACCGATGCTGTCTTTGTTAATTTCAACTTCCATCAACACGCGGTCATCCGGCGTAATGTAGGGAGTTACTTTCAGAGCAAGCACCGCTTCCTCAAAACTGGTAGCAGTTGCACCACTGGCACTTGCTTCCTGGTACGGCACCTTGTCACCACTCTTGATCTCGGCTTCCTGACCATCCTGGGTCACAAGCTTCGGTTGAGAGATAACTTCACCCTGACCAGTCGACTGCATTGCAGTGATTTCCAGTGTCAGGTAGTTGAGGTTACTGGTATCCAGAATACCCAAAGAGAACTGGGCTGGCCCTGAAGAACCGGTATTCGCCGCACGCAAGTCAGTTACTGTTGCACTAGGTCTGCCAGCAGCACCGTATGCAACCTGGTTATTCAGAATTTTATTGATACCCGCTAACATACCACCAGTGCTCACGACACCAACTCCGCGACCATTAGGGTTACTGTTATCATAGTTTGCTGCATCATAACCCCATGCGACACCAAGGTTTTTCGCAAAGTCTGTGGAAGCGCGTACCAAACGGGCTTCAATCGATACTTGTCGAATCGGTATATCAATGCGGGAAACCAACGCACGGAAGTCGTTAATCTTGGTTTCAGTTTCTGTCAAAATAATTGAGTTGGTGCGCGTATCAACAATCGCACTACCACGCTCGGAGAGCAAGGTCTGAGTAGAAGAGCCATCTCCAGAAAACAGGTCAAAGATATCCTCGGCATCCGCATAAAGCACCTGAATAAACTCGGTACGTAACGGCGCAAGCTCCTCAAGCTGACGGTTGGTTTCAAGCTGCTGCCTTTCCTGTTCAGCTATTTCATCCGCTGGCGCCACCATAAGTACGTTGCCCACCTGGCGCTTATCAAGGCCTTTGGTTTTCAGTACCAGCTCAAGCGCCTGATCCCAAGGCACATTATCAAGACGCAACGTGATCGTACCATCAATAGTGTCACTGGCCACCAGATTGAGCTCGGTAAAGTCAGCGATGATCTGCAGTACGGAGCGCACCGGAATATCCTGGAAGTTCAACGACAGTTTTTCACCCACATAGGTAAACTTCGCTTTCTTCTCTTCGAGTTCCTGTGCGGTAAGGCGTTTTACACTTACAACATATTCATTGTCCGTCTGATATGCGAGATAGTCATAGTCGCCCTGCGGGGTAATGCTAACCACAGAATCACGGCCATCAAATTCGGAGGCAATATACAGTACCGGTGTTGCAAAATCTGTAACATCAAGACGGCGGCGCAAGTTAACCGGTAACTGCGTATCAATAAAGTTCAGTTTAATTTCAGATGCCAGCTGCTCAACATTAATACTGGTCGCCGGATCAGACAGGGAAATAATAATCTTGCCTTCACCATTGTTACCACGACGGAAGTCAACATTAGTAATCGCTGACTCAAATTCGTTAATTTCACTATCGAGCTGTTCAATAATAGTAGATGTGCGTTTCAGTGCATCAGGAACTTTGTTGCTACCCACTTCAACAAAGAAGCTGTTGCCTTCAGTGCGAGTCTGATATTGGTCGAGGTTAACCATATTGATAATCAGGCGGGTACGATCCTCACCACCGAGAATAACTGCACTGGTTGCATTACGAAAAGGCAATGCGTGCTTTTTAACCTCAAGGGCATTGGATACACCACCAAAGTCCAACACAACCCGTGCCGGCTTATCAATGTGATAACCACTTGGCTCCGGCGGTGTGTCGTTGAAATCCATTTTGATTTCAAAGCGGTCGCCCGGCAAGGAGGCAAATGAAATATCCTGCAACTCAGTCAGCGCAAACGCCTGTTGCGTCAAACCCATTAGCATGACCAATAGACCGTAACAAAAATGCTTCTTAAACATTACCTTACACCCGCTCTTTTTAAATTTAACGCCAGGGAAATTAGCAACGTGAATATTCATACTCCCCCCTTCCTCTTATTTTGAACTTTCAACCAATTTGAGAACTTTTGGCCTTTCCACCCAGCCATCAAGTCCATTTGGAACAATTTCAACCATGCTGATCTGAATATTATCGACAGCAATAATACGGCCATGGCTGCGCCCCATATAATTGCCTTCTTTCACACGATGGATATTGCCTGTGCCATCATCAACCAAGGCCCACAACTCATTACCTTTGGAGATCGTGCCGACCATCTGAATAGAACTGATACTGAAACTCTCAAGGTACTCCTTGATGCGCGTCGGATCAGGCTGTACTGCCGGGCCATCAATCTGCCCTTGCGCAATACCTTCGATAAAATCAATGCCAACCGGCGCTTCAAACGGGCTACGAATACCTGCCGCACTATAAGTAAACGAATGATATTCAGAAAATGTCGGGATTGGCTCAATTGGACGTGCGGGTTTCTGGCGCACCTCCTGCATATACTCAACCAGATCCTGGTGACTACCACCAGAACAGGACACCAGACCAACAGCAGTCAACACAATAAACAGTATGGAAGAAATTCTCATTTAGCCTTCTCCCTGTGCTTTGTAGCGGTAGGTTTTCGCCGTAATCTGCATAGACAACTCACCACGGCCACCAACAGTACTTTTTGAGTTCACCGCAAAGTCATGCAAGGTCACAATTCGCGGCAAACCTGCAATACCACTCACAAAAGAACCAAAATCATGGTAACCACCCTCAACTGAGATTTCGATGGGTAGCTCAATATAAAAATCTTCAACTTTTTCAGGTTTCAGGTCGATGGATTTAAAGGTCAAACCACTATCCATGCCTTTGTTTGAAATATCCTCAAGCAGACCCGGAACCTCGGTATCTTGCGGCAGCTGTTTTAACAGCGCATCAAACGATTGTTCCATTTCAATCATCTGGGCGCGATAGGCTTCAAGGTTAGCAGCCTCATTAACCTTTTTTTCAAAATCATCGCGTAACTGAACTTCCTGCTGTTCAGAAGCCGCCAGACGTTGGTGCATACTTTCCAGATTAAGTTTGTAGGACGCACCAACAACAACGGCGAACACCACAATCCAGATAACTATTTTCCCCGCTAATGGCCATGACCCGATATTATCAAAATCGATATCACTAAAATCGATTTCGCTCAGATCAAGATCATTCAGCTTGTCAATCGTATCTTGTAAAGCCATAACGTTTATTCTTGCCCTTCTTCTTTGTCATCTAACGTTGTAATGTGAACGGTCAGAACAAAATCATTCCCCTGCTCACCCAGATCGGAATTGGACGTTACCTTAGTCAGGTTCGGATCAGAAAAATAATCGGACTCATCAAGGCTGCGCATTAGGCTTGATACACGACTATTTGATTCTGCCGTTCCCCTGATCGTAACCTGAGTACCCTTGCGGCTAACAGTGGAAAAAAACATGCCATCAGGTACATTTTTGGCTAGTTCATCAAACAGGTGAACAATCAACGGACGGGTACCTTGCAAGCCCTGAATAACTTTCATCCTTTCAATGAGGTCACCCTTTTTGCGCTTGAGTTCGTTAATTTCCTTAACTTTCTGGTCAAGGCTATCTATTTCGGTCTGCAACAGCCGGTTACGGGACTCCTGGTGGTCGATTATGCTGTCAACCGCACGGTTCCAAACTCCCCAGATCAGCGCAGCCATAATCACAAACAGAAGTGTGACCTGGCCAAATTCTTTCTTCAGGCGCTCTTTTCGTTCTTCACGCCATGGACGTAAATTAATAGTCGCCATCAGTAAAGCTCCTTAATGCCAGACCAGTAGCAATCATTAATGCCGGGGCATCATTACTCAATGAAACAGAATCAACCCGGGAGGAAACCGCCATACTCGCAAACGGGTTGGATACCGTGGTCGGGGTACCCAGTTTTTCCTGCACCAGATCACTCAGGCCATCCATAGAAGCGACACCACCTGCTAATACAATATAGTCCACTTCGTTGTATTGGCTAGCAGAGAAGAAGAACTGCAAAGAGCGGCTGACTTGCTGTACCACAGCCTCTTTAAACGGCTCAAGCACTTCATCTTCGTAATCATCCGGCAAACCACCCTGTTTTTTCGCCAACCCGGCCTCTTCATTGGAAAGGCCATAGCGTCGTTGAATTTCTTCAGTTAGCTGCTTGCCACCAAAAAGTTGCTCACGGGTATAAATAGTCTGACCGTTATGCAGTACGCTCAACGTAGTCATCGTGGCACCGATGTCCACAACTGCAACCGTAGAGTCATCTCCTCCTTCCAGCTGCGGTGCGATCAGCGAGAAAGCTCGCTCCATGCAGTAAGCCTCTACATCAACAATGAAAGGCTCAAGGTCTGCATCCAGTAGCGCCTCTTCCCGTACTTCTACGTTTTCGCTACGACAGGCAGCCAATAAAACTTCTACCTGATCCGGATTATTCGGTGATTCACCGAGCATCTCAAAATCAATTGAAACCTCTTCCAATGGATAGGGAATATACTGATCCGCCTCATTGCGAATCTGGTTATCCATTTCGTTGTCGTTCAAGCCACCCTGCATTTCGATAATCTTGGTAATAACGGCAGAGCCCGCTACGGCCACAGCCGTTTTCCTGGTTTTGGTGCGCGCTTGCACTACCGCTTTTTTGAGTGCCTCGGAAACGGCTTCAACTTCTGTAATATTTTTTTCCACAACAGCATTGGGCGGTAGCGGTTTCACCGCATAACTCTCTACACGATAACCACTCCCGGTACGGCTCAACTCCAGAAGTTTCACCGAAGTGGAGCTAATATCCAGCCCAAGTACTGATATCTGGTTTTGTTTGCCCAGCCCAAAAAGACCCATTTTTCTATCTGCATCCGATACTTACGAGGCACTCATGTTATATTACTTTAACTAGAAGCTGCAACATTTAAACGTATACCTAATTCACAAAATTGCATTTATAATCACTTCACTCATCACACCCTGTTTAAAGTTTAAGCCTTAACTTATTGTTTTTAAAAGATTTTCAATGAAAAAACTGACCCAAATCAGCCGTTTTATACTGCTTTTAAGCCTCGGAATTTTTTTCTCGGTAGGCCTTTTTTCAGCGGGAATCTACCTATATTTAACCCCAAAACTACCCCCGGTTGAAGATATCAGGGAGATAAAATTACAAACACCACTAAGGGTTTACTCGAAGAACTTCAAGTTAATTGGAGAATTTGGCGAGAAGCGCCGCACCCCGGTCACCCTCGATGAAGTCCCACCACTATTTATAAAGGCAGTACTCGCCGCTGAAGATGATCGTTTCTACACCCACTCCGGTGTCGACCTGCGCGGCTTGATGCGCGCGGTGAGCCAACTTGTCACATCTGGAAAGATCCAGACCGGTGGAAGCACCATAACGATGCAAGTTGCACGCAATTTTTTTCTGTCGAGTAAAAAAACTTTTGAACGAAAGTTCAATGAAATCCTGCTCGCCTTTCAAATTGAACGGGAGCTCAGCAAGGATGAAATCCTTGAACTTTATGTCAACAAAATTTACCTGGGTAATCGCGCCTATGGAGTTGGTGCAGCTGCACAAGTCTATTACGGCACTGACGTCAACAACCTCAACCTTGCACAGCTTGCAATGATTGCCGGGCTACCAAAGGCCCCTTCAAGATTCAATCCACTGGTTAACCCGGAACGAGCCACGATTCGACGTAACTGGATCTTACAGCGCATGCTCAAGCTCGGTTATATCGATCAAGACCAATACGAAGTTGCAGTTAATGAACCGATTAGCGCCAGCTACCACAGTCTGAAACTCGATCTCGACGCCCCCTATGTCGCCGAAATGGCACGTAAGTTTGCGGTTGAAAAATTTGGTCAGGAAGCCTATACCGAGGGCCTGCAAATCATCACTACAGTAGACATCGAGTTACAGGAAACCGCACAAACCGCTGTACAGAAAGGTATTCTCGCCTATGAAAAACGTCATGGTTACCGCGGCGTCGAGCAACATATCGACATACCACAACCTGCAGATAGCGATATCAATGAACTATTAACAGATGAGGCCCTACGCGAAAGCCTGCTCAACGCAATCCAGCAAATCCCGGAATATGGTTCTACCCAGGTTGCGGTTGTCATTGCTATGGATGACGAAACGCTGGGCATTCTGATCGCCAACGGAGAACGCACCGAGTTTGTCTGGAGCGATATTCAAGGCGACTTACGCCCCTATGAAACCGAAAACCGTCGCGGCCCAACACCGGCCAAACCCGCAGATGTTTTCAAAGTGGGTGATGTGATTCGCGTCGTTGCTGATCAGGACAACCGCTGGGAAATTACACAACTACCATTGGTTCAGGCTGCACTGGTGTCACTCGATTCCCACAATGGTGCTATACATGCACTGGTCGGCGGCTTCGACTTCAACCAGAGCAAGTACAACCGTGTGATTCAGGCGCGCCGTCAGCCCGGCTCCAATTTCAAACCCTTTATTTATACAACGGCACTGGAAAACGGCTTTACTGCAGCCAGTCTTATCAATGACGCACCCATTGTGTTTGACGACAACAATCTTGAAAGCACTTGGCGACCGGAAAATTCCAGTGGCCAATTTTATGGCCCGACCCGTCTGCGCAAAGCGCTGTACAAATCCCGCAATCTGGTTTCCATTCGCCTGCTACAGGCACTTGGTGTCGATACAGCAATCAATGGTGCAGAACGTTTTGGCTTCGACCAGGAAACCCTACCCAGAGATCTATCCCTCGCACTCGGCAGCCTTTCGATTCCCCCGATGGAAATGGCTAGCGGTTATGCCAGTTTCGCAAACGGCGGATTCAGGATTGAGCCGTTCCTGGTCAACCAGGTTCTCGATAATGAAGGCCATGAGATTTACGCCGCAACACCACTGACAGTGTGTAAGGAGTGTAATGAAGAAGCAGAAATTGACGCGAGCGGCCTCGACCAACTGATCGAGAGAATGGATGAATTTACCAGTGAAGATATTGAAGAAGAGGAATCTATTGAAGCACTGTTTGCCGAGCAAGAGACCAGCATTGCGGAAGACAGCGAAATGCTGCCTGAAGCTCCGCGTATTATTGATGAACGCGCGGCATTTATTATTGACTCCATGCTGTTGGATGTTGTGAAACGGGGCACCGCACGCAAGGCACTGACCCTGAAGCGCAATGACCTCGCCGGAAAAACCGGTACCACTAACGGCCCGACTGATGCATGGTTCTCCGGCTATCACCCGGATATCGTAACCACTACCTGGCTCGGATTTGATAACAACAATAATCTCGGCAGGAAAGAGTATGGCGGCTCCGCCGCTCTGCCGATCTGGATTGATTTCATGCGCGTTGCGCTGGAAGGAAAGCCGGAAGCCATTCGCAATCAACCGGACGGTCTGGTTACGATTCGCATCGACGAAGCAACCGGCAAACGTGCCAGCCCGGAGCAGGGCAATGCACTATTTGAAATCTTTCGCGTTGAAAACGCACCGGAAGAAATTATTAGTACACACGAAAACACAATTCATCCGGAAGATCTGCTTCCGGAAGATATGTTCTGACAAAATCTAGATATCTTCTACGTTGCCCAGCGGATAATTGGCTGGATAGTCTATTGCAGCAACACCACTGTCTACCGCAGCTTTAGCTACCGCCGCAGGTACAGCACTGAGCAGACGCTCATCCGTAGGTTTAGGAATAATGTAAGCGCGACCAAACTCAAGATTTTCACTGCGATAGGTATTAGCTACCTCCTGAGGTACCGGCTCTTTGGCTAGCTCACGCAAGGCATTAGCCGCCGCCATTTTCATCTCATCATTAATACAGGATGCACGCACATCAAGCGCACCGCGAAAAATAAATGGAAAGCCCAATACATTGTTTACCTGATTCGGATAGTCGGAACGACCCGTAGCCATGAGCAAGTCGCTGCGCGTTTCATGGGCCAACTCTGGAGCAATTTCCGGATCCGGGTTTGAACATGCAAATACCACAGGATTATCAGCCATCTTCAACAACTGCTGCGGACTTAGCAGATTCGCACCAGACAGGCCGAGAAATACATCGGCACCGTCCATTGCATCATCAAGTGTGCGCGCCGCTGTTTCCAATGCAAATACTTCCTTATGGGCATTAAGGTGACCACGCCCGGAGTAAATAACCCCTTTGCTATCAAGCATCAGAATATTTTCTGCTTTTGCACCAGCTTTGATTAGCAGACGACAACAGGCAATTGCCGCAGAGCCCGCACCAAGACACACAATACGCGAACTCTCCAGTTGCTTACCCTGGACTTCCAATGCATTGAGCATACCCGCCAGAGTTACAATCGCCGTACCGTGCTGGTCATCGTGAAAAACCGGCACATTACAGCGTTTTATCAGAGCGTCTTCAATATCAAAGCACTCCGGTGCCTTGATGTCTTCGAGGTTAATACCACCAAAGGTATCCGCCATCAGTGAAACAGTTTCTATAAACTTGTCAGCATCTTCCGTTGCCAATTGAATATCCACTGAATCGATACCGGCAAAACGCTTGAATAAAAGGCTCTTGCCTTCCATAACAGGTTTGCTTGCCAACGGGCCAAGATTACCGAGGCCAAGAATGGCGGTACCATTACTAATAACCGCAACCGAATTACCTTTACCTGTATAGCGATAGACATTTTCCGCCGCATTGGCAATCTCGCGCACCGGTTCAGCTACACCTGGACTATAGGCAAGGGACAGGTCTTCCTGAGTATCCGCCGGCGTTGTTACACGCGTCGCGAGCTTTCCGGGTTTCGGATACTCGTGATAATCAAGTGCTGCCTGCTTAATGTCTTTAGTCATAAACGCTTGCTACTGTACTTTTTGATAGCGGCTTAGATTAGTTGCCAGTCATACCTGCGAAAGAAAAAGCGCCGCAACGGCGCTTTTTCAAAATCAATCATAGTGCAGGTAGTACAAATACCGACCTGACACCACAGCTTACTTCGCTGCGTTGCCCCGGCTGCCGAAACGCTTTTTAAAGCGATCAATACGACCGCCGGAATCAACAACTTTTTGTTTACCGGTGTAAAACGGGTGGCACTGGGAGCACACATCAATGTGGAAATCTTTACACAGTGTGGAACGGGTTTTGATGACATTGCCACAACTGCACGTTGCAGTTACTTCGGCATACTCGGGATGAATATCAGCTTTCATGTTGCTTCTCTCTCGTTTCTTTCGTCTCGTTTGCACACCGCCACCCATGTCCATCAGGCACAGGCACGGCATACCGTATCAAAAGGGTGGTGAATACTACCAGAATGGCCACAGGTTGCAATATCCGGGGATTTGCCCGTAGCCCCGCTGTTCCGGAGCCACAGACAGATCAGGACTCGCTTTCCCGGCGCACAAATCGGTGAATCTGACGTCGCTCCTTCTTGTTCGGGCGACGTGGCGGCTGCCAGCCCGAATCCCGGGCCGCTTTGCGCTGTAGCGCCTTCTCCTCACGCGCCGCAAGGCTTGCCTCTGTCTCGTGGTAGAGCTTTGCCGCCTCCGGAGCACCGCGACGCTGTTCACTGAGCGCATCGACAACCACGGTTTTCGAATCCCATCCCTGCTGGATTACCAGCTCCATACCTAACACCACCTCGCGGCCCGGCTTGAGCCGGTCACCGTCAAGGCGTACCTTGCCGCTGTCAATCGCCTGTTTCGCCTGGGAGCGAGTCTTGAAAAAACGCGCTGCCCACAACCAGCGGTCAAGTCGCACACCCCCTTTTGCAGTCTGGTCATCTGCCACGCTATTCACCTGCCGCTCGGCCTTGGGTCATCACATCAGCAAAGCAATCAATCAGCGGAAATTCGTGCTCTCCCTCTTTGGAACTCCCCTGGCTGTCCGGGTATTTGATGCCGTAAACATAGCCGATGCCAAAGCGCTGCGCCGAGCGCAACACGCTGGCTGTGTCGTCGAGAAACAGTGCCGAATCCGGGCTGAACGGCACGCGCTTGAGCAGCGCGTGCCAGAATTCCTGCTCTTCCTTCGGGTATCCAAACTCGTGTGACGAGAGCACCACATCGAGTTTGTCACCTAAATTGGTATTGAGCATTTTCAGTTCGATACTGTCCGGGTGGGCATTGGTAATTAGCACAAGGCGCTTACCCCTGGCACGCATCCAGTCGAGAAACTCCCCGGCCCGAGGTCGCAGCTGAATCAGATCAACCACCTCCTGCTTCAGGCCCACAATATCCATTGCCAGTTCCTCCGCCCAAAAATCCAGGCAGTACCACTGCAAAGTGCCACGCAGCGCATCAAAACGTCCAACCAGTTCTTCCCGGGCTGCGTCAAATTCCATACCGTGCTTCACAGCGTAAGCGGCGGGCAAATGGTGCAGCCAGAAGTAGTTGTCAAAACGCAAATCGAGAATCGTGCCGTCCATATCAAGCAATACCGTATCAATGGCAGACCATGGAATCAGCGGTGTCTGGCTCGCAGTTGGCGTTTGACTCATTGAATTAAACTCACAGGAAGAGAAACCCTTTTACATCAGAGGAAAGACAGTTAAGCTTCGCACACCTTAACAAATACACTCACACGGGAGAAGCCAATGGCCGTCAATCTCGATCAGAAACTACTCGACAATGTTGTTGAACTGGCAAAACAGGCTGGCGATAAAATCCTCGAGGTCTATGCCCGTGTCGAGGGTTTCGAGATAGACACGAAAAGTGACGACTCTCCTGTCACCGAAGCTGACCTCGCCGCCCACGCCATTCTCGAACCGGGTTTGATCCCCCTGCTTGAAGGCGTGCCGGTTCTCTCGGAAGAGTCCAATATGCCTCCCTATGCAGAGCGCAGCCAGTGGCAACAGTACTGGATTATCGATCCGCTTGATGGCACCAAGGAATTTATCAAACGCAATGGCGAATTCACCGTAAACATTGCCCTGATTGATAATGGCGTACCCGTACTCGGCGTCGTTTATGTGCCGGTACTCGATATTACTTACACTGGGCTTGCTGGCGCGGGCGCCTGGAAACTTGCCGACGGCAAACGTGAGGCTATCAATACCCGCTCCATTCAAAGTCGACTCGACACCAAACAACCTATTGAGGTCGTTGCAAGTCGCAGTCACGGTGCCGAAGCTGTGGAGAACTTTCTCGAAAATGTCACCACGGAGCTCGGTGCTGTGGAAACCAAAAACATGGGCAGCTCCCTCAAGCTTTGCCTTGTTGCCGAAGGCCAGGCTGATATCTACCCGCGCCTTGCCCTGACCTCGGAGTGGGATACAGCCGCCGCGCAGGCAGTCGTAGAAGCAGCAGGTGGCAAGGTGATTGATATCGACCTCAATGTGATGCGCTACAACACCAAAGACGATATTTTAAACCCGTTCTTTTTTGTGATTGGGGATACCCACTACGACTGGGAAAAAATTCTCAAGCAATAAAGCGGCAACAGTTTTCAGGTAACGTCGAAATTCAGGTGATGACTCAAATCTCCGAATAAGTCGAGATATTCATAGCGCTCCTGAAAATACCAGCCAGCTTCCTCAGTAGCGGCTTTGTCACAGCAAAAAGTATCGTGATAGCGGCCTGAAATAATGGGCTGCATCGCCTGACCGGGCAGAGCCTGAATCACCGTGAAGCACGAAGCAGTTTCCACCTGTTCCGGCGTCATGGTTTTAAAGTAAAGGTTGCTCGTAATATGGCGTGTAAACGGCTTGCCCGCTTCATGCAATGGATCAACCTTTTCCAGCTTATCGTTATAGAAGATGGTAAATTTTGCAAACATCTGTTTGACAGCCTGCGCCCCTTCCACAGCGCCCTGCTGGCCATCTACCCGAATTGCACCGCGCTCAAACAATACCCCGAGACGATCTATTTCGCCGTTATCAATTGCTTCTGCATAAGAGAAAATCAACGCCTCAATTTGCAAGCGCGCTTGCCATTGCCAACTTTCCACACCTGGACTCACTGAAAGAAATATTATTCGTTGTTAACAACCAGCTTGGCATCACCCGAAGCTTGTTCAATTGCACTGACTTTGTTGCGCCCACCGGTTTTGCTGTCGTACATCACCTGATCTGCCATCTCCAGCAAATCTGCATACCCATTGGCTTTGTCAGGAATACCACAAGAGGTGCCCACACTGATTGTGACAACTCCCCACTGCTCATTTTTTTCATGGGGAATTTGCAAACCTTCAATACCCGCACGGCATTTTTCCGCCACCTGGCGCGCATCGTCGAGACTCGTTTCCGGCAGTAATACGGCAAATTCTTCACCCCCGTAGCGGGCCAACAGATCACCAGGGCGATTAATATGACTTTGCAATTCCTGAGCCACTTCACGCAAACACTTGTCACCCTCCAGGTGTCCATAGGTATCATTATACTTTTTGAAATTATCCACATCGATAATAAACACCGAAACCGGACGACCGAAGCGTTGCGCTCGCGACCACTCTTTCTTAATCTGATCAAAGAAGCGGCGGCGATTGGCTACGCCTGTCAGCGCATCCACTCGGGCCATTTCCTGTAATTCTTTATCCATACGCGACAACACACGCAAATAAGCCTCAATCAAAACTGTAAAAATAAATAGCCCGAGGCTCAGCACATAAGGATAGTAACTGCGATGTTTAACAAAGTAGTTTTTTGACGGGTGAGCGACCAGATACCACTGTAAATCCGCTACCGCTTCGAGTTGTTTCTGGTAATGCACCGCATCATCCGGGTCTATATTGACGCCTTCCAGCTCCGCAACGCGACTTAACATCACATCCGAACCACTAATATTTTCCAGTGCAATTGAATTATCGGTATCCCAGTTCCAGTCGTTATCGACCACTTCGTGGAAAATTTCATTAATATCAAACAGCCCCAATACGAACGCAGTAAGGTATTGCGGCTTATCATTTTCAGAAGTCCAGCCTTGTTCAAAGATCGGCACAGATATAACAAAATAATGAACAGAGGTACCGTCGGGACGTTTTGACATCACCGGGTGTGAAGCGATCGCTTCATCATTCCACTGGGCAATTTCTAACGCACTTAGAGTCTGCAAGTCGGAAGCGAGATCATAGCCGAGTGGAAAGTCGTCTGTATTCGGCTCACTGAACATAATCGGATAGTACTCATCACGCATCATCGCTTTGACAAGATTGACATTCTGCCCCGACAGGATTTCAGTGATCTCGTAATCTGCCACACCATTTTCGTTGCGCATCGTGTCGACAAAATCGAGTCGCTCGGCATTGAGTACACGCGGCACCCACTTGATCGCACGAATTTCCGGGTGAAAGCCCTGAGTGTTGCGGCTCAGAGCGCGAAAGCCATCTTCGGTAGTGTAACCAAAGGTCTCGTAAAAACCACGGAATGATGACAGCACTTCAATTTTGCGACCGAGCTCAAGCTCCAGAGAGGAGCCAATACTGTCAACTTCGGAAATAAATTTTTGATAGATTTGTTGGCGTTCGTGTTTATAGGACAGATAAAAAGACAGCACCGTCAAGGCTGCCCCAACCAATACGCTGATAATTCTTAATACTGTAAAGTGGTTCAAAAACTACCCGCCCCTATTTTCCAACTTCTACTATACCTACAATCACCCGCCTCACGACGTTACCGCTTTTACTACTTCTCCAACTACAACCTTATTCGCCTGGGTCTTGAATACTGCCCGGCTTTATTTATGTCTATGTTCTACATAATCAGGTGGGATAACTTCTTACATTTATGAAGCTGTCCCTATAGCACTGTTTATCCGTTCCCTCTTGCCAAATGTTATAAATTTGACGCAGTTCACATTAGCTTCGAAGTTAACACTTTAACCACCTTTTAAGGAGTACTCCTTGAGTTTCAGGCGACCAACGGGCGTATAGCATAAACCAATGGTTTAGTTTCCATCTAGTAAAAAGTGTTTTTTTCAGTATATAGCGGGGAAAAATGCCAACTGCGGCAAACTTTTTGTCACAACCAGTTCTTGTATAATCTCTCTCTCGCAAAACAGCACAGCAACGCTACCTGACGACACTGCCATGATCATACTTTTGTCACCCGCCAAAACTCTGGATTTTGAAACCACCCCGAAAACCAAAATCCATTCCCAACCGGAACTACTCACCGACTCCGCCGAACTCATTGAGAGCCTCGCAAAGCTTGGCCCTAAAAAAGTCTCATCATTAATGGGGATTAGTGACAAGCTCGGCCAACTCAACGCGGAGCGTTTTGGACAATGGCACACCCCGTTTACCCCGGATAATGCCAAACAGGCAGTGCTTGCCTTTAAAGGCGACGTCTACACCGGACTCGAGGCAGAAACGTTCAAAGCCGACGATTTCAAATTTGCACAAAAGCATCTGCGCATCCTTTCCGGGCTTTATGGTGTGCTCAAACCCCTCGACCTGATTCAACCCTATCGCCTCGAAATGGGTACGGCATTTAAAAATGCCCGGGGCAAGGATCTCTATCAATTCTGGGGAGAGGAAATTACCGACACACTTAACAGCAGTCTCAAATCATTGAAAGCTGATACTGTTGTTAATCTTGCCTCAAATGAATACTTCAGATCTGTGCAACCGAAAGCACTCAATGCCAATATCATTACTCCGGTATTCAAGGATGAGAAAAATGGCAAATACAAAATTATCAGCTTCTACGCCAAAAAAGCGCGCGGCATGATGGCAGCATTTATTATTAAAAACCGCATCACCGACGTGAAAGACTTAAAGAAATTTAAAACTGCGGGCTATAAATTCAGCAAGGAAGAATCAAACGACAAGGAACTCGTATTCACCCGACCCGAACAGTAGGCTACTGAAAATAATTACTCTACGATGTTTGCAAAAGGCAAGCAACGATGTAACGCTGCCATATTCATCTTTTTAGCGTTTGATCATGCGCTTGAGCTGAGCCTCGCACTTCTCCCCATAGGGCGGCAACATTCCTGCCAGCTTGATCAGGTTCATTTTAGTCTGCTTATAAACCGCACGTTGGTGACTAAAGGTTTTGAAGCCATCGCGACCGTGGTAATTACCCATACCACTTGCACCAATACCACCAAATGGTAAGTCTTCAGCACTTACATGTACCATCACATCGTTCAGACATACACCACCGGAAATCGTATTATCGAGCACATAGCGCTCTTCCTGTGAATCATTGCCAAAGTAATACAACGCGAGTGGATGGGGGCGGCTGCGAATAAAGCGAATACACTCTTCAATATCATCATAGGTTTTGACACAGATGAGAGGACCAAAAATCTCTTCCTGCATCACCGCCATATCGTCGGTTGGCTCAACAACGGCTGTCATCGGCAGGCGGTTAACGCCTTGCTGCTGCGAAAAATCTTCCGCATTAGCCAATTCGCGCAAGGTTGCGCCCTTCGCTTTTGCGTCATCAAGATGAGCCTGTAGACGCTGGCGATGACGTGTATTCACTACCGATGAATAATCGGGATTGTTCAGCATGGTAGGGAACATTTCCTTCATATGATCGGCACAGTGATCGAGAAACTCTTCAAGCTTATCTTTCGGTACAAACGCATAATCCGGAGACAAACACACCTGCCCGGAGTTAATCCCCTTACCCGTAGTAATACGCACAGCGGTTTCCTTGATATCTGCGCTGCGACCAATAATCACTGGCGACTTGCCACCGAGCTCCAGTGTCACAGGTGTCAGATTATCAGCGGCGGCATGCAGAATATGGCGGGCAATACCAGTAGCACCGGTAAACAGCATGTGGTCGAACGGCAATGCTGAAAACGCTGCTCCCACTTCCGGGCCGCCATTGATACCGGCAAATTCCGTTTCATCAAAGTATTTACCAATCAGTTGCTCCATCAGCAGGGAAGTTTCCGGCGTGACTTCCGACAGCTTGACCATGCAGCGGTTACCCGCAGCAAAAATACCAGCCATCGGCCCAAGCCCGATATGGACCGGAAAATTCCAGGTCGCAAGATTACCCACTACCCCCTTCGGGTGGTATTCAACACGCGCCCGGGCACCAAACAAACCGAGGGGAAACATCGGTTTACGCTTTTCATACTGCATCCACTTGCGCACATTCTTTTTCGCATGACGCAGGGTTTCAAGGCTACCCATGATGTCCGCCATACGCGACTGATGCATGGAGCGATGACCAAAGTCTGCGCTCATCGCCTCACACAGGGCTGTTTCATTCTCAAGCAAAATTGACATCACACGATCAATACGGTCAATGCGGGTTTCAGCTGAAACATGACCATCCTTGAGGAAAGCCTGTTTCTGCTTGTTGAGAATATTTTCCATACGCGCAAGCGCGTCTACTTCCGGGGATTGGGTCGGTGTGGTGGCAACAGCTTCCATGGGGCTCTCCAGGGTTCGGTGCATTTTTTTCAAGACAACCGGCTTAATTTGCCACACTGACACATAGTCTCAATAGGTATTTTTCTGTAGAGCCAAATTCGGACCAGATCTGCGCCTGGACACAGCCCCACACAGTCCACGACGGGCATATTGCCGAAAGCACATTCCACACTGCGAGATATTCCAGTCAGGTCTAACAAGGCTGAAAATAAGCCGTATTTGTGCGCTGCGGCACAATATAAACCCCGCCATGATCACAGCATCATCACACCCGAAAGCCTAAGCTATCAGTGTCATATCCGTAATATCAAAGTCAAAGCAAGCATTTTGAGGAGGTTGGATATGTTAACCACAACATCCATGCACGCAATTAACAAAACCGATCTATTGATAAGAAGGTGGTGTATTCCGGTATTGCTACTACTTAACGCACTTTTTTTTGGCAGCATACTGTATTTGTACATCAATACCCTTACCGGCCCACTCTAGTCTTTATCGGTTCCAATCATCGGATAAAGCTTCAGCCCTGACCAGGGCCGAAGCTATGTACCTCGTTGATTGCCGCTACTCCAAGTATCTGCATCAGCAGTCGATCAACCCCCAATGCCACTCCGGCACAATCAGGCAAGCCGCTGTGCAAGGCAGCGAGTAGTTTCTCATCAAGTTCGTAACAGGTTTTGCCCTGTTGTTTGCGCTGTTCGTTATCCTGCTCAAACCGTCGTCGCTGTTCAATGGCATCATTTAACTCAAAATAGCCGTTGCCGAGTTCCATACCGTCCACAAAGACTTCAAAACGCCGTGCAATGCGCTCCCCATCAACATTGCTGCCAAAGCGCGCCAGTGCCGCCTGGCAGGCAGGATAGTCATAAATGAAACAAATGCCTGACAAGGTAGGCTCAACACAAAACGAAAACAACACGTCCAGGCAATCTGCACGGTCGAGTTCAACACCATCAGCCATCGTTACATGCTGTGTCACCAGCTTTCTCAGCACAGCATCGGTTGCTGTATGGGGATTCACCCCCAGTACCTGATCAAACACTTCGACATAACTCGCCCGGGTGCAGGGCTTGCGAGGGAAAAAGCCACCGAGTAAATCAGTCACTTCATCCATCAACTGAAATTCATCCCAGCCCGGGCGATACCATTCAAGTAACGTAAACTCCGGACTATGTCGCTTGCCCTGCTCTGCCTGACGAAATACCTTGCCCAGAGAATAGATCGGCCCACTACCCGCTGCGAGCAGTCGTTTCATGGCATATTCCGGAGAGGTGGCAAGAAAATAATCGCGCATACCACGCGGTCCGGCTACCCGTGCCGGTATCGATTCTATATGTACATCCGTAATCGCCTGCTCACACAGGATCGGCACTTCGACTTCCAGTACCTGACGTTGGACAAAAAAACAGCGCAATTGCCCAAGCAACTGCGCTCTTTTTTTCAGGGTATCGAGTGATGCCGAGGGTTGCCAGTCAATAGCCATCACAGTTTTGACAACTAACTCTCTTTTGCGCGCCCCAGGTATTCACCGGTGCGGGTGTCTACTCGCACAACTTCACCCTCGGATAAAAATAGCGGCACTTTCACAATAGCACCGGTACTCAGAGTAGCAGGTTTGGTACCACCCTGCGCAGTATCGCCTTTGAGCCCCGGGTCCGTTTCGGTAATTTCCAGCTCTACATGATTCGGCGGCGTTACCGACAGAGGCGCACCGTTGTAGAGTGTCACCACAACGACATCCTGCTCCTTGAGCCACTGAGCCGCATCCGCCACCGCATTTTTGTCTGCCTGATGCTGCTCATAGGTATCCGGCTCCATAAAATGCCAGTATTCCCCATCGTTGTAGAGGTATTCCATGTCTTTATCCATCACATCAGCTGCTTCAAGCGATTCACCTGATTTGAAGGTGCGCTCCCAAGTGCGACCCGATTTCAAATTGCGCAATTTAACGCGATTAAACGCCTGACCCTTACCGGGTTTCACAAATTCATTTTCAACAATCGAACAGGGGTCGCCATCAAGCATGACTTTAAGCCCGGAGCGAAATTCATTGGTAGAATAGCTTGCCATTACACCTTACTCACTTCTGGATGTTCAAAAAAGCGTAATGATACCCCGAACCGATTCGACATGGCAGACACAAAGTTGGCAGGAGCAGTTAAAAAATCTTGTCTGCGATCCCGCCGAGTTATTCTCACGGCTCAATCTTAGCCCCGACAATCTCGCCGCTGTGCGCGAAGCCTGCGGTGACTTCCCGCTGCGAGTTAGCCACAGTTATCTCGAGCGTATCCAACCCAACAATCCCGACGACCCTCTGCTATTACAAATTCTACCCGGTGCCGCCGAGCTACAGAGCGCACCAGGATATACGCGCGACCCCCTGCTTGAGCGGGACAAAAACCTCAATCCCGGGTTAATTCACAAATACCGGGGGCGCGTGCTACTGCTGGTTAGCAGCGCCTGCCCGGTGCACTGCCGCTACTGCTTCCGTCGCCATTTTCCCTACGACGACAACCGCAACAGTCGGTTACAGTGGCAACAGGCACTGCACACAATCCGCAGCGACCCTTCAATTTCCGAAGTGATCTACAGCGGCGGCGACCCACTCACCGCAAGCGACCGACAGCTAGCCTGGCTCACAGAACAAATTGCCGCCATTGACCACGTCAAACGCTTGCGTATTCACACACGCTTTCCGGTGCTAATCCCTGCAAGAATTAACCGTGAATGCCTGCTGTGGCTCAGCCAATCCAGACTCAGGGTTACCATGGTATTACACGTCAATCATCCTGCGGAACTCGACCGCCATGTGGCCGATAGCCTACAGCGTTTGCAACAATCCGGTATAACCCTGCTTAATCAAAGTGTGTTGCTGCGCGGCATCAATGATTCCGTCGACACGCTCACAGCGCTCAGTGAGCAACTGTTTGATCACGGGGTTCTGCCCTACTACCTGCACCTGCTCGACAAGGTGGCTGGTGCCGCCCACTTCGATCTGCCCGAAAGCACGGCGCTGTCACTGTACCGGGCATTGCAGTCCCGTCTGCCTGGCTATTTGCTGCCAAGACTGGTCAGGGAGGAGTCAGGAAAAACCGCTAAAACGCTGGTCACCCTATAGCCGTCCCCCCCCTAATTCGGTAGAATTAGCGCCCTTTTGGAATAATAAAAGCAATTTTTTTGTCCAAAGGATTCTTCGAGTGCAAGGCCACAATGAGTGAATTAACTGTAGTATGAATCAGAACGAAACAGTCCGATTATTAATCATCAACGACTCCCAGAGCGAAGTAGAACGCCTGCTGAGTATGTTACACAACGCAGGTCGTAATACCCGTGCCCAGCATGTGCCCTCGGAAGAAGGCCTTGAAAAACTGCTTAATGACCAGGCCTGGGATCTGATGATTGGCCTCGATGGCTCTGAAACCGTCGACCCTAAAGCTGCGATTCGCGTCATCAAAAAACTCGACAAAGATGTACCCGTTATTATCCAGGCCGATGTGGAAGACGATGCCGAGCGCAATATTGCTCTGATTGAAGGCCTTAAAGCCGGTGCCCGTGACGTTGTGGTACTCGACGATGATCAGCATTTGCTGATGGTCATGAACCGCGAATTACAGGGCCTCACCGAACGCCGCCAACGCCGCGCTACCGACCGTCGTTTTAATGAATCCGAGCGCCGCTGTCAGCAGTTACTCGACAGCTCCAGAGACGCGATTGCCTATGTCGAAGACGGCATGTTCCTGTACGCCAACCAGTCGTTTGGTGAAATGTTCGGCTACGAGGATCCGGATGATGCACTCGTGATGCCCGTGATCGATATGATCGCGGACAGCTCCCAGGACACTTATGTCCAGTTTATGAAAGATTTCAAAATGAGTGAAAGTGCCGGCTCCCAGGAACTCGCCGTGAAAGGCATCAAGGAAGACGGCTCCGAGTTTGATCTGAGCTTTACTGTTGCTCACGCCAATTATGACGAAGAGGCCTGTGTACAATTGTCCGTACAAGGCGTTGGCTCTGCCGCTGCTATCCCCGCTGGCGGTGGCCAGGCCGCCGGTGCTACAGCACCGGCTACAGGCAACAAAGATGCTGTGACCGGCCTCTACAATCGCCAGTACATGCTCGACACACTATCCAACGCGGTACGCGATGCCGCCGAGAACGACCGCTATCGCTCACTGTACTTTATCAGTGTCGACCGCTTTAGCCAGATTCGTACCGATATCGGCCTGTCCAACACTGATGCGATGCTGGCAAGCCTTGGTACATGCATGCTTGAAGGTCTTGACGATAACTGTACGCTTGCCAGCTTTGGTGATGAAGAGTTCCTGCTACTCGTACCAGGCATCGACTCTGAACAGCAAATGCAAAAAGCCACCGAACTGTGCAAAAAAGTCGAAGACCATATCTGTCAGGCAGGCGACCGCTCCGTTCAGGCAACAATCAGTGTCGGCATTGCACCGATCTCGGAAAGTGCCACTAACCCGGACGATATTATCTCCCGCGCTCACCAGGCGGCTGATGAAGCCCGCGCCGAAGGCAACGATGGTGTTGGTAATCGTGCCAAAGTCTACGTACCGAAAATCAGTGGCGATGACACAGACTACTCCAATATTCTTGAGGTGGTACGTCACGCTATGCAGAAAGAGTCGTTTACGATTCTGTTCCAGCCAATTATTAGCCTGCTCGGTGCCGAAGAAGAGCACTATGAGGTGTATATCGGCCTCGCCGACAGTGGTGGTGAAGACGGTGAGGAAAGCGTTACAACGGCAGCCATGTTCCGCGCCGTGGAGACAGACAAGGAACTGGCCATCAAGCTGGATCGCTGGATTATCCTGCATGCAACCAAAATGCTTGCCGAACATCGCAATTCAGGCCACAACACACGCCTGATTATCAACCTGACGGGCGCTTCCATGCAGGATGCTTCTTTGCCGGAATGGCTTGGCGTTGCTTTCAAGGCTGCAGGTCTGCCCGCTGACTCCGTGATCTTCCAGATTTCCGAAAACGACGCCACCAACTATCTCAATGATGCCAAGTCATTCACTGAAGCGGTGAAGGCAATCGGCTGTATGAGCACCATCAAACAATTTGGCTGTGCACTCGATCCGTTCAAAACCCTGCAACACCTTACTGCAGTTGATATGGTCAAGGTCGATACCTCGTTCTCGGTTGATATTCAAAACAATGGTGAAGACCCGGCCGCCCTGAAAGAGTTGATAACCCAACTGACCCAGGCTGAAAAGCAAACGATTATTCCGTTTGTTGAGAATGCCACCATGATGGCAACGCTATGGCAAGCCGGCGCACACTTTATTCAGGGCCATTATTTGCAGGCACCGGCACCAGCCATGGACTTTGAGTTCGACGACGAAGAGTAGTTTGGTTTTTCATATAGAAAGAGACAAGAGTTTCGCCCTGCCAGGCGAGCTCCTTTTCCTTACGCGAAAAACAGGAACCAAAGAAACGCGTGGAGTCGAGAGCAACCTCTATCCGGTATCACGCTCCGACAATCCCATCAGATAAAGAATACCATCGAGCCCCAATGTCGACAGCGACTGTTTTGCCGAAGCCTTCACAATCGGTTTGGCACGGAACGCGATGCCAAGTCCGGCAATACTGAGCATCGGCAAATCATTCGCTCCGTCACCCACGGCAATCACCTGCTCCAGATTAATCGATTCACTTGCGGCAATGTCTGTCAATAATTGTGCCTTGCGCTCACCATCGACAATTTCGCCACTCACCTCTCCGGTCACTACGCCGTTTTCAATCACCATATCATTGGCATAAACGTAGTCGATACCAAGCCGCTCCTGCAACACGCGACCAAAATAGGTAAAACCGCCAGACAGAATCGCGGTTTTATAACCGAGTTTTCTCACTGTGGTAACCAAGCGCTCAGCTCCTTCCGTCAATCTGAGTTCCGCGGCCACCTGCTCCAGAGTTTCTTCCGGCAGCCCCTTGAGCAAACCGACACGTTGACTGAAACTCTGTTTGAAATCCAGTTCACCGCGCATGGCCTGCTCGGTAATGGCAGCCACCTGACTGCCGACACCGGCCCGTTTGGCAAGCTCGTCGATAACTTCCATTTCAATCAATGTCGAATCCATATCAAATGCCACAAGGCGACGATTACGGCGAAACAGATTATCTTCCTGCCAGGCAATATCCACGTCGAGTTCCGAAGCCAGTTCCATACAGGCGCGACGCAATATCGGCAAATCCTCTACTGCCCCGCGTACGGAAAACTCGACACAGGCCCGGGTTTGTTCCTGTTCTTGCCGGCTTTCTTCATCAAGAGGTACACGCCCTGACAGGCGGGTAATATTGTCAATGTTCAGGTCATGCGCTGCGACCAGTTCAGAAAGACGGCTGATTTGACGCGCTGTAATCTTGCGTGCCAGCAAGGTAATAATGTGGCGGTGTTTGCCCTGCTGCTGCACCCACTTGCCATAGTCAGTGCGCTCAATAGCCTGGCAGCGCACCGCAATTCTCAATCGCACCGCCTCACTTTGTAGCGCCTGCTCAATATCAACTTGCTGTGGCACCTCTGCAAGAATACCGAGTGACAGGTTATCGTGAATCACCGCCTGACCTATATCGAGAATATTGACATCAAACTGCGTGAGAATACCGGTAATCGAAGAGGTCAGACCAGGACTGTCCATCCCGCTGATACTGATAAGAATAAGTTGTTTCAATGCAGCCCCCGTCACACGGCTTTCATTTTATTGATCCGGCAAGTCATCATTATAAAAGCCTCACCCGCCAATAACATCCCTCGCCGACTTGAATCCTTCACAAAAACAGCCTTGACTACAATTTAGCGCCGCTTGGCGTTTTGGGATAAAATGCCCGGGAAGGGGACAGCGCGGCCAGACAACCATTGCCTGAGAAATCCACATCAAAGCTTAAACAGCGAATCCAGCGTCTTTGGCAATCCATCGGGTTTCGCCTGAGCTTTGGTTATCTGAGTATTTTCCTGTGCGGGTTTGCCATCATCTGGTTGCTATTGCACACCATGCTCAACCACCTTATCGAGGAAACCATCAGCGAATACGGCAATACGGTTGCGCGCCAGCTCGCCCAGGCCAGTGTTGACGATGTGGTACGTGGCGATCTCGTCAGCCTGCGCGCACAGCTGCAAAACCTTACACAACTCGATACGGTTATCACTGCTGCGATTTACGATATTGAGGATCGACCACTCGCGCTCGCTGGTACAACACCAAACACACGCAAACATATCGATAGCGATGCCGTGCGCAATTTCCCCGCGCCCATTACATTTGATAACAGTATCGCCGGCAAGGCTATCGTCAGTCTCAATATCACCAATTTGCAAGCCATTCACCAACGTCTGTATTTAAGTCTCACTATCAGCATTATTGCCGTCGCCCTGCTCACTATTGCGATCAGCTACTTCCTCGCTCGCATTGCCAATCGTTTTTATCGCAGCCTCAGCGACCAGCTTGAAGCACTGAGCCCGGAACTCGTACGCCAGGCAGAGAACAGTTCCGAGAACAACTGGCAGGCATTAAATACCTCACTAAAAAACCTCGGCGACTACATTCACCAGGTGGAGGACAAGCCCTCCTCTGTCTCACCGGGCAAAACCCGAACCAGTCAACCGGCGACAGCTCCGGGCAGTTATGCCGAACTCGTTATCGAATGCATTAACTTTGAGCAGTTGCAAAACCAGCTTCACCACAAGGCATTTATGAAATTGGTGGAGAGCTTTCAGCACAAACTCGATCAAACCCGGGCGCTGTACCACGGCACTAATGTTCCCACCAGTGGCCCCTGGGTCGTGATTCGTTTCTCCCAGGACACACTCTCGGAACCTCCGTTTGAGGCAATCTGCTGCGGCACAGTGTTATGTGGTTTGCTAACCGAGCAATCCGAGCTTGATGCACGCCTGCAATTTCGCATGGCCGTACACTGGCATGAAAATGGGAACGACAGAACCGATATGCCCAACCTGCTGGAAAACCGTTTGCAGCAAAATACCTGGGACGACGTGCGCTTCCTCTGCAGCCAGGCAAATAGCAACGAAATCGTGGCGACAAAAAACATCAAGCAATTTACCAGCGTTTCAGAACACATCAAACTGGAGCTCATCAGTGGCGTTTCCGAGGTGGATTGCTACCGCGTCAAAAACATCAGTGACAACTATAAACAGTTGCTCGACAAACAGGTGCAACAATTAAACAACCTGGGCCGGGAAAAAATTGCCTGACCCATTTTTCCTGGCATTAACACCGGCTTCTCACACGGCTACCTGACTTTTATCCCATTATTTAAAAAAAGGGGCGGAATGCCTACTCTTAACTTACACATTCCGCCCCGAATGCGCTGAAGTATTTTGGGGATACTTCAGCTTGGGCTCATTTGATTGTTCTCACCTTAAACAACCATCTTTTCGCGTATATTCTTCCAAGGGAATACAGCAAACACTATGCCAACCTGAAAAAGCGCTGATTTACACATCATTCGCACCAATGTAGTTCAAAAAATACCGTTTTTTACCCATCGCCCTGATTCTGTGCGCACAGCAGGTGTGCATGTTTTTTCCTTTCAAATACAAGATGAATCATTTTGGCGCTAACTATTTCTCTCCAATACGCTAATGCATTGATTTTTAATCCTTTATTTAGTTGGCACAGTCGTTGCTAATTAATAACCCGGTGAAATCAAATTGCTCATAGAGAAAGCCACTGGAATCTTCTATGGGCCAACAACATTATGCAAAAGGGGTTTCAGGGTTATGAGCAGTAAATTAATTGTGATTGGTAACGGGCCTGTCGGTCACAAGTTTCTTGAATGTCTGATCGAAAATGGCAAAGCCGAGGAATTTTCCATTACCGTGTTTGGCGAAGAGCCAAGGGCTGCCTATGATCGCGTTCATTTAACCAGTTGGTTTGAAACCCGCGATGCCATCGACCTCAATATGGTGCCGCACGGTTTCTACTCCGACCACCGCATTACTGCCCACCTCGGCGACAAGGTGGTCTCGATTGACCGCGACGCTCAAACCGTGACATCCGAGCGCGGTATCACCCTGCCTTATGACAAAATTGTGCTCGCTACAGGCTCGTTTCCGTTTGTACCACCGGTACCTGGTCACGACCGCAACAATGTTTTTGTCTACCGCACGATTGAAGACCTTGAAGCGATTACCGCCGCCGCTGAAAAATACTCGGTAGGTACAGTAGTCGGCGGCGGCCTGCTGGGTCTTGAGGCTGCCAAGGCGCTGAAAGATCTCGGTTTAAAAACCCATGTCGTGGAGTTTGCCCCGCGCCTGATGATGGTTCAGGTCGATGATGGCGGCGGCAACCTGTTGCGCCAGAAAATCGAGGAACTCGATGTCTCAGTACAC
>JANQLY010000010.1 GCA_028280345.1 Pseudomonadales bacterium | reverse complement strand
CGTGAATATGATCCGGGTCCATACCGTGCATGTTTTTCATCAATGGCAACACAAGATCCGACTTTTCCCAACCTTCGGCACAGCGAGTATGGCGAGGATCGGCACCTTTCTCATCCAGGGCAGGCTCTCTTTCATCGGGAATCGGTTCTTTCATCTCCCAATAGGGTATCGATGACAGGCGGCTATCAGCAGCAATCAGATTCACCAAATGCGTGGTGCCGCTACGCGGCAAGCCCGCAATAATAATCGGACTGACAATTTCCTCATCAAGCACTTCCGGGTGCTGCCTGATAAAACGTTCGAACTTGAGCCGATTTGCCACATAGCGCACGCAGTCATTATAGACGGCTGTTTTACCGAGTTTATTCAGGCCCTTATCTTCTACGGTAGCCTGTAGCCAAATTGTAAGTCGTTCCCTGAAGTCCTCCTGGCCAAAATCGTTAAGCCCGGTTTGTGCTGCGGCCTCTGCCAGCACTGCGTCAACGCTCAGTGGCGGGTCCGGCTGCCCTTCCATATAGTCAATGGCAATTTGTTGTAATTCTGTTAGCTGCGGTGCAGCAAGATCGGTAATGCGTATACCATCTGCGTTCATAAAACAGGATTCCTGAATACGAAGTTAAAGTGCTTTTTTCTGCTGTGCAAGGCGGCTATAGGCATGGAGTAAACTGTCGTAAATCAACAAACAACTCACCACAAGTATAAGCGTGATTACCCAGATCAACGCACCAACAGTATCAATTTCGTGAGCGAGAATAACCTGAAACGAGGCAATTCCCATTTGTTTACTTAACATTAGCCCAAGGCCACTGATTAATATAATGGTCGACATATAAATACCTTCCTGCTTGCCACCGACAAGAAACGAAATCAGCGGCAAACAAAATAGCAATTGACGCGCCGGTGAGTCCCACGAGCCGGTCACAAGCACCGTCGCGAAAACAATCGCAAAAAATGTCATTGAAAAAAACGTCGCACTGTTACTCACCTTGGTGGTATGGCGAAACATATAGTGTTGAAACGCAAACACGATAGCTATGCTTCCCACGGCAACCAATACCAGACTGTAATCCTTATAGGTAAACAGGTGGATACCCAGGCAAATCACAAAGATCAGTGCACACATGAAAAGAATTGAAATGAACCAACCCGCAATGACACGCGCGCGAATTCGATCTTCAATTGAGGGCTCTTCCTCGACAAATGCCGACGGCAACTGACGATCAAGGTGCTCAATCATTTTACGTCTGAAGGATGACAAGGCTGTTCCGCTATTTCCCGCTTACCTGGCTGACCACAGTTAGTGTAACAACAGAACATCGGTATTTTCCAGGATGTCAGCCAATGATATTAATTGCGGAGGCTTTTCACGTAAAATAGCGCCATGAATAACAGCTTGCTCGAAAAACTTGGCACTCGTCTTGCCCTCTTCCTGGCCAAACCACTGCCCGGCTATGAGCTTTTCTCAAGTATTCCCGAACCGCTGCTGCTCGCTTCGTTGCAGCCCGGGGATCTGCTACTGGTAGAAGGCAATACCCGCATCAGTACCGCAATTAAATACCTCACCCAGTCCACCTGGTCCCATGTCTGCCTCTATGTCGGCAACCAACCCGGGGCAGAGCACCCACTGGTTGAAGCCGACCTGATCGAGGGCGTCTCCACCGTACCGTTGAGCAAATATGGGGGGCACAACCTGCGCATTTGCCGCCCGGTCAATCTCAGTGAGAAAGATCAGCAGCAAGTCATCAACTTCGCAATAGAGCGTCTCGGCCACCAGTACGATATACGTAATGTGATCGATTTGATGCGTTACCTGATTCCAACTCCACCGGTACCAACCCGCTTTCGGCGCCGCCTGCTCGGCTTCGGCAGTGGCGACCCCACCAAGGCCATTTGTTCCACCCTTGTTGCCCAGGCATTTCAGTCAGTACAGTACCCGATTTTGCCCCGGGAGGTACCTGTCAACCAGGGCCAAGCCACGAGCGAGGAAGAAGAGAAGGTGTTAAAGCGCAAGCATTACAGCCATTTCACGCCACGGGATTTTGACCTCTCGCCGTACTTTAAGATTATTAAACCTACGATCGAAAATAGCTTTGACTACCGCAAGCTCAAATGGAGCGATAGCTAACCATTCAGTATCACCAGAACATAAATAGTAGACACAAAAAAGCCGGCTTAGCGCCGGCTTTTTTGTGTCTTAAGACTCTGCTGCTGCTCTCGCTCTGGCATAAGCTTCCGGATATTGCTTTTCAGGATTTACCAGGAAACGCACCATCGCCGGCATGAGCCACATTGCACCAACCATGTTCCAAAGGAACATAAATACGAGCAGGATACCCATGTCTTTCTGGAACTGAATATCCGAGAACGACCAGGTTGCCACACCGACACCGAGCGTAAATCCGGTGAACATAACTGCCCGACCTGTTGTCTTGAGGGTGTTGAGATAAGCTTCATGCAGCGGCATACCTTCGCGGAAGTACATGTCGAGACGACTATAAAGGTAGATCGCATAGTCGACCCCGATGCCCACACCGAGCGCAATAACCGGTAGTGTCGCCACTTTAATACCAATATTCAGGTGGGCCATCAACGCCTCACAAAGGATCGAGGTAATGTAGAGCGGCGTCATAACGCAGATCAACACTCGGAAAGAACGGTAGGAAATAAATACCAGCAAAGCGATTGTGCCGTATACAAGTAACAGCATCTGGAACTCGGCTTTTTCAATCTCCTGGTTTACCGCTGCCGCAATACCTGCGGTACCGGTAGCAAGCAGGAACTCAATATCTTCATTGTCATTTTCACGAGCAAAGTCTTCAACCGTCCGTACAACACGATCAAGCGTTTCTGCTTTGTGGTCTTCAAGGAAGGCAGGCACAATTGCAAAGTTGCAGTTCGGGTTATACAGACCATTATCAAACGCAAAACCCGATGCCGTTTCAATCGTGCGTTGGTTACGTAACAGTGATTGCCACTTGATGTGACCTTCCGCATCTGCCGCCGTTACCTGACGCACAATAAAAGCCGGTGATATCGCGTTCTGTACGCCTTCGGTATTCTTCAACGCCCATTCAAGGCGATCCATTGCTTCTACATTTTTATATTTGGTACATTCCTGGTCCTTGGTTTCTACCATCACAACAAAGATATCGGAGCTGGTGGAGTAGTTCTCCATTACATAGCGAATATCCTGGTTGTATACCGAGTCCGGCTTGAGTTCAGCAGAGCCCTGAGTGACGTCACCGATAATCACGTCCTGGCTCTTGATGTAGCCGTAAGTACCACTGACAGCAGCAAACACTACAGAAGCTGCTGCCCATTTTGTTTCCGTACACGCTGACAGTACGCGCCAGTGGAAGGCATCCTTGTCGAAGTTTTTCTTCATATGCTTCACACCGTAGCTGGTAATACCGGTGTAAGACATAATAATCGGCAGCAGGATGATTTTACTGAGAATGATAACCACAATACCAAGGCTTGCAACAATCGCGAGTTCCTGGATTGCGCCAATCGGAATCAGAGCCATGGTACCAAAACCAAAAATATCGGTAATCAGTGCAGTAAGACCCGGCAGATAGTTCTGACGAAATGCGCGACGTGCTGCCATTTCCTTGTCATATCCATTGGCAGACTCAATTACCATCACGTTAACAAACTGCACGCTGTGGCTTACCCCGATCGCGACAATCAGGAAAGGCACCAGCATGGAGAACACACCAAGCCCATCAATCTTGTCAATGACATTGCCATCTACCACAGTATTACCGTAGGTTACACCGTATTGTGCCATGGTCATTAGCACACCCATCTGCCATGTAACAGCAACAATAGAACACAACAAAGGTATCAGCGCTGCATACGGACAACGGGCATAAAGGAACAGCATGATAATGGTAAAGGCCAGCGCAATCAGGAAGAAAGTACCGATGTCGAGGAAACCATCAATCAGATCACCAATCATTTTCGGCTCACCGGTAATATAGACGTTATAGCGATCGCCATAACGCTCCTTGATGTCGGCACGAATTGCTTCAAGCTGGTGACCAAAGTCCTGATAATCGATAGAATCACCACGCTTGTTTACGAGCACGCCTTCACGCTCTTCATTTTCAGGGTAATGGTTAAACAGGGAAGCCTGTACCGCTGATGATTTAAAGTTATTCGCAAACAGGTTGCCCACTTCGTTGGAGCGCAGCACGTTGCGGCGCAACTGTGCCATCGCTTCGGGACCACCATCGTAGTTACCCGGCATCAGTGGCCCACCTTCGCGCCCTTCCGGGGTAATTGCAATCCAGATAACCGACGGAGCCCAGAACGATTTCAGTGTGGTTCGGTCAACACCATTGAGGAAGAATACGCGGTCATTAACTTCCTGTACCAACTGCAAATAGTCATCGTTAAAAATATTTTCGCTTTGTGTATCTTCTATAACAATTTTAAATGACAGACCTTTTGCAGAAAGATTGGATATGTTCTTGAACATATTCTGCAGGTACTGGTGCTGCATCGGCAGCATTTTGGTTGCACCGGAATCGATTTTGAAATGCGTAATCGTTTGCTGGAGAAAGAAAATTGTCAGCGCGGAAAAAACAATTAGCCAGATAACCCGGTTATTAAACAGCAACTTCTCCAGGAACTTCGCCTCATCCCCCATGTGGAATGATTCTTTTTTATTCTCTGACATATACTGCAAACCCCTTAATGTTTACGCCTTGTGACTGCTAACCAAATTAACGCTTCAAAATAAAGAACTTATTATTTTCCGACTAGAATTCAGACGGCTTCATAAACTGAATTCCACCGGCACCCGCCAGCAAGTAATCACCTTTTGGTGTTACAACAACACTGCCCAGCGACAATTGATTAGTTCGAACATGTGTTTCAAATGTTTGACCGCGATCTTGACTGCGCAGTACTGCACCGTCATTACCTACTGCAATGATCAAACCCTCTCCACTAAAATAGGCGCTGTTGATGTTATAACTGACATCGTGATCAACCTTGCTCCAGCTATTACCCGAGTCATACGATTGAAACACCGCACCACGCAGGCCGGTAATAAATACATAGAGTTCTTCTGAATCAGCCTGAGGCTCTACATAGATAGAAAAGAATGAACCGTAATCCGGCGATTCCAGCGGCTCCCAGCTTTCACCTTCATCGTCAGAGCGATACATGATGCCCGCTTCACCGACGACAAACACTGTCGAACCGTAGCCCACTACAGAATTTAGATGAAAGCCGTCCGGGTTATCGATGCCATCTGAAATATCGCGCCAGTTCTTGCCGCCGTCATCGGTTGTCAAAATCGCATTAAACGCACCGACAGCAAAACCTTTGTTAGTATCGCGGAACCACACATCAAGCAGAGACCAGGGTGCATTTTCCTTTTTATAAACATTACGCGCATCGCGGGCATAAAAGCTCAGGTCATCAAGCTCAAATTCCAAATCTTCAATCGCTATTTCATAGTCTTCGAGGTCTTCTTCGCCAGCTTCTTCTGCGGCTTTAAGGTCGGCGCGCGCCTGGGCCAGCTCTTCCTGCAAGGGGCCAAGCTGTTCTCCGATGGACAGTACCTTGGTGCGCGCACGCACAATATTGAATGCGAGACCATCAAGCTGCATTTGCCAGGTTTTGCCGCCGTCAGTGGTATTAAAGATATTGCCATCCTGACCGACAGCCCAACCGAGTTCATTAGTTACAAAGTCAATCGCGCTGATGTCTTGAATAGTAGGAACTTTAGCCTGACTCCAGGTGTTGCCGCCGTCATCGGACCAGGCAATGTGGCCACGTACACCGGCAAGGAAGATTCGTTCGCCAACCATCTCCAGATCTTGCACGAGTGACTTGTGCATGATGTTACTTGGCAGAGACCAGGTATCTGGCGCAGAGGTAAGAATTTCACCTGCATGTGATGCAACACTTAAACACGCTGACAGAAGCAGGCAGGCGACACGTTTAAACTGACCTGAATACGCAAATACTACTTTCATTAAAATACCGACCTTTGTTTTGACAAATGATGTCCGACCCGAATCCGATGATGCCCGGTACTCATTACAGGTATGTCATGTTTGGTTAAACGTGACCCCTCAAGAGACTGACTCATCGGTAAAAGTCGACAGGCCATTATTGATTCCCTTTATTCCGGCCAGGACGTTGTCAATGAATAATCAATTTGCTCCCGCACCGGGTCTGCTCTGTTGCACCTCTACACCCTTAAAATAGAGGAAATACATACAACTTAAGTCAGTCGGTACCGGGAAAAACCCGGCGCTATGATAAGTCATCCGGTATTGCGGTATCAATGGCCAGGCCTTTGTTTTTATTGCAATTATCTGCGACAAATAGCTGATATCGCGGACGTTTTCTGATAGGAAATAGCCCTTACTAAACCATGGATTTGTGGCTTTTGTAGAGTGCTTCGAGCCCCTGCCTGAGCTGCTCATCGCCCTGTTCCATAGCACCAATAAATTCCCCCCAACCCTGTTTGACGGCGCGGCGGGCAGCGATCATACGCTCCTTGCCCTGCGAAGTAAGTACTAACATCTTTGCCCGACTGTCACTGGGGTGGTCTTCACGCTGTATATGGCCCTTTCCCTCAAGGCGGCGCGCCACCTGGGAGATCATCATCAGATCCATGCCGCCGTACTGGGCAAGCTGCGACTGGGTCACTGGTCCACCTTGCTGGTGGAGAAAATGAGTCATCGACAGCACAAAGAACTGAGTTTTAGTCAGATCCAGTGGAGCAACAAGTTCATCGATACGGCGCTCCCAGCGCAGAGACACCTGAATAAGTAAAAAGCCGGTAATCTCTTCAAGATTAATCGCGGATAGGGTTTTGTCGTCGAGGGGTTCAGTCATCAGTACCCAAACCAGGTAGTTTACTAAGCGTGCATAGTATATGGGCATGGATTAGAATTGACTACTCCCCCATCAGCAATGTGAGCCGTTCGATGAAAAAACAGCTGGTTGTGTTTATCGCAATTGTGTTGCTGGCCGTTGCCGGAGCCCGCGGCATGCTGCAATTGAAAAAGGCACCGGAACAAAAACATCATGAGCGTCCGATCCCCAGTGTCGCAGTACAAACCGTATCAAAGCAGCCCGTCACCTTGGAAATCAACACCCAGGGCACCGTGCAACCACTGCGCCGCATCCAGTTGGTCTCCGAAGTTTCGGGACGTGTATTGTGGGTGTCAGAGCAGTTTGTCTCCGGAAATCTTGTCAGTGCGAACACAGAGTTGTTGCGTATTGACCCAACCGACTATGAAGTCATTGTTGCAGAGGCACAGTCTGCTTTGTTGTCAGCGCGGCTGGACTACAGCGACAAAAAAGCACGTTATCAAAATGAATCTCTATCAGTACAACAATCCCAGGCGCAACTGCAAACCGCAGAAAAACGCCTTGCCCAGGCCAAACAGGATCTTGCCAATACTTCTCTCAAGGCACCGTTTCCTGCCATTGTCATCAATCGCTCCGCGGACCTCGGGCAATTTGTCACCGCCGGTACTCCGGTTATGGAGCTGTTAAGCACCGACATTGCCGAGTTACGCTTACCAATCAAGCCCAAGGATATCTCACTGCTGTCACAGCAGCCGTTTGGGATGGCTGCAAATATTAACAATGCGGTAATCTTGCGCGCAGCACTGGGTACAGAGCAACGCGAGTGGCAGGCACAACTATCGCGTATTGAAGGACAAGTCGATAACAAGACCCGTGTTTACTATGCTGTAGTTACCGTTAAAGACCCCTATGCACTTGAAACTGATGAGCGTGCAGCCCTGCCCATTGGCACTTATGTCAATGCCAGTATTGCTGCACGCCCAATAGAAGGTGCTGTCATACTGCCAGACAAGGCACTGCAAAATGACGACAGCGTTTTTATTATTGGCCCCGATAACACGTTGATAAAGCGCCCGGTGAACGTAGTGCACATAGCCAGCGAACAGGCTGTCATCAACGATGGCCTAAACGATGGCGATCAGGTGGTTACTACACCGCTTGCCCAGATGTTTGAAGGCATGCAAGTAACCATTGCCATCCCGGCAGACAACAACACCGATATTGCTGAACAACAGCCGTTGGACAATACCCATGCCAATTAACGAACGCGGTGTTATTGCATGGATGGCGCGCAACCCGGTTGCCGCCAACCTGCTGTTGATCATTGTCTTTGCCGCAGGCCTGTCTTCGCTAGATGGATTAAAGAAAGAAGTATTTCCAACCTTTCCCGCCGACAGTTTGACCATTACCGTTCCCTATCCAGGCAGCTCACCGGAAGAGGTTGAAGAAGGTATTATCCTGAAAATCGAGGAGCAAATTCAGGATATCGACGGCATCAAGGAAATTACCTCCACAGCTCTGGAAGGCAGTGGCCGTGTCAATGTAGCTATCCACCCGGATGAAGACTTTGTGGAAATCTTTAACAAGGTCAAGGTACGCGTTGACAGCATCGTTTCATTCCCCGGTGAAGCAGAAGAACCACTGATTGAAGAGAACCTGCCTAGAAGCCGCGTCATCAATCTCTCTCTTTATGGTCCGCTTGATGAACGTGGTCTCAAGGAACTCGCCGAAACCATTCGCACCGAGTTACTCGCACTGCCGGGTATTACCCAGGTAGATATTCAGGGCAGTCGCGATTACGAAATCACCATTGAACTGTCAGACAAGGCCTTGCGCCAGTACGGCCTACGCTTTGATGATGTGGTCAGAACCATTCGCAGTCAGTCTCTCGATCTTCCTGGCGGCAAACTCAGAACCGCCAACGGCGCAATAACACTGCGTTCCGAGGGTCAGGCTTACACCAAAGAGGAGTTTGCACAGTTAATTCTAATCAGTCGTGCTGATGGCACACGCTTGACGCTCGGCGATATTGCTACGATTAATGATGGCTTTGAAGACCAACCCGTGCTGAGTCTGCTCAATGGATTACCAAGTGTCACCCTCGCCGTGTCCCGAGTTGGTCAGCAGGATCCTATCTCTATTAGCCGCGCCGTGCGCGATTATATGGAAGATAAATCACGGGTTCTGCCGCAAGGCATTGAGATGCGCAGCTGGGGCGATCGTTCCAAGGTACTCAAAGGACGCATGGATTTGCTATTAAAAAATGCCGCCCAGGGCGCCTTTCTTGTATTAATAACTCTCGCATTGTTTTTGCAACCGCGTCTGGCTCTCTGGGTGGTTGTCGGCGTGCCATTCTGTTTTCTTGGTGCATTGTTTTTTATGGGGCACCTTTCCGTTTCTATCAATGTTATTTCCCTATTCGCTTTTATTCTGGTACTCGGCATTATTGTGGATGATGCGATTGTCACGGCAGAGAGCGCCTATAGTACGTTGGAAAAAGAAAACGACGGCATTAACAGCATTATTCGTGGCGTTAAAAAAGTTTCTGTAGCTACTATTTTTGGTGTAATGACCACTATTATTGCGTTCTTTCCGGCTCTGTTTCTTACCGAAGGGATCGGCCGCTTCTTTGGTGTTATTTCCAGTGTAGTGATTTTATGCCTGTTATTTTCGATTATTGAATCGAAATTAATTTTGCCTACCCACCTGCGTCATATCAAAGTTAACAATGGCGAAAACAACCATTTCTTTTTATCGCGTATTCAACACCAGGTTAGCCGCAGCCTGACCTGGTTTGCTGAACATATTTATGGACCGTTTCTGACCGCTGCTTTAAAAAATCGCTATATCACCCTGGCCGGGTTTATTGCCTTTTTAATGCTCGCAGGCTCTTTACTGCCTTCAGGTATTGTACGTTTTATCTTCTTCCCCAATGTACCTTCTGATTACATCAAGGTTGATCTGGAAATGCCTCGCAACACGCCTTATCAGCTGACGCATGAATACGCCTTACGGCTTGAGCAGGCCGCACTCTATCTCAACGAGCGTTACCGGGAGGAGACCAGTGAAGACGTCGATGTAATTGCAAACCTGCAAGTACTTTCAACCGATGACACCACTGCCAATCTACGCGCATCGCTGATCCCAAGCACGGAAAGAGAAATCACTTCCGTGGAAATGGCGAAGTGGTGGCGTGAACAACTTGGCGAGTTACCCGGCATCAAGGCTTTGAGCTTTGATGCCAATGCAGGGCACCCGAGTATTCCGATTGATATCGAATTAAAAGCTCACGACCTCGATACCTTGCGCCGCGCATCAATTGAAGTCAAAGCCCTGCTCAGTGACTACCAGGGCGTGTTTGATATTCGCGACACCTTTGATTCCGGTGGCACGGAAATCGATGTACAAATTACCCCGCAAGGAGAGGCACTTGGCCTGGGGCAGGCGGAACTCGCGCGCCAGGTAAGGCAGGCCTTTTTCGGTGCCGAAATACAACGGGTGCAACGAGGCCGGCACGAAGTGCGTGTTTATGCACGTTTTCCACGCGCCGAGCGTAGCAGCCTCGATACATTGGAAAATATGTGGATACGCTTACCCAGCGGTAACGAGGTACCATTCTCCATTGTCGGCAAGCTGACAAGCCGTGAAAGTATCAGCAAGATTAACCGTATTAACCAGCAGCGCATTGTTAACGTGCAAGCCAACGTCGACAAACGCAACGTTGAACCAAACAAAGTGTTAAATACACTCAAGGAAGAAAAACTTGATGCATTAATGCTCAAGTATCCAGGATTAAGCTATCGCTTTGCCGGTGAAACCGAGGATCAGGGTAAAAGCCTCGGCGTACTATATGCAAAAGGCCTTGTCATGTTGATGATGATTTACGCCGCTCTCGCGATTCCACTAAAGTCCTATACTCAACCCCTGGTCATTATGTCGGTGATTCCATTTGGCTTAATGGGGGCCATAGTCGGCCACTTTCTGCTTGGCAAGGAAATCAGTATTTTATCAGTTGTCGGCATGATTGCGCTGGCGGGTATTGTCGTTAACGACAGTCTTGTGCTGGTTGACTATATCAACCAGCGTGTTCGTGAAGGCATGACATTCAGGGAAGCTGTTTCGTTATCGGGGGTACACCGCTTTCGCGCTGTTATTTTAACCTCTGTAACAACCTTTGTTGGTCTATTGCCTTTACAACTGGAAACATCTATACAGGCGCAGTTTCTAAAACCGATGGCGATCTCGGTATCGTTCGGGGTGTTGTTTGCTACGCTTGTTACTTTGCTACTGGTGCCAACACTTTGTTATATCGTCGATGATATACGCCGTTTGCTGACAGAGCCGATAAGCACGACCAAACGCACTTCATCTGCAACCTGAAAGCACTAACGGCTAGCTTTGCGTTGTTGATAAATTGGCGAAAAGCCGCAAAGATAATTTCGTACTAACGGGCGAACCGGCGACATCAAACGTCGTGTCCATTTGTAACGCTCATTAAGCTCACTCTGATAATCCACGAGTGTATGTTGTTGAAACTGCAACACGCGCTGGCTTTCTTCTGTATCCATCCACTCCGTGTAGTAGCCTCCGTCTGCAAACGCATCTTCCGGCAATAACCCCAGCCCCAACGCCATGAAACCCGCCGAACAGAACTCACGCCAATGCGCCTGGCATTTGGCACCACCTCCAAGAAAAAACTTTTTACCCAATGCCTGTTCATTGCCAAGCGCATTCACCATGGCCTTTGCCACGTCTTTCGGGTGTACATATTCAACCCGACATTTAATCGAAACATTAAATGTCATTGCCATTGCTTCCGGTATTTCACCCCCCATACGGGTGTTGGCATCCATACAAGCGCCAATACGCACCACCGTCCATGCACATGCGCTGTCTGCAAGCATTTTCTCGCACTGAATTTTTTGTCCAGCATAGTGATCCTCAGCATTAAACGGATCATCAATACGGCGCACCGGTGTGTCGTCAGGAGTATGATTACCGTGCACACTGATGGATGATGGAAAAACCAGTTGTGCGCGGTTGCCGTGAGCAGCAATAGCATCAATGATATTTTTTGTGCCGCCAACATTAACCTTCTCTGATAACGCAGGGTTGTGTTCCGACATCGGCGGAATAATAGCGGCATTGTGAATCACTGCATCAACACCGTTTACGGCTGTGTGGACCTGATCAATATCGGTGATATCACCCCAGATAATCCTGACTTTATCAGCGTAGAGTTTTGCTGCTTTTCTATTCGTCTTGTTCAACAAATCAAAGCACACAACCTCATGACCATTTGCCAACAAGGCGTCGATTACCTTGGTGCCGATGTTGCCAAAACTACCCGTTAGTAGCACTCTCATTTTGGTACCTGTAATACTTTAACCCGGGCTTATTCCATGCCCCAGTAGGCTTTCATGCTTATAATTTCACCTGCGTCATTAAATTCAAACACATCAATCACGTCGATCTCCATACCGGTCATTTCCAGTTTGAAAGGAAAGGCGGCTGCATTGCCACAGCAACGTACCGGACCACTCAACGTCAGTTTCACGCCTATATCAAAACCTTGTTGATAGAATTCGCAGATAGCTTCAATGCCTGCGCGAACCGGCGTACCCACTGGATCTTCAAGAATGGCATCGTCCGCATACATCGCTTTGATCGCAGCCATATCGCCAGATGACACGATGTTCACATAGTTTTCCGCAACCTTGCGTTTATATTCAGTATCGCTGCCTTTTGCCATTTCCATTCCTGTTTTCGTTATGAAGTAGAAGCGGCAGTTTATCGACTCACCCGATAACGGCCTATAGGCACTATCACGCACGACAAATATCGGACAGCAGAACATAGATATGTTCATCCATCAGCTGCCCATGATTAAACACCGCCTGGCGATGAACACATTCCTCACTATAGCCCGCTTTCTCCAGTACGCGCATCGACGCCCGGTTTGGCGCAAATACCGAACCATACAAACGCACTATCTGCGTTGTCGCCAACACAAACCGACTGTGCTCAACCACTGCAGCCGTGGCAATACCCTTGCCCCACCAGGGCTCACCAATCCAGTAACCGATCTCCCCCTGACGGATGTGATGATACTGCCCGGGGGTCACCCCGATACAGCCCACAAGTTGGCCATCCCAGTCGATTGCCCGGATAATGCCGTCCTTGCTACCAGTCTTGATCCACCAACTGGCGTCATCCCGGGTAAAGGGTGAGGGAAAGCGACTGCTCATATGCCGGGCAACATTCGGATTATCCGCCAGTTGTACAAGGCGGTTGTGGTCGGTGGCAGCAAAGGACCTCAAACAAAGCATCTCTAACTCCTTGTTTTTCATACGTATTACCTTTTATACCGGAAAAATAGCCGCCTATATACGAAAATCTCAATTTATATCCCTATCTTTAGTAGTGGACATAATCCACACTTGAAATGTGATCCAGTTATCATTTTAATCGTGCCGCTAGTCACAATATGGTCGGCTAGCACACCGGACACTGGTATGTTTACTTCCATTCCAATGAAAAAAAACCGTTCAATTTTTTGGTGTGAATTAAGAGTATGAAGATGAAATGGTTCCCTACACTGACATTTATGGCACTGCTACTGGCATTGAGCCCGGCACACGCAGGCCCGCTTGATGACAAGGATGGTGATGGCCTAACTAACAAAGAGGAAAAAAAGGTCTACAAAACCAAAAAAGGCGATCCGGATACTGATGATGATGGCCTCTCCGATGGCGCCGAAGTACTGATCTATATGACCGACCCCCTGAACATCGACTCTGATGGTGATGGCCAGACCGATGGTGCCGAAATCCGTAATGGTACCGACCCTCTTGATGCCGCCTCGCTCAGCAACGATGTCACGAATACCGGACTGGATAGTGATGGCGACGGCCTGAGTGATGACGACGAAGTTAACCTTTACGGCACCAAAAAGAATAAAAAAGATACCGATAAAGACGGTGTACCTGATGGTATTGAAGTACTGGAACTCAATACCGACCCCACCAATAAAGACAGTGATGGCGACGGAGCCAAAGATGGCGCTGAATATTACGCGGGCACAGACCCGCTCGACAGCAGCAGTACTCCTACCGAAAAGGATAAGGATGGCGACGGGATTTCCAATGCCGATGAGAAGCTCTACGGCACTAAAAAGAATAGAAAAGATACCGATAAAGATGGTCTAAGCGACTACGAGGAAATCTATATTTACCAAACTGACCCCACCTCAAAAGACAGTGACGGGGATGGTGTGAAAGACGGCCTGGACAACTTCCCGACGGATGCCAACGAATGGGCAGACATTGACGAAGATGGTCAGGGCGATAACTCCGACCCCAACCGTACCAATGCCGATATAGATGGTGACGGTATCCCCGATGGTACCGACGGCAACCCTTATGGCATTTACATCCCCTACAGCGAACCACCGAATAACGATATTGATAACGACAGCGATGGCGACCTTGTGTTCGCTGGTGATAGCAGTATCTCCCTCTGGCTGTTACAGGGCGCTGCGCTTTCTACTTCAAACTGGCTTGGCAGTTGGGATGGTTACAGTTTTGCTGCGGTGGGCGATATCGATGGCGATAATGATGATGACATCGTGCTGCACGACACTGCAGGCAATGTCATTACTGTTGAGATTGAAAACGGTAATACGGTTGCCGCCACCTGGCTCGGCACCTGGGGTGGCTACCAGGTTTCCGGTACCGGTGATATTGACCTCGATGGCGACGACGACATTCTGCTTAACAACGACAATTACGAGATCTCTGTGATTGCAATGCAGGATGCACAAAAGGTTGACAGCTACTGGCTCGGCCGCTGGAGTGGTTTTGAGCTCGTTGCTATCAACGATTTTGATAATGACACCGATCCCGATGTATTAATGCAGAACACGATTGATTATGACGGTGCACTCTATCTGCTCTATATTGAAGCTGGCCAAAAAGCAGCGGTTCGCTGGGTCGGCACCTGGCCCGGTTACCATTTTCAGGAACTCATCGACACCGATGCCGATGGCGACCTCGACATTCTGATCACAGATAGCGACAACAACCTCGCCATTGTGGAAATGGAAAATGGTCGCAAGGTATTAACACGCTGGCTAGGCCGTTGGGCTGATCGCAGCATTGTTGCTACTGGCGATACTGATCGTGACGGTGACGACGATATCATTATGACCGATAGCAGTGGCGAAGATGTCATGATCGTTGAAATAGACAATAACAGCAAAGTGCTCGGTCGCTGGCTCGGTGTCTGGCCCAATACAAGTGTTTCAGACGTTGCTGATATTGATGCCGATGGCGACATCGACCTCGTACAACACAACAGTGCCGCTGATGGCGCCCAGGTTGTGGAAATAGAAAACAGCACAAAAATTCTTGGCCGCTGGCTCGGTACTTTCTCTGGCTATACGATTGAACGCACACTTGATGCCAACGCCGATGGCGATGCCGATATCGTTATGCAGGATGGCGATGGCAATGTGGCACTGATTGAACTGGAAAATGGTGTCAAAGCTGGCAATGCCAATTGGCTCGGTAAAAATGCCGGCAAACTACAAAAGTTTCAATAGGATATTTTTAGACCTTTTTATAAAAAATACACAGTTTAAGACTTTCACACCACCAGCCTTCGGGCTGGTCTTTTTTTCGCGATTGCCAATGAAAAAAGATGCAAAGCTTTCTCGCTGTAAAAACTATCGCTATGTGCTATCACGGGTATGGGATGAATCACTACCCTATGTGAATTTCATTGGTCTTAACCCCTCTATCGCCGATGCACATATTGATGATCCAACTTTGCGCCGCTGCATGGCATTCGCTAGAGACTGGGATTATGGCGGTGTTTATACTACCAATCTGTTTGCCTGGCGGGCCACAGACCCGGCAGTTATGAAACAGGCCGACGATCCGATTGGGCCACAAAATAACCGCTGGATCAGGAAAACAGCAAATGATGCGGGAATCATTATTGCAGCCTGGGGTAACCACGGTAGCTACCGCAACCGGGCAGCACAGGTTATCGATTTTTTGCCTAACGTGTTTTGTTTAAAAGTCACGAGCAAGCAGCAGCCGGCTCACCCACTTTATATGCCGAAAACACAGACACCATCTCCATATTTACCCGACACAAAAAACTGAATGACTAATGCTGGGGTTTATCTCCAGCCTGTTGTTGTGCCAGTGCTTGCTGATAAAGCACATCGAAATTAATCGGTGGTAGTAACAATGGAGGAAAGCTACCTTTGGTCACCAGGCTGTCCACTGCTTCACGCGCATAGGGAAATAAAATGTTCGGGCACATAGTGCCGAGAAGACGTTTTTTACGCTCATCGTCCATACCTTTCAACAGGAAGATGCCCGCTTGCTGTATTTCCGCAATAAAACAGGTTTCCTTACCTTCACCTTCTCCCAGTGTTGCTGTAATCGTAATCGTCAACACCACCTCGTGAACATCTTCAGAGATTGAGTTAGCACGAGTATTAATATCCTGATTAATCTGCGGTTGCCAGTTTTGCTGGAAAGCTTTCACTCCCATCGGAGTCTCAAACGAGGAGTCTTTGACATAAATACGTTGTATTGCAAACTGATTTTCCGGTTGTTCACTCATAATGGTTCTCTTTAGATCATTTAATTCATTAACAGAGCATCCAGCTTCTGCTGCCTTTCCAGGTCATATAATTCGTTGCAGCCACCAATATGCTGATCACCAATCCATATTTGCGGTACGGTGCGACGACCTCCCGCCAGCTGCGTCATTTGCTGACGTTTTTCCGGCGAAAAATCCACCGCGATTTCTTCGTAAGCAACACCTTTGTCGTCGAGTAAATATTTGGCTCGCAAACAAAACGGACAAAAGCGTGTGGTATATATCGTAACAGGCTGCATGACAAAATCTCCCGGGTACTTCTTGAAACAGATTTATCCTTGCACTTAGCTCTTGCCTTTCACCAACGGCAAGTTACTACCTTTCCACTCGGTAATACCGCCATCCAGGCGTGAAATGTTGTAGCCCGCTTCACTCAACTGTTTGCCAACAGCACCGCTGTGTTGTCCCATTTTGTCAACAATGACTATCGGGCGATCCTTATGTTTTTCCAACTCCGTTGCTCGCTGTGTCATGCTCTTGAACGGAATATTCGTAGAATCGAGAATATGACCTTCGCGATACTCCGCCGACTCACGCACATCAAGCACGAGTGCACCTTCGTTGTTGACGAGGTTAGTCAACTGGTGAACTGAAATCCTCTGGCCCCCGCGGCGCATTTCTGACTGCATAAACAGAAATATCAGTATCAGTAGCGCACTGACCAACATCCACTGTTCGCCGATAAAAATGATAAAATTCGCCATAAACTGAAAACGGTTAATACCGGGAGTCAAAATTGCGGGCAAGTATACATGGCAACGCAAGCCAGCTAAAGGTAAGATTTGCCCCCGGCGCCCGCGCCCACAAGCCGCAAAAACAGCACTGAATTATAGATAAACTACAGCCATGAACACTGATAGCAGTAACACGCAAACCCCGCGCAAACCCCTTGTCCTCATCATCCTTGATGGCTGGGGCCACCGCACGGAAAGCGAACACAATGCGATCCGCAATGCCGCCACACCGTTTTGGGACCAATTACTCGCCGAGCAACCGAATACCCTGATCGAAACCTCCGGTATGGCAGTGGGCCTACCCGACGGCCAGATGGGCAATAGCGAGGTGGGTCATATGACCCTGGGATCAGGCCGCGTGGTTTATCAAAACTTTACCCGTATTACCAAAGACATCGACGACGGCAGCTTTTTTGATAATCCGGTCTATACAAGCGCTGTGGATCAGGCCGAAGCGGCGGGCAAGGCTGTCCACATCCTTGGTCTGATGTCCCCAGGCGGCGTCCATAGTCACGAAGACCATATAAATGCCATGGTTGATTTGGCGATCAAGCGCAATGCGCGCGCAGTTTATGTGCATGCCTTCCTCGACGGCCGCGACACACCGCCGCGCAGTGCCGAGCCTTCACTGGCAAAAACTGATGAGAAGTTGCGCAGCGCCAAGGTTGGCCGCATTGCGAGCCTGTCCGGCCGCTATTATGCGATGGATCGCGACCAGCGTTGGGAACGGGTTGAACCGGTTTACGACATGCTCACCACCGGCACGGCAGAGCACCGTGCCGACAATGCACTCAGCGGCTTGCAAGCCGCCTACGCCCGCGATGAAAATGACGAGTTTGTACTGCCCACACTGGTTGCGAGCGCAGACGAAACGCCGGTGACAATTAATGATGGCGACGCTGTGATCTTTATGAACTTTCGTGCCGATCGCGCCCGGGAAATTACCCGCGCGTTTGTTGATACTGATTTCAATGGTTTCAAGCGCAAACAGCGCCCCGCTCTTGCGAGCTTTGTCATGTCCACAGAATACGCTGCCGACATTGATGCCCCGGTGGCATACCCGGTAGAAAACCTCGTCAATTCCCTGCCGGAATATCTCGCGACTCTGGATAAAACCCAGCTGCGAATTGCAGAGACCGAGAAATACGCCCATGTGACATTTTTCTACAGTGGTGGTCGCGAGGAGTTGTTCAAGGGTGAGGAGCGCGCACTGATACCGTCACCGGATGTCGCCACCTACGATCTCAAACCCGAGATGAGCGCACCAGAGGTAACCGAGCGCCTCGTAGCAGAAATTGCCAGCGGCAAGCACGATGTGATTGTCTGTAACTATGCAAACGGCGATATGGTCGGTCATACCGGAGTCTACGAGGCCGCCGTCAAAGCCGCGGAAACTATCGACAGCAGCCTCAACCGGGTTGCCAGTGCGGTAGCGGCAGCAGGCGGTGAATGTCTGATTACTGCCGATCATGGCAATGCTGAAATGATGGTGGACGAAAACGGCGAACCACACACCCAGCATACGGTGGGTGTGGTGCCACTTATTTACCTCGGCGAACGCAAGCTCTCATTTGCAGAAGGTGGTACACTGGCGGACGTTGCGCCGACCATGTTGCACCTTATGGCGCTGGATCAACCGCAGGAAATGACCGGCCGCAACCTTATTCAAAAAGATTAATCGGGGGATATCGACAATGAAAACTCTACTCGCCACTGTTTTAAGTCTGACGGTTTTACTCGCACCGGCTGCCTATGCCAACGACGAGGAAAAACTCGCTGAAGTTCAGGCTGCAATTGCCGAACTGATGCAGGAACTTGAAGCGATCAAGTCCCAGCGTAGCGATCTCGAGTCCGAGCTTGAGCAATCCGAGTCCAACATCAATGACCTGATGCAGCGCATTGAAGAGATCAAACGCCAGATTCGCGAACAGGAAGACCAGTTGGGGGCACTGGTTCAGGAAAAAAAGATCTCATAGCTGCCAGCAAACAACAAAAGCAACATATACGGCAACAAATGCAGGCGGCCTACACACTGGGCCGCCAATCTCACCTCAAGCTGTTGTTAAACCAGCAACAGCCAGATCAGATTGCGCGCATGATGCGTTATCACGACTACGTGATTGAAGCACGCGCCAACAAGTTTGATGAATATCGCCAGACTATTACCCGCCTTAACGAGGTCGAACCGGCGATTAAAAATACCGTGGCAACCCTTAGTGCGATTCGCAGTGATCTTGAAAAAAAGCATGGGCTCCTTGTCGATCAGCAAAAACAAAAAGAACTCACTCTCGTGCGTCTGCGCAAGACTATTAAAAACAAGGACGACGAACTGCGTAAGCTCGAAAGGGATCAAAAGGAACTTGAGCAGGTTATTGCGGTCGTTGAAGACTTAATAAATGATTTACCTCTGCCCAATGCATATCAACCGTTTGACAAACTCAAGGGTAAACTGCCATGGCCCTTGAAAGGCAAAGTAACCAATCGTTTTGGTGCCACACGCAAGGGGCGAGTCAAGTGGGACGGTCTGATGATTACTGCAGAAGAAGGCACAGATGTTAAAGCGATACACCATGGTCGCGTTATCTTTGCAAACTGGCTGCGCGGTCAGGGCCTACTGATGATTATTGACCACAGTGATGGTTATATGAGCCTTTATGCCCATAATCAGGTTTTGTTAAAAGAGCCAGGTGAGTGGGTGCAAGCTAATGATATTATTGGCCGGGTTGGCAATAGCGGCGGACAACAACAAGCAGGCTTGTATTTTGAAATCCGCTACAAGGGTAAACCTTCAAATCCAAAGCGCTGGTGCAAACGCGCCTGAGCATTTTCAAATGTATATGAGTTAACTTTTTGTGAGTTCAATAATGAATCTACCAATCACCCGAAAAAAAATTTTTGCGTTTGGTGTTTTGCTATGTGCACTACTGGCTGGTATGCACTCCCATGCCACAGAAGAAAACACCGACAGTGAAAGCGCGGCAGATCCTGCCGGAGAATTACCACTGGAAGAGTTGCGTACCTTTACCAAAGTGTTTGGTCAGATACGCCATACTTATGTTGAAGAAGTCGACGACGTTACGCTGTTAAAGAATGCCATCAAGGGCATGCTCACAGAGCTTGATCCTCATTCCGCCTATCTCGATGAAGAATCCTTTGACGATTTGCAGATTAACACCAGTGGCGAGTTCGGTGGGCTTGGTATAGAAGTAGGTATGGAAGATGGCTTTGTCAAAGTTATTTCCCCGATTGATGACACACCGGCACAGCGCGCAGGTATCGAAGCCGGAGACCTGATTATCAAAATTGACGAGACACCGGTTAAAGGAATAGGTCTGGGTGAAGCAGTCGATATGATGCGCGGTGAAAAAGGCACGGAAATCCTGCTTACTATTATTCGCAAAGGTACAGAGCAGCCACTGGAATTTACTATTGTGCGCGATATTATCCGCGTACAGAGTGTACGCGCCAATACCATCGAACCAGGCTTTGCCTACATTCGTATCGCCCAGTTTCAAATTAATACCGGAGAGGATCTCGACAAGGCACTCGACAAGTTGTTCAAGGAAAACAATGACGAATTGCACGGTGTCATACTTGATTTACGCAACAACCCCGGTGGCGTACTACAGGCGTCGGTCGATGTCACCGACAGTTTTCTCGATGGCGGCCTTGTGGTCTACACAAAAGGCCGTGCTATCGATTCTGAATTACATTTTGAGGCTACAGCTGGCGACCGGTTAAACAATGCTCCAATTGTAGTATTGATCAACGATGGTTCAGCTTCCGCTTCAGAAATTGTTGCAGGTGCCCTGCAAGATCACCGCCGTGCCATCGTTATGGGCACACGCAGTTTCGGCAAAGGCTCGGTACAATCAGTTATTCCTATCACCGATGAACGCGCCATCAAACTCACCACGGCACGCTACTACACACCTGGTGGACGCTCGATTCAGGCCCAGGGCATTGAGCCGGATATTATTGTCGAGCGCGCCACTCTCGAAGCTGTACACAGTGGCTCAGAAACCGTCAAGGAAGCAAATCTTGCCGGACATTTAAGCAATGAGGATGACGAGGAAGATGACAGCGAAAAAACGGCTGCACAAAAATCTCTTGAAATACTCGAGCGGGATAACCAGCTCTACGAAGCCATTACCGTACTCAAAGCTATTCATCTTAATGGACTGAGACCGTCCCCCACACTTGCTAAAACAGTAGACAGCGGTGAAACAGACACAGAAGAAAAGGAAGCGGTTGAGAAGCCTGTTGATGATGCCGACAGCTTCCCCGATGATGACTAACCAGCAGCGTTAACCTGCTTCCAGCATCGCGATGCGCCTCCTTTCCTGTCTGTTACTGGCTTGCAGTTTATGCTGTGGCAGCTTGACTTATGCAGGCCCTGCACAACTCGCCATTATTATTGATGACATGGGCTACGAACTGGAGCTCGGTGAACAAGCCATTGCTCTGTCTGGCGATATCACTTTTTCGTTTATTGCCTACACGGATCACTGTCAGCTTCTCGCTGAACAGGCACACCGCGCTGGCAAGGAGTTGATGTTACATATCCCGATGAGCAACAGGAGCGGGCACCCCCTCGATAAAGGCGCACTCACCGACACCATGAATAAAACGGAATTTCTCAACACGCTTGACCAACAACTCAAACACATTCCACACATTCGTGGTGTTAACAATCATATGGGTAGCTTGTTAACCGAACAGGCCGAACCTATGAACTGGCTGATGCAAACACTCAAACAACATGACCTGTATTTTGTTGACTCCCGCACAACCGCAAACAGCGTTGCCTTGCAAAGTGCAATTGATCATGGCGTAGCCGCAATGCGTCGCCATATCTTTATCGACTATCAGGATGATCCCGAGGTAATTCGCGAGCAGCTTACAGAACTGCTCGCCTACACCAAACAACATAGCAAAGCCATTGCCATTGCCCATCCGCGCGCCCATACCCTGCCCCTGCTCAAGGATTTTATTGCCGAACTGCCCCAACACGATATCGAGCTGGTACCTGTTTCCATGCTCCTTTCCCAACCGCTGCCGGCGCTTGCGCGGCAGCCACAAGTGACCGAGTGGTCCGAATAGGTGATGTATTTCCCTTAAGTTAACGCTACAATGGGGTCGTTATAACACTAACAAATTAATGCAAATAACTTAAATCGTAGTGGTAGTATGGTTGGAGTGTTGATGATGATGAATATGGGTTCCAGACGCAAAGGTGAAGCCGGCTCAGCCCCGGAGCGTAAGGAAAGAGTGTTCCAAAAAGGCAATTATTGGTATTTCTGTACCCGTGAAGGTGTAGATGTCGGCCCTTTCGATAGTGAAAGTCTGGCCATCAAAGGTGCTTCTGACTATGTGGGTTTTGCTGTTAATGCCGACCCTTCCGTACTAAATTCCCTGTCTAACTAAAAACTATCGCCTGACAGACACCCCCTTTTCAGCCATGTACTGCTTGGCTTCTGCGACACTGTATTCCCCAAAGTGAAAAATACTTGCCGCCAACACCGCATCGGCCTTGCCCTCTTGCACACCATCTACCAGGTGCTGCAAATTGCCGACACCCCCGGAAGCAATGACCGGGATATTCACTGTATCACTCACCGCACGGGTTAGCGCGAGATCAAAACCGTCTTTAGTACCATCGCGATCCATACTCGTTAGCAAAATTTCACCGGCACCGAGCAACTCCATTTTTTCCGCCCAGGCCACTGCATCAATACCTGTTGGCTTGCGCCCGCCGTGGGTAAAGATTTCCCAGCTCGGAGCCTCGCCTGCAGCGGATACCCGCTTGGCATCAATCGCTACCACAATGCACTGCGAACCAAAGCGCTGTGCTGCCTCCTGAACAAAATCCGGATTGTGAATCGCTGCGGTATTAATGCCCACCTTGTCAGCTCCGGCATTGAGCAGAGCGCGAATATCCTCAACCGTTCTTACCCCACCACCAACTGTAAGCGGGATAAATACCTCACTCGCCATACGTTCCACGGTTTGATACGTGGTATCGCGCCCCTCGTGGCTTGCAGTAATGTCGAGAAAGGTAATCTCATCTGCCCCGGCCTCGTTATAGCGCCGGGCCACCTCTACCGGATCCCCGGCATCGCGAATATCGACAAATTTCACACCTTTGACCACGCGGCCCTTATCAACATCGAGGCATGGAATAATACGTTTGGCCAGAGGCATAGGACAGTTACAGGATTTGCTGAAAGAGCGCGGATAATACATGTGATTGCTGCTATCAGGCAAGAAATCGCCGCTTTTTACGCTATTTGTACCAGGTACTTTTGCGTTTGACTGCGCTCCGGGTTTTGTTAAAGTCCCCCCCTTTCCAACCAATTTAGAGGGTATCCCGATGGGCCTTGGGCGATTGAATGACAAAGTGGCGATTATCACCGGTGCAGCCAGTGGTATTGGCAAAGGTATTGCTGAATTATTTGTTGAAGAAGGCGCAAAAGTCGTCATCGCTGATATCAACGCAGAAGCCGGAGAGCAAACCGCCGCAGGCCTCGGTGACAATGCGCGTTTTCGCAAAACCGATGTTACCAGCGAAGAGGATGTTAAAGGGCTGGTTGACTACGCCGTTACCGAATTTGGCCGCCTCGATATCATGCACAACAATGCCGGCGCTTTCGGCGCACGCGGTTCAGCGCTGGAAATCGACGGTGACGCGTTTGACTTTACCTTTCAACTGCTGGTGAAAAGCGTGTTCCTTGGCATGAAATATGCGGGTCAAGTCATGAAGGAGCAGGGTAGCGGCGCGATCCTTAATACCGCCAGTATCTCTGCCTCCACACCAGGTTATGGCCCCCATATCTATCAGGGTGCTAAAGCTGCCGTGCTGCAACTGACCAAAACTATCGCGCTGGAATTTGCCGAATACAATGTGCGCGTTAACTGTATTTCCCCAGGTGGCGTCTATACCCCGCTGATCGGTGGCGCCCTCGGTGTCGATGAGGATGCAACCGCAGAAATCGCCAAAGGTATGGCAAAAATACTGCCGATGAACCGTGTCGGCACGCCACTGGATATCGCCCGCGGCGCCCTGTTTCTCTGCTCGGACGATGCTGCCTATATCACAGCGCAAAACCTCACCGTGGACGGTGCGGAAGGCACAGGCAAGAAATATGACCAGCAAGGCGTTCACTAATACGAGGACACAAACATGAGTCTGTTACAAACCTATATTGACGGCCTGCGCGCTGGAGATGCTTCTCTGGTCGCCTCTATCTTCAGCGAAGATGCACTATTTAACGATGAAGCTCCCGTTGCCATGGGCATGGATCCGATTGTGCTCAACGGTCGCGCGGCGATTGAAGAAAATTTTGGTGCGATGCTTGGCGGCGGTGGCCTGAATCTCGCCGATGTCTGTATTCTCGACAATGTGATGCGTTACGACATCGTGATCGCCGAAGGCATGGTGGTCAAAGCCCTCGGTGTCGCCACCGTCAAAGACGGCCAGGTTGTCGAGTACCAGGTCAGAGCACCGGCCGCCGAATAAACCGCCCTCTGCGTGACTGCCCGGACCGGTATTTTGCGATACCGGGCAGTTCTATCTTTTAACCTTAACTTTAGTTTTTCCTTAAGCTAGAATTAGGCTCTTGCCTGCGACGCGCAGGCGTTTGAGGATTTGAAAGGGTCAGGTCAGTAGCGTGTCAGAGGAATTTCCCAACATACCCGGATATACGGTCGAGCGACGCCTCGGTCAGGGCGGTATGGCGACCGTATACCTCGCAATCCAGGACAGTTTTGGCCGCCACGTCGCGCTGAAAATCATGTCCGACCAGCTCGGCGAAGACAATGTCTGGGCACGCCGTTTTATCAAGGAAGCACAGATTGTCGCCCAGCTCTCTCACCCCAACATTGTTCCCGTATTTGATGTAGGTACTCACGAGGGCAAGTTCTACATCTCGATGGAGAACATGAAAGGCGGTGACCTCGAAGGTAAAATGGCCAAGGGCATCGCCATCCCCGACGTCATCAAGATCATTGTTGGTGTCGCCGCAGGCCTCGACTTTGCAGGCGAAAAAGGCTTTGTGCATCGCGACATCAAGCCCGATAACGTCATGTTCCGCGAAGATGGCTCACCGGTCATCCTCGACTTCGGTATCGTGAAGCAAAAAGGTGGTGACGGCGACAAAATGACCCAGACCGGCACCATCGTCGGTACCACCGCCTATATGAGCCCGGAGCAGGCCCAGGGCAAGGAGCTCGACGAGCGCTCCGATATCTACAGTCTCGGTGTCATGTTCTACGAGTTGCTCACCGGGCGTGTCCCGTTCCAGGGTGACTCCGCTGTTGCCGTATTGCTCAAGCACGTCAATGAACCACCACCACCGCTGCCGGAATTCCTCAGTGTATTCCAGCCGGTTATTGACAAGTCACTGGCGAAAAAAGTCGAGGATCGCTACAGCCGTGCCCGGGAGATGATTGAGCATTTGCAAGAGCTCGAGCCGGAAATTCGCGGCATGATGGCTCAACAACAGGCGATGTTTGCCGGTGGTGGTGCAGGTGCGGACGATGCCACCAATGTGCAGAGCGCGATTAGTGATGACGCGACAATTCAGACCGAAGCACTCGATGGTGTCAGTGGTTCTGATGCAACGGCGGCAACCGTTGCGATTCAGGCACACAGCGAGACTGAACTCACCGATGTACTGAGTTCAGCAAAAGCCACCATTGATGACTTTTCCGAAGAAGCCCTGGCGCGCAAGGCACGCCGCACCAAACAAACCATTATTGCTGCCTCGTTCGTCGCCATACTCGCACTCGGTTACGTAGGATTCCAACAGTTTTATATCGCACCCAAGGAACGCGCCGCCGCCGAGCTCAAGCTCAAACAGCAGGAGCAAGCGCGTCAGTTAAAAATTGATGAACTCGTTCAATCAGCGCGGGATGCAAGCAAGGGACTTTATTACTCCAACCTTGAAACCATGGACAGGGTGATTGGCTTGTACCGCGAAGTACTGCGCCTCGACCCGGAAAACCAGGTGGCGCTTAATTCACTCGAAACCTTTGGCACCAAATACATCGAGCTGGCCAATACCGCATTGGAAAAAGATGATCTGGAGCTTGCTGAAACCTACCGTGACTACGCAGAACAACTTGTGCCACAACACCCGGATCTCGCCTCCTTGCGTGCAGCGATGACCGAAGCGCGTGCCGAGAGTACTGAACTCGCCCTGCAGGCACAATTCAAGCAACAGCAAGTCGACACCTTGCTCGAAAACGCGCAAAAAGATATCAGTGCAGGCAAAACCTTCTCCCCGGCTGGCGACAACGCCTATGCGAAGTTACAGCAGGTATTAAAGATTGATGCGAGTAATGCCCAGGCTAGCCAGATGATTAATGGCATGCTGAATGACCTGTATAGCACCACGGAAAGTCAAATCAGCAAAGGCAGCTTGTCGAGCGCAAAGACAAACCTGACCTTGCTGGAAAGTTACTATGAAGATGCAGCTGCACTGGCAGTTTTACAAAGCAGCTATGACGACGCGCGCCGTGCTGCAAACCAGCGCGCCAAAGCTGCAAGCGCTGAGAAGCGCAAGGAAGAGCTGCTGACCAAAGCGGCCAACCTGAAACGCGAACGCCGCACCATTACCATTAACGCCGAGATGCGCGACCTGTACATGCAGGTACTCGATATGGATTCTGCAAATGCCAAAGCACTTGCAGGTATGGATGACACAAGCCAGTACGAGGCCGAGCTTGCCAAAGAGGCTATAGATCAGCGCGACTTTGATCGTGCAGCCGAGCAGATTGCCGTTATCAAACAATATACCCCGCGCCACAGCTCAATTAGAGAGCTTGAAAACCAGCTTAAAAGCACGAAGAAATCATCGGAAAAAGCCGATAAGTTAATTGCTTCAGCCGAACAGCTTACTGTCTCTACTAATACCGGTGATGCCAAACGCGAAGACCTGTTACAGGCTTACAATTATCTCGATAGTGCACGCACGATTGATGACAACAATCCAAACCTGTTCACCGCGCTTACCGAACTCGAAACCGAGTATATCGTTACCATCAAACAACTTATTAACAATAAAGAAGACGATCTCGCCAACGCCTATTTTAATGATACGGCAAACAAGGAATGGCCTAGCGATCGCATCTTTGAATTGCAGATGGCGCAGCAAAGTGCCGCACAAAAAGAAAAGCCAAAGCCGAAACGAGTATTAACTGGCGGCTTTTAACAGCAAGGGGTTACACTTAGGTTGTAGCCCAATTCTGACTAATAAGCTAAAGCTGTGAGTTCAAGAGCACCATTTATACTGGATAGATATCTTGTGGCCAGGTTTTATAGCTTTTGAGCATCGAGAAAAGGCCGGAAACTCAATAGCAGAAATCACATCACCTATTTTTCCAAACAATCACTAATGCTATCTACAGTCTCGATTGTCAGGTAGTCGAAATAAAAACGCTGAGTATCATTATTTTGAATCAAAAAGCTAAAAGACATTACTCCAACTTGTAGCGGACTACGCAAATCCGGACGATTCCAGGAGCCATAAGACGTCCAGTCATCATCACTATAAGCATCGCGTATATAACTGTGAATTGTATCACCCAGTTTGCATAAGCGAATCTCAGCATCACCACTAAGGCTTGTAATGCGATTAATTATCGGAGCACTATCGGTGGTGCTTTTTGTTTCATAACAAAGACTTGCCATACCGTTTGCACATGGATATGTACTACCCTGATAACCAACGGCGGCAAAAACAAAGTCCTGCTCAGCCTGAATATCAGAGTCCGGCGAACGAATCATGGGGCCGGCGTAGTGGTATCCTGATTGCACAGGGTTATTTATATTGGATGCGTCCCGGCTCTTCGCCAACGTAGTGACGCGAAAGCTTGTTACATTAACTGTCTGATAGATATACAGCGCATTTGTTTGTGCTTGAAACCAGGCAGCCTCAGAAGATATTTCACCTTCCAACATACCATTTGACAGCCCTAATGTAGCTGGAACTCCCGTAGTATCTGCATTTAGTACAGTATAGTCAGGTGCCAATGTGGCTCCGTCAAAATCATCATGAAAAAACAGGCTCTCGGGAGCATCAAAATTTACAGACTTGTTTACGCCTTTATACGTGACATTATCGAATTCAAGAACAATTTCATTGGTATTTTGATCATCCAGTGGATCTATATCCAATGTATCCGGCACACCGTCATTGTCGTCATCCCAATCGGTATTATCCCCGATACCATCATTATCATAGTCAGATGATTCATTCGGGTCATTGGGAAATACATCAGCACCATCACTAAAACCATCGTTATCGGAGTCGCTGTCATTATGATCTGTACCCTGGAGAAATTCGTCACAATCAACCAGGCCATCACTATCAGCATCATATTGAGTGCCATCAGTGATAAATAAATCTTTAAAACCCATATCATCACCGGAAGGATTTTCTTCAAACACAATCTTTCCAATCGGTTCATCTGCGGTTACACCCACAAACACCTGCTGATAACCAGCTGATTCAAAGCCTGTCGTTACCATGCCTATTTCTGTAATGTCATCGGCTCCATAAACACGAAATACCTCACCGCTTTGCTCACTGTTCTCATAGATATACACGCCAAAAGCAAACGGCTCCCTGCCTACCGGAAAATCAACTTCAAAATCATCATCCTCAAAACTATCAATATCACCCACCGATAAGGCATCATCCCACGCCACATTAACACCATCATCAAAAGTGAAACCGGCACCAACCTCAATGGTTTTGAGTATCATTCCATAACACTGACTGGCAGGTAGATTTATAGCATCAAAGCTGAGAACGCTACCGAGCTGTTCGTCAGCACCCGGCAATGCCACAATCTCATTAGCCAAAACAATATTGGTTGCCGATATGTCAAAACTCGTACTATTGCCAACTGCAGAAGTCCAGCTTCCCTCATCACTGTAGAATGTAACTGCCCCTGAAACCGGAGAAGTCAAAGTCAAAAAGACAATAAAAATCAAATATTTATAAAAACAATGTACTAACCACATAATAGAAGATACCGAGAACAGTTCTTAACATGCGCTAATTGCTCTGTATTAAAACACCAAATAAGCAGGGAATACCACAATCCGGGCAATATTTGAGTTTCCTTTTTGTGCCATTAACAGACATTACGTCTTGTCTAAACGCGAGCCGCTTATAACAAGCGTTTGCGACTGCAGAAGCAGAGCGACCTGATCACTCGTGCTGGTTATATCTTGATGCAGACAGGAAAAGAACCAGGAAAGCGCCGCTGAAATCACAACCGCTGAAGACTTTGAAACTATAAGCGCGCAATCAAATGCTGAACTTAACTGATTTTTAAGGGAAAGATAGCCTAATAAAAAATCCCGGCCATGTGCCGGGATTTTTTATATTTATCGATTTAACAAACTCAAAACCGAAAATGGAACCCCACTTGTAGCAGATCCATTTCAAAACTATCCTTGCTTAACAAATCCATATACTCAAGATTAATATAGGCTTTTTCTTGCCAGACATTAATATCCATGCCCAGTCCATAACCCAGGCCTTCTTCTTTTTCACTGACCGGAGATACCGATGGAAAGGTTACGTTGGAAAACTCAAGCTCCCCCCAGGTAATACCGGCTACCCCATAGATTCGCATCATCGTGTTACCACCACTGCCTTTAATCGGGTAACCGCCTTTAACATAAACACCATAGGCTCTATCCAGCTCGGTTTTAATCACACTATTACCCACAACCGACTCTGCACCGTCTATACCACTGTAAAGTCTCGCTTCAGCAGAGAAGTATTCATCAAAATCAACGCCGAATACACCGCCTAGCGACATAATGTCCGAAACACTATAAACAGGCACAACATCATCTTGCTCATAGTCAGAAGCCGCGAGATTTACCCCGGCATACATATTAGCTGCCAACGAAAGTGTCGGCACACAATACGCAACCAGAGCTATCATCAGTTTTTGCATTGTTATCAATCCTCTTTAGTTCGACTCAATTACAGTCAGCTGTTTAAAAATAAAACTGCAAACCCGCTGAAACACCCAACATCGTTTCATCGGTTTTCAGTGAAGTACCCTGATAAAGAAATGAACCTGTTTGATCTTCACCTTCCATTGAATAAGACTGACGGCGCAAATCAACAAAGTAGGCTGAGTTATCACCAAGCGGTGCCGTCCATGTTAAACCCAGACTCGTGCCCGTTGTGTCGCCTTCATAATGAAATTCCTGGAAGGCGGACTCCGTTGGCATAGTCGCGGAAGGAAAAGTGTTATTTGGGTCATCCGCATTATCAACATATTTGCCATTCATATCGGCATAAGCCGCACTGATTGACAACGTGCCAGTATTGCTAAACTGCCAGGCATAGCTAAGACCGATAAACGGACCTTTTTCTGTGTAGACCTGCTCATAACGCTCCAGATCAGCAACGGGATCAATGCCAAAAGATTCAAAACCGTACCTGATAGACTGCTGAACAGCCGCACGGTTGGCATTGGAGCAACTGGCGACCGGGTTTAATGTCAGCGGATCAAGACAACCAGGCTCAGGATTCAGGGTAGTTTCCCCATCAAGGTATCCGACAAAGACATTGAGTCGATCCCAGACGTTATACCCAATGGTAAAACTTTTATCTTCACGGCCAACACCCACTTCAGTGAATTCTGTGGCAATAAGGTTGGATTCTCCACTGCTGGAGCGGTCAGTTTCTTGCGTCGATGAATAACCATCAGCCACACTCTTCTCAAGTTTCAAACTCATATAAAAGCGTGAATAGGCAACCGTTAAACCCAGATTCAACATCGGAATATTTGCATCAAAATCTGCACTATTTGTATTATTTCCCGAGTACTGCTGATCAAAACTCAACTCTTTCATCTGAAACGCAATGGAAGGCACCCACACCAACTGACTGCCGCCGTCTTCTGCCACAGCCATATTGCTGGCACTGGCCGCTACACCCGCGATGACAACCGCGAGCAAATTCTTTTTACGCAACATCTCCAACCCCCAAATTATCCTGTTAAATACTTTCGCTTGACAAAACAAAGCCCCGCTATAAGCGAGGCTTTACTATAATGCTCTGGAGCCCCAAAAAACAATCCCTGAATATGGTGCTCAAAAAGCGCTTATTTAGTCCGATGAGCTGGCTGATATACCGCTAAAAGTGCCATCAACTGTCAGCGAAGAAACTCCGGCATTATCCGGGTCCGGATCATCACCATCAATCACACCATCACTATCAGTATCGGCCAGTGAAGCATCAGAGCCCTGAGCATATTCACGGGCATTAGTGGAACCATCACCATCTGCATCCTCGTAGGCGTCCGACGCGTCGTTTTTATCCAGCGAGAAAGATGTCTCCCAGCTATTGAGCATGGTATCCGCATCGGAATCTTCATTAGCACACTCTTCTGAACCTGTGCCTGAGAAATTTCCAAAGCCGCCACTAAAAGATCCGCCAGACGTTGAATCGCCCGCCGAGCTGCAATTGGTAGAGCTACCACTGGAGGACTCACCTCCGGAGTTAAATGAGCCAAAGCCACCACTAAAGGCATAAGTCTGAGCTGCCGCCAGACCCATTGCCAAGGTCAGACTAACCCGCGCAATCGTTTGTGTAATCCCTCTGTTCATAACAAAACCTCATCACTTAATTAAATGGATATTGGTCCTATGCAGTACGATCGATCGAAAAATAAAGCCCTTATGGCTTTTGTAGTTTTTATCAGGCATCAGTTGCACTACTGACTACCTTTAACAACGCTCTATTCTAGGCGGGTTTTAGGCAAAAGCAAAGGCTCGTATCACTATAATTTATGTTATTTACTGTTTAACGCCGAACTCAGCATTCTGGCGGTAGCATCAACGATCGGAATCACCCGGTCATAGGCCATGCGGGTCGGGCCAATCACGCCAAGCACCCCCACTACCTGCCCCCCTTCCTGATAGGGTGCGGTGATCACACTGTAGTCATCCAGCACGTCATAACCGGACTCCTGGCCAATAAATATCTGCACGCCCTCGGCACGCACACAGTTATCAAGCAAATGTAAAATCTCTCTTTTTTCATTAAATGCGTCGAAAAGGTCGCGAATTTTCATCATATTGCCCGGTTCTGCGCTATCCAGCAGTCGCGTTTGCCCTGCCACGACATAACCCCCCTCCTCCTCGCTCTGGAACGTCTGCTCCGCCACTTCGAGTACACTGCGCATCAGCGCGTCCATTTTTTCCCGGTCAGATGCCATACTGCCAAGCAGATTTTCCCGTGCTTCCTCAAGTGTACGCCCGGCATAGGTCTCGTTGATAACACGCGCCGCATCCTGCAATTCCTCGCGGCTGTAGGGCCGGTGGGTATAGATCACACGGTTTTGCACTTCCTGATCATTAACAACAAGCACCACAAGTATCCGGTTATCCGACAGCGGCAGAAACTCTACCTGGGTCAACCAGGTTTGCTCACGGCGCGGCAGAGTCACGAGGCCCGCCTGGGCAGTTACATCGGAGAGCAACTGCGAGGCCGATTCGATCAGATGCTGCGAATTCGTTTCCGGGCTCAGCAGGCCTTTCATCTGATCCAGTGTCGCGCCTTGTAAGGGCTGCACCGAGATCAGATTATCGACAAACAGGCGGTAACCGGTCTGGGTCGGCACCCGCCCCGCCGACGTGTGAGGTGAGGTAATCAACCCATGTTGCTCCAGATCCGCCATAACATTGCGTACGGTTGCGGCACTGACTGGCAGATTGGCCTCCTCAACAAGGGCTTTTGAACCCACGGGCTGGCCATCCCGGATATACAGGTCAATTAGGCTTTTTAATACCTGCTGGGCGCGATCATTGACAAGGTCAGACATGAAACAAAGAGTAGCGCCTCTTTGCCAGCGGCTCAACTGCCACAAACCGCCAGCAAACTCTCTTCATAGTTGATACTGTATATTTATTCAGTTAGGATACTGTACAAACAAACAGTATTCATCTGTGGGGATGGAGGAGAGTGGAATGCTGACCCAGTTGTCGATACAGAATTTCGCCATTGTCGATCATCTCGACATTGAGCTGCAAACCGGTATGACCGCCATTACCGGAGAAACCGGTGCGGGAAAATCGATCATGCTCGACGCGCTTGGCCTCACATTAGGCGAGCGCGCCGACAGTAGCGTCATTCCAGCTGATAAACAGCGTGCTGATATCAGTGCCTGTTTTACTGTAGCAAACAATTCGCGCGCGCAGCGCTGGCTGGAACAGCATGATTTACACTGCCCGGAAAACACAGAAAAAAACCCACCGCAGGAATGCCTACTGCGCCGCGTAATTACCCGTGAGGGTCGCTCACGCGCGTGGATTCAGGGGCAACCGGTTACACTGCAACAACTGCGCGAATTCAGCCAACTGCTAATCGACATTCACTCCCAGCACGAACACCACTCGCTGTTACACCGCGACAGCCAGCGTCACCTGCTCGACGCCTATGCAGGCAACGACGCACTGTGCCGCGAAGTCAGGGAAGCCTACAACCAGTGGCAGCAAACCCGACAACTGCTCGAACAGTTGCGCACCACCAGTGACGATAACGATGCCCGACTGCAACTGTTGCAATATCAGGTCGAGGAACTCGATGCCCTGGCACTACAGCCAGGCGAGGTCGAGCAACTTGAACTTGAGCAAAAACAGCTGGCCTCTGCCGGTGAACTCCTCACCACTGGCGAGGCCCTGCTGTCCCTTTGCAGCGGAGAAAATCATACCGATAGCAACAGCAGTGATTTCAATAACGCAGCCAATATTAGCGACCAGCTCAGTCAGGCACTTGCCCTGCTCGGCACACAACAGCACAAAACCTCTCATCTACTCGAAGTGGAAAAACTGCTTCAAAGTGCGCATATTCAAGTGGAAGAAGCCTGCAATGAAATCCATTTGCACCAGCAAACCACCCCGCTTGATCCACAGCGCCTGCATACAGTTGAAGAGCGTCTCAGCACAATCTATCAGGTTGCCCGCAAGCACCGTATCGCAACCGATGAGATTGTGGCACTACACGAAAAACTCAATAGCGAACTTGAGGGGCTTTCGAGTAGCGATGAAAAACTTGAACAGCTCGAACGGCAACAGACCGAGTACCTTGTGAATTACCAACGCAGCGCTGCAAAACTGACGGAACAGCGTAACAAAGCTGCTGCCAAATTGAGCCGTGCCGTCAACCGTGAACTCACCACACTGAATATGAAGGGCTGCAAACTCACAGTGGCTTTGTCACCCCGCGACGAGCCTCACCGTCACGGTGCCGAAAGTCTTGAACTGTTAATTAAAACCAACCCGGGGCAGCCTCTACAACCCCTGAAAAAAATAGCCTCGGGCGGTGAATTATCGCGTATTAGTCTTGCAATTCAGGTGGTTACGGTACAGACCTCGGCCATTCCAAGCCTGGTTTTTGATGAGGTGGATGTAGGTATCGGTGGAGAAACCGCGGCCCATGTCGGCACACTGTTACGCAAGCTCGGTGACAAGGGTCAGGTGCTCTGCGTAACACATCAGGCTGCGGTTGCCGCAAAAGCCCATCAGCATATTACGGTGAGCAAAGCCGTGACACGGGGCAAAACCCGCACTTGCCTGCACACGCTGGCCGATGAGGAACGCGTTGATGAAGTGGCACGGATGATCGGCGGCGCTCATATGTGCGAGCAATCACGCGCTCATGCCGAGGTTATGCTGCAAACCATTAACTGACTATGATTCCTTTGGCTTGACGTAAAGCACAAGAGAATGATCTACAAGCTCAAAACCGTGTTGCTCGGCAATATCACGCTGTAGCTGCTCGATCTGGCTGTTGTGGAATTCAATGACCTTGCCGGAATCCACACACACCATATGATCGTGATGATCGCCGCGCACCAGTTCAAATACCGAGTGACCGCTGTCAAAATTGTGCCGTGTCACGAGGCCCGCTGTCTCAAACTGGGTTAACACACGGTACACTGTTGCGAGCCCCACTTCTTCATTAGCCCCAAGCAGCACCCGGTAAACCTCTTCTGCACTCATATGGCGTTCTTCGGCATTTTCAAGAATTTCGAGAATTTTGACCCGCGGAGTCGTGACCTTGAGGCCGGCTTTGCGCAATTCCTGATTTTGTTGTCCCATGGGCTGCTTGCTCTTCGCATGTGGCGGTTGAATCAGGTATTATCGCTGCTCCGTAAAACAAGTGGAACCCTGTAAATGCACAAACCCTGGTTTTTATTGATTTTCCTGGCGTTTCTTGCCAGTAGCTGTAGTTTTCCAGGGGTTTATAAACTCGACATTCCCCAGGGCAATGTTGTCAAGCAGGACATGATTGACCAGCTTGAAATCGGCATGACCAAACGCCAGGTGCGCTATGTTATGGGTACACCACTGGTGATTGATTCCTTTAACCCGGACCGCTGGGACTATTACTTCAGCCACAAGGATCGCGAGGAAAACTTCCGTGAGCACCGCATGACCCTGTACTTTGAGCAGGGCAAGCTCGTCCGCATCGATAACCGCATACCTCCACCTGAGGAGCTCGGCGAAGTCGTAGAGGCACCGGAAGATCGCATCACGCACGATGACAAGGAAAACAATGAACAGCCAAAGGAAACTGAAGCGGCAAGCGACAATACTCAATCAGATAGCGCTACACCAGATGAAAAACAGGATCCGGCACAACAGGACTCAGGCAATACCAGCGACCTGCCATAGGATAGGCCACCGGCAACAAGTGGGATAATTTAATCTGTTTCGCGCTTTGCTTTTGCGCGATCGGCCCGTTTCTTACGTGACTCTTTCGGGTCTGCAATCAGTTTGCGATAAATCTCGACACGGTCACCGTCAACCAGCACCTGGTCTGCCTTGACAGACTTGCCGAAGATACCGAACTTTGCGTTGCTCAAATCGAGATCGGGAAATTGCTCGCTAATACGCGATTGCTCAACCGCTTCCCGGGCTGTGCAGCCTTCACTGACTTCAATGTCTATAACCCGCTGCTTGTGGGGCAAGGCATAAGCTACCTGTACCCTGATTTGCACTGTTTCAGACATAGCCACTAGCTCCCGTACAAACAATTGGCACGCTGGCACAAGGCATTAACCAGATTACCCGCAACAGACTCAAACAACCTCTCTGCCGCCTTGCTAACCAACTGGTTGTTCATTGTAAAACGCAAGTCGAGGGAAACCTTGCAGGCATCGCTTGCGAGTGCATTAAAATTCCACACTCCATGCAGACTTTCAAACGGCCCTTCGAGCAATTCCATCACAATCTGTGAATGCTCCTCCCAGTGATTTCGCGTTGCAAAGCTTTGACTGATACCGCCTTTTTTCAGTTCGAGACGCGCTTCCATTCCACCCTCATCGCTACTGAGCACCTGAGCAGCAACACAACCATCCATATACTGCGGATAGGCTTCAACATCGTTAACCAGCTCAAATAGCTGTTCAGCGGAATAAGGCAGCAGCGCGCTGCGTTCAATATGGGTGGACATGGTTTAGCCGGAAAACTTCTCAATCAGCGGGTAGGCGAAGACTACCAGGACTGCTACCGGTGCGATATAGCGTAAAACCGTGTACCACAGATTAAACAAACCTTCAGGCTCTGCATCGAGTTCGGCGCGTACAATTTCCCGCTTCATAATCCAGCCGACAAATATTGCGATAAACAGACCGCCAAGCGGCAACATCAAATTCGCCGTAATAAAGTCGAGCAAATCAAATGCGGTCAGACCAAACAGCTTGTGATCCGACATTTCGTTAAACGATAACACCGTGAGCAAGCCTATCGTCCAGGTCACGATACCGAGCACGACGCTCGCACCCACCCGCGAGAGCAGCTTTTTCTCCACCACCCAAGCCACAAAAGGTTCAATCAGGGATATTGAAGAACTCCAGGCCGCCACCGACACAAGCACAAAAAACAGCGTGCCAAAAAAGAGTCCACCCGGCATCTGACCAAACGCCAGAGGCAGACTGACAAACATCAAGCCGGGGCCGGCACTAGGCTCAATGCCATTGGCAAATACCAGCGGAAAAATCGCCATACCTGCTACAAGTGCCACCAGCGTATCGAGAAAAGCTACCGTCACAACGGTTTTGCCCACGGGTGCATGATCCGGCATATAGGCACCATAAGCCATGATCGCACCCATGCCGAGACTCAGGGTAAAAAACGCATGTCCGACGGCCGTTAGCACTGAACCGGCAGAGAGCTTGCTAAAATCCACTTTGAACAAGAACGCGAGACCCTCGGAAAAATTACCGAGCTTAACCGCGTAGCCCACCATGATAATCAGCAGCACGAACAAGCATGGCATCAGAATTTCCACCGCCCGACCCAGACCCTGGGTCACACCGCGCGCCACAACCGTCATTGTCATCACCATGAAAAGGGTATGCCAGCCAAGCAGGGTCTGTGGGTCAGCGAGCAGGCTATCAAATACCTGACCAACCGCAGCGCTGTCAGCACCTTCAAATGCGCCGGATGCGCTTTGTACAATAAAATGTAGTGCCCAGCCTGCAATCACACTGTAGTACGAGAGAATCAATAAACCCGCTATGGCACCCATCCAGCCAATGCCAGTCCAGACACCGTGAACGTTCGACTCTTTGGTTAATGTCTGCATCGCAGTTACCGGGCTGCTGCGACCACGACGGCCAAGCAACACCTCCGCCATCATCACTGAAATACCCACCGCAGCAATACACACGAGGTAGACGAGTACAAATGCACCGCCGCCGTTTTCGCCGGTAATGTAGGGAAACTTCCAGATATTGCCGAGCCCCACCGCCGAACCGGTGGCAGCCAGGATAAAGGTCAGCCGTTTTGACCAGACACCGTGAATGGTTGAACGTGCATTCTCCATAAACTCACCCCCAAAAAACGGGGTTTATTCTATCACTGCGGGTATAATGCCGCATCCGGTGCTACTTATCCCTCTGCTTAGCTAGACACGATTATTTTCACACTATGGCGAAGAAAAAACCCAAACCGGGGTCAAATACCATCGCGCTCAATAAAAAGGCGCGCCACGACTATTTCATCGAGGATGAGATAGAGGCCGGTATTGCCCTGCAAGGTTGGGAAGTAAAAAGCCTACGCGCTGGCAAAGTGCAACTGACCGACACCTACGTACTGATTCAAAATGGTGAAGCCTGGCTGCTCGGTGCTCATATTACCCCGCTACCTACGGTTTCTACTCACTTTGTAGTGGACCCGACGCGCACACGCAAACTACTGCTGCATAACCGGGAAATTGCCCGCCTGTTTGCGGCAACATCGCAGAAAGGATACAGCTGCGTATGCACTGCGCTTTACTGGAAAAAGCATCTGGTTAAATGCAAGATTGCACTCGGCAAGGGCAAGGCCAAACAGGACAAACGGGAAACCGAAAAACAGAAGGACTGGGATCGCGAAAAGCAGCGCGTCTTACGCCACACCAATCGCTAATAAATTGCATTTTCTACGGAAATTCCTTGTGCTCATGATAGACATGCCCAGGAAGATTTCATAGAATACCGGCTCAGGTAACAGCAGCCTGAAAGAGAGTTAGTGACAAAGTCTAATGCGCCTGATGTAACGTTAACAGCACACGATATCAGGTGGATTAATCAGGGATACCTTGTCAGACACAGATATCAAGAGCGAGAAGGATAACAGTCCCTCTCGCTTTTTTTCGAACTAGCTTTCTACCTTTCTTACTGCTGCACCCCTAATTTTTTGCATGAAACCTCAGTAGAGGGGTGTCCGCTTGCGCGCCGGCAGGTCGGTCACCACAACCGGGAGACAACAGTGAACAGCCGAAGCCAGACGCCTGCCATACTCATGCTTGAAGATGGCAGTGCTTTTTATGGGCTTGCAATCGGTGCCAGCGGTATTGCCACCGGCGAGGTGGTGTTTAATACCGCGATTACCGGTTACCAGGAAATCCTTACCGACCCTTCCTATGCCGAGCAAATCGTTACGCTCACCTACCCTCATATCGGTAATGTGGGCACCAATAGTGAAGATGAGGAATCAAACCAGATCTGGTGCAAGGGCCTGGTCATTCGCGACCTGCCATTACTGGCAAGCAACTTCCGCAGCGAGGAAAGTCTTGATGACTATCTCAAACGTCATAACATTCTCGGCATCGCCGACATCGATACACGACGCCTAACCCGCATCCTGCGCGAGAAAGGCGCACAGAACGGCTGCATCATTGCCGGTGAAAATATCGGCGAAAGCGACGCGAAGCAGGCCCTTCAGGCAGCACAGGACTTTCCCGGACTAAAAGGCATGGACCTCGCCAAAGAGGTAACCACCGACAGTAACTATGCCTGGCAGCAAGGTAGCTGGATACTTGGCAGAGGCCACCCCGATGCCAGTGAGATTGAGAATGATGAAAGCTTCAAAGTCGTTGCTTACGATTTCGGCGTAAAGCGCAATATTCTGCGCATGCTCGTGGACCGCGGTTGCGAACTAACCGTTGTACCCGCGCAGACTCCGGCCAGTGAAGTGCTCGCCATGCAACCAGATGGAGTATTCCTGTCCAATGGCCCTGGCGACCCCGAGCCCTGTGACTATGCAATTACTGCAATTAAAACGCTACTCGAACAGGACTTACCGATCTTTGGCATCTGTCTCGGTCACCAATTACTGTCTCTCGCCTGCGGCGCCAAAACTGTAAAAATGAAATTCGGTCACCACGGTGCTAACCACCCGGTATTCGATCTCAAAACCGGCGAGGTGATGATCACCAGCCAAAACCACGGCTTTGCCACTGATGAAGCAAGTCTTCCCGACAGCCTTGAAGTCACGCACAAGTCACTGTTCGACGGTTCTCTGCAAGGCATTCACCACAAACAGAAACCGGCTTTCAGTTTTCAGGGGCACCCGGAAGCAAGCCCGGGCCCACACGATGTCGCCCCTCTATTCGACCACTTTATTGAACTTATGCAAGCGGCCAAGGCCGCCAGCTGAACCAGGAGAGCCTGAAGAGCAAATACGATGCCCAAACGTACCGACATAAACTCCATCCTGATTCTCGGCGCCGGCCCCATTGTTATCGGCCAGGCCTGCGAGTTTGACTATTCCGGTGCCCAGGCCTGCAAGGCACTGCGCGAAGAAGGTTACCGTGTCATTCTTGTCAACTCCAACCCGGCAACCATTATGACCGACCCGGTTATGGCCGATGCCACTTATATCGAGCCGGTAGAATGGCGCACTGTTGCCACGATTATTGAAAAGGAACGTCCCGATGCACTGCTGCCCACGATGGGCGGACAAACTGCACTGAACTGTGCACTGGATTTAAAGCGCGAGGGCATCCTGCAAAAATTTGATGTGGAAATGATTGGTGCAACACCCGAAGCGATTGACAAAGCCGAAGACCGCGAGCAATTCGACAAGGCGATGCGCTCCATCGGTCTCGAAACTCCGCGCTCCGGCATTGCACACTCCATGGAAGAAGCATTACAGATACTCGATCGCTTTGGCTTTCCCGTAATCATTCGCCCGTCGTTTACCATGGGTGGCTCCGGTGGTGGTGTAGCCTACAATCGTGAAGAGTTCGTTGAGATTTGCGAGCGCGGCCTCGATTTGTCACCAACATCGGAACTGCTGATCGACGAGTCGCTACTCGGCTGGAAAGAATATGAAATGGAAGTAGTGCGCGATAAAAACGACAACTGCATCATTATTTGTTCAATTGAAAACTTCGACGCTATGGGCGTTCACACGGGTGATTCTATTACCATAGCACCGGCTCAAACCCTGACTGATAAGGAATATCAGTTAATGCGTAATGCTTCTCTCGCGGTATTGCGTGAGATCGGCGTGGAAACCGGCGGCTCCAATGTACAGTTCGGTGTTAACCCGGAAGATGGCCGCATGGTAATTATCGAAATGAACCCGCGCGTATCGCGCTCGTCGGCTCTCGCATCAAAGGCCACAGGCTTTCCAATTGCCAAAGTCGCAGCCAAACTCGCTTGCGGTTACACACTTGATGAGCTACAGAACGACATCACTGGCGGCGCAACACCGGCCTCGTTTGAGCCAACGATTGATTACGTAGTTACCAAAATACCGCGTTTTACATTTGAAAAGTTTCCCTCTGCCGATGCACGCCTGACCACACAAATGAAATCTGTTGGTGAAGTGATGGCGATTGGCCGCAACTTCCAGGAGTCACTGCAAAAAGCACTGCGCGGTCTTGAAGTTGGCTCCGCTGGCTTTGAACCGCAAGTTGATCACGATGCCCACGATGCCGAGGAAATCGTACGCCGTCACTTGATTACGGCAGGCTCTGAACGTATCTGGTATATCGGCGATGCCTTCCGCCTCGGCCTGTCTGTTGATGAGGTGTATAAACTCAGCGCAGTAGATCCCTGGTATCTTGTGCAAATAGAAGAATTGATACAACTTGAAAAAACGATCAGTAGCCTGAGCCTCGATGCCCTTTCAGCAATAGACCTGCGTCAGATCAAGCGCAAGGGTTTTTCCGATGAACGTATCGCCGCGTTAATGGGCAGTGACGAAGAAGCAATTCGACAACTGCGTCATAAGCACAAGGTGCTCCCGGTCTACAAACGGGTAGATACCTGTGCAGCAGAATTTGCTACGAGCACAGCTTACATGTACTCCACCTATGAGGAAGAGTGTGAATCAAATCCGTCAGATCGTGAAAAAATTATTGTCCTTGGCGGCGGGCCAAACCGTATTGGCCAGGGCATTGAATTTGATTACTGCTGTGTACATGCCGCACTTGCGATGCGCGAAGACGGCTACGAAACCATTATGGTGAACTGCAACCCGGAAACGGTTTCCACGGACTACGACACCTCAGATCGCCTCTACTTTGAACCGGTAACACTTGAAGATGTGCTTGAGATCGTCAATATCGAAAAGCCTAAAGGCGTGATTGTACAATTTGGCGGACAAACACCACTCAAACTCGCCCGTGCACTTGAGGCACACGGTGTTCCGATTATCGGCACCTCACCCACCAAGATTGACGAAGCGGAAGATCGCGAACTGTTCCAGCAAATGGTACAAAAGCTTGGCCATACACAACCGAATAACGCCACGGTACGTTCGACAGAAGAAGCATTGCAAAAGGCTGATGAAATCGGTTATCCGCTTGTCGTGCGCCCGTCCTATGTACTCGGTGGTCGCGCTATGGAAATTGTTTACTCGGAACAGGAGTTGCAGCGTTATATGAGCGAAGCGGTACAGGTTTCCAATGAAGCCCCGGTACTACTCGATCATTTCCTTAACGCCGCTGTGGAAGTGGATATCGATGCGGTAAGCGACGGCGAGCAAGTCGTGATCGGTGCCATCATGCAGCATATCGAACAAGCCGGTGTTCACTCCGGTGATTCCGCATGTTCCTTACCGCCTTATAGCCTGCCCGAAAACGTACAGGATGAAATGCGCGAAATGGTCAAGCAAATGGCCAGGGAACTCAACGTCGTCGGCTTGATGAATGTACAACTGGCCTGGCAAGATGGCGTGGTCTACGTTATCGAAGTCAACCCACGCGCTTCGCGCACCGTACCTTTTGTGTCCAAGTGTATTGGCACATCACTGGCTAAAGTCGCAGCGCGATGTATGGCCGGCACCAGCCTTGCCGCACAGAATTTCGAAAAAGAAATCGTACCGGATTACTACGCCGTCAAGGAAGCGGTATTCCCGTTTAACAAATTCCCCGGTGTCGATCCAATCCTCAGTCCGGAAATGAAATCCACTGGCGAGGTAATGGGCGCAGCAGAAACTTTCGCCGAGGCCTATGCCAAGTCCCAGCTCGGTGCCGGCTCAATTATTCCGAGTTCCGGCAAGGCTTTTCTGAGCGTACGCGATGTGGACAAGTCTGGCATTATTGCCGTTGCCAAGAGCTTGTCTGGCATCGGGTTTGATCTTGTCGCCACCGAGGGTACTGCCGATGTTATCCGCACAGCTGGCCTGGAAGTCGAGAGCGTCAACAAGGTACAGGAAGGCCGGCCACATATAGTTGACTTGATCAAAAATGGCCAGATAGACTTGATCATCAACACCACAGAAGGCCGCCGCGCTATAGCCGATTCCGCCACCATTCGCAGCAGTGCTTTGCAAAACAAGGTGTATTACACAACAACCTTGGCTGGTGCAGAAGCAGTGTGCCAGGCTTTGGCCTATGAATGTGAGACCAGCGTGAATCGTTTGCAGGAACTGCACGCGCGAATTTCCAGGAGCATGACACAATGACACAGGTACCAATGACTGTAGAAGGTGAAGCTGCGCTGCGCGAAGAGCTTGAACACCTGAAAAAAGTTGAGCGTCCACGCATCACCCAGGCAATTGCAGAAGCCCGTGAACACGGTGACCTCAAGGAAAATGCCGAGTATCACGCCGCACGTGAACAACAGAGCTTTGCCGAGGGCCGTATCCAGGAAATAGAAGGCAAGCTATCCAATGCGCGCGTTATCGACATTACAGCCATTCCCCATTCCGGAAAGGTAATTTTTGGTGTCACGGTGAAGATTATTAACGTCGAAACTGACGAAGAGGTAACTTACAAAATTGTCGGTGACGATGAAGCCGATGTTAATGCAGGAAAGATTTCTGTTAATTCTCCGATCGCACGAGCACTGGTGGGTAAGGAAGAAGGTGATGTGGTTAAGGTAAACACACCGGGCGGTGACATCGAATATGAAATCGACGAGGTTTTACACCAGTAACACCTGACCCACACTACTGTATGCTATTCGTTACGTTTGTAACAAAAACGAATTTTATTGTTCGGTGTCGTCTCCCACAAAACATCTCCCTCTACCTGAAAAAACGCGCCGGTATTTTTTTCACCAAAAGTCATAATCACGTAGTCATCTTCCGCAGAAACAATATTATAGGTATGAGTCGCTGCACTTTTACCATCAACGTTGATTTGCCAAACGCGCTCAGTAAATACCCAACTGACTTCACGCTCATTAACATTGCGAATCAATTGCTCACGCCGTTCCTCTTCCATCGAAATCGAAGTGAGATATTCTGCGGTACAGGATGCATCCGCCTTCCAACTACCAAGCAATGGGTTTGGCTGCGGCTCGCAAGCAGTTAGCCCTACTCCGACAATAACGAACAGCGCACAACGAACAGCGACTTTTTTTACGTGATTCTTTATAGAATATGGCGCAGCAAATAGCTTCATGATAGTAATAACAATTGTAAACGGTGGCTCATAGTAAACTACTTGTCTTGCAAATGCATGCACCCCGTCTATATTTATTTCCGATTTTGGCTGTAGCGCGTAACCTGTGTTATCCTGGTTGCCAGGGAGAAATACACCATGACCAGGCAACAGACATTCACGCTTATCTACGGCTCACTTGCAATTGCAAGCCTCGGCATTTTCCTGTTACCACCCATTCCCCAGGACCTGCAGTATCATAACTTTGTTGATCAACGCCACTTCTGCGGTGTCGACAATTTTATGGATGTTGTCAGTAATGTCGGGTTCCTGCTCGTTGCTATTTATGGGACCTATCTGCTTTTAATCCAGCGTCATTGTGCAACCGTTAGCGAAAGTAGCCTGCAGGAACGCTTACCGTGGCTGGTTTTTCTCTGTGGCGTCTTTCTCACTGGCCTGGGTTCTGCCTGGTACCACCTCGAGCCCAATAACAGTACTCTGGTCTGGGATCGCCTACCGATGACCATCGGTTTTATGGGTCTGTTCGCAGCGGTAATTGGCGAGTTAATCAGCCGCCAGTGGGGGCTGCGTCTGTTACCGATATTACTGCTTGTTGGCTTTTACAGTGTCTATCACTGGCATATCACCGAGCAGGCAGGTCGCGGTGACCTGCGCCCCTATGCGCTCGTTCAGTTTTTGCCGATGGTACTGGTACCCATCATGTTGCTTTCGCACCGTTCGGTGTGGACCCGTCAAAATGACCTGTTTATCGTACTGATCTGGTATTTGCTTGCAAAAGTGTTTGAATTTTATGATGCTAGGGTTTTTTCCCTGACAGGTGAAACTATTAGCGGACATTCAATCAAGCACTTGTGTGCCGCAATCGCCACATGGCAGGTATTTAGAATGCTGGCTCGACGCCAGCGAATAACACAGCCGGAGCAGACGCCAAACTAATCTCTGCCGCCAGCTGAAAATGAATAATGGGGTATATCAAGGGCTTATGAGAAAAGTCGCCTGCCGGTTCAGCTACACCTTACTGCTCTGTCTCGCCATGTCCGACACATGGGCCGCCTGTATTCCTGTCGAGGGCAATCACTACGAAGAGGTGTACTGCGAAATTCACCGCAAGGGCAGAGCCCAGGGGTTGCCCAATTTTTTTGAATTTCGCAAGAACCCGCCGTCTGTGCAAGCAATTTTGCTAAAAGGACCTGCACGTAAACTCGGCATTACACTGGAAACCTCTGCACCCACAGCAGCATCAGCAACAACTTCAACTTCTGCACCGATCACTTCCACAGCAGCAACGCCGACAACGACTAATGAAACAAACATTACTCTACCACCCGCCGAAAGCATTGCCGAAGTGATCACGCCCGTTGAAATGGTGCCCGACAACACAAGCTCACCATTCGACGATTGCTCAGTTCTCGGCCAAACGGTTTACTGCGTTAACGGCAATTATCTCTACCAGGCCAATCGCGCCAATAGTCAGCTTGAAGACCATGTACTAACCGACGCACATAAACTCAATCTGCCAAAGCAGGACAAAAATTCTCGTGTGCCTTTGCAGGAATATCTCGCTTTGTCCTATCAACGCTATATTGAAGGTATGGGAGAGATTGGTCTGAGCGCATCAACCATGAGTTTTGACAAATTTTCCTATGTTTACAGCTCTATTGATGAGCAGGAGCTCAACTTTACAGAACGCTTTGAAACTATGTATGAATTTCTGAAAAAAGATAAAGCCAGCTTGCCAGTAGATACCCGCTCTGTCATAAGTCGAACCTTTGCCCTATCAAACTGCTATCTGTTTGATGATGATCTGCTCACCTGTGAACACGGTGGCAGGAATTACGTATTCAGAAAAACTCCATGAAAAAATTAATTCTGATTGTTATTGTGTTGATCATTGGCTACGTATTTGTCGCCAATAAGGGGGCCGAAAATCAGCTGGAGCGGGAAACAACACAACAGCAGCAGCTGTATAAACAGGAACAACAACAAAAAGAACAAATGGAAAATCTTGACAAGGAATTACAACAGAACCTCGACTCCCGTATGCAAGAGGTTAACGAGTAAGCCGCACTCACTGGTTAAGTTGCAGTGAGATTTTCACAATCATCTGTGTCACTGCTTCGCGATTTTTTGCATCGACCGGTGCATGTTCAAGATATAGTTGCAAAGACTCACCGGCTTCTTCAAGTCGCCCCAGACGGGCCTGCAGCAAGCCACGGTTTAAATGTGCTTCGGCAAAGCGCGGTCGAATTTGTGTAGCACGCGCATAAAACTCAATGGCACGCAGCGGATCATTCTTATGATCGCGATATAGATTCGCCAGATTATAAATAACAACGGCATCCTTTGGATTTGCCTTTAATACTTTGAGATACTCCTGCTCTGCTTCATCAATACGACCCTGCGCTTTGAGTGCATTGGCAAGATTACCGCGCGTAATACTATTTTCACGAATCGACAGTGAACGCCGATAGGACATCTCCGCTTCCCGGAATTTGCCCTGTTTATACAGCGCCATACCCTGTTGACGCTCCTCTGTACCAGAATATAAATTCACCGGCGGCAATAGATAATTCGATGCATAAAGCCTGTTGCCCACGACATTTAAAACAAAAAACAAAAAAGCAGGTGCAAGCACCAGTGTGAGATTTTCTCGTTTGCGCACTAACAGTTCAAGAAACATCACAACTGTACAAGCTGCCAACACAATCACACCGGGCATAATAGGTGCGCGATAACGTCCAGTGACAAAAAACAGCGCAATCGCTCCCCAGTACACAAACAGAAACAGCATTGGCCAACCGACTCGGCCGACAACCTGTTCAGCTCTATTTGCGCCATGACTCCTGATATAAAAGAAAAACGGGGCAAACAATGCCAACAGGATTAACTGCAAGCTGTTAACTGGAAAAACCTGCAAGGGCCATGCTTTTTGCTGATACCACTGAAAGTTCAAGCCAAGCTGAGGTATTTCATGGTGGTGAGAAAAGAGCAAAGCTTTTTTGCCGAGCAAGCCGATCCAGCGTACGGGGTCGTTAGCAATATCAGTCATCGCCTGTTCACGCCACCAACTCGAACTTTGCTGATAGTTCAGCATTTCTCCACTGCGCTTACGCGCATAATCAACACCGAGCGGGTCATGTACAAGATCGTACTCGGGGGGCAGATTAAACACACCGTGACTGCCCTGGTGATTACCAATCCAGAAATTCATGCCGCCATTGGCAGAGAGCAATATCGGCTCACCACCGGCCTGAATATTGTGTAAGGTAAATGGACTGATAACCACCCCCGCGGCCAGCACAAATGGCAGCAAACCCTGTTGCAGAATTTTTTTATCCCGGTAGCGCCAGTACAGCAAGCAAAAAATCACTGCACAGGCGATGATCAACAACAATCCCGTCGGGCGCAGAGCCGTTGACACACCAAGAGCAAAACCCGCCAGCACGTTATATTTAAATCTAATAGAACTGACACGCTGCTGTATTAAACACCACAGGCAAAGCGTCATGGTAAAAACCTGTAAACTCGCCACAAGAATCGCCTGATCATAGTGTATCAATGGGCCAAAACTCGCACAGGTTAGCCCCGCCAGCCATCCTGCATAGCGATTGAGTACAGTTGTTGCAATCAAGGCAACGAGGACACAGGTCAGCGCACCGAACAGGCTTTGAATAATTCTTACCCGGTGTGCATCGACAACATTTTCCTCGGTTACAAACGGTGCCAATAGATAGGGATACAGCGGAGATAGCAGGTAAGGATGCTCGCCTGCGCCATAGCCATTGTGAATTTGCACCGCCACTTTTTGATAATACTTGCTATCGAGAAATAAATCCGGGAAGAGATTTTTCTGCTGGCTAACCGACAAATAGCTAAAGCGAAAAAATATGGCTACTGCAAACACCGCAACAACCAATAGAGCCTTGTGTTGATACCACGGCGTGGCTTTAATATCGGCCCCGGTATTAACCCTGTTATCGGTTTCTGTATCCACTCCTGCCCCGTTAAATTGATAAATAACTAATAAGTAATGATTCGCGTGCGGTACCAGTGTTGGTAATCAACAAGGTGGCGTGCTGTTTTTGTTGGATCAAGCTGATCGCGCACATCGTCAAAGAGTACTTCACAGACATAAATATTTTCCGTTCTAAACAGAATATTCTGCAAGCAGGATTTGGAGAGCGGCCCAAGAATATAGTCCTGCGAGCGCAATGCGCCCATGTAACCTGGCAGCTCTACAGCAAACGTTAAATTTTGTTCCTGTTGCCAAACAAATGTTGCCTCTACCTCCCAGTGTTGTCCACTGGTAAAAAAATGCTCGCGCGCAGAAATTCCGGCAGCCGCAAGATCCAGTTGTGGGTTATTGACTTTATAGGCTTGTTCATCAAGTTGCAGATTATCTTCAAACAGGTTGTAGCAATCCACAAAATTGCCGGATTCGCTTAATAGAAATTCCAGGCGATGTGATGCTGCCGAGTAACCACAGCTTGCAATCGGATAGCGAAACTCATTTGCTTCTATAAAGTTAACCGTGTCTTTAAGCTGCTTATTATCAATCACATAGTCATCTACATGAAACGAATAGGCATCAAGCATCGGTGCGTGGCGCACAGCAAACATCAAACTCACAAATACACAGAGTGTTATACCGACAAGATTGGTGCGACTGTAGCTGGCAATCAGATAGAACAGCAGAAAAAACGAGAACAACACAGCAAAAAATGTGTGGCCAGGTGTCATGGCAAACGAAATCACAATAAACCAGGCAAAGTTTGCAACAATTACCGCAGACAGGATAAAGGCGAAAAATGCCTCGGTATCAATGCTTTTCGTGTCGCGAAACTGTTTTATAACCAATAGCACCGAGCTTGCCAATACCAACAGCAAAATGATCAACGGATAGTTATTTTCCAATTCAATAAATTTTTTGCTGATGCGGAAATTTTTTCGGCTATTGTGCTTCAGGTGCTCTATCTTGTCACTTGCATCGCGAAACTGTCCAACTCCTGAGCCATGGTATGCAAAAAAGAATGCACCGTAGTCATTATAAGCTTGCTGCCATGCGGGGTCGTAGTCAGCAAGGCTTTGTTGCTTAATCCACTGCCAAGGCATAAATACCAGGGCAAATCCAATTATCAGTAACGCAAATGCCTTTCCTGCCTGTGTTAGCCCCTGCTTCCGATCATGCTCGTGGTAAACACGCCACAACAAAAACGGAGTCGCGGCTAAAAAAGACAATAGAATCAGTGGCTTTGCATACAAGCCAATTGCTGTCAAACAGCCAAACACCAGGAAACGTCGTGTTGGACGGTAGCGCGGATTCAGGGCATAGAGCACTGCAAACAGAAATAGCAAGGCTCCAGTGTAATAGCCGGTGAATGTTTTGAAGTCATTGACCGCAAACAGTGATATAGATAGCAGCAAGGCAAACAACGTTGCAGCACGGTATCGAGACAATTGCCATAATTGCCAAACGATCAACAGTACTAATACTATGTTGGTCAACGCACCGGTTATGGCCGGTATCCAGGGCTCATTGCCAAATGCCGTAATCATCAATGCAGCGGGTAGTAACAGACTCGGTCCGGTACTGATGTCCGGGTTAAACGGAATCTTTTCTCCGTAGCTGGTTGCCCAACCATAGCCGTTGAGAAAGTTCTTCGGAATGGTGGCAAACATCGCATCATCATGCTGTAACGACTTATCAAACGCAATTAACAGGCTCGAGGCGAAAAACCACAGCAGCAAACCTGCCACTATCAGTAGCAGTATCTTGTCGAGTGGCAATACCTTATCGAAACGACGTTGGGGTGGGCTATCGGACTCGCTGCCTGCCTGCATAATTTTTTCTTTTCCGCGGGTAGACCGGAATTATATGTGGCAAAAAAAATCCTCACAAATTATTTCTGCAGGTTTAGAATAAACATCTGCGGATTTATCAGGGAACTGTTATGGAATTTCAGGGCAAATTACTCAGAACTCTCGGCAATACCGATATCAGGATCAGTGCAATCGGCCTCGGCTGTTGGCAATTCTCCGCCGGCAAGGGTATGGGGGCCAGCTACTGGAGCGATATACCTGACCAGCAGATTATTGACATTATTCGCCTCGCTCTCGAGGGTGGCATCAACTGGTTTGATACTGCCGAATTCTATGGTCACGGCACCTCGGAAAAAAATCTGTCAAACACCTTGCAGGCTCTCGATATTGCCCCTGGCAAGGCGGTGATTGCAACCAAGTGGTGGCCGATAATGAAATTTGCCGGCAATTTGCACAAAACCATTGGCGATCGTATTGACTGCCTGTCCCCCTACCCGATTGATCTCTATATGGTGCATCAACCCTATTCGCTTTCCTCAATAGATGCACAAATGAACACCATGGCAGATTTGCTCGACGCCGGTCATATTCGCTCGATCGGCGTCAGCAATTTCTCTGCCAAGGCCATGTTGAAAGCCCATACCGTGCTCGAAAAGCGCGGTTACGGCCTGGCCTGTAACCAGATGCGCTACAGCTTGATGTTTCGCCAGATTGAAAATAATCATGTACTCACAACGGCCAAAGATATTGGCACAACCATTATTGCCTGGTCTCCGCTTGAGCAAGGTATGTTAAGCGGCAAGTTTCACCACAACCCGGAATTGGTAAAGGGGCTCGGGATTATGCGTAAATCCCTGTTTTCCTATTCAAGCCGACGCATTGCAGCGAGCCGACCACTCATTGAAGCACTTGAACGCATTAGCGAAAAGCACAGTGCCAGCGTGGCTCAGGTTGCATTGAACTGGTTGATTCACTATCACGGGGATACTGTAGTGGCTATTCCCGGCGCAACTAAAGCCAGCCAGGTTGAACAAAATACCGGCGCAATGAACTTTACCCTGAACAGCGATGAAATGCAGGAGATAGACAGCCTGTCACAGCAATTTATATAGGGCTCATAAAAAGTGTTATTCTGCGACGTTTATCACGCGCGGAGTGCGTTTCTTTGTTACTCTGCAAGTCACTGACTTCTTTAAACTGATGGATACGTATTATGTTATCAGCACGTTTTATTACCTTAATTGTTTTACTGTTATGCAGCCTGAATAGCAACGCTCTCGGCCTTGGCGAGATTACGGTTACATCAGCACTCAATGAACCCTTTGAAGCCGAGATTACCCTGACGGGCAGTGTTGATTTGTCAACCAATGAAATGGTGGTACAACTGGCGAGTGCCGAAGCTTTCGAACGCCTCGGCATCAGCCGCGAATATATACTTACTCAACTACGGTTTACTCCCATAATTGAAAATGAGTCTGCAGTTATTCTCGTGCGCAGCGAAACACCTATTCGTGAACCCTTTCTAAATTTCCTGCTTGATGTTCAATGGCCGCGGGGTCAAATGATGAAAGAATACACGGTGTTTCTTAACCCGGAATAAGCTCTGCCCCGTTGAAGTTTTCAACTTGCGACAATATCAGCAGTCTGAGTGCCGACAGCTGGAATCAATTGGCTGGCGATAATCCATTTTGCCAATATGCTTTTCTCGCCGCACTTGAGTGCAGTGGTGCAGTCTGCGAACAAACTGGCTGGATTCCTAAACACCTTTTGATTGAGAATGACAGTGGCGAGCTTATCGCGGCTATGCCAATGTATGAAAAACTGCATTCCTATGGTGAGTATATTTTTGACTGGGGCTGGGCTGATGCCTATCGACGCTACGGCTATGCCTATTATCCCAAGTTATTGAGTGCCATTCCCTACTCACCGGTAACCGGACCACGGCTACTAACCACTCCTGAGCATAGTCATAGCAACGAACTGTTCGACAACAGTCTTCGGTTTATTCAATCCCTGTTAAACGATGGTTACTCTTCATGGCACTGCCTTTATCCGACTCAGGAAGAATCGGATATGTTACAGCAACTCGGTTTACTGCAACGCACCAATAGTCACTTTAAATGGCGCAACCGCAACTACCGTTGTTTTGATGATTTTCTGCAACAGATGAAATCCCGCAAGCGTAAACAAATTGGCAAGGAACACGCGCGCGCGCGGGAACTCGGTATTACCTTTGAACAACGCGCTGGCAACGATATTCGTGAACAGGATATTGAAACATTCTATCAGTTTTACCAGTTAACCTATCTCAAACGCAGCGGGCACGGTGGCTATTTACCGCTGGAGTTTTTTCAATCCCTGCTCGAAACCATGCCTGAACAGTTGTTGTTGATTAATGCACAGCGCAACGAACGCACGATCGCCGCAGCATTTTTCTTTGTCGGTAATAATGCTTTATATGGACGCTACTGGGGCTGTATTGAAGAACACGATTTACTGCACTTTGAAACCTGTTACTACCAGGGCATTGAGTTTGCGATTGAGCAGGGGCTCGCGTTATTTGATCCGGGCACCCAGGGTGAGCACAAGGTGGCACGCGGTTTTGAACCAGTTTCCGTATTTTCCAATCACATGATAGGGAACGAAGATTTTGCCGAAGCTATTGCAAACCACATTGAGCGGGAAAACCTTTATACCCGACAATATCTTGCGGCCATGCGCGAGCGATTGCCCTTTAAACAGATAGAGAGTTAGAGATTAGATTACATACACGCAGGTTCAAACTGATCCCAGCCAAACTCCGCCATGCGCTCACTAAGCTGTTCAATATCGCCTTCGGTCACACTCTGAAAAGTTTCGTTATTCTTGCGGTAGAGGTTGCCAAAACAACTGCGATCACGCACATAGTATTCAAGTACATACTGCTGATTTGCCTGAGGTACAAAGGAAAGGATGTACTCACAGAACACCGGAGCCTTACCGCGCATTTCCGTGATCCCTATACCTACGGCCTGTAACTGATCTGCCACGAGCACAATCGGTCGCGGTTCCGGGAGGTTGAGATCCACAGCATCCTCGAGTTCCATTTTGCCTGAGCAATCCATACCGTCTTCCCAGACTGCGAAGATCATCGGGTAATCCGAGCGATTGTAAAGAGTCAGATAGGATGGGGGGCCGGTTTTCTTTTTTCCCGCAAACGCATCAACAGCTACAAGCCCGATCACAGCGGACAGAAAAACCGGCACGATAATATGCAGCTGTCGTTTCACGTTGTTTTATCACCCTCTCGCCACTTCCGGGCTTTCTTGCGGCTTTTATGATAAGTAGAAACCGAGTTTCTACTAAAAGCCCTGATAAAACAACTCTTTATCGGCCATTAACACTACATTAAGTGATGAAATGACTCTTTCCTGTATGGAAAGGTTATGCCTCCTCCCCTGGGTTGCTAAACATATTCAGCTCCTTGATTTTCCGGGTCAGGGTATTGCGTCCCCAGCCCAGCAACTCAGCAGCATCCTTACGACGGCCCGCTGTGTGCTTGAGCGCCACTTCAATCATAATCGTTTCAAATGCGGGTACGGCAATATCAAGTAATTCAGTTTGCCCGGAAGCCAGCTTTTCCTCTGCCCACGCGCGTAACGACATTTCCCAATCACCCACCACAGAAGCACCCGCCACCTCCGTTTCGCGCACTTCCGGCGGCAAATCCGAAAGATGAATTTCGCGACCCGAGGCCATCACTGTTAACCAGCGACACAGATTCTCCAACTGGCGTACATTGCCGGGCCAGTCAAACGAAGAAAGATAGTCAGCGGTTTCCGGTAACAGAATCTTGGTCTCCGATGAGAGTTCCTCTGCCGCCTTTTGGAAAAAATGCTGCATCAATCGCGGAATATCTTCACGGCGATCGGCAAGACGCGGTAGATGTACGCGAATCACATTGAGACGGTGAAACAAATCTTCACGAAAGCGGTTATCGCTAACAAGTTGTTCAAGGTTCTGGTGTGTCGCGGCAATAATACGCACATCTACTTTTACCGGTGTGTGCCCACCAACCCGATAAAACTCACCATCTGCTAATACACGCAACAAACGCGTCTGGGTATCAGCGGGCATATCACCGATTTCATCAAGAAACAGTGTGCCATTATTCGCCTGTTCAAAGCGACCGCGGCGCTGCTGATTCGCACCCGTAAATGCGCCTTTCTCGTGACCGAATAATTCAGACTCCATCAGGTCTTTCGGTATCGCCGCCATGTTCAAGGCAATAAACGGCTGATCTTTACGCGGGCTGTGTTCGTGTAATGCGCGGGCAACCAGTTCCTTGCCTGTACCTGACTCGCCATTGATCAATACGGTGACATTGGAATTTGATAAACGTCCGATAGCACGAAACACTTCCTGCATCGCCGGTGCTTCACCGATAATTTCCTGACTGGACTCGTCTTCCATTACCGCTTGCGAGCTGTGCTTTTGCTCCTGCGAAGCCGCCAACGCTCGACGTGTTACGGCAACTGCTTCGTCTACATCAAACGGTTTGGGTAAATATTCAAAGGCACCACCCTGAAACGAGGCCACCGCACTATCAAGATCGGAGTGAGCAGTCATCACAATAACCGGCAAATTCGGATATTGACCTTGTACTTGTTCAAGTAATTCAAAACCGTCAATGCCAGGCATGCGGATATCAGTAATCAGGGCATCCGGTTGTTCTGTGGAAATCTTGCGCAGTACATCTTCACCGTTTTCAAAGCAGAATGAATCGATACCCGCTTGTTGCAGTGCTTTTTCCAGCACCCAGCGAATAGAGCGATCATCATCAACTACCCAGACCTTATCAATTGCATTATTCATCATAACTACCTAAAGGAATAAATATGGAAAAGCGCGTTTCTCCTGGTTCACTCTCACATTCAATCAACCCCTGATGTTGCACAATGATTGATTGAGAGATGGCAAGTCCCAAACCGGTTCCTTCCGCCCTGCCACTAATCATCGGATAAAAAATATCTTTTAACAGCTCGGGCTCTATGCCGATGCCGTTATCAATAATATCAATTCGACACACAAGCCGGTGCTGTTGTTGACCAATAGTAAAGTGTCTTTGAATACGTGTTTGCATCGTGATGGTTTTATTTTCCACTTCACTGCTGGCCAATGCCTGCATCGCATTGCGCACAATGTTAAGTACCGCCTGAATCAATTGCTCCTTGTCACCCATAACATCAGGAATACTCGGGTCGTAATCGCGCCGAAAATGAATACTGTCACCCGCTTCTGCTGATACCAGACTTCTGACACGCTCAAGTACTTCGTGCACGCTGAGCCATTCCTTCTGCAATGGCTTATTGGACCCGAGCATGCGATCGACCAGATTGCGCAGGCGATCCGACTCCTCAATAATGACCCGTGTGTAGTCCTGCAATTCACTCGACTGCAATTCGCGCTCCAGTAATTGTGCTGAGCCTCGAATCCCGCCTAGCGGGTTTTTAATCTCATGGGCCAACCCACGAACAACACTGCGACTGGTTTGCTGAGAAGATACAAGCGCTTCCTCGCGGCTGATACGCAACAGACGATCCATTGTCTGTAGCTCAAGCAACATACAACTACTGCCATCTTCTTCGAGTATTGGTGTGGCAGTGTAGTCAACCGTGATGTGTCGCCCGGTCACCAGTTCCAGATCCACTTTGCGACGCGTATACGGGCTGAACGACGCAAATACCTCGGCCATTTCCGCCTGCCAGGCGTCAGTCACCCGAAACAGGTGGCTCACGTGCTGGCCCTCGGCCTGCTTGAGGCTCACCGAGGTGAGGTTTTCCACCGATGTATTCATATAGCGCACACTTAAGTCACTGCCCAGAACTAAAACCCCGGTTGAAAGGCTATCTATAATCAACTTGTACACGGTTCTGGCTCTGTGGCAGCTCTGGTTACAGCGCCCGTTTCCGGGCAGCTTATTCACTTAATAGTGCTCGATGCAAAAAGCGCACCAGCTCGTCGGCCCCGCGAAAGGGCGCCAGTTTGCATGGTTTCGGGACTTATTCAGGACAGCGCAAGCTCTGCTGCACAAATCTCACTCATGCAGCACGCAGTATGCACCGTATTGGTGCAGAATGATATCGAATTATGATCGCGTGCTAGTTCGCACCGCCGGCCGGTCTTGTCACCGGGGGACGTGCGATCGGATGGCTTGGCTGAGCGGTCGACGGGTTCGTGAGCACCGAATTCTGATGAATCGCAAATTCAACTGTCTCACTCTCAATCAATTGCTGATTATCTTCATCAACCACTATTACCTTGATCATATAGGCACCCCGATACAAGTCTTCCACACGCATCACCGATAGCGTGGTCAGTTCGGCATTCATCGCGCCATTAATATAGTAGCGAAAGCCATGCCCCTCGTCCGCGAGCAGCTCTGGTTGCAAGGCGACCCGGATATCAAGGCTGGTGGGTAGTTCAATATCCCGTATCGACAGGTCCTGCTCCGGGTAAAGAATTTCAAGTTTTTTGTAATAACCGGTTCGTGAAACCTTTTCCTCTGTTTCTGCTGTTTCTTCCTGTGTATCAAGCGGATCCTCAATCAATGGTGGCACTTCCGGCAGCGTCACGGTATTGGTGGGTTTGACTTCGACCGCTTCAGCACCTTCTTCAGCCTGATCTGTAAATGTGACATTACCCTGCTCGTCCACCGACTTATAAACCTCCTCATTGGCATTCGCCAGACTGAACAGACACAACAGCAAAATAAGGGCTTGGGTAGCTTTCAAGATGACAGACATGGCGCGCTTCCTTTGAGGTGGTATTACGCCAAGCATAGCTTGCAATGTGGATAAAAAAAAGGCCCGCATTTTGCGGGCCTTTTAGAAAAGTCTGTAGTTTGCGTAGGCTTATACAGAGTAGTACATATCGAACTCAACCGGGTGAGTCGCCTGATGCAGGCGGTCACAGTCTTCCTGTTTCAGCTCAATGTAGCCATCGATCATATCGTCATCGAATACGCCACCGGCTTTGAGGAACTCACGGTCTGCATCAAGAGCTGCAAGCGCTTCTTCAAGGCTGCCAGCAACCTGCGGGATTTCCGCTTCTTCTTCCGGCGGCAGGTCATAGAGATCCTTGGAAGCCGCTTCACCCGGATGGATTTTATTCTGGATACCGTCAAGGCCAGCCATCAGCATCGCAGCAAACATCAGGTACGGGTTAGCAGTGGGATCACCGAAGCGCACCTCAATACGCTTGCCTTTCGGGCTCGGCTCGTAAGGCACGCGGATAGACGCAGAACGGTTACGTGCAGAATAAGCGAGCATCACCGGTGCCTCAAAGCCCGGGATCAGACGCTTGTAAGAGTTGGTAGAAGCGTTCGCAAAAGCGTTAATCGCTTTAGCGTGCTTGATAATGCCACCGATGTAGTACAGCGCAGTCTCGGACAGACCTGCATACTCGTCACCGGCAAATACGTTGTCACCGCCTTTACCAATAGACTGGTGACAGTGCATACCGTTACCGTTGTCACCTACAAGCGGCTTCGGCATAAAGGTTGCGGTTTTACCGTAAGCGTGAGCAACATTGTGTACGCAGTACTTGAGGATTTGCACCTGATCAGCTTTGGCAACCAGCGTGTCGAATTTAACACCGATCTCACACTGACCGGCAGTACCTACTTCGTGGTGATGTACTTCAACGTCGAGACCCATTTGCTCCATCGCAGAACACATGGCAGCGCGGATGTCGTGCAGGGAATCAACCGGAGGAACCGGGAAGTAACCGCCTTTAACGCCAGGACGGTGACCGATGTTACCTTCGTCAAATACACCATTTGAAGACCAGGCCGCTTCTTCAGAGCCAATAGAATAGCTTGCTCCGCCCATTTCGTTAGCCCATTTTACGTCGTCAAAAACGAAGAACTCAGGCTCCGGACCAAAGAACGCAACATCACCGATACCGGTAGACTTGAGATACTCTTCAGCACGAACAGCAACAGAGCGTGGGTCACGGTTGTAACCCTGACCAGTGGAAGGCTCAGCCACTGAACAGCGCAGGTTCAGGGTTATCTCGTCAGTGAAAGGATCCAGCACAGCCGTGCTGTCATCCGGCATCAGGATCATGTCTGATTCGTTGATGCCTTTCCAGCCGGCAACAGAAGAACCATCAAACATTTTGCCACCCTCAAAGAAGTCCGCATCAACCTCTTTTGAGGGAATAGAAACATGTTGCTCCTTACCCTTGGTATCAGTGAAACGCAGGTCAACCCACTTCACATCATTGTCTTGAATCATTTTCAGAGTTTTCTCTGACATTTTTTCCTCCCAAATATTGGATATATCTCGGCCGAAGCCCGGACTGTAAATTGAGTGCTTTGACCGTTTTAGTGAGTGCGTGCCCTGATCCTTGCTCTGGAGGAGAAGGTGGCAGAAGCGTAAAAAACAATCTCGCAACACAAGCTGTTAGTGTGCAAACAGGGGGGCAAAATATATTCCATCTGGCGGCGGAATTAAAGGGGTTCGGCGCTATCCAGGCGGTCTTTTCAAAACCATTTGCACCAAGCAAGTGCTAATCGCCTCATAATTGCACAATATTGGTGCAATACTGCCTCTTGCCTAACGGCCCCCTTGCCGGCAGGCAATTTGCAGGTGCTATATAATGCCGCCCCGAATTTGAATTGCCCCGGATCAGTTCAGCATGCACTTTATTATCAAGCTGTTTCCTGAAATCACCATCAAGAGCAAGCCGGTGCGGCAACGCTTTATCCGCCAGCTCAGGGACAACCTGCGCACACTACTGCGCCCAATCGACCCGGAAATTGAGGTTGAAAAAGGCTGGGACCGCCTCGAAGTGGATAGCACCAATGACGATCCGCAAGCACAGCAACAGATTATCGACCTGCTGCAACGCACCCCGGGCATTAGCAACGTGATTCAGGTGGTCGATACCGAGTGGCAAGGCTTCGACGCGGCATTTGAGCAGATCCTGTCGCTCTATGCGGATCAGCTCAGGGGCAAGACCTTTGCCGTGCGTTGCAAACGTACCGGAGAGCACGACTTCAAATCCGCCGACCTCGAGCGGGAAATCGGCTCGCGACTGTTCCGTGCCTGCGAACCGAAGAAAGTCGACCTCACCAACCCGGAGGTAATGATCCGCCTCGAACTGCGCCAGGATCGGCTGTCCATTGTGCTCAACCGTTTTGAAGGCATTGGCGGCTTTCCACTCGGCACCCAGGATGGCGTGCTGTCATTAATTTCCGGCGGCTTTGATTCCACTGTGTCTTCCTACCTCACAATGAAGCGCGGCCTGCTCACCCACTACTGCTTTTTTAATCTCGGTGGCCGCGCCCATGAAATCGGCGTCAAGGAAGTAGCGGTATATTTATGGTTAAAGTTTGGCGCTTCCCACCGCGTAAAGTTTGTCACCGTACCGTTTGAAGATGTGGTGCGTGAAATTCTCGAGCAAGTAGAAAACTCCCAGATGGGTGTGATTCTGAAACGCATGATGTTACGCGCCGCCACCAAGGTTGCCGATGAATGGGAAATTCCTGCACTCGTGACTGGCGAAAGTGTTGCTCAAGTCTCGAGTCAGACCTTACAAAACCTCGTAGTGATTGATCAGGCCGTCGATAAACTGGTGCTACGCCCGTTAATCACCATGGACAAAACTGACATTATTCATCTGTCACAAAAAATTGGCACCGAAGAATTTGCTGCCGCAATGCCCGAGTACTGCGGCGTGATTTCCGTTAAACCCACCACACGCGCCAAACCCGGCAAGATAATAAAAGAAGAAGAGCGTTTTGACTTTGCCGTACTTGATGCAGCCGTAGCAAATGCGCGCGCGATTAATATCGATGAGATTGTGCGCGATGTACAACAGGAACAACAAGCAAACGATACCGTTGTGATTACCGATGTACTTGAAGCTAACGAAGTCGTCCTCGACGTGCGCCACCCCCATGAAGAAGAACTCAATCCATTACAGATTGATGACGCTGAGGTTGTAAAAATGCCATTTTATAATTTGCATTCACAGTTTCATTCACTGGATAAAAATAAAACCTGGTGCCTGTATTGTGATAAAGGCATTATGAGTCAGTTGCATGCGCAGTATCTTGCGGATGAAGGGTATCAGAATGTGAAGGTTTATAGGCCGTAAAGAACAGAGCTGTTTCTGGAGCTAATTAAAAAGCTCTTTCTCACCAAGGAAATCCAGCCTGACACTTAACATGGTTCACACCTGCAAAGCTTTGAGCTATTATCTTTTTCAGTCAGTTATTGACTCTGACAATCAATAACATAGGGAAATCAGGGAACGACAAATGCAATACCATTCTGCTTTTTATCACAGCAAAGCTTTTCTGCGTTTTTGCTTGCTGTCATTGGTTTTAACTGCCATCAGTTCCTGCAAACTTGAAATCGATGCGAGTGGCACCGGTTCGGGTAATATCCAGACAGTCAGCGGCACGATCGATTGCGATTACGACGGCAGCAGTACTAGCAGCGACTGTGCGCAGGAATACGTTAACGATATTACCGAGTGCGATAACTATGTGGCAGGCGCTGCCGATACCTGGGCAGAATTACCGGAATGTACCGAAGTGCTCGGTACCTATAGCGAAGACTTCCTGGCAACACCGGATGAAAATAGCACTTTCGGTGGCTGGCACCAGAACTGTATTGGTGGTGCCGGTTGTAGTTATACCGTCAATGGTGTCGATAACGATGATACGAATGTGGTCGAGATCGAGGCAAGGTTTGAACCGGAGCCGGAACCCGAAGCAGTCAGCTACACCTACAATCATCTCGGGCAACGCAAAAGTAAAACCGTAGGTACATCACCCAACGAAGTCACTACTTATTACATCTACGGCCCGAACGGTGAATTACTGGTAGAGCAAACCGATGAAAGCACCCCGCTAATCAAAACCTATGTCTATATGGAGGGCGAACTGATTGCCATCCATGAAAAACGCGATCTGGCCGATCCGCTAACGGACCCGGAAGCAATTCACTATGTGGTGAACAACCACCTTGGCCAGCCGATGTATATGGTTTCCCGCAGTAACTCACTGCACTATGAACGCTATCAAACACCATTTGGCCAAACCTGTAGTGAATATCAGGTCAATATGATTAGTGAGCACAATACCCGGTTTCCCGGGCAGATGTATGAGGCGGAAACTGGATTTCACCAGAACTGGTTTCGGGATTATGATCCGGGAACGGGGCGGTATCTTCAATCTGATCCTATTGGACTGGCCGGGGGGGTAAACACCTATAGTTATGCCGACCAAAGTCCACTGATATTTTTTGATTACTATGGTCTTGCAAAACAACACTCTATGGGTATAAGTGGTTTACTAGGACTATTGGTTCCTGGAATAGGGGCGAGTTTACAAGGGGGTATCTCTGTCCCCGATGATTTATCGACTTTACAATGCTATCAACTATTTTTCAGTGCCAATGTCAATGTGCTTGCAGGAATGGGTTTGTACGGTGGAGTTGGAGGCTTTTATGGATTTGAAAGTTCTGATGGACCTCTAGATGTGATAGATACAGATACGAACAGGTATGATGAGTTTGCTGCAGGCTGGGGCTATTCAGGTGGCGCCAGTCGGACAGGCTCAGGTAGTTGGGAGGGCGGTAGTTTTCGTGAATTTATTGACTGGGCTTGGCTAGATGAAAATCGAAGCGATGAGATACCTTCAAATGCGGCAATTGCTATGCCGATCGTACCAAAGATAGGTGCTGGTTATGGGGCGTATGGTGGCATTGGATATACAATGGGTGCAACTTTAGCAACACCAGTTAATGGTGACGATTGTGAATGTCAATAATGAGACTCTGGTATGAGTTTTAAAAAAGCGTATTTTAAGTTACTAAGAGTTTGGTTTAAGGCTGTATTTCTTCTTATTTTTTTTATCAGTACTTTGATAATCTGTGTGTCCGTATTTCAGTTAATTAAGGAGGGGCATACAGAGTATCCATGGTTTGCATTGCTTTTTTTAGTGTTGACATCTTGTCTTTCATTTTTAGGATTTAAATACGTGAAATTATAAGCAGCAAACTGTTAGAAAGCGTTATGTTGACGAGGTAAGGCAACCACCTTGGACAGCCTATGCATATTGTTTCCGGGGCAAACCCTGTGACATTTATTGATTTTTTGGTCTTGAGCCACATAAACCGTATTCAACGCATGAAAAAGCTCGAAGAGAAATGCTAAAAAACCTTAATGAACTGGGAGGAGAGACGGGGTGGGAATATACGGCGTATATATACCCAACAAAAGACGAAGAAGATTGCCCTGCTTTCGCTTATACTGATCCGACAACAGATGAGGAGCCAAGTGCTGTAACAGCTCAAGTACCTACACCCGATAAGCCGGCACTTGAACACGGTCATAATCATCCAAATTCCCCTGGTTTTCCTGGTAGTGGAGATAGAGACGCCGCTGAAGCACTGGATACACCGGTGACCGCAGTAGATACAGGTGGAGAAAATTGGACGTATTACCCAGAAAAAGGGAACGGAACGGATGGTCATTATGAGCGCAATGAGAACGTTTATGATTCCGAATAATAATGCTCTTTGAAAATAGCCTATGAGACAGAACTAATATGAAAATACCTGTTATGTGTTGCTTGCTTTGGAGAAGAGTATTTAAGGCTCCTGCCACCTGTTCCGCCATGCTACGGCAACGCTGCTACTTAAGGGATGTAAGGATATGCGCCTTGTACAGCAGTATATGGGACATGAAAGCCTAGCCAGCACTGAGATTTACACGCATATATCGATCGAAAGGCTTCAAAGGGTGTATCACGAAAGTTATCCGGCTGCGAGTGAACTTTGGCGGTGATACTACCCCTGTGGGTAGTATATTTTTGAGGCAAGATGTGAATAATTGCTTAAATCCCATAGCTTCGGCTGAACGACTTTGGGCTATGGATGAGCTTTAATAGTTAAATTGGCATAGTACTGTGATTGAAGAGCAAAAAGGGATAGCTGAAGCTGAAAATATTTTAGAAGACTTGGGATTTGATTTGCTACCTATTAAACCTTTTGAGGTGGTTGATGCGATTAGCTCTGGTGATTTTAAAGTAGTAATGGAGAAGCATAACTTCTCGTCGGAGAAAATACTGGGAAAAGCCCAGGGAAATGAAAATGCTGCTTTAATCTATTTAAACGAAAATATCCCTGATCCTGGGCGCCTTAACTTTACAGCAGGCCATGAAATTGGTCATGTTTGCATGCATATAATGCCTCGAAAAAAAATGCTGTTCGAGTGTGGTAGCAAAGAATTATACAACCCATTTGATGATCCAATTGAGCGCCAAGCAAATGGTTTTGCATCTGGCTTGCTAATGCCAGAGCGTCTCATTAGTGACCTCACAGATGGAGATATTAATTGGGAAAATATTGGCAGGATATCTTTAGAGTGTGGTAGTTCACGGGAAGCTGCTTTCAGAAGATCGTTGCTATTAACTAACGAGCCTTTTGCTTTAATTATCCATGAAAACGGTAATTTTAGACGTTTTGTCGCATCAGACAACTTTGATTTTTATATACAAAAAAGCCCTCTGTCTCACGATCAAAAAGCTCTTTTGGTTGATATAGACATGAATCCTTATCCATCTGATTTTGATGAGCTAGATGCATCAGACTGGGTGAATCCTAATTTTCGAGATAGTACGCTGGAGAGCTTATACGTTAGCTCTATTCTATTAGATAGAGGTTTTTCATATTCGTTGCTCACTTATGATGAAGACTGTTTTTCCAATGAGTATGAGGAGTAAGTATTCTATTATTCGTCTTTAGGGTTTATTTCTTTTAAACGCTCAGCCATATCTTTGAGCCGGGCTTGATCTGCTTCTGAAAGATCATCAAGAACATCCCACCTTCGATAAAAAGCGAGAGTTTGCTCATCGACATCTGAGCTTTCAGCTGGCTCTTCGCCTGTTATTTCATGAAGCTGGACATTTAGTGCCGATGCTAGCTTTCGAAGAACGACGATAGTTGGTACACGGCCTTCCCCTTTTTCAATTTTGCTAAGGGCGGCACCACTGATATGAGCTTCTGAAGCGAGGCGGGACTGGTTCCACCCCTTTATTTCTCTTAAGTTCTTGATATTATTACTTATTTTTTGGGCCTGTTCGGCTCTATCTGCCATAATATTAACTCCAGTTAAAATTTATTTTAGCAACTGTTGACAGGCTAGTCCAGAATGGTATGCTATTAACAGTTGGAATATTTTCTTTTGACAGTTGTTAATCACGAGAGTTTCTCTCACACAACAATCAGCCAATCAATATACCTACACACTATAACTAGTAAGAGGACAAGTGATGTCACGTCTCCACGTTGACCATAGTGATATAGCCGGGTTTGCAAAAGAAAAGGTGAACCTGCCCAAAGATAAAGCCAAGGAGTACCGTGAGCAAACTCGGCGTTTACGTGAAAAGTTTGAAAAGTATGTTAAGGAACACCCGGACTTTTCACTAAAAAAAATAATGCTGTCGGGGAGCTTGGCCAAAGGAACCGCTCTCCGTTCTCTTAATGATATAGATGTAGCGTGTTATATCAGTGGTGCAGATGCGCCATCGGATATCCCAAAGTTGCTTGACTACTTGGCAGAACGCCTCAGTAAAGCGTTTCCGAATTTTACTCCAGAACAGGTAAAGCCACAAACTTATAGTATTACTGTATCTTTTAAAGGGTCGGGCCTTGATGTGGATATTGTTCCTATCCTTTATTATGGTGATCCAAATTGGTATGGAGAGCTAGTAAGTCAGGATGATGGATCATTTTTGACAACGAACATTCCTAGGCACTTAGAATTTATTAAGAAACGCAAAAATGTTCACCCTGAACATTTCAGTCAAGTTGTTAGGCTAATTAAGTATTGGGCTCGGAAAGAAAAGCGCGAGCGCAATGATTTTCGTTTTAAGTCTTTTATGATTGAAATGATTCTCGCAAAGCTTTCGGATCGGGGTGTTTCTTTTTCCGACTATCCGGAAGCTCTTCAAAGCTTTTTCACTTATATCGCCCAAACTGATATGCGTGAATTGATAGTCTTTGATGATTATTATTCGCCTAGTAGTGCCTCCGCTGTTACAACCCCAGCAAAGATTATTGATCCAGTAAATGAGGAAAACAATGTCGGGAAGCTATATACAGGAACGCAGGTGGATATGATTGTAGATGCAGCTCTTGATGCCGGTGATGCTATAGAGGCCGCGCTCAAGGCTACGACAAAACAAGATACAGTTTACTACTGGCAGAAAGTGTTTGGGTCAACATTCCAAGTGTGAGGTGATGATTAATGAGTTACAGTTTAACTACGGCAGAGTCCACTACGTTTACGCTTACAGATGCTAAGTACATAGCCGCGAAGGTTGCAACTGATTTGAAACGAATGCAGCGTTTTTATGAATACCCTTCAGATAGTGATATAAATGATTATGAAGCTGAGCTCACTCAACTATTAAAGCATGGTTATGTAAAGAAGGTATCTTATGGGTTTAAAAAAGATGGCGAATTTATAGAACCAACATTAATTTATACAGCAGCAGAGCTATCCATTTCAGATAATGATGACCCGGGTAAAGTTAAGCCTAACAAAAATGTTGCTGGGGCTTCATTCTATAGCTTTCTTGAGTACACGCCCGCTTGGTCTTCTTTGTCTTCAGATCAAAAAGAGAAATTTAAAAATCAGCTCCCTTTTAAAAGAGGGTCGGCTGAAACGCCCGGTATAAATGGCTACCTTGAAAGCGATAAAACTTATTCGTCAGGCGGTAGAGCCTTGTCACGTTCTTCTGTGAGGAGTTTTCAATGAGTACGACCCCGCAATTAAGTCAATTATTTGAGAGGGGTATGTCTTATCCCGATTTTGAGGCGCAAGAAAGGCTGTCTCGTCTAGTTGGCCTTGATGGACACATTAGTCGTTTGTCTAAGATGCTTGGGATGCTTATAAATTCATCCGGGCTAGAAAGTTGGGCTAATAAGCATCACCCTGATGCGACTCAGATTGTCAATATGATCTTACGGAGACCGCCTTTGATTGTATTAGCAGGTGATGTTGGTTCAGGAAAATCAGAGTTGGCTGAAACAATAGGCGATGCTGTGGCACGACAAGAAGACATAGATATTTCTTTGCTGCCTTTGAGTCTGTCTAGCAGAGGGCAAGGGAGGGTAGGTGAAATGACCCAGTTAGTTTCAAACGCATTCGATCATGCGGTATCAGAAGCACAGAAGCTCAAAACTGAATCTGGTGTGTCTCGAGGAGGCATCATTTTGTTAATTGACGAGGCTGATGCATTAGCGCAGTCTCGAGAAGCTGCTCAGATGCACCATGAGGATCGTGCGGGTGTTAATGCTTTTATTCGAGGGATTGATCGTATAGCGAATGCTAAGCTGCCAGCTGTGGTAATAATGTGCACGAACCGAATCAATGCTCTTGATCCTGCAATCAAGAGGCGAGCTGCTGATATCCTGGAGTTTTCCAGACCAAATGATGACCAAAGGTTGGCAGTCCTAAGCGAACCGCTTACACAGCTTGGCTTAAGCTCAACACAAATTCTGGATATCGTGAAGGTAACAGGGCCGACACTAGGAAGAGAATACGGATTTACCTTTTCAGATCTTACACAAAGATTAATGCCAGCGATTGTCTTGGATGCATACCCTGATCGGGCGATAACAGCTGAAGGTGCGCTTGAAATAGCAAGGGATATTGTGCCAACTCCACCATTTCAGGAGCAGACCGCATGAGCGATTGGTCGCTGCCACAGCTACTACACAGCCTGCATTGGGATATAGAGCATTCTCTTGAGGTTATCCGTAAAACAATTGCGCATCCAGGTATGAAAGGTGACGGGAGCGAAAAAGTTTGGCTTGAGTTATTTAGAACCTATTTGCCGGAGAGATATAAAGCAGAGAATGCGTTTGTTGTTGATAGCAAGGGGGATTTTAGTGAACAGCAAGACGTCGTTATTTTTGATAGACAATATTCGCCGTTCGTTTTTAATTATCAAGACCAAATTGTTGTTCCGGCAGAAAGCGTTTACGCTGTATTCGAAGCCAAGCAAACAGTTAATAAAGATTTGATTGAATATGCGCAAAACAAGGTGTCAAGTGTGCGTGCACTGCACCGAACGTCACTCCCTATTCCGCATGCTGGCGGTGAGTACCCACCAAAGCCACTAATACCGATAATCGGAGGCATTCTGTGTTTGGAAAGCGAGTGGACTCCCGAGATGGGTAAGCCGCTTGTTAAGCAACTAAATGCCGATAAAAATAACGGATTATTAAATATTGGTTGTATCGCAAGCCATGGATATTTCAATTTTGATACTGATTTTGAGATATTTTCAGAAGAAAAAGCCGCCACTGCCTTCTTATTTAAGCTTATTTCTATCCTGCAAAGATCTGCCACAGTGCCAATGATTGATATTGAGGCCTATAGCAATTGGCTGAATAAATAATAAAACTGATGGCAAATTGTGACCAAGAAATTAAGAGTTTTTTACCTGAGGTTCAGCCCACAAGGAATCAAATTGATGGTGCAAAGCGCAGCCAAAAATATTTGAGGGATATTCTTTGTACGGGGCAGTTTAAAGCTAGGGTGCTGGACTCGTATTTAAGTGGGAGCTATTCGCGAAAGACAGCAATTTACCCGCTCGATGATGTTGATATTATATTTTTAATTAACCCGGATAAATGGAAAAAAGGTATTTTTGAAAAATATCCGGATCCTGAGGTATTACTCAAAAGTTTCCATCGAGCAATTAAACGACGTTACCCGGACAGCGGAGTTAGGTTACAGCGGAGGTCCGTGGGGTTACATCTCAATCATCTAGACATTGATGTAGTTCCGGCAATAGAGTTAAATGGTTCAGATATGATAGTCATTCCTGATAGGCATGATGGAACATGGATCGAGTCTGCTCCAAAACTGCATTCGGATGTTGCTTCAAGAATTAATAAAGAGCAAAAAAACCTCTTTAAACCGATTGTTAAGTTACTCAAGTTTTGGAACGGGAATCTTCCCGCGACAGCACAATTAAAGTCCTTTGGTATTGAAACTATTTCCGCAAGGCTTTTTGATGAAGTGTCGGTAGACAGTTTGCAGGAAGGCCTTCTAATATTTTTCGATTTCATTTGCTCCCTCAATAACAAAAATAAGTCCTATGACTGGGGTGAGATTGAGGGTGTTAATTGGACGCTATTCGGCGGTTTAAGAGTCCTTGATATCGCCGGCACCGAAAGCAATGTTACTGCCAGCGTAGATAGAAAACGTTTCGAGCGATTTTTATATTATACCGAGGCAAGCAGAAATAAGATGATTGAGGCAGAGAATTCAGTCAAATCTGCTACAGCCTGGAATCGTGTTAAGGAAGCCTTAAAAATAAAGTGACATTAAACCATGGCTGAAATAAAATTTGAGACAGCGGGCGACCTCTGGGATTTTATAGATCCAAGAAATAACTTGGGCTATAAGGAGCATGAAGAGCTTGTGTTTAGAGGGCAAGCAGATTCAACTTGGAATTTAGAGCCATCTGTATTTCGAGGGTCAAACAACCCTGGTCGAATTTTCCTTGGAAGCGGGCCTATAGACTCACAAAGCCAAGTGGCTGGAGAATTTTTTTCATAAACTCATTTGTTGAGCATTGCGACAGGGCTGGTTTAAAAATACCTAATGATTCAAATGAATTTAGAGAAAAGCATCTAGATAGGAATAACCCAGCAGCTTTTGACCAATATACGCTCAATGGTAAAAGGTGGCCAGATAAAAGCCTATTCGAACTTATGGCATTAGCGCAACATTCTGGACTACCAACGAGATTGCTAGATTGGTCGAGTAGCTCATTTGTTGCAGCATATTTTGCTTCATCGGAAGCTCTTGCACGACAAGATTTAGGCAGACTGATTCTCGACTGGCTATCTGGTTTTTGGAAAAGCAAAAAGTAAACCTTTATTCAGAGCTGGAGTTTATTTCAGTTCCTGGAATTAACAATAACAATGTAGTGGCTCAGTCTGGCCATTTTACTCTATTAAGACAGACGACAAATGCGAGGGACAAACCATTCAATGGAACAGCATTGTTAGATGTGTTTTTTGAAGATAAACCAATTTCTCCATTGCATAAAATTACATTACCAGTAAAAGAATGCGCCAAGTTATTCAGACTCTGTAAAAAATATGGCATAACTGGATCGACCATTTATCCAGATTATTATGGTGCTGCAAAGGCAGCTGTTGATGATTATCGTGATGACCCTGATAGGAAATAAATTATGAACAAATCTATAGATTATTCAATTGAAATTAACGAAGCAGATGCATCATTATTGCCGGTTTCAAATATTGGTGCTTACAGTATTCATGACGGAAGTTCATCAGATCTAAAGATATTCAGCACTTCATCAGAAGGAGCTTATAAGGAATGGTGTAAAGCTCTAGTATTAAACAATTGTGAATATAAAGATTTTTCTAGTAATTAATCATTGGCACAATTAATGAGTAAATCTATAGGTAAAGAGATAATTCCCATCTTTCAAAATTATCTTGCAACTGGAGATACATGTGAGCTGGACAAGCTTAATTTGAGCGAGCTGATTCCGGCGGCAGAACGTCTAAATATTAGAGGGATAAACCCAAAATTCATGGAGGTGATACAAACCAGGATCTGGCTTCTTGAGCAACAAGAGGCGAGAAGGTATGAAAGCAGGATCAGAGCTTGGAACCTTTTAACAGGTTTGGTTTTAGGATTAGCTATAGCTAGTATTGCAGGGTGGCTATTTTCTTAAATATCTGCTTTAGCTATTACCATGGTGGTTGACTGATTCGGGTATAATTAGCCTCGCGCTGAGCCGCAACGTTCTTTTTAAAAATTTGGGCTGGCTTGTTCAATAAATAGGCAAATCACGGGACCAGAACAGAACTGGTTTCGGGATTATGATCCGGGAACAGGGTGGTATCTTCAATCTGATCCTATTGGACTGGCCGAGGAGTGAATACGTTTGCATATGTGGGAGGGAATCGGGTGATGAGAGTTGCCCCTAAAGGGTTGGCTCAACATACTCTTGGGCCTAGCGGTACGGTTGCGATTCCAAGGGTTGGAGGGACGGTGGCTGTAAACCCGGTTGGTCTATATATACCGGATGACTGGACAGATTGGAAGTGTTATCAGTTTTTTACGTCTGCCAATATCTTTGGGGGATTAGGAGGAGGTGAGTGTGAGTAGCCCAAGAGAATTGATAGGATGAAATATAGTGACTTCTATAGCAAATATAGAAAAGCTGTATTGATTTATATTAAATACTCTTCACTTCTTTTTATATTTGTAGTTACATTTGCGATGATTCAGGAAGTATACATTTATTATGTGAATGGTGCCTTTAGGACGTCACTTTCTATACGTTTGTTTTTCATGTTGTTTATGCTGGCTGCATATTGTGGATATAGACTAGTAGATAGGCGTCTAAAATATTTAAATGAAAATGATGAATTGTAAGTTGATCCTCCCCCGCTTTACTAAACACTAATGAGCTACAATTTCTACCTTATAGGTGAAGCTTATGAGCGGTCAACGATACAGCGAAGAATTCAAGAGAGAAGGAGACTGTGTTAGCGAAGGCTATGCCACGGATGATTTATATCGGTGGATTTGTGTCAGATGCTTCACTGATTTCCAATACAAATTAAAAATTAAATCAGAATAGTAATAAATAGGGTGGGTCAAAAATATCCCACCCCCCTGACTGAAATCTCACTTGGCTAGTCGTCAGCTCAAACCTGTAAGGCTTTGGTGCTATGATCCTTTCTGATCAGCGCTTTAAGCGCCAATCAGATTATCCTATTGGTAATAGCAATCAATAACGCAGGGAAACCCGGGAGAGTGAAATGGCAGCAGGTGACGACCATGGCGCAGGTAAGCCTGTAAGCCTGTTGAGCCAGGCCATAGCAGAAGCACGCGCAGCGGGAAGCAGTCATCGACCGGCTTCTCCGGTTGGCCCGGAGCCGCATCAGCCCATCGGTCGCAGGCCCAGATCCCACACGATATATAACGCAAGTATGCGCTCTGCGGTTGAGGAAAAACGTGCCCGCTCTGTCGCGGCGCATCAGCAGGAACTCGACAGACGATTGGGCCAGCCACTTAAACCTCTGCTACATAAAACCGAGAGCGAAGCTGCCAGAGCCAATATTGCTGAAAAAGGTTTACTGCCCCTTAGCCACCCACAAAACCCTTCAACCAGAGTCGCCTATGGTGGCATGGGAGGTGTCGGCTCTACCCATGACCCGAGTGCTATTTATGCGGGCGGCCCTAACGTGATGGGACAATATTTTCCGGAACAAACAGAAAATTATGTTCATGTTATCGGCAAGGAAGGTGGCAGCGGGTTTGCGATGCCAGACATGGACTATCACCGTTTGTTGGGAATAGGTAACAACGATGCCTTTGTACACCATGGTGCTGCCAAACCGGTTCGCGAAGCCGAGTTAGGTGACACCGATCCGGTTTCGTTTACGGTTCCGATGAGTCCGCGATCAAGAGCCGGGCTAAGTCGCTATCTGACCGGCTCGGAAGCACACCAACAGCAAGCCCACGCGAGTGTTAAACGTCAATTCCAGGCCCGTTTTGATCCATTAAACCAAAGGTTTGGGTCGAGTTATCAATTCCCTGACCTTGATGAGCAGGCCGCTCGTCGCGCGTCTGTTTCTTCCGCGTCATCTTCATCCAGCCTTGATGACGCTGCTGCACGTTCCGCTGTACGGGGAGGTAGCAGTGCCGCTGCTGATACCGCTGATCTGGGTGAAGCAGCAGATGTAGTGGCTGACGCTGCAGAAGTTGGCGCCATGGCTTTATGAGACGTACACTTATACATCTTATGCAGATTCGCGGAGCTATCATTTAGCAGCAGAGCGGCTATTTGCTGAAATAGATATTTACTATAGAAATAGCCACGCTGAACAATGATCTATGGATAGTTAAAGACAAACTCAAGGCAGTGTAGAATATTGCTATGCTGAGCAAACTTTTCCGAATTTTAACTGCTGTCACTTCATGCCTGACATGTCTATACGGTATCTACATTTTTGGTATCAGTTTCTGGCCGTTGACCGTGATTGCTATATCCCTTGTCATTGCTGCTTCGGTGTTTTTTGAGAGGCTAAATCCCGCAGCGAAAGCCTTGGGCATTTTGCTCGGTATCTTGTCACTGGCTGCTTTTTTGTTATTGCTTATCGCCGCCAATATCGGGGGTTCTTTTCATCTGTCGGAGAGTAACCAGGTTATCGCTATTTGCCTGTTCTTTATTGCTTTATTCGGCCTTACCGCGTTTTTCTGGCCTGATAGCAAACAGCAAGAGCAAAATATCAAACAAACATAATTGTCTGTCGCCAAATATGTTACGCTGTTTTGCGGCAGTAACCATTCAATTGCCTGCCTATCAGTTTATTCGGCTGGCACACCAACAATCCAGGGAGATTCCATGAAGAAAGTTATTATTTTATTTGCCATTCTGATGGCCAGTTCATTTTCAGTGTTTGCTGAACAGGGCGATGAAAAAAGAGATTTAGTGCTTGAAATGCTTGAAGTTACCGAAGCAAAGAAAAATCATGAGCTGGTTGTTGAATCCTATATTGCCAATTTTTCCAGTAATCCTTCCCTGAATAATGACCAGTTTAAAAACTATTTTAGAGAAGCGATGAGCTGGGATGCCCTGATCGAACCCATGATAGCCATTTATGTTGAGTCCTATACGGTTGAAGAATTACAAGCCATTGTAGATTTTTTTGGCAGTCCGATAGGTCAGTCATTTGTCAAGAAATCACCTGAGGTAAACCAGAAAGCAACCGCTGTGATTATGAATAATATCCAGCAAGCCATGTCTACTCTGCAAACTCAGTAGATAAAATTTTCTTGTTGCCCGACGACGGACAGGTTTAAACCATTACAGGTTAAGTGTTTAGTGTATATTTTAGAATTTCCACTACCTGCTCTGTCGTTGTCGCCCAGGCCAGCGCCTGTGCATCCACTTCTTTGAGAGCATGTACGATCTCTTCCGCGTGCAGGGTAATATAGGGAATACCTTTCGCGGCACAGTAGCCCGCATCAAACGCCGCATTCCACTGTTTGTATTTATCCCCGAAACGCACAACAACAAGATCGGCACGCTCAATAGCGGTTTTGGTGCGAATATTGTTAACCTTTGATGAGCGATGATCACGCCAGAAGCTCGGCAACTCTGTTCCCGAGTGCTGCAATAAATCACCCGCAGCATCGCTTGCCTCGTGGTCAGTCACTGCGGATAGAAAAGTAATATCGAGCCCGTGTTGCTTTGCGCCCTGTTTTATTTCTTCACGCCAGTCGGTGTGAATCTCACCGGACAAATAGACAGTAAACATTTTCATAAACTACCTCAATTAATAGCTCAAATAAAATTTTGTTAAAGCAGCGTTGCTTTCACCAACGCAACGCTCTTCATACGATGGTCGGTTATCGTAGTAAAATGTGTATCGGATTGTAGTATCACCTCTACCACACCAAACTCGTTATTCAGCGGCACTTGCTCCAGACGCAAGGTTTGTGTGCCGACATCTGCAGGCGTAAAACGAAACCTCTGCTGCTTGCCATTAACGGTCAACGTTAGAGTCATTGGATACAGCTCGGCTCGCGCTGGCAAATCAATTTCCATTTCAAAATTTGGCTTGTCATTTGATGACGTATTCAACGGGCTTTTCATTAAAAATGCGCTTTGGTTCGCCGACCAGATAAGATCGCGCCTCTTGCCTTCACGGCTTTGCGGAAAGATACCTCCAAGGATAGCCTTGATTGTCATTGCATCGAACTCGCCGAATACGATCGTTTCCCGTAAGGTTTTGTCGACCATTTTCTGTTTTATCGCTACAAGTTCTTCCTTGTCCAGTTCAGGATTAATATCCATCGACAGATTTTTATTCAGCTTTGGCAGATTTTTTACTTCGATCCAGCCGAGTTTATTGAGTACATGGATATAGTGATTAGCCATAATGCGGTGACCGCGGCGATTCGGATGACTGTCATGGGGCAAGGTAGTGTGTTTGTTGCGCATATAGTTGGCAAAAAATACCGGGGCATCAATGTCAGCCTGATAATAGTGATCAAGGTAATTACGCGAATAGTTTTTCACAACATCGAGAACAGAGAAAATAATTTTCTTGCCACGGCGATGTTGTAGCCCGGTTAGCTCTTTCATATAGGCAGTAGAACGACGCCACAGTTGATCGGATAATGGCGACAGATTCCACGACAACAAATTGTAGTTGTTATAACCAAACTCTGCGCCCTGGACATTGCGATAGATACCAGTACCCATATCGCGAAATTCCGGACTGAATGCGCCGGTTAAAAAGCCTTTGCCGTTAACTGCGGAACTTGAGGTAATATCATTTTCCGTCGACAGTACAATGATAAGATCGGGGTCATAGGCACTCAAACGGCTTTTCATATAGGCCATTTCCTGCACGGTCGTCCAGCTACCAAGTCCAACCGCCAGTGTTTCTATTTGCTTGCCATCAACCTTAATGTTTTCTGCGTGATAAAAATCTTCGATCTGATTACAAAAGCGATCCTGCTCTTTTCCCGCCTCGCCAAAAACAAACGAATCACCGAGACAGACTATACGATAGGTATTGGATGGCTTCGGGCCATAGTCCTTCTCACTGCGCATGCCCGCATTGTTGATTTGCACTTCAGCCTGATGGGAAATCTGTTGTGTATTCGCCTGACCAACTCGCGCCACATCCGCTTCAGGTACCGGTTCCCAAAAGCCGGCCATATCTCGCACCAGCGTTTCGTAGTAGTGCTTTTTTTGCTCCTCGGTCATTTGCCCGGCGAGGTGTGCAACAATTTTTTCCTCATAGCGGGATTCCAGCATGGGTAGCGCCATGTAGAACATACCGGCAATGACCACCAATACAAGTAGGCCCAGCACAATAGAAAAAAGAAAATGTTTCAAACAGACTCCCCGCCGTTTATGTTATCGCCATTACTCAAGCCTTATCGACAACCGCAACCAGAAGTCACGGTTATCCATAGCTTTTCTTTTATTGGCAAGCGCCTATAGTATCAATTGTATTTCAATGCTAACAGCTTGACGGAGAACCTTTTATGGCAGGCCCTTTACGCGGTGTAAAGCTCGTAGAAATGGTCAATGTGGGCCCGGCTCCCTATGCAAGCATGTTACTCGCCGATATGGGAGCAGAGGTGATTCGCATAGAACGGCCTGGTGGCGGCATACATAGCTATCCCGGCAAGTTCGATTTATTGAACCGCAACAAGCGCTGCATTTGTATCGATTTGAAAACGGCCCGAGGCAAGGATCTCGCACTGCAACTGATTACCTTAGCGGATGGTTTGATTGAAGGCTTTCGGCCCGGCGTGATGGAAAGGCTCGGGCTCGGACCGGATATTTGTCTTGAGCGCAATCCCCGGCTTGTCTATGGACGCATGACCGGTTGGGGACAGGACGGACCGCTTGCAGACAAGACCGGGCACGACCTCAATTACATTGCCATTGCCGGCGCCTTGCACCCGATAGCCAGGGTCAATGAAAAGCCCGCTGTGCCCTTGCAACTGGTCGGAGACTTTGCCGGAGGCAGTCAGTTTCTCGCTCTCGGCATGGTTTCTGCGCTGTTTGAAACCAGCCGCTCTGGCCAGGGGCAGGTCATTGATGCCGCTATCGTCGAAGGCGCCGCCCACCTGATGACACCGATATTTGCCGCACAGCAGGTAGGTTACTGGTCGGAGCAACCCGGTACCAACCTGATCGACAGCGGCGCGCCATTCTACAATGTTTATGAAACCGCTGATGGCAAATACGTCGCCATTGGTGCGATAGAAGCACCCTTCTATACCGAGCTGCTTGCGGGACTCGGCCTTGCCGATAGCGACTTGCCGGATCAACACGACACCGCGCAATGGCCGGCCATGAAAGCGCGCTTCGCCACAGTAATTGCAACCAAAACTCGCGATGAGTGGGCAGCGGTTTTTGAGGGCAGCAATGCCTGCTGTTATCCGGTTCTCACCATGAGTGAAGTGAGACATCACCCGCAACATCAGGCGCGCGGAACCTTTGTTGAAGATAACGATGTCTGGCAACCGCGCCCCGTGCCACGCTTTAGCCGTACAGAAAATAATCATATCAGCAAGCCTGTGGGACTCGGTGCCAATACAGATGAAATACTACAAGAGCTCGGTTATAGTGAGAGCGCGTGCAACGAGCTGCACGATAGTGGCGTTGTTGCCTGACCATATTATTTAACCCAATCCACCTGATATGCAGGGAATTCCATTATGAGCAAGAAAGTAGCAGTAGTGTTATCCGGCTGTGGCGTTTACGACGGCTCGGAAATTTATGAAGCCACCCTGACCTTGCTGCGTCTCGACCAGAGTGACGCCGATGTACAGTGCTTTGCCCCGGACATCCCGCAGATGCATGTTATTAACCATGCCACGGGTGAAGAGATGGCCGATGAAAGCCGCAATGTCCTTGTTGAAGCCGCGCGCCTCGCACGCGGTAATATCAAGCCACTTACCGAAGCGAAAGAAGAAGACTTTGATGCACTAATTGTTCCCGGTGGCTTTGGCGCAGCAAAAAACCTCAGCGACTTCGCCGTGAATGGTGCCGAGATGCGTGTGCAGGCAGATTTTCTGTATTTTGCCCAGGCCATGCACAAGGCAGGCAAACCGATAGGTTTGATCTGTATTGCACCGGCCATGTCCGCTGCGATTTGCGGTGAAGGCGTAAGATGTACAATCGGTAATGATGCCGATACGGCTGCTGCAATTAATACCATGGGTGGTGACCACCAGCAATGCCCGGTAAGTGAGTTTTGTATTGATACAGAGAACAAACTCGTTACTACACCAGCCTATATGCTGGCCGGGCGTATTTCAGAAGCCGCAGAGGGCATTAACAAACTCGTGGATAAAGTGCTGGAAATGGCGCGATAAAGCCAGTGGTCTGTTCAGGTTAGCTTTTTAGCGCCTTGATTAATTTGTACTTTTATTAATAGCAGACATACTATAAGCATAACGGGCACTATACCGCGCAAGTTTACCAAACCGTTATGCAAACTTTCCGGCAACCATAGCAAGTTGTGAATGCGGTAGTTTTCCGAAAAAAACAGCAATAGCACTGTTGCACATAGTAGCGTGATTATTACTTTATTTGCGCTACCGTTTGTGCAAGATTTAATCGCCACCCATAGCGGCAGCAATAGTAACAGTTGATAGTTCGACCAGCTATTTGTTATCGCGAGCATTAATAGCACAACCATTAGCGATAGTTCAATTTCTATGTCACTTCCTATTTTAAGGTAGTTATTTTTAGCCATCGTAAAAACAAAATAAGCAAGAAAACCAACAAAAACCAGCTTTGAACAAAGTAAAGCGGTAGCGGCATTTACCCAGGGAATCTCGCGAAAATAACGCGCAAGGTTCATATTTTCATTAATCAACAGGGCTTTTTCCGAGAGCATTTCCGGTAACAATACAGAATAAAACCAGGTATTTTCTTCAATACCAAAAGCCACCATGGATAACGCGACAACAACGCCGCTACCGATTAGAAAGCCAAACAGAATATTTTTCCCGCCGCGATAGATAAACCACGGCAGCAAAAATAGCGGGTAGATTTTTAGCATTACCGGCACGGCTAATATTAAACCGGTGGCCAGCATTTTCTGTTGTTGAAAACTTTGCAGTGCCAGTAAAACAAAGAACAGGATGAACGTTTCCAATTGCAGGCCGTGCAGGGTCTCAAAAAACGGTGCATGAAGTAGTGAAACAAGAAGCAGTAAAGTAATAAATAATGCGTGGCTTTTTTCTGGTTTTAACAGTTTAATTGCAAGCCATAGCGATCCGACATAGACAATCAACTGCACAGCAAAGAAAAACAGCAAAATGATTTTTTTACCAAAACCCAGTTTAAGTAAGCACAGAATCAGCAATGACAAAGTCGGTGGATACTTATAAATAGCCGCTGCAGGGCCATAGAGGCTTAAATCTTTTGGATATAACTCTCCCGTAGCAACAAAATGTTGCGTTGCTTTGATAAAAATTGGAAAGTCCGCAAAGCCGGTCTGATAAATATTAACAACGACATAAACAAACAGTACACCTGCAACAACCACAAGAAGACAGATCGGTTGTAAAAGGCGGCTGTTTTCCATTGCTTAAAAACGACCGCTTCTTTTTAATGCATAGTATTCATTAACAAGCGCTATCTGCATCGTATGTGGCAAAGAGTCTGCAATAATCACGCCTTTATGACGCAAACGTTCAAGTACTTGCTGACGTTGATATTGCCAACCTGCCGCACTGCTGTGTAACAGCGCATCATCAAAATGGCGTATTGGCTTGTTAAGGCTGCTCTCGACAATACCTTCGCGCAGGCTTGCCACCATCACAAGGTGATAGCGTTTTAATAATGCAACCGCTGCTTGTAGATCATCATCATCCTCTTCGCGAATATTAGTTACTACAATAACCAGTGAGCGTTTGCGAAAGCGATCAGTCAGTTGCTGTGCAGCCCGTAAATAGTCACTCGCTTCGGTGGTACTGTGCAGGTCATAGACACGATTTAACAACAGACTGAGATTCTCTTTACCTTTGAGCGGTGGCACCCAGCGTTCCTGTCCGGCAAAGGTCATCAGTCCGACCGCATCTCCCTGACGCAGTGCAATATAACTCATCAACAAAAATGCATTAAGCGTATGGTCGAAATGACTGAGTTGTCCGTCCTTGGTATGCATACGACGACCGCAGTCCATAAGAAAAATAATATCCTGGTCGCGCTCATCCTGATACTCGCGGGAAATCGGTTTACGCAGACGCGATGTTGCTTTCCAGTCGACCTGGCGCAGTGAATCACCGACGCGAAACTCCCGCAGCTGATGAAAATCAAGGCCTTCGCCGCGACGCTGTAAAATATGAATACCCATCTGGCCAACCTGTTGATCCTTGCCCAGTGCCTCAAAGTTTACAATCGCAGCAAAGTCAGGATAAACGCGAATGGACTGCTCATAGCCACAGCGAATAAAAAAGTCCCACAATCCGAGTACCGAACGCACTTGCAGCTCAATCTTGCCAAAGGTCGCGTCACCGCGTTTGGTCGGATAAACCTTGTACTTCAGCGTCGCACCCTCGTCGTTTAACTTCAGGGTGGCGGGCAGTTCGTGGCAATCTACCTGTTGTGGAAAATGATCCGTTACGGTTATCGTGCGTGCGCCCCGGTCAAGCCGGGTTATTTTCAGCGTCACAGTGTTGGGGGCATTAAGCGCGAGACTACCCGGCAAGATACGCTCAGCATCAATCTGACAAGCCCAACGCCGCGAAAAAAAGTCACACAGAAAAGCAAGCGCGAGTAACAATCCTGCACCACGTGCGGCAAACTCCAGCCAATCCGGCCAGGGCTCGGGCAACCAGAATTCTGACAGGCCTGACACCAGCGCAAACGCCATCCAGCTGGCAATCAGAACAAGGGTGCGTTTTGATGGCCTCATAAACGCGGCGCATCAATGGTATCGAGAATGCGGCCAAGGATCTGGTCAGCAGTCATGCCTTCCATTTCCATATCTGCCGATAATGTGATGCGGTGACGCATCACCGGCAGAGCCATGGCTTTCACATCATCGGGCAATACAAAACTCTCACCACGCATCAAGGCCCGCGCCCGCGCACAGCGAATCAGGGCAATTGAGGCACGCGGGCCCGCACCATTAACGATAGCGGTATTTTCCCGTGTGGCACGCACCAGGCGTACGGCATAGGCCATGACTTCGTCATCGACAATAATTTTTGGAATAATTTTTTGCAGCGTCGTGATTTGCTCGGCACTCAACAACGGCTCTTCTTCATTAAGAAAACCGCCGTCGTTAATTTCCGAGGTTACCATTTTGGTCAGGTTAATTTCTTCTTCCGCCGAAGGGTAGCCAATAAAAATTTTCATTAAAAAGCGATCGAGTTCAGCTTCGGGTAGCGGATAGGTGCCTTCCTGCTCTATCGGGTTCTGGGTGGCCAGTACCATAAACGGTTTGGGTAATGCCTGGGCCTTACCTTCAATTGTAACTTGCTGTTCCTGCATGACTTCAAGCAAAGCCGCCTGAGTTTTGGCTGGAGAACGATTAATCTCATCAGCAAGTAACAGGTTGGTAAATACCGGGCCGCGGCGGATGCGAAACTGTCCTTCCTTCATATCGTAAAGTGCGTGTCCGGTGATATCGGCCGGCATCAGGTCAGGCGTAAACTGGATTCGCTTGAAACTGCCGTTAAAGCAACTTGCAAGAATGCGCACCAGCAGGGTTTTACCGAGCCCGGGCACACCTTCTATTAACACATGGCCGTTGGACAGCAGGGCGACCAGTACCTGATCCACTACCGCTGCTTGTCCCTTGAGACTGGTATTAATGCGCACTTGCAATTTCTGGATAGCTTCTACTGCACTTTGCCATTGCGTATCGCTGATTTCATTTTCACTCATAACGCTTTCCTGATTGTTTGTAGATTGGAAATTACCCGGGTTAGTTGCTCTTCGTTAAGGTCGAGATTGTCATATAAGGCATATTTGATTTCATTCGCTTCTATGCCACACCGTTCATGTAAATAGAGAATACACTCTTTCTCTGACAGATTGTTCAGCGGAGCCTGGCGTAAAATCATTTTGCGCAAGGGCCCTACCAGATGATCAAAACACTTTTCTTTCCAATAATAACGACCCGACATGGATAAGTGTTCTTCGAGTGAGCGGCGCTGGGTCACATCAATACTACGAATCGGCCCAAACCGCTTTATACGATAGAACAGCCACAACGCCAGTAATACCCAAGCCCCCAGGGTAAATTCAGGAAAGTGTCTCCACAATAAATCCCACAGTGAGGGCATAGTAGTGCCGTACAGTAATAGCATGCCATTTCGTTCTGGTGCAAACAGCCACAACAAATATGCGTGGTCATGTTCCTCAATTTCCCAGTTTGACCAGATATTGTTTGAGATAAATGTCACAACGCCGTCGCCATAATCAAACTGCATAAAGCTCACAGCACCGTCCGCTCCTTTCCAGTAACTCGGTTTTCGATAGTCAATATCATATTCATTAACATCGTCGTCTTCGTACAGCCAGGGGTGCTCAATAGTTCGATAAGTGTTGAAATCAATAACGAGTGTTTCTTCTATATCACTAAAGGTAAGGCGTACCATGCCATCGTTTTCATCTTCTTCTGTGACCTCCCAGTCTTCTACTATGCCATCTCCCGTCTGATTTTCTCCTGCTTCACTATCAGCAGCAGTTTCCGGACCCTGACTCTCTTCTTCAGGACTTTCTTCCACTGTGCGCTCTTCCGGATCAAGGCTATCAGTACCTTCACGCTTGGCGAATACTTTCTCATTGTGCTCACGCATACGTTCCGAGAGGGTTTTTTGCGGTGTTATCTCTTCACTGTCTTCCTCGTCTTCACTATTATCCTCCCCTTCCTCCGGATAGTCTTCGTCTTCTTCCTCACAGCCGCACTCATCATCATAGTAATTTGAATCAAGTGTCACAGAAAACACATCCAGCAACGGGTGCTCATCTTCTGAAACCGGTCCCATTGCCACAACAAGGTGCCCGCCCCGATCAACCCAGTTCAACAGATTTTCGGTTTGTCGCTCGCTGACAATATGGCGAGCATTGCTGATAAAAACGCTGTCATAGCCATTCAGATTACCGAGTGATTCCAGACGATTGGTGGTATCAACACGCTCCACACCGAGTTGTTCAAGGTACTGTTGTGCCGCCAACATTGGATTACGCCAGGCTTTAACACTCCAGCCGCTCTCCTCGGTTTTTTCGTAGGATTCAAAGTACCGAAAAAAAACGGATACACAGAGCGTGATCAATAGTGTCAGCAGCAGGAAAACAACGCGAACATTCACGAGATCCTTTCCTCCTGTTGCTCCTGCAAGTCGAGCACGGCATTCCAGTGTTCACAAAAATTCTCAACAACACCTTGCTCGGGAAAACGATGACCATAGGCAAGCTTTTGCCAGACACTTGTCAGCGAATACATATAGTTACTCAACGGCTTAATGCCCCGGATAGCTACCAGGTCAGCACATTCCTGCTCTGTGTGGCCGTCATAAAACCTGAAGTCACCCTTATGAATTAGTCGCGATAATGTGGCACGGAACAGCAGACTCAAGGCCTCACGCTGCTGACCCGACAACCACATTTGCATTACCTGTGCTGGCACATCATCTGGCAGGCTTTCTTCACGCACATCAAGCCCAAACAAAATATCTGGCGCATCGTGTGTGGCTTTTTTGCCTTTGCCACCAATTTTTATCCAGCGCCTGATTTCCTGCCGATAATGCAGCAACAGGTATAAAAGTAGTGACACCACCACAATCCAAAGTAGAAATTCCAACAGGTTTGGTCCATAAGATAGCCATTCAATAAACCCCGAAAAATCAATTGACCAGGATTCAATTTCCTCAATCATATCGATAATCCAGTCAGGCCAGGTAAAACTGTCTTCGTCGACTTCTTCTTCCTTATCTTTATCGTTGTCGAACAAGCCCTCTCGCAAACGCCAGGCGCGAGCGGTTTCTTCACTATAAAAATCCTCTCCCTTGAAGATTTTTTCAATTACTTCACGGGAATATTCAGCAGTAACAGACTGTTCTTCCATGTCTGCTTCGCCAATATCCTGGGACAGTACGGGGTAGCCAAACAACAAGAGCAACAACAGTATTGGCAAACGCAAACTGTTCATCTTTCTAGCCCTGTCCTGCACTTGATAGCTTTTCAAAGCGCTGCTCAAGCTTACGAAAACGAATCTCGATATCCCAGCCTTCAAGGTCAATACGGCGATTGATGTAAAGCGCGAAACCTCCGAGCACATAAAACGGTGCAATCAATGTCATACTGACAAAGCTCAATGTATTAAAAAGAAACTCATACGCTACTGCGTCACTTTCAAGTATGTCCCAGAGGTCTACATTCATCGTTTGCGGCACCATCCACATGGCAAATGCCACAAAGCCAAAGCTGACAACCATCTCCATTAAAAAGCACACGATCGTCAGCCACACTGCTTTATCTGTATTACCAAGTTGCAGAACATTTAAACGCTTTCTGCGCACCTGACCACGCAGGTTTTCCAGCACGGTAACCGGCAAGTCAAATGAGCGTGTCAAGCTCAGGCGGCGTATTGTTAGTGCAAGAATCAAGTCGGTTTTAAAGATGGAAGGCAATTGTTTAAAAACTTCGCGCAGCTTTACCTCGCCAGAAAACAACAGGCGGCTCGCAATATAAAGTGGAATTCGATCCCACAGTGGCTTTAACCACCAGGTAATTGTCCAGGCAAGCCATAATTTATCAATTAGCAAGGCGCATAGTAGCAGGTAGCATACGAGGCTCGGCAACGCCCAGGAGAGAAACAATATTCGCCACCACTCTCTGGCGAGACTGACACCGAGGTCTATTGCTTCCCAACCGTTGCGCAAGCGCGGGCTGATGACTATCTTATCAAGATCCAACCTGACTGCCTCGCCCTGAAAACACGCAATACACGATAACGACCAACCACAAAAACGCCCCAACGCCATATTTCACTTCGTTAGGCACAGTAGAGCTTGATGACCAGAAAGCCTCTATAAATGCGGCAATTAATAGCATCAATGCCGCACCGTACATAATGATAATAGCTTCCTTACCGGTTTCTCTCAGGGCATCCACCCGGCTCAATTGTCCCGGATGGATAAGTGCATTACCGAGCATCAGCCCCGCCGCTCCGCTAAAGGCAATGGCAGTAAGCTCAAACGAACCGTGGCCGGAAACAAATGGAAAGAACGTATCGTGATAACCAATCTGGGTCATATGACCAAAGATCGCGCCAATATATAAGCCGTTGTAAACAAGAAAAAAGATACTGCCTATCCCAAACAGTATGCCACTGGCAAAGGTTTGAAAGCTCAAACCAATATTGTTTTGTATATAATGGCCAAACATCACAAAATCCGTATCGGAACCCCGCTCTCTGCCTAGAGCCTTGGTGCCAGGCTCATACATCGCTTCCATTGTGCGCACTTGTTCAACCGGCATTACACTGTAAATCATATCGTCTGTGGTATAGCACAAGTACCACAGGATAAAACCGGGAACAAATAACAGCGCGAGTGCAATCCAGACAAACGTGGCATTTTTGCGCAAGGTTTGCGGAAACTGCAAAATAATAAAGCGCAATATATGGAAATTATGTTGTCGGTTGTATTGATAAAGATTTTGGTGTGATGTCACCGCAAGCTGGTTGAGTTGGTCAAGCAAATAACGGCTATAGCGTCGCTGCTTCGCCAGTGACAACAAGTGACAAATCTGGCGGTACAGATCGGGCTGATTTTTCCTTTGTATCGGCTTCGGTTTGTTTTTACCCTTGCCCTTTTTCTTGACTGGTTCAAGTTGCTGCTCAAGCTCTTGCCAGACATTTTGATAGCGGTTTTCAAAGTCCTGCTGTTTCATAATCGTTCCTAGCGATCGCCAAGCAACCAGTTTCCTATACCGCGCAAGTAAGTAATGCGGGATTCACTTTTTTTATTACCGAAGTTTTCAAGCACCATGGCCAGCTCTTCCTGCCGTGGCTGCGACAACTGTCGATGTCTCTGTGTGAAATTAATCAACGCTTGCTGCTCTTCAAGGTCCAGGGCAACAGGCGGTGGGACTGCCTGCACGTCGGGCAAAGTCAGCTTAACATCGCGATCTTTTTTATAAATAACGAGAGTGCCTGCTGCAAAATCACCAAAGCGTTGGAAGTGGCGACTTACCGACATACTAATCAGACCACCCATATAGAAGAACGGCATAAAATCTGCCACGCGTAACAGATTTCTCACCACAGAACTGCTCCAGCTCACAGGTGTCAGGTCGATATTAACCACGGTGATTCCCATCAGGCTTTTACCCGGCGTTTGACCCCTCCTCATCACTTCAAACACAACCGGATAAAACCATTCCATTAAAAATGTAATAATCATCATCAGCCCCAGGCCGACGTTACCGAAGATTTGCATAACGGTACCAATGACCGTCAGTACAACAAGGCGAAAACACAAATCAATTGTATAGGCGAGCACCCTCACCACCGGCCCGGCAAGTTCTGCTTCAAGCTCAATACTTTCCGGGGTTTCAGCCCGGTAAATGGTATCTAACACTGCTGCTGTTTCTTCTTTTTACAAACCCCTGCTTCAGGATTTTTACTCTACAGACAAATGAGCCTGAACACACGATTTTTCACGTGGTTCTACAAACACAGAGCTACAGGCCCATCGCCTCCCTGATAATGCGGCTTTTAAATACACCCGCACGGTCAACTTGTTTCATACCTTCATTGCGCAGCCAGCGTAGTGGCAGGGCATCCTGGTCAAACAACTGTTTAAAACCTTCCATCACTGCCATCATTGCAAGGTTGGGCCCTTTGCGACGGCGCTGGTAGCGCTGTAATATCGACAGATCCGATAGCGGAATCTGGCGCTGTTGTGCCCGATGGATCTCTTCCGCCAGTGCCTGAACATCCTGCAAACCGAGATTTACCCCCTGCCCTGCGAGCGGGTGTATCGTATGAGCCGCATCACCAGCCACTACAATTCCTGGCTTGAAATAATCCTTGCAGTGACGCTGACGCAAAGGAAAGCTGTAGCGCTCACTGATACCGGTTACCTGCCCGAGCTTATATTCAAACTCTGCTGCAAGCGTCGCCATAAAGCGATCATCATCAAGCACGAGGAGTTGTTTGGCTCGCGCTGTTTTTACCGACCAGACAATAGAACAGCAATGTGTAGCGGCTGCTTCTGTTTCACCCTGCAGCGGAAGAAACGCCAGCGGGCCATTTTCCGTAAAGCGCTGCCGCGCCATATATTCGTGGGAAAGCTCCGTGGTTACCGTTGCAACAATAGCCGTATGACCATAATCCCACTCCCTGGTGTTAAGGTTTGCCATACTGCGTACCGGTGAATTCGCACCGTCCGTTGCCACCAACAGCGGCGCACGTAGCGTGCTACCGTCTTCAAGAATAATTGCGGTCAACCCACCAACCTCCGGTGAGTTCAGTGCAGAAACCACCGCCGGGCACAATAGTTCAACATTATTGTATGTATCGAGCTTATCAAGCAGTGCTTCAACAATGATCGAGTTTTCAACGATATGACCTAGTGCCGGCTCAGAAATCTCGCGGCAGTCAAAATCAATGGAACCAGTACCGGTACCGTCCCAGACATGCATGCGCGTATAAGGGCAGATCCGTGTCGCCACAATGGCTGGCCATACGCCGATATCATCCAACAGATGCTGGGAGGCCAGGGTCAATGCCACTACACGTGGATCAAAAGCAGACTCACTGTAGCCCGGCTTGAATGACTGCGCTTCAACGACAGCAATTTGCAGCGCAGGGTTTTGTTGCGCAAGCTTGCACGCAAGCGCCGTACCGACCATGCCTGCACCCACGATGATGATGTCATAGCGCTGTTGTTCCGAACTTGTCATTTGATTCTCTTTTCCGCAGCAGTAGATGATGCAGGTTGCGCAATCTGGCTTCGATTACCGGCAACTCCCATAGCCTGGCGCGCAAACCAGGCTTTAATACCCGGTAAAAAATTTAAACCGAACAGACCGGTATTGCGCGCAAAGGCGGGCAAGGTCTCGGCCGTTGAAAATAGCAGGGTCAGCAAATGACTCGTACCAATAGTTTTTTCCTGATCCAGGTCTTGTCGCGACAAATAGTGATTAAGTACGTCAAGTTCCCCAGGGGATTGTCCGCGCACTGTCGCATCACATAGTGTATCAACAAGCGCAGAGCAATCACGCAGAGCAAGATTAAAACCCTGTCCCGCAACCGGGTGCATGGCATGAGCGGCGTTACCCATTAAAACGATGTGGCGTCGTATCTGCTCTTTGGCTTTGTAGAGAGCAAGCGGATAGATGTGGCGCTTTCCCACCCGGGTAAAAAAACCAAGGCGGTTGCCAAAACGCTGCTGGATAGTTTGTAAAAAGGCTTCGTCACTCATTGCAACCACATCTGCTTCACGGTCACTATCTACAGTCCAAACCAATGCTGAGCGATGCTCATCGTTAAAGTCGCCTAACGGTAACAACGCCATGGGGCCCGAATCGGTAAAACGTTCATAGGCAACCCCATCGTGATAGCCGCTTGAAGTAATATTGGCAATTACAGCCACCTGACCATAGTCACTCTTTTCTACAGCAATGCCAAGCTTTTCACGCAGGCTCGAGTGAGCTCCATCAGCAATCACTATCAGATTTGCCGCAAGGCGCTGCTGTTTATCACCCTGTCTGATTACCAGCTGTGCTTCATCGGCCTGCGGTGTTACCTCAGCAACGGTAGCCGGACTAATGGTGTCAATATTGCTCTGCTGCGCCAATGCCGATAACAGCACCTGACCAAGGTGGCGATTTTCAACAACATAACCCAACGCTTCTTCATCACTGATATCGTCAAGCTCACGGTAATCAAGCAGTGTGCCTGCAGGGTGACCGCGATCGGAAACATGGACTTTCTCAATGGCTGTTAAATATGGTTTCAGTTGTGACCAGATAGTCAGGGTTTGCAAAATCCGACAACTGCCCAACGACAGAGCCGAAGAGCGATCATCATAACTCGGCAAACTTTTCTCATTGTCCGAATTAAACAACGGAAACGATTCGATCAGGGTGATCTTTAATTGTGGCAAGTGATGTGACAGCAACAACGCCAGGCTTGCGCCAGCCAAACCACCGCCCACAATGGCAATATCCTGTGTTTTGTCGTTCACGTTATGTAACCCGTCTGCCAAAGCATCACCATAATAGTGTTAACGACTTGCGGCCATCAGTGTTTCAATTTCATCGACGGCTTTGGGTACACCATCCGTTAATACATCATGCCCCTGTTTTGTCACAAGTACATCATCTTCAATGCGAATACCAATACCGCGCCACCTGGCCGGGACATCCTGATTACTCGGACTCACATAAATTCCCGGCTCCACCGTTAATACCATACCCGCCTCAAGCACTCGCCACTCATTGCCAACCTTGTAGTCGCCAACATCGTGTACATCCATACCAAGCCAGTGGCCGGTGCGATGCATATAAAAATCCTGGTATGCTCCTTTTTCGAGATTCTTTTTCAAACCACCTTTGAGCAACTTGAGGTCTATCAACCCCTGGGTAATGGTTTTAACCGCTGCATCGTGTGGCTCATTCCAGTGGTTGCCCGGTTTGATTGTGTCAAACGCCGCCTGTTGTGCGGCGAGCACAATTTCATAAAGCGCACGTTGCTCCTTGCTAAACTTGCCGTTAACCGGAAAGGTACGGGTAATATCAGCAGCATAGTGTTGCAGCTCACAGCCCGCATCAATCAGTACGAGATCGCCATCATTGAGTTCGGCTGCATTCTCTGTGTAATGCAGTACGCAGGCATTTTCACCACCACCGACAATAGACGTATACGCCGGGTATCGCCCTCCAGCCATGGCAAACTCATGCAGAATCTCAGCCTCGAGTTGAAACTCCCGCATGCCCGGATGGCAAATCTGCATAGCACGCGTATGAGCACGCGCGGAAATTTTACCCGCCTCACGCATAATTTTTTGTTCGCCTGCGCTTTTGATCAGACGCTGCTCGTGGAGAAAGTGGTCAAGGTCGAGGAACTCTCCCGGTGGAATCGCACCTGCACGTACTTTTGAACGAATCGTATTAACCCATTCCATAACATGACGATCAAACTCACTATCTTTACCAAGGGAATAGTAGACACGCTCACGGCCCTCTATAAGACCTGGCAAAATTTCGTCGATATCACCAATCGGGAACGCATCGTCGGCGCCATAATTCTGGCAAGCACCTTCCTGCCCGGCGCGATAGCCCGTCCACAACTCTCTCGTGGCATCTTTCTCGCGACAAAATAGTACATATTCACCGTGCTCACGGCCCGGAATCAACACCGCTACCGCTTCGGGTTCTGGAAAGCCACTGAGATAATAGAAGTCGCTGTCCTGGCGAAAGGCGTACTCGGCATCGCCGTTACGACGCACCTCTCGCGCACCGGGAATAATCGCAATACTATTTGGCTCCATGCACGCCATAAGATCACGACGGCGACGGGCAAACTCCGCTGCGGAGATAGCAAGTTTTTTTGGTTTGATTACTTTTGTTTTTGCTTTTTTAATGGCGGACATGCTGCGATTCCTCCTGCTTCGGCGCATATTCCATAAACAAACTTACCGCTGCCATGCGTACGAATTCTACAAGCTCGATATAGTAGCCCTCGCTTTCGTCATCTTCTTCACAATCAATTTCGAGACGGGATATTTCCGTCATATCGGTTACTAATTCTTCCGCTTCTTCTGACAGGTCTGCCTGCAAAGCGGCAAAGCCATGTAGAAAACCAACGCACCAGCTGCTCAGGCTATCCAGTCGCTCGGCAAGCCCATAAACCTCGTCGTCCGGCAAGCAGAGTTGGAATTCAAAGGCATCTTTTGATAGTAAGTGCTGACTAGATTCTAAAAGCTCATACAGCGGTGAGCGCTGGTGCTCCTCAATAGCATCGAGCCCCCAGTACTCCATCACCTGGTCAAGCCAATGTTCCGGGCCCGGGTTAAAACCGGCCGCAAGAATGCCGCAGCCAAGCCCATGCAGCTCCGCCGGATTCTGTCCGATAACCGGATTATCAGAAAAAATATCACAAAGACTGTCAAAATCAGGTGTTGCCACAGGGGTTTCAGGGTTCGGGAAATTACCGCGCATCCTAACACCCCCGGAAGGCGGGGTCATCCCGCGCTCACCGCAGGTAAACAACACGACTATGTCACAAGATGCTAAGGAATTACTTTAACAAGCGACCTTAAATGATTGACCCTATATGCATTGATCTTTTATAGTTAGGGGCTCATGGAACTGTGAAACAGGGCAAAATTGCAAAACAATGGCCGACGAACAATTGAATTCTCTCGAACACCAGATTGATCAGTTAATCTACCACTGCACGCAGTTGGAAAAAGAAAACGCTAACCTTCGTTCCCGGGAAAACTCCTGGATCAAGGAGCGTTCAAGGTTGATTGAAAAGAATGAGGTTGCCCGCACCCGGGTAGAAGCAATGATTGACCGTCTGCGCGCATTGGAAACTCAAATTCAGGGGGCATAAACCATGAGCGACAACGCTGTGAATGTCACAATTCTCGACCGCGATTATCAGGTTAGTTGCCCACCGGAGGAACGGGATTCCCTGCTCCACTCAGCCCGTTTCCTCGATGAAAAGATGCGTGAAATCAAAAGCAGCGGCAATGTTATCGGTCTTGAGCGCATTGCGGTGATGGCAGCGCTGAACATTACCCACGAGCTACTACAGGAAGGCGCTGTCAAGGGCTCCAATCAGGCCCAGTTACAACGCCTGACTGACAAAATTACCAAGGCGCTCGGTGGACAGAGTCAGCTACAACTCTAGGATACTACTCAGCCCAAACTGCCTTGACATTCCCTATTTCAAGGCTTTTTTCAAAAAAATTTAACATTAAACCCTGCACGTTTTCCCTTATACTTTGGCATAAGTTCCTCGGGTGTTTGCCAGTTGGCACGTTCTTGAGCCGATAAACTTTATCCAGGGATTAACTCGTGATGTTGGTGTGCATGTCCGCGTGACGGAAAGCCTTATGCATGACAGTTTCTCCCCCTTGAACCGTCGGGTTCAAGGCAATGCCAACAGCGGCACCTTGGGATCTTCCTTAACCTACCTGTTGATTGCATAATTCCTTTTTTATTCCGGATCTGTCTATTATTGTGAATACCTCTCCAGGGCGTGCTTCCCTACGCAAACAACTGCGCGCCCGACGTAACGCACTATCTCCATTCGAGCAAAGCAAAGCCAGTCAGGCTTTGTTAAAACGGTTGCGCAGCCATCCGGTATTTTTACGCAGTAAACGCATTGCTTTCTATCTTGCCGCTGATGGTGAAATCAGCCCACACGCTCTGTTAATCGCCGCTGAAAAAATGGGTAAGGAATGTTATTTACCGGTGCTGAATCCATTCAAGCACAATAACTTATGGTTTGTGCGCTATCGTAGCGGCGACGAACTGCTGCTCAACTATTTCAATATTCTCGAGCCTCCATGCGAAAAATCACGCTTACCTGCCTGGGCACTGGATCTGGTACTCATGCCCCTTGTCGGGTTTGACCGCCGGGGCAATCGTCTCGGCATGGGTGGCGGTTTTTATGATCGCACCTTTGCTTTCAAACAACGGACAGACAAAAAAAAGAGCAAGTCCGTGGTATTAATTGGACTTGCTCATAAGTGCCAGGAAGAGGCTTTCCTAGCTTGTGAAGCCTGGGACATCCCTCTTGATTACATTGCTACTGATCAAGAGGTTATTAAAACCTGAGTGCCGCTTCTTAAGTTACCGCACTATAGCGACCGTATTGAAACCCGGTAACTGAGAATATCCGAACCAGAGTCTCTTTTTCGTGATTTTGTGAATTGTTACCGATTGTCTACTCGCGTGCGTTTATATATCAACGGCTTCAATCGCTGCGACAGCGGCAGGGCTACGATCACTTGTTAAAACCTGCGACGCAAAACCTGTAAGAGCAACACAAACAACAAATACTAAAATCACTTTGGCTAAAAAATCCTGCATATCAAACCTCCCGAAACCCGATACTTCTATGTGTTTCCTGTTAAGGTTTGATTTAGACTACGCCCCTTGCGAGCAAAATAAATTGACAGAGTTCACATGCTGGTGGTTTTTTAACTGTTTTGTGACGCCGGTCTCCAAAACTGTGAAACCGCACTAACGGCGCCAGAACATTGGTGTAAACAGTACCAGCAGTGTAAAGATTTCCAGTCGCCCAAGCAGCATGGCGAAACACAACACCCACTTCGACGCATTATTAATATCACCATAATGCTGTGCGACACCACCGAGGCCCGGGCCAAGATTATTAATACACGCACCCACTGCAGTAAACGCAGTAATCGCATCAAGCCCGGTTGCTTCCAATGCAAGCAGCATGATGACAAAAGTAAAAACATAAACAGATAAAAATCCCCATACGGCTTCAATAACGCGATTCGGCACTGTTTTGTGCCCAAGCTTGACCTGGATAACCGCATTCGGATGTATCAGCCGGTAGATTTCCCGCAAACCTTGCTTGAGTATCAACAATACCCTGACAACTTTCATGCCACCAGCAGTAGAGCCAGCGCAACCACCCATGAATGCAAGAAAGAACAACATAAACGGCAGGAATGTCGGCCACATAGAAAAATCATCGGTGACAAATCCGGTTGTCGTCGTAATCGAAACCACTTGAAAGATGCCGTGAATAATACTGTCGTTAAAATCAAACGTACCGGAGAAAAATAGATACAGACAGGCAACCACACAAGCCAACCCAATAATCACCAGATAGAACTGGACCTCCGGATCGCGAAAATAATGTGTAACACTATAATTACGCCAGGCAAAAAAATGCAAAGCAAAGTTAATGCCTGACAACAGCATAAAAAACGTTGCCACCAACATCACCGCCGGACTATCAAAATAACCAATACTTTGATCATGAGTTGAAAAACCACCAATTGCCACCGTTGAAAAACTGTGGGCCAATGCATCAAACAAACTCATACCCGCTAGCCAATAGGCGCCCATACACGCTACCGTTAACCCAACATAAATCAGGAACAACGACTTTGCAGTTTCAGTTATACGTGGAGTAAGTTTTGAATCCTTGACGGGGCCTGGCGCCTCGGCACGATAAAGCTGCATACCCCCGATACCGAGCATCGGCAAAATCGCCACAGCAATAACAATAATACCGATACCACCTAACCACTGTAGCTGCTGACGATAATACAGGATAGATCGAGGCAACTGATCAAGACCCGTAATCACCGTTGCACCTGTTGTCGTTAAGCCGGACATGGATTCAAATACAGAATCGGTAATAGATAGCTCAGGCTGTTCTGCAAGAAAGAACGGCAATGCGCCGACAAGCCCCAGCACACACCAAAACAAAACCGTAATAAAAAATCCATCGCGTGTGCGCATTTCTTGCCGATAGCGACGCGTCGGGAACCAGAGAAAAACTCCCGTAGTGAAAATTAAATAGAACGCCGTAATAAAGCCTGGCAATGCACCGTCGTCATACCACAACGAAATCGCCATTGGCGGCAACAGCGTAATGCTGAATAACATCAGCAACATGCCGAGAATTTTTGCGGTAATTGTAAAGTGCACAGCTATGCGCTCCGGCTAGAAGAAACTGAAACCAACCTGGAACAGTTGCTCAACTTCATTCATTCTACGTTTATCGGTTAAAAAGACGATAACATGATCACCCGACTCTATAATCAGGTCATGATGAGCAATCAATACTTTTGAATGTCCATTATCATCGTCTCGTACCAATGCACCAATTGTCACCCCCTCAGGCAAATCTATTTCCTCGATCATGCGACCTACAACTCTGGACGAGCGTTGATCTCCATGAGCAATTACTTCGATCGCCTCGGCTGCACCACGGCGCAGAGAGTGCACGTTAACAATGTCTCCGCGACGCACATGAGTTAACAAACTACTGATTGTGGTTTGTTGCGGTGAAATTGCAATATCAATCTCACCCCCCTGAACCAGATCTACATAAGCGGGTTTACTGATAAGCGCCATAACTTTTTTTGCGCCGAGTCGTTTTGCCAGCATTGAAGACATGATATTGGCTTCATCGTCATTAGTTAGCGCACAGAACACATCGGTATCTTCTATACTCTCGTCAAGTAACAGTTCCTTGTCCGACGCACTTCCGTGCAACACAATAGTTTTATCGAGTTGTTCTGACAGATATTGGCAGCGCGCTTCCGAGAACTCGATAATTTTTACCTGGTAGCGACTTTCCTTGACCTTTGCCAACCCGGCACCGATGTTGCCACCGCCGGCAATAATAATTCTTTTGTATGTGCTTTCAACTTTGCGCAGCTCACTCATTACAGAGCGAATATCATTGCGATCGGCAATAAAAAATACTTCATCATCCGGCTCTACTATTGTGTGTCCTTTCGGCACAATGGCTCTGCCACGGCGATAGATAGCAGCAACACGGGAATCAACTGACGGCATATGCTCGCGCAGATTTTGTAATTCCTGCCCCACTAACGGCCCACCCAGAATGGCACGCACGGCCACTAGCTGAACGAGGCCATTGGCAAAATCAAGTACCTGCAAAGCGCCTGGATGATCAATCAAGCGCGCAATGTTATCCGTGACCAATTGCTCCGGACGAATCAGTACATCAATAGGGATTGCTTCGTTTTTAAATAGCGAATGGATATCAAAATAGTCTGCTGAACGCACCCGGGCAATCTTTGTCGGTGTACGATACATACTGTAGGCCACCTGACAGGCGATCATGTTCACTTCATCGCTATTGGTAACCGCAATCAGCATGTCAGCATCTTCAGCGCCAGCCTGCTTTAGTACCGAGGGGTGTGATGCCATACCGGACACTGTACGCAGATCCAGACGGTCTTGCAGTTCGTGTAAATTTTCGTTGGACGTATCGACAACCGTGATGTCGTTGGCCTCGCTGGCAAGGTGTTCCGCCAGTGTTCCACCCACCTGGCCTGCGCCGAGAATAATAATCTTCATTGCATTTATCTATCGGTCTATATTGTCGACACCGCTACCGAATTGCCCGCTTGTGTTAGCTGCTGTCAGGTTTGATTCAATGTTCAAATCGAATCTGCCTTTCCCGGAGGTGCTGTCTTGATAAGTCGGGCAAAATAGAATCCGTCATAGCCGTTTTGTTGTGGCAACAATTGACAACCGCTTTGTGCTGACTTTTCCGGTTGCGCTGTTTTTGTCACCTTGCTGACAGTCTGATTCCACTCCACATCAAGGGCACTTACCATAGCATCATCCGCTTTTGCCAAAAAAGATGCAACAACTTCTTCGTTCTCTTCCGGCAGAATAGAACAGGTTGTATAGAGCAATTTTCCACCGGGTTTTAACAGTGGCCACAGTGCCTCAAGCAGCATGGTTTGAGTTTCAACCAATGCAACAATATCGGTTTCTCGGCGCAGTAATTTAATGTCCGGATGACGGCGTATTACCCCACTTGCCGAACAAGGTGCATCCAGCAGGATACGATCAAACTGCTCACCTGTGTTGATCGCCTCCCACCACAATTGAGGTTGTGCCGCATCAACGCAGGCTGTTTTTGCCGACACACCGAGACGCTGAAGATTTTCTTCAAGTTGTTGCAGGCGATGCTCTTCACAGTCAAGCGCGGTTACCTTTAACTCTGTAACACTTTCCAGCATGTGGCAGGTTTTACCACCAGGTGCCGCGCAGGCATCCAGCACCGACAGTCCTGGCTCCAGTTCCAGCAGTGGTGCCACAAGTTGCGCAGCCTCATCCTGAACGCTAACATCTCCTTCGCTGAAACCCGGTAACCGCTCTACATCAACCGCTTCGCAAAGTTGTATGCCCGCTTCACTAAAAGCTGTTTTTTCTGCGTCAATCTCTACCCGCTGTAACTGCTCCAGATATTTCTCACGACTTAACCGCGACAGGTTCACGCGCAGTGTCATAGGCGCTTTCAAATTATTCGCTGCAAAAATACTCTCTGCCTCGTCAGGCCACGCAGCACGAATTTTTTTATACAACCACAGCGGATGATCCGCCTTGTCGGCAGGTTTAAGCTGTGGTTCCTGAGCATCTTTAACTTTTCTCAGCACCGCATTAACCAGCCCTTTTGCCCAGGGTTTATTTAATAGCACCGCGGCACTGACGCTTTCGTTGATCGCTGCGTAATCCGGCACACGCATATAGGACAATTGATAAGCACCCGTTAACAACAGTGCAAGTACATCACTATCTTTATCTTTCAGCGGTTTTTTCAGGTATTGATTAATGTGCGCCTGCAAGGAAAAAAAGTGGCGCAGTGTGCCATAACAGATTTCCTGGAGAAACCCATATTCACTTTGCTCAATACGTTTCGTGGCTTCTGCTAACAACGTATCGAGTGAACCCCGCTGCCGCATAACGACTGATACGACTTTTGCGGCTTCGGTACGGACGTTGTTTTTTTGTTTGCGGCTCACGCGAGTACCAGGCCCGGGGCAAATTGCTTGCGTGAAGCATTTAACAAGGCTGCGACGGCCATCGGCTTTTTACCCGGCATTTGCAATTCCTGTAAACACAGCTGTCCCTCACCGCAGGCAATAACAATACCGTTTTTGTCACTACTGACAATTTCTCCTGGCCGATGTGTGCCAGCGGTAGCACCATCTGACACTTGCGCCTTCCAGACTCGAACATTTTTATCTTCCAATTCAAAGAAAGCGATGGGAAACGGATTAAATGCCCGACATTTGCGCGCCAGTTCATCGGCACCGTCCTGCCAATCGAGCCGTGCTTCTGCCTTGGTAATTTTATCGGCATAGGTACTCAGGCTGCTATCCTGGGGCTGAGGTATCAACTGTCCGGTCTGTATCTGTTGCAATACGTCATGAAGAGCCGGTCCACCGAGTTCGAGCAGGCGGTCGTGTAACTGCCCGGCGGTCTCTGTCTCTCCAATCGGGCAAGTTACTTTGTGCAACATATCACCTGTATCCAGACCGCTGTCCATCTGCATAATCGTTATGCCGGTTTCACCATCACCCGCTTCAATAGCACGCTGGATGGGTGCTGCCCCGCGCCAACGCGGCAATAACGACGCGTGCACATTGATACAACCGTGCACCGGTATTGCAAGCACTGCCTGCGGCAGAATCAGTCCATAGGCAACCACCACCATCACATCCGGCTGCAACGCAGCAAGCTGCTGTTGTGCCTCCGGGCTTTTCAGGCTTTGCGGCTGGTGAACCGATAGCTGATGCTCCTGTGCAAGCTGTTTGACTGGACTGGCTGTCAGTTTTTTACCGCGACCCGCGGGTCGATCCGGCTGCGTGTAAACAGCCACAACATCCAGACCATCACAACCGAGCAGATAATCAAGGTGAGCTCCGGCAAATTCCGGGGTGCCGGCAAAAATGAGGCGTAGCGGCTTATGACTCATCAATCAGTCAGGCTTTTTGCTGCTGGCGATGTTGCTTTTCGAGCTGCTTGCGGATGCGCTGTCGCTTCAGATTCGACAGATAGTCGACAAACAGTTTGCCTTCTAGGTGGTCAACTTCGTGCTGGATGCAAACGGCGAGCAGGCCCTCCGGGCGCATTTCAAACGCTTCCCCTTCACGGTTCAAAGCGTTGACGACGATATTCTCCGGTCTGACCACAGTTTCATAATAGCCAGGCACTGACAGACAACCTTCCTGATATTCTGCTTCTTCTCCCTCAAGTACGGTAATTTCGGGATTAATGAAGACCAGCGGGTCATTTTTGTCTTCTGAAACATCAATAACCACTATTCTGTTATGGTAATTGACCTGGGTAGCCGCCAATCCAATCCCTGGTGCGTCATACATGGTTTCAAACATGTCGTCGACGAGCTGTTTGACAGCATCATCCACTATTTCAACCGGTTCGGCCCGAGTGCGCAACCTCGGATCGGGGAATTCTAAAATTTCGAGTATAGCCATAAATCTTTGTGACAAACTTCTAGTAAAATGGTAGCTTTTGCTGCTAAGATTATGATCCTTAAGTAATTAGGTGCCTTTTGGGATGGGGTCAGGGCCACTAAACAGCGCCAGTATACAACATCTGAAAGCACCATTTTTAATAAAGAACGGGAAGGCCGCAATGACAATGAAGGCGCTTATAAAACCAATCTCTGCAATTATTGGGGCATTATTCATCAGCTGGTTGTGCTGGGCTGACGGGCATGGCGACCCGGACAAGATCCTCAAGGAGGATCACCCTGACAGCTATCTGGTTGAAAAGGGCGACACGCTCTGGGGCATCTCCAACCGATTCCTGAAAAATCCGTGGATGTGGCCGGAGATCTGGCACGTAAACCCACAGATTGAAAACCCGCATCTGATTTATCCCGGCGATACCGTCAAACTCATTTATCTTGAAGGTTCGCCTCACCTGACCGTTAAACGTGGCGAAGCAGGTCGCACATACAAAATGACGCCAGGCTCTTCCGCTTCTTCGACTAGCAAGTCCGGCGATATCAAACTTGAGCCTTCTGTGCATGTATTACCACTGGAAGATCCGATTCCGGCTATTCCGCTTGATGTTATTGATCCGTTTCTTACTGGCTCCCGTGTTGTGAGCGAAGAAGAAATTGCGACCGCTCCTTATGTTGTACAGGGTTCACAACGCCATGTCATTACCGGTGTCGGCGGCGAAATGTACGCTCGCGGTTCTTTTGGTGAAGACAATGCGGTTTATGGTATTTTCCGCCAGGGCAGGACTTACACTGATCCCGAAACCAATGAGGTGCTCGGTGTTCAGGCAATTGATATTGGTACCGGTAAGGTACGTGATGTCGAGGGTGATATTGCGCGGCTCTCCGTAGTGCGTTCAACGATGGAGGTAAACCTCAGAGATCGTCTGCTGATTAACCAGGAGCGCCGGGTTAAATCCATCTTTTACCCTTCAGCGCCGGACTCCGACATTAATGGCTACATTATTGATGTTGAGGGTGGTGTTTCCCAGGTAGGTGCAATGAACGTTGTAACTATTAACAAGGGCGAGCGTGAAGACCTTGAAGCCGGTAACGTACTGGCTATTTACCAGAAAGGTGAAGTGATTCGCGACCCGCTGACCGAGCAAACCCTGCAACTGCCAGCAGAACGTGCCGGCCTGATTATGGTCTTCACTACATTTGACAAGGTGAGCCTTGCACTCGTGCTGTACGCTGACCGTCCACTTAAAGTTGGCGATATTATTCGCAACCCTTAATTTTATTGATGCTCTGAAAAAGGTCGCTCAGTGCGGCCTTTTTTTATGCGCGCTATTTTTGTATGGTATGAATACACGCTGATGGATCAGCGACAAACTCTTACTGAACACCTGCAAGGAAGCGGCAATGAACAAACCAGATAAATACCTCCCCTCTTTTACCGATAACCATATTTCCCTGTTAACCCTGCAATCTCTGCCCGGCTGTGGCCCTGCTACGCAGCTCCACTTGATCTGGCAATTTGGCTCTGCCAGCGCTGCACTCGAAGCCCACAGTGATGAACTCGCGCCGCTGCTTGCACCAGATACGCTTAAGGCCCTGATAAGATGGCGCAAACGCCAGCACAGCGGCATCAGTCAGCAAATACAAACTCAACTGGACTGGCTGGCCCAACACAACATTGCTCTTGTCACACAACAGGATGCCAGCTATCCGGCACTGCTACAGGAAATCTCCTGCCCACCGCCAATACTCTATGTTGCAGGAAACGTCGATCTACTGCAGACACAACAACTCGCTATCGTTGGCAGCCGCAAGGCAACTCCTGCCGGCATTGAGCTTGCCCAGGCTTTCGCCGCGGAGCTCGGCATGGCAGACTTTACGATAACAAGCGGTCTTGCCCTTGGCATAGATGCAGCAGCTCACAAAGGCGCCTTACAACAACAAACTCCGACTATTGCCGTGATCGCCACCGGAATTGACCTGTGCTATCCCAGGCGCCACAACCAGCTTTGCGAAATCATTAAACAGCAAGGTGCTGTTGTCTCCGAGTTTGCGCCAGGTACAGCAGCATTGCGGGAAAACTTTCCGCGCCGCAATCGTATTATCAGTGGGCTCAGCCTCGGTATAGTGGTGGTTGAGGCACAACCGGGCAGTGGCTCGTTGATCACCGCGCGTTACGCGATAGAGCAGAACCGCGAAGTGTTTGCAGTACCAGGTTCAGTAAGAAGCCCGAACAGCCGCGGTTGTCACGACCTGATAAAACAGGGCGCTGCACTTGTGGAAAGCAGCGAGGATATCCTTGATGCCCTCGGCTGCCCCTGTCATTGGTCACCCGTTGCCATTGGCGAGCCCGACTCTCAATCTCTCAAGCCAGAAGCAGCCCAGCTACTCAACAATATTCCCTACGATGCTATAACTCTGGATGAACTGGTTGAGTATACTGGAAAGCCGGTTGAAATTATCCTGCCAATATTGCTACAGCTGGAAATATCAGGGTATCTTGACTGTAGTGAAACTGGCTATTCACGCCGTCGATAATCTGCCAACAACTTTTTATTGCGCAGTATCTTTGTTTTAATGGTAGCTGCCATCTTTACAACAGGTAATAAAACCCAATGGCCGACCATCCTGTTTCATACATGCTGTTGTTCATTCTCATCGGTGTTAATCTTTATGCCTGCTACTGTGCTTTCTACAGTCAACGTCATAGCCGACACAAAAAAATACTTCTGATATTACTGCCCTGGATATTTCCTCTGCTGGGTGCCAAAATAGTTATTTTTCTAACCGTTGATATCCCTCGACTTGAAACATTACCAGGTTAAGCGCAATGGCAGAATTTTTTGATGCACTAAATGATGAACATATTGCATTTATTCATGCTCAACAAATATTCTTTGTCGCAACCGCTTGCGCCGACGGCAGAGTCAACCTGTCTCCAAAGGGAATCGAATCACTACAGGTAATTAACCCTCACTGTGTTGCCTGGCTGGACTTTACCGGCAGTGGCAATGAAACCGCTGCTCATATTCATCACGATGGGCGTTTGACTATCATGCTGTGCAGTTTTGGCCCGGAACCGCTGATTTTACGCCTTTACGGAACAGGCAAGGTTATCAATACTGCATCATCAGAATGGCCAGACTACTGTAATCGCTTTAACAATCATCCTTGGCTGCGGCAGTTTATCGCACTGGATATCGACTCTGTACAAACGTCTTGCGGATACGGTGTGCCTCAATACGAGTTTATTGCTACACGCCAAAACTTTGACGATATCACCACCAAAATGGGAGAAGAATTCCCGGATTTTATTGGCAGATACCAACAGGAAAAAAATAGTAAAAGCATTGATGGGCTGGAAACCGGTATTTTACCGATTAATCCGGAAGCACCAGATAAACAGGACAAATAGCAAAATACACATCGGGAGAGTGTATGAAAGTAAAACTGTTCACCGTTTTGATGATCGGTGTTGTTACAGGCTATCTGATTGCCTTGCTAATGCTTGATACGGTACCACCACAACCTACTGCCACTGTAGACAATTCTGATTCCCAGGATATCCAGCAGCAAGTAGCAACTCTCAGAGCACAGGAAAAACAGCTTAAGGCGCAACTGGCTCAGACGCAAAAACAATTACAAACCTTTAAAACCAGTCTATCTGAAGGTGCCGAGCTGTCTTTGCAAGAAGAAATTCAACTGGAAACCGAAGCCTTGTTTCAGCAAGCAGAAACCGCTTTGCTGCAAGGTGATCTGGCAACGGCAACACAGCTTTATAATTTGTTATTAAACAGTGCCGATAGCAAAGCCGAGCGCGAACGCGCTATCGATGGCCTTGTCGACCTGAGCCGTGCAATCCATGATTTTTATATGAGCACTGGCGGCGACGTTGACTCCGCATTGTGGCAGCTGTTTGAAATTCATAAACTAAAACCCAGCGACACACTAAGAACTGAAATGATGCAACGCTCGAATGAAGCCTGGCAGGCAGCCCAACAGTATCGTGCTGATGGTGAGCTTGCTGCCGCTGCGGATCATCTCACTGCGCTCGTGCATATTTCAAATATGGTCGATTTCACTGTAGACAATAACAGCGGTGTTTCGCTCAGCACAGAAGACTTGCAACAGGAACTCGATCAGGTTGAACAGGAACCGGCCTATCTTGATCAACTGGCTGACCGTGCAACCTATAAACTACACAGTGGCCACGAACTCGAACAGGCATTTGTATTCTGGGATTATTCGAAAATCGCGACCATCGGTGGCAAGGAAATTCGCAAGGATAATAATTTCCAGGAAGAGTTTGTCCAGGCATCCGTTTACCACCTTGACCACTTGAAACGTATGAATATGGAAGGAGAAATTAAATCGCGACTCGACTATATTCGCTACAGCTTTCCCGAATTAATGGCAGACGAAAGGTTATATAATTACCATTAGCCAGTTTGTTAAAACTCAACACCCTTCTGCGCTTTTACACCTGCCGCAAACGCATGTTTGATTTCCTTGACTTCACTTACGGTGTCAGAGATTTCAATCAGCTCCTCACTCGCACCGCGACCGGTAATCACAACGTTTTGATGCAATGGACGATTCACAACAGCATCTACAATTTTATCCACGTCGAGGTAACTGTAACTGATCATATAGGTTAACTCGTCGAGCAGCACCAGTTGTATTTCCGGATCAGCGAGCAGCTGTTCTGCGTGTGCCCAGGTTTTTTCAGCAGCGGCAATATCTCCCTCCTTATCCTGAGTATCCCAGGTAAAGCCTGTATCCATTGCATATTGCTGTAAGTTTGGCTCACGCTCGGCAAGATACAATTGCTCTCCACAGCTATCTGCTTGTTTGATAAATTGTACAACTCCGGCCTTCATGCCATGGCCTAATGCTCGAATCACCATGCCAAAACCGGAACTGCTTTTTCCCTTGCCATTGCCAGTGATAAGTACAACAACACCACGATCTTCGTCAGCAGCAGCAATACGCTTGTCCATCGCCGACTTGATCTTTTTCATTTTTTTGTTGTGTTGCTCGGGGGTTCGGTCCTGTTTGCTCATAATCGTATCCGGTAGTTGTTCAGCTATGATTTACTTTAACAGCTGTCTATTTCAGCTGCTGCGCAAGACCTGCCGTAACGAAATAGACTCTGTCACAGACTTGCGCAAGACGTTGATGTATAAGGCCAGTCTCGTCAACAAACCGACGGGATAATGGGTCAGTTGCCACCAGCCCCTGTCCGACTTCATTACTAATAAAAATTATATGACCTCGTAACTGCGGCAAGACAGCAAACAGTTTTTCAACTTCAGTTTCAAAGCGGTTGTTTTCCTCAGCCAATAGTAGATTGGTTAACCACAGTGTCAGGCAGTCAACTACTATACAGGCATCTTGCGTTGAGTACTTTTCAAGTGTCGCAGCCAAGGCAAGCGGTTCTTCAACCAGTTGCCAATAATCACCTCGGCCTTGTTGATGTTTTTTAATCCGCGCGGCCATTTCCTCATCACCAGCCGTAGCCGTTGCAATATACACCAGTTGCTTGCCATCCCGGTCCGCAATCGTTTGTGCCGCCTGCTCCGCAAGGCGGCTTTTACCGGAACGCGTACCACCGAGGAAAAATTCGCAAGTCATCTATTTGAGTTTCTTGTATTTAACCCGCGTTGGCGTGACTTCATCACCAAGACGCTGCTTGCGGTCTTCTTCGTACTCTGTGTAGTTACCTTCAAAGAAAGTAACCTGACTGTCGCCTTCAAATGCGAGGATGTGGGTTGCGACACGATCAAGGAACCAGCGATCGTGGCTGATAATCATTGCACAACCCGGAAATGCAAGCAGCGCCTCTTCAAGTGCGCGCAGTGTTTCCACATCGAGGTCATTGGACGGTTCATCGAGTAGTAGCACATTCGCTCCCTGTTTTAGCGTGCAAGCCAGTTGCAAACGCCCGCGTTCACCCCCGGATAAATCACCAACCCGTTTTTGTTGATCCGAACCTTTAAAATTGAAACGCCCGACATAAGCGCGGGAAGAGATTTCATAATTATTAATCGTCAGCAAGTCGAGACCATCGGATACAGCCTCCCAAACACTCTTGTTGTCATCCAGTTCATCGCGCAGCTGTTCGATATATACCAACTCAACGGTTTCGCCGAGCTCCACTGCACCACTGTCCGGTTGCTCCATACCCGCAATCATTTTAAACAGTGTTGACTTACCCGCACCATTACCACCAATTACACCAACAATCGCTCCCTTCGGAACAGAGAAGCTCAAATTCTCTATCAGTCCCTTCTCTCCAAAGCTCTTGCTGACATTGTTTACATCGATCACCTTGTCACCGAGGCGTGGTCCAGGGGGAATATAGATTTCGTTGGTCTCGTTACGGTTCTGGAATTCCTGGGATTGCATTTCCTCAAAGCGTTGCAAGCGTGCCTTGTTTTTTGCATGGCGACCTTTCGGGTTGGAACGCACCCACTCCAACTCACTTTTAATGGCCTTTTCCCGCGCCTGTTCCTGTTTCTCTTCCATTTCAAGGCGTTTTTCTTTCGCCTCCAACCAGGTGGAGTAGTTCCCTTCATAGGGAATGCCGTGCCCACGGTCGAGTTCCAGAATCCAGCCCGCAGCGTTATCAAGGAAGTAACGATCGTGAGTAATTGCAACAACAGTGCCGGAAAACTCACAGAGAAAATGCTCAAGCCACGCCACGCTCTCTGCATCCAGGTGGTTAGTCGGCTCATCAAGCAATAGCATATCGGGCTTTGATAGCAACAAGCGGCACAGTGCTACACGGCGGCGTTCACCCCCGGAGAGCTTGCTAACATCTGCATCCCATGGCGGCAGACGCAAGGCATCGGCGGCAATTTCCATCTGGTGTTCAATGTTGTGTGCATCCCAGGCCTGAATAATGTTTTCCATCTCTGCCTGCTTTTTTGCCAACGCATCAAAGTCCGCATCTTCTTCTGCATAGGCTGCATAAATGCGATCAAGCTCTGCCAGTGCATCAAGCGGCTCGCGCAAGCCATCTTCTACATTGCCACGCACATCCTTGTTATTATCGAGCTCCGGTTCCTGGGGCAGGTAGCCAACCTTGATATCCGACATCGGACGCGCTTCTCCGTTATAGTCCTTGTCGACACCAGCCATAATACGCAGCAATGTTGATTTGCCCGCACCGTTGAGGCCGAGCACACCGATCTTCGCGCCGGGGAAAAACGACAGGGAGATATCCTTGAGAATTTCACGTTTGGGCGGAACAATCTTGCCCACGCCGTTCATGGTAAAAACATACTGTGCCATGGATTGATTGGCTCCGTTACCTGTTAATTGAACAACCTGATAAAGGCTCGCATTATAGAACATATTGCACGGAGATTATTCAACACCCCTTCTCCTAACCTGGTAGCTTACGCAGTAGTACGATATTTGTCGTATCGTGTACAATGCCTGGCTTACGCCAATACCACCTATCACCAGACCGGGAAAAAACATGTTTAGCCAGGATATGAATATTGCCGATTTCGATGCTGAAATCTGGCAAGCCATTGAGGATGAGCAACGTCGTCAGGAAGAGCATATTGAATTAATCGCCTCGGAAAACTACGCAAGCCCGCGTGTTATGCAAGCCCAGGGCTCGGTATTAACCAATAAGTATGCTGAAGGCTATTCCGGCAAACGTTATTACGGTGGTTGTGAATATGTCGATATCGCAGAGGACCTCGCGATCAGTCGCGTCAAGGAGCTGTTTGGTGCTGACTGGGCCAATGTACAGGCACACTCCGGCTCTCAGGCTAATGCGGCGGCTTATATGGCAATGATGGAACCCGGTGAAACTGTACTTGGCATGAGCCTTGATGCCGGCGGGCACCTGACCCACGGTGCCAAGGTTAACTTTTCCGGCAAGATCTACCAGTCTGTACAGTATGGACTGAATCCGGATAACGGTGAAATCGATTATGACCATGTAGAAGCGCTCGCTAAAGAACACAAACCACGTATGGTACTCGCGGGTTTCTCCGCTTACTCCCGCGTCGTAGATTGGGAACGCTTTCGCGCGATTGCAGACTCCGTCGGTGCCTGGCTGATGGTGGATATGGCCCACGTTGCGGGGCTGATTGCTGCAGGCCTTTATCCGAACCCGATGCCCTATGCGGATGTGGTGACCTCCACCACCCACAAAACCCTCGGCGGCCCACGCGGCGGGATTATCCTCGGCAAAAAAAATGACGAGTTGGAAAAGAAAATCAACTCAGCTGTATTCCCAGGCGGCCAGGGTGGCCCGCTCATGCACATCATTGCAGCCAAGGCTGTATGCTTTAAAGAGGCTCTCGATCCGAGCTTCAAAACCTACCAGCAGCAAGTGGTAGATAATGCCCGTGCCATGGTCGGCGTTTTTCTTGAGCGCGGCATCAATATCGTCTCCGGTGGTACTGATAATCACCTGTTCCTTGTCGATCTGATCGGCAAGGAATACACGGGTAAAGATGCAGATGCTGCCTTGGGCCAAGCGAATATTACCGTCAACAAAAACGCCGTACCAAACGATCCGCGTTCACCATTTGTAACCAGTGGCTTGCGCATTGGTACACCGGCCGCAACCCGCCGTGGCTTCAAAGAGGCCGAAATACGTGAGCTGGCCCACTGGATTTGCGATGTACTCGACAGTCTTGAGAACGGCACATCGGAAACCGTGATCAATGAAGTCAAAGGCAAGGTACTCAATTTGTGTGACAGGTTTCCTGTGTATAGATAGATAAAATAGACAGATAAATAGGGTATAATCCCGCGCCCCCGATTTGCGGACGTTTTAATTAATTTGCTTTTTAAGAGGCTAAACCATGAGTTTTAACAAGATTCCCGCCGGCAAAGAACTGCCCCACGATATTTATGTGGCGATTGAAATTCCGGCTAACCACGACCCGATCAAATACGAAATCGACAAGGATACAGACAGCCTGATGGTTGACCGCTTTATGGCAACCCCGATGTTCTACCCGGCCAACTATGGCTATATCCCGGAAACCCTGTCTGAAGACGGCGATCCGCTTGATGTGCTCGTGGTCACCCCCTATCCGGTCGTTCCAGGTTCCGTAATTCGCTCCCGCCCCATCGGTATCCTCAATATGAGCGATGAAGCGGGTAAAGACGCGAAATTGCTTGCGGTGCCCCACGACAAGCTCACAGTCCTGTACCAGGACGTAAAAGAGCCATCTGACCTGCCGGAACTGCTCATCAAGCAAATCGAGCACTTCTTCGAGAACTACAAGGATCTCGAAGCAGGAAAATGGGTCAAGGTAGACGGCTGGGCCGGCTCTGCCGACGCTCTCGCGGAGATTACCAAGTCCCGTGAGGCCTACCTCGCAGCCGAGAAATAAGCGCTCAAATGCGTTAAAAAGGGAGCCTGAGGCTCCCTTTTTTGTGTCTCTTTTCCAAGACAGCTGACCTGATAAAAGTACTGAAATTACTACTTTTCAGCCATTCCCAATTGAATTTCCGGCAATTCCAGCTTATCTTTTGGCCCCTGAATAACAACTGGAAATAACCCTTGGCCAGGCACACCCGCAGACGTCGGATTTCAGCTGTGCCGCCAGCCTGACTGCGAGATTTTGGATTATGAGCAAACAGTACGTACTCGGCATTGATCTGGGCGGCAGCAGCGTGCGCTGCCTGCTGGTGAACACCCAAACAGGCGCCACGGCTACTGCGAGCCGCAGCTGGAGCTTTCCTGTGGCCGAAGGCACATTTGGCCTCGGCTTTGACCTCGATCTCAATGAAATGTGGCAACTGATCGGTGAGGCGAGCCGCGAAGCCATTGCCCGCGCCGATATTTCCGCTAGCGATATCAGTGGCGTCTCGGTTTCAGCAATCCGCTTTGGTACCGTGATGCTCGATCAAGACGGCAATGCGATTTATGCCGTACCAAATCGCGATGCACGCGCCGCCGGAGAGTGCTTCGAACTCGCCGAGCAATGTGGCGCTGCTCTCAATGATGAAACAGGCCTATGGCCAATGCCCATCCATCTTTCCGCGCGCCTCAAGTGGCTGCAAACCAATAACCCGGATATTCTCAAGCAAGCCGATTGCGTTTTCAGTGTCAGCGACTGGGTCAACTTCAAACTCTGCGGTGCCCGTGTCACCGATTATTCGCAAGCAGGATGTACGGCACTGTTCAATCTCAAACAACGCGAGTGGGATGAAAAACGTATCGCCGCCCTGGACTTTCCCCTGAATATTTTCCCCGCAGTAAAAGATTCCGGCAGCAAGCTCGGCACCGTTAACGCCGCAGCGGCTGCCCACCTCGGATTATCAGAATCCACTGTGGTAGGCCTGGGCGGCGGCGACAGTCAGTGTAGCCTGCTCGGTGCCGGTGCAATCAAGCCGGGCGATATCGCTTCAGTCGCAGGCACCACGGCTCCGGTGATGGTGGTCTGTGATAAAGCCACAATTGATGGCGATGGCCGCACCTGGAGTGGCCACCATATGGTACCAGGCCTGTGGGTACTTGAAAGTTCCGGTGGGCCGATGGGTGAGACACTCACCTGGATGGCACGCATGTTATTTCCGGAAGCACCCGAACCCGAATTGCGCCTGTTCGCCGAAGCAGCTCAATCCGATTACGGTGCACAGGGTATGTTGTCGAGCCTCGGTGCAGAGGTGATGGACTCCCGCGCACCCTCTATGCCTGCAGGGCAAATCACACTGACCCATATGAGCTGCCCCGATGATCCAAATCCACGCCGCCATTTGTGTCGCGCCCTCATCGAAGGTTACGCATCAGCTGTAAGAGCGAATCTCGAACAGCTTGCCGAAGTTACCGGCAGCAGTGCTTACAAGGATATTTACCTCACCGCAGGGTTTTCCCGCAGCGATGTGTTTGCACAGATTCTCGCCGACCTTAATGGCGGCAGCGTGACACCGGCTGGAGAGCATATGACCTCAGCCATGGGCGCGGTGATTTGTGCTGCCGTTGCCGCAGGACAATACGCTGACTTTAATAGCGCTGTTGATGCACTTGTTAACAACCGCGATGTTGCGAACGTTAGCCCTGATAACGCGGCACGTGCACAAAAAGTTTACGAAGACTGGTCTGCCATGCGTGAAGCGGGCAAAGACACCACCGCACCGCAGGTAGGCAACTATATTTTGCCTTATGTACTCGGTGATGGAGAGGAAGAAAGTAGTGGCAAGGATGTAAACGTTGATTTGAACCTCAGTGCACTGGTAGCTGCTTCATTTGATGAAGCTTCGCTCGACAAGTTGCGCGAAAAAATGGCGGTAGAGTACGCCAGTTTCCGTGAAGCCAAACGTATTCTCACCGGCCCTGGCCTTGTCGACGCCATGCAGGACAAACAAATTCTTGTCACCGAAGTGGATATTGTCGACGCCAAAGCATTAAATGCACTGCCTGACCTGCGTGTGGTTGCTGCCTGTCGCGGCAATGCGGTTAACGTTGATATTGATGCATGTACTGCGTTTGGTATTCCTGTGCTGTTTGCACCAGGCCGCAACTCTGTTGCAGTAGCAGACCTTACCGTTGCATTTATGCTCGCACTCGCACGCAAACTCACCGATGCTGCAGCCTTCCTTAAAGATGAGTCAGTTACCGCTGGTAATATGGGCAAGATGGGTCAAGCCTTTAATCAGTTGCAAGGTTACGAGTTATGGAATAAAACCATTGGCCTTGTCGGTCTCGGTGCCGTTGGCCGTATGGTCGTGCAACGTTTAACCGGCTTTGGCGCACGCATTATTGCCGCCGATCCGTTCGCCACACCGGAAGCTGCGGCATTAGCCGGTTGCGAGCTGGTTGATCTCGATACCCTGTTGGCAGAATCTGATTTCATCAGTCTGCACGCCGCAGTTACTCCGGAAACTACCGGCATGATTGGTCAGGCAGAATTTAACAAGATGAAACCCGGTGCATTCTTTGTTAATACGGCACGCGCTGCACTTGTCGATGAAGAAGCGCTGGTTCTCGCTATTCAAACTGGCCACCTCGCCGGTGCCGGCCTCGACACTTTTAATCAGGAACCACCGGGCTTTGACCACCCGCTGGTACAACACCCGAATGTACTTTCAACACCACACTCCGCCGGTAATACATTTGAAGTGGCCAGCCACCAGGGCGAAGATGTTTCCAATGCACTATTGCAGTTATTAAACGGTGAAAAACCTCGCGCCTGTTTGAATCCGGAAGTGCTTGAAGGTTTCAGCTGGACATCTCCACGCAAAGCACTTTCTGATGAAGAAGTGGAAGTGTTGATGAACAAACCGGCACCTGCGGTTACCGATCTGCAAAAGAATGAAAAAGCCAAAGAAGCATCAGCTTCAGGTCAAAGTGCCAACGTGGCAACAGCACCGCAGGGCGTGATTGACAATATGAAAGCACTGTTTAGCAAATTCTGCGAACAGATGTGCGAAGACGAGGCGGTGAAACAGTTTTCAGAAGACAAGGATTTAACGCTTGCATTTACCTCACCGGATGTCGGTTTGCATTTTTATATCGGCTTGCACAAAGGTGATGTAAAAGCAGGCCTCGGCGAAAAAGATGGCGCCGAGGTACAATTGACCATGCGTGCGTTTATTCTCGACGGTATGTTTGCTGGCACCACTGATGCGATGGATGCCGCAATGAACGGCGAGATTGCCTTTGTCGGTGACGCAGCTGTTGCAATGACCATCAACCACTTACAGGCAGATATGGAACGCATCTACGGTGTGGTGCGCGAAGAGCTTGGCAGCCCGGGTGATCTTGCCTCGATTCCACAGCCTGGCGCAGCAGATGTTGCCACCAGTGGCGCACAGGTAGCTGCCGATCCACAGGTTATCGAAAATATGACGCGCCTGTTTGAGCGTTTATGTGAAGATATGGCGAAAGATGATGCGGTTATCAATTTCTCCAAAGATCAGGACGTAACCCTGGCTTTTACCGCACCGGATATTGGGCTGAATTTTTACCTCGGCCTGAATGCAGGCACAGTAAATGCCGGCCTCGGTGAAAAGGCCGATGCCGAAGTACAACTGACCATGCGTGCGTTTATTCTCGACGGCATGTTTGCCGGCACCACTGATGCGATGGATGCCGCAATGAACGGTGAGATTGCGTTTGTCGGTGATGCGGCAAAAGCTATGACGATTCAACATTTGCAAGACGATATGGAACGCATCTACGGTGCCGTGCGTGCAGAGCTCGGTGATCCGGGCGACTTGCAGAGTATTCCTCAACCCGGCAGTGGCGGTGCACCTGCCATTGTGCAGGAAGTGGGTGAAAAAGATATTCGCCGCGAGCTGCTCGAAACCGTCAACGAACTTTACGAGCACTATATTATTACCGCCACCGGCGGTAATGTTTCAGTACGCAACCCGGATAACCCGGAAGAGTGCTGGATTACTCCAAGCCAGGTGTTCAAAGGTGATCTGACACCGGAGTTAATGGTGCGTATCAGCCTTGAAGGCAAGCCGCTCGATCCGGGCTCGCGCTCACCATCTTCAGAGTGGGGCTTTCACACCCTGACGCTGAAGAAAAAACCCAAGGCCAATGCGGTAATTCACGCTCACGCTCCCAACGCAACGATTCTCGCCAACTGTGGTATTCCGTTTTTACCGATTTCATCAGACGCGGCATTCTTTGGTGATATCCAGCGTATTCCGTTTACTATGCCGGGATCCGACGAGCTTGCGGAGCTGGTATCCGATGCGCTCATCGATGAATGGGCTGTGTTTATGGAAAACCATGGCATTGTGGTGGCGGGCAAATCGCTGCGCCGCGCCAGCGATATGGCGCAGATTATCGAGCGCACCGCGGAAGTTATTCTCGGCTGTTATCAGGCAACCGGCGGAAAACCACCGAAGGTGTTGCCTCAGGAAGCGGTAGATCTGTTCCGTTCCATGGCAGATATAGTAGCTTGATTTAAACCCTTTCTCACAAAGCGAAAAACTGCCAGCCGCCACACTAGAGCTTAAGTGGCGCAGGTGAATTTTCAGGAAGAAAATTCAGGCCGACATCGCGGAAGGACGCGCATTGAGGCCGACCCAGCCACTTAAGCGGCCGACATAAGGCATAAACTCTCAAGCTGCCCTTTCTTTTGGTTCGTTTTCTTTGTACCCACAGGGCATAAAGGCAAGCAAAGAAAATGAACTCGCCCAACAAGAGCGCAGGCATAATTGTCCATAAATGCCTAAGTACCCTGCGTCCATGCAGGGCAAAACCCTTGTTCCCTTATATGAAATATATGAGAAATAGAAAACACCACCCCACATGGCAATGTGCAAACACCCTTATTCACACCAACATTCAAGTTTATAATTCTGCCAGTTTGATCCGGTCATTACACTCGCGAGTGCTTCATTAAAGCTATATACCGGATTAATATCGTTGCGCAATGATGCTTTTTTTACCTTGCGTACCAGGTTGTCCATAATTAACGGGTCTGCTGTTGGGTTTTTATAATAAGCCAGCACCATGTGAGGCTCGCGATTTTCCCGGGTGGTTGTCACTGTCATACGCAGCTTGTCGGCAGCCACTCCCAGTTCCAGCAGAGTAAAGTATTTAGCCAGCGCAAAATCTTCACAATCGCCACCGTCGGAAATGATCATTTCCACCGGATTGGCCCAGTAATCTTCAGACTCCCAGTTAGCTGAATCACTCTTCCAGTTAAAACGATTAAAAAATTTGTTAACTTTTTCAATTTTGTCCTTCTCAGCAATATTTTTGTTATCGTCTATTAACGTATACCAGTCCTGCAGGCGCTCAAAGGCTTTCTCGCCATGCGTGTCCTTCACGTCATAAAGCACTTTCAAACGGTAAACGTCCTTGTTGTGTACATCTTCCGTCAGTGCAAAAAAATCCTCATAACGCTTGCGTTCAAGCTCCATAGAGTCGTACATGGCCGATTGTTCATCAAGAGGTTGCTGGATTAGATTGAGCTCCGCACAGCTCACCGCAGTCATCAAAAAAGCAATTAGAATTGTCATTATTGTATGCATACCCCACCACCTTTATATTTGTTTTTATATTTTTATTTGTTAGTTTTTATTCAATCTTTACGGTCAGACTAGCAAAAAAAAATTTGCCTTTCTGTGCGCCTGAAACAGGAAATTTTGTAAAAACAGAGGTATACTATTTGCCGTAATTACAAAACGAACAGTTCACTTAAGACAGCTGTCCTGTAAAAACTTTTCTCTCCGCACTCATCTACAATGTAATCCTGAACTTACCCACTGCAATTGAGGAGCAGGATGTCAACTAATCACTCAGCCGCCAGCGGAAAAACACTCTATCTATTGCGCCATGCAAAGTCGTCGTGGAAAAATCCCGATTTAAAAGATATTAAACGGCCACTTAACAAGCGCGGCAAACGGGATGCACCCGATATGGCCACTCGCTTTCTACGTAGACAATCACCACTTGAAGCCATCATTTCAAGTCCGGCAAAGCGTGCTCTATCTACGGCCACTGTCTTTGCCGAATACAACAACATTGATATAGACAGTAATCGCTTTATTATTGATGAAGATTTATATCTGCCAAGTCGATTTTTATTGTTACGTTTTATACAGCAGCTGGATGATTGTCTTTCCCATATTATGCTTGTCGGTCACAACCCGAGCTTTACTGCATTAACTAATCAATTAACTAGCTCATACATTGACAATGTACCAACTTGCGGTCTTGTGACATTGTACTTTGATACTGATCGATGGGAGTCAATCAGCACCGGTAGTGCTGAGTTAAAAGATTTCGATTTTCCAAAAAACCAGGTATCTGGCTGATTTTCCTAAAAGCTTTTTAAAATAAGCAGTGCTTGGTATAACTACCGGTTTCATTGGCTGTCCATTCGCCTTTAGGTTTTTCTTTCATCATTTCACACCATTTTTCACTGCCAACTTCCGGCGTACATGCACTGGCTAGTAAACAAATACCAATTAATACCAAAAATTTTTTCATGTCACTCCCCCGAAATAATAATTGTATATGGCTATTCTATGTGAAGCGTATTCTAACCTATTTTCTCAATATTTACTGATGCTCAACTCGCATGTCTGAATTGTAGATTCGCAAGCCGTTTATAAAGTGGACTACTTTCCAATAGCTGTGCATGGTTTCCTTCAGCTATCTTTTCACCATGATCCAGAACAACAATACTATCCGCATGCAAAATTGTCGCTAACCGGTGCGCAATGATTACAGTAGTGCGACCCTGCATCAATTCTTCAAGTGCCTGTTGAACATGCAGTTCACTCTCCGCATCCAATGCACTGGTTGCCTCATCAAGCAACAGAACACGCGGGTTTTTCAGAATAGCTCGAGCAATTGCAATGCGTTGGCGCTGTCCTCCTGACAAGCGTACCCCTTGCTCACCCAGCTCGCTCTGATAGCCGTTAGGTAGCTTGCGAATAAACTCATCAGCATGAGCGGCTTTGGCTGCAGCGAAAACCTCTTCATCACTTGCCTCGGGCTTACCGTAACGAATGTTATACATCACATCAGCTGTAAACAGAGCAGGCTGCTGAGGCACAACTGCTACCTGCTCCCGCAAGGCTAATGGATCGAGTTCACGAATGTTGTGCCGGTGTTCCACACCACCAAACAGAATACTGCCTGACTGGGGATCATAAAAGCGCTGGATCAATTCAAAAACCGTTGTTTTTCCTGCTCCAGACGGACCGACTAGTGCAAGCACTTTGCCTTCATCAATCTGTAACGTAAGGTTTTTTAGTGCAGGCTGATCCGGCCTTGACGGATAGCAAAAAGTCACATCGTCAAAACACAACTGTGCACGCAAGGTTTGAGGGTCAATGGCTGGTGCCAACGGTGTTTCAATGCGGTTCGATTCCTGCAGCAGCTCCATCAGTCGCTCGGTGGCACCTGCTGCACGCTGTAGCTCACCATAAACTTCTGACAAGCTACCAACAGCAGCGGCAACCATGATTGCGTAAAAAATAAATGCGCCAAGTTCACCTCCTGTCATGTTGCCATGCAATACATCACTGCCGCCAACCCATAACATGCCGGTGAGTGAGCCAAACACAAGTAGAATAACAATAGCCATTAATAATCCACGCTGCCGTACACGGCTGCGGGCAATTAAAAAAGCCGTTTCTACTTCCTGACCAAAGGCCTGCTTTTCCCAGCTTTCCCGTGTATAACTTTGTACAGTTTTAATGTGTTGAATGATCTCTCCTGCATAAGTGCCGACATCAGCAATCGAGTCCTGGCTTTTGCGCGACAGGTTGCGCACGCGGCGACCGAAGATAAGTATCGGCATCAGCACTAACGGTACTCCCGCAACAATAATTAGTGTTAACTTGATATTGGTAATCACCAACATAACCAGGCCACCAAGGAAAGTAATCGTACTGCGCAATGCAATTGAAAAAGACGACCCGATAATCGATTGTAACAATGTGGTATCTGTGGTCAGGCGCGACATAATTTCGCCGCTGCGGTTGGTTTCAAAAAAACTTGGATGTAAAGTAATAATATGATTGAACACCGCAAGCCGGATATCGGCACTGACACGCTCACCCAGCCAGGAAATTAAATAGAAGCGCACAAAGGTCCCCACGGCCATGCACAGAGACAATATGAGAATAAACCCGATAGCTGCATTGAGTTGCTCCATGGACTGGCCGATAAAACCATTGTCTATCAACATGCGCACACCCTGCCCAATAGTCAGGGTAATACCCGCCGTAAAAATTAACGCTACGAGAAAGATGGCCACGGTCTTTTTATAGGGCCTGAGAAACTGTGCCAATGCCAGCAATATAGATAACTTTTTGCGACGCGGTTTTGCTCCGGAATCCGTCGACAATGGATTTTGCATCAAATTATTACCTCCGCAGCCATAATACTCGCCTCACCGCCATGCTCCATAAGGGCTATCCCAACAGGGTTTGCAGCCAGTGGCAGGCGGCATTACTATAGCTTGTCTGGAACCGGGGGAAAATAATATGCGTGTACTTGCCACTTTGTTAATGTTGCTACTTGTTACTGGCTGCGATACAAAAAATTCTCAGCGTACAGAGGTGGTACAGACCGAGTCCGGCCCGGTTCAGGGCCTTATGATGGATGGGGTAAACGCCTTTCTCGGTATACCCTATGCACGCCCTCCCGTAGGCGAACTGCGCTGGATGCCGCCGAAACTTCCCTATAACTGGAGCAATGTATTACCTGCAACAGAAGTTCCACCTCACTGCTATCAGTCCACTTTCGGCATCACCCGTGGTCAGGAAGACTGCCTGTACCTTAATGTCTGGACCCCGGGTCTACGACCCGGCAAGCGACTTCCGGTTATGGTATGGATTCACGGCGGCGGTTATACCGTCGGCCACTCCTATGAATCAACCCCGGGGCAACATTTGGCAAAGCGCGGTGATGTGGTTGTCGTCAGTATGAACTACCGCCTCGGAGCACTCGGCTTTTTGGCGCACCCTGAGCTTAGCAAGGAGAGTTCCTATAAAGGTTCCGGTAACTACGGCATGCTCGACCAGATTCACGCACTTAAGTGGATACAGCGCAATATTGCGATGTTTGGCGGCGACAGGAACAACATCACCATTATCGGTGAATCGGCAGGTGGTATGAGTGTCTGTAATTTGATGGTTTCACCGCTGAGTGCACGACGCTTCCACAAAGCAATTATTCAGAGTGGCCCATGCTTTACGCCCTACCCGCCACTGGACTTCATGGAACGACAGGGCCTGGCCATGGAAGAGGCTCTTGGCTGTAGTGATAGCGAAGATGTAACGTTATGCATGCGCAGCAAGGGCCCTGATGATATTCTCGATGCAATGCCTCCGGATCCTGGTCTTGCCTTTGGAGAAGAAAGCGACTACTGGATGCCGACAATTGATGGCTCTATATTAAAAGAACAACCAGCAAAAAGTTTCGCTGAAGGCCGTTTCGAGAAAGTACCTGTTATCAATGGCAACAATGCCAATGAGGGTGAGATTATTGTTATGTTCAGTCATGAGTATCGCTTTGCTGCCCTTGACGCCGAAGACTATCCGGCCCGCCTGAATTATCTTGTACGCAGTGACGACAAGGTTCCTCTTGTGCTGGAACGCTACCCTCTTGAAAATTATGAGGATCCGGGGGCCGCATTGTCTGCAGCTTTTGGTGACCACACATTCGTTTGCCAAGAAAAGTTCACTTCTGATGCAATTGCCAGGCACGCACCGGTTTACAGCTATTATTTCACTTATCCCGAGGCAGATTTTATTTTGCCTGAAATGCGCGAGCTCGGTGCCTTCCATAGTGCTGAATTGCAATTTTTATTCAACGAGCCGATGGCATGGTTTGAAAGCGAGTTTAGTGGTGAGGAACTTACGCTGTCGCACAATATTATGGATTACTGGTCGCAATTTGCACTGACCGGTAATCCAAACGGCAAAGTTGATCACCCCTGGCCAACTTATAACGAAAATCGCCAACGCCTGCAAATTGATCTGGCACTCGGTCACACTGATGCCGCAGAGAGCGATGAAATCTGCAACTTCTGGCACGGCCTAATGAACCAGGAATTTATTGAGTAGGGCTCAAGAGCAACTACTTTGCCCACTTGAGCGCTATAAAGCAGGACCTTTGCAGATGCCGGCCACAAACCGACACCTGCAAAAAAAGATTAGTCCTCGTAAATATAAATATCTTTATAGGATGTATAGTAGGATGCCATCGCAACAGGCATCACCACAAGCAGACCAAGGAACAGGGGAATCATGCCAATGAAGAACAGGATTGAAAACACAATGCTGTATAACAACATTGGAAGAATGTTTTTAATACAGCCCATAAAGCTATTTTTCATTGCTTCAATGACACCTTGACCATTAAGCAAGATCAAAGTCGGTGCAAACCAGATCAGCATAATCACCGGTATTAACAGACCAAGAGCAACAAGCATGGCAAGTGCAAAATTGAGCATGGCTTGTTCATCAGAGAAATCTCCACCGCCATCCAGCATGGCAAGATACTCAACACCGACAATAGCAAATGCAATCACAAAAATAACAATCATTAGCAGCAAGACAATACCTGCTACACCTAATAGTGGGCCCGTTTTTTCTCGGAAGCCCTGAAACATATAACTGATTTCCATTTCACCATCGCGCTCCAGTTCACGACAGGCATACATGATACCGGCACCGAGCAGTGTTTGTATAAATGATGAAATAATACTGACTATTGGCAAGATACTAACCGCCATCATAATAATCATGTAAACAATAAACAGGGCAATCCAGGTACCGGGAGCCATTTTAAACAGGTCAAAAGCTTCGCCTATCCAGCCAACACCCCGACCAATACCAACACCACGGGGTAACTGACAGGATGGTTCTGCTGAATCGTCATGCTCAACAAGATCAGCATCAGGCGCTGAGTATGGATTTTCTTGCATAGTGGGTCTCCTTGTCTTTATTAACTTACTGGCACAACTATTAGCCAGCAATGAATTTAAATTGAGCTATATAAATTCAAAATAATCTATGATCGCTTTTTCAATAAGTTGTAAGTTGGGGATTAATGCTTCTTCACCAGCAACCAGCACATGCATTCTTTCCCCATCTTCTACTTCACGCTCTTCATTCTCTATAATTTCTGCTGGTGTTACCCGCAACAGACGTGGTGTCCCCTGAATAACAATGGCAAAAAAATCGAGCTGCTGATTGAGGCCTGAATTATTCAACACGGCAATTCGACAGTGATGACCAAGTTGCGGCTCTCCCTTACCACGCAAGGTTTCATAACAAGCCAGCGGCACATCAAGGTTACGCCATTTAATATTACCGAGATACCAGTTCGGGGGGTTGTCTTCATCCTGTTGCGCAGGCTGGTAACTAACAATTTCCGCAACCGATACACCAGGCAGCAGCAGATAACCTTCCTGTACCGGCAGCAACATACTGGAAATATCAGTAATTTCATTTTCTAAAACGGCGGGTTGCTGATTATTCATGGTATCTACCCCTGGTTATCCTCTTCTGTTATATAACCCTGTTTAGCTGGCGACTTCCGCTGCAAGTGCTGCTGCCAGCTGCTGCGGTGTTCCGATTTTATCCACGCAGCCCGTTGCAATTGCCGCATCCGGCATAGCTGAACTAACGCAGGTATCCGGTTGCTGAGCCCACACTTTACCACCATTTTGCTTCATCATTCGACAGGAAGCGGCTCCATCATCGCACATCCCGCTAAAAATAATGACCCCGCCGGTATGACCAAATGTCTTTGCCACACTGGCAATCACATGATCCAGATTAGGCTGATATTGGCCGTACCACTTGTCGAGACCAACCAGAAATGTTCCATTAGGCTGTAGTGACACCGTGTGTTCAGGCGAAATAACAAAGACTTCACCACTTTTTATCACCTGCCCATGGGCTGCAACATGAGCGGGGTAATGCGCATTTTTAGCAACACTTTGCGCTAATGTACCTTGGAAGTCTGCCTGCAAGTGGTTTGCATACACAAACGCAACATCAAGACCCTCCGGCAAGTTGTCGAGAAACAATTTGATCGACTCCGGGCCTCCTATTGACCCTGCCAGTACCCAGACCCGATTTGGTAATCCTGCCCCATGGCTTTCCAGATTAATCGTACCGGCGATATCCTGTATCTTTGACAATAACCGCCGCTTCCAGCTGTTGTACTCCGGCTCCACCGGTGTGGGTGGAGAGCCTCCTTCACAGAGGATCAACATACCCGGAACCGCGTCAATCAGATCATCTACTTTTTCCGGGCAACTTTGCTCAAGCTTTTCAATATCGAGATTCAGTATCCAGGCTTCCACGTCTTTATTAAGCGGGACCCCTTGTCGATAAAAATAAAACTCGATAGCACTGACAACTTCAAGTCCGGCTTCGGTTACAACGGCACGCAAGGTATGCAGGTCCGTTGCGTTTTCGGCAACGATACCTACCTTGTTGGAACTACTCACTAACTATCTCACTCCGCCAACGCACTCTGACGTAGTTTTTGTGCAACCAGCTCATTAATTGTTTCAAGCAGCTCGTCTTCTACAAACGGTTTACCCATGTAGCGCTCAACACCAAGTGACATAGCTCGCTCACGGTGCTTATCACCAGTTCGCGAAGTAATCATAATGATCGGAATCTCTTTGAGGCGATCAGTGTTTTTCACCGAACTTGCTACTTCAAAACCGTCCATACGCGGCATTTCAATATCAAGCAACATAACATCAGGCTGGTGATCCTGTAATTGCAGCATCGCATCGGCACCATCCTTGGCAAGGATAACTTCAAAGCCCTCCCGCTCAAGGAAACGCGAGGTCACTTTGCGCACCGTTACCGAATCGTCAACAACCATTACCGTAAAGACATCCTGAGCCGCTGCTTTTTGCTGTTGTTCAAGCTGTACCATAACGCCCTGGTTTTCCAGCAGTACCGCTGAACGCACCAGCGCCATAGGATCAAGAATCACAACTACGCTACCATCACCGAGGATAGTTGCACCGGACAGACCCGGCACAGCACCAAACTGCGGCCCGAGACTCTTAACCACAATCTCGCGGCTGCCCAATAGTTGATCTACGTGCAAGGCAATAGAATGGTCTGCACCACGTACAAGAATAACGGCTTCCGGCAGCGTCAAGCCTTCAAGGTTTGGTCGCAACTTGGTTTGCAACAATGCGCCGAGATAACGCACTTCATACAACTCACCTGCGTACTCAAAACGCGCTTCAGGATCGGAGTAGTAATTTTCAAGTTCGAACGGGCTTACCCTTACAATACCTTCGATAGAGTTAAGTGGTACGGCAAACTGGTCGTCACCAATTTTAACCATCAAGGCGCGGTTAACCGATACCGTAAACGGCAGTCGCACTGTAAACTCGGTACCTGCACCAAGCTGGGAGTTAATCTGCATCGTGCCACCGAGCTGTTTAATCTCGCTGTGTACCACGTCCATACCCACACCACGACCGGAAATCTGGGTTACTTTCTCTGCGGTACTAAAACCTGCCTGCATAATAAATTGCAGTATTTCCTGATCCGACAAATGGGTCTCTTCTGTCATCAGGCCACGTTCTATCGCTTTCTGGCGAATAACTTCGACTGGAATACCACCACCGTCATCGCGCAGGGTAATTAATACATCACCGCCTTCTCGGCCAAAGCTGAGAATAACCTTACCGCGCCGTGATTTGCCGGCTTTTTCGCGGTCTGCTGGCATTTCGATACCGTGGTCAAGTGCATTACGCAACATATGTTCAAGCGGCGCCACCATACGCTCAAGTACCGTACGATCCATTTCGCCTTCTACATTCTCAAGGTCGAAATCCACTTCTTTTTTCAACTCACCACTAACCTGACGAACAATACGACGCAAGCGCGGCACCATACGTGAGAATGGCACCATGCGCGAACGCATTAAGCCTTCCTGCAACTCAGTATTGATCCGCGACTGTTGCAGCAGCACCATCTCTGTCTCACGCGCCTTGTTGGTAAGCTGGGCACGCAGGTCGAGCAAGTCAGAAGATGTTTCCATCAGTGAGCGCGTCAGCTGCTGCAAGGTGGAATAGCGGTCCATCTCGAGCGGGTCAAAGTCGTCGCGACGCGCCTGAATCTCTTCGATTTTTGATTGCACCTGGGCTTCTGTCTCGATTTCAAGACGGCGCAGCTGATCCTGCAAACGACCAATCGTGGCATCAACGTCATCCAGCGTAAAACCAAAGTCGGTAACCTGTTGCTCTACACGACCGCGGCTGATACTGGTCTCACCGGCGAGGTTAACAAGCTCTTCGATAAGTTCAGCGGCCACCTTGACCATTTCCTGAGGGCCAGCGGCTTTAGCTTTTTCAGCAGCAGCTTTATCGGTTTTCTTGTCCAGCCCGGTGGGCGTATTTGCTGCTTTAAACGGCAGAATTTCTGCACCGCCATCAGCCACCACCGGCGCTGGTACATCAGGCGTCGGCTCTTCTTCAACCGTCGCTTCAGCGGGTGACTCAACTTGCGGCGCATTTGGATCAAAACCCCGTACCTGCTCGACACCACTGACAATCTTGTCCTGGTAATCAAGAATTTCCTGCAACAACTCTGGTGATGCCGCACCAGTGTGAGTTTCAAGCTGTGTTTCAAGATCGTGGGCAAGATCACCGAGTTGCATGATGCCCGCCATGCGCGCACCACCTTTAAAGGTATGCAGCACACGTTTAAGTTCATCGCAGAAGTCACGGTTATCGGGCTCACCTTGCCAACCGTGTATTGCGTTATCGAGTTCTTCAAGCAGTTCGCTGGCTTCATCAAGGAAAATTTCCAGCAAGTCCATATCGAGGTCAGACGGAATATCAATCGCAAACCCAGCAGCTACTGGTGCGACTTCTTCAACCTCAGCCTCAGCAATCTCGGCTACTTCAACTTCTTCTGTCTCAGGCGGCGCATCGGCAGCCTCCATGGGTGTTGGCTGTTCTCCGGCAGCAACGGCTTTTGCCTGATCAACACCGGCAATAATGCGATCCTGGTAGTCGTGCAACATGCTAAACAGTTCTGCATCACCGGAGCCGGTAAAGGTTTCGAGATAGGTTTCAAGATCGTGCGCAATAGAACCAAGGCCCGTCAACCCAGCCATGCGTGCGCCACCCTTCAGTGTATGCAAAATACGTTTGAGCTCATCAACTTGTGATGTCTCGGGTTCACCTTCCCATTCGGCAATCGTATGATCGAGTTCTTCTACCAATTCATTGGCTTCATCGATAAAGATCTCCAGCAGCTCTGCATCAATGTCATCGGACATTTCCAGCACACCCGCTGCTGGTGTGGCAGCAGCTTCAGCTACTTCTTCCACCGTCTCTTCAACAGCGTCTTCAACAACAGGCTCAACAACTTCTTCCGCTACTTCAACCGTTTCCTCAACTTCAGCCACATCAAGGCTGGCTTCCTCAACCTCAGGTTCAGCAGCGGGTTCTGCAACAACAGCACCCATTTCAAGGTCGGCAAAGGCAACCGACTCACCGCCCAGTAAACTGCGTACGCGCTCCGTACCTTTGATAAGACGATCCTGGTAATCATGCACCTCATCAATCAATGTCTGGTCGGCTGTGCCGCTAAAGGTTTCAAGCTGTGTTTCAAGATCATGTGCCAACGTACCGAGCACAGATAAACCGGCCATGCGCGCACCACCCTTGTAGGTATGCAGGTTGCGCTTGAGTCGGTCGGGGTGACTTGACTCCGAGCGATCATCACTCCACTCAGCAACAATTTCATCAAGTTCTTCGAGAAGCTCTTCAGCTTCCTCAACAAATATCTCCAGCAAATCGCCATCAAAATCATCAAGGCTGACCATTTCAGCGGCAACTGCTGGTGCTTCTTCTACCTCAGCCTCGGATTCAACAGTATCAACATCCACCACTTCACGAACTGCGGTTTGATTGGCGTCTTCAAGTAAATCTTCTACGGATGCCGGTTCGGCCCCTCCCTCAGCTGCTGCTTCCAGAGCTTCAACATCGAGCGCTTCACGTACCGCTGTCTGATTAGTATCTTCAAGCGCGTCTTCAATTGTTGTTGTCGCCTCGGCAACCTCTGCCGGCAGTTCGGTATCAATGAAGCCTTGTAATTGCGCTTCAACTTCAGCGTTATTAGCAAGGTCCTGACCACCGGCCAGTTCATCAATAAAATTAATCAGTGTTTCATGAGCCGTCGTTGCGAGTGGCGCATAAACATCGCGACCGCGACCGTTGGCATCAAGTACTTTGCCATAACCTTGCAGAAGCAGGCGACACATACTTGCAATCGGCATAAGCCCGGCAGGCTCCGCCGCTTCCGCCATTTTATGTAACTCATCAACAAGCTTTTCAACACCACTTAAATCATCCGGCTGAGTTTGCCAGTCTGCAACGATAATGTCTGCATCCATAAGTGCATCCATTTCACTGGCAAGAAACTCGTTGAACATGGTCGGGTCAACTGCAGCGCCTTCCGGTGTAGAAACACTTGGACGCACACCGGTTTCAGCGACAATATCTTCTTCACTTTCACCGGTCAGCTCAAGACGCATGGCGTTAATGCTGATCAACAAGCTGTCTTTATTATCCAGTACAACAGTTGTCCGGTCCTCGATCTGGGCAAGCCCGACTCGAATTTCTTTTACACAGCTTTCGAGCAAATCCGTAAACGACTCGGTGACCTGAATTTGGAATGCACGTAGCGCTTTAACAAATTTTTCCAGTGGCGTAGCAAGCTCCGCAATGGAATTGATCTCCGCCATATAGGCACTGCCTTTAAGCGTATGCAAAGCACGCTGCAGCGGATCACTGGGATCAGCAGGCATCGGATGCTGACCGCGCGCGTATTCGATCCATTCATCTGCGACTTCGAGGTGAGATTCAGCTTCTCCAGCAAAAATATCCCAAAGATCCCAGTCAATTTCATCTTCAACGGCTTCAGCAGCGGCTTCTTCAAACTCTTCGACGGAGACTTCCTCAATTTCGATACCCGCATCTTCCGCCACTTCTTCTGCGACAGCAGCCTCTTCAACAACTTCTTCTGCCGCGACCAGATCTTCAGTCGGTGCCGCCTCTTCGGCAACGCCCACCACTGCCATATCAAGTTCAAATGGCAACGGTTCATTGCCCATCGACAACGCTTCACCAATCAAACGATAGCGCTTGGACAATGCCGGATCAGGATCCGGTTGTTTATTGGCAAACGCCGCCATCATGCTCGGTACTTTGTCGAGTACACGATCAATCAATCCAATCACGTTATCACTGACTTCTATTGTCTGATCAATAACGCGATTGAGCATATTTTCCACTGCCCAGGCCAGCTCACCGACACTCACTGCCTTGGCCATGCGCCCACTACCCTTCATTGTATGAAAGCCGCGGCGAAACTCTGTCAGCGCGTCATCATCCTGGTAGCTGCTCTCTTTCCATTTCGGATAAAACTCACCGATGTTCTCAAGAACTTCCTCGATTTCTTCAATGAAGATTTCTGCAATTTCATCGTCAAAGTCTTCATCTTCAAAATTATCAAAAATAAAGTCTTCATCATCTTCTGCTTCGACCGCAGCGACAGCAGGTGCCTCCTCAGCTTGCGCAACCTCGGCTTCAGCTTCTTCGAACTCCGGCTCGGATTCGGGCTCTTCTGTTCCCGTAACCGGCAGATCGATAATTTCCGCACTTTCCAGCTCAACCGGCTCTTCAACTTCGAGGCTAACCTCCTCAATCGGTTCAGGCTCTGCGATTTCGGCAGCATCTTCTACCGGTTCAAGCTCAAGTGTTTCTTCCGGTTCTTCTACTTCAAGTTCAGATTCAACTTCAAGTGTTGCGTCTTCACTATCACTTGCCGGTTCTTCCACCGCGGCTTCCTCAACCGCGGTAGGAGCCTCGATACCGGTTTCTGCAAGACCATCAAAACTGAACTCTGTTTCCAGCTCTAATCCATCGGTTTTGGTCTCGATACTGTCAAACTCTTCATCGGAAAGCAGCGGGCCGTCTTCGGGAATTTCGATAAGCGGTTTACTTTCTTCCTTGTCAACTTCGACGACGTCTTCTTCCTCTACCTCTTCCGGCTCCGGTTCTTCGCCGTCAGACATAATGGCTGCGAGTTTTTCTGCCGTTAGTGGTGAAGTACCCTGGGATTGAATTTCCTCAAGTTCCTCGTCACTTGGCGTATCGTCAAGCTCCGGCACATCATCATCCAGGTCACCAGCTTCATCTTCGCGTTTAAACGCCTTAACGGCATAACCAAGGTCAGATACCGAATCTTCCGCAACACCAAGAATCGTGTCCTCTTCCTCGATAACATCTTCATCAAGTGTTTCGAGGTAATACTCCACACCGGCAATCGCATCGGCAAGGGTATCCATTTCTTTCCAGTCAGGTTCGTGACCACCATCAATCAGTTTGTCTTTGATATAGCGGGCACAGGCTCCGAGGATACGCGCCGAACGGCGCTGGTTAACCATTTCAAGACCGCCACGGATTTCCATCAGCAAATCTGGCAGCGGCTCAATATGACGTCGCTCCCACTGCGACGCAATGTATTCAACAACCGCGTCTTTCGCCTGTTCCAATGCATTCTGGGATTCAAACAGCACCGTTTCCTGTGCTGTAAGCATGGCAATATCCATACTTGGCGGCGCATCGTCCGTGCGTTCCGCATCCTTATTGAACTGGCTGTTAAGCGTGCCTTCAACTTCAAGCAAATTCGCTGCAATGTCCATCAGATCATTGCCAGTGGCAACGTCCGTTTCATTAATTTTTGCTTCAAGGCTATCTGCAAGCGCTTCGATAGTTTTGCGCAACGCACCCTGGCCAAGCACGGCGAGTGTATCTGCTGCCTGCTTAAATACAGGCAAAATTTTACTTAGCGCCTCATTATCATTTTGTTGTCCACTGACGTAGCTGTCGAAGACTTCCTTGACCTTGCCAAACTCTTCGCCGAGTGCCTGCACAACCGAACGCATCGCATCGGGCTCAGCACCAGCAAGAAAATCATCACTCTGCTCTTCTTCACCGCCTTGGGGTAGAGCATCTTCAAGTTTATAAAGATTTCTTGTTTCACTCACCCTCGGCGAATCTGCATCACTACCTGCTATGTAGTAAAGCAGGTTTTTAACCAGCTCTTCAGATTCAAAGTTATCCAGTGCTGCTATACCATCTGCAGAAAGACGCTTGATAACTTTTTCTATTTCACGCAGTAGGTTGTTGATTGCAACACTGGCGGAAATAGAGTCATTGTGCAGGCCTTCCACAAGCGCCAAGCAGACATCCCAAAAAGGCTTATACGCAGTTCCCTGACTGACTTTTTCGAAGTTGGTGAAAACTTTTTCAAGTTTTGGCAGGTTGGAATCAAAATCTTTCTGATTAATGATATCCACCAGCGTCATCTGATACAGCTGACGCAGTTTTTTAACCGCTTCGGTAAACTTCTCTGCGCTGATATTCAAACGTTTCCCGCTGATATTTTGCAACGGTGACATATCTGGTGAAAACAGCGCCGTTTCTGTTAACAGCGCACCGCCACGCACTGCGCGCAAATCATTCAGCAGCGGTAACAACGAGCCCGGATCATCCTGGCGAGAGGCTTTAACATGTTCAAGATAAACGGGTAGTTGCAGGATGGCGCGCATCAACACTTCGTGCGCATCGGCTTCATTAGCAACCTCACCATCGACAAGCGCCTGGCCTAACTGTTCAAGCTCTTCAGCAAGCAAGGCGCCACCGTAAAACTCGACCATCTGCAAGATGCCATGCACCTGATGCAGGTAAGTCAAACAAAAACGAATCTGGGTAGGATCATCGGGGTTACTGACATAGGTTTCCAGCGCCTGACGTGCCTGCGTCAGGGTTTCATTAATTTCGCCGGTCACCCAATCCAGCGCTGTGAAATTTCGGCTATCACCCATAAGTTATTTCTCTTTGCCCCTATGTTATTAACGTCAGTGTCAATAACATGTTAAGTATCTTCCTTCCGCACATAGGCCTGAACTGTATCGTCATCTATTTGTGTCAGCTTCGGATGCTCCCAATCAACAATCTCCCCCATGCCAATCAACAGCACACCATTCGGCTTCAGACGGTCTACCAGGTTATTGAGAATTTTACGACGACGCCAGCGGCGGAAATAAATCAGCATGTTGTGGCACGAGATCAAATCCATTTTTACCTGTGGCAGTTTTTTCAACTCAATAACATTGCCGTGAGCAAAACAGACTCGTCCGCGCAAAAACGGCTTCACCTGATAGTTATACGGATCTATTTCATCAAAGTAGCGCTGTTTTTCATCGCCGGGCAACATGTCAAGCTTGCGTTTTGCGTAAGCGCCTTCACGACCATAAGCCAATGCCGGCATGCTGATGTCTGTGCCGGTAACTCCCCAAAAGTTATCCAACGATGCCTCTTCGAAACAGTCGTTAAGTATCATTGATAGTGTGTATGGCTCTTCACCTGTGGAACAACCAACACTCCATACATCAAAAGAGCTTTTGATCATGCCCTGGTTAATACGCGAGCGAACCAACTTACGAATAAACTCGCAGTTTTCCGGATGGCGAAAAAAACTGGTTTCCTTGACAACCAGGCGATCGGTCAGGGTGGACCACTCCACCATACCTTGCAAGCCGTCTTTCAAGTGTTTGGCATACTCTTCCAGAGTAATGCCACCGAGCTCACGCAAGCGAATCGTCAACTGGGATTGCAAGAAAGCTTTTTGTTGCGGCACTAGGTGAATACCGGTTTTTTCCTCAAGCAACAATTTCCAGCGCTCAAAATCGTCATCACTGAAGTCCGGCATGGACTCCATCGACCAGGACGAATTTGAATCTGTTTTGTCGTCGCTCTGACTCATTGCCAAGCCCTGCTCGTTACCGCCACGGTATCCAGTCGTTGTGCTACGCATTACTATGCCAAGCCTGTAACCGACAAATAAATACCGAACTCAGATTATGCGGTTGCCTCCCCGAAGTCATCGAGTGCAACAATATCTTCATCAAGTGAAACCGAATCAACATCACCACCCATAGCAGCAGCCGCTGCCGGTGAGCCGCCCGCTTCTTCCGGCAGTTTGAAACCCGCTACCGAGTTACGCAAATCAATTGCCATCTCCGCAAGGTGACCGATTGATTGTGCTGTTGCATTGGTACCCGCCGATGTCTGCGAGGTAATCTCCTGGATAACGTTCATCGTGTTAGAGATGTGACCAGCTGATGAGGCCTGTTGTCTCGCAGCGTTGGAGATGTTCTGGATCAATTCCGCAAGGTTGGTGGATACGTTCTCGATTTCTTCAAGTGCCACACCCGCATCCTGTGCAAGTCGGGCACCGCGCACCACCTCTGTGGTGGTTTGTTCCATCGAAGCTACCGCTTCGTTAGTATCCGTTTGAATCGTTTTTACCAGCGCTTCAATCTGCTTGGTTGCCGCTGATGAACGTTCCGCAAGACGCTGTACCTCATCCGCTACTACCGCGAAACCCCGGCCGGCTTCACCCGCCATAGATGCCTGAATCGCCGCGTTAAGTGCGAGAATGTTCGTTTGGTCCGCGATATCGTTGATCAACGATACGATATCACCGATCTCCTGGGATGATTCACCAAGACGCTTGATCCTTTTCGATGTTTCCTGGATCTGCTCACGAATGTTATCCATACCCTGGATCGTATTTTGTACCACTTCGGCACCTTTATTCGCGATCGATACCGATCGCTCCGCTACCGCCGCTGATTCGGCGGCGTTTGCAGATACCTGGTCGATGGTTACCGCCATCTCGTTTACCGCCGCCGATGCCCCGGCAATTTCTTGCGCCTGGTGCTCGGAGGCCTCGGCAAGGTGCAGTGCCGTGGACTGTGTTTCCTGCGCCGCAGTCGATACATTTACCGCCGTGTCGTTAATCTGCGATACAAGGATACGCAGTTGGTCAATGGTAAAGTTGATAGAGTCTGCAATCGCACCGGTGAAGTCCTCGGTTACGGTCGCGGTTGTTGTCAAGTCACCATCCGCAAGGTCCGCGAGTTCGTCAAGCAGACGCAGAATCGCTTGTTGGTTACCTTCGTTCTCCTCTTCTTTCATCTGCAAGTCGCGACGTGTTGCACGGAAGCGGTAGAAGGCCAATGCCATAACGCTGACTGCGCCGACAATAGCAAGAATAAACAGCAAGGTATTGTTAACTTTACGCGTATCCTTAAGGCCGTTGATACCATCGGTCAAGGCGTTCAATGCACCGATAAGAACTGGCTGGTTGTCGAGCAGGGAGTTTGTTGCCTCACGCGCCTCGAAGAGATCCGGTGCGGCCTGGAAGATTTCATCTACCTGTTCGTTTACGAAGTTAAAAAGTTTTGCACCTTCGTCGAGACTTTCACGGGCATCCGGATCGGTTACTTTTGAAATACGCATCGCAGTATCTCCGTCGCGCATTCCTTTCAATACACGTCCGAACAAACTCGCATCGTAGTTAAACTGGTCGGCGGCCTCTTTCGCATCGGCGCCACCGGCAAGCATCTTATCTACGTTTCTGGCAATACGCTCTGCACGCCATGACTGGGAGCGGGCTTGCGCAACCTGGTCGGCGGGCGCGCGGTTTTCCAACAGAATCTCAACCACGTTATCGTATTCTGCCTGAAGCTCGGGAATCGTCTGGTTAAGCTGTTTTGCTACCTTGTGAAGAAAGAGGATTTTCTTTTGATCCTTAAGGATCGAGTTCATATCTTTTTTCGCTTTTTGCCAGGTATCGTTATAGGCAGTGATCTCTTCCGGCAGTTGCCCCTGGAGCTGGCCGGAAATCAACTCGTTGGATGTCTTGTCCATCTTGTTGTAAACACGCTGCAGCTGACCAAACGCAGCCTCCTTGCCTCCCGTCGCATCACGGGCCTGGGATACCGCGTTAAAGATTTCTGCCCTCAGGTCACCTGCTATCTGCACGTATTCCTGGTCCTTCTGGTTGTTCTGCTGAATAATGTACGCACTCACCAACAGACCCAACACTGAAACAACCAGCAATATCACGAAGATAGTGGATGCGGCATTTGTGGGCTTAAATGCCGACAGTTTGTTGCCTTGATTTGCTTTCATAAAATGCTCCCGACCTCTTTTATACCTATGCCTGTCTCTTTACTATTCCAGTAATACTATTTCAGTATCTTTACCCCGCCTGAACAATCAATACTGATAATGTTCAGGCTGCTTTCAACTGTTGTGGCAAACACACCCTTAGCCCACCACAACGGTTTGAAATTACTTCACACTTCTTGCTATCCAGTCAGCTTCCTGAATGGTTCAGGAAACCAGCGCTGCCTGGAAAAATTTCTCGCTACGCACCAAGCCCCAGGGGCTGAATACTGTCCAGCGATCACCGCTGTCACTGGAAAAAGTACCCTGCAAAAAGGGCACAATCTCTTCATTGACAGCGCCACCCTCAACCGTTTGAGAGTAATTATCCATTGGAAAATGCTGCATACCGTATACAGCATCAACGACCAACCCGCTGTAAGCATCATCGACATCAACCACCAGCACACGCTGTTGTCGCCAAGGCGATGTCAGCGCACCATCTAAAAACGCCGCGAGGTCTGTCAGTGGCAACAGGCGCCCGCGCACATTGGCAACGCCCTTAACCCATTCGGTAACGCCCGGCAGCTGTGTGAAATGCGGCATTTCCAACATCTCTGCAACCTCACCCATCGGCGCAACATAGTTGTGACCAAACAGCGAGAAACCAACACCAGACCAGTGAGGCTTGATATCAACCTGGGCAGGCAAGCCTTTAGCGTTACTGCGACCAACTTCCGCCAGTTCCAACAGTGCTGTAAATGCCTTTTGTTCTGCCACTTAACCCTCTTTGACTCTGTATCGGTTCTTTAAAAACTTCTACGGCGCGCTATTTGTCAGGCACTAACAACCTAAATCAGTACCGCACCATCCATCACTTTCTTTACCGCATCAATCAATACGGCATCTTCTACCGGCTTCACCAGATAGCCTTTGGCGCCTTGACGCTTACCCCAAAGTTTATCGGTCGGTTGATCTTTGGTCGTTACAATAATGACCGGGATATGGCTGGTTTCCTTGCCTTTCGATAGCAAGCGCGTTGCCTGAAAACCATTGAGGCCAGGCATAACCACATCCATTAAAACCAGATCCGGGAGCTCTTTCTTCGCCGTAGCGACTCCCTCTTCCCCGTTCTCTGCCTTGACTACCTCAAAACCGTTTTTCGACAGGATGGTCTCCATCTTGTAGGTTTCTGTAGGTGAGTCGTCGACAATTAACACACGAGCCATAACTTCCTCGCTAACGATTACTTTCTTGGTTATCTATTAAAATTATTGCTTGCACGGCTTTGACTAATATCAGGAAGCGGCACTCGCGTGCTCTTCAATCGCGCCCAAAAGCTCATTCTTGCTAAATGGCTTGGTGAGGTACTGATCCGAACCTACGATGCGGCCCTTCGCCTTATCAAACAGGCCGTCTTTACTTGATAGCATGATGACCGGTGTCTTCTTGAACTCACTATTATTCTTAATCAGTGCGCAAGTCTGGTAGCCATCAAGCCGCGGCATCATGATATCGACAAAAATCAGGTCAGGACGTGTATCAGCAATTTTTGCCAGCGCGTCAAAACCATCTGTAGCCGTAACAACCTGACACCCCGCTTTGGTCAATAACGTCTCTGCAGTTCGACGAATTGTCTTACTGTCATCGATAACCATTATTTTTAAATTTTCTAAATTTACAGCCATACTTATGCCTTACCAATCAAAAACGTTGTTGGACAAGTTGCGCAAATCTGCTCAACCATCCCCCCTTCACAGATTACCCTCCCTGATGAATTTTTCGCCCGTCTTCATCCTGAATTTGGCCCTCGTATTGTGCTCAAATTATCACCGGAAAACTACTGGCAAAAAGGGGCAATAATGCGAGTGTACCTTTTAACACAGTTTTAAAGTTTAATCTATAAACTACCCATAAATATCGGATTATTAACAAAAATTTCCTTTCCGCCCTGGCCTTTTATTGCTTTGTCTAGCGTTTGGGCTTACTTTACACTCCCAGTCAGTTTACCCGCAAAATGAAGCCGAAAATGACCATTAAACTCGGGGTCATAATGGACCCGATCAGCCAGCTCAATTTTCAAAAAGACACCACGCTTGCAATGCTTTGGGCCGCCCGTGACCTCGGTTGGGAACTCTACTACACAGAGCAGCAAAACCTCGGTCTCGACACACAGGGCCAAGCTGTAGGTCAGCTATACCCATTGCAGGTATTTCGCGATGAAAACCACTGGTTTGAACTCGGTGAACCGGCATTTCAGTCCCTTGAAGAACTCGACGTGATCCTGATGCGCAAGGATCCGCCATTTGATATCAATTTTGTCTATACCACTTATATTCTTGAAGCCGCAGAGCGCGCTGGTGTGCTTGTCGTCAATCGCCCGCAAAGCCTGCGCGATTGCAACGAGAAGGTGTTTGCAACCCAATTTGCCCAGTGCTGCCCACCACTGATTGTCAGCAGCCAGGCGCATAGCCTCAAAGAATTCCATGCTGAATACAAGGATATTATTCTGAAGCCCCTCGACGGCATGGGAGGCAGCTCGATTTTCCGTATTACGGGAAAAGACCAGAACTTAAGCGTGGTTATAGAGACTCTGACCGAACATGGTACACGACCGATAATGGCACAGCAGTACCTGCCACAGATCAAGGACGGCGACAAACGTATTCTGATGATTGATGGCGAACCAATACCGTATTGCCTTGCCCGTATTCCAGCCAGCGGAGAATCCCGCGGCAATCTCGCCGCCGGAGGCAGTGGCAGGCCTCAACCGCTCAGTGAGCGGGACCAATGGATTGCCAACGAGGTGGGACCAGCGCTCAGGGAGCGCGGCCTGATCTTTGTCGGTCTTGATGTCATCGGTGACTATCTCACTGAGATTAACGTCACCAGCCCTACCTGTCTGCGAGAAATATCTCGCGGCTACGATATTGATATTGCCGCACAGCTGTTTGCTGTGATCCGGCAAAAGCTCAACGCAATGGGAAAACAGGCGTAGGGTCGCTCCGCCATGGCTGCAGTATCTGATCCGACCAACCCTGCCGATATCGGTAGTAGCGAGCGTCTGACATTTACCCTGTTTATGGCGCTGGTGATTCATCTGATTATTATTCTTGGCGTCGGCTTCACCGCGTTTAAAAATAACTCGATTCCGCCAACGCTTGAAATCACCCTCGCACGCAATATCAGCACGAGTGAACCTGAAGATGCTGACTTTCTTGCCCAGCACAACCAACAGGCAAGCGGCACCCTTGAAGAACAGGCAGAGTTAACCACCGATGAGCAAGCGGAGTTCGACGACCTCGAAATCAACAAGGTAGATCCGATTCCGAAAGTTCAAGCCACTGTCATCGAAGTTAAAAAAGACAAACAGGTGGTTACCACCACCAGCGACCAGGCACGCAAATCCATGGCAGACCCGGAAGAACGGCAGCCGGAAGAAACTATTGTTATAAAGGGGGATGAAGTCACTGTTACCGATCCCAGCGCCAAGCTTGCAAGCCTGCAAGCCAAACTTGATCGTCAGAAACAGAAATATGCCAAACGGCCAAGAGTGCGCACGCTAACATCCGTCGCGGCAAAAAGCTCTGTGGAAGCAGAGTATTTGTACCGCTGGCAGGAAAAGGTAGAGATGGTTGGCAACATCAATTATCCGGACGAAGCCAAGCGCAAAAAAGTTTATGGCAACTTGCGCCTGCTCGTGACACTGCGACCCGATGGCGCTGTGCTCAAGGTCGAGTTACTTAAATCCTCGGGGCACCGTGTACTTGATGAAGCGGCGATCCGCATTGTGCGCATGTCATCACCGTTCCAACCTTTTCCCAGTAATTTAAAAGCCGAAGTCGACCGTTTGGAAATTATTCGTACCTGGCGTTTTGAAAAGGGTGATATTCTGTCAGCACGCAACTAGCCGCCCCTCCCGTTATGGATGAGTCTGACAATAAATCCGATCACGAAAGCAACGAACAGGTACTGTGTTTACAGAACCATTTTCTTATTGCCATGCCCGCGCTAGACGATGGTTACTTTTCCGATACCGTTACCTATATCTGCGAGCACAATGAAGACGGTGCCATGGGTTTTGTCATTAACAAGCCCATGGGATTAAGCTTTGACGAGCTGATGGACGCATTGGATATTGACGCCACCGATGACCAGATAGCTACATGCAATGAACCCGTGCTATCGGGTGGACCGGTTCAGCCTCAGCAGGGCTTTGTATTACACAACGGTGGCGAGCGTTGGGAAAACACTCTGGTTTTACCAAACGATTTATATTTGACCTCTTCGGTTTCCATTCTCAAGGATATTTCCAATGGCAAGGGCCCGGATAAGTCCTGCGTACTACTTGGCTACGCAGGCTGGAGCCCGAACCAGCTCGAAGATGAAATTGCACAAAATGCCTGGCTCACAGTTGCTGCAAGCACCGATATGATTTTTGATATACCAATAGATGAGCGCAGTAGTGCCGCAATGAAAAAGCTCGGTATTGACGCGGCGTCTCTATCCAGTCTCAGCGGTCACGCCTGATTAAACGCGCATGCCGGAAAAATCATCCACTATCTCTTCCGTGATGGCCTTCGACTATGGCAGCAAAACCATTGGCGTTGCGGTGGGGCAGGGCCTCACCCAATCGGCAACTGAACTTGCTGAAATCAGAAACCACCGCGAAACCACCAACTGGGATGCATTAAGCAAAGTTATTGCAGAATGGCAGCCCGACTGTTTTGTCGTTGGCATGCCGTTAAACATGGATGGCAGTGAAAGCGAATTTGGTGAAGCTGTAAAAAAATTTGTGCGTCAGCTTGAAGGGCGTTTCAACAAAAAAGTATTTTTAATGGACGAACGCCTTTCAAGTTATGAAGCCAAGCAGATCGCCGGGCCCACTGACAGTTATCGCGACAACCCCGTAGACAGCCTCGCCGCCAGATTGATTCTCGAGAGTTGGTTCAAGCAATAAAAAACCCGGCCTGTTACAGACCGGGTTTTTATCTATTAGGGACTTTTAAATTACCCGCGGCGAAATGCCATGCCACCACCGGAGTTATTCGGATCTTCATCCTGCTCAAGGGTCAGACCTTCAGACGCCGCAGACAGTGCATCGGCATCGGACTCGGAACCAAGTTTAATCATAAGGCGCAGGTCGTTCGGTGAATCCGCGTGTTTAATGGCATCCTCATAGGTAATTTCACCGGAGTCATACAAATTATAAAGTGCTCTATCGAACGTCTGCATACCCAGGTCTTCAGACTTTCTCATCAGTTCTTTTAGATTGTGTACTTCTGCCTTGCGAATCATATCTGCCGCCAGCGGTGTATTTAATAGCACCTCAATAACTGCTCGACGACCATTGCCATCCGGCGTCGGTACCAGCTGTTGCGCGACGATCGCTTTCATATTAAGTGACAAGTCCATCCACAGCTGTGAGTGGCGATCTGCCGGGAAGAAGTGAATGATACGGTCTAGCGCCTGGTTCGCATTGTTGGCGTGAAGGGTTGCCAGTGCAAGGTGACCGGTTTCCGCAAATGCAATCGCATGGTCCATCGTTTCACGCGAACGAATCTCCCCGATCAGAATAACGTCTGGCGCCTGACGCAGAGTATTTTTCAGTGCAGTTTCAAATGAGTCCGTATCAATACCCACCTCGCGTTGCGTTACGATACAACCCTGATGCTGGTGAATATATTCAATCGGATCCTCAATACTAATGATATGGCCTTTGGAGTTTTTATTGCGATGGCCGATCATTGCCGCAAGCGAGGTGGATTTACCGGTACCGGTTGCACCCACAAAGATAACAAGGCCGCGTTTGGTCATCGCCAGTTCTTTGATAATTTCCGGCAAACCGAGGTCATCAATTTCAGGAATCGTGGTTTCAATACGACGCAATACCGCACCAACAAGGTTACGCTGAAAAAACGCATTGGCACGAAAACGGCCAATACCACGCGCACTTACCGCAAAGTTCAGCTCGTGAGTTTCAAGAAACTCATCACGTTGCTTCTCATTCATCAGGCTCATCACTACTTCACGGGTTTTTTCCGGTGTCAGTGGTGAGTTGGTTACCGGTACAACCTTACCGTGTAATTTAATGCTCGGCGGAATACCGGCGGTCAGAAATAAATCCGACGCTTCTTTTTCCACCATTACGGTAAGTAGTTTATTAATGTCCATCGTCTGGCTCTCTCTACAATTTCTCTCTGTGACTAATATCTATAATAATACTATTACGTTTGTACCATTAAACCATTGCTGGATCGCACTATGTCAATTAAAAATCATCCGGGATTTTGGCTTTCTCACGGGCAATTTCGCGGGTGACCTGGCCTTTCGCTACAAGATCCTGCAAACATTGATCAAGCGTCTGCATACCAATCTGGCCACCGGTCTGAATTGCCGAGTACATTTGTGCAATCTTGTCTTCACGAATCAGGTTACGAATCGCCGGGGTACCAATCATAATTTCGTGAGCTGCTACACGGCCGCCGCCATTTTTCTTCAACAGGGTTTGCGAGATTACCGCATTAAGGGATTCCGACAGCATCGAGCGAATCATCGCTTTTTCCTCACCGGGGAATACATCAACGACACGGTCAATGGTTTTTGCCGCCGAGGTGGTGTGCAGGGTACCGAATACCATGTGACCGGTTTCCGCTGCGGTTAATGCCAAGCGAATCGTTTCAAGGTCACGCAGCTCCCCTACGAGGATGATATCCGGGTCTTCCCGCAGTGCTGAACGCAATGCATTGTCAAATCCGAGTGTATCGCGGTGTACCTCACGCTGGTTGACGAGGCATTTTTTACTTTCGTGTACGAATTCGATTGGATCCTCAATCGTGAGAATGTGCTCATATTTATTTTCGTTAATAAAATCAAGCATCGCTGCAAGCGTTGTGGATTTACCGGAACCGGTAGGTCCGGTAACCAGGCAAAGTCCACGTGGTGTCATGGAAATTTCCTTGAACACCTGGCCCATGCCAAGCTCTTCCATTGTTAATACTTTCGACGGAATCGTTCGAAATACCGCACCGGCACCACGGTTGTGGTTAAACGCGTTTACACGGAAGCGGGCAACACCAGGTACTTCAAACGAGAAATCGGTTTCAAAGTATTCCTCATAGTCTTTACGCTGTTTGTCATTCATAATCTCGTAAATCAGGCTGTGGACTTCCTTGTGTTCCATCGCCGGGAGATTAATACGCCGAACATCACCATCAACACGAATCATCGGTGGCAAACCGGCGGACAGGTGGAGGTCAGAGGCCCCCTGTTTAGCGCTAAAGGCCAACAGTTCTGTAATATCCATAGGAAAAATTACCTTTTAATTGTTCTAACAACTCAACATGCTAAAAATAGCTGACAATATAGCGAAGGTACAGGCCCGTATTCAACAAGCGGCACAGGAAAACTGCCGCGATGTGACGGATATTCAGCTTTTGGCCGCTTCCAAAACCCATGGCTATGAGGAAATTCTAGCAGCTTATGCCGCGGGTATTCGGCATTTTGGCGAAAACTATTTACAAGAAGCCCTGCCCAAAATCGAGCAGTTGCAACAAGCTGGTGCCAACGACATCTGCTGGCATTTTACCGGCTCAATCCAGTCCAACAAAGCAGCAGCGATCGCAGAGCATTTTTCTTGGGTACACACCGTTGACCGGCTCAAGATAGCTGAAAAACTCGATACTCAGCGGGGCGACGGCAACCTTGGACCATTGAACATCTGCATCCAGATCAATGCCGATAATGAGGCGAGTAAAAGCGGCATAAGCCTTGGCGAAATCGAGGATTTTGCCCGCGAAGTACAGGCACTCCCTGCCCTCCGGCTACGTGGCCTTATGGCAATTCCGAACCCAAACCAGCCTGAAGATCAGCTACAATCGCGGTTTGCGGCGCTGGCCTCCGCGCTGGCTGCTCTACAACAGCAATATCCGGCACAACCCCTCGATACCCTTTCGATGGGCATGTCCGGCGACCTGGAACTGGCTATTGCCGCCGGCAGTACCCTGGTCAGAGTCGGCACCGCTATTTTCGGACAACGGCAGCAAACATGAATAAACAGTCGGCGACGGACACATAATTCGAGAGGACGTTTTGTTGGATAACACCCAAATTGCATTTATTGGCGCGGGCAATATGGCCAGTAGCCTGATCGGCGGCCTGATTACCCGAGGCACAGCCGAGCAACAAATTCGCGCCTGTGATCCGTGGCCCGAGGCCCTCAGCCGCCTCAGCCAGCAATATCCCGGGGTAAGCACCGCCAGTGAGGCCATCGATATTATCGACGCTGCTGACGTCATCGTACTCGCGGTCAAACCCCAGGTACTGCGTGAGGTCAGCCTCGCACTTGCCCCGGCACTGCAGGGCAACAGCCCGCTGATTATTTCCATTGCCGCCGGCATCAACCTCAACAGCCTGCAAAACTGGCTCGGCAAACATTTGCCGATCGTGCGATGCATGCCCAATACCCCGGCACTCGTGCAACAGGGCGCCACTGGCCTGTTTGCCAATGCGCAGGTCAGCGACACCCAAAAAGCTCTAACCAAACAGATACTCGATGCGGTGGGCCTCGCACTGTGGCTCAACAGCGAAGCGGACATCGATGCTGTTACCGCACTTTCCGGTAGCGGGCCTGCCTACTATTTCCTGCTTATGGAAGCAATGACCAATGCCGGCATTGCGCTGGGCCTCGACGCACAAACTGCTCGCGAGCTTACTCTGCAAACTGCGCGCGGCGCGGCAGAAATGGCTTGTACCAGCGATAGCGATGCTGCAACCTTACGCAACAATGTCACATCCCCTGGCGGCACTACAGAGCAGGCCATTCTGTATTTTCAACAACAACAGTTTGAAGACATCGTTAATGGAGCGCTAACAGCAGCCCGCGACCGCTCCATCTCTCTGTCTGACGAACTCGGCAAAGATTAAACAGTTAAACGGACACGGGGCTAACTTGTCATGAACGCACTGACTGAAATTGGTATCTTTGTTTTGCAAACACTCGGCGGCCTCTATGTGTTGCTCGTATTACTGCGTTTTTTATTGCAGGTCATTCGCGCTGATATTTACAACCCGATTTGCCAGTTTATTGTTAAAGCCACCAATACGTTTATTATCCCGCTGCGCAAGGTTGTACCCAGTATTGCCGGGTACGATACATCTTCTCTACTCGTCGCACTTGTTGTGCAAGCCATTACAATATTTCTCAGCGGCCTTGTCACAGGTTCTGTTGTTGATCCGTTGTCACTATTGCTATGGAGCCTGATCGGTCTGGCTTCTCTTGTGGTGATTGTTTTTTATATCGCCATGATCATTATTATTATTATCAGCTTTCTCGTGTTATTTAATGTGGTTTCCCCCGCCAACAACCACCCGATCATTTTGCTGATTCGTCAACTCACCAATCCACTGTGCGCACCCTTTCAAAGGCTGTTTCCACCGAGTAGTGGTTTTGACCTGTCACCAATCTTTGTATTTATGATTTTACATATCGTGCGCATTCTGCTGGCCCATGCCGCCGCTGCGACCAACCTGAACTTTATGCTCGTACCAGGTATCTGAAAACCATGAAAACCCTCTATTTTTTTCTTGTCACACTTTGCCTGCTGCTGGTTAGTACCGCACACGCACAAATCTATCGCTACCAGGATGAAAACGGCAAATGGCATTTCAGTGACTCACCTCCTCCAGACAGCACAAAGGCCGACACGCTTGATCTCGATAGCGGAGCACCTGCACCTCCTCCTGAAGTGGGTGAAGGTGCAGAACTGGAGCAGGAAGATCTCACCGATGCCAAAGACCTGCTCGCGCAGCTTACCCTTGCGACATCTCCAGCATCTCCGATTGAAGCAACTACATTGTCAGTAGTGAAAATTGAAACGCCCATCGGCAGCGGTTCCGGCTTTTTTATTTCCGAGAATGGTTATTTGATAACCAACAAACACGTGGTACGACCAACCGACACCGAGCAATGGAAAAACGCCGAAAAGGAAATCAGAAAAGCCGAAGAGATATATAAAGAGCAAAAACGACTTCTCGCTCAGGAAAAGCGCGACCTTGATAATTACAAAAAAGAACTCGACAACTACCGTGAAGAACTCGAAGACAGCGGTGGTTCGAGTAAAAGAGCCTATGACCAGGACTATAAAATAGTCAGTGAACGCTACAACCGCATGCTAAAAAGCTACAAAGCGCGTAAAAAAGAATTCACCGCAATGGAAAAAGAGTTCAAAAGAGAACTGTCCGAGTTCAACCGCAAACGCAGCAAATCCCGCTCTGCAAGCCGCTTTACCATTGTGCTCAAAGACGACTCCCGGCTTAAGGCAAAACTTGTTGAATTGAGCAACAACCAGGATCTCGCCCTGCTCAAACTTACCGGAACCTATAAAACCCCCTATCTGGAGTACGCCTCTTCACGGGTTTACCAGGGCATGGAAGTTTACGCCATTGGTAGCCCGCTCGGGCTCAGCGATTATGTCACCCGCGGTATTGTTACCCGCTATCAGCCAGACCAGATCGTTACCGACACCCAGATTCTGCCTGGCAACAGCGGCGGGCCACTCACCACACCGGAAGGCCTCGTGGTCGGAGTCAACACCCAGAAATATTCCGCTGGCGGCAGCGCGTTTAACGATGGCTTCGGCATTGCCATTCCTATCAGCCTCGTTAAGGAAGAATTTGGCTCCTTCTTCCAGCAACCCAAATCGCAGCAGCCCGACGAATAGCACTGGTAGCACAATAATGGGCGGTTGCTATCACTGGCAAGATGACCTGCTCACACTTCACTGTCTCGTCGTGCCGGGCTCCACCATTAACCGCATCGTTGGTGTATACGACTCACGGCTGAAAATCAAAATCAGTACCCCCGCCAGCGCCGGCAAAGCCAACCAGCACCTGATCCACTACCTCAGCGAGCAGCTTGCGGTACCCATTTCTGCTATCACCATCAAAAAAGGTGAACGAGCGCACAGAAAAACAATTGAGATCAAGGGTTTATCGACCATTCCTCCGGTAATTTCTGCCATATGTCACAAAAATTGAATTTCCCGGTTAACAGACATGGCCATTCGATCCATAATGTTTGCTGGATTTTTGCCCCTTGGGTTTTTAGCCAGATTTTGGCCGGGAAGGAAAGTGGATGGATATTTTTGATCGTCAGGTTGCAGCCTACGATAGCTGGAAGAACAATCTTATCCGGCAAATTCTGCTATTCCATAACTGGAGCAAAAAATACAACCTCAACTACGACGAAGGTAGCGCCCGCATTCATCGCGCGCTCAAGTTGCTGCAAGGCGACAATATCACGCTGGCCTTTGTCGGCGAGCTATCCCGCGGTAAAACCGAACTGATCAACGCCCTGTTCTACAACGAACTCGGCTTCCGCCTGTTGCCATCCCAGCCAGGCCGCACAACAATGTGCCCCACAGAACTCTATTACGATGGCAAGCTGCGCGACAATGCCGTGCGCCTGTTGCCAATCGAAACCCGCCGCACCGCCGCAAGCCTCGACAGCTTCCGCAAGATTCCAAACAAATGGATCACACTGAAATTTGATCCATCCAATCAGGAAGAAATCGACCGTGTGATGGCTGAAGTGGCCAAGTCCAAGGTGGTCTCTCCACAAGAAGCCGAGGCTCTCGGTTTTGATGTGGAAAACCTTAAAGACAAAATCAATGACAATGGCGTCGAAATCCCCGCATGGCGTCACGCGCTAATCAATATCGACCACCAGCTATTGCGCAAGGGTCTGCGTATTATTGATACGCCGGGGCTTAATGCACTGGGCAGCGAACCGGAACTCACACTCAACACTCTGCCAAGCGCCAATGCAGTTATTTTCATGTTAAGCGCTGACACCGGTGTTACCGCTAGCGACAACGATATCTGGGAGCAACACCTCTCTCACCTGATCAAAAACAAAACCGCAACTGTATTTGCCTTGCTTAATAAAATCGACGTACTGTGGGACGAACTGCTCGACGAAGATACGATTGCCAATGCAATTGAAGAAGTGCGCTGGAATGCCGCCAAGCAGCTTGGTCTAAAAAGCGACCAGGTGCTCACGCTTTCTGCCAAGCAGGGTGTGATTGCCAAGGCCAAAGACGACGCACTGCTGATGATGAAAAGCAAACTCGTTGATCTTGAGACCCTGCTGTCAAAACGTGTGCTACTGCAGCAAGAAAGCCTGATCGAAAACACGGTGGTTGCCGACGTATTAACCATGATGGACGACAGCTTTAACACCGTTAAAGAGAAGCTGTTTGAATTTGATACCCAGATCAACAGTATCAAAACTATTCACACCAATATCGAAGCGCAGGAAAAAGAGGTAGCTGAGCTGCGCAAGAAAATCAAACAGGAACACTCGGTTTACCAGAAACAGGTCATTGCGTTGAAATCCAGCCGCAAGCTGTTACAAAAACAAGGCAAGGCACTCAAGCAATCTATTCATACGAAAAAAATCGACGAGCAAATCGAAAACATCCAGCAAGATCTGGAAAACAGCTGGACAACTCTGGGCCTGACCAAGGCGATGGACAAGTTCTTTGTGGTAACCGATGAAAACATCGCGCTGCTTGAGAAAGAAGTCGCTAGTGCCAACAAATTACTCAAGTCCACCTATAGCAAATACCGTGATCCGGCGATTGCCAAGGCGGTAAGCCGCAACCTGCTTGATATTCAGTCAGAGAAAATGGCTTTTGACCAGTTGCGACAGCATGTAAATCGTCTCAAGGGCAACTTCAAAACCATTCTGTCTGACAAGAACACCGTCATCGAACTGTTTTATAACACGGTCATTGCTAAAGCCTACGGCATCTATCGCAAACTCGAGACCAATATTGATATCTGGGCCGACGAGGCACTTGCTCCGCTTATCCAACACAGCGTTTACCAAAAACAGTTGCTTGAGCAGCATATTACCCAGCTCACCTCAAAAGAGAACAAAATCAAAAACAGCGCCAACCATGTCAAGGAGCTGCAGAAAAATATCGAAGAGCTCAACAAGGCGCGCATGGGTATTGAAAGACTTATTCAGGAAATCAATCCGCTCACCATACCCGAGCAGGGTGTCAACAACGTCGTTCACCTGTTGCGTCGCGTACGCTAACTCTTCTCCCCAGCCAGTCTCCTCTCTTCAACGCTCCCGTTGTTTAGGGTAAGTGTTTAGGGCAAAATGCCAACAACACCACCCCCGTACAAGACTATGAAATACCTTGCTATCGCTGTCTTGCTGTTATTCACCAGCTGCGCTACAACCCCTGAAAAAACCGCTAGCGAAGACTATCAGGAGCAAACCTACCAGAATCTGGCCCGGCAAAGCCTGCTGCAACTTTCCGATTCGCAGCGTACGTTGCTCGATAACGAACTTGACGATGCTTTTGAGCAAGCCTACGAGCAATGTGAAACCATCGATCGAAATTACACAATTATCTTTGCCGCGACAGCAGCAGGTGATATTGCCGATTACTGGATTTACGGCGATAAGGCGGCGGCAGCATGTATCGCAAAACATATGGCTACGCAGCGCTTTACTAACCCAACTGAAGAGACGCTTTATTTTCCGTTTAACTGGGTCTCCTCAACTTTTTATCCCGCAGAGCCCTACGTTATTAAAACCTCCGACTATTTCAACCCCGCGTTGCGCGTAGACTTTAGCTACCGGGAAGAAAACAACGTCATGATAGCGCAAGTTAATAATCTGAGATTCACCCATAACCCTGACTATGAACCCCGCAGCCATACGCTTTCCAATATCACGCTTGGTTTACAGTTTTACTCCGAAGAGGAAATCTGCAAAGAGCAAGATCTTGTCGCACATTGTGAAGAACCGGGCTGGATGTTGCCGATCTATGGCGAACCACAGCCGCTCAATGCGACATTAACAATCGGCGAAGAAATAAAACTTGATGGCGTGACACTGCAACTGGATATGACTGATAAAGACATTGATCGCAGTTTATGGGTCAGTATTGTGATTCAGATTGAAACCGAGCCTGGACGCTGGATCTACGCACGATCAGAGCCTGGTTATTTATCAACGCCATAAGCGTCATAGTAAAGTCCTATTTGACTCTGTCATACACACAAAAACTGTAGTCATAGGGGTTATTTCCTGAAGCCTTGTAGTCTTCGCTGCCCACCAGTTGCCACTGGTCCCAATCAACTTCGGGAAACCAGGCGTCTCCGGCCACCTCGGCATGAACCTTCGTGTAATAGAGTCTATTCACTTCGTTGAGACACATTTCATAGATACCCGCACCGCCGATCACCATCACTTCATCTACACCATCTATTTCACCAACTGCTTCGGCAATGCCTACCGCTTCAGACCAGGTGTTAACAACTTTCGCACCTTCTGCGCTGTAATCAGCGTTTTGTGTTAAAACAATGTTGGTGCGCCCAGGCAAAGGCCTGCCAATCGACTCCCAGGTTTTGCGCCCCATAATAATCGGCTTGCCCATCGTAACGTGTTTGAAATACTTGAGGTCTTCCGGCAGATACCAAGGCAATTTGTTGTTAATACCAATAACGCGATTCTGCGCAGCGGCAACAATAATGGCTTTTTGCATATTATTCGCTATTCCTGTTTTGATGGGGCAACTGCTCCAGTTCCCGGGCCGCATGAAAAAAGATCAATGCCAATAGCACATCGACAAATAACCCAACCGGTATTGATAGCACATAGAAAATCATTGTTGCAATTAGAACGCCTTGCAGAATACTGGCATTAACAAACAGGCTCAGATAGGGAAACAAATGTGCTACCGGGCGAATGGTTCGTGCAAACAGAATCACCAGAATGCCGTAAGGTATCATCAAAAGAGTAAAAGTGATTGTCAACGCATTGATCTGATCAAACTCCCCTTCAAGCACAAGCGACATGACAACTAACACCACTGACAAACCGATCAACATATTGACGTATGTACGCAGGCCCTTCAAATGAAAACGCTGCTCAAGCCACCAGCGCAAACACCATAATAAGTAGCACCATATTAACGCTGTTATTACCATCAATACATCGGCGGCTGGCGCATACCACTCCGGGCTATTTTCATTACTCTGATAAAACGATAAATAAAGGTAGGGAATTGAGAGTAGCAAATAAATTACCGTCAGCACCGCAGGAAATTTCAACTTGCCCGGTGTATAACCCGCTGCCAGATACTCGTTAGGTACTTTTTTCTCTGTCACCAGGTCGGATGACGGAGGCTCATAGGGTGATTGGCTATCGCTCATTTCAACTGCTTTTCAGATAAGAATTTTTCAATTGAATTTTGCTATTGTTATCACCGGCAAACACAAACAGATCGCAGCCATCGACATTGATTTTGCTGCCGTCCTTGCGTGTACCACACAGTGTCCACTCCGAGCAGCCGCGATTGCCCTGTAAAAAATGCTGGCCATTGTTAAAGCTTACATCGGGAATCTCTGTCCACACTTCAATAAAACGCGCCTTGACCACTTCAAACCCTTCGTAGCGCGCACCACCGCCGGTTTCAAACACACAGTCGTCTGTCATATAGGACATGATCGTATCAATATCGTGGGCATTCCAGGCTGCGGCGTAGCGTTCAAGATCTTCCAGTGTCATTTCCAGTCTCTCTTTACCCTTATCTTTTTAAATCGTATCGCTTTACCTTTATACTGCCACGGTCACTTTATACCGCAACAGGCGCCGCAATATGCGGGTGTGGGTCATAATCGAGCAATTCAAAATCCTCAAAGCTGAACGAAAAAATATCTTTTACCGCCGGATTAATTTTCATTGTCGGCAGGGATCTCGGTTCACGCTCCAACTGTAAGCGGGTTTGTTCAATATGGTTGCTGTATAAATGCGCGTCACCAAAGGTATGCACAAAGTCACCAGGCTCAAGGTCACAGCACTGTGCAATCATCAGAGTCAGTAAGGCATAAGAAGCAATATTAAATGGCACACCGAGGAAAATATCTGCGCTGCGCTGATAAAGCTGACAGGAGAGCTTTCCTCCCGCCACATAAAACTGGAACAGCGTATGACACGGCGGCAGCGCCATATTGTTAACCTCCGGTACATTCCACGCACTCACAATTAATCGACGTGAGTCCGGGTTGTTTTTAATTTGCTCCATTAACAAGCTGATCTGATCAACAGTGCGACCATCCGGTGCTGGCCAGGAGCGCCACTGGTGGCCGTATACCGGGCCGAGGTCACCATTTTCATCGGCCCACTCATCCCAGATCGACACACCGTTATCATTGAGATATTTGATATTGGTATCACCGTTTAAAAACCACAACAATTCATAGATGATTGAGCGCAGATGACATTTTTTTGTTGTCACCAGTGGAAAGCCTTCGGCAAGATCAAAACGCATCTGGTAACCAAACACACTGAGTGTACCTGTACCGGTTCGGTCTTCTTTTTTATACCCGTTATCGAGTACATGCTGCATGAGTTGCAAGTATTGCTTCATTAAATCCTCGGTTTCCTGTTTATTTAGCCCGGCTCTTATATTAACCAGGTCGTTTCATCGCAGGTTTTTTATAGGCCCAGATCAATAAACCCAGACCCACAACAATCATCGGTATACACAGTATTTGACCCCGGGTCATCCAGTTAAACAAATCAAAGCCCAGATGGATATCCGGTTCGCGCACAAACTCTACCGCGAAACGGAAACAGCCATACAACACTAAAAACAGTGCCGAGACCGTATAAGGTGGCCGCGGCGAACGCGAAAACCAGAGCAGCACTACAAACAAGACCACTCCTTCAAGGGCAAATTCATAGAGCTGTGAGGCGTGCCGTGGCAGCCCTTCCGGATCCCGCGGGAACACCATGCCCCAGGCACTGTCTGTCGGGCGCCCCCACAGTTCCTGATTAATAAAGTTGCCCAATCGACCAAGGCCGAGACCAATCGGCACCATCGGCGCAGAAAAATCCATCAACGAGACAAACGGCTTATTGATTTTGCGTGCATAGAGCCAGACCGCAGCAATCACACCGAGCAATCCACCGTGAAACGACATACCACCATCCCAGACCTTGAACAACCAAAGCGGGTCTTCAAGGAATTGTGGGAAGTTGTAAAACAACACATAACCGGCGCGTCCGCCGAGTACCACACCGAGTGCAACATACAATGTCAGATCTTCTATTTGCTCAGGCTTTACCGGACTATTGGGCAGCTTGCTGCGCACCCGTGCAAGCCAGAAGCCGCCGAGAAAGCCCAGCAGATACATCGCGCCATACCAATGGATTTGTAACGGCCCGATGCTGACAAGCACCGGGTCAATTTGCGGGAATTCAATCATGCCGGAATTATCACTTAATCAAAAAGTAAACACCAACGACAACCATAAAAAAGGCAAAGATTTTTTTCAGTGTCTGTGCATCAAGTGTGTGGGCAAGGCGCGCACCGAAACGGGCTGATAGAGTACTCGCCGCCGCAATGCCAATAAATGCAGGCCAATAAATAAAGCCGGTACTGCCCGCAGGTAAATCGGCATGGCCCCAGCCCTGCCATGCATAGGACAACGCCCCAACCAGCGCAATCGGCATGCCTATTGCTGCCGCCGTTGCCACCGCCTGTTGCATCTTCAGGTTACACCAGCTTAAAAACGGAACTGACAGCGAGCCACCACCAATGCCAAACAGAGCTGACAGCAGCCCGATAATGCCACCGGCTCCAAACATCCCCGGAGTTCCCGGCAGTACTACCTGATCACCGTCGCGATGAGGCTGCCAGCCAAACCACATTTGTAGCGCCACAAGGATCAGAAAGATGCCGAAGCCTTTTTGCAGCACCCAGCCACTGAGTTCACTGGCAAAGGCTGCACCAAACCATACCCCGACACAGATACCCGGTGTGATCACCCGAAAAACAGACCAGTCCACGGCACCGCGCTGGTGGTGAGCGCGGGTCGAGGCAACTGCAGTAATCGTAATGATGGCGAGCGAGGTGCCAATCGCAGTATGGGTCAACACCCCTTCCGATACCTGTTGCACTCTGAGAGTGACGATCAGTGCCGGCACGATGATTGTTCCGCCTCCCACGCCGAACAAGCCCGCCAACACACCGGTAAATGCCCCCACCAACAGGTAGATACCTAAAAACAGTGCAAGGGATTCCACAAAATTCCCACCTTCAACTAAAACCGTTATTATCCGCTTTCCACGCTACGCTTTCCACGCTACCACCCGTTTATGTGCCTGATTGTTTTCGCCTATCAAGTCCACCCCGATTACCCGCTGGTTCTTGTCGCCAACCGCGATGAGTTTTACGAGCGCCCTACTGCTGCCGCACACTACTGGCCCGACCACCCGGATCTGTTTGCGGGCCGCGACGAGGAACAGGGTGGTAGTTGGCTCGGTATCAATACTGCCATAGCGGATAACCCGCGCCTCGCAGCTGTTACCAACTTTCGCGAGGCATTTAACGAGGCCCTTTTTAATGAAGCGGTCGATGACTTTTGTAGCGATAACCCCGACACCTATACCTCGCGGGGCGAGCTGATTCGCCGTTATCTTGCCAACAACGATAGTGCTGCAAATTACTTGCAACAGTTGGCCGGGCAACATAACCATTTTCAGGGTTTTAATTTATTGCTGTGGGATCAACAACAGCTGTTTTACAGCAGTAACCGGGTTGCGGCAGGCAACACCATACAAACTCTGCAACCTGGTATTTACGCGTTAAGTAATGGCTTGCTTGATGCGCCCTGGCCAAAGGCACAGCGAGCCAAACAGCAATTGCAGGCTGCGCTTGCATCAGCATTTGGTGCTGAAAAGCTGCTTGAAGTTCTATCGAGTCGCGATGAAGCCCCGGATGAGCAATTACCCGATACCGGAGTGGGTATGGATATCGAGCGCATGTTATCGCCGTGTTTTATTCATACCGAGGGTTACGGCACACGCTCTACCAGCGTTGTACTGATGCATAACGACCATACAGTTGAGTTTCTTGAGCAAAGCTGGGATGCGCAAGGCAACCCCGGACAGCAACGCTATTTACATTCGCCAGCGGTATAACCGAGAACACCCGCCCCACAGGCCGAGCACGCATTGCCATAGGTTTTGAACTGCTGATCGACATCTACACCACACACCGGCGTGTAATCCATCGTACACATTTGCGGCCGAGGCTCCTCACATTCTGTCAAAGCCGGTGCCGAATCCTGTCCACTCTGGCTCGCGCAAGCTGTGACCACCAGAACGGGGAAACCGAAAATCGCTATGCGCTTTAATCCATTAGATAACTTGCTCTTCATTGTGTTTCCGCCTGTTCAATTACCTTGTTTAGTCCATCGATCCTGACATAAGCGGATACGTTTTTACAAACTTTTTACATTTTTATTACGTCTGTCTGACGTTTCAATTTCCACCTGCTTATACATTGATTCCTGTCGCCGTTATACTAACCCACACAGGAGATTCACGATGAAATCTTTATCCCCACTAGCCCCGCCCTGCACAATCCCGGGGTTTAATCCGATTATTCAGGCACTTGCCAGCATCGCACTGCTACTGGTTGTGGTTGCCATGCCCGCCCGGGCCGGCCAGGTCAATCTGTCAGTTGATCTCGCTACCCCGGTAATGGAGGCAAATCGCAACCAAAACGCCTTTGTCAAAATCTCGCTAACCGGTTTTAAACAGGAAAACCCGAGTGAGCGCATCCCGGCCAATGTCGCCATCGTGCTCGACAAGTCCGGCTCTATGAACGGTTACAAAATCGAACAGGCCCGCGAGGCGGCTATTATGGCCATCGAGCGACTCAGCCCAGACGATATTGTTTCTGTTATCACCTACGACACCAATGTGCATGTTGTTGTGCCAGCTACCCGGGTAACCGACAAGCGCTCCATCGCAAGACAAATCCGCGCTATCAATGCCAATGGTTCCACCGCGCTATTTGCCGGTGTTAGCAAGGGTGCCCAGGAGGTACGTAAATTCATCGATCAAAACAAGGTTAACCGCGTGATTCTGTTGTCTGATGGACTGGCCAATGTCGGCCCACAAACCCCATCGGAACTCGGTCAACTGGGTTTGTCTCTCGGCAAAGAAGGCATCAGTGTGACAACCATTGGTCTTGGTCTCGGTTACAACGAAGACCTGATGACCCAACTCGCGGGTTATAGCGACGGCAACCACGCCTTTGTTGAAAACGCCGCCGACCTCGCACAGATTTTCCAATACGAATTTGGTGACGTATTGTCCGTTGTCGCCCAGGGCGTGGATGTTCATATTGAATGCGCTGACGGGGTGCGCCCGGTACGTCTGCTCGGTCGCAATGCCACAATCACCGGCAACCGTGTTCATACCCGCCTCAACCAGCTCTACAGCGAGCAGGAAAAATATCTGATTCTCGAAGTAGAGGTACCACCATACAGTGCCGGTGAAGCGCTTGACCTCGCTCAGGTGGATGTGAGCTATAACAACCTCGCCCTGCGCAAAAGCGAAGACCTTTCCGATATTGCGCGAGTGAGCTTTACAACCTCTGAAACCGAAGTAAAAGAAAGCATCAACACACCGGTTTACGAAGTATCAGTAGAGCAAGTGGTTAATGAAAAGAGCAAGGAAGCGGTACAGCTGCGTGATAAAGGTGATGTGGAAGGTGCCCAGCAGATTCTTGAAGAAAGCGCCGACTACGTCAGCTCCATGGGACAAGCACTTGGCGCCCCCTCTCCGGCACTGATCAAGCAGGAAGAAGAAGCGCGCGCCGATGCCAAAAGCCTTGAAGAGGATGACTGGAATCGCACCCGCAAGTCTCTGCGCGAGAAGCAGCATAAAAAAGCCTCTCAACAATCCTACTAATGCTAAAGTAGGGCAACCGCAATGAGGGCACGACATTAACCATGGGCAAAAACAGAAAATTTCTTTCCATCTTTCTGCTCTTGCTCATGGTCTTTGTGCCCGCTGCGCTGCTTGCCTGGTTCGGCAACCGCATGCAGCAGCAGGAAGCCGCCATGATCGAAGTCAGTGTCAACAAACTGGTCGAAGCAAAACTAAAAGGCTTCGACGAACAGTTTCAGGCGTACTTTCAATCTCTTGAACAACAGTTACGCGATCAGTATTCCCTGCTTGTTAATACTGACACGGTTGCGCTTAGAAATTACCTACGCACACATGCCTACGTACAAAACCTCTATATCGCTTCTGCAAATGGCGAACGTCTGTTCCCTCCTTCACAGCAGCTATCCAGTACAGAACAGCAGTTCTTACAACGCACCGCAAACCTGTGGCTCGATGCATCGGCATTTGGCAACAACGATGAAGCCGCATCCGTTAGCCAGACAAGGGATTCACGTTCCTATATTCCCGATCTGCGCACTCGCCGCTATGAGCAACAGGCTCTAAATGAACGCCTGCTGTCCGGCTCTGCTCTTTCCGGGGCAACAGAGTCAAAGTTCGTCGCCACTGAAATTACCCAGGGCGGCTGGCGCGTCTGGTATGCCGATGCGGGCATTAATTTTATTTTCTGGCTGCGTGATACTGATGACACATTCTACGCTTTTGAGTTATATCCAAGCCGGATTATTTCCGACCTTATCAATACACTACCTACACCTGGTCCGGATGACGCGGACTTTGCTAATGCAAGCATCCAACTACTTAATGAAAGGAGCGATGCGCTTTATCAGTGGGGCGGTTTTCTCAACGAACAAAACCAGCACTCACTTGAGGCACAACTTGCAATCTATCTGAGCCACCCCCTTGGCAGCTGGAAGCTTAATTACTTTAGCGACACCCGGCCAGCAGCTCAGACTCAGCGCTTTAACCTGATGCTTGCGGTTGGTGCTGTTACCCTGGTATTACTCGGACTGGCAATCTATTTTTACCGCGAGCAACAACGGGAGATTATGCTTGCACAACAGCGCGTTAACTTTGTCAATCAGGTATCCCATGAGCTGAAAACACCATTAACCAATATCCGCATGTACGCGGAGCTGATGGACGGCAAGGTCGATAGCAACAGCGACATTCATCGCCACCTCAATGTCATTACCACAGAGAGCCAGCGGCTGTCGCGTCTGATAGAAAACGTCTTGAGTTTCTCTCGCTCGCAACGCAAGGCACTGAAGATTCACAAACAACCTGGCGTAGTCGATGCACTGATCGAATCTGTGCTTACCGCATTTATACCGGTTATGAATAGCCGTGATATGGAAATACAATTTGATGGAGCAGCGAATCAGTCTGTCTATATTGATCCCGAAATACTCGAACAAATACTCACCAATCTGTTAAGCAATTGCGAAAAATATGCCGCCGATGGTAAACGTGTTGATATCAGCAGTCAGCTTGAAGATAAATTTTGTCTAATTCGCGTACGCGATTACGGTTCCGGAATTGACAGTGCTGATCACGAGCGAGTCTTTGATGCATTTTATCGCGTCAGCTCCAACCTGACAGATGGTGTCACCGGTACGGGCATTGGTCTTGGTATAGCAAGAGAGCTCGCTCGCTTGCATGGTGGTGACCTGGTGATTGAAGGTTGTGATGACAACAGGCCTGGCACCTGCTTTTTACTGACCTTGAATATTGTGCATGAAAGCTAAAGGATAAGACTATGCAACCTGTCAATATGAAACTAACTCTGGTCGGCACAGCAGCTTATACCTTGGTTACTTTTCCGCTTGCTGTTATCTGGCATGTTGTGCTGTTCAAAGCAAACTACGAACAATTTGGTTACTTTACCCATGAACCAAATTTTTTATTGGGCCTGTTAGCTATTCTGATTCAGGGTGTTGTTTTGTCATTGTTGTTTCCATTGGTAAATGTTAGTGGTAGCTATATTCAACGCGGCCTCAAATACACACTGCTAATTGGTGTGTTTTTCTGGACCTCTCATGTGTTGGCCTTTGTTGCCAAGCAGGCGGTTAATGGTGCCGCCCTGTTTATCGTAATGGAAAGTTTTTACCTGCTACTACAGTTTGGTATTTACGGCATATTGATTGGCCTGGCCGCACAAAAGCTTGGTAACACAGCGTGAAAGTATTAATTGCAGAAGACGACCAGTTTATACGCGAGGGACTGCGCGAATTACTTGAGCCTGAAGGTTATCACTGTGTGATCGCACAAGACGGTGAGATTGCGTTGCAGCAGTATCAGACTGAACAGCCCGAGCTGGTATTGCTGGATATTATGATGCCCAAACTGGATGGCTACTCAGTATGCCGTGAGATTCGCAAACACGATGAAGACATCCCGGTGATCTTTATTACCGCGAAGTCCGAGGAAGTCGATCAGGTGCTCGGTTTGGAACTCGGCGCTGACGACTACATTAAAAAGCCGTTTGGCACACGCGAAGTAATTGCGCGTATTCGCGCAGTAACACGGCGCCGTTTACGCCATCTCAATCAAAATAACCCCGAGCCGTTGCATACCTTTCGGCTCGGCGAGCTGGTTGTGCATCGCGAGGAACTGCGCGCCGAACGCCAGGGCCAAACCATGGAACTCAGTCTGCGCGACATCAATACCCTCGCACTACTATACGAGCACAAAAACAAGGTGGTTACACGGGATATGTTATTCAACGCCTGCTGGGGGCGCGACTACCTGCCAAGCAGCCGTACACTTGACCAGCATATTTCCAAGCTACGCAAAACAATAGAAATTGATCCAAAGGAACCGCAGATTATCAAAACCGTACACGGTGTCGGTTATCGCTACGATGAATAAAACAAATAAAAATTCGCTAGTAATTTATAGCAGCTATAAATCCAGCATCTGCAGCGCATGATTGGCAACTATTTCAACAGAAAGCGTATGTAGACAACGAAAATCAAACTGGCAGCTTTCACCGTTGTTGCAGGATAATTCACAGCCCTGCTCACCGGTCATAATTTTGGTTTTGTCACTAAGCGGCCCCCACATGCCGCTATTACTCGGACCATAAATTGCAATACCCGGTACAGCCTGAGCCGAAGCAAGGTGCATTGGCCCACTGTCGTTGCCGATATAAAACGCACAACGCCTGAAAAAACTTGCCAGCTCGACAAGATTCAGCTGATTGCATAAATTAATTGCGGGTGTCGACAGCTGCTGATTAATTGCCTCGTTAATTGTACGGTCCGTTTCTCCTGCACCGATTAAAACCACCACACAGCCGCGTTGTTGAAGTTGCTTAATCACGGCAACAAAGTTTTCCCGGGGCCAGAGTTTTTTGCCCTTGGTAGCGCCGGCATGAATGGCGACAAGCGGTTTGCCCGAATCAATACCCTTATCCTTGAAATTGTTTGCCAAAATAGTGTCGACGCTTTTTCCTGCAACTGCGTTTTCAGCAACCTTGCCATAACAAGGCCTGTAGTCACCGATATCTGCCACCAGTTTCATCACATCGTGGTACTTGTAATACTCGTGCAAGTGTATACGGCGCGGTGCGTGCTCATGGTAACGGCTCGCGTGTTTGTCTTTTTGAATTTCGGGACCGAGCTTGCGTTTTGCACCAGATAGCAATACCAATGCGGCGGATACTGAATCTGCTTCGGTATCCACCACAACATCGGCTTTATAGCGACGTAACGTTAACAGCAATTTCAGGTAAGTGAGCATGCCAGCGAGGCGGTTGCGCTGCTCTATTTTTTTGCGCGGATAATAGACCACCTGATCAGCGGCCAGCGTACCCTCAACAAGCGGCTTATAGGTTTCATCAATCAACACATGCACAGCGTGGCCCTGCTGTTTTAATTGCTCACAGGCCTGTTGTACCGGCCCCATGGCAATCAATAGATTACCGAGGTGTTTGCTTGCATTAAGAACCAGGTATTTTTTTTTCAAAGCCGGCTTTTTATCAGTGTCGACTGAAGTGTAATGTTTCTATCATAACCTGTTCAGCACCGCGCTTCGAGCAGGCCGTTAGTGTGTATCGCAATACTGCTGGGCTTCAGCAACATCCAATGTGCCTTCGTAAATCGCGCGACCGGTAATTGCACCGAGAATACCGCCATCGGCAACGGCCTTAAGCGCTTTGATATCTTCCATATTGGTAATGCCACCGGAAGCAATCACAGGAATCGGCGAGGCCTTCGCCATAGTCAGGGTAGCCTCGACATTGACACCCTGCATCATGCCATCGCGGGCAATATCGGTGTACACAATGGATGAAACACCGTCATCGGCAAAACGCCGTGCGAGGTCTGTTGCTTTGACTTCAGAAACTTCGGCCCACCCCTCTGTGGCAACCAAGCCATCTTTTGCATCAATACCGACAATAATCTTGCCCGCGAACGCCTTGCATACCTCGGTAACAAACTCCGGTTGTTTTACGGCCTGAGTACCGATAATTGCAAAACTCACTCCCGCTTGCAGATAGGCTTCAATCGTATCAGCACTGCGAATACCGCCGCCGATCTGAATCGGCAAATCAGGTTGATCCTTGGCAATTGCCTTGACGACATCACCGTTGACCGGCTTGCCTTCAAACGCACCGTTAAGATCAACAAGGTGCAAACGACGACACCCCGCCTCTACCCAGCGACGCGCCATCGCAACCGGGTCATCGGAAAAAACCGTTGAGTCTTCCATCACGCCCTGTTTAAGGCGAACACACTCACCATCTTTCAAATCAATTGCGGGAATAATTAACATCGGTTTACTCAATCAATAATTTAAATGATCACCTGGCTTAACAGGTACCATCCCAGGACAGAAAGTTGCGATACAACTGCAAACCGTCCTCGTGGCTTTTTTCCGGGTGGAACTGGGTGGCAAACACATTCGGTTTGGTTAATGCCGCAACAAATTCCGTTCCATAGTGACAACGCGCCGCAACTTGCTGCTCATCCTCAGCATCAACATAATAACTGTGGACAAAATAGAAAAAGGTGTTTTTCCTAATTTGGTGCCACATCGGGTGATCCATCACTGGCTCTATAGTGTTCCAGCCCATGTGCGGTACTTTGAGTTTGTCACCATTATTATCAACATGGTTGTGGCCAAAAAACTTTACATTGCCGGCAAACACACCAATGCAATCAACGCCGTCATTTTCTTCACTGTGATCCATCAGGGCTTGCATGCCCACACAAATCGCCATTACCGGTTTTTCACTGATTGCCTGTTTAACGAGCGTATCAATGTTGAGACGCTGGATCTCTGCCATACAATCACGGATTGCACCAACACCGGGCAAAACCACACGATCCGCATCATTAATAACCTGTGGGTCGCTGCTCACCTGGACGGTGACACTGTCGTTTGCATGCTCAAGGGCTTTTGCCACCGAATGCAAGTTCCCCATGCCATAGTCGATTACTGCAACGGAAGAAGACATGAGAACAAACTCTTATTTTGGTAACAGATATGTGATCGAAAGAATTTGGGAAAAAAAGGGAAGGCACCAGAGGGTGGTGCCCCCAAATAAAGAAGACAGTCTACCATAAACTTTCAAAATGTTAATAGTTTTTTAACAAAAGAAAATAATTACAGTGAACCCTTGGTCGAAGGCGTAATACCCTCAATCTTCGGATCCAGTTCAAGCGCCATGCGCACCGCGCGACCAAATGCCTTGAACACCGTCTCAATTTGATGGTGCGCATTCTGTCCGCGCAGATTATCAATGTGCAAGGTTACCATCGCGTGGTTTACGAAACCCTGGAAAAACTCATAAAAAAGTTCGGTGTGAAAGCTACCCACCTGGGCACTGGTAAAGTCCACAAACATCTCCAGACCCGGGCGGCCGGAAAAATCAATCACTACACGTGACAGCGCTTCATCGAGTGGCACATAGGCGTGACCATAACGGCGAATACCTTTTTTATCACCTACCGCCTGCGCAACGGCCTGGCCCAGCGTAATACCAATATCTTCCACCGTGTGATGATCATCAATGTGGGTATCGCCGCTTGCCTTGATATCAAGATCAATTAAACCGTGACGCGCAATCTGGTCGAGCATGTGCTCAAGGAATGGCACCCCGGTTTCAAAATTCGCCTTGCCGGTTCCATCAAGATCAACCGAGACCTCGATTTGTGTTTCCAGCGTATCCCGCTTCACTGTTGCCGTGCGATTTGCCATGGCTTGTACCCTGTTTCGTGTTAAGGTCGCATTATACCGGCACTTACCGCGCACACCAGCAGGGATTTATGCCCACGGATCACCCCATACACACAACCACCACCGTTATCGGCGGTGGCCTAATCGGTCTTGCCATTGCCCGGCAATGTGCTGCACACGGCCCAACCCTGTTAATTGAACAGCAGCCGCGCCTTGGCACGGGTATCAGCAGTCGCAATAGCGAGGTTATGCATGCAGGCCTCTATTATCCCCGCGATACACTCAAGGCTCGCCTGTGTGTAGAGGGCAACGCCGAACTCTATGCCTACTGCGAAACACACCAAGTACCTCACCAGCGCTGCGGGAAACTGGTTGTCGCCAACGACGACCTGGAGCATGAGCACCTGCACGCACTCGCTCTACGCGCCGAGCTCAATGGAGTAAAGAATGTAGAGCTACTCACTCGCTCCCAGGCACAGGCGCTCGAACCCGCGGTGCAAGCCAAGGGTGCCCTGCTTTCACCAGATACCGGCATCATTGATGTCGGCCAGCTAATGCTGAGTCTGGAAAAGGACTGCCTGGATCGGGGTGTGGATATCGTCGTTAATACCCGGGTTGAACAAATAACCCGTGACGGCACAGGCTATCAACTGGCCTATTGCAGCGGAGACTCTCGAGATGAGGTTTTTACTCTGAGCAGCGACCACCTGATTAATTCCGCCGGTTTACAAGCAATCTCTCTCGCCCAGGCCATAGTCGACTTTCCCTCCGGGCTGGTGCCCGAGTTACTGCTATTAAAAGGCAACTACTTTCGCTATCACGGCACTAATCCGTTTACGCATTTGATCTACCCTGTACCCATGCCCGTTATCCCTGAAGCTGATGACTCCTCTGCTCAGCACCAGGGCCTGGGTATTCACGCGGGGTTTAACCTCGATAATGAATTGCGTTTTGGCCCCGATACGGAACCGGTTAACCGCGAGGACTACGAGGTCGACAGCACAAGACATGCGGCATTTGTCACAGCCATTCAGCGCTATTTTCCGGGTTTGCAGCCGGACAAGCTGCAAGCCGACAGTGCCGGTATTCGCCCGCGCCTCGTTAGCGACCAGCCACGCAGCGCCGATTTTATGATTCAGGGTGAGCGCGAGCACGGTTGGCCGGGGCTTGTTAACCTGTTTGGTATTGAGTCGCCCGGGCTCACCTGCTGTCTGAGCCTCGCCCGCTACGTTGAGCAGCAGTTGTTTTAAACAACAACTGCCCTGAAACCTGGTTTAGAATAACTGCGCAGATTGACTGCGCACGACCTGAGCCTGTTATTGATAACCTTTGATTAAATGGAAATCCTGCCATGAAAAAAGCGATCAAGATTGTTTCTGCCCTGATTCTTATTCCGGTTCTACTGGTAGTTATCGGCATTACAGGGCTGGTATTGTTTGTCGATCCAAACGACTATAAAGCCGAGCTTGAGCGCATGGCCGCCGAGCGCAATATCGTGCTCAACATAGAAGGCGATATCGAATGGTCATTTTTCCCACGCCTGGGTTTACGCACTGGCAAACTCAGTGTTTTACCCGATACTGATGCGCTGAACGCACCCGTCGGTTTTGAAAGCATGGATATCGCGATCAAGGTTATGCCCCTGCTCAGTGGCGAACTGATTGCAGATCACAGTCAGATTCATGGCGGCCACGCGTCCATTGTCGATAAACATACCGGCAATACCACGACGGTTGAGAAACTCACACTAACCGGCCGCGGCATTAATTTAAAAACCTCGGCGTTTCCACTTAACATTGCGTTTAAGCTACATACTACTGTGCCCGAACAACATATCGATGTATCACTCGATACCTCGCTGTCACTCGACAACACCCTGCAAAAAATTCGCCTGATCAGCAGCGAGGGTGTGATTAGCTATCAAGGCGAACCGACAAACAACATTGTTTACCCACTCAATATCAAAGCCGCGGCAGATGTTGATCTCGGCGCACAGACGGTTGCAATCAACGAACTAGTATTAAAATTGTTTGAATTTACTGCCAATGGCAAATTCACTGTCAAGGCGTTTCAAACCAATCCTGCGGTGAATGGCAATCTTGAACTCTCCATTGATGGCATTAACACGTTACTGAAAAATCTCGGCCAGGCGCCAATTGAAACCAGTGACAGCACTGTCATGCAAACATTCAAGCTTAATACCCTCGTTCAGGCTAACTCAAAAAAAGCCGCCTTAAACAACATAGAACTAAAATTGGATGACACAACTTTTACAGGCGATATCAGTGCCGAGCTCGGTGAAGTGCCTTATCTGATTATTAAACTGGCTGGTGACAGTCTAAATGCGGATCGCTATTTGCCACCCGCAACAGACAATGAAAACCAGGGCACACAAGCGGCAAGCGAACCTGCTGCAAGCCCGTCTAACGAACCGCTGATTCCCGTCGAACAGGTTACCGCGCTACCCGGTCAGTATTCCATTACTCTGGAACAATTGATTGTGAGTAATTTAAAACTCACTAACAACGTGTTTAACACAAACATCTCACCACAGGGCATGGTATCGCTGAACTCACTGGCAACAGATTTATACCAGGGCAGATTTAATGCAAGCGGCACCCTCGATGCTGCACAGGCACAACCGCCGCTAACGCTTAAAGCCGCATTGTCACCGATTCAACTTGAGCCGCTGCTGATGGATTTGACCGAAAGCGAGCAACCCTATGCCTCCGGAAATTTTAAATTTAGCAGTAACATCACTACAAAGGGTGTAACAGAAGCTGACATTCTACAAAATCTCAACGGCCAGCTTGATTTTAATTCCACCTCACTCACCCTCAACGAAATTGATATGACCGGTGAGCTTAACGATGCATTGGCTGAACTACTGCGCATGGAGCTCCCTGGGCTAATGAATAGCGGCGATAAAACTGTGATGGAAAACGTTGTTGGTCAATCGACCATTACCAACGGTGTGGTTAACAACACCGTGTTAAGTGCAACTTCACTGTGTACCGCGTTTAACGGTAACGGGCAGTTTGACCTTAACCAGCAATCCCTGCTCTACAATATGGATCTGGTATTTCCATCTACCGACACCAACGCAGCTTGCGCAGAAATTAATACACGTCTCAAGGATGTACCGTGGCCGGTTCAGTGCCGTGGCTTTTTCAGCGATGATCCCGCTTCACTGTGTGGGGTAAATCAGAAACGCATGAGCCAGACCGTGGAAAAAATCGTCAAGAAAGAAGCGGGTCGCAAGGTTGAGAAAAAGCTTGAGGAAACCCTCAAGGACAAGATTGGCGGTGACGACGAGGTTAAAAACTTGTTAAAAGGACTGTTTAACTAACAAAGTCTTAAACAAGAGTTACCAATAGAATCAATCGATGGATAAATTTGCTAATGCTGTGCTCGACTGGTTTGACGAGCACGGCCGCAAAAACCTGCCGTGGCAAAAAAAGATCAATCCCTACCGCGTGTGGCTTTCGGAAATCATGTTGCAACAAACGCAAGTAAGCACCGTGATTCCCTACTTTGAAGCGTTCACTGAAAAATTTCCTACGGTAGAACATCTCGCCGCCGCTCCGATCGACGAGGTATTACATTTGTGGAGCGGCCTCGGCTATTACGCGCGGGCACGCAACCTGCACAAGGCCGCACAAACCGTCGTCAATGAGTTTAACGGCAAGTTTCCAAAAACCGTTGAACAACTCAGTGAGCTGCCTGGTGTGGGCCGCTCCACCGCCGGTGCCATTACCAGTATCGCCTGGAAACAACCCGCCCCCATACTGGACGGCAACGTCAAACGGGTTCTCGCACGCCACTACGCCATAGCTGGCTGGCCCGGCAAAAGCGACGTACTCAAGCAACTCTGGAGCTACGCTGAAAAACACACACCCAACACACGCACCCACCATTACAGCCAGGCGATGATGGATCTTGGTGCCACACTCTGCACACGCAGCAAACCCGCCTGCCCGCTGTGTCCGGTACAAAAAACCTGCGTCGCCTATAAACAGGGCAATCCCGCAGACTACCCGGGTAAAAAACCCAAAAAGCGCCTGCCGGTAAAAAGCACCCAAATGCTGCTGCTCACCAACCATGACGGGGAGATCCTGCTCGAACAGCGCCCACCACAGGGCATCTGGGGCGGCTTATGGAGCCTGCCGGAGATACCGGTAGATGAAGATGCCAAACAGTGGTGTAAGCAGCACCTGGGTACCACCCCCCGCAAAGCCGGGCAGTGGGACACCCTGCGCCATACCTTTAGCCACTACCACCTCGATATTCAGCCGGTGCTGCTACAACTCCCGAAAAATAAAGGCTTGCGAGCCATGGATGCAGACCGCCAAGTCTGGTATAACCTGCAAGACCCCGATTCCCGTGGCCTGCCGGCACCGGTCAGCAAGCTACTTGCGCTGCTGCCCGACAAAGGCTGACAACCCCAGACCCTATAAAGGGGCCACAAAACACCGAGGAAACCCATGACACGCAAAGTTTTCTGCAAAAAATACCAAAAAGAACTCGATGGCCTCACCGTGCCCCCGTATCCGGGTGCAAAAGGCCAGGATATCTTCGAAAACGTCTCCGCCCAAGCTTGGGAAGACTGGCTTGAAAAGCAGACCATGCTTATCAACGAAAAGCACCTGAGCATGATGGACAAGGAAGCCCGCGCCTACCTCGCCGAGCAAATGGACAAATTCTTCAATAATGAGGCCACCGACGAGGCCGAAGGCTACGTACCCCCTTCTGAATAAACTCTACCGGGGTTTCTGCGCCTTGACTCATCGCAGTTGAGCGGGTTTAATACGCGCCTTTCCTCGCCCAGGTAGCTCAGTTGGGTGAGGCAAGCGACAACAAAGCAACGCTTTGTGCGCAGCCGAACGACACCAATCTATGATTGGTGGCAGGAATGAGCAGTGGACCAGGCGTTAGCCTGGCAAGGTGTAGGATGGCACCATAAAAATTAGTACCGAAAATGCCCAGGTAGCTCAGTCGGTAGAGCAGTGGACTGAAAATCCTCGTGTCGGTGGTTCGATTCCGCCCCTGGGCACCATTTATTAGTCTCACTCAGTTGGCCTAGCCAAATTAAAACTTTATTATTTTACAAAAAGTTAAGTCTTAACTGGCTCTTTCTTGCCCACTTTAGTCCAACTGGATTCTATGGAGTATGTAAGATAAGAAAGCCAACCCTATATAAAGAGCTTTATATAGCATTCCTAACTAAGGCGTAGGCCCTCGGTATAAGCAATTTCATCAAGTTCATTTAGTGGGGCCCGGAAGAGTTTTACAACTTTTTGCTTAACTCGAGTAGTTAAATGAACTGTTATAGCTAATGGAACCAAGACAAGAAAAAGGATAATTGGAGATGAAAATAATACGTGCTCAAGCATATAAAACTCCATTTTCATCTGATATTTATCAATTAGCTTTCTTTGCTCGTCAGATAATTGGCTTTTCTTCTTCTTTAATCTTTCTGAAAAACTATTGTCCTCAAGAGGAGGCCGCCCTTTAAGAGCAATATATAAACCTACAACATATAAGAAGTTCATTCGATGGGCATATCGAATGCTTCCATTCATTGTGCTCCTGAGTATTCCATAAACATCATCATCAAACGAGATATTTCCCGCTCGAGCTTCATCAAAGAGTTTATCTCTTAGCTTAAACATTTTTTGGCGAAATACATCTAATTCGTAATCTCGGTATAACCAGAAAACTAAAACACAGATAAAGAAAATTGCTGCTAGTGAAATAATAAAATTGGCTGTTTCAGGATTCATACTTTATCTTCCTCCCGCGTATCACCGCGTTCTGTCAGACTACTTGTAGACCGCCTAGGATCTAATTCCTTCTCAAACTGCTGAATTCTTCCCTGTAGACTCTGGACTGTATCCTTTCTAAGCTTGCGTTGCCGTAACCCATATATTACTCCACCACCTCCGGCAACCCAAGATAGGATAACCGATACTTTTACCTCTGACAGAAAGGAAATCCCTATATCCGCCAAGGTTGCCTTACCTGACAAGGAATCAATCGCTAAATAGCCATATCTGGCAATCAACACTATAGCTCCCCATCGGATTAATGTAGTAGCAATCGCTGTTACAGCTTCTGTCGTCCTGCTAGCCCTTATAGCTCTGAGCTCTGCCTCAAGCTCGGTTTTTGATTTAGACTTTTTACCCATCAACCTAGTTCCCTGTAAAATCGATGGTCATTATGCCCCAAAAGGGGCAAATTCGGCCAATTTTGGTGCCCTAGAGGCCAAACTTATGCTTTAAAGCTTGCCTGTCCAGCGATATCCGTCTGGGGCTACCTTTTAATAGCTATCGCATCTAGCTATATATTCACGGGTCATAGTTCACAAAATATACTCTTTCCGTCTCTGGATAATAATATAAATAATATTTTATGTGGTCGTGTGCACCACCAATACCAAAATAAGTAAAATGACTTTCAAACCATGGATAAAAGAAAAATGGATCACGTCTGCTACGAAAAGGGGGGTTTTGAGTAACCTCAAGATCTAGCGTGGATATAATTTTATCTACTTCATCTTTTGTTGCTTGAAATTTATAATGAGAAATGTCATCGGGCCATATCAAAAACTCATGTTTAATTTTGCGACTTCCTTCGAGGCCTATATATTCTATTCCGCCTTCAAAAGTACGCGAGTGATAATATGTTCCAAACAACACATAAAAAAGGAATAGCAGCGTAACAACAACACCTGATACAAAAGCAAATATATATTTAGCTACTTGCTTCATAAAAACTTATATAACACAGTTGTTAAAAGGTAATAATTATTCATTTATAGCGTTTCTTATTTCGGAACAGTCAAAATATTCTAATGCTTTCTCCTGAACTGCTCTGGCATTGTTTTTTTGTCTTGTTGCCAATAAAACTTCTATTAGTTTACACACGCTGAAAATATATGTATCTCTGGTGAACTCTCTAAATGTATTATCGTTTAGTTTTGGCTGCTCAATCATTATTTCATGATTCAATTTATGAAAATCTTCGATTTCTATATATTTTTTTATAGGATCGCCAATATACTCATTACACAATTCATACTCTTTATTTTCTATTAAAAGGTTTTCTACATAATGATAGTAACCTCTCGCTTGAGCCGGGTTAATATCTTTAACCTTAAAGAATAATTCAAGGATATTCTGGGTTAAGCCCAAGTTTTCATTAATTGAACAAAAGTCATGAAAATATGAAAACTCTTCGTAGTTATCATCGTTTTCAAGAACATGCTTTTTGCTTTTATCACTTATCTCCAGCATTGCTTCCTTTGCTGGCTCATACTTGTCTGCCAGCTCCATCCATGTACTTAAGGCATATGATAACCTGACCCCACCCATGCCAGCGGAATATTTCGACGCCTCATGAAAGTAAAGCTGTCTTTTTAACGCTTCTTCATACATTCCCGACTTTGTTAGGGCAATAATTTTTTCCAGTTCTTCGTGGCCTACTGACATAACGCTATTTCTTAAAGTTAACTCTCTTTTAATAGACAATCATAGAAATACCATAGAGATTCTACTAACTAAATACCTGCTTATCAGGAAAATCACTTTGAAATAATGCGATGTACCAACTTTCCTTTACGTAAAAAGTAAAATGCCGCAATAACAAAAACTGTAACGTGTATTAAATGCTCTAAGAATATTTTTTGCACGCTTTTTCTCGCTATTTCTTCGCCATTGGAAATTTCAGAAACGCTATTATAAAAAATTGCAAAATCAGTTATGTAAAAATAGTAAACACTAACTAAAGCCAGCTTTGCAAAATAAATTATGCTAAGTGCCAAAAATACCAGACCCACTAAACGTATGGCGACCCAAAGAGCTTCTTCTTTTGTCATTTTTTACCTTGAATAGGCCAAATCTGTAGGCCCCAAAAACCCAGCTCCTCTCTCAATCCTTATTCATATAAAGATCAAAATTAGGAATTTTCATAAATCCGGTTTCATTAACTGCTTTTGCCATCAGATTCTGAATAACACTGCAAACCTCTTCATCGTCAAACGGTACTTCCATCTTCCCTCTGGCACCGGCGGTTATCGCCTCATCGAGCATCTCCTTACTACTTTCCGGTGACATCGCCATAATCAGCACGTTGGGGTTGCGCTTTTTTAGCTGCCTGACACAGTCAATGCCATCTTCTGTTGGCATGGCAACATTAAGGCTAATGACTTCCGGTTTTTGATCGTCGTAAATCTGCAGCGCTTCTTCACAGCTACCGGTTTCTATCACCAGATCAAAACCAATACTCTCCACTGCGCGAGCCACTTTTTTGCGCATCACTACCGAGTCATCAATAACTAACAACTTTTTCATCCAGGATTCCCCCTCCATATTCCAGCGGAATAATATAGACCTCTTGCGCGATCCTCAACGGCAAAACAGCAGGTAAAACAATGATAATTCGCAGACTTTGATACGGGTCGCACAATCCAAAATATAAAGGTTATGGCAACAATTTACTTTCCTTTTCACAATCCAATGCTTGCACACACAACTTAAAGTAACTTCTTAAGTGTTGCGTTACTGCATTACCGTTTTTATCAAAAAACCCTGTTTTTTAAGGCTGAAATACCACTTGCGTTGAGCCTGTTTGATCTACCTTTTATCTACACATTCTTTATCTTTTGCCTAAAAACGCGCTGTAATGTCCGCATAGACACGGAATGTTGCCATCAGGTTGTTGTGATGGGTTTGTGGAATTTTGAACTCTGCACTCGCAAAACTATCAAAGAACAGTGGCCTGAATTTAAATGAACACCCTGAAGAGGTATTCGCCATGAGTATGAACACACATCAGTCTGTTTCAATTCACAATGCCCATTTCCCTTTGAGTCATTGCCTGGAAATCGCAGCGCAACTTGAGGAAAGCGGTCATTATGAACGTGTGCAAATTAAAAATCGTGTTTTCTGTGACAACGAATATTACGCCAGAGTCTACGTCGAGCCCAAGGTAGAGTCCGACGACGTCTTTGCGTATATCTTTGATTAAGACCTGCTGCTGTAGCTAAACAGCTATTAAGCTTGAGGCTATAAAAACAGCAACCGCAGGTAGCACAGGACACGTATCAGCGTGATGAATTCGGCGCCCGGGCAGACCTCCCCCCTCGTTTCTGCCTCACTATAGTTAGTCATCCGCTGATACGTGTTTCCTAGCGCTTAAACGGACAATTAACGAATAACGGATAAGTTATTATAATTATGTTTATGTCCCAACCCCCCAAGGCCCAAACGAGCTCCGGCAAAAGCCCGGAAACCTACTACGACTTTATCGCCGGCGACTACGACATGATGACCGAGAAGTTCAGTCAGTGGCGCGCCCCGGAACAGATGCTCAGCGATATCGAACTGTTGTTGCACGATAACGATCGCGTGCTGGATATCGGCACCGGCACCGGTCTGTTTCTTGATGAATTAAAGAAACTCGATAAGCCGCTGGATATCCATGCCACCGATATTTCTCACGGCATGTGTAAACACTGCGCTTCCAAGCACCCGGATGTCAATATCAGTTGTGGCGACTTTATGTCGATGGAGTTACCGTGGCAAACACCGTTTGACCTGATCAGCCTTTGCGGCGTGGTGGAGTTGTTCTCTGATCTCGATGCTGTGTTTAGCCGCATTGATGGCCTGTTAAACAATAACGGTTATATTGTGTTTACCTATGAACCGCTGCTTGCAGATAACCCGACACAAAATAAGCAGCGATCATTAATTGAACCACTCAATGAAGATGAACAGGCGCTTTATAGTGAGTTTTACTCCTGGCGCCATGAGCCGGTACTGATGCAGGAGCTGTTAATCAAGCATGATTTTAATTATCTGGCAGGACGCGAGTTCTCCGCTTATAAAATCAACCAGCGCGATGTAATTTATCATCTGGTGGTGGCACAAAAGTTCATTATATAAAAATATAAAATCCCCCTGGCTCTAAAACAAGTATTGTGCGCCTGTAAAAAAGGGTGTTAAATGCCTGCTGGCTTTACGTTCACCAGGGAGAAGAACATGGATTTACCCAGCCTGCGCCGTGAAACCCGTTACGGTATGCCCGCCGCCGATCAGGTAATGTTTAACCGCCACTATGTACTCGGCTATTCCTATTATTTTCGCCAGGCCAAATGGGCATTGGAAATTGTTGACCCGGATAACCCGGGCATTGAGCGCTCTGATAACTTTCGCCCTGACTACCGTGTGCCGGACAACTTTCGCGCTGATCTTGTTGACTATCGTGATTCCGGTTATCACCGCGGCCATCTGGTCGCGAGTGCCAACCAGCGTGAAACCGAGATGCAAAACAGCGAAACGTTTTTGCTCTCGAATATGTCACCCCAGGCCGCACAGTTTAATACCGGTGTATGGAAAGATCTCGAAGAAGCGGTACGCGAACTTAACGACAAGCCGAAGATTCTCGAAACCTATGTAATTTGTGGCCCGATCTTTTATTTTGATAAAGCAGTTAAAAGTATCGGTACCGACGATGACAACGATGTGTCGATTCCAATCCCCCACGCCTATTTCAAATCTATTCTCGCCGAGAACAACCGCGGCACGCTAACCATGTGGTCGTTCCTTATGGATAACAAACGTTCGCGCAAACCGCTGGAAAGCTTCCGCGTGCCCACCACCCATGTGGAAAAGCTCGCCGGTATCAAGCTGTGGGAACGTCTTGTCGGCAAAAAAATCGAGAAGGAAAAATCCCGCGTGCGCAGCATGTGGTGACAGCCAAACCGGGTACGCTATAACGCAAAGCCCTGGAATGAGACACCATGAGTTGCTTTGCCTGAATAAACTTTATAGGCTAGGCGTTTATCACTTGCAGGAGAGCAATTTTGAAAATCAAAAGCCTGAAAATTAAAAAACCCACTTTTTATTTCACGCTGGTATCAGCCGGGCTGATTGTTTTATCCAGTGCAGGCTGTAGCCAGGAAGCCACCGAGCGCTTTGCGTTTGAACAAACGCTTAAGTACCAATTAACAGAAACCTGTGGCGAGGATGCTGAATGTGTCACCGCCCTCGAAGAACAACTTTCAGGCTGTATCGATAAGAGTGATTACAAAACCTTGTTAAACGCCAGTGAAGAAAATAAAGATGCCGAAGTCGAGCGCTTTTCAAAATTGCTTTATGCCTGCCTTGTCGATGAAAATGGTGATCCGCTATTTGTCTACGAAGCCTAGCCTGTTGTATTCAGGTCGGGCGTTTTTTTATTAGCAAACTGACCTTCATGGAAAAAACTTTTTTGCCATCCTGATTAATCAGCTCGTTTGCCGATTGCAGCACACCACAATCCGGGCGGCTGTTTGACGGACGCGCAACGATGCACTCTGTGATTAGCGACAGATCATCGCCGGCATAAACCGGGTGATGCCATTGCAGGTCATTGAACCCCAATGCAGTAACCGCTGCGACCGGGTCTTCACCGAGATGATGGCTAAACCAGGTCATAACTGCAAACAGATGTACCGAACTTGCCACCAGACCGCCGAACATGCTGTCTTTTGCCGCTTCTTCATCGGTATGAAAGCTTTGTGGATCCCAGCGATTACCCACCTCCATGATCTCTTCCTTGGTGAGGGAATAACTTTCCACCGATTTGCGAACATCGCCTACATTAAAGTCTTCAAAATACAGCATGATTAACTACCTTTGCACTCCACTTCTATTCTTTATCTCAGGGCCAGAACTCTAGACTAATAACGCAACACTTTTTACCTGGGCAAACACGGAGAGCCCTGCTTTCAAGCCAAGCTCCTGTGCTGACTTGCGTGTCATACGGCACAGTAGCGGCACACCGTTAGCCGACAGTTTAACGGTGACGCTGGCGCGACTATTTTCATAAATATCTTCAACAACTGCTGGCAAAATATTCAGAATACTCGTGTTGTGTTGCTGCTCAAGTGTCAGGCTCACATCCCGCGCTGCGATTTGCAGTCTGACAATCTCTTCCATGCTCGCCGCCCTGCCCGCCACGGTTATTTGTCCGCCGTTAAATTCAAGGCTCGTCAGATCGTACTCTTCGTCATAGCGCACGGCCCGCGCTTCAATAATGGCTGCGGCATCACTGTGCTGCGCCAGCGGTAAATCCAGTCGGGTAAACATTTCTGTGGCTGGCCCCGATGCGACTACGCCATTGTTATCCATCAGCACAAGATGGTCAGCCAAACGCGCAACCTCTTCCGCTACATGGCTGACATAGATCACCGGTATCTCAAGCTGTTGCTGCAGTGTTGCAATATAGCTCAGTACTTCCTGTTTCATGGCAAAATCGAGGCCCGCGAGTGGCTCATCCATCAGCAACAACTCCGGGCTCACTGCGAGAGCTCTCGCAATAGCCACACGTTGACGCTCACCTCCGGACAAACCCGCAGGTTTGCGTTTTAGTAAGCGGGCAATATCGAGTAGCTCAATCGCCTGTTGTAATGAAACCCGGCGCTCTGCTTCGGGTACCCGCTTTAAGCCATAGTGCAAATTTTGTTCTACATTAAGATGCTCAAACAGCGTCGCTTCCTGAAATACATAACCCACACCACGGCGATGGGCAGGCACAAATACGGTTTCGCTTTGCCAACAGTGATCTCCGACAGCTAGTTTACCGCCGTTGTGTTTATCGAGCCCGGCCAAAGCACGCAGTAATGATGTTTTGCCACAACCGGATGGGCCGAGAATCCCGCTGATACCACTGGCTGGCAATTCGAGATTAATATCAAGTGCAAAGCTGTCACGACGAATTGGCAGTTGCAACGCTATCACAATGCACTGCCCTGCAAACGCGCAAAACGAAAGCGACGATTAAATGCATATACTGCGATCAACAGCACAAAACTTAGCAGCAATAAACCGCCAGACAACCAGTGTGCACGCGCATATTCAAGCCCTTCGACATGGTCGTAAATTGCAATAGACAACACCCGGGTCTCTCCAGGAATATTGCCGCCAATCATCAGAACCACACCAAACTCACCAAGTGTATGGGCAAAGCCCAATATTGCCGCCGTAAAAAATCCTGGTGCTGCAAGGGGTATGGCAACCGTGAAGAAGCGATCCAGTGGCGAAGCACGCAACGTCGCTGCGACTTCAAGCGGTCGCCTGCCCACAGCGACAAACGCATCCTGTAACGGCTGCACGACAAATGGCAGTGAATAAATTACCGAACCAATAACCAGCCCGGTAAAGGTAAACGCAAGTGGCTCAGCACCAAGCTGTAGCATGGCACCCCCGAGCGGACCGTTTGGGCCGAGAGCAATCAGCAAATAGAAGCCGAGTACGGTAGGCGGCAATACCAGTGGCAAGGCGACAATCGCTTCGAGTAAAAACTTGTAACGCCAGCGTGTGCGCGCAAGCCACCACGCCAGCGGTGTACCGAGCAGCAGCAGAATCGCTGTGGTCAGCACGGCGAGCTTGATGGTCAGCAAAAGGGCTGTTATATCGCTGTCAGTTAGCATGGCTGGGTTAGTAGAGAAATTAGCAAGGCACTTCAGGGAGTTTCGTAACCGTAATCCTGAATAATCGCGGCGGCCTTGTCACTGCGTATAAATGCCAGAAATGCCTGCGCCGCTGCACTGTCCCTGAGTATCGCAGCCTGCTGCGTTACCGGGCTGTAAAGCGGCTGTGGCACCTGCCATAGCGAACCCGGCAGTGGCGCCCCATTTTTTATTCGGTGTTGCTCAAGCTGTGAAAGCGCCACAAAGCCGAGCTCCGCATTGCCACTTTGCACAAATTGAAAGGCCTGGTTTATGTTTTCACCACGCACAATATTCTGTTGTAACTCCTGCCATAATCCAGCTTGCTGCAATACCTGCATCGCAGCCACACCATACGGCGCGTGTTGTGGGTTGGCGATGGCCAGGTGGCGAAAGCGTTTGTCGGCCAAAACCTGACCTTCACTATCCACCAGGTCCGGTTGTGGACTCCACAACACAAGCTTTCCCTGGGCATAGGTAAAGCGTGTGCCACTAACAAGCAGCCCTTCCTGTTCGAGCAAGGCAATGCGTTCGCTGTCAGCAGAAAAAAACATATCAAACGGTGCGCCATTTTTTATCTGGGCATAGTGTTTACCTGTTGAGCCGGTAATCATTGTTATTCGGTGCTCACTGCTTGCCTCAAACTCTTTAACAAGCATCTGCATTGTTGGAATAAAATTACTTGCAACCGCTATGCGCAATTCAGCGGCGCTCGACAAGGAACCATGTACCAGCAGCAGCAAAGCACACACATAACGGCAAGCTTTTAACAGATAGTGGGCTTTAAACATAGTTGTTTTGCCGGCTAATCAAAAAAATTACTGATTGCCGTGGTATAGGCCTGGATTGAAGTATCACGCCCGTTTGAGGTATTGCGCAGGTAATAGCTCTGCTCAACATGAATAAAGTGGTCTGTGTGTACCACGCCAAAACCACCGGAGTCACTGCACACATGGGGGGTATCATTACGGTTGTTGGAAACACCGTTGGTATAGCGCGCCTGGGTATTAACCGTGCCGCCGAGAGCACTCGTGTCGCGGTTATAGACACAAGTTTTTACCAGGCCCGTCGCATCAAACGCATCGCTGATGGCATAAACAAAGCTGCCGTTAGGCGGCTCATCCACCATTGGGTCTCCGGTAGCCCGCCAGGTATCGCTGATATTGATCAGCCAGCCATCGTCTTCGGAAATCTGCGGATCATCGGGCCGTGTGTCATTAGTATTCGGGTAGCATTGATTAGCCAATGTGTTGTAGCTACTACTACCAAAGCCATGTAGTTGCAAATAATAGATATTGTCTCCCCAGTAGTCCTGGGTCGCTACGTGGGCCGCCTGAAATGTATGTTCGATATTATGCGCACCATCACTTTTACGATAGTCACTTGAAGCGGCATTTTTGCAACTGGTTAGCACCGGATAATTACGTCGGTGTACGCCGGCGAGAAAAAAGCCGCTGATATTACCTTCAAGAAATATTCCGATACCTTGCAAATTGGTTTTTGAATCGAAACGTGGATGAGGGATTTGTACGATCACCGGATAACTTGCTGCCGGATCAAAGATAAAAATTCCCTCTGGATAGAGTGTTTCGGCATTCCAGTTAACGGCGGTATCCTGTAGCAGATAATAGATCTTGCCGGAAAAGCTTTTGCCATTACTCGTATCAGTATAGCGAATGACCTGAAAGCCAATATCATCTGCCTTGTTGGCTGCCTGTTGATAGTTGCCACTGTAAAGCGCGGTTATCGCCTGCATGAAGATAATGAGCTCGGCGTCACTGCGCTCGTGCCATAACACACTCGGGTCATTCACAGGTGTGGTATCTACCACACTGTCGGCATAGGTGATATCAACCAGATAGTCTTCTATATCGCCATACAGATGGATAATCGGTGCTTGCTGTACAGTTTTACTCTGATGGTTCGACCATGTTGTACCCTTGAAAGTTTCCGCCAGGGCGACTACCGAAACTGCAAACAGGCACAAGACTAAAAAACCGCGCAGATAATTCGAGATTGTTTTCATAACTTATCTGCTATCAGGTAGTAGATGCCGTGTGTACGTCGAGCTGTGGATACGGGATATGCAAACCGGCTTTTTCAACGGCGCGAAATACCGTTAGATTAATACGGTAGCGACAGTCTGTGTAGCTTTGTGTCGGCACCCAGACCCTGACCCCGATTACGATAGCCGAGTCAGCAAAGCACTCGATGCCAATTTGTGGGTCAGGCTGATCAGTAACAAAATCCAGTGGCTTGATCGCAGACATAATTGCGGCCATCGCGGTTTCCGGATTGTCCCGATAGGAAATACGAACCGAGGTTTCCACCAGCTTGTATTCAAATGTGTTAAGCAATACCTCACCGATGATATGTTTGTTCGGGATCATTATTTCTTCCTGATCCTCGGTGTTAACAATGGTGGCGGCCAATTTGATTTCCTTGACCACACCGGAGACATTGTTGACGGTAATCGTATCCCCCACCTTGAACGGGCGCGTAATAATAATTGACAATCCGGCACCATAGTTGGAAACCAGCCCCTGCAAAGCCAGACCGACACCCAGAGCAAGTGCACCGAGGGCCGCAACAAACGGCGCAATACTGATGCCGAACTTGCCAAGCGAAATCACCACAAAACAGAACAGGATCAGCAGGCGTACGGTATGACTGATATAGGTGCGCAGGGTTATATCAAAATTTCTTTTCTCCAGCTGCTTGAGCACAATAGCCGCAACTTTTTTAGAGATATAGATGCCGAGTATCAGAATGATAATCGCACCGACCAGCTGGAAGCTGTATTTAACGAGGAACTCGGCGGCTATTTCATAAAACTGCTGAAACCGGGAAAACTCCCGCTGTATTTCATCTTCCATTCCAGATTACCTGCAAAGTTCGGATATTAAGGACGATAGATTTTACTGCGATTGGTACAACTTTTAAAAGCGCGCAATCAACTCGAGTCCGATCGTTCTCGGCTCATTAAAGCTGGTTTGCGCCACACCCAGGGACGATAGCCGGTTACCGGTCTCAAACTGCTCATCGGTAAGATTTTTACCCCAGATATAAAACTCGATCGCCTCATCCCGTGGCCGGATGCCGATACGGCCGTTCAGAGCCCAAATCTCTTCTCGCCAGCCATGCACATCATCGTTATCTGCACCGGCATAATAATCACTGCTATAGGTAACATCGAGGTGGCTAATCAGGTGGCCTTCGGGAAAATCCCCCACATGGTCCATCTGAAGGCTACCGGTCCAGTCCGGTGCACTCAGCTCATTACCGGCAAAGTCCGAGCCATCGGGCTGGATAAAACTGTCGTATTCACCATCGAGATAGCCGAGACGCAGTTTCAGCGCCAAGGCATCCGCCGGGCTCCAGCCCGCTTCGAGCTCTATGCCCTTGACACTGGCTTCCCCCTGGTTAGTACTGAAATTCTGTTCTACTCGCTGGGTCACGACAATGTCTTCGTAATCGAGGTAGAACAGCGCTCCACTAAAGCTGAATTTTTTCTCTGGCGTGTGCAGCTTGGTACCAATTTCATAGCTGATAGTTTTCTCCGGAGCAAACAGAAAATTAATATCGGTTACGGTAGTGGGCAGGTAGGAAAGTCCAGGTATCACCTCAACCGAGGCCGGCACACCCGTCTGGGTTAAATTCGCATTAAACCCTCCGGTCTTGGAACCGTTGGCAATATTGATATACGCCATAATATTTTCTTCAAACAGATAGCGCAGTGCAATATTGCCCGTTACCGCATCATCAGAAAAATCATCGCTGACATCAATTTGTGGATAAAAGCAGGTGTTTTGTAATAATCCGGAAGTCGTCCAACAACCACCTGACTGTAAATAGTGCGCATCCCTTTCATCCAGGGTGTAACGCAAACCCAGAGTGCCAATCAGTTGCGAGGTAAAATAATAGTCGCCGCTACCGTAAAGCGCATTGGTTGTGGCATTAAAATCTGTCAGATAATCCACGTCCAGATCTCCCGTCTGAGTGATGCCGGAAGCCACGCTGACAAACTGTTGCGAAAAGTTGGCGCTTGAATAAATTTCAAACTGGGAGTCTGTTTTTAGCTGTTCATAATAAAACCCTGCTATCCAGTTTAGCTTGTTAAACTCACCGGTAAAATTCAGCTCGGTACTATAAAGGTCAGTCTCATCAGCAAAGGGCGTACTAACATGCGCCACAGGGAGCAGGTCTTCATCATCTCTAATTGCATCCCGATCTTCACCTCTATAGGCAATAATCCACTTGAGTGCATGCTGCTCATTAAATTGATAGCCGGTTGTTAAATTTACACCCCAGAAATCAAGCCTTCTTTTTGAATAATCATTCTGGTTTGTCGTGAGGCTGGAAAAAGGTATGGTTGAAAGATTTACACTCTGACCCGGTGTAGCGGCCCAGGCCGCGAGGGTGTCCGCTGACGTTTTATCGGGTGGTATGCGTAATACGCCCTGGAGAGCATCCTCTTCCTGACTATAATAGTCGATTGATGTATTCACATAGAGTTTTTTATTGGGCTCATAGCGAAGCTGTAAGCGGGTGTAGGTTTTGTTTTTGTTTTCAAGATCACTGCCATCATAGAGGTTTGTATAGTAGCCATCCTGTTTGAGCATTTTAAAACTTAAACGGGTATACCACTCATCATTAATCGCATAGTTACCCATACCTTCCAGGTTTAAATAATTGCGGCTGCCCGCTTGCACTTTGATATCAGCCTCATTGCGGTTAACCGGTGCGTTACTTGTGTAAGTGATTGCACCCGAAAGTGTATTAAGACCAAACAGCGTACCCTGCGGCCCACGCAAAACTTCTATCTGTTTTATATCCACCAAAGGGTAGTTGGTACTGTGCCGCGGCAGATGCACACCATCGAGATAATAGGTGTTACCTGATTCCAGTGCGACATTGAGACTGGTGGTCGAAAGGCCTCTCAAAGTACCGGAACGCAAATTGGGAACATAGGGAGAAACATCACCAAATTGATCTGCGTTGATACTTTCGATTTCCTCTTCCGTAATAATTGTCACGGACACAGGAATATCTGCCGCAAATTCTTCCGTTTTACGTGCGGTAACTTTCATATTAATGAGCTTTTCCAGTGGCAGTTCATAGAGGCTACTACTGTCACTAAGTGCAAGCGTGTGTTCAGGCGGTTTTTCCGATAACTGCGGCGATGGTTGTTGGGCAACTACAGCGGTGCTTATGACGCTTGTCAGCAACAAGCACCATAACTGTGGAAACCACGTCCTGCCCACGATTAAAGCCTCCCCTGTTTGTCTGCTACCTTTGATACCTCTGGATACTGCACTTACTGGATAGACACTCTGGCTCCCTCATTCTGCAACCCTCAGCCAACTGCGAGCATTACCTGATTTAACCCTCAGCGTCCGGCCAGTTATATCCTTATCAATACCAATGTAGTACCGATACCACCTTTATGCAGACCGGACATCTTTTCAGGCAGAACCCACGATAATATCAAGACATTCTAAAAAATGACACCAAGCACTACCCTCACGATTTACCGCTGCAAAACGCAGTAATCGTGCAGTTCGGCCTTCGCAATCGTGGCAAGAGTAGCCCTATACAGCGCCCGGTGATAGGTTTAATATCTGCTGTTCACGGCAGATTGCGACTTTCACAGGAAGTTAAAGTGTCACCTCATCATCCTGGCCAACACCCTTTGTCCCCACTCCGGCTTCTATCGGCAACTTTGCTGTTTTTCCTTTTATTTACAGTGACTTACACTGTAGCTTCCGCTGATACCAATCAACCTCTTACCGAGCCTCGCTTGAAAGCGGTGATGATCTTCAGCCTTGCGCGGCATGTGAGCTGGCCGAACAAGCCCGCCGGGGACAAATTGCATATCGCCTATATCGGGGAGAATAGTGACCTGCTTGAAGAATTGCGTCAGGCCCAGCAGTCCCTGCAGATCAATGGTCGCGACACTCACATCACTCACCTGACGCCCTACCAGAGTGATCTGTTTACAGCGGAGAGTATTGATCTGGTGTTTATCGACAAGGGCTCACGGGATCTTGTGCCAACTATTACCAAGCGCATTCGCCGTACTGACACGTTGATTATTACCGATGAAAGTGACGCCAAACGCGACTTTATGATCAACCTGTTTCGCACTGCCGATGGCAAAATCCAGTTTGAGGTTAACCGCACTAATATCGTGTTTGAACATCTAAAGATCGACAAGGAAATTCTGCTGCTCGGGGGTAACGAGCTTGATGTCGCCGAGCTGTTCCGCGAGTCTGAATACACACTCAACCAAATCAAGGAAAGTCTTTTCGAATCGGAGCAGCTGCTTTCCAATAAAGAGAAAGAGTTACAACAAAAAGAAGTTCAGCTTGCTGAAACCCAGAAGCAGATTGAACAGAGCCAGCGTGTTATCGATTTACAGAGCAAGGAGCTTGAAGCATTCTCTTCCGAGTTAAGCAGTGCATCGAGCCTGCTTGTTAACAAGCAGCAGGAAATTGATGAAAGCCAGGAATTACTCGATGCCAAGCTTTCCGAGATTCGTTCCCGCGAGGGCGAAGTCAGTAATCTGTTGTTCCTGATTGAAAACAATAACCGGTTATTAGAAAACCAGAAAGCTGAAATCCAGGAGCAACAACAGGAAATTGAACAGCAAGTTTCAACCATAAGCCAACAACAAAGTACAATTGAAATTGTTGCTTTGGTATCAGTTGTTATTCTTATTCTGCTGTTTGTGATTTCCTACTTCAGCCTGTACCGCAAGCGTATGATTAATGAGCTCAATCTTGCTTACGAGGAGTTGCAACAAGCCAAGGATGTCGCTGAAGAAGCAAATCGCGCAAAGAGTGACTTTCTTGCCAAGATGAGTCACGAAATACGTACACCAATGAGCGGTGTGCTGGGTATGTCACAACTGCTTAGTGATATGAGCCTGAGTTCTGAACAAAAACACTGTAACGACATTATTTACGCCTCGGGTAACGCACTGTTAACAGTAATTAACGATATTCTCGATTACTCAAAGATTGAAGCGGGCAAAATGGTGATTGAGAGTGTCAGCTTTAATTTGCATGAACTCATTGATGATATTACCGGTGTATTTGAAGCGCTTGCAGAATCAAAACAGGTTGCGGTTAATATCTGGCTCGATGAGTCTCTACCTGATGAGCTGATTGGTGATCCGCTGCGCATCAAACAGGTGCTGATGAATTTGTTAAGCAACTCTCTCAAGTTTACTTCGCAGGGCAGTGTGTCAATTAAAATTTCGCCGAGTAAAAATCGCGGCGGCAATTTTATTCGCTTTTCAGTCAAAGATACCGGCATTGGTGTTGCAGAAAACCAGCAGAAGAATCTGTTCTCCTCATTTTCCCAGGCTGACTCTTCCACCAGCCGCAAGTACGGTGGTACCGGCCTTGGCCTGACGATTTGTAAAGAGCTGTGTCAAATGATGGGCGGTGAAATTGATTTTATGAGTACGCCCGGCAAGGGTTCTGTATTCTGGTTCGAGCTGAATTTGCCCCCGGCGGGTGAAGAGCCAGCCGTGCCACTACCGAACACCAGGCCAATATCAGCACCTCCTGTAAAACCACAAGTGCAACAGAAACACCCCCAGGATATGCGCATTCTTGTGGTGGACGATAACGAGATTAATCAGAAAGTCATGGGAGGCATGTTGCAAAAGCTCGGCTATGACGCGCAGTTTGCCGATAATGGCCGCCATGCCATTGAGTTAGTCACGGTACAACCGGTGCCGTTTGATATTATTTTTATGGATCTGGAAATGCCGCAAGTCGATGGTTATGAGGCCACACGGCAAATTCGTGAATGGGAAAAAGAGCAAAAGATAGCATCCGTACCAATCATTGCGCTAAGTGCACATGTGCTTAAGGAATATCTGAAAAAATCCGAATCCATCGGTATGAACGGCTTTCTCAACAAACCCATCGAGATCGACAAGCTGTCCGCCCTGCTCAATGCACAAATAAGCAGCGCTGGTTCTTAGGACCAATAACGCTCAAGGCTAGTGTAAAACCGCGTCTACCGCGAGGTGAAAATCCGGTATCGGCACAGCAAATGGCTGGTTATTCGCATCGATAAAATCATAGCTACCGCGCATCTGCCCCACCGGGGTTTTTAACATCACACCACTGGTGTAGGTAAACGACTCCCCCGCCGGAATCAACGGGCTTTGTCCAACCACTCCCGGACCGTGGACTTCTTCAATATCTTCATTGCCATCACAAATAACCCAATGGCGGCTCAACAGTTGTACGGTGTCAGCGCCATCATTACTGATTGTAATGGTATAGGAAAACGCATACTGGCTTTCACCGGGCTCGGATTGCGGCTCGAGATACTGTGTTTCCACAGAGATAGAAATATCCTTCATTGATACAACCATAGTTTTTATTGCGGTCTATTCTAGCAAAGTACCCTGAGGCTTTTAGCTTTTTTTCACGAATACAGTGGTTTATTGAGTCTGACAACCAACCGGGTATATCTACCAGGTCAAGGTACTGCTTATTTGCACTACCATGGGGCCGACACATTACCAATCTACCGATAGTATTGATGGTAACCATGCCGACCAGCCCACAACCCACCATTACCTCTCTCACCGAACTGGCCTCCGGAACGGACGATATCGCAGCGTTATCTGGCGGCAAGGCCGCCGGTCTCGCGCGCCTTGTTCGTCATGGCCTCAATGTACCTGCGGGCTTTGTTATCACCAACGCCCTGAGCGATATATTTCCCGATGCATTGTCTGAACATTATCTGGCGCTCGGCAATGGCGAAGCATGCAAGGTCGCCGTACGCTCCTCTGCGCTTGGAGAAGACGGTGACGCAGCTTCCTTTGCCGGCCAATATCAAACCGTGCTCAATGTTATCGGGCTCGAAGATTTGCAAACTGCAATTGCTCGCTGTGTTGACTCACTGCACTCTCAACACGCCGATGCCTATCAGCAACACAGCACCATCAGTGGCAGCACCATGTGTGTTGTTGTGCAGCGCATGGTTGATGCGCGTGCCGCAGGAGTATTGTTCAGTGCCGATCCGGTCAGTGCTCGTCGTGACCGCCTGATCATTGACGCGGTACCTGGTCTCGGCGAAGCGCTGGTATCTGGCGAACAAACACCGGATCACTTTGAACTCGATAACAGCAATAGCGTTTGTCTCAAGGAGCTGGTTAGTGATACCGCCTGCCTCAGCGATGCAGAGGTTCAACAACTCGCAACACAGGCGCGAGATGCCGAAAAAAAGTTTGCCCAGCCACTGGATATGGAGTGGGCCATTGATCAACACGGGGAGCTGTTCTGGTTACAAGCCAGGCCGATAACAACGTTACCAGCAGACCTCAACGAACTCGACACTCCGATTGCTCCAGACGATATTCTTACCACGGGCAATATCAGTGAAATGATGCCAGGCGCTGTTTGCCCGCTAACATTTTCATTTACGTTTCGTAGCATTGAGCACGGTTTCCAGCATATGGATGTGTTGATGGGCGCACAGCAACAGGTAGAAAAAGAGTTTAAACAGGTTGCCATGTTTTACGGCCACATGTTTATTAATCTTACCGGCAAGGTAGCAAGCACCCCCTATGTGCTGGGCATGGATGCAGAAATGGCCGGGCATTCCATATGTGGGCAACCGGTACCGCAGTTAAAAGCACCGCCATTGAAATCACTGTTTACCCGACTCAGGGGCGGCTGGCGTTTTGCCATGTTTCTGCGCGGGGCAGACAAAACTATTGAGGCTTTTGAAGCACGCGTTAAAACACAGTTTAAACTTGAACATCAACACGACCCACGCGCAATGATGTTACACCTTGATGCAATGTTTAACTGGATCAACGAGATGGAAGAAGTACACGTGCGCTCCTCAGCCACTTCTGCAGTCTCCGAAGGTATTTTGCAGGGTATCTATTGCAAAGGCGAAGAGCCGAACCAGCAGCAAATGGGTGTGCTCGCAAAACTGATTCAGGGTGCTGACAATGTGGTCAGTGCTGTTATGCTTGATGAGCTTGATGTCATTATTGATCTTATCGCTACTCTGCCTGGAGCCGCCGACCATTTTCAACATGCGGAAGCACAAGCGGCATTAAACTGGCTACAACAGCAATCACAAGCCGCCGAGTTATTTACACAGTTTCTCGACAAACACGGCCACCGCGCCTACCGCGAGTTGTGCTTGCGTGAAAAGGGCTGGCAGGAAAACCCGCTGCCTCTTATTCAGACCATGCAGGCATCGATTGCCGCGCGCTTTGTCGATCAGCAAACCGGCCGTAGCTCTACTGAAAAACAAACCATTGACTTGCAACAGTTCAATCGAGCGGTACGATTTATTCTGCCCTATGTTCACAACGGCATTCGCCGCCGCGAACGCACCAAGACGCTGCTCGCCTATATTACACGGGAGTTCGGCAAAGCTTATCGCCACCTCGGTCAGTTGCTGGTTCAATCCGACGTTTTTCCAGACGAAGACCTCGTTTATTTTTTCACCCATGACGAGCTACTGGCGTTTACTGCTCTGACAGATAACGCCGAACTGCAGCGCCGTACCGATCATGCGATAAAGCGTCGCGAAGCTATGGATTATCAGGAGCGTCTGCAAATGCCCGAAATCTGCAGCGGTATACCGGTGCCCGTATCACCGGCCCCGGTGTCTGGCGATAGCAAGGTACTCCACGGCCGCCCGGTAAGCCACGGCATCGTTGAAGCACCGTGTCGTGTTGCCTTCACACCGGCAGAAGCGGCGGAGCTAAAACCTGGCGAAATTCTGATTGCACCTATTACCGATGTAGCGTGGACACCATATTTCAGTTTGATAGCAGGCCTTGCCACAGATATCGGCAGTTCGGTATCTCACGGTGCGGTGATTGCCCGGGAATACGGTTTGCCTGCGGTGGTTAATCTGCGCCACGCAACAGAGGTTTTTAAAACCGGTGATATTGTGCGCCTTGATGGCGACAGTGGCTCGCTAAGCCGGGTCGAGTAGATTGGATTTCAGCTGTGCTATCTTTGCATCGCCAAAATCCAGCGTTTCATGCAGATAGCTTTGCAAACCACCAAACTCATCGTCAATCGTTTGCAACGCCATGCGCAAATAGCGTTCTTCCGCGTCAAAGATCGGGCGCATACCTTCCGGCTCGCCCTGGTTGGCGGGATGATTCTTTACCAGTTCCATAATCTGCTGCACACGCCGCTGCAGGTGCAGATTGGTTTTCAGATAATCCTGTATCGCCAGTTCTTCCGGCACCCCTAATGCCATTAAAACCAGTGCTGCTGCATAGCCGGTGCGATCCTTGCCCATGGAGCAGTGAAACATTAGCGGCAGTCGCGGTTGCTCCAATAATAAATGCATAAACGCTTTAACCTGATCAACATAGTCGACAACAAAGCGACGGTTGTATTCGACCACATAGTGACCTGCGTCGTTTTTATCAAAGTAGCCGGAGATCATCTCCTTTTCCAATTGATCTTGTGCTTCACGAGTCATCACATCGATTTCCAGATGAAACACCTCAACATCATCCGGCAAACGCGAGGGCTGTTCGGCAATTTCCCAACTCGCGCGCAGATCAACCACGGTATTAATACCCAGTGCATCAAACCTTGTCACATCTGCATCACTAAAGTTGGCGGTTTTATCCGAGCGAAACAGGTGGCCTAATTTTACCCGCCGCCCATCGTTGGTTAAATAACCCCCGAGGTCACGGAAATTATGTGCACCTTCAAAGTCGAGTAGCTGGCCCGCTTCGCTGTCAAAGTCTCTATTGTCTGATCTGTTCACTGTAGCACCGTATTCGGTAAGTTTAGTGATCTGCTTCGAGTAACTGTTTGTACGTTTTTAACCAGCGCCTGAACATCATACCCATAAAAAAGCGCGACAGCGGCAGGAACAGTTTACCAATGCCACTAATTTGCAGAGCAACTGTCCAGCTCAAGCGCGTTATTTCGCCGTCGCTTTCAATCTGATAATCCTCGGCAAATGCATCAATGCCGCTCAAGGTTCCTTCCTCTACATAAAAGGCAATGCGTCTGTTAGCTTGCCAGTGGAAAAACACCTCTTTTACTGCCTGGTCACCGGCGAGATACACCGTACGTGTGCTGCCTTCACCATAGGGTTTTTCGCAGGTCCATTCCACCTTTTTTAAAGAGGGCGCCCACTGTGTCCAGACTTCATCACCCTCAAGCGTTTCCATCAAACGCTGCGGCGTGCAGCGTGCTTCCATAACCGTTGTAACACAGAGGTTCGCCTCGTTAAAGAAATCCAGTGAAACCGGCTTAAGCGGTTTAAAGGGTTTCAAGTCACTTAAGCCTGCTCGGGGTCAAACGTGATAAACATTTCCTTGATGCCCGGTATAAAGCTCGATACGAGGTTTTTCGGTTCGCCTACCAGTTTCGGATTGCGCAGGCGCGGAATAATTTCTTCAAACATGATAGTCAACTCCTTGCGCGCAAGGTGTGAACCAAGGCAGAAGTGTTGACCGATACCAAAGGTGCGGTGTTGATTGCGCAAGTCCGGCATCTCGTTAGCCCGCGTCACATTAAATTCTTCCGCATCGTCGCCAAAGATATCCGGATCGTGGTTCACCGACGGATAATAGACGCGCACAATATCGCCTTGTTTGATGTCCTTGTCACCTACGGTGACATCCTGCATCGCAGTACGCTGCATATAGTTAAACGACGGATAAAAGCGCAGGATCTCTTCTACCGCGCCAGCAATCAGAGACGGGTCGTCCACCAGTTTTTGCAGCTCTTGCGGATGCTCCATTAACAGGCGCATCCCCTGAGCAGTAGCGGTGCGAGTTGTTTCCACACCACCGGCAATCAAAATCAGAAAGAATGAACAGAATTCAAATTCACTCAGACCTTCACCTTCTACCGTACCGTTAAGCAGGGCATTGAGCACGGTTCCTTCTTTCGGAACAGCCTTGTGAGTGACCGCAAGTTCCATCGCAATTTCAAACACCTGGGCAGCGGCCATCTGACCATCTTCCTGACTGACATTCATTTCCGGATCATCCATGCCGATCATAATGTCCACGAGATCGGAGAAAGTCTGGCGCTTTTCGGCAGGCATTTCTGTTAGTGAACAAATCACAAACAACGGCATCTCTGCGGCAACCTGTGAGACAAACTCACACTCACCCTTGCTGGCAATCTTGTCGATAATATCCTTCGCAAACTCGCGCATCATCGGCTCCAGCGCATCCACCGCCCTGCCGGTAAACGCATTTTTTACCACCTTGCGGTATTTGATGTGATCCGGCGGATCCATATTGATAATCAACTGCTTCATAATTTCCAGCGATTCCGGGTCTTCACCACCGGGCTGGGGGTGAGCGAGATTTTCACTCGAAGAGAAAATCTGCGGATTTTTCGAAACAAAATCCACATCTTCACGGCGAGTAATCGCCCAGTACTCACCCTTGTCGGAATCCTGCAGCGCCACCGGGCACTGCTCGCGCAGGGTTTTAAACTCGTCAAACGGCACACCGCGGCTCATTTTTTCCGGGTTCATTAGGTCAAACTGGAAGGGGCATTTTTCGCTCATGATTTTCTCCACACAATCATATTGGGCATATTCAGGGCTATCCTGCCTTTTTGTCAGGGCTTTAGCCAAGGCCACGCAGAGTAACATTTTTACTCCACCGGGAAAAACGCGAGGAATGTCTTAGGCAGTATTTTCAGCTCCGGGCACCCGCCCAATAGCGGGTATACTTTGCTGGTGGAACCTGAAAACCAGCCAGACCCCTACCAGACACCGGAAGCGGCGCTGGTAAATCCGGATGAGGCCCGCCCCGCCAGGCCGGGCCCGGTGCGCGCAGCAATTTACTGGCTCTTTATTATTATGGTGCCGTTTTCGGTGCTCGCCGAAAACCACCACAGCCCACCATTGATCATGGGCCTCGCACTGGCCTGTGGCTCGGTATCCGCTCTTAATCGCCTGCGATTTTCCATTCACTATATACCGCGCATTTTTGCCGGCGTGTGTTTTCTCGCCTACACAGCGCTATTGTTGTTGTTATTTTATGCCTATTCTCGAACGGTGTTTTTTTAACCTCTATGGTTTTATTTATTGCCCCATTTATTACGCAAAGACAACTTGATTCTTGTCTAAACGACTACAATATAAATATGTATAACTGATTTACATTAACGGTTGTTTATTACACCCTGTCGGGAGGATTCACTATGATCGAAATGATTGATATTGGTATCGACAACGCTGTTGCATTCAAGGTCGCAGAAAAAATTTCCGAAGAAGACATGAATCTTGTGCTTTCTGCCGCAAAAAAAGCCGGTGAAGCACATGGCGATATTGTTATTTATGAGGTTATCGAGTCGTTTGAAGGGGTGGAAATTAAATCCCTCGTTGAAAAAATCAAATACCTGTTTGAAGTAGGCATCTCGAATATTCGCAAGATCGCCGTTGTCACTGACAAGCAGTGGATGCAAAAGGCTGTCAGTATCGAAGATAAAATCTTTCGCAACATTGATATGCAGGCGTTTGCTTTCGAAGACCAGGATGATGCCATTGCCTTTCTAAAAGACTAGCGGATATTTATAACCCCCCTGCTCTACAGGAGCAGGGGGTTATAAACAGTGTTAAGCATCTGCTGTTTTAGCTAATTGCTTTTTGCTGCCAGTACTCTTTTGTTAATGCAAACACTACCGGGCTTAACAATAATAATGCAATCAGGTTGGGTATTGCCATCAAGGCATTTAATGTATCAGCAACCAGCCAGATAAAATCGAGCTCGGCCGATGCACCAAACGGCAGAGCAATAATCCATAGAATGCGAAATGGCAAGATCGCTCTGGCTCCAATTAGAAATACCACACACCGTTCACCGTAGTAAGACCAGCCGAGCACCGTGGTAAATGCAAATAACGCCAAGCCAACGGAAACAATATACTCACCTCCGCCAATCGCACTGCTAAACGCCAGGGTCGACAAGCCCGCACCACTTTCCCCACTGCTCCAAACGCCAGTGAGCAAAATGACAAAGCCGGTGATGCTGCAAAGAATAATCGTATCAATAAACGTACCGAGCATGGCAATCGTACCCTGGCGTACCGGGCTATCTGTTTGCGCAGCTGCGTGAGCAATCGGTGCGCTACCAAGCCCGGCCTCATTGGAAAAAATTCCGCGCGCCACACCGAAGCGAATTGCCGCCCACACCGCTGCACCAGCAAAGCCCCCCTGGGCCGCAACCGGTGTAAACGCACTTTTAACGACGAGTGCTATAACAGCGGGCAGCTCTTCGAGGTTCATCACAATAATCAACAAGCCACAGAGCAGATAGCCAGCAGCCATAAACGGCACAAGCTTGCCCGCTACATCGGCAATGCGCTTTACGCCACCGAGAATAACTACAGCGACCAGTGCCATCAGTACACCACCGGTTATTTTCGGGTCGAGGTTAAAACTGGTTTCCAGTGCGTCGGCCACAGAGTTAGCCTGTACCGTATTGCCAATACCAAAGCCCGCCAAAGTGCCGAAAATTGCAAACAACACAGCCAGTGGCTGCCAGTGCTGACCGAGACCATTTTTAATATAATACATCGGGCCACCGCAATAGTTGCCCTTTTCATCCTTCTCACGGAAGTTCACCGCACATACCGCTTCGGCGTATTTGGTTGCCATGCCGACGAGCGCTGTGCACCACATCCAGAACAAGGCCCCCGGCCCACCGAGGGCAATAGCGGTGGCCACCCCGGCAATATTGCCGGTGCCAACGGTTGCCGAAAGCGAGGTCATAAGCGCATTAAACGGGGTGATCTCCCCTGAACCTGTGCCGCTACGGCCACTGGCGAGCAGTTTAAAACCGCTGCCGATCTTGCGCACGGGCATAAATTTGAGTCCGACACTTAAAAACAGCCCGGTACCAAGTATCAGTACGAGCATTGGCCACCCCCAGACAATGCCATTTAGCCAACTGATCGCCGCAGTAACAGATTCCATATTCTTTCCCTATGCAGAAGTTAATTGCCCGATTAAAGCGGATTTACACAGAAAAAGGTAGAAGAAGCGTGAAGAATGGCTATTTATCTGACAATTGCTCGTGTTTTTGCCGGTCGGTTGAATCGGGGCGGGTTTTTAGCAAAGCATGGCTGATAAATTTGATTTTATCGCCGATCTTCTCCTCAATCCGGTGGAGCTTTTGATTAAAGCCCGGGTGTTCCATGCGCCAGGTACGAATCCGCTTTCGGGTGCGCGGGCTCGTTGAGATCAGCAACGACAGGGAGATGGCAATCAACACAATGCCGACCGGTATCGGCGAAACCAACAGGATAATACCGGCCAGCAACAGACAAATTGCAAAGCCGGTTAAAAGCCAATTAATCATCATAGGCGTGTGTTCCTGTACCTGTTGCCCTTGTTTGCCTATATTTTTAACGGGTTCGACAAACAAAACGCCCCCGCTATAGCAGGGGCATTATGCCGTGATCGTGTTTGGAATTTATAAAGAAATTGCCATAACCCTCACCAATGGCTAGCACGCTACTGACCGATTTTGCGTACCTGGAAAGTTGTAAAGTAGTTGGGCTTGAAGCCATCTACTCTTTCCGGCAGGCCTTTACGTTCGTTTACCAGATAGTTTGCTGCATAGGCGCCGCTTTGCAGATCGTGGTACATCTCAACTCGCGGCCCCATGCCCGGCAGGTCATAGAGATTAACCATCGTGCGCATATTGGTACGCCACAGAATACCCCGCGCATCGTAGTTATCGGCAAGTACCGCAGCCCAGCTGTCTTCATCAAGATAGAGGCGGCGTTTGGCATAGATATGACGCTTGCTCTCCTTGAGCTCGCCCACCAGCGTCCAGACACGATGCAGTTCATAGCGCATATAGTCCGGGTCTACATGATGGGGCGTAAGAATATCCTTGTAGGCAACCCCGGGGTCATCAAGTTTGTTGTTGTTATAGGGAATATACAATTCACGCACCCCTTCCATCTTCCACGTATAACGATCGGTTGCGCCATTAAACAGCAACGCATCATCAACCGTGCGCAAACCGCCTGGACCATTCGGAAAATCATAGGCAATAGTAGGAGCACGACGCACACGACGGGTACCCGGCAAATACTGCCATGCATTACGCGACTGCTCCGTCACATCGCGAAACTCATGCACGAGAATAACCTCACCTTTCTTGCGTGACGGTGCGAGCGACTGCACCATCACCTGGGCATTAAACGGTTGCTGGTTATAAGCCTCGCGTCCAAGCTGTGGTGAGTACATCAGAATATAACGCTCTTCCTTGTTACGCAGCCATGCAACGCGACCGTCATCAAAAACCGATGCGCTATCCAGCGCGCCGGTGGTTGCACCGTAGTTTGGAGAAGCCTGGTGGTTCCAGACCAGCTCAAGGCCATTTTTCGGAATCGGAAACGGTATGCCGTGAAAACCATCAACAAAACCGTTACCACTTTTTACCAGTTCGGTATGGGTTGCATTATAACGTGTGTTTTCATGCACAAAATCACTATAGCGCGCATCCCGTTTGCTTTGATAAATCGGCATCTCAAAGCTTTTGTACTTTTCAAACAGCGCGATTTGCCCATCTGTTAAATTATCGCGATAGTCCTGGTAATTTTTTTGTGTAATGACAAACAACGGTTTTTCATTCGGGTAAGGATCCGGCAAGTGGCTGCCACTGCCTTCATAGCGAACCCACTCCGGTGCGCCCTCAATATGGCCGGAATATTCGGGAATCGTACCACTGGCATTACCTTTCATAACGGCACCCATCGGGGTGAGGGTCGTACCCAACTGTTTCGCTTCTTCCGGGCTGACCTTGCTGTAACCCGATGGAGAAAAGACCAACAGGGACAATAGCAGGGACGCGGCAGTATGTTTTAGCTTGCGGGAATAATCAGAGCCGTTGCCAGAGTGTGAGGATAAGTTTTTTATCTTCATAAACAGTGCCTCTTTTTTAGGTCATTTGTTCTTCTGAGACTTTATAAATGACGCAATAGTTCTTGATTTACTACTGTTTTCAATAATCATGGTTACAAAGCGATAAACCATTTGCAAGCTACAAAACCGCTTCCTCACAAGGGTTAGTGCTTACTATACTCGCCCACTTGCTATAGTAGCGCCCTTTGCTACTATCTATTTTTGTTATCAAAAATGAACTTACTGCTTTTTTTACAGACAAACCCTGTATAAGCAGGTTTTTGGGCCATTGCTACCAACGGGCGAACTTTTTATTTTTTCTCCGGTCTGCTTGTTATAGAGGGTTTAGTGTTTATTGCAATGATTAAAAATCAATTGAGTTTGAGGGTTATACCAATGTCGCAACTACGTTCTTCTAATCAGTCAGGTTTTGGCTTGTCGAGTATTGCTTTTTTATTCCTGATGTTGTTTTCTGCGCTTTCTCTGGCCAGCACAACCGATACCAATAAACAACAGGATTCCGGGCAGTGGAATGAGAGTACTTTTGTTAAACCGAGCGATGAAGAGCTGCGCAAACAATTGACCCCGCTGCAGTACGAAGTCACCCAGGAAGATGGTACCGAAAGAGCGTTTCAAAATACCTACTGGGATAACAAGCGCGAAGGCATCTATGTTGACATCATTAGTGGAGAGCCGCTGTTTTCATCAACTGATAAATATAAATCCGGTACCGGCTGGCCAAGCTTTACCAAACCGATTCATGACAGCAGCATAGTTACCAAATCAGACTATAAACTGTTTATACCGCGCACCGAGCTACGCAGCCGCGTTGCTGATTCACACCTCGGTCATGTGTTTAATGATGGTCCAGAACCTACCGGCAAGCGCTACTGCATAAACTCCGCTTCACTACGCTTTATTGCTAAAGAGCAGTTGGTTGCCGAAGGCTACGGCAACTATTTATATTTGTTTGATCAATAGATAGTAGTAGATGGCTAGGGTTTTTTATCGCCCTGAAGTTTTTCCAGTGCACTGTACTCGTAAACCGTCAAACAGGTCGCCATCAGGGCAATAAGAATTACCCAACACATGGTTGAGGTTATATGCCCACTGGCTTGCTGGAACATATTTTCCAGCACAATGCCTTGAGACTTCATAAACGTTAACAGCAGTCCGACAACAACGGTAAACGCAATGCAATAAATACCTTCACGCTGCCCACCGATCAGGCAGGCAATCATCGGAGTACACAACAACAGCAAGCGCATTTCAGAATCGTAGCCGCCACTGACAATTACCAGCAGCAACACCGTTACAAACAGGGTATGGGTCAGCAGCTTTCCGGAAAGCTTGTAGTTACCGAACTTATAGAAAATCCAGGTTTGCAGAATAAAAATACTGATAATGCCCATCGAAATCAGATCGAGGTATAGCAGTTCAGGTTGAAACACTAAATGCTGGAGAGTTACCAGCAGCGTCGCGGCAATAGATAATGTGGTAATTGCTACCAAAATCGTAGCGAGCGCTCGCACGCGAACAAAGTCACTACTGCCACGCACCAGTGTTTTGCGCAGTGCAAGGGGGATCAGTGATTCAAACAGATCACCCAGCGCATCCCGTTTTACCATCTTACCCTCTGCTGATTAATCACTAAGGCAATATCGCTACCGGTTCCCCGGCTGGCAGATCGGTTCTGTTCAAGCACAACCCACCAGCGACTTCTCCTTCTTTTTTCCGGTAATGTCAGCCATTCTACTCCCAGGTTTACACATTTGTCATTTTTGACTAGCCGCAGTGATCCATAGCGACCTATTGCAGGCCCTCCTCCAGCATAAACGCCTGCACCTGCTGAGCTTCCTCTGAATCGCGGTACTCCGGCCCACGGCGGCTGTCGAGCATATCCATATAGTTAAGTAGCCCAACCTCATTAAAGGCATACATCGCGGTATCACTTTCATAAGCCGGATTTCGCTCAACTGCGGCAAAATTGCAGGTACGTGCATGATAGAGCTGGCAGGCATCACTGTTATCAATTAGTAACAGGCCCGGTGTCTGATTAAGCAATAAACCGCGCTCGTTATTCAGACTTTGCGGTACCAGCGTTTTATGGATATCTTCGACAGGCAGCTGCGGGTTTTGCTGGCTGTAACGAAAAAAGTCCTCAACCCCTGGCAGAGATAGTACCCAGGTAGAAAAATACTGCCGCGGTTCATCGAGCCAGAATGCTGTGGGCCAAGGCGGCGTGTCCTGATGCGGACTTTGACATATATCGGTTAAATAAGGATTTGTGCTGTAAGCGTGTTGTTTTGGCGCACGCTGTGCAAGCGTATGATTGCTTTTGTTAAGCGGCAAATTCGGAAACTCCATCGTGCCATACGCAAAGATTTCCTCGCGCAAAAACTGTAAAAAATCATAGGCTGAGCTGTTGTAAGGCCAGCTATTATAAAGTGCCGACGGCACGATCACCTTTATACCAAGCTCACGCACTTCGCGTCCGTTATCCAGGCGATAGCACGCCCTGTGTATTTCACAGTCGCGCTCGAGATCACTGAAATTAAATGGCTTTCGCTTTGGGCTGATCATGCCTGTTTATACGGCACAAAGCCACACCGCGTCAATCCTGCCTAAAACCTGATCAACACAGATCAACGTCAATGTAAAAAGAGAACTCTAACAGATAGTTAAAACAGGGCCGCAAATAGCGACCCTGCCTGTCACTTTAACTCGTGACTAGAGTGTACCTGCGGGTGCAACGATAACAGAATCAACGAGGCAATCCGTTGTTACCGGTTCAACCGTATAGCTCACAAGAATATCCTGACCGTCAGCAAGCGCCTGTTGTGACAATTCCAGCATGTCCTGCCCGCTAGTGGTTGCCGTATCAATCAGCAGCGCATTGCCCAGCGGAAAGTGATAACAATCCGTTTCAAACTGGGTAGTGCTTGAGCTGATGTAATAGCTGTGAGTGGTATCCATGGTTATCATCGCTCCTGTGATACCGGACATAGTGCCAGCACCAACAAGCGCGAGACCACCACCAATATCATCGGCGCTTGCGCCGGCTGATGCCAATAGTGAACCTGAAAGAATAAGTGAAGAAAGTAGCTTTTTCATTTACTGCTCCTTGAATAATTTTACGGTACATCACTGTACGAAACCCTTTTATTTATGACTGCGTACATCACTGTACCTTTTTAATAAACACCGGCTTAACTTCTGAAAAATATGAACCGGTGTTTTCCCGTTTGTTGTGTTTTCACGTTACTGTGTCATCACAACGGCAGCCATGCTAAAGCAATCAGCAAGTATTAACAACTACCAACTCTGGTAGTTGTTGTGTTTATTTTTTAACGACTATGCACCTGCATACAAACCTGACGATTCTTTGACAGGCTCACTATCGATCGTTTGTTGTTTATCGGTATCGCGGTGTAAGAGTGCCATCAATGCAGGTGCTAATAGAATGTCGGCAAGCAACGCAATTAAAATACAAAAGCCGGTAATAAAACCGAAGTATTGCCACTCGGTAACCGTGTGCATTGTAAACACCATAAACGCACAGGATAAAACAATGGTGGTAAAGGTAATCGCCCGCCCCGTAGTTTCCAGCGTTTGTCGCACAGCTATCGCCACATTACCGGTGCGCGCAAAATAGCGCTGGAAGTTATGCATAAAGTGAATGGTGTCGTCCACTACAAGACCCATGGCGATAGAACCAGTCAGCAGGGTTGCGGTTGTCAGGTGAATATCAAATGCGCCCATCACCCCCAGTGTTACAACAATCGGGGTAAGGTTTGGAATCATGCTAATCAGTCCAATACGAAGACTGCCAATTAATACAATCATTAACGGTGTAATCACGAGAAACGCGATGATATAGGTTTTCGCCATACTGAAATACAGCTCGTTAAAAATCGACAGCGTTAAGTCCAGCAGTCCGGTAACTGTCACATCGTATTGATCACCAAAAATCGCATCAAGCTCCTGCTGGAACTTTGCCATCACCGGCACAAACACCATGCCATCAACCGATGGCATAAGAAACGACAGGCGCGCTTCCTGGAAGCGGGTATCCACCAGCGTTTCAAGATCCTCACTACCACTGTTTTCAAACAGCAACAGCTCCTGGGCAATCAGTGCCTTGTCCTGGGGAATCCGGTAATACTCGGGCTGATTTTCATTCAGCGCCTGGTGTAGCTCCTTGTTAATATCGACAATCGAAAATACCTTGTTAAATTGCAGACCGTCGTAATCAAACTCCTCGATCAGGTCATAGACCGTATCAAGGCGGTTAAGAAAATCCGGATTTTTCACACCCCCGGGCGCACCACTATCCACCACCACTTCCAGCGGTGAAGCCCCTGCAAGCTCCTGATCCACAATACCAATCGCTTCAATCAGTTTGTGATCCGGCGGTAGTTGGTTATAAATGAAGAAAGAAAACTGTATCTGTGTGGCAAAGCCGATTGACACAACGAGCACCACCGCCCAGGCGGCAAGCATACGGCGCGGATAGCGTGTGGCAATTTCTCCACAGACCACGAGACCACGGCGTATGGCCCCAAGCTCATCACCGCCGCGGCGTTTGTGACTGACCGGAAAGACAGCAATCAGCGCGGGCAACAGCACAAGGGATAAAAACAGTGCAAACAGCACACCCACTGGCGTTACGGCACCAAATTCCGCAATCGGCTTCATATTCGAGGATAAAAACGACAACAGACCACCCGCCGTTGTCATGCCCGTCATGAAAATCGCCAGGCCGGAATGTTGCAGTGCATGGGCGAGCGAGTCCTGCTTGCTCTGGCCGTCATTAAACGCCTGGAAAAATGCGGTAAATAAATGTACCGAGTTGCCCACCCCGACCGCGAGCAGAAACGACGGCACAATTTGCATTGAAAAGCTCATGCGCACGCCCATCATTGCCATCACCGACAGCGACGCGAGCATGGCGAGAATTGAAACCGTTAACGGCAGGAAGATAATTACCACACGGCGGAAAATCAGCGCGAGCATGCCTGCGATCAGCAGGATCGCAATCATCGTGTACTTGAGCATGCCCTTGCGCGTGGTATCCATAAAATATGCAGTGGTGTAAGGCCCTGACGCCGGATGCATTTCAAAATCCGCTGCGTTGAACTCCTCCACCAGCGATGCCACGCTTGCGCGTATTTCAGAGTTCTCAATACCACTTAGAGTGACAAGCCCGGTTTCTTCACCCTCACCAACTGCCGTCACCTCTTCATCAAAGCCGCTGAAAATATCTTCCTCATCAGCGGTGCTCAGATAAGCCTGGTTGGTGATATAGAGCACCGCAATCTTGCCATCCGCAGAAATAAAGTTATTGCGATACATCGGGTTGGCGAGCGCCATCGCTTTCAATTCGGCAAGGTCCGCTTCGTTCTCCGGCCACTCTTCCAGAAAGTCACGCACTACCAGTTCGTCGCCAATACCAATCGTCTGCCGTGCGTTTACAAGGCTTTCCACTTCTTCCAGATAGGGTACGACTTCCTCAGCACGCTCATGCAAGGCCTTTAGCCTGCCGAGAAACTCAAGATCAAACACATTGTCGGTTTTTATCGCGATAAAGATTTTATCTTCACGGCCATAGCGCTGCCGGAAATCGTTATAGCGCAACAGGGTCGGATCATCTTCATGGAAGAAACCCTCCATGGAGCTATCGAAGTGAATATGTTTTAACTGGGAAAACAGCGCGCCAAGGAAAATCGCCATCACGAGGATAACCAGCCAGCGCAAACGGAATACCGTATGGCCCCAGCGGCCAAAACCCGCTTCAATTTGCTCTCTCAGATGCCCGCTTTTAATTGATTCCAGGAAGCTCATACGACTGGCCCACACTGTTATATTGTTAACCGCTTATAGGCTGCGGACTTTAGTGAAAAAAGCGGGTAACCGGAATGCGTATTTTACCGAATGATAGAAATACCTGGTGGTAACTACCTAAGCAAAAATATCGGGTATGAGTGGTTTATAGAGGTGTATTAACGGTTAAGCCTGCACAGATTCAGAGCGTTCTGTTGTGACTGCCTGCGATGCTGGCTGATATAGCATTTTAACTATTGGGTTATTTTGCAGCCAATACGTGATTGGTAGCGTTAATAATGGTGCAACCGGAGCAAACGCCAATGTCACACCGGCAAATAGAAAAATATCCGGGATATACCTTTCATTTAAGCTATTTAAATAAAGCAACTGTGCCACCATCGCTATCGCAGCGGCAATTAAAAAGACTCTGATATAGTCACAGATAAACTGAACCAGTTTGCTTCTGGGTGGGGCATCTTCTATAACCTGGACTTTAAAAAAAGACAATATAGGTAAAGTAACTGTCAGAGACATACCCACCGGATAGAAAAATGCTCGTAACGGCATAAGTCCGGTTGCACAATCAAGCCTTTTGACCTTTGTTAAACACCGAGCGACACAATCATTATCGTAAGTAAAAATCTGCCCTATAGAAAATATTACAAAGCCACAACAAAACATACCGATAAAGGCTTCGAGTTTTTGGATTCGTGTTAGATCTACAACCGCTCTTTCCATAATTTGACAGATTATTCCTTTTCTTCACTATCTTTCTTTATTGGTGTAGTAAAAAATAGCGTTACTACTGTAAAAGAAATTGACAATAACAACGGGAATACAAATGCCCCAATGGGCATATCGTATTTACCATCTTTAACATAAACCAATATCTGACAAAAAGTAAAAATCGTAAATGTGACGCAAAAATAAACTAAAAAACTTTGCGCTTTATCCAGCCTTACTTCCATACCTTCCTTGTTCATTCTTTCTTCCCACGAAGGCTTGAAAAGGCTATTGCGATTGCTAACATAAAAGGAAGAATAAAGGCATCAAATGGTAGGCTATCTTCACCATTTATCGCATATACGGTTATTTGTGCAAGTACAAAGCCGGTAAAACCTGCAAAGAAATAAATAAGAAATTTTCTTATTTCACTCATATCAGCCTCGAACACAGAAATATAAAAATAATCGGCGTATAATTTCTATGCTTTCACTTGATATAGGTTTTTTCATCACTATTTCGGATTAATTACAACAAATGAGCGGCTCAACACGGGGATCACAATAAGCGGCAACAAGGCAGAGCCTATAAATAAACGGCCAAAAAAACTCCAGATATCATCAATTGAACCACCTCCATCCAGTGCCATCATAATTAATCTTGTGGTAGTAGAGCATGTAAAGAACAGGCAAAATAAATAGATATACTGAAAAATATATGCTGCTCTTTTATTTAGATAGCTCATCTTTTTTTGTAAACAGCAAGTTGTTGGCAATAGGAATAGCAATGAAAGGTAAAACGATTGAAAACACAACTATTCTTCCAAAGAAATCAAAAATATTATCGATTGAAGGGTCGCCATCTATAACCATTATGATTAATCTAGCAACCGTTGAAAGAGTAAAAACAATGCAGAAAGCACTAACGCATATATAAAAATATATAATTTTTTTATGTTTAATATCTCTATTCATTTCTAACATGATGTTGCACTCACTGTATTATCTGCCGGACAGTCACCTGGAAAGTGCCCGTTATCCAAATTATCCTCCAAGCCTGTACCAATACCGGATATGATGCCAACAAATACGTTCATAGCCGCTGACTCTCCAATAGCTAACGCCGTCATCGTCGTTGCTGTACCGGCAGGAACAAGCACAAAGGGCGCCGCTGTGAAAGCTCCTCCGCCTAACGCCCCCAAGGCCGTTACTGTAGTAAATTCACCAACATCAAAGCTACATCCAGTCATGTTTTGATAAACGACATTCCCTATACCTGCGCCTAAAGCACCAACCCCTGCCCCAACTAGAAGCTCGTATTTTTCCCCCATCGGATCAACCCAATTAACCGGATTATTATCAACATAGTTATAGTTATGGTTAAGATACCCCGCGGGTGCAGCCTGCGGCGGCTGAATACCCATAGTGGTAGCTACCTGGCGCTGCGGATCATTAAAAACCAAGCCAGCCCCACCCGGATCAGGCTGGGTGTATTGCCCGGTTTGTGGGTCGTAGTAGCGCTGATAGTTATAGTGGTAATTGCTTTCGCGGTCGTGGTATTGACCCGGAAAACGCACATTGTGCTCACTGAGCCCACTTACGGTGTATTCGCTGTGCACGCTGCCAAACGGCTGTACATAGCACTCGTGCTGCAAGCTGCTGTTGCGGCTCACCATATATTTGGGCTGGCCGCGATGATCCGGCACCACATAGTGAATTTGCTCGTCGCTGCCACGCTTTTCGTGAATTGCCGCCAGCTGCCCTTCCATATAGATATAGTCTTTATAGAGCGGCGGGGTCTCATTGGTGATTTCGCTAATCAAACGACCCTGCGGGTCATAAATAAAATACGTGGTGAGCTGATCGGGCGGATTACCCACGGTTTTACTTTTGCGCTGGCCGAGGTGATTGTAGGTGTAAGTAACCGGCTCGGGGCTGGCTTCCGGTTCAAAGCGGGCTTCGATCTCATAGGTGTTGTCGTTATCGACATCATTGGTGGTGAGGGTATGGCTACAGCTACCCGCGCCGATACAGCCCTGTTGCCAGCCCGCAAAGCCTGGCTCTTCGTTCGAACTCGCAACCAAGGTTTCTGTAAACGTTGGATCAACGAGCGTGCATTCGGGTAGCTCGGCCCACTCGTCTTTGGCTGGATCTACGGCATCGTAGTTATCACAGTCGGTAATATCCGTGACATATTCCTGCGCGCAGTCATTACTTGTGTTGCTGCCATCATAGTCACAATCAATCGTACCCGTTGTAGATTGAATCACCCCGGAGCCACTGCCACTCGCGGAAATTTCCAGCTTGCAGCCGCTGCTTAACACGGAAAACACCACAACGAGCCATACCTGCCAGCCTGACTTGATAGCTGACCTGATAGATAGATTCGATAAAAAGAGCGGTGGTTTAAAACGATCACTGGCTAACCCTGCGCTAAGATATCCCTGCTGGTTTTTTAAAAACACACAAAAAAACAATGCCCTGCCTGGCATTCCTTTCAACATACCCATTTTGCATCTCCCTGCAAATACCTCGTTGACGGGTTGATTCTAGCGAAAAGATTTGCTGTAAACCAGACCATATATGAATAGTTACTGCTTTTTACTTAGGGGCTTTTGTGATTTTTATTTGCTTGCAAAAAAATAATTGTTTGATTTAATACGGGTGTTTTAATGGGAGCCTAATAAACATACGCAAGGAAAAAGAAACCTTCGTATATCAAGGTGTTAATTTCTCAAGAGCGTCAAAGCCAAAAATCTGAAATATATATTCATAGATTTATGGCCAATCAGGAAAAAAGCGTTAATTGATAAAAGCTGCTGATATAGTCGGCCTCTTTACTGTTGGCATTATGCTTTCAAAAGGAAACCGCTGTCATGAAAATACTATTACTTTCTCCATCTGGTAAAAAAATAGATCATTTAAAACTTTTTAATAAGTATGAAAATGTAGAATATGATATGGAATCTATTTCTCTGTCCATAAAAGAAGGGGTAGAAAAAAATATTCCTGATGCAAAAGTCACAGTTCTGAGTAATATCTGCCCTGCCAATGAACCCGTACATGAAGATGTATTCGCCGGGTTCGATATCTTGCTTTGCGATTTAACGACATGTAACCCAAACATCGCATACCTTGCAGGAAAGGCAGAAAATACAGGAAAGCCAATAATCTATTTTCACTCTAGTGATAGTTCAACCATGACAGAGTTTAGAGATAAAAAGCCACTACTCTACTCTTTTGCTTCTTTGAAAGATGAATTTCAAAAAGAGCTCAGCTCTATCGTTATAGAAGCCAATAAAAACCCTTCGAATTTTGCACAAGCTATACCTGAAAACACTAAATCACCAATGGCGTTTATTAGTTATAGCCATCAAGACCGTCTCTACTTAGACCGCCTTTTGGTTCACTTGCAGCCATTAACCCGAAATGGCTCTTTGGATGTTTGGGCAGACACCAAGATTAAAACTGGAGACCGCTGGAGAGAAGAGATTACTAAAGCTCTCAGCTCATCTCGAATAGCTGTATTGCTTATAAGCGCTGATTTTATGGCTTCAGACTTTATTATAAACAATGAATTACAGCCTCTACTAGCCGCGGCAGAAGTTAAAGGAACTAAAATACTTCCTGTCATAGTATCTCCATGCCGTTTTTCTAGAGAGCCATCATTAAGCCGTTTTCAGGCTGCAAACCCACCTAGCGAGCCGTTATCTTCTATGAGTCAAGATCGCAGGGAGGTTATTTATGACGGTCTTGCCAAGGACATTGAAGACGGCCTCAAAAGCGCCTAGCTACACCATACGGCTATCACCCTATAAATCATTGGGCACCGCAGAAATCCAGAAACTATTGAGCCGATTTTGCAACTTCAAAGATCTGGGCAAAGGCGGGCGTGTTGGTGCCCTCGTGCGAGTAATTAAGTCGATTACTGAAGTAATCGAGCCCCGCAGCTGTTATCGCAGCCTGAGGGTTGCCTGTGCCAAACTCTGGATTGCAGCAAAATTAAGCAATGCCAACCAAATATTACTTTTCTATTTGGCAGTGGATTGGTGCCATACGCCCAATCTCCAGCCTCATCTCATCACCCTTGCCTCTGATGCCCACTTTTCCATTGGTATAATAAAACCCGGAGCCGGTTGGCTGCTGCGGTAATTCAAATAACTCATCATTGCGTATAAGAATCGCCAGCTCTTCGTTTTTATAAAAACGAACTAATACCCGACCTTCCCGTTCGCAGTTATAGGCTACTTCGTTATAGTCCTGTGAATTGGTTGCACCGTCTTGCCCTGTGCAACCGGTGGCTACTAATACGACTATATTTAGAATCAAGAACCTGAAAGCGCTCATATAAGCATTCCTTTAGGTTAGTACGTTATCAATATGGTCCAATTTTTATGTAAAATAGCGCCCTATGCAACTCTCAGACTATAAGCTTTCAAACACCACTGAAATCCAGCAGCTGTTTACCCGCGTATTCTCTGACTCCGAGGGTTTGGAAGAAGGCGAGCGCATTGGTACCCTCGTGCAGGATATGATCAACGACACGGCCCCTGAAGATATTTTTGGTTATATCGCTAGTGAGCAGGAGCGGGTTATTGGCTGTATTTTTTGTACGCGGTTATTTTTTGATAGCCCTATTGAAGCCTTTATTCTCGCACCCGTAGCAATTTCCACCAACCAGCAAGGCAAGGGTGTCGGACAGGCATTGATTAACTACGGTATCGGGGAATTAAAAGACAAAGGCATAAAACTACTGCTCACTTATGGTGACCCGAATTATTATTCACAGGTGGGTTTTCAGCAGATTACTGAAGCTGTGATTAAAGCCCCGCAGCCTTTATCGCAACCTGAAGGCTGGTTGTGCCAGACTCTCGATGGTAGTGAAATAACACCGATTCCCGGAAATTCGGCATGTGTCAAAGCGCTGGATAATCCGGTGTATTGGTAATGCATTACCAGGCCCAAATAATAGAACGCTAATAGTGGATATAAAATATAAGCAACTTGGCGGCACAGACCTCCAATTAATGGATAGTCTGCTTGATTGCTTTGGCAAAGCATTTGAGGAAGAAGACACCTACGGCAAGCAACGGCCCTCTGCCGACTATATGCAAAGCCTGCTTGAAAGCGATAGTTTTATTACACTGGTTGCAATAGATGATAACGATCGGGTTATTGGTGGTTTGGCCGCTTATGAGCTAAAGAAATTTGAACAGCAACGCAGCGAGGTCTATATTTACGATCTGGCCGTTGATTCAGAATTTCGGCGCAAGGGTATTGCCACAGGCCTTATCAACGCATTAAAGCCTATTGCCGAGCAAAAAGGCGCATGGGTGATTTTTGTTCAGGCCGATCATGGTGATGAGCCGGCGATTGAATTGTATACAAAACTTGGTGTACGGGAAGAGGTTTTGCATTTTGATATACCGATAGGCCGGAACAAAAGTGGGTAATAAATAGAGCTGTATTATTATTCTTATATTCTTTCACGCTCTTGATCAAAAAGTATTATTGAAAACCCAAAAAAGGAGGGACATCGCATGAGCGAAACATCAAACAAACAAGTACTAAGTATTGATTCATCTCATATTTCCAGTGAAGTAGTGGGAAGTTATCCTGATATGAGTGACAGCAATAGAATACATTTCTATCGTGTTTCAAGGTTTATGTACCCCGAGAAAGTCAACCCTAACGACCATGATACGATTGAGCTTACCGAACAACCAGTTGCTGAATTAGAACCTGAAGGTCAGAGAATTATTTGTATTAGTGGATTTATCCAGGAAGTTAAGCCAAAAGAGGTAGGCTTTTCCAAATTATTTGAGCTTTACGTTGGTAACTCAAAGTTTTCAACTCATGGTTTTATATACGGCCCCGGGCCTTTACAAAATGATCCGTTAAAATACCAGGTAATCTTTTCTGCATCAAACCCCTGCTCGGTATATATCGGTGGGGTTTTGAATGTCTGCTATTCAGGGGTACCTGTTAGCTAGTAACAATAAGAAGAGGGGGGGCTTGCTCCCCCTCTATTTTTACCCTGCTCTTATTATTCGAGTTGTTTGTTATAACTTGCCCGCTCAGCAGCATCAATAAATACCGGGTCCATAATTTGAATATCTTCTTTTTCTATTGGCATGCTTCCGCCACAAAGCTCGATTATTCCCGATACGTCTTGAAAAATGATATAAGTTCTACCCATATATAAAGGAACGCCACAACTGGCTGTCCAAGGTGCGGTCTTTACTTCAACAATTCTCGAGTGGCTGCCTTTATAGGTCTTAATCACCTGAAAGACACCTGATTTCATTTCCAGGTCTTCAATATCGTAGGTTTCTTCAAATTTTCCTGTTTCCGGAATGGTGCCTGTTTGTATTAGCTCACCTGTGAATACTCGATTTGCACTTTCGAATTTTTCAACCAGGCTGAGGCCAATGCAACTGCATGCCGCAGCGCTATCTACAAATAAAATAAAAACAAAGATAACTTTTTTCAGCACAGCATTTTTTCCAATATTAAGCTCTCTCTTTATCCCTCTCCCGATACTGCCGCTTAAGAACCCGTCGATTAGAGGTTGATGCTTTTGCTTCCTCTCCGATATGTGCATCACCGCGCTGTTTGGCAAGTTGGATTTGTTTTTCCCGTTCACGGTAGCGTTCTAACTGCTGTGCATCTTTTTTGCCATAACAATGCGGGCAGCTAATGCCTTTTTCATAATGCTCGTGTTGCTTGTCTTCTTCGGTAATCGGTAAACGGCACGCGTGGCACTGATCGTAGCCGCCTTTTTCCAGCTGGTGGTTAACCGTCACGCGATTATCAAACACAAAACATTCACCGCGCCACAGGCTATCCTGCTCCGGCACTTCTTCCAGGTATTTGAGGATGCCGCCTTCAAGGTGGTAGACCTCATCAAAACCCTGCTCTTTTAAATAGGCGGTGGACTTTTCACAACGAATACCACCGGTGCAAAACATTGCGACTTTTTTGTTGGTGTTTTTGTCGAGATTGTTTTTTACATAGTCGGGAAATTCACGAAAGGTTTCAGTTTCCGGATTAAGCGCGCCCTCAAACGTGCCAATTTGCACTTCGTAGTCGTTACGCGTATCAACAAGCACCACATCCGGATCGGAGATAAGTGCATTCCAGTCTTTCGGTTTCACATAGGTGCCAACAACTTTTTTCGGATCGATGCCTTCCACCCCCATGGTGACGATTTCTTGTTTCAATTTAACCTTGGTGCGGTAAAACGGTTGTTCATCGTCGTAGGATATTTTGTGATCGATATCGGCGAGGCGCTCATCGCGGCCAAACCACTCAAGCAGTGCATCAATCGCAGCCTGGCTACCGGATACAGTGCCGTTAATGCCTTCGCGAGCGAGCAGCAATGTGCCTTTGATATTGTGTTCGAGCATAAAATTTAACAGTGGCTCGCGCAGTGCTTCGTAGTTGTCGAGCTCGACAAAACGATACAGGGCACAAACAAGATATTGCGGCTGTGTACTGGACTCAGTCATGGTGGCTACCTCGGCTTTGGTGTCTATTTACCGGAGCGTAAATCCGGCGCGTTGGTTGTTTTGTTAATCAGGTACTCTGATTGGGGCGCAGTCTAGCGGTTTTTGCTGCTATTTTCTATTGTTCCTGATCAAGTTGCTGAGGTTCTGTCTGATCGGCTGCTTGTTCGGTTTTGTTATCAGCCTCGCTTTCAATCTCCTCTTCACCGCCAGTCTCACTTGCGGCTGGCGGGATTAAAGGAGGCAATGTCTGTTGCCACAGCGCCAGCTGCTGTTCAAGGGTTTCGCTGCGCTGTATCTGCGGTACCGACTCAGTGACGCCCTGCTCTTTTTCCCACACGGTAACGGCATCGCGGGCCTGCTCAAATGCGGTGACAAGGCTTTCTGTGGTGGGAAGCGCCTGTTTGAAAAATGCCTTGCCGAACCAAGTGAAGTCGTTGTCGTCGTCACAGCCGAATGAGGTTTTATCCGCCGCCGCTGCGGTCATGATCAGTGTGTGTTCATCCGTCAGGGCTTCGATAAAGCCGCCGGAGTAGCAGGCGGAAATAACTATCACTTTCCATTTAATGCCGCTGTCATCCAGCATCTCGCGCAGGCGCTCGGCACTCAGGTCGTGCAATGATAATCCCTCGTGATCAAACGACAGGGTTTTATTCTCGTTGCCGTGGGTGGTGATATAGAAAAACAGGATGTCCTGCTCCGGGTTCATGCGTTCACCGATGGTTTGCAGGCTTTGCTCGACACTGGTTTCGGTGGCGAGCGGTCGCGTAGTGATGTCGCGGCGACTGTTGCTCAGGTAAATGCTGCGTCCATCCAGTGCAAAGCGCTGTTCAAGAAATGGCTCAATAAATTTGATTTCACGATTAAACACTTCCTCGGAGCCGTAAGACGCAATGCCCAGGCTGTACATCTCAATCGTTTCTGCATCGCCGTCGGGCACCTTGTCGAGTACCGTTTGCAGTGCCTGTGCCTGGTGATACAGTGCGTGCTCGACAATCTCTCCGGGCGGATAGATCACCGCGCCGCCGTCAGTACTTTCGAGGTTGTTGTAATTCCAGGTGCCGCTGAAAGTCGTTATGCCATCGAGGGCCTTGACGTAGGTCATCTGCCCTTCGCCATGCTTCATGCCGTTAAAGAAGTTGCCTTCGTATTTATTGCCCTTGCGATCAACCTGTACGCCGGTACCGGTTAATTCACCGAAACGGTATTCGCCTGTCATGTATTCGCCGCTGCGGTTGGTCGTGGTACCGGTGCCACTCGGACGCCAGTTTTCCACGTCGCCCGCATAATGGGTGTGGCGGCGCGTATCAACAATCGAGCCAAAACCCGTCATTGATCCGTTTACAAATTCACCGGAATAGATCTTGCTATCGCGTGTGGAAAAGACACCGCGGCCGTGAAACTCGCCTTGTACAAACTCGCCAACATACTTGTTGCCATTATCATAGGTGATCGTACCCTGGCCATGGTAATAGCCATTTTTCACCGCGCCCTGATAGTGATACTCCCCTTCGAGGGTCCACATACCGTAGCCCGTCATTTTGTCTTCCTGGAAATCGCCTTCGTAAACACGCCCATTGGAAAACACAAAACGACCCGAGCCGTTTTTCAGATCATGAACATAGAGGCCTTCAAAGTATGCACCGTCGGAGTAAGTGGTTTTGCCGCGACCATGTTTAAGGCCGTCGAGAAAAGCGCCTTCGTAGCGATAACCGGAAGGCTCAACGAAAAGGCCATGACCATTAAACAGGCCGTTGCCAAATTCACCTTCATAGTACGCACCGTTACTCCACACAAGTTTGCCTTGGCCTTGCATAAGGCCCTGCTCATTAAAGGTGCCGGTATAGGTAGCACCATCGGGTAATTCGGCCTGCTTGAGCTGGACAATATTGAAATTGTCGATGCGGTAGTCAGAGGGTAACCAATAGGCAAGCGCGGTACCGAGCACAAACGCTATCAGTACCGCGGTGGATTTGGACATGTGCTTTAATCGGCCGCGCTAATAATAACGGCTAGCCGCGCTTGATGCCGATATCTTCCGGTGTCCCGTCGTCGGCGTGTACATACTCTGCGCGCACACGCACCGGCTTTACAGTAAACGTCACACGTTCGTCACCGGGCTGGTCAAACGGATACTCATCCTGGTTGAGGTATTTTTTTGCAATACTGTTAATAAACGTGCGTTCGGTATCGTCCTCGATATCTACCGTGCCGCGAATTTCCAGATAGCGCCACGGATTGGCCGGATCAACAATACACAGTGCGACGCGTTGATCGCTGGCGAGGTTTTTGTATTTCTGGCGCGACTTGATCGTACTGAAGCGCACGTATTCACCATCCCAGTGAAACGCCACCACGTTGTTCGCCAGATTGCCGTTTGGCATCATCATCGCCACCTGAGCGAAGTTATTGCCTTCTACAATATCGTAGTGGCTTGCGGGGATTGTGTTACCGGGCTTGCTCATGGAGGTTCTCCTTTAAGCGTGCGTTTATGCTTCGACTGCTTGCACAGAAATTTTATCTTGTGCTTTTACCGGGTTATTAAAGCGGTCCAGCAGTGCCACTTCCTGCTCCTTGGCCTGCTTGATAAAACGCTCTTTAACAATGTCGTAACCGCGAATGATTTCCGGCAGGCTGGCAATTTCAACCGCTGTGCTGTGATTTTCGCTGTTAAGCCGTTCAATAATAAAGCCGATGATTTTTTCATAATCTGCTGCAAGCTGACGTTCCAGTTTGCGGTGTTTGCTCATATTGAATACATCAAACGGAGTAAAACGCAGGAACTTGAGCTTCGCAAGCAAACCGAAGGCCTTGAGCATATACGGGCCATACTGGCGCTTGGTAAGGCGACCGGTAACCGGGTTGCGCGTTGAGAAGTGTTCCGGTGCGAGATTGAATTTAAGTTTGTAGTCGCCTTCAAACTGGGTTTCAACCATTTTCAGGAAGCGGCCGTCGCTGTACAGACGCGACACCTCGTATTCATCTTTGACTGCAAGCAGCTTCGCATAGTATTTGGCAACCGCAATCGACAGTTCATCGCTATCGCATTTTTCTTTCTCCACGTTGCGTACGGTTTCAACCAGTTGCTTGTACTTCTGCGCATAGGCCGCATCGTGGTAACCGGTGAGGTGATTAACGCGGTGATTAATAATATCGTCGAGGCTCATCGGTAACTGGCGTGCCGCATCGATCATTTGCGGCGCAGCAGCATCGAGCACTTTCTGCATATCCACTGCAGCAAGGCGACCCCAGTTAAACGTACGCTTGTTCATATCAACGGCGATGCCGTTCATTTCAATTGCACGCATCAGACTGTCAAGAGACACCGGAATCAAACCTTTCTGAAATGCAAAGCCTACCTGAAACAGGTTGGAGGCAATCGCATCACCAAACAGCGCTGCTGCCAGTTTGGTCGCCGGGAAGAAATGCGCATGGCTTTCACCCGCAGCGTCTGCCAGCGCTTTTTCCATACCGTCGCTCGACAGATCGAGGTTTGGATCGGAGGCAAAGCTACTGGTCGGTACCACGTGGTTGTTAACCACGAGTTGTGTTTTCTCTTTGGCAATTTTGGATACTGCTTCCATACCGGCGGTAACAACGATGTCACAACCAAGAATCAGGTCGGCTTTTTGCGAGGCAATACGCACCGCGTGAATATCTTCCGGTGTTTTACCAATGCGGATATGTGAAGTTACCGGGCCGTTTTTCTGCGCCAGACCCACCACATCGAGACAGCTCACACCTTTTTCTTCGAGGTGGGCCGCCATACCTAATAGCGCGCCAATCGTTACCACGCCGGTGCCACCGATACCGGTAACGAGCACACTGAACGGGCGGTCGAGGTTTGGCATTTGCGGAGCCGGCAGGTTGGCAAACAGTTCCTCTTCGTTACTTGCACCTGCAACCCCTTCGGATTTCATTTTCTTCGGCTTGCCGCCTTTTACCGTGACAAAGCTCGGGCAAAAGCCTTTAACACAGGAGTAATCCTTGTTACAGGAACTCTGGTTAATACGGCGCTTGCGGCCAAACTCGGTTTCCACCGGTTCAATCGCGATACAGTTGGATTGCACACCACAGTCACCACAACCTTCGCACACCAGCTCGTTGATATACATGCGCTCATCCGGATCCGGGTACTTGCCGCGTTTGCGCAAACGGCGTTTCTCGGTGGCACAGGTTTGATCGTAGATCATTACCGATGTGCCTTTAACCTTGCGCAGTTTTTTCTGTACTTCGTCGAGTTCATCGCGATGATGGAACGTCGTGCCATGGGGAAAATGATGACGGCGATATTTTTGCAAGTCGTCGGTCACCACAGCGATTACATGTACACCTTCCGAGCGCACCTGGTGGGCCACTTGCGGAGCGGAGACTTCACCTTCAAACTCTGCGCCTTCGATCGGCTGACCACCGGTCATTGCGATCGCACCATTTAAAAGTATTTTGTAAGTGATGTTGACGTTTTTCGCCGCTGCGGTTGCACGGATCGCCAACAGGCCGGAATGGAAGTAGGTACCATCGCCAAGGTTCTGGAAGATATGTGGCGTGTCGGTAAACGGCGCCTGACCAATCCACGGTGCACCTTCACCACCCATGTGGAACAGCGTCAGTGTTTTGCGCTCCGGTAACCACACCGCCATACCGTGACAACCGATACCGCCCATGGCAATAGAACCCTCGGGCACATTGGTAGAGGTATTGTGCGGACAACCGGAACAAAAACTTGGCAAGCGCATCAGGTTGGTGGCCGGTGCTGCGGCTGCAACTTCCTGGCACGGCGGATTAACATACTTGTCGATGTACTCGGTGCCACTGCTGTTATGTTTTAACAGGCGTTGACCGATAATGCGCGCCATCGGTTTAGCTTCAAGCTCACCTTCGGCCGGTACCAGCGGCATGCCGCTTTCATCGCGCTTGCCGACAATTAACGGACGCTCATCTTGCGGCAGGTTGTAAAGAATGTTCGCAATCTGCGGCTCCATAAACGCGCGCTTTTCTTCAATTACAAGTAACTCGTCGCAGTCAGCGGCAAATGCCTTGATGCCTTCAGGCTCAAGCGGCCAGGTCATGGCAACTTTATAAATACCAAGACCCAATGCTTCGGCATTGCTTTCGTCAACATTTAATTCGTCGAGTGCATCGCGCACATCCAGGTAGGCTTTACCGGTAGTGACAATGCCGAGTTTCTTTTTACCGCTGCTGCCAAGCATTTGTTTGTCGAGCTTGTTCGCACGCGCATAGGCCTGGGCCATAACCAGACGATGTTGGTACTGACGCACTTCTGCAACCAGCGGCATCACACCAAATGCAATATTGACTCCGCCTTCGGGCGGTGTGACATCTTCGGGAATCACTACGTCTACACGGCTCGGGTCAACGTAGCAGGAAGCGGAAGATTCCACGGTATCGGTCACGCAGATAAAACCAATCCAGCAGCCTGAGTAGCGGCTCATGGCAAAGCCGTGCAAGCCGAGATCGAGATAGTCCTGAACCGTGGCCGGATTGAGCACCGGCATCGCCATGTGCTCAAAGATTTGCTCGGACTGGTGTGCAATTGTCGAAGACTTCGCACCGTGGTCATCACCAGCCAGACACAACACACCACCAAGCGGGGAGGTGCCATTAAACGAGCCGTGTTTCATCGCGTCGCCGGAGCGGTCCACACCCGGGCCCTTGCCGTACCAGATGCCAAACACGCCATCATATTTTGGACCTTCAAGCAGGTTAACCTGCTGCGAACCCCACACCGATGTCGCCGCGAGGTCTTCATTTACGCCCGGCTCAAAATGAATATGGTTTTCCTTGAGGTGGTCTTTGGCTGCCCACAATTGCAGGTCGTAAATGCCCAGCGGGGAGCCGCGGTAACCGGAAATAAAGCCCGCCGTATTGTGGCCCGCGGCAAGGTCGCGCTGGCGCTGCATCATCGGCAGTCGCACCAGTGCCTGAGAGCCGGTAAGGAATATACGGCCTGACTCTAACGTGTATTTGTCGTCGAGCTTTACGTCTTTCATTGTCTGGTTACCCTGAAGGCTTAATTACGAAAATTCCGGTGCCGAATTGTACCAAAGCAGCCGGTTTACCGCTGCTAGAGAATATGCGCAATTTGCTGTACGACCATCTGCGATAACGCCCTTCGGCGCGTGGGGTTTATTACTCAATCGGCCTCTACCTGCCCGGAAAACAGGAAGCCGCAGCAAGAAAACGCATAAAAAAAGGGCAGAGCCTGCGCTCTACCCTTTTTGTCGCCGAACAGCTAATTAATAAAGCCAGACAAAATCAATCTTGATGATATCGGTGTCGGTATCTCCAAGAATGCTGCTGTCCATATCTGTTGTTCCGCTGGTATAGGTCAAATCCACATCCATATTGTCACGACGGTAGCCAAACGCCAGTGACGGATAGGTGGATTCAGATGATGCGCCGCTTGCATCGATATCTGCATAAGAGATGCCCGGCGTGAGGTAGAAATTACTATTGCTGCCGAGCAGTATTTCCACTTCCAGGTCCACGCGGAAGTTATCGGTAGTAACACCAAGCAGTTCTGACTCACCAAACAGCAGGGCGGCATCAACTTCGGTAATGCCACGCGCAAAGGTACCGGCAAAGATAAATTCGTCATTATCCGGCACCAGACTCGGGCCATTTACCTCTCCGGTAGTCTGGCGATAAACAAACTCAAAGGAGTTGGCCGAGTTGTTTTCATCATCAATATTTTGCATACCAATACCGAGATAGGTAGTGGTTTCATCTGCTGTAGCAGAGCCGGTGGCGTTTGAATAAACCTCCTGCTCAAGTAGCTCAACACCCAGACCCATGTAGATATTGTTGTGCTGATAGCCCAAACCAATATCCATGCCATCGGTATTGGTGCCGCCAGTTTTAAAGCCACCAGTGCGATAATCGGTTTCACTATTAATGGCGCCGACACCGAAAGTCAGATTAATCGGTGCACGTAAGCCAGCGTAGAGTGTGTAGGCATCGAGGGATGTTTCGTCATTAAGCAAAGCATCACTGTCAGACTCACCAGCCGTAATTCTCAACTCCGTTGAGAAGACTTCACTGGAATAGAAAGCGTATGGAATGAGCGCATCACCACTAACCTTTGCCGCTGTGTTTTCTGTGGTGGTGTCGGTGTAGGCAACACCCAGACCGCGGCGGTTTTGTTGCAGCGATACCGCCACCGCAGATTTGTTCAGCTCCTTACCGTCACGTTTGATTTCCGGTGTGATATACCCGGCAAATGCGTTACTACTGATTAATGTTCCGGCCCCAATTCCCAGAATTATTTTTTTATACATAGTGCATACCCATTGGTTAGCTTTTGATCAGATGCCAGCATTATCCCCTTTTCTGTAGTATTTTCAAGGCCTTAAGGCACTTAGTGTAAGTAACCTCGCACTTTGTTTTACCCACTTTCAAGCCTGTCGCCGGGCAGATCTGCCGGATTAAAGGCCGGTATCCAGGTGCTGCGGTATGATTCCAAGGTGTTGTTTTTTAAAGAAAAGCCACAATCTGCCTGTCCATCCAGCACAAACGCTCAGGAACCGGTACTGCTATCCGGGCGCTATTTGGCAGGGCTGGTATCGCGAATCTCGTAATTGGCGCTTGATGCATCAACCGGTGTAAGAAAAATCTGATATTTCGCCCCGGCATCAAGGATGCTCATTTCTTTCATCGCATATTCGATTGTCAGCTTCATAAAGCGGGTTTCACCAGGCTTAAGGGTGATGTTTTGCACGATATCGTGTTGCTTCCACGCCGCATCGTTGGTCAGGCCCGTGGCCTTGAGCTCGTAACGGCCTGCCGGTGCTTCATAGACCAGGTGGGTTTTATACTTGAGCAGGCCGATGCTTTGCTCACCGAGAAAAACTTCCGGGTAGGAATTGCCGAGAGGCTGCACACCCCGGTTGCTCGATTTGGGGCGATAGACATAAAGAACAGCATTGTTCGGGCTACTCGGTTGAACAAAATCAAAATCTTCGTAGCTCGGTCCGGAACAACCTGCAAGTAGCAGTGGTAAAACAAAACACAGAGCAAGTATTTTTTTCACTGGTGGCTCCCCTTTGATTAGCCTTGCAATGCCGTCAGTGTACACCCTGACACACACAGTACAACCGCTTAATCTATATGGATGTCGTATGCAAAATTAAATGTGCCCCTGTGCAAAACAAACAGGGGCACTATTGAAGGCTTTTTGATAGCGCTTATTTGTCGATGCCGAGAATCGCCACCGCACAACCTGTCGGAAAGCCGCCAATATTATGTGACAGTGCCATCGTCGGTTGCTTCTTAAGTTTGCGCTCGCCCGCACGGCCCTGTAGCTGCAACACGTTTTCTACAATCATGCGCACGCCACTTGCGCCGGTCGGGTGGCCAAAGGTTTTTAATCCGCCATCGGTGTTTACTGGCAGCTCACCATCAAGTTCAAAATAACCGTCTTCGATATATTCCTTGGCCGAACCTTTTTCAATAAAGCCAAGATCTTCATAGGTTAACAACTCGGTCAACGTAAAGCAGTCGTGCACCTGGGCAACATGGATTTCCTTGCCAGGGTCTTTAATGCCCGCCATCTCAAACGCTTCGGCACCGGCATTTTCCGTTGGCTTCCAGCGGCAGAAATCAAAATCAGGGTCGGTGTTCGGGTTTGGCGCACAACCACTCGCCACTGCTTTTACATAAACCGGGTCATCGCGGAAATTTTTTGCCTTATCTGCGCGGGTAACAATGGTTACGGCGCAACCGTCGGACTGCGCTGCACAATCGTACAGACCAAATGGCCAGGAAATCATGCGGCCGTTAAGAGCATCTTCAACGGTGATTTCCTTTTTCAAAAAAGATTCCGGCGCAAGTGTGCCATTGTGATGATTTTTCACGGCAATTTTTGCCAGGTGTTCGCGGCTTGCACCGTATTTTTCAAAGTAAGGTTGCGCACACACGGCAAACCAGCCTGCCGGTGTTGCAGGCAGATCACGTACATCGCGAATATTAACTGACGGGCCTGATACACCGCGATCCTTGGGTTTGTCATAACCGACAACCAGAACCGTTTCATAAACACCCGCGGCAACAGACATCGCGGCAGCACGAAATGCTTCGGTACCAGTTGCGCAATAGTTGAGTACCGATGTTAGCGGCTTGTAGAGCTTTAACGCCTCGCTCACTTCAACAGAGCCGTTTTTGCTGTAGAGCGAGCCGCAGTAAATCGCATCAATCTGTTTGCGCGGATCTTCGATACCCGCATCTTCATAAGCCTGGAAAGTCGCATCGACAATCATGTCCTCTTCGCTGCGATCCCAGTTTTCACCGAACTTGCAGCGCCCGACACCAACAATAGCTACTTTATCTTTTAAACTCATGCGGCACCTCCGTCGGCTTTCTCTGCAACAAGTTGTTGTTCGTGGGGGGGTGTACATTTCCAAAAGTAGTTGGGTCGTTTACCTGCACGGTGAATACGGCGGAAAACAAATTCCACATCAAGGCCGGTTTTCATGACCTGGGTCGACGCATCCGCAAACTGCATATGAATGCGCGCACCCGCTGAGCCGTCGGCGTTTACCACTTCAACAATCGTTGCGGCTGTTGGTGGTTCCGGTGCCGGATAAAATGCATCGAAAGTATAGGTCAGCACCTTGCCTTGGTTGTTCTGGTAGTTAACCGGCTGCCATTGATCTTTTGTTCCGCAGCGCACACATACTCGCCCTTTCGGAAACTGGTGTGTGCCACAGTTCTGACAGATTTGTCCTTGTAGTGAAAGGTTTTCATCGCGGTTACGAAATTGCACCGTGGCGGAAATGCCCTGGTCGTCAAGCGGAGGATATTCACCAAACACAAGGTCACGCGCACTTAAATACTTGTTGTAGTGATCAATCACACGGCGACGTTGCAAGTAAAACGCTATGCCACGGCGCTCAGCGGAAACCTTGCCCGTAACATTAAATGTAGCAGCACTTGCGCCATCACCATAGGCACTGACAAGTACACTGTCACCCACACCGGCTTTTTCCAATGCTGCTACCAGCATCATTGGCGCATGAGCAGTACCACTGAAACCCACCTTGCCAAAAAACGCATCCTGCATCTGATCCGGTTTAAAGCCCGCTGCTTTCATTACCGCACCGAGGTTACGCGCGTCGGTGGCGGAGATACATGCACAACTCAAATCCGTAGCGCTTTGTTTGCTTTTTTCGAGCAAAGTGTTGATTGCAGCAATGGTGTTTTCCTGAAAGCCGTGCTCGTTAATAAAACGGTCTTCCCAGCTGTGAACAAACTCATCACCCTGGCGGCGCCACACATCCATCATTTCATTGGCGTGTGATGCACTGTTGGCAAGCTCGGCAATCACATTGTCATTGGATATCAACAGCGCAGCTGCACCATCGCCGACTTTCATTTCCACACCGGATTTCGGTGCACCCATGCGGCAGTCTGATGCAATCACCAGCACCTTGTTGGCACTGCCCGCTTTTACCATGTCGATGGCCTGTTCAATTGCAAGCAAACCGGAGCGCAGTGAACCAGAGATATCGAGAGTTTTTACATCACCAGTCAGGTCGAGCGCCTTGGCGACAATGCTGGCACCCTGCTTTTCTGAAAACGCGAGGGTGGTGGTAGCAAGAATAACGGCATCAACACTGGTGTGGTCTACACCGGCGAGGCAGTTTTTCCCGGCCGCAACCGCCATCGTGACACTGTCTTCATCGGACCAGGCAACGGCCTTCTCCGGCCCGCCTTCTTTCGGTGGCTTGCCTGCGATTACCGAAAACGGCAAGCGTGTAATCGGGATGTAGGCGCCATAGGTTTCAATACCGGCCATAATCATTATCTCTCTTGTAGCTATTGCTGTTATTAATCAGGGGTTGTATTAGTCGTCATTAGCGGGCGGCTGGATGCCATCGTAAAACGGATAGGGTTTGCCCAAAATACCAAACGGACCAAACTCGCCAAAGAAATTGGTTTTAAAGTGTTTGCTGATGCTTTCCAGATCCCAGCCACCTTCACGCATCATAGTTTTGCCGTAATGCGGTTGCACCATGTGTGAAACGCGCTCACCGCCAGTCCCGAACACCTGGCCGGAAACAAAGTCTGCTTCTTCGCTACACAGCCAGCAAACAAACGGGCCGTTTGCCGCTGGATCAAAGTAGGGCATTTTGTCCGCATCTTTAAACGTTTTGGACATGTGGGTCGTGGCAAGCGGACCAATCGCATTAACGCGAATACCTTTTTTCGCAAGCTCTATCGCCCATGTGTAGGTCATCGATGCAATAGCACCTTTGGCTGCTGCATAGTTGGTTTGGCCAAAGTTGCCAAAGTGTGCACCGGAGGTGGTGTTAACAATCGAACCACCGCTACCCTGTTCAATCATTTTTTTCGCCGCCGTCTGGGAACACCAGAAGGTACCCATCACATGTACGCGCCATACCAATTCGAAGTCGGCGTCTTCAAGTTTTAACATGCTTTTATCACGCAGTACGCCGGCGTTGTTCACGAGGATGTCGATTTTGCCAAACTCGTCGCAGCACAGTTGAATCAATGCTTCGCAGCCTTCGCGCGTACTGATATCAGCGTCGCTTGCTACTGCATTACCACCCGCAGCTTTTATTTCCTCAACAACTTTTTGCGCTTCTTCAAGCATGATGTCATTAATCACAACGCTCGCGCCGTTGGCAACGAGGTGCTCGCAGTGGCCTTTACCCACACCGCGCCCGGCACCTGTGACAACAGCTGCTTTTCCTTCAAGTATTTTTGACACTGATCACTCCCGCTAATCGATTGAACAATCCGAACTTTTTTGTAACAAGTCGCCCTGTAAAAACCTGTAAAAAATAGAAACTGCTAATTTATGCTGCGTCGTCAAGCACTGCAGCGGCAACCTTCTGTTCGAGATACGCCGTATCCCAATAGGTTACCTGCTGGTATTTGGCGCGACGGTAATACAGTTGCGGATCACCTTCTTCAGTAAAACCAAATCCGCCGTGCAACTGCACACCGGTTGCCGCAGCTTCGCGGTAGATCTGGCATGCTTGTAACTTGGCCATAACCGCCAGCTTTTTATAAGGCTTGCCGTTATCCTTTGCCCAGGCCGCCTGATAGACAAGCACCTTCACACCTTCAATTTTAACAATCAGGTCCGCAAGATAATGGGCCAGCGCCATAAACGAACCAATCGGCTTACCAAACTGCTCACGCTGTTTGGCGTATTCGTTACTCATGTGGTGAATGGCTTCTGCACCGCCAACCGCCTGTGCGGCCAGCGCAATAATGGAGTCTGTCATCGCATCTTCCCAGCCACTCCAGAAGTTATCGGCGAGTACATCACCCGCAGCAACGCTAACGTTGGCAAGATCTAGCTGGAACAGAGCTTCACTGGAATGGTTTTTTTCGCGAGTCAGCGTAACGCCGTCTGCCCCCGGATCAACCAGCGCGCCGATTACGTTGTCGCCATCGCGGGCAAGCACCAGCAAGCGTGTTGCGCTGTTCGCAAACGGCACCATGAGTTTTGTACCCGTAAGGCTATAGCCCTCTGCGGTTTTGCTTGCAACAAGCTGCACACCTTCGGCTTCATAACCATTGCCCGGCTCAATCCAGGCCGGTGTAATAATCGCTTCACCGCTACCCAACGCACCGAGCCACTGCTCCTGCTGCGCTTCACTACCGGCCTGTTGCAGTACATTGGCTGACAGCACACAACTTGCAAAGTGCGGTGACGGCGAGAGGGAGCGACCGAACTCTTCATAGACAATCGCCGTTTCAAGTGCGCCCCAGCCCATTCCGCCATGGGCTTCCGGCAGGCCCATACCTGCAATACCCAGCTCAATCAGTTGTTGCCAGAAGTCAGCGGGGTAGCCGGCCTCATCGCTCTCCATCTGTCGCACTACGGCAGACGGTACATACTGCTCACAGATACCCTTCGCGGTATCGCGTAACATCACTTGCTCTTCGCTGAAATCCAGATCCATCAACGTACTCCGAAAAATTGGTTATTCACGCAGGCGGCGGCCAGTCACAAAGCCGACCAGAGGGCCCACCGCAATGGCGTTTCAGGGAGGCAGGATTCTACCATCGCAGCCTTTGCGATGCACTGTGAGAGTCCGTAGAGAGGGCGAAAATAGCGAGTGCTTACTTTTCACATAAGCTTTGTAGGCTCAAGGCTAAAATAAAAAGGGCAGCGATTGCTGCCCTTTCAGATGCCGGTTGAAGGCTGACTAGCTGGTAACCTTTTCCGATTCCTGCTGGATAGTTTCCGCATCAAGGCCACGGTGACCCCAGATGTCACCTTCGCAGAACTGGCGCGGCGTCCAGTTTTCATCAACGATGGCGCCGTCCCAACCGATTTCCACTTCAAAACCAAACGGGCTAGCCATATAAAAAGACAACATATTGTCGTTGATGTGGCGGCCCAGGGTGGATTTCACTTCGATGCCTGCGTCGTTAACGCGCTCATAGCAGCGCAGTACATCATCGATAGACTCACACTCGATCATCATATGGTGGATACCATCAATTGGACCCACATGTAGCAGACCAATGGAGTGGTGGCGGCCATTGCAGTGATAAAAGTTCGCCGACATATCGTTCGGACCAAACGTGATGTAATCAGACAGATTAAAGCCGAGCACGCGGATGTAGAAATCCTTGTTCGCCTGCAAGTCAGACACAATCAGGTTGAGGTGACCAACGCCCAGGCCGCCCATTTTAAAGTTCATGCCGAGTGGAGATTCCATTTTAAAATCTTCCGTAGCACCGTAAAACAGTTCAATTGAGTTGCCCGCCGGGTCTTTAGTGTAGGCAATGCCGGTTACCGCACGGCCATAAGCTTGCTCCGCCGTACCCATTTCCGCTTCGTAGCCAAGCGACTTGAGTTCTTCCACTGCTGCTTCGAGTTCTCTCACACCGGCCACTTCAAAACCGATGTACATAATGCCCGCGTTATCCTGGCTCGGGTGAATGCCGATGCGCCATTGGCGGTCATCAAATTTCAGGTAAACCGAACCATCTGCGGCAACACCTGTGCCGCCACTTTCCGGGCCGGAGGTCGGGTCCATCGGCATGCCCCAGCTTTCGCCCGGCACTGCACGCGCGGGCATGGCGCCGATAATTTCCGTGCCGTACTTGAGCCACTCTTTCGGGTCCGGGGCGCCGTAGCCCACATAACCTAATGCTTTAATATCCATATGTCCTCCAAAGGTTGCCGGCTTTAATGCCAGACAAGTTAATACAGTTCCCCGGATTCAATACAACAAACCCGGGATATTTAAAAACAGGAACAGCGAAGATACCGATAGACCACGGGGAAAGCAACCGATATAGAAGTGATGCTTTTAGCGGGTGCGGCAACGCTCTGCGGGCACGCCGAGCGCTTCAAGCAGATAGGTTTTAAAGTCCGCGGCGTAATCCTGCTGTTGCAACGCCTGCTCCATACAGGCAAGCCACGCATCACGTTCATCCGTACCAATATCGAGGTGGCTATGTACCTGGGGAATACTGATTGGCCCGTACTTTTCGCGAAACAGGCGCGGGCCACCAAGCCAGCCACACAGAAAACGATAGAGTTTGTCCCGGGAGATAGTAAGGTCCTGCGGGTGCATGTCACGAATTTTGCGCGCCTTTGGCAGGGTTTCCATCACGTCGTAGAAATCGTTGACGAGTTTTTTAATGCCCGCTTCACCCCCTGCTGCCTGGAACGATGCATCTTCTGTTCCATAATGCCGGGGGTTCTCTTCGGTCATATCAGTGCGCTACCGGCTTGGTCTTTCTATGCGGAAAAACCTCAACATCTGGATCATCTTCAAAGTCTTCTTCCTTTGGCAGCACCTTGTTTAACACCAGGTATCCAACAATAGCCGCAAGAAACGATCCGGATAATATACCGATGCGTTCATCAAACAGTGATAGTGTGGTCCCTTCTTCAAATGCGAGCGTGCCCACAAACAGACTCATGGTAAAACCGATGCCACACAATATCGATGCACCGAATAATTGCCAGTAGTTAACATGATTTGGCAGCTTCGCAATGCCGAGCAATTTACCCAGATAACAAAACACCATAATGCCAAGTGGCTTACCGATAAATAACCCGAGCGCAATGCCTATCGGCACCGGGTGTAGCAGGCTGTCAATAGTCATGCCTTTAAATGGAATACCGGCATTCATAAACGCAAATAGCGGCAAGGTGATATAAGCAACAAGGCCGTGTAATTCATGTTCAAGATTGCGCACCGGCGAATGGCTCGGATCATTTTTGTCGCGTAGTGGAATAAAAAATGCGAGCGCGACACCGGCCAGCGTGGCATGCACTCCGGACTTAAGTACAGCGGCCCACATAATTAAACCAAGAAAGAAATAAGGCGGCAGATAGACAACGTTCTTGCGGTTTAGTAACCAAAGAAATGGAATACACGATAATGCTACCGCCAACATGGTTGCGGTCAGGTTCGAAGTATAGAACAACGCAATAATTATAATTGCGCCAACATCATCAAAAATCGCAAGCGAAACCAGAAACACTTTCAAACCAATGGGTACGCGATTGCCAAGCAACATCAAAACACCCAACGCAAATGCAATATCGGTAGCAGCCGGGATCGCCCAGCCAACAATGTTGTGTTCATTGCCAAAATTAAACAACCAATAGATGCCAACCGGCACCACGATTCCACCAATCGCACCGAGCGCCGGTAGTGCAATATTTTCCGGTTTGGATAATTCTCCCTCGAGCATTTCTCGCTTAAGCTCAAGCCCGACAAGGAAAAAGAACACCGCCATCAAGCCATCGTTAACCCAGAGCAGAATCGGTTTGGCAATTTCAAAATCACCCACGCTCACCACAACAGGCACACTCTTTAACGTAGCGTAGAGGCCTTCAAGAGGTGAATTAACAATTATCAGCGCAAGCGCGGCGGCAATAATTAATAATACGCCTCCGGCTGCATCGTGTTTAAACAGAGCAACAAGCTTATTCATGTTCATGCAAGACTGCCTTTAAATACTTAACAGTTAGTTAGATTGATTATAGCCAATCACGGGGCTTTAAGAAGTCCGTATAAAGCCGTTGTTCCGGGCTGCCATCCTCTGGTTTCCAGTCGTATTCCCAGCGCACCAGTGGGGGTAATGACATAAGAATTGATTCCGTGCGACCGCCGCTTTGCAAACCAAACAACGTACCACGATCAAACACCAGATTAAATTCAACATAGCGCCCACGGCGATAGAGCTGGAACTGCTTTTCTCTTTCACCGTATTCCATGTCCTTGCGTTTGTTCACGATAGGAATATAGGCGTCGGTATAGCTATCTCCTATGCTTTTTAACAGGGCGAAACTTTGCTCGGGACCGAGCTCGTTAAAGTCGTCAAAAAACAAACCACCAACACCACGGGTTTCATTGCGGTGTTTTAAATAGAAATACTCATCACACCACTGTTTAAAACGTGGATATATTGCTGCGCCAAATGGCTCGCATGCCGCTTTAGCTGTTTCATGCCAGGAGCGACAGTCTTCCTCAAACGGGTAGAACGGTGTGAGGTCATAACCGCCACCAAACCACCACACAGGATCTGCGCCCTCTTTCTCGGCAATAAATACCCGCACATTGGCATGGGAGGTGGGCACATAGGGGTTGTGAGAGTGGATGACAAGTGACACACCCGCAGCCTGAAACGAACAGCCCGCAAGTTCGGGTCGTGCTGCAGTTGCCGATGGCGGTAACTGGTCACCAAACACATGGGAGAAGTTAACGCCGCCCTTTTCTATGACAGCGCCATCGGCCAGCACGCGGGTACGGCCACCGCCGCCCTGCTCACGTTGCCAGCTGTCTTCTTTAAATGTGGCTGTACCGTCGGCCTGTTCCAGTGCAGAGCAGATGTTGTCCTGCAAGCTTTTCAGGTAATCGATAACCGCATCGACATCTATCATTCGGGCTACCTGTGAGTTGTATGAAGTTACCAGTCAGGTTACAAGTTGCGAGGCTAGTTCACCTGCTGAGCAAGCTCACCTGCATCGTACTTTTTGTACATATCTTCAAGATCAATCACCTTGATCTTGTCAGCTTGTCCTGCGGTACCAAATGCTTCATAACGTGCGATGCAAATATCGCGCATGGAGTTGATCGTTTCCTTGAGGTATTTGCGCGGGTCAAACTCCGCCTGGTTCTCTGCCATAAAGCGGCGAATCGATCCAGTGGAGGCGAGACGCAAGTCGGTATCAATGTTGACCTTACGCACACCGTGTTTAATGCCTTCGCAAATTTGTTCAACCGGCACACCGTAGGTTTCCGGAATATTGCCGCCGAACTCGTTGATGATGGCGAGCCAGTCTTGCGGCACAGACGAAGAGCCGTGCATAACAAGATGGGTGTTTGGAATACGCTTGTTAATTTCCTTGATGCGATCGATCGCAAGGATGTCACCCGTGGGTGGGCGAGTAAACTTGTAAGCGCCATGGCTTGTACCGCAGGCAATCGCCAGTGCATCAACACCGGTTTTCTTTACAAAGTCTGCTGCTTCTTCCGGATCGGTAAGCATCTGGTCGTGGGTAAGCTTGCCTGCGGCGCCGACACCATCTTCTTCACCCGCTTCACCGGTTTCGAGTGAACCGAGACAGCCGAGCTCGCCCTCCACGGAAACACCACAGGCATGGGCCATTTCCACAACCTGGCGCGTAACATCAACATTGTACTCATAGCTCGACGGGGTTTTGCCATCCGCTTCAAGGGAGCCATCCATCATCACCGAAGAAAAACCAAGCTGTATTGAGCGCTGGCACACCGCGGGTGAGACGCCGTGGTCCTGATGCATACAAACCGGAATGTCGGGAAACTCTTCCATCGCCGCAAGAATCATGTGGCGCAGGAAGTTGGAGCCCGCATATTTTCGCGCTCCGGCCGAAGCCTGCATGATCACGGGGCTGTTGGTCGCCGAGGCCGCCTCCATAATGGCGCGGGTTTGTTCGAGGTTGTTGACGTTAAAGGCGGGCACGCCATAATCGTTTTCCGCCGCGTGGTCGAGCAGCTGGCGCAGACTTATCATTGGCATAGCAGAATTCCTGTCTATTAATTACACGTTAGCTTAATTTCGGGTTATTTGGCCGCACGTTCTTCGAGGATCGCGACCGCTGGCAGGGTTTTACCTTCCACATATTCAAGGAAGGCGCCGCCGCCGGTAGAGATGTAGGACACTTTATCAGCAATCCGGTATTTATCAATGGCCGCCAGCGTATCGCCGCCACCGGCAAGTGAAAAACCATCGCTCTCGGCAATCGCCAGCGACAGGGCTTTGGTGCCTGCACCGAACTGGTCAAATTCAAATACGCCCACAGGGCCGTTCCACAGAATGGTTTTCGCCTCTTTGAGCATGGCCGCCATCGCTGCCGCGGTTTCCGGACCCACATCAAAAATCATATCGTCATCAGCAACGGCATCCGCGGCCTTTGTTTGCGCCGGACTGGCTTCAGAAAACTCCTTACCACACACTACATCAGTAGGGATCGGAATATGGGTTTTTTCCATCAGTGCTTTCGCCTGGGGAATCAGGTCTTGCTCACACAGTGACTTGCCCACGGTCTTGCCACTTGCGGCAAGGAAGGTATTGGCAATGCCGCCACCGACAATCAGTTGATCAACCTTGTCAGACAAGGTTTCCAATACCGTAAGTTTGGTCGACACTTTTGAGCCGCCAACAATGGCCACCATCGGCCGAGCCGGGTTCGCAAGCGCCTTTTCGAGTGCATCGAGCTCTCCGGCGAGCAGCGGGCCCGCACAGGCGGCCGAGGCAAACTTCGCCACCCCGTGGGTGGATGCCTGGGCGCGGTGTGCGGTGCCAAATGCATCCATAACAAAAATATCGCAAAGGCCTGCATATTGTTTGGCAAGCGCTTCGTCGTCTTTCTTTTCTCCGGCATTAAAGCGCACATTTTCAAGCAGCACGACCTGACCCGCTTCAACTTCAACACCGTTTGCAAGATAATCGGTGATTAACGGAACCTCCTGATCGAGCAAGCCGGAAAGATAGGTCGCCACCGGTGCAAGGCTGAAATCTGCATTTTCTTCGGCACTACCGCCTTCTGCCGGGCGGCCCAGGTGTGACATAAGGATCACTTTGGCTCCGGCATCACATGCCGCCTTGATCGTCGGCAGGGCAGCCCGAATACGTGCATCGGATGCCACCTCGCCGTTTTTAATCGGTACGTTGAGATCCTCCCGGATCAATACTCGCTGGCCGCTTAGGTTAAGGTCTGACATCAGTGCTACGGTCATTCAGGTCTCTCTCGTATTTCTTCTGGTATTGTCTGGTGTTGCTTCAGGTATTGGGTTCGTCTCTTGCCTCGCCGCTCCCCCGTGATCCCGTGGAGTGTAGTCGAGCTATTTCGGGAGGCGCTATTCTACGCTGATCGCTTTTGCGGGTCGAGTTGCAACGCCAGCTTGATGGCAGCGTGAATTTTGCGGGTTTAAAGCCGCGCGAGGTGGGACGCCACATCCAGCATGCGGTTGGCAAAACCCCACTCATTGTCAAACCATACGAGCACCTTGACGAGGTGGCCAGCCACCCGGGTCTGACTGCCATCGACAATGCCGGAGTGAGTATCGTGGTTAAAGTCACAGGAGGCCAGCGGCTCCAGTGTAAAATCCAGAATGCCCGCATAGCGCTGTTCCGCCGCTACTTGCAGCGCTGCATTGATTGCATCCACACTGGCTTCACGCTCCAGTTGCAAGCTGATATCCATCGCCGAAACATTCACGGTTGGCACCCGCAGTGCCTGGGCGGAAAAACGCCCCGCCATAGCAGGCATAAGCCGTTCGATACCGCGTGCCAATTCGGTATCAATGGGAATGATAGATTGCATTGCCGCGCGGGTTTTACGCAGGTCGGTGTGGTGATAGGCATCAATCACGGGCTGGTCGTTCATTGCTGAATGAATCGTCGTAATCACACCGCTTGTTATACCAAAGGCATCGACCAGCACATCAATTACCGGCACAATACAGTTGGTGGTACAGGAGGCATTGGAGATTATTGTGTCGCCCTTATTCAGACTGCTCTCGTTGTAACCGTACACTATGGTTGTATCGACATCGGCATCCGCAGGCTGGGAAAACAGTACTTTTGTTGCACCGCGCGCGCAGTGCTCGCGCGCATCATTCACCGAGGTGAACGTACCACTGCACTCCATCACAAGATCAATGCCCTGCTCTGACCAGGGCATCTCTGATAGTACTTCAACATGACTCACCACTATGGGCTGACCATCAACCACAAGCTGTCCAGGAGCAACTTCAACCTTTCCGGTAAAGCGGCCGTGAGTGCTATCAAACTTTAGCAGGTGAGCGATAGTTTCAAGATCCGCGGGTTCGTTAATCGCAACTACCTGTATTTCCGGGTGTTGGTTTGACTCATGCAAGGCACGCAACACACAGCGACCAATACGACCAAACCCGTTAATTGCTATTCTCATTAAACTGTTTTTCACTAAACAATAAAGCGCCATGATACCACTGCGCCGGTGTATTTACTTCCACGGGTAAACGCAGTAGTCTGCCTGGACATTCATTTTTAGTGTAAGACCTTGCCAGAAAAGACAATAACAACATGGTTCACTTCCGGCAGCTGGCTGGACCGCCATTTTGAAAAATATCTCTTTTATCTATTACTCGCTATGTTTATTGCGGGGGGTTTATTGCGCGCAGTTTTTTTTGACTATTCGGATTTTGATTTTGGCATTTTTTCCGATCACTTTATGAATGCGGTAGCGGTAAAAAATATAACGACGGGGCTTGGCTGGAGTTTATCAGGCTTTGGCACATTTCCTATGAAGCCTGAAAGCATGACTACCGGGCCTGTTGTCATGTTACCGGTAACTGCTGCGGTTGCGGTGTTCGGTGCCGGGCTAACGGTACCCGGAATAGCAGTTTTCTTTTTAAATCTGATTTTTCTGTTGTTATTGCTGCGCAAGCTACGCCTGCCGCTTGTCGATGAGCAACGCTACTACTTCTTTGTTGCGCTGCTGATGTTGCTATTTATGTTATTCAAATCCTATTACTGGTATCGCCTGCTCGGTGAAATTACCTGCATTTTGTCTGTGTTGTTATGCGCTATCTATATGCACGAGTATGTGCAAACACAACAGCGTCGCTTGCTGATTATTGCCGGCGTATTTGCTACATTCGCGCTGGGTGCAAAAATGCTCGCATTGTTGGCATTGATCGTAGTGATTTTTTTACTCGGTTATTATCAGTGGTTTGTAAACCGCTGTTCACTGTTACGCAGCCTGTTTGATGTTGGTATTTTCTGTGCACTTACGGCAATCATTCCAGCACTGTTTTTGTCTTATCACGGCGCGGTGATTGCGAGTCAGGATCCAGCCTGGCAAGCCGCCTATGAACACTATACCGCTGCTGGCAACAAATACTTTTCCGGCACAAACACACTTATTGAATATTTTACGCAGCCGGATACAGCTCTTGATACATTAACCCGTGTGTTAACGGCAAGTATCTGGATCGGCAACTCGTTGTTTCACTCCTCTATTATTGGCGGCAAAAAGCTGCTGCCCTGGCTCGCACTTTATGTGGTGCTCTGCGGTATTGCGTTGTATCGCTATCGTCAAATATCGCTGGCACAAATTGTGACGTTGAGCGCTGGCCCATGCCTCGTTTGGTTTTTTCTTTTAGCAGAGCACTCCATGCCACGGCATTTATTTATCGGCAGCGTGCTGGTGTGTATCGGTGCGATGTTGTGGCTCACCCATATAGAGAGTACCTTGCTGCGTCGCCTGGGTGCGCTGTGTCTGCTGGCATTGATTATTGTCACCGGAGATCAACGCACACGACAGCTATTGCTCGTGTGGCCAACGTCGCTATCGCCGATGCACGCCGCCGTGCTCGATATGTCCGACTATTTGAGTCGACCGGAAGAAAACGGCTTGATCACACCGGTGGTGTGGATGTCTCACGTGAATAATTACGAGTTTGAATACGCTCACCCATATCCGAATGCATTTGCCTACGGCACCGATATTATCGCGGACTCTGTTGAGCTCGATGAAGAATCTTATTTTGCCACCTACCCCGAAGCACGCGATGCGATTGCGCGGGGCGAGTTTGCCAACGCGCTTGAGCACCATTCCGCCGATGTTACGCAGGCCCTGCCCCCGGCAAAGGTTAACTTTGTCGAGGATTTCACCTTTGACTGGGTGCACGCCAAGATTGCACTGGCCAACGGCGACACCCTCGGCGTTCACTCGGATAAGGGGCAAATCTGCCAGCAGGTTATCTACCAGAACGATGCCTATATTATCGAGCGTTGTACCACTGACGACTTCAAGGCGTTGTTTGAGATAACCGGCGGTTTCCCGATGCGACCTTTCAAATGGCTGTTTCCCGGATTCAAACCGGTAGATCAAGGCCCGGTAGATTAGCCCTCTCCCTGCGGTGGGCCTTGCCGCTATTTATGTTGTAGAATTGCCGCCTTTTTATGCGGTAACAATCAAAGGCGGGTAGTGTGTCCCAGGCAGATGTCTCAACTTTTCAGGGTTTGATTCTGGCCCTGCAGCAATACTGGGCCCGGCAGGGCTGCGTGGTGTTGCAGCCGCTGGATCTCGAAGTGGGTGCGGGTACCTTTCACCCGGCCACGTTTTTACGTGCCATCGGCCCGGAAACCTGGCATGCCGCCTATGTTCAGCCCTGTCGCCGCCCCACTGACGGGCGCTACGGCGAAAACCCGAACCGCCTGCAGCACTACTATCAATACCAGGTTGTACTGAAGCCCTCACCGGACAATATCCAGCAGCTCTATCTCGACTCTCTGTTTGAGCTCGGCATCGACCCGAAGGTACACGATATTCGCTTTGTGGAAGATAACTGGGAATCGCCAACTCTCGGTGCCTGGGGGCTCGGCTGGGAAGTCTGGCTCAACGGCATGGAGGTCACCCAATTCACTTATTTCCAACAGGTCGGTGGCCTCGAGTGCTACCCGGTTACGGGTGAGATTACCTACGGGCTCGAGCGTATTGCGATGTACCTGCAAGGGGTGAACTCGATTTACGATCTGGTGTGGACCGTCGGCCCCGATGGCACACCGGTTACCTACGGTGATGTGTTTCACCAGAACGAAGTGGAGATGTCCGCCTATAACTTTGAAGAAGCCGATGTGGACTTTCTGTTTGCGAGCTTTGACAAATATGAAGCAGAGTCTGGCCGCCTGATTGAAAAAGGTTTGCCGTTGCCTGCCTACGAAATGGTAATGAAAGCCTCCCATGCATTTAACCTGCTCGATGCGCGCCATGCGATTTCCGTCACCGAGCGGCAGCGTTTTATTTTGCGTGTGCGCACTCTCGCGCGCGCTGTGGCACAGGCCTATTTTGACGCGCGCCTTGCTCTTGATTTTCCGCTGGCACCTGATGCCTTGCGTAATGAAGTCGTCGCCAAACACAAGGCGGAGGCAGAAAAAGAATGAGCAATAAAAAAGATTTTCTCGTTGAACTCGGAACCGAAGAGTTACCGCCCAAAGCGTTGAAACAGCTCGGAAATGCCTTTATTTCCAGTATAAAAACGCAACTGGAAAAAGATTTTAATCTCGGCTTCTCTGCGGCAAAACTCTTAATTTCTCCGCGCCGGCTCGCCGTTTATATTACTGATCTTAACGTGCAGCAGGCCGACAAGGAATTAAAGGTATGGGGCCCACCCGCCAAAATTGCCTTTGATGATAACGGCGAACCCACCAAAGCGGCCTTGGCGTTTGCCAATAAAAACGGTTTTGATGCCAATGAACTAAAAAGCAAAGTTGCCAACGATGGAAAAGCTGACAAGCTTTACCACGAGAGTATCGAGCCCGGTCAGCAAACAGCGGTTATCGTGCCAGATGTTATTCGCCAGGCATTAAATGACTTGCCGATTCCCAAGCGTATGCGCTGGGGCGCACGCAAGGCAGAGTTTGTTCGCCCGGTACATTGGCTGGTGATGTTGCTCGGTGAGGATGTGGTTGATTGCGAAATTCTTGAACATAAAGCCGGACGCATAACCCGCGGTCACCGCTTTCACGCTGACGGTGAACTGACGATTGATCAGCCGGCGAGCTATGAGCAGTTATTAAAGGATCACTATGTGATTGCAGACTTCGACGCGCGTCAGCAAATGATCCGCGAGCAGGTTGAAAAGATTGCAACTGAGCTCGATGGCAAAGCGGTTATTGATAGTGACCTGCTCGACGAAGTCACCGCCCTCGTGGAGTGGCCTGTTGCACTTGCCGGCAAATTCGATGAACGCTTTCTCGAAGTACCTGCCGAGGCACTGATTTCTTCCATGGCCGAGCACCAAAAATACTTCCATGTAGTCGATAGCCAAAATCAATTGCTGCCGTATTTTATTACTGTCTCGAATGTCGAAAGTACTGACCCGGCACAGATTATTGATGGCAATGAGCGTGTAATCCGCCCGCGCCTTGCCGACGCGGCATTTTTCTTTGCAACGGATAAGAAAAGCTCACTGGAAAGCCGGTTAGAAAAGCTTAAGGGTGTGGTCTTCCAGAAGGAGCTTGGCTCCGTTTTTGACAAGGTAGAGCGCATTTCGGCCCTTTCTGCGCATATTGCCGACAAGATAAGCGCAGATCGCGACCATTCGGCACGAGCGGGGCTGCTGTGCAAGGCCGACCTGGTGTCCGATATGGTGCTTGAGTTTGACAAAATGCAGGGTATTGCAGGCCACTACTACGCGCTTAATGACGATGAGCCTACGCCTGTTGCCGAAGCAATTGCCGAGCACTATTTACCTAAATACGCGACCGACCAAGTACCGCCCTCAGCGGAAGGCGCGGCGGTGGCATTGGCCGACCGTCTCGATACGCTGACCGGTATTTTTGGTATTGGCCAGAAGCCCACCGGCTCAAAAGATCCGTTTGCATTGCGCCGTGCCTCAATTGCCGTGCTGAATATTTTGCTACAAAAACAACTTGATCTCGACTTGCTTGATCTGCTGTCGGTTGCTGCAAACCAGCACAGCGGCGTAAAAGATAAAGGCGCCTTACCCACGCTGGTACTCGACTATATGGTGGAGCGCTTTCGCGCGATGTATCAGGACCAGGGCATTGCCGTAGAAATTTTCAATGCGGTGGCGGCACGCAAACTGTCCAATCCACTGGATATCGATCAGCGCGTTCAGGCCGTACATGCATTTAGTCAGATGAGCGAAGCGGAAAGCCTTGCTGCAGCCAACAAGCGCGTCGCAAATATTCTCGCCAAAGCCGATATCGAAATCAGCGGAACTGTTGATACGACATTGTTTGAACGCGACGAGGAGCACGAGCTATTTAAGCTGCTTGAGCAGCAGCGTGAGAAAACCATGCCATTGATTGAAGCACGAAACTACACCGATGCACTTGCCTCGCTGGCCTCATTAAAAACACCCATTGATGCGTTTTTCGATCACGTTATGGTCAATGCGGATGATGCCGCAATCAAAGCTAACCGGCTTGCGTTGTTAAAACAGCTGCAAGGGCTGTTCCTGCAGATTGCTGATATCTCCCACCTTGTTCCCGAGAAAAAATAGCGCGGGCTGACCGGGCAAGCTCTTATCTATCGTGAACAACTCGCTTATTATTCTGGATCGCGACGGTGTGATTAACGAAGACTCCGATGCCTATATCAAATCTGCTGATGAATGGATTGCCCTGCCAGGCAGTATCGAAGCGATTGCTGCATTATCCAAAGCCGGTTACTGTATTGCGATTGCAACCAATCAATCAGGGCTCGGCCGCGGTCTGTTTGATCTCGATGATCTTGAAGCAATGCACGACAAACTTTGCTCACTGGTGGAAGCCGAAGGTGGCGTTATCGACGGCATTTTTTATTGCCCTCACACACCGGAAGATAACTGCGAATGCCGCAAGCCCAAAGCCGGTTTGATTGATGCGATTGAAGCTGAGCTTGAGCTCAGCGCAAAAGATGCGTTTTTGGTTGGAGACTCCCTGCGCGACCTTGAAGCGGGCATCGCAAGAGACTGCCTTCCGGTGCTGGTAAAAACTGGTAAAGGTGAAAAGACACTGGAAAAGCTGCTGTCAGATCCACCGCCCTGGTTTAACTCCTTACAGGTTGTTGATGACCTTGATACTTTTACCCGGGAATTACTCGCTTAATGATAATAATCCAGTACATCCGTTCCGTTCTTTTTTATTGCTGTTATGGCGGCACCGGTGTGTTGTTCGGTTCTGTTGCGTTGTTTTTATGGCCGCTGCCTTTCCCGATTCGATACAGTATTTTAATGAAGTGGAATAATCTTGCATTGTGGTTTGCCAAATATGTTGCGGGTATTAATTACAATATTATCGGTGTTGAGAACATTCCCTCTGATACGGCTTATGTTGTGCTGTGTAAACACCAGTCCACATGGGAAACAGTTTTTACACAAATTTATTTTGAACCGGTTAGTACCATTCTTAAGAAATCCCTGCTGCGTATTCCGTTTTTTGGTTGGGGCCTCGCATTACTAAAACCAATTGCGATTGATCGCAGCAAGCCGAAGGATGCTTTGCGCCATATTCACAAAACCGGTGTTGAGCGCATTGAGGAAGGTATTAACGTGCTGGTTTTTCCGGAAGGCACGCGCATCCCATCCGGCAAGACCGGCAACTATGCTCGTGGCGGCGCACAGATCGCCTGTACTGCCGGCGTGCCGGTTTTGCCAGTGGCCCATAATGCAGGTCAGTGCTGGCCGGTGCCAAAGATCTACAAAACACCAGGCACGATCACCGTGGTTATCGGCAAACCGATTCCCACCGAAGGGCGCAACAGCAAAGAGCTGACCGAAGAAGTCAAACAGTGGATTGAAAATGAAATTCGCCAGATGCCTTCTGCCACAAAAACCGATTAACCGGGTTAAGTTACAAATAACCTAAAGCAATCAGCATCGACACTCTTCACAAAACTCTCTGAAATACTGTTACGGTTATTAAAATAAATTTTCGACTGGATAAAGAATACCGCCGACAACTGTCATGTATTTCGCTTGTCGTTATTTATCTTGTTTAACGTTATGTTTTAAGTTTTTTACTAATGTGCAAAGGCCACGCAAGCAGCCTTTGCACTATCTATTTGTTATCAAGGATTGACTCTCTTTTATTGCCCACTGAAACTAGATGTCCAGGTTAGCAACCGATAGTGCATTGTCCTCAATAAATTCACGGCGCGGCTCCACTTGATCGCCCATCAACGTGGTAAACATCTGATCCGCAGCAATCGCATCTTCAACGGTTACCTGCAGCATGCGACGCACATCCGGATCCATTGTTGTCTCCCAGAGCTGATCCGGGTTCATTTCGCCGAGGCCTTTATAGCGCTGGATATTGTGGCCCTTGCGCGACTCCGTCATGAGCCAGTCCAATGCCTCGGCAAATGAAGTGGTTTCACAGGTTTTTTCGCCACGCTGTATATAAGCGCCTTCTTCGAGTAGCCCCATCAATTGTTTGCCAAGGCTCACAATTGCCTCGTATTCACCGGAACTAAAGAAATCCTGGCTAAAATTGTAGTCTGTAGGCACACCATGGGCAGTCACCCGGACTTCCGGTAAGTAGATATGTCGTTCTGTATCTTCTTTTGCTCTCACTTCATAGCGGTGTGATGAGCCACTCCCTTCCAGGCGCGCCAATAACAGCTCGCACCAGCTTGCCACCTTTGCTTCATCCGCAAGGTCGTCAGCCACAAGCTCGGGCAGGTAGATCATATTGATCAAAGCTTCCTGCAAATACAGTCGAGACAGCCTCTCGGTAATTGCCATCACCTTGCGATACTCCCTGACGAGAGACTCAAGGCCTTCGCCTGCCAGTGCCGGAGCATCCTTGTTGACGTGCAGACTGGCATTCTCAAGCGCTGCCTGGGTCAGGTAGTTAGTAAGTGCTTCATCATCTTTCAGATACTGGTGCTGCTTGCCTTTACTGATTTTATAGAGCGGCGGCTGGGCAATATAGATATGGCCCTTCTCTATTAGCTCCGGCAGATGGCGGAAAAAGAACGTCAACAACAAGGTGCGAATATGGGAGCCATCCACGTCTGCATCGGTCATGATAATGATGCTGTGGTAGCGCAGCTTTTCCAGATCAAACTCGGTTTTGCCAATGCCACAACCAAGCGCTGTAATCAGAGTCCCCACTTCTTGTGAGGATAACATTTTATCAAAGCGAGCTTTCTCAACATTGAGGATTTTGCCTTTGAGCGGCAGAATCGCCTGGTATTTACGATCGCGGCCCTGCTTGGCGGAGCCTCCTGCAGAGTCACCCTCCACAAGGTACAGCTCGGAGAGTGCCGGGTCTTTTTCCTGGCAATCTGCAAGCTTGCCCGGCAAACCGGCAATATCAAGAGCACCTTTACGGCGGGTCATCTCCCGGGCTTTACGCGCCGCTTCTCGCGCGCGCGCAGCATCGAGCATCTTGGTAACAACCGAGCGTGCTTCCTGGGGAAACTCCTGAAGGTAATCACCAAAGCGCGCGCCCATCTCTTGTTCTACTGCGCTTTTTACCTCGGAGGAAACCAGCTTATCCTTGGTCTGCGAAGAGAACTTTGGATCAGGCACTTTAACCGAAATAATTGCGGTCAAACCTTCGCGGGCATCATCGCCGGAAGTATTAACCTTGGCTTTTTTTGCAAGCCCTTCGTTTTCAATGTAGTTGTTTAGTGAGCGGGTGAGTGCGCCACGAAAGCCCGCGAGGTGGGTGCCTCCATCGCGCTGCGGAATATTGTTGGTATAGCAGAAAATGCTTTCCTGGAAGGAGTCGTTCCACTGCAGGGCGATCTCAACGCCAATACCATCATCACGCTGACCTTCAAAGTGAAATACCCTGTTTACCGGGGTTTTCTTTTCATTCAGGTATTCAACAAAGGCACTCAGACCGCCCTCGTATTCATAGACTTCCTCTTTGCCGCTACGCTCGTCTTTGAGCACGATACGCACACCGGAGTTGAGGAATGATAGTTCGCGCAGGCGCTTCGCGAGGTGTTCATAGTGATATTCGATATTGGTAAAGGTTTCTGCCGAGGGGTGGAAATGAATTTCTGTGCCCGAAACATCCGTATCGCCAACAACTTCCAGCGGCGCATCGGGCACGCCGTGGCGATAAACCTGCTCGTGGACCTTGCCGTTACGGCGGATTGTCAGCTTGAGCTTTTCTGACAAGGCATTAACGACTGAAACCCCCACACCGTGGAGGCCGCCGGAAACCTTGTAGGTATTGTCGTCGAATTTACCTCCGGCGTGCAGCACGGTCATAATAACCTCGGCGGCAGAAACCCCTTCATCATGGATTTCTGTAGGAATCCCACGGCCATTATCTGATACGGACACTGACTCATCCGGATGAATAACAATCCGGATCTCCGAACAGTGCCCCGCCAGAGCCTCATCGATAGAGTTATCAACGATCTCAAACACCATGTGGTGCAGGCCTGTGCCGTCATCCGTGTCCCCGATATACATGCCCGGGCGCTTGCGCACTGCATCCAGGCCTTTAAGTACTTTAATACTGGAAGAATCGTAATTTTGCTCTTCTTCGCTCATTATTCACCCCGATCTTTCATTTCTGGCAATTATTCACCCTGTCGCTCTTCAACCCTCCGGCTTTCCGGGGCTGATCTGGCCATGTTTCACGTGAAACACCTGAACATCAGCCCGGTTTTCCCAGCTTTCACTGACAAAATCCGCATCCACACAGGTAATAAATACCTGGCTGCCCATTTCGTCCAGCAAATCACACAGTGTCCCCCGGTGCTTGCGGTCAAGCTCTGCCGGCAAATCATCCAGCAGATAAATACAGCTTTTATCCTCGTTTGCGCGGTCTGCACCCGGAAATTGCCCCTGGGCAAGTCGCAGCGCACAGACCACCAGCTTTTGTTGGCCCCTGGATAGCACTTCTGCCGCCGGCTGGCCTTCAAAGCGGAAATCAATATTGGCCCGGTGGGGGCCTGCAAGGGTATAACCCTGCTTAAGCTCCCTCGGCAGATTTTCCTGTAATACCTCAACAAGGGAGCGCTGCTGATCCCAGCCCCGATCATAATTCAATTCAACCCCGGGCAAATCAGCAAGCCGACACAAAATCTTGTGGAATAGTGGCTTTATTGCCTCAAGGTATTCCTGACGCAGGCGGTCCATTACCTCCGCACTTGCCAGCAATTCCCGATCCCACAGAGCCGTATCAGCGTCGCGCATTTTACCATGCCTGAGCGCACTATTGCGCTGTTTTAAGCTGCGCTGTGAGCGACGCCAGTAATCCAAAAACTCAGGTTTCACGTGAAACACTCCCCAGTCCATAAACTGGCGCCGGGCTTTTGGCCCACCATCAACCAGCGCATAGGAATCTGAATTAATCACCTGCAGCGGCAGCGCTTCGGCAAGTGCTGCCGTACTCGCAATATTCTCCCGGTTAATGCGAAACGCGTGCTTACCATGCCGGCTGCGCTTTACGCCGATACTACTTACCTCACTATCAGCTAGCTCGGCGTAGATCGTGCAATCCGCCATATCATGATTAATCACCGGCTTCAGACGCGTACTGCGAAAAGAGCGCCCGAGGCCAAGTATGTGTATCGCCTCTAACAGGCTGGTTTTGCCGCTGCCGTTTGGGCCGGCAATAATATTGATGCGCTGACAATCAGTTAGCGAAACCTGCTTAAGGTTTCGCACACCAGCTATTTTGATGTGCTGAAGGGGCATTCAGCGCGGGGACAGCCTACCGGCCTAGAGGCGCATAGGCATCACAACATAGACAGAATCGCCTTGCTCGGTTTCTTCAAGCAAGGCGCTGCTGTTGGAGTCTGATAAAGTGATCTTGATATTGTCACCGGACAGGACTGCAAGAACATCGACGAGGTAGCTTACATTAAAGCCAATCTCCAGGCTCTCACCGCTATAGTTCACAATAACCTGCTCTTCTGCTTCTTCCTGTTCCGGGTTATTCGCCATCATCGTGAGCGCGCCGTCATCGAGCTGCACGCGAACACCGCGGTATTTTTCGTTGGAAAGAATTGCCGTACGGCTAAACGCCTGGCGCAGCTCTTCTCTTTCCGCCACCACTTCCTTGCTGCCACCTTTCGGCAGTACGCGGTCATAATCAGGAAACTTGCCGTCAACCAGTTTCGAAGTAAAAGTAAAGTCATCAACCGTCGCGCGCAGGTGATTGGTACCCAAAGTAATTTTGATTTCTGCATCTTCATCACTGAGCAGGCGTTGCAATTCAAGCACCCCCTTGCGCGGCAAAATTGCCTGATGGGTTGAGTCAACTGCATAGTCCGCCTCATGGGTACACATCGCAAGACGGTGGCCATCTGTGGCAACCGTACGCAAAAAACCGGACTGAACTTCAAACAACATGCCATTTAAGTAGTAGCGAACATCTTGCTGTGCCATGGAAAAGCCGGTGCGATCGATGAGGCGCTTGAGTTGGCTTTTTTGCAGTGCAAACTCCAATGCACTCGGGCTGTCTTCAACATTGGGAAAGTCGGTAGCAGGCAGCGTTGAAAGGGTGAAGCGACTCTTTCCGGACTTTATCGTAACCTTTTGATTTTTAAGGGAAAATTCAATGTTTGCCGAGTCCGGCAACGAGCGACAGATATCGAGTAGTTTACGCGCAGGCACTGTTACCTCACCGTCATCACCCGCGGCTTCGAGGCTGACCCGACCAATCAGTTCAACCTCAAGGTCGGTTCCGGTCAGGGCTAGCTCTGTGCCTTTTGCCACAATCAGAACATTGGACAACACCGGTAATGTCTGGCGGCGTTCTACAACACCGGCAACCAGTTGCAAAGGTTTTAACAGGGCTTCTCTCGAAATAGAAAATTTCATGCTTCACTCGTTCCTAAAATTAATTACCGTTTCCGTTTCCCCAATAAACGACTTTTCAAAACCATGCTGTAAACAACTAGGTTGTTAACGAGCGCATCAGGTTTTTATAGTCCTCTCCTATATCAGAGTCGGAGTCTTTCAACTCCTTTATCTTGCGACATGCGTGCAGCACCGTGGTATGGTCCCGGCCTCCGAACGACTCACCAATTTCCGGCAAGCTGTGATTGGTCAACTCCTTTGCCAGGCACATGGCCACCTGGCGCGGACGCGCAACGGACCGGCTGCGGCGTTTGGATAATAAATCATTGGTTTTTATTTTGTAATACTCTGCAACGGTTTGTTGAATATTTACAATGCTGACCTGCTTGTCCTGTAGTGCAAGCAGATCTTTGAGTGACTCTTTTATCAAGTCGATATCAATTTGCCTTCCGGTAAAATGTGCGCTGGCAATAACACGCTTTAATGCGCCTTCAAGATCGCGCACATGAGAACGAATACGTTGAGCAATAAAAAACGCTGCATCCGGTGGCAACACCATACTCGCTTCTTCAGCTTTCTTGATAAGAATCGCAACCCTTGTTTCAAGCTCGGGTGGTTCTACCGCAACCGTCAGGCCCCAGCCAAAGCGTGAACGCAACCTTTCCTCCAAACCCTTGATCTCTTTTGGATAGCGGTCACAAGTTAAAATCATCTGTTGACCGCCTTCAAGCAAGGCATTAAAGGTATGGAAAAACTCTTCCTGGGAGCGCTCTTTTCCCGCAAAAAACTGAATATCATCAATGAGCAGCGCATCAACAGATCGGTAGTAACGTTTAAAATCATTGATTGCATTTAACTGTAGCGCCTTGACCATATCCGCCACAAAACGCTCGGAAGACAGAAACACAATTTTTGCTTCCGGATTTTTTTCCAGCAGGGCGTTGCCAACCGCGTGCATCAAATGTGTTTTACCCAGGCCAACCCCTCCGTAAATAAACAGCGGGTTATAAGCACCGCCCGGATTTTCTGCCACCTGAATTGCAGCGGCTCTTGCCAGCTGGTTGGATTTTCCCTCAACAAAGGTATCAAAGTTAAACGAGCGGTTAATAAAGCTTTGATGTTTAATACCCCCTTCAACTTCCACCATCATATTATTCTTCGGGAAGGGCGCTGTGTTGTTGCTTCGAGAGCTGCCGACAACCGCTTCGGCAGCGAGACTGGGCTTCTCAATGATTTGCGTGGTATCCGCCTGGGGCTGGGCATTGAGAGTCTGGAGGGTATTCGCCGTTCGACGCGAGATATTCAACACAATATCAATCGGGCGCCCACCACTGTTTTCCTGGGCAAGCTCCTTGATACGGCCAAGATATTTGCTCGATACCCAATCCATCACAAAGCGATTGGGTGCTGTGATATGCAGGCGATTGTCCTGCGAGCTATCCGACAACTGCAGTGGCCGAATCCACGTGTTGTATTGTTGCGATGGCAACTCGTCCTGAAGCGAGTTTGAGCATTTTTTCCAAACTGTATCCAGCAATTTACTTCCCCCTGAAACCCTCTACGGCATGTTATTCAAAGAAATCGAGCGAAAAGTGTCCCTACCGAAAGACCTTATAAATACAAAGGTTTCGGACTTACTATCGATTCTTCATTTACTGACTGGCTGGAGTTGTGGTGCGTAGCGACCGGCTACCCCAAACAATATTCACAAAATCAACACAAAATCTTTTTAAATACCCCAACCAGGTAGAGGAGAAGCATACTCCGATTTTTTTTACTTATCCACAAAAAAGTTAAAATTTTTCTCCTCGAAAAGTAATTAGTTTATTTAATAAAATCAATAACTTATAAAAATATACATATCCTTAAAAATTGCGTTTTTTCTGTTCAAAAAACACTCATTTTGTGGATAACTCTGTATAAATAGTGGAAAAGAAGTGTATAGCTTGAGCACATCCGGTGATTATTGCCAGACAGGCAAAAATACTGGCTAATTTCTGTTCAGTTTCCTCTCTTCGCTTCCCGACATGACCAAAATCAATAAAAGATAAAAATTGATCTGTGTTTAACAATTCTCTACAATTGCGCGCTCTTTAAATCTGACCCATTTTGCCACATAGCTTCTCCAATGCAGATCAGAGGGGCCAGAATGGCAAAACACAGGTAAATGTAGGTAGCTCTATGAAAAGAACATTTCAACCCAGCGTGTTAAAGCGCAAGCGCAACCACGGTTTTCGTGCTCGTATGGCCACAAAAAATGGTCGTCTGGTTATCAAGCGTCGTCGTGCCAAAGGACGTAAACGTCTATCTGCTTAATGCCCTGACACAGGGTTAATAAATGGGTGCGCCTTGGAAACTTTCTTCTTCGGTAAGTCCAGGCGCTTGCTTAATGCCCGAGATTACAAAACGGTCTTTGACCGCTCAACCTGCCGCGCTTCACACAAACACCTGCTAATCCTTGCCTGCCCGAACACCGGCAACGGTCCGAGGCTCGGTATTATTGTGGCAAAAAAAAATGCGCGAAAAGCCGTGGATAGAAATCGCTTAAAACGTATAATTCGCGAGCAGTTTCGTTTGCACCAGCACGAGCTCGGCAACCTGGATCTGATTGTTCTCGCCAGACCCGGCCTTGTAAAGCTCGACAACCGCGAAGTAGCCCAATTGCTGCTTCATTTATTTGGCAAGCTAAAGTAGTTATTACTGAAACCGTTACTCTAATACCAAACGCGATAGTAAAGTTGTGATACAAAAAGCGCTCACAGGTTTAATCAAAATTTACAGTAACTATATTAGTTATCTGTTACCACCACGTTGCCGGTTTCATCCCACCTGCTCTCACTATAGTTGTCAGGCGATTGAACAACACGGTGTTATAAAAGGTATCTGGTTAAGCATTCGGCGTATTGCAAAATGTCACCCCTGGCATGAAGGGGGTTTTGACCCTGTGCCGGAACCCTCTCGTAATTCTGAAGTTCTGGAAGACTAAGCCCTATGGATTTTCAACGAATCATTTTACTCGGTGGTATTTTTGCCGTTTCTTTTTTACTGCTGGTTGAGTGGAATAAATTCCAGGACGCCAATAAACCGGAAGCTATTACAAATGAAACACTGGAATCTGTCGTGCCAGACCTCAAACAGTCTACAGAAAGCACCAATGAGACAATCAGTAATCAAAGCACCACCCATGCAGATTACGACGACGAAAATGAGAGACTGCTGCCCTCTGAACCAGAGTCACTGGAAGTTGAAACATCTACCCCTGCAAGCAAAAGCTCGGCATTAATCGAAGTAAAGACCGATGTGCTCAACGTAAGAATTGATCGTGTCGGTGGTGATATTGTGATGGTATCGCTACCAGATTACTGGGCCGAACTGGAAACACCGGATATACCCTTTGAATTACTTAATCGCACAACAAAACACACTTATATCGCCGAGAGTGGCTTACTCGGCAAAAACGGTACAGACAAACGTGGCGAGCGGGCAGTCTTTAGTAGCTCCAACAGTCACTACCAATTAAAAGAAGGCAATGATCAGCTCATCGTAGATTTAACTATGACTCAGAACGGTAATGTTGCGATTACTAAACGTTTTACCTTTACCCGCAGTGAATACCTGATTGATATAGAGTACCTGATCGATAACCGCAGTAGTGAAGAGTGGCAAGCCGTTTTATTCGGCAAAATCAAACGCGACAACTATGTACCGCCAACCAGTGCTATTGGTCTGCAGCCGTTTTTAGGCGCCGCAACAACCACTAAAGATGAGCGCTATAAGAAAATGGATTTTGGCGATATGGAAGATGAACCTTTTAAGGAAACTATCGAGGGCGGCTGGATCGCCATGGTACAACACTATTTTATCAGCGCCTGGATTCCTGATCCGCAGCAGCAAAACACCTACTCTACCTACAAAAAGAAAAATCAGAACATTTATATTCTTGGCTATGTATCGCCTGCTGTTACTGTTGATGCGGGCCAACAAGGCAGCATTCGTTCACAATTTTATGCGGGTCCGAAAATTGTGCAACGCCTCGAGGAAATCTCTCCCTACCTCGACCTCACTGTTGATTACGGCTGGTTGTGGTGGGTAGCAAAACCCCTGCACTTTGTTCTTGAAAAAGCCCATAGTTACATTGGCAACTGGGGCTGGGCAATTATTGTATTAACCCTGATTATTAAAATTGCCCTGTTTCCACTGTCGCAAAAGGCCTATGTCTCCATGGCAGGCATGCGCAAGGTTACACCCAAAATGACAGCGATCCGCGAGCAGTATGGCGACAACCGCCAGAAACTACAGGAAGAAATGCTCAAGCTTTATCGCACAGAAAAAATTAACCCTATGGGTGGCTGTTTGCCAATGTTATTACAAATGCCTGTCTTCCTTGCGCTTTACTGGGTGCTTATGGAAAGTGTGGAGCTGCGACACGCACCATTTGTTGGCTGGATTGATGATTTGTCTGTTATGGATCCGTATTTCTGTTTGCCAATTCTCATGGGTATTTCCATGTATATTCAACAGAAGATGAACCCCACACCGCCGGACCCAACCCAGGCCCGAGTGATGCAAATGCTGCCTATTATTTTTACCTTTATGTTCCTGTGGTTCCCGGCCGGTCTGGTACTTTACTGGCTTGTTAACAACATTATTTCAATGGTACATCAGGGTGCTATTAACAAACAGTCCGAAAAAAACAGCAGTTAAACAACTGCATATAAAACCTTATGGCAAGCTACCAGCTTGACCAGGATACTATTGCCGCCGTTGCCACTGCACCTGGCCGCGGTGGTATTGGTGTAATTCGTGTATCCGGTAACAAGACCTGCGAGATAGCTACAAAAATTACCCGGCAAACTCTGACGCCGCGCCTCGCAACACTATGTGATTTTAAAAACAGCAATAATGAAGTTCTCGATAACGGCATAGCACTGTACTTTAGTGCCCCTAATTCATTTACCGGTGAAGATGTTGTAGAACTTCAAGGCCATGGCGGTCCAGTTATTCTCGATAGTTTGCTCGCTGAAATTATCAAACTCGGTGCACGACTCGCCAAACCCGGTGAATTTTCCGAGCGTGCTTTTCTCAATAACAAACTCGATCTCACCCAGGCTGAGGCCATTGCAGATTTAATTGAATCCGGCACTGATGCCGCAGCCCGTTCTGCAGTACATTCACTGCAAGGCGCTTTTTCAAAAGAAGTTAACGAGTTGATTGAACAACTGATTGCACTGCGTATCTATGTAGAAGCATCGATCGACTTCCCTGAAGAAGAAATCGATTTTTTATCCGATGGTAAAGTTGCTACACAACTCAATGCCATTATTGAACGCTTACAACAGGTATTTGAAGCTGCTCGCCAAGGCGCCTTGTTGCGTGAAGGCATGACGGTTGTAATTGCCGGCAAACCCAATGCAGGTAAGTCAAGTCTGTTAAACGCCCTCGCTGGCAAAGACAGCGCCATAGTAACCAACATTGAAGGTACCACCCGGGATGTGCTCAGAGAGCACATTCAGATTGATGGCATGCCACTGCATATCATTGATACCGCAGGCCTGCGCCAAAGCGGCGATGCGATCGAACGGGAAGGCATGCGCCGCGCATATCAGGAAATTGAAAAAGCAGATCATGTGTTGCTTGTTGTCGATAGCAGCAAGAATCACACTAACCAGACTGATGAATTACTCAACGAGCTCTGGCCTGACGATCTTCCTGCGCTACCCGAAACCATGCCGGTTACAGTGATTTTTAATAAAGCGGATTTATCCGGCCTGAGTTGTGAACAGAATAAACACGGTATCAACCTCAGCGCTAAAACCGGTGAAGGACTCGAGCAGCTCAAGCAGCACCTCAAACAAACCATGGGATTTAACAACCAGACTGGCAGCAGTCGCTTCAGTGCACGACGGCGCCACCTCAATGCACTACAGAAAGCAGCCGAACTACTTGATAGCGGCAAACAGCAACTGACTCATGCCAGTGCCGGTGAACTACTTGCCGAAGACCTGCGTCAAACCCAGCAGGTACTCGAAGCCATTACCGGGCGTTTTACCCCCGATGATCTGCTTGACCGGGTTTTTCGGGATTTCTGTATTGGGAAATAATTCTGCCAAATAGAAACTATTCGCTACAATCTACAGCTTTTTAACAACATTTATCTACTATTTCAGAGAAATTAACAGCAATTACCAACTTATTCATACTAAAAGGTAATAACCTGTTTATCGTGACCCCGGTGTTTATAAGCCTGTGATCTGCCTCTGAACGTAAAAGGCATAACTCACCACTTATCCAGTAAGTTTCCAAATCCCCTGAAAACCCCAGGAATCTGTACACAGCAAAAATGCCTGTCCATACCACAGCTTACGGGAAGTTATTATTTATCTAATCCTTTGATTCTATTAATAAAAAAAGGGTTATCCATAGCAATTTGCCTGCCTAATAATAACAACATCAAAAACCTATTATATAAAAATATATATGTATTATTTATTTAATTATTAATAACAGCGTAGCATGCTATGTTTGACAGCCAGTGTTCAATAAACATCCATTTCGGATTAGCTTGGTTGCCTGGAAAAAGTCCGTATAATGGCGCGCCCTTAACTACCCCATAGCCGGTTATTAATAGCAATGGAGTTTCCCGAAACATATGAAGTGATAGTCATCGGCGGCGGTCATGCTGGCACTGAAGCATGCCTGGCAGCAGCTCGCATGGGTTGTAAGACCCTGCTACTCACTCATAACGTGGAAACCCTTGGCCAAATGTCCTGCAATCCGGCAATAGGTGGTATTGGCAAGAGCCATCTTGTACGAGAAATTGATGCTCTCGGTGGTGCAATGGCAAAAGCTACAGACAAAGCCGGCATTCAGTTCCGTATTCTTAATGCGCGCAAAGGTCCTGCAGTCAGAGCCACCCGCGCCCAGGCGGATCGTGTGCTATACAAGGCAGCGATTCGACACATTCTTGAAAACCAGCCAAACCTGTCGATTTTTCAACAGGCAGCGAATGATCTGATTGTTGAAGGTGAACAGGTCAAAGGTGTTGTTACTAACATGGGGGTGAAGTTTTATGCCCCGACAGTGGTGTTAACTACTGGTACTTTTCTCGGCGGTGTGATTCATATCGGTTTACAAAACCATTCCGGTGGTCGCGCCGGGGATCCGGCATCAATCGCACTGGCTGATCGTTTGCGCGAGTTGCCGTTAAATGTTGAACGTTTAAAAACCGGCACCCCACCGCGTATTGATGCACGCTCAATTGATTACAGTGAACTGGAAGAACAGCCTGGTGATACGCCGTTGCCGGTAATGTCGTTTATGGGGTCGATAGAAGAACACCCACAACAAGTCAGTTGTCACATTACTTACACCAATGAAAAAACCCATGAAGTGATTCGCGGCGGTATGGATCGTTCGCCGATGTATACCGGTGTGATTGAAGGTATTGGACCACGCTACTGTCCTTCAATTGAAGACAAGGTAACCCGTTTTGCGGATAAAACTTCTCATCAAATCTTTATTGAGCCAGAAGGTTTAAATACACACGAAGTCTATCCGAATGGTATTTCCACCAGCTTGCCATTTGATGTGCAATACGATTTTGTGCGCTCGATGAAAGGTTTTGAAAATGCGCATATCACACGCCCAGGTTATGCGATTGAATACGATTTTTTTGATCCACGTGATTTACAGTATTCACTGGAAAATAAATATATTACTGGTCTGTTTTTTGCTGGACAAATTAACGGTACCACAGGTTATGAAGAAGCGGGTGCACAGGGTCTTTTAGCAGGTGTTAATGCGGCGCTAAAAGTACAGGAAAAAGAAGCCTGGTGTCCGCGTCGTGATGAAGCGTATATTGGTGTGCTTGTTGATGACTTAATTACTTCAGGTACCAGTGAGCCCTATCGCATGTTTACTTCACGTGCGGAATACCGTTTGTTATTACGCGAAGACAATGCCGATGAACGTTTAACAGAAACAGGGCGCAGCCTTGGTTTAATTGATGATGAACGTTGGCAAATTTACAGCAGTAAAAAAGAAGCGATTGAGCAGGAAACACAACGCTTGCAAAAAACCTGGGTACAGGCAAACACCGAAGCGGCAACAGAAATCAATCAAAAAATTAACAGTCCGTTAACCCGTGAATATTCGTTATATGATTTGTTAAAACGCCCGGAACTCGGTTACGACGATATTGCGTTTTTAAAGGGTGAAGGACTTGAACATTCATCGGTTACGGAACAAATTGAAATTAATGCAAAGTATTCCGGTTACATTGATCGTCAGCAGGAAGAGATTGAAAAGCTCAAGCGTAGTGAATCGTTAAAAATACCTAACGAGTTTGATTTTGAAACCGTGAATGGTTTGTCCAACGAAGTGAAACAGAAACTATCACTGGCAAAACCTGAAACAGTTGGTCGCGCTTCGCGCATCCCCGGTGTAACCCCTGCGGCTATTTCCCTGTTGTTGATACATCTAAAGAAAAAAGCCGGTTAGTGCATGACATTTGAAACAACACTGCGCGATGGAGCAGGGCAGTTGGGTTTGACTATCAGTGATATTCAAGTACAGCAATTGCTTGCTTATCTGGATTTACTGATCAAGTGGAATAAAACCTATAACCTCACATCAATACGTGATCCGAAGGAAATGGTAAGCAAACATCTGCTTGATTCATTGTCTGTAATTAATCATCTACCGCAAGGTAAAACCTTACTTGATGTTGGCAGTGGTGCGGGTTTACCTGGTATTCCGTTAGCGATTTGTTTGCCACAACAGGAGATTACTTTGGTAGAAAGCAATGGCAAAAAAACAGCGTTTTTACGTCAGGTAAAAATGGAACTTGCGCTGGATAATTTACATGTCGAGGATGGTCGTGTCGAAGCACTATCTGGAAAAGTGTTCGAGGTGATCATCTCACGTGCATTCAGTTCGCTGAAAAATTTTATTGAGCTGACCGAAAAACTAATGGATACCACTACCACGCTGGTCGCCATGAAAGGAAAATTTCCACAAGATGAGTTGAGCGAATTGCCAAAAAACTATATGGTGAGCGGTTCCTGTGAGCTCGTGGTTCCAGGTTGTGTCGGTGAGCGACACCTTCTAAATATAGTCAAAAAACAGACGTAACCCGGGAACAGATTTTACTGTGAGTAGAACCTTTGCCATAACAAACCAGAAAGGCGGTGTTGGTAAAACCACTACCAGCGTCAATCTGGCTGCAGCCCTGGCCCATGAGGGACAGACGGTACTGCTTGTAGATCTTGATCCCCAAGGCAATGCGACCATGGGTAGTGGCATTGATAAGAATGAGCAGGAAATCACCATTTACGATGTGCTTACCGAGCAAATTGAGCCATCCACAGCACTGGTAAGAAGCGAGGAAGGCGGCTTTGATGTATTGCCGGCCAACGGTGATCTGACTGCCGCAGAAGTCGAGTTGCTCGATATGATGATGAAAGAGCACCGCTTGCGCCACGCGCTGAAAAAAATCAGCGCCAGCTACGAATATATTATTATCGATTGCCCGCCATCCCTGAGTATGCTTACCGTTAATGCCTTGACCGCAGCTGAAGGTGTGATTATTCCGATGCAGTGTGAGTACTATGCGCTGGAAGGGCTCTCGGCATTACTCGAAACCGTGAATCAGATACAGGCTGTGCTCAACCCGGATCTTCGCGTGGAAGGTGTGATTCGCACCATGTACGATCCGCGCAACAGCCTCACCAATGAAGTATCTGCCCAGCTCAATGAGTATTTCAGTGAGGCGCTGTACAAAACCGTAATCCCGCGCAATGTGCGCCTTGCAGAAGCCCCGAGCTTTGGTGAGCCAATTATTACCTATGACCCCCAATCCAAGGGCGCCAAAGCTTACTTTGAGCTTGCGCAAGAGATGATACAGCGCCACCAGGGGGATGTTCCCGACAGTGCCGGGCTGAATGAAACAGGGCCTGCCGGACAGGCGGTGAGCTACGAAGTAGTTGAAGGAGACCAATAGATCGCTATGGCCAGAAAGAAGAAACTGGGCAGGGGCCTTAATGCATTACTTGGCAGTAATACCACTAGCACCCCGGAAAACACCGCAGCAGAATCTGCTCAGACTGATGCCTCGACCTCAACTTTGGTTGCCGAGACGCCAGAAGCGCAGCCAGATCCGGTTGTAGAGGCCCCACTCGGTGATAAAAGCCTTACGGAGTTGCCAATAGAGTGGATTCAGCGCGGCAAATACCAGCCGCGTCGTGATATGCACCCGGAAGCCCTTGAAGAGCTTGCAATCTCGATCCGTGCTCAGGGGGTAATGCAGCCGATAGTGGTGCGTCCGGTAGAGTCTTCTGATACGGAACCGCGTTACGAGATCATTGCCGGAGAGCGCCGCTGGCGGGCTACGCAGCAGGCGGGCCTCGATAAAATACCGGCATTGATCCGCGAAGTGGCGGATGAAGACGCGGTCGCCATGGCGTTAATTGAGAATATCCAGCGCGAGGATCTCAATCCAATGGAGGAGGCGCTTGCATTGTTGCGCCTCAAGGATGAGTTTGAGCTCACCCACCAGGATGTGGCTGATGCAGTGGGCAAATCTCGTTCAGCGGTTACCAACCTGTTGCGCCTGACTACGCTTAATAGTGATGTGCAGCGTATGCTTGAGCACGGCGATCTTGAAATGGGTCACGCGCGAGCGCTGTTAAGCCTGCCCGAGGCCGAGCAAAAATCTGCGGCATCCGAGGTGGCGGGCAAGGGTCTCTCGGTGCGTCAGACTGAGGCGATGGTGCGGCGCCTGTTACAGCAGACAGAACAGGGGGAGTCTGCACAATCCGCAGAGCCATCGCGCATCGACCCTGATATTCGCAATCTACAGAATGAGCTTTCAGAAAAAATCGGTGTACCGGTGATTGTGCAGCACAGTGCGAAAGGCAAGGGCAAGCTGGTGCTTAAGTACAATAACCTTGACGAGTTGGATGGCATACTCAATCACATTCATTAGCTAAAACCACCATTGCGGCAGTGTGCAAGCACAACCAAAAAGCTCCGTATAAATTTTCCTTTAAATAGTTGATTTGAAGCACTATCCACTGTTGATGGCGCCTTAATTAGTCACTATAATTCGTCGCGCTTTGTGGCCACTAGCCCATACTCTTGCTTCACTTTTACACGAACAAGAACAAGCGAACCACCAATAAGGAGCAGCGACCCGTGCCCACGATCAATGTCGACAAACGGGATCGCAGATATGCTTTTTTACTGGTTGGAACGCAGGGACTGGTGACGATTGTGATATCTGTTTTGGGGTGGATTCACAGCCGCGATGCAGCAATATCCCTGCTTATAGGTGGGGGGATTTGCACCCTGGGGAGTGGCTGGTTAGCTTTTGTGGGATTTCGTCCTTCGGCAACCCGGCCGGCTAAAGAGATACTCGCTTCCTTCTACCTCGGGGAAATAGGTAAGTTTTTACTTGTCATGATTTTATTTATCCTGGCATTTAAAAAGGTGGCGATCCTCAAAGAGCCACACAATGCCCTGCTGATGTTTTTGGCTTTTATTGTCGTCCAAAGCGTCGTATGGCTGGCACCACAGCTGATAAAAGCCAGATAGGCGGCAGTAAGTAGCGGCGAGTCAGTGTGCCAACGTTAAGAATTTAGGCTAGTTGCGGAAGTTGCAAAACCGTTAGAGAGAATTGAAAGAGATCCAAACCTGATGGCAGGCGATACCCTTACCCAAGCAGAATATATTAATCACCATTTGACCAACCTCACCTATGGCCGCTTTGAAGATGGCCATTGGGGTTTTGCCCACAACGCTGACGATATTGCCGAAATGGGCGTAATGGCCTTCAACGTGGATTCGCTGGGCTGGTCAATCTTCCTTGGCGCGATCTTCTTCTTCCTGTTTCGCGGTGTGGCAAAAAAAGCCAGCTCCGGTGTGCCGGGCAAAATGCAAAGCGTCGTGGAGCTGGCGGTAACGTTTGTTGATGACAACGTTAAAAGCATGTTCCACCACAAGAATAAAATGGTTGCCCCGATGGCCCTGACGATTCTCGTCTGGGTTTTCTTTATGAATTTTATGGATTTGATCGCGATTGACTTGCTGCCGCTACTGGCGCAGAAGTTTGGTCAATATGCTTTGGGTATGGATCCCCACCACGTTTACTTCAAGGTCGTACCGACCACAGACCCGAATATTACACTGGGCATGGCGGCCTGCGTATTCCTGCTAATCCTCTACTACAGCCTGACACAAAAAGGCCCGGTGGGTTTCTTCAAGGAATTGTCCATGCACCCGTTCAGCAGTAACAACATGGTGCTACAGGTGTTCTTCATGCCGATTAACCTCGTGCTTGAACTCGTTAACCTGATTGCCAAGCCGGTATCGCTCGGCTTGCGATTGTTTGGCAACCTCTATGCCGGTGAAATGATCTTTATCCTGATTGCCCTGATGTATGGCGGCGGATTCATTATTGCGATGTTTGGTGGTGCGTTGCAGATTATCTGGGCGTTGTTCCATATTCTGATCATTTCCTTGCAAGCATTTATTTTCATGGTTCTCACTATCGTGTACATGAGCATGGCTTATGACACCGGTGAAGATCATTAACGGTTTTTTGTAAACCTTTGTTAGTAAACCTTAGTTAATTGAAACGGGAGAAAAAAAGTGACTGAAGCAATTGCGATGTTATATCTGGCAGGTGCCCTTATTGCAGGTCTGGGTGCAGTTGGTGCTGCGATCGGTGTAGGTATCCTCGGTGGTAAATTCCTCGAGGGTGGCGCGCGTCAGCCGGAACTGATTCCAATGCTGCGTACCCAATTCTTCATTGTTATGGGTCTGGTTGATGCGGTACCTATGATCGGTGTTGGTCTGGGCATGTACATCATGTTCGTTGTGGTTGGTGGCGCTTAATTTAACGCTGACCCGGAATCATTCCTTTCAATAAAGGAGAGAGAACGTGAATTTTAATCTCACATTTATTGGCCAGATGATAGCGTTTGCTGTCTTCATCTACCTGACCATGAAGTTCATATGGCCGCCGATTATGGAAGCTATTGCGGAACGTCAGAAGCAGATCGAAGATGGTCTCGCACAGGCGGATCGAGCCAAACGCGATCTGGAGCTGGCCCAGGAAAGTGCAACTGATCAGCTGCGCGAAGCTAAAGACGAAGCGGCAGGCATCATAGATGCGGCGAACAAACGCGCCACACAAATCATTGATGAAGCCAAAGAGTCGGCTCGCGAAGAAGGGGATCGCATTCTCAATGCGGCCCAGGCAGAGATCGAACAGGAATTTAACCGCGCGAAAGAAGAACTGCGCAGCAAGCTCGCCGAGCTTTCTGTGGCAGGTGCGGAAAAAATCCTCGAATCTTCTGTGGATCAGAACGCACATAGCGACATGCTGAATAAACTTGCAGCTCAGTTGTAAGTTATTAAAAGAGTACTTGGGTAATTAGGTAAAGAGACATGGCAGAACTGGTAACCGTTGCACGACCTTATGCAAAAGCGGCTTTCAAGTTTGCGCAAGAAAATAATGCGCTGGCTGAATGGTCTGCCATGCTTGGCTTTGCCGCCGCTGTTATTGCGGATGAAAGCATGAAAACAGTACTCGATGACCCGCAACTGACCGCAGAAAAGCAGGCAGAAATTTTTATCTCTGTCTGCGCCGACAAGCTCAATGAGGGCGGCAAAAACTTCGTCACACAACTGGCACAAAACAAACGTTTGTCAGTTCTCCCGGAAGTTTCCGTCTTGTTCGAGCATCTGTTGGCCGAAGAGCAACGCTCTGAAGATGTTCTGGTTACATCAGCATTTGAACTCAGTGATGCCGAAGCCGCAAGCCTCAAACAGGCGCTGGCGAAAAAGCTCGGCAAGGAAGTCAACCTCAATAGCACGGTTGATAAATCACTGATTGGCGGCGTGATTGTGCGCGCGGGTGACATGGTTATTGATAGCTCGGTAAGAGGAAAACTCAACCAGCTGTCGCAAGGTTTAAATTAATTTAATTTGTTTGAGCGCAGGTAACTGCCCTCCGTATACAGGCAAGAGGCGAGGCTAGAATGCAACAACTCAACCCATCTGAAATTAGCGACATTATCAAGCAGCGTATTAGTGGTCTTGATACATCCTCGGAAGCAAAGAACGAAGGTACGATCGTATCGGTTTCTGACGGTATTATTCGTATCCACGGCCTTGCCGATGTGATGTACGGTGAAATGATCGAGTTTGATGGCGGCCTATACGGTATGGCCCTCAACCTCGAACAGGATTCTGTAGGTGCGGTAGTACTTGGTGACTACCTGCAATTGGCAGAAGGTCAAAAAGCTCGCTGTACTGGCCGCATCCTCGAGGTGCCGGTTGGCCCCGAACTGCTTGGTCGCGTGGTTGACGCACTCGGTACGCCGATTGATGGTAAGGGCCCGATCAACGCGAAAGAAACCGATGCGGTTGAAAAGGTTGCGCCGGGTGTAATCGCACGTAAGTCGGTAGATCAGCCAGTACAAACCGGTTATAAAGCGGTTGACTCCATGGTGCCGATCGGTCGCGGCCAGCGTGAGCTGATTATCGGTGACCGCCAGATTGGTAAAACCGCCCTTGCGGTTGATGCGATCATCAATCAGAAAGGTACCGGCATCAAATGTATCTATGTTGCGATCGGTCAGAAGCAGTCCACTATCGCTAACGTGGTACGCAAGCTCGAAGAACACGATGCCATGGCCCACACCATTATCGTTGCTGCAGGTGCAGCTGATGCGGCGGCCATGCAATTTTTGTCAGCCTTCTCTGGCTGCACCATGGGTGAGTACTTCCGCGACCGCGGTGAAGATGCCCTGATCATTTACGATGATCTGACCAAACAGGCTTGGGCTTATCGTCAGATCTCCCTGCTGCTGCGTCGCCCGCCGGGCCGTGAAGCTTATCCGGGTGATGTTTTCTATCTGCACTCCCGCCTGCTTGAGCGCGCTGCGCGAGTTAACGAAGAGTACGTCGAAAAGTTCACCGACGGTGCAGTAAAAGGCAAAACCGGCTCACTCACCGCACTGCCAATTATCGAAACCCAGGCTGGTGACGTATCTGCGTTCGTACCGACCAACGTAATCTCTATCACCGACGGTCAGATCTTCCTCGAGAGTGATCTGTTTAACGCCGGTGTTCGTCCGGCAATGAACGCCGGTATCTCCGTATCCCGTGTAGGTGGTGCGGCACAAACCAAGATCATTAAAAAGCTCGGTGGTGGTGTACGTCTTGCCTTGGCACAGTATCGTGAGCTGCAGGCTTTCGCTCAGTTTGCCTCCGATCTTGACGACGCGACCCGCGCCCAGCTTGAGCACGGTACGCGCGTAACCGAACTGATGAAACAGAAGCAATATGCACCGTTGTCTGTCGCAGAAATGGGTGTACTGCTTTACGCGGTAGATAACAACTACCTCGACGATGTAGACGTAAGCAAGGTTGCCGACTTTGAAGCGGCGCTGTTGTCTTACGTGAACGCCGACCACAGCGATCTGATGAACAAGATCAACGAAAGCGGTGACTACAACGACGAGATTGAAAACGGCATCAAGTCTGCGCTTGAAAGCTTCAAGTCAACCCAGACTTACTAAACGCTAAACGTACTTTAAGTTAAGGTAAAAAAAGCATGGCCGTAGGCAAAGAGATACGAACCAAGATCGCCAGTGTACAGAGTACACAAAAGATTACATCGGCGATGGAAATGGTTGCTGCATCGAAAATGCGTCGCGCCCAGGATTTGATGTCCGGCGGCAAACCCTATGCGGCACATATTCGCGGTGTAATTGGTCACCTTGCGAATGCAACCTCTGAGTTCCGTCACAAGTACCTCGATGAGCGCTCGCAAGTCAAACGTGTTGGCTACATTGTTGTATCCACTGATCGTGGCTTGTGTGGTGGCCTCAATATCAACGAGTTCAAGAAAACTCTTGCCGCAATGAAAGAGTGGAGCGACAAGGGTGTTGAAATTGATGTGTGTGCGGTCGGCAAAAAAGCCGAAGCGTTTTTTGGCAACCTCGGCTCCAATATTGTTGCAAGTATTGTTGACCTTGGTGACGAGCCGGCAGTGGCTGACCTGATCGGCGGTGTCAAAATTATGCTCGACGCTTTCGACGAAGGCAAGATTGATATGTTGTATGTGGTGGGTAACAAGTTTGTTAACACCATGACCCAGGATCCAACGATTGAGCAGTTGTTGCCGCTACAAGCGGATGAAGACGAAAAGCTCAAGCACCACTGGGATTATCTTTACGAGCCGGATGA
>JANQLY010000009.1 GCA_028280345.1 Pseudomonadales bacterium | reverse complement strand
AATTGTTGATAGGCTCCCGCTTCATCTACTACATCAATCGCCTTGTCTGGCAAAAAGCGTTCGTTAATATAGCGATCTGCCAGTTCGGCTGCGGTTTTTAACGCACTGTTGGTGTAAGTAATGTTATGGTGTTTTTCAAAGTACGGTTTAAGGCCTTTGAGGATATGGAAGGTATCATCCACAGAAGGTTCTGTAACATCCACTTTCTGGAAGCGGCGCGATAAAGCGCGGTCTTTTTCAAACACGCCGCGGTATTCCTGAAATGTGGTTGAACCGATGCAGCGTAACTCACCCGACGTTAACAACGGCTTTAACAGGTTCGATGCATCCATCACACCGCCACTCGCTGCACCCGCACCAATAATCGTGTGGATTTCATCGATAAATAATATTGCACCTGGCTGCTGTTTTAATTCAGCGAGCAACCCCTTAAAACGTTTTTCAAAATCGCCGCGGTATTTAGTGCCTGCCAGCAAGGAACCCAGGTCAAGAGAGTATACAACGCTGTCCTTGATAATATCGGGAACTTTGCCGTCAACAATCAGACGCGCCAAACCTTCGGCGATTGCTGTTTTACCTACACCGGACTCACCTACGAGCAAAGGGTTGTTTTTACGGCGGCGCACAAGAATTTGTGAAACACGCTCCACCTCCTGAACACGGCCTACCAATGGATCAATACGCCCCTGCTGCGCTTCTTCATTCAGGTTGGTTGTGAAAGACTCAAGTGGACTGCGCGTATCATCACCCTGTACACCGTCCTCTATTGGTTGATCAGGATTTTGTTCCAGTTCGTGATGCCCGGCCACTTTGGAAATACCATGGGTAATATAGTTCACCACATCAATGCGCGCGATATTTTGTTGATTGAGGAAAAACACCGCCTGACTTTCCTGCTCACTAAAAATTGCAACCAGTACATTCGCACCCGTGACTTCGGCCTTGCCGGAAGACTGAACATGAAATACAGCGCGTTGTAACACACGCTGAAAACCCAGAGTCGGCTGGGTTTCACGCTCACGATCATCTTCAGGAATCAACGGTGTAGTTGCATCGACAAACTCCAACAATTGTTGTCTCAATTTATTCAGATCAGCGGCACAGGCTTGCAGCACTTTGGTTGCCGCATCATTTTCAAGTAGCGCGAGCAATAGATGTTCAACCGTCATAAATTCATGACGCTTTGAACGTGCGCCTTTAAACGCATTGTTTAAGCTCACTTCAAGATCTTTACTCAGCATGGGAACAGACCTCTGGTTTTATTGTTATGGTTATAGTGGCACCGGCGTCGTTTTCAAGCTGTAGCGACGCTGCATCACGAATCATCGTCATCAGCTTCACCGGCCTCGGATACTTCAATATTGCATAGCAACGGGTGTTCGTTTTGACGGGCATAGGCATTGACCTGTTCAGCTTTGGTTTCGGCAATGTCCCTGGTATAAGTGCCGCAAACCGCACGGCCTTCCGTATGTACTTTGAGCATGATATGGGTGGCTTGTTCCCGGTGCATATTAAAAAATAGCTCAAGCACATGAACGACAAAATCCATCGGAGTATAGTCGTCATTCATCATGACAACTTTATACATGCGCGGTCGCTGCAAGCGCGGTTTAACACGCTCAATCGCAACAGCGCCGGCACCATCATCATCGTGCTGCCACTCTTCGTCATCGCTGCTCATGCTCACCGCAATGAACGGATTTTGTATTTGCTCAAACAATACTACTACCTTCTGTTTACCTGCTCTGCTATTTCAAGAGACTCGTGGATATACACTACCTGCCGGAACGGCGATGGAAATACCGATCCGGTATCAGTGGCTAGTTTACACCAAAATAACACTCGGCTTATCGCCTTAAGTGGTGCCTGCCCCCTCTACTTTCAAGGCACAGCCCCACTTTTTATCTGTAAAAAGCACTTGACTCCAAGTGTTTTTACGTATACAAAAACGAATGTCTTTCAGGTTTGTCACCTTAAAGTTTGGGTAAATAAGCCTGCTGACTGTAATAACAATCTGTTATATCGCATGCGCAATGATTGCCTTGCTATATAACCCACGGTTGTCAGGATCAGCAGATTATTCGGGGACACCAAACCTGTTTTAGAGATATTTAAGGGCGAGTATTTAGCTGGGTAGTTGAGCTTTTGCTTTTTTGAGGGTTTGATTTCTTTTTGAAGTGAAGTTTGCGTTATCACTTCTACAAGGTTTCAGGGATTTACAGTAGAAAACTAAGGTACCGTGTTATGCCTATTGGTACAGTGAAGTGGTTCAACAACGCAAAGGGTTACGGGTTTATATTGCCTGAAACCGAAGGCGAAGATTTATTTGCACACTATTCATCGATTCAGATGGAAGGCTACAAAACATTAAAGGCCGGCCAGCAAGTCAGCTATGATTTGATCCAGGGGCCGAAGGGGTTGCACGCGACCAACATTGTGCCCGTGGGCAGCCAGTCTGCCGCCCCACCTTCTGCCGAAGGCTCATCGGGTACTGCATCAGGGTCAAGTGGATCGGGTGAAAACAGCGGGCATATTGAAATGGCTGCGGCTGAATCTACTTCGTGACCCTTGATACCATCGGGTATCAGGAACAAAAAATAAAAAAGCCGGCTTGAAGCCGGCTTTTTTATCTGCTGTGTAGCACGTACTACATATACTTGATCATCTCGTCACCAAAACCGGAGCAAGACATCAAGGTCGCATCTTCCATCAGGCGCTCGAAATCGTAAGTGACCGTTTTGCCACCGATAGCACCTTCCATACCCTTAATCACCAGATCAGCCGCTTCGTTCCAACCGAGGTGACGCAACATCATTTCTGCGGAAAGAATCAGAGACCCCGGGTTAACCTTGTCCTGACCGGCATACTTCGGTGCAGTACCGTGAGTCGCTTCAAATAGCGCAACGCCGTCAGAAATATTCGCACCCGGTGCGATACCAATACCGCCAACCTGCGCAGCCAGCGCATCGGACAGGTAATCACCGTTAAGGTTAAGAGTCGCGATCACACTGTACTCTGCCGGGCGCAACAGAATTTGCTGCAGCATCGCATCGGCAATGACATCTTTAATAATGATTTCATTGCCGGTTTTCGGGTTTTTCATTTTACACCACGGGCCACCATCCAGAAGCTCAGCGCCAAACTCTTCCTGGGCGAGTTCATATCCCCAGTCGGTAAATGCACCTTCAGTGAATTTCATAATATTGCCCTTGTGTACCAGGGTCACTGATGGCAAATCCTGATCAATTGCGTACTGAATCGCCTTGCGTACCAGACGCTTGGTACCGGATGAAGATACCGGCTTAACACCGATACCGCAGTCTTCCGGGAAACGGATCTTATTAACATCCATTTCCTCGCGCAGGAATTTAATTACCTTGTCTGCTTCTTCAGTACCGGCTTTCCACTCAATACCGGCATAAATATCTTCAGAGTTTTCACGGAAGATACACATATTCACGAGATTCGGCTCCTTGACCGGTGAAGGTACCCCCTGGAACCAGCGTACCGGACGCTGACAAACATAGAGGTCGAGTTCCTGACGCAGTGCTACGTTGAGGGAACGGAAACCACCCCCAACCGGGGTCGTCAATGGGCCCTTGATCGATACAACAAATTCCTTGATTGCGTCGAGAGTTTCTTCAGGAAACCAGTTACCTTCATAAAGCTCAGCAGCTTTCTCACCACAGTACACTTCCATCCATGCAATTTCCTTGTTACCACCGTAAGCTTTTTCTACCGCTGCGTCGATAACCTTGCGCATAACCGGCGTGATATCTACCCCGATACCATCCCCCTCGATAAACGGGATGATGGGCTTGTCAGGAACATTGAGTGAGTGATCTTCGTTGGTGGTGATTTTTTCACCGTGAGCCGGTATGGTAACTTTCTCGTAACCCATAGTGTGTTTTACTCCGTCGCAATCATTAAGCTGTTTAACTCCTCATCATCAGAACACAGTATAGTGCCTCATATGAGGAAAAATGCGCGTGCCAGTATACACCGACGGGGCATTTTTTGTAATTTTTCTACAGAATCGATACAAAATTCAGCAATTTTTAACCGTTTTTTTACGTAATGACCACAGTCGTATTGTTCAACAAGCCATTCAATGTACTTAGCCAGTTCACCGATGGCGAGGGTCGCGTCACGCTTGGCGACTACATCGATATACCAGGCGTTTATGTTGCCGGGCGCCTCGACAAGGATTCGGAAGGTCTACTTTTACTCACAGATAATGGCAGACTACAGCATCGCCTCAGTGACCCGAAACACAAACAGGCAAAAACCTACCAGGTCCAGGTGGAAGGAGAAATCAGCACCGCGGCCCTGCAACAATTGCGGAACGGTGTCGAACTCAAGGACGGCAGAACCCGTCCTGCCGAAGCGGTAAAAATTTTACCCCCGGAACCACTCTGGCCCCGTAATCCGCCGATTCGTGAGCGAAAGAACATACCGACCAGTTGGTTGGAACTGACCATTCGCGAGGGAAAAAACCGCCAGGTCAGGCGTATGACAGCAGCCGTCGGGTTTCCAACACTACGTTTGATTCGTTCCCGCATCGGTGACTACGAGCTAGGCGAACTTGAGCCCGGACAGTATCAGATAATCTCACTGCCGTGAGGGCTCGCTTTCTCTTACCCAACTATAAATTTTTATCTATCACACGTCACATGTGGAGAAACAAGATTTTCGCTCTTGCTGGGCAGTTGTTACTTTTGGTGGCCCCAACAGTCACCCGCCGTTCCCGGCTTCCTGCCTCCCGCGGCATACCGTGCATCCTGTACATAAAGGGCCTGCTCCTAATCGCAACCCTGCGAGTGCCCTTGCTCATAAGTCGCGAAGCAACCATAGACTGCTGGTTGGTGAATGGTATGGAGCAATATTACTTAATGGCAGGCACATCCAAGCCTGTTCAGCACTTTTATGAAACAACTGTCAGCAATACTAATGCCCGGTGAGCAGACACATTTTTCGATACTCCCCATCCCCTGCAGAGTGATCACTCCCAACAAAACCGCCAGAGCTTAAATGACAGGGGTGAATTTTCAGGAAGAAAATTCAGGCCGACATCGCGGAAGGACGCGCATTAAGGCCGGTCCCGCCATTTAAGCGATCGACGTAAGAAGCGGACTACCCCCACGCACTTTCTTTTGGTTACTTTTCTTTATGCGCGTAAAGAAAAGTCACTCGCCCAGCAAGGGCGAAAACCTTGCTCCCCCACATGGCGAATGCGAGAAACAGAACCCCCGCCCGGCAAGGGCCAACCCCCTACTTCCATTCCCCCAGCTTACTGGTATCTGACTCCCGGGCTTCAACCCAGCGCTCACGCTTACCTGCCAACTCTTCTTTTTTCCAGAATGGTGCTGCGGTTTTTAGAAAATCCATAATAAACTCACAGGCCTGGAAGGCCTCGGTGCGGTGGCTGCTCGCCACACCGACATAGACAATCGGGTCGCCAGGCAGTAGACGCCCCACACGATGGATCACCCTCACACCAAGCAACGGCCAGCGCTCAAAGGCTTTATCGATGATTTTGCCAATCGCTTTCTCTGCCATACCTGGATAGTGTTCAAGGGTCATGGCAATAACCGCTTCTCTGCCCTCATCCGTATTGCTATTGCGCATCTGACCAACAAAGCTCGCCACGGCACCAAGTTCCGGCCCGAGCGCCTGTAGCTGTGTCGTTTCCTCGCCCACATCAAAGGCGACTGTCTGTATCGCAAGGTATTTCATAGATATCAAAACCGGGTTTGGATGTTCAGTTAGCCGCCGGTTACCGGGGGGAAAAACGCCACTTCATCACCGTCTGCTACCGGGCTGTGGCGATCCCCGGTTTCCTGGTTAACCGCTATTAACAGCTGTTGATCATCGAGAAACTCGACCCTGGCACCCAATTCTCTCTGGAGATAGTCAATCACTGCGGCAACATCGTGAATACCCGCTGCGGATGCTGATGTCTCGGCAAGACCTGCCTGCTCACGGTACTTTGCAAAAAATAATATATTAATCATTAGCTTAGAATAACTACTTAATGTTAAATATCAGGCGAATTTATCTCTGTATCCGCTTGAAAGTCGCCACTTTTACCACCGCTTTTACGGATCAAGCGGGTTGGCCCGATCACAATGCCCTTCTCCACTGCCTTGCACATATCGTAGATCGTCAGCGCCGCCACCGAGACCGCTGTGAGCGCCTCCATTTCCACACCGGTGCGCCCTTTCAGCTTGCAGGTGGCGGTAATGGTCAGCTCGCCACGGGCCTGATCCGGCTCAAAATCTACGCTCACGGCACTGAGCATCAGCGGATGACATAGAGGGATCAGATCCGGTGTCTTTTTTGCCGCCTGAATGCCAGCAATACGGGCTGTGGCAATCACATCACCTTTGGGCATATCACCGCTTAACAGCCTGGCCAGTGTTTGCGGTTGCATTGAGACAAGCGTCTGCGCACTCGCACTGCGCTCGGTAACAGACTTTTCGCCGACATCCACCATATGCGCGGCGCCATGTTCATCAAGATGGGTTAAATCACTCATTAAATTTCGCGCTTGATAAAGTATGTCGCTATTATGCCGAAATCCCCACATTTTCGTTAGCAAAGGTTTTCGTTTAGGATGCGCCTTTTTAAATAACCCCGGCACGCCTGACACATGAGCAACTGGTCACCCCATATAACCGTAGCCACGGTCGTAGAAAGCAGCGAACAACCCGGCCACTTCCTGCTGGTTCACGAAGAGGATGATGGACTCATGGTCTACAACCAGCCTGCTGGTCACTGGGACCAAGGTGAAACCCTGGTTGAGGCGGCACTGCGGGAAACCCTTGAGGAAACCGGCTGGCGTGTAGAGTTGACCGGGTATCTCGGCTGCTACAGTTATACCTCACCGCGTAATGGAGTAACCTATCTGCGTCACGCCTTTGCCGGCAAGCCTGTTGAACAGGTGCACAATGAACTTGATAATGGCATTGTGGCTGCACTGTGGCTCGACTACGACACCCTTTGTGCAAAACGTGAGCAAATGCGCAGCCCGATGGTAATACGGCTGATCGAGGACTATCAAACCCGGGAGCCTGCACCACTGGAGCTTGTTGCCCACATTGATACAGAAAGTTAAACCGGCCGCGATTTAAACAGAGTTATTCATCTTGACTGAAACAGCTTCCCCGCATTCCAGCTCGAAAAAAACAGGACCTGACAATACCGGCAAGGTTATTGTCGGAATGTCCGGCGGGGTCGACTCGTCGGTCTCCGCGCTGTTGTTAAAACAGCAGGGCTATGAAGTGGCTGGCCTGTTTATGAAAAACTGGGATGAGGATGATGGCACTGAATACTGTACGGCGAAACAGGACCTCGCCGATGCAGAGCGTGTCTGTGAAAAAATTGGTATCGAGTTACATACCGCTAATTTTGCCGCCGAGTACTGGGACAATGTTTTCGAACACTTCCTTGAAGAATATCGCGCGGGTCGCACACCGAACCCGGATGTGCTGTGTAACCGGGAAATCAAGTTCAAGGTGTTTTTACAGTATGCACAAATGCTCGGCGCACAGAGTATTGCCACAGGGCACTACACGCGCATCCGTCGCGATGGTGAGCACACCTTTCTGCTAAAGGGGCTCGACAACAACAAGGATCAAAGTTATTTTCTCTGCGCCGTGGGTGAAGCGGAGCTGGCAACTACTCTGTTCCCCGTTGGCGAATTGGAAAAACCGACGGTGCGTGAAATAGCAGAGCAACACGGCCTTGTCACACACAATAAAAAGGATTCCACCGGCATCTGTTTTATCGGTGAACGTCGCTTCAAGGATTTTCTCGAACAGTACCTACCCGCCCAGCCCGGTGCTATTGAAACCCCCGAAGGTATCGCTATTGGCGAACACAGCGGACTGATGTACCACACCATCGGACAACGGCAGGGGCTGGGTATTGGCGGTGTAGCAGGCAGTAGTGAAGCTCCGTGGTATGTAGCGGGCAAGGACCTGCAACGCAACGTATTACTCGCAGTACAGGGTAACAACCACCCCGCTCTGTTTAGTGAGCGCCTCAGTGCAGTGCAACTGAACTGGATTACCGGCCCGACGCCAGAACCTGGCAGTGAACTTCGTTGTATGGCGAAAACCCGCTATCGCCAACCCGACCAGGCCTGTCGGGTAGAATTTCACAATGAAGGGCGTTGTGAAGTATCCTTTGATGAAGCACAGCGCGCTGTCACACCGGGGCAGTTTGTGGTGTTTTATGACGGCGAGCAATGCCTTGGTGGTGCCGTCATTGAAAAAACTGAAAGTACTGAAGCAAATCAATAAGGGCGCCATGAGCGAGCAGGACAATTCCAAACTGGTAAATCAGGTTATTTCTCTGGCGGGAATCGTACAGGCGGTGCAGCTTGTAGAAAAACTCGCCAACAGTGGTTACGACGATAGTGAGCAATTTGCCACGATGGTCCACGCACTTCTGGAAACGGAACCTGGTTCTACCGAAGCGGTATTTATTGACCGCCACCATCTCAAGCCGGGGTTGGAAACCCTCGTAAAATTACTCAATCAGGAACAGGATGCTTCCGGTGACGTGATGCGCTACTGTCTCGGCATCGTACATCTTGAACGCAAACTCAATGCGCGCAAGGATATGCTCGCTTTAATCGGAAGCCGCCTTGCACAGGCTAAAAACCAGGCAACTCATTTTTCCCCAACCCACAGTAATGTCATTGCCAATATCGCATCAATTTATCTTGATACGATCAGTACTTTTGCGTTTCGTATTCAGGTCAACGGCAACTCCACGCATTTGCAGCAGGAAACTACTGTCAACAAAATACGCTGCCTGCTACTTGCAGCCATTCGTTGCGCGGTGCTGTGGCGCCAGAATGGTGGTGGGCGCATTAAAATGATTTTGCAGCGGCGCAAGTATGCCGACACTGCCCAAGCACTGCTGAACGACCTGCCCTGACGGTTTATTCGTATATTCAGCAGTGAACTTGTACGCACCCGATGACTCCAAATTTTTAGAGCGCAAGCACCCGCGCTACTTGCTTTCTGGCGATTTGGCGGTATGATTTTGCGCATTGGTATTTTAGTTGGCATTACACATTATTTTTTCAGTGATTTAGTGATCGCAGATCAGGAGAACCTTCATGCAAGAGAATGAACTATTTGACGCGGGCATACAGTCCCCGGCCATTGAAATCGGCAAGGTACTGCGTCAAACCTACATGCTGTTGGGTATGACCATTATGTTCAGTGCCGTTACCGCAACAATCTCCATGGCGATTAATGCGCCGTATATGGGGCTGTGGATGTTACTACCCTATATTGTCTGTCTGTTTATGGTGGAAAAAACCAAGAACAGTGCCGCAGGCCTTTTCTGGGTATTCGCCCTGACCGGCTGGCTCGGTTTCACCCTTGGCCCGATCCTCAGCTACTACATCGGGGTTTCCGGCTTTGAGCCGATTTTGCTTGCCCTTGGCGGCACCGCAGCAATCTTTTTTGTACTGTCCGGTTATATCCTTGTTACTCGCAAGGATATGAGCCATCTCACCGGCTTCCTCTGCGTTGGCATTACCGTTGCGTTTATCGCGGCTATCGCCAACTACTTCCTGCAGATTCAAGGTATGGGCCTGGCTATCAGTTGCATGTTCCTGATGCTTTCCGGCGGTCTGATTATGTGGCAAACCAGTGCAATTATTCACGGTGGCGAGCGCAACTATATCTCGGCAACTGTGACTCTGTATGTCATGCTCTATAATATCTTCTCGGTTCTGTTAAGTTTCCTTGGCAGCGAAGACTGATTATTCGTCGAGAAAACAGAGAACACACTGTTTAAAAACCTCGCTTTAGCGAGGTTTTTTTTGCCCGTTTAACAGATTCAGTTAAAATGCGACGATGATTTTCTCCCTGGTTATTAATGGCGCACCGATTTCATCCGAAGCGCCTTATAGCGCGCTGCGCTTTGCCGAGGCCCTGCTCGCTGATGGGCACAGTATCTATCGCGTTTTTTTTCACGGCGATGGCGTGCTCAATGCTACCAACCTCAATGTACCGCCCCAGGATGATCTCAATATCCAGGAACGCTGGCAGACCTTTGCCGAACAGCATGGACTTGATGTTGTTGTCTGTGTTGCCTCGGCGTTAAAGCGCGGCATTATTGATGAGGGAGAAGCCAGCCGCTATGAAAAGGAGCACCACAACCTCCGTGCCGGTATGGCACTTTCCGGCCTTGGTCAGTTAATCGACGCGAACTGTCATTCGGATCGCGTTGTCACCTTTGGTGCCTGATAATTCCATGAACAACACCAAAAGCACCCTGTTTATTCTACGCAGTACACCCTATCAGGGACATCGGGCTCTTGAAGGTATCGAAGCCGTACTCGCGGCCTCTGTGTTTGAACAGCCCCTGGGTGTGTTGTTTATCGGTGACGGTGTCTGGCAACTAAAAAAGCAGCAACAGGCGGAACAGATTGAACGCCGTAATCTTGCTGCCTTGCTCTCATCGTTTCCTCTTTACGATATTGAATCTGTGTACGTTGATGAGTCCTCCCTGGAAGGCAAACATCTGCACAGCAATGATCTGTTACTGCCTGTTTCTACCCTGTCTGCAGCCGGCATGGCAGAACTCGTTGCAAACCACGACACTGTACTAACGTTTTAGGCACTGTTATGAGTCAGTTACATACCCTGAACAAAGCTTGTTTTGAACACAGCGCGGTACAAGATTGCTTAAAAGCCCTCGCTGATGGCGATGCGCTTATATTGCTTGAAGACGGTGTGTATCTCACTGATAAGTTCGACAGTGCACTCAAGGGCAGGAACATTACGCTGCATGTTGTGCAATATGATGCTGCAGCGCGCGGCCTGCACCCACAAAACGCGGCATTCATTGATGCCCGTCAGTTTGTCACACTGTGCTGTGAGTACAATAAAACCCTGAGCTGGTATTGATATGGCAGCCGACTTCGACAAGGAAGGCTTTTTGCTCGATTTATCGGCCTGGAACCGGGACATTGCAGAACAAATTGCCCGCAGTGAACAGATTGAACTCAACGCGGCCCACTGGGAAATTATTGAACTGGCGCGGCGTTTTTACACACAGCATGAACACTCGCCGGAGATGCGCCCGCTGGTGAAATATGTAAAACAGGAGCTCGGTGACGACAAAGGCAACAGTCTGTATCTGTTGTCACTGTTTCCCGACAGCCCTGCGAAACGGGTCAGCAAGATTGCCGGTCTGCCGCGACCTGCTAATTGCCTTTAACTGAATCAACAGACCAATCCATGACAGAAACCATTGAACACCCTTTTGCTCAGTACGTGCGTATTCTCGGTAAGGGCAAAAACAGCGGCCGGTCACTAACCCGAGAAGAGGCGCAAACGGCGTTTACGATGGTGCTCAATGGTGAAGTCGAAGATATTCAGCTCGGTGCGCTGTTGCTGCTATTACGGGTCAAGGGTGAAAATGCTGAAGAGATGGCCGGTTTCGCCCAAGCCTGTCGCGATCACATTGCAGCACCGGAGATCAGTGTGGACATCGACTGGCCAAGCTATGCGGGTAAACGCAAACAACTGCCGTGGTTCTTGCTCTCCGCCCTGCTGCTTGCAGAGAATGGCTACCGCATTTTTATGCACGGCTGCGCGGGTCATACCGCCAATCGGGTTTATAGCGAGGCGATACTCGGGCAGCTTGATATTCCGCTATGCAGAAACTGGGCACAGGTTAAACATAACCTCTCACAAGGGCAGTTTGCCTACGCAAACCTGGAGAGTTTTTGTGCACCACTGGCGCGGCTATTTCACATGCGCAATACACTTGGCGTGCGCTCACCCGCACATTCCCTGATCAAGCTGGTCAACCCGCTCAATGCAAGCACAGCCTTGCAAAGCGTATTCCACCCCGCCTATCTTGAGGTTCACCAGCACGCTGCTACCCTGCTCAACTATCCTGCAAGTCTTGTAATTAAAGGTGAAGGCGGTGAAATCGAGTTCCGCCCAGACGCCGATAACCGCCTGTTCCTCGTTAACGGCAGCGATGAAACGGTGCAGAGTTGGACAAGGCGCCAACCCTCTCGCCAGACAGCTCTGGAGACAGCAAACCTGTGTGCCACCCCACTGCAAAACCTTTGGCGCAGCAAGGGGCAAGACGCAACAAAAGCCCATGACTATGATTTAAATGCAGTCATTGGTACAGCAGCCATGGTAATATTTGCCCACCACAGGCAGTTCAGCGAGGAAGAGGCTTGGGATTTGGCCCGGCAATACTGGGATCAGAGGAATAAAGACAGGTTATAACATGACACAGGAAAGCTGGTTTCTTGAAGGTTTTTTTGGGGGGCGCGCCATATTAAGCCGCTTGCCCATCAATCATTTTCCGTTTCAGGTGGGTCGTCAGGAAGGTCTTGGTTTTACAGTTCCAAGCGGTAGTGTTTCGCGTATTCACGCAGAGATTCTCGACGACGGCCAGGGCGGTTTGGTTCTGCGCGACAACGACAGCACGAATGGCACCTTTATCAACCGCAATCAGTTAAAAGGACAAGAGCCTCTACGCCACGGCGACGTATTGCATTTTGCCGATTTTGAAGTGCGTGTTATTCGTGAAGAATTCCAGGATTCCAACAAAAATACCGACACCTCCATGACTGTCGTCGGCATGCAAAAACTGTCGGAAAATATGCCTACCGGTGTACGCGAATTACAGGAGCTGCTCGACCAGAAGCTTGTGATCCCGGCTTATCAGCCAATTGTAGAATGCGGCTCCAACAGTATTCACGCCTATGAATTACTCGGTCGCGGCACTCACCCGACTCTATCCAACAGCCCAGGCCCCCTGTTCCATATTGCTGAAAGTATTCCAGGGCTCGCATTACAACTGAGTGAACTATTTCGTGATGAAGGGGTTAAGCTCGCCTCCACGTTTAACACCGATGCCAGATTCTTTGTCAATATTCATCCGGATGAAATGCACGACTATAATCGCATGCTCAAGCAAATGACGGATCTGCGTACACAATTCCCTTCGCTGAATCTGGTTCTCGAAATCCATGAGCAAGCGGCATCAAATCTTGAAGATATGAAAATGTTACGCGGTGAACTCGACAAACTGGAAGTAGAACTCGCCTACGATGACTTCGGTGCCGGACAGGCGCGCCTTATGGAGCTGATTGAAGCGCCAGCCCATTACCTCAAATTCGATATTGCAATGGTGCGTGAAATTGACAAGGCACCTGAAGCGCAACAGGATATGGTGCGCATGCTGGTATTGCTCGCGAAGAAAATGGGCATCAAGACTCTTGCTGAAGGTCTCGACCGTCGTGAGGAAGTGGTGCGCTGCAAGGAACTCGGCTTTGATTACATTCAGGGCTTTTACTATGGCAGACCGAAGGAAGGTGATTTGCAAACCGAGATCGCAGCTGACGCCTGATAAAGATAAACTCATTACTGAAAATAAAAACGGGGTGAAGATTGAAACTTCACCCCGTTTTCTTTTGCCAACTTAATCCATACCAGGGCATGGATTGGTATAAATGTATAACTTACGCAGAAACCTTGAACTGCTGTAAACGCTTTTCCAGTTCCATGCGCACGGCTTGCATAGCTTGCACTTCTGCCGGCTGTTGTGCGAGCAGATCCAACTGCAAAATCTCGCGCAGCTTTTCACTCGACAATAGACTGACATCGGTATCAAGCCAGTGCCATGCATCGTCACGCAAACCGCTAGACATTTTCAGCAAGCCGGTCTGTTCCGCACTCTGCTGTTGATTACTATTCATCACAAACCTCTTTAATCAGTTTTTCTGTCTTTACTTCCATCACCCTTCCGTTAAAAAAACGTCCGGGTAACTGGTACAATCCGCTAAACAACCACAGGCCAAATGTTACCAGTGCTGTTCCGGACACAATCTGTGCCGTCATTGGTTCAGCGTTTAATACCACACCCAACCATACTGCCAGCACCGGTGTAATCAGCGTAATCACTGACACTGCCGCCGCGGAAAGGTTTCGCAGCAAATAAAAATAGGCAACAAAACCGATAACCGAACCAACAAGGGACAAATAAAGCACTGCCCCTGCGGTCTTCTGGCTCAAGACCGGTGTGGTGCCGTCCATTATTGCCCAACTGACGAGAAGGCCAGGTAAAGCAAATATTAAGGAACCATTAATCTGATTCACCGGGTGCACGTCGCCGATATGCCTTTTTATCAGCACACTACTGAAAGCAAACAACACCACCGAAGCTACCATCAATACAACACCGGTGATAATACCGCTGCCTTGCATAGCATCAGTACCTGCCTCCAGCACAATATGCTGTTCAAAAATCAGCAACAAACCCGTCACCGCAATAAACAGCGCAAGGAAGTGACGCAAGGTAAGGTACTTTTCTCCAAGCATGAAATGGGCAAACAACGCCACAAGAAACGGAGAGGTTCCAAAGATCAATGCAATCAAGCCCGACGGAATATACTCTGCCGCTGTATTAACCAGCACCATGTTTGGAAACAGGCCGAGACTACCCGCAGCATAAAGTTTCCAGTTGCCGCGCAGGTCGAGGTTTTTTACACGCATCACCGCTGTTAACAGCAAAACAAAAAACCACGCCAGCCCCATACGCAGCAGTACCGCCGCAATCGGGGATACGGAATCATTACTCCACTGCACCGCTAACGGCGTTGTGGACCAGATGATAATGACGCTGGCATAGGCGATAGGTATAGCCATGACACACCTCTTTTACTGTTTCAGGTTAACGTTGCACCACTGCGTAAACCTGCAAACCACCCTTTCAGAAACGAAAAAGGCCGCAGGTTTTACGCTGCGGCCTTTTTGGAAAACTGTCTTTTTCGACTAGCATTCAGGACTCGCAGCCAACAACGGGCACAGCACACGGGAACCCCACTTATGGGCCGCGGCGCGAATAGTTGTCGGTTGCATGGTCATAGATGCTTCTCCAAATTAAGGCGGCGATTCTACTCTTATTGCTTACGAATGCAAGGGTTTAGTGCTTACTGGTCGTTTTTTATTTCTTCATTTCTTAACATCTGTCTGTCATGTAGGGCAAGCAAGGTTTCATCCTTGAGTGGTAGCTTACTCACTACCATTACGCCCAAGTCGCTGCCGTGCACGCTCAAGAATCGCAAGCTTTTCATCATTGGCTGCTTCGTTCCAGCCAGTAATTTCATCGATATGACGGCCACAACCAAGACAGACATCCCGGTTGTCAAGGCAGCACTCCCGTACGCAGGGAGAATGAATCACGTTATCACTCATAAACAAAACTATACGACATTCATACAGATTTAGCTTGAGAAATGTTTCAGGTAGAATGCGCAGCCTTAAAACAATTTTCGGGGTAAAGACATTGAGCGATCTGGAACTGGGCCTGCAATTAGGCTACTGGGGTGCAATGGCACCGGGCATGGCACACGTGGAACTGGCACAGGAAGCAGAGTCCCTTGGCTACGATTCCGTGTGGACCGCTGAATCCTGGGGCAATGATGCATTTACCCCTCTTGCGTGGATTGGCGCTCATACCAGCAAAATCCGACTCGGCACTTCCGTCGCACAACTGTCGGCGCGCACTCCGACCGCCTGCGCCATGTCGGCACTGGCACTTGATCATATGTCCAATGGTCGTATGATTCTCGGGCTCGGTGTTTCCGGCCCACAGGTCGTTGAAGGCTGGTACGGGCAACCGTTTAGCAAGCCGGTTTCCCGTACCCGTGAGTATGTGGATATTATTCGTCAGGTGATGCGTCGTGAGGCACCGGTCACCAATGATGGCGAGCACTATCCCCTCCCCTATAATGGCCCGAATGCCTGGGGCATGGGCAAACCACTAAAACCGATCACCCACCCGTTGCGTGCAGATTTGCCAATTTTTCTTGGTGCGGAAGGCCCAAAGAATGTTGAACAGACTGCTGAAATTGCCGATGGCTGGTTACCCTTGTACTACTCTCCGTATCGTCAGGAAGTTTATGAATCACAACTGAAAAACGCTAAAGAAGGTTTTGAAATCACCGCGATGGTGATGGTAAACGTCTGTGACAATGTGGATGAGGCACTTTACATGGTGAAATCCATGCTCGGTTTTTATATTGGCGGCATGGGTTCGAAGAAGCGCAATTTCCACAAGGAACTGATGTCGCGTATGGGCTTTGAAGAAGAAGCCAATCGCATTCAGGACCTGTTCTTTGAAGGCAAGCGCGAGGAAGCCATCGAGGCAGTACCCGCTGAATTCGCTGATGAGATTTCTCTGGTTGGGCCAAAAGAGCGTATTGCAGAAAAAATTGTCGACTGGAAGAAATCACCAGTGACAACCCTGAATATTATGGGCGATACCACACTGCTACGCACCATGGCGGAAATTGTTCTGTAAACATTGCAGTTCCTTTTACATTATCTTCCTTTAATGATTGGCAATCTAACCTGAAAGTAGTATGCAGGAATTTTCCATTGGACAACGCTGGCTCAGTGAAACCGAGCCTGAACTCGGACTCGGTATTATCCAGAGTCTCGATTATCGCCTCGTCACTGTTTACTTTCCTGGTAGCGAAGACGAACGCACTTATGCAAAAGACAACGCACCGCTCTCGCGTATTGAGTTTACCCAAGGCGATACCATCGAACTGGCCAACGGCAAACAGCTTTCCGTACTGGAAGTAGACGAAACCGACGGCGTAAAAATCTATCTCGCCAGCGACAACGACGGCACAACTGCACCCGTGCCTGAAACCCAGCTTGCCCACCACCTGCAATTGAGTCTTGCATCGGATCGTTTGTTTTCCAAACAACTCGACAAACCAAAGTGGTTTGAATTACGCTATGCGGCATTGTCTGCTCAACAGCGCAATCAGGCCAGTTATGCCAAGGGCTTGATTGGCGCACGTATCGATCTGATACCACACCAATTGTATATTGCCCACGAAGTCGGCAATCGCTACGCGCCGCGTGTTTTACTCGCCGACGAAGTCGGCCTTGGTAAAACCATCGAAGCGGGTTTAATTATTCACCAACAGCTGCAAACTCATCGCGCCGAACGCGTATTGATCAGCGTTCCCGAGCCTCTCGTGCACCAGTGGTTTGTGGAAATGATCAGACGTTTTAATCTGCACTTTAGTATTTTTGATGAAGAACGCGTCAATGCAATAGTTGAGTTCAGTCCGGAACAAAATCCATTTCTTACCGAACAACTTATCCTCTGCAGCCACCGCTTTCTTGACGAATGTGACTTTGCCAGCTTGCAGCAAGCAGACTGGGATTTACTCGTCATCGATGAAGCTCATCACCTTGGTGGCGACCAGACAGAAGGCAACAGCAACTCCAAAGACGACGAGGGATACCAGCGGATTAAACAACTATCAACTCAGTGTCCGGGCCTGCTCTTACTGACTGCCACACCAGAACAACTCGGTGTTGAAAGTCATTATGCACGCTTGCACTTGCTCGATCCTGATCGTTTTCATTCCCTGAACGCTTTTGTCGAAGAGCAGGAAAACTACGAACCCATTGCTAAACTGGTTAACAAATTACTCGATTCACCCGGTGCCGACTCCATTAATGACATTGAAGAATCAGTAGCACAAGAGCTCAATCAGTATCTCGATAACGACGAACTCACAAATAGCAATCGCAACGCTATTATTCAGCAGCTTGTCGATCGCAACGGCACAAGTCGCGTCATGTTTCGTAACACGCGCAAGAATATCAGTGGCTTCCCAAAACGCCACCTGCACGCCGCACCGCTGCCACTACCCGAGGCTTATCAACACAATAGCAGCACTGTTCACGACGATTTGATCTACCCGGAACGCCAGTACCACGATGAGAGCTGGTGTAGCTACGACCCACGTATGACGTGGTTACAGAACTTTCTCAAACAGCATCGTCAGGAAAAAGTTCTCGTGATCTGTTCCCACAAGGAAACAGCCATTGATCTTCAATCCTACGGTAACTACAAGCTGGGGCTGAGTCTCGCGGTATTTCACGAGGATATGGACATCATCAGCCGCGACCGGGCGGCAGCCTATTTCGCCGATACAGACGATGGCGCACAGGCATTGATTTGTTCCGAGATCGGCAGTGAGGGTCGCAACTTTCAGTTTGCCCAACATCTTGTATTGTTTGACCTGCCACTTAATCCAGATTTACTCGAGCAACGTATAGGCCGGCTCGACCGCATTGGCCAACAGGACACAATTCATATTCATGTGCCCTACTTCGAAAACCATCCACAAGAGATATTGTTCCACTGGTATCATGAAGGCATGAATGGCTTTGAGGCCACCAATGCAGCGGGTACCGCCATTAACGCACAAACTCGCGATGCACTTTACTCTGCACTGCAATCCAATCAACGCTGCGACGAATTAATTGAAAAAACCCGCAGCATCAGTCAGCAAATAAGACAACAACTGGAATCCGGGCGCGATCAGTTGCTGGAAATCAGTTCCAGCGATGTGGAAATTTCACAACGACTTATTGAAGAAATCCGCCGTAGCGATCAAATAAATCCCTCTGCCTTCCTTGAACGCGTGTTTGATTGCTTCGGTATTGACTCCGAACCCCACGACGCACACAGCCTGGTAATCAAACCTGGTGACCACATGGTTACCAGCGCGTTTCCACACCTGTCGGACGAAGGTCAGACTATTACCTACGACCGCGCATGGGCATTAAGCCGTGACGATGTTCAACTGGCCAGTTGGGAACATCCGCTTGTCATCAGTGCCATTGATCTGATCACAAGTCAAACCAGGGGCAAGGCCACAGTTTGTACCTTAAAGAACAAAGCAATCAAGCCCGGCACTCTGCTACTGGAAGTATTATATACCGTGTGCTGCCCTGCACCACGTCGATTGCAAGCACACCGCTTCCAACCAGACACCGTCATTCGGTTTCTGGTAGATATTAACGGCAACAATATGGCCGATAAAATCGCGCACAACAAACTCAACGCACAATGTCACACGATTGAGAAACATATTGGCAAAAAGGTTATTGAAAGTCAGGAAACTTTGTTAAAAAACCTACTGGCTAAAACCGATCAACTGGCCAGTGAGCAGACACAACGGATAGTGGCCAATTCCCTTGCTACCATGCGGCAATACCAGAGCGAAGAAACAAACCGTTTACTGGCTCTGCAAAAAAAGAATCCGAATATTCGCCCGGAAGAGCTGGACTATCTGCAACAACAAACGGAACTACTTGAGCAGTTTATTGCGCAGAGCCCATGTCAGCTTGACGCAATTCGCGTGATTGTTACATCGTAATTTTTCAAGCACAAAAAAGCGCGGCATTGAAAAACAATGCCGCGCTTTAAAAACGTTACACTTTTATTAAAATACTATTGCGCAGGTATAACCTACAACAAAAGTGACGACAACAAATGCAACAGAGCATTTGGTCATAAATTTAATTGTTTCCTGATCGGTCGCCTGATGGTCTTGCATAGGTATTTCTCCACAAAGTTTAGAAGGTTAATAATTTTGTGCACTGCACCTGAATCAAGGCGCAAGTCTATAGGAATACAAACGCGCAGTACAGAAACATTAATTCCGTACGACACACATGGAAATATGACGTAGAATGCAGCAACATGTTTTCATTCTTTTTACATTAATAACACTTCGTTTAATCATGTTTTTTCAACACCGAATATTATTAAAGCCTAAAACACGTGGCTTTCACCTTGTCACAAGGGAAGTTGTGCAGCAGCTTCCCGAGCTTGATCGTATCAACATCGGCCTCGCCCATTTTTTCTTGCAACACACTTCAGCAAGCTTAAGTATTAATGAAAATGCTGACCCAACTGTGCGCACCGATATGGAGTCACACTTTAACCAACTCGCACCGGAGAATGCGCCCTATTACAAACACACCCTTGAGGGCCCCGACGATATGCCAGCCCATATCAAGCAAGCCTTACTCGGAACAGAAATCATGATCCCGATCAGTAACGGCGAACTTGCGCTTGGCACGTGGCAAGGCATCTACCTTGGCGAACACCGTGACCGTGCCGGCGGTCGCACCATTATTGCCACACTGCAGTATGAACAGGAGTAGCAATACTCATGCTCGCACTTGATGTAATGGCCGATTTTGACCGACAACCCTGGCAGGTTTATCCCGAGCACTACGAAACTCTGCTGGAAGCAAAACAACGCGCCGTTAGTCACGCATTTGACAATTTTGAGCTACCATCAATACAGATATTTGCATCACCAGCGCAACATTACCGCATGCGCGCTGAATTCAAAATATGGCATGAAGGCGATACGGCAAGCTACGCCATGTACTGCCCAGGCGAATACAAAAAACCGGTGCTGATTCAGGACTACCCGGTGGGCTCACAGCTGATTGGCAAATTAATGCCTACGCTGCTCAACGCGATTAACGCTTCAAATGTGTTGCGTAAAAAATTATTTCAGGTGGAGTTTCTTACCAGTTACAAGGGCGAGGCACTCATCACTTTGATCTATCATAAAGCACTGGATGAAGCATGGCAGATCGAGGCGCAACAATTGCGCGACCATCTCAGTGTTGAACTGATTGGTCGCAGCCGTAAACAAAAACTGCTGCTCGACAAGGACTATATTGTTGAAAGCATGCAAGTCGATGGACGCATTTACGAGTATCAGCAAATAGAGTCTTCGTTTACACAGCCGAACGCAGCCATTAATGAAAAGATGTTGAACTGGGCTCACAAGGTAACCGAAAACAGCCATGGTGACCTGTTGGAATTGTATTGTGGCAACGGCAACTTTACTCTACCACTAGCAAGCAACTTCGAAAAAGTACTTGCCACCGAACTCAGTAAAACATCTGTGCGCTCTGCGCGGCACAATATGGCACACAATAGCGTTGATAATATTGAGCTGGTGAGGTTATCAAGTGAAGAAGCCGCACAAGCCATCAGACGGGAACGGCCGTTCCGACGCTTAAAACATATCAATCTTGATGATTACGATTTCTCAACCGTGTTTGTCGATCCACCACGAGCAGGATTGGATGAAAATACGCTAGATCTGGTGAAAGACTTTCCGGCAATTTGCTATATTTCCTGTAACCCGGTAACCCTGCATCAAAACCTGCTAACATTGTGCAAAACCCATCGCATTACAGAATTTGCCTTGTTTGATCAGTTTCCCTATACCGACCATATTGAATGCGGTGTGCTGCTACAACACCATAAGCCCTGTTAGCTGCCTTCTTTGTCAAACAACGGCTCTTCGCGCTGTATCGTTTCCTGCATCTCTGAAATCAAACCAAGCTTGCCCGCATTGAGGTGTACGGCCTCATTATCAATCTCGCCTTGATCAATATTGATAAAAGTTTGAAGATAATTTTGTAACAGCGTTAATTTCGCCGGTACATAGTCAACATGAGGCGCAATACCCCACAGCGGTTTACGGATGACCCAGCCAGGCAATACCGGAACCAGTTTTTTCTGCGCAAATACTTCATCAACAGAAAATGAGGGCATCATAAAAATACCAAGACCACTGATACTTGCATCAATACAGGCACGAATGTTCATGCTTTTCCACTGCCCTGACACTTCCACCTCCACATCGTCCTCTTCTTCGAGATGGTGTAGTTTCCAGATACTCGTATCGGAAATAATGCAAGAATAATCTTCCAGTTCACTCGGATGTTCCGGCACACCGTGTTTGTCAACAAATGCCTGTGAGGCACATAATTGGTAATCCACCCATGCCAGTCTTATCCCCGGGTATGGACAGTCCCCTACAAGACCAGTAACCAATGCCATATCAATACGGTTTTCGATAAGATTTGGCAGCTCATCACAGAAGATTATTTCAAGGTTAATATCTGGATAGGTTTTCAGAAACTCGGCAAATAGCGCCACCTGAAATGCAGGTCGTGAACCACCGACAATACATAGCTTGAGTTTACCGCGGGCTGAATCCTGAGCCATTGCCACACGGTCTTCAGCACGATTAAATTCCTCAATGATTTTTTTGCAAGAATCGTAATACGCTTCGCCCTGCTGGCTGAGCTTGATAGAACGAGTAGAACGGTGAATCAAACGCGTACCGAGACGATTTTCCAGGTCGTTGATCCGCTTGCTAACCTGGGATACAGCGATATCCATATTCTCCGCTGCCTTGGAAAAGCTCCCTGCTTCAATCACAGCAACAAACTCTAAAATGCCTTTCCAACGATTCATATGTACCTCTTCACACCTACGATTACTTTTACAACTTATTACAGCTTCCTTAACTTTCTTTCCAAGTCTTTGAAAGTTCTATCAAAAATTCCGCGAAATTTTTAATATTTCTATTTTTTCCAATTCAGAAAAAATATATTTCCTTATAAAACAATGACTTAGGCTATTTGTGTCAGAATTATGGAGGTAGTAAGTATAAATCGCAAGTAAAAAGTTAGGGTTTCATAAAATTTTTCCCAGGAATGAGGTTTAATACACACTTATGTCTGACAGTACTACCAGTATAGAAAATATACAGTCCATTATTGCGACGATGAAACGCGAAATGGAGGGTCAGGCTGGGTCTCTGGAAACCAATCGCAAGGTATTTGACGAGCGTGGCAGCGCTGCCCCACTACCTGATGGCATTTCGATAGAAGCGGTTGAGATCAATACATGCGTTACCGCCGAATGGCTAATCCCTTCATCACCATCAGAAAGAATTGTGCTGTATTTTCACGGAGGTGGTTACAGTGTCGGCTCTGCCGTTTCACACCGCCCGTTATGCTCACAGATAGCCCGTGCCAGCCAGTGCAAAGTTCTCAGTGTTAACTACCGGCTTGCACCGGAATATCCATTTCCCCATGCGCTCGAAGACGCCATCGCGAGTTATGGGTGGCTACAAACACAGGGGTATACACCACAGCAAATAGTGATTGCCGGTGACTCTGCCGGTGGCGGTCTGACCATGGCCACCCTGCTAAAACTCAGACAAGATAACCAGGCAATGCCCGCTGGCGCGATTGGCATTTCTGCCTGGCTTGATCTCGAATGCAGCAGCGACAGCTATGTGCGCAACGGTGAGATAGACCAACTTGCCAGTCGCGAAGGGCTAAGCTTTGTCGGGCGCGCCTATGCCAAACAGCACATTAATCAGAACCCACTTGTATCACCTTTTTATGCCACAGATCTCACAGGGCTGTCTCCACTCCTGTTACAAGTGGGTGATGCAGAAACTCTGCTGGATGAAGTGGTTGCGTTTGCCGGGCAAGCAAAGCAGGACGGCGTTAACACTTCATTGGAAGTCTGGCCCAATATGGTTCATGTCTGGCACAGTTTGTTTGGTGTGATTCCTGAAGCGGAACAGGCGATCAATTCCATTGCCAAGTGGATTAACACGTTGGAGTAAGCTTTTCTCCTGAAAATTCACCTGCTCTACTTAAGCTTTTATGGGGTTGTTGAGAGTTTATATCTTTGTGAAAAAGATAGACGAGATGTATGTACCAATAATTAACTATTGTAGTGGTTCAAAGAAGCTTAATTGATGAACGTTCAGTAGAAGACTATGAAGACAATTTGCGACTTATGAGCAACCGAGCGGAGCCAATTTTTTCGGGGTAAATTTGCAGGACGCAAATTTAGGCCTGCTGAGCAGGAGCGAATCAGGCTGGCCCCGAAAAAATAGCGGAGTAAGGGTACCCGCAGGGTTGCGATTAGGAGCAGACCCTTTTGGTTACTTTTGGGGTCACCAAAAGTAACTAGCGTCCGGCAAGGACAAATAAACTATCAAACCATATCCGGGTAAGCAGACTCATCAGGCAGATCTATTGCCTTGTCAAAACCTGGAATAACTACCTTGTCAGATTGAATTTCAATATTCTCGTTATCAATTACATTGTGGTCAAACAGATAGATCGGCTTTGCCTCACCGCGAATCGAGCGTGCATTATAATCCTGCGCCGTTTCATTGACTGCTTCGTTGCGCTTATGGTGCTCACTGAGTGCCGCTGCACCGTGCTTTTTCGCGAGCATCTTTTCAACAATATGTGGCGCAAACACGTTGGCTGTTGCATTGTTACCGCCAAACCCCTTGGCATTAATAAAGGCCACATCGATACCCATACCAACCTTGCCCACTTCCATATCCTGGTTCCCAATGCGCAGGTTGCTACAGTGCAAATCACTTGCCGGGCCATCAATGGTTTTAATACCAGGTATCAGACCGTGCTGCCAGACACCAAGGCTTGCGGTTAGCTGATCGCCCCCGGCACTGCCAATAGAATGCCCCACATAACTTTTCATTGCTGCAACCGGCCAGCTTTCAATACCAAAAGCCTTTGCTGCTTCGTTAAGAATATGCGACTCGGTAACACGATTCTGTGGTGTGCTGGAACCGTGAGCCTGAACAAAACTACGTCGTGCTACAGCATCCGCGCCAACAATTGTCCGCGCAGAAGCCATCGCTTTGGCCATCGTTATATAATTTCCCGCACCTGGCGCAGAAATTGATTTTTTATGACCGTCGGCATTCACAAACACTGCACCAACAGCACCATAAATATTTGCACCGAGCTCCAGAGCAAGATCATCAGCACACAGCACAATAAACTGGGAAGACTCGGCAAGTGTAAAACCACAGTTTTCGCCAAACGGACGACTCGCGCGACGGTGGTCCGCAGCTTCCGTACCATCCAGTTTCATCAGGTCTGCATCAGTTGCCAGTGCGCCCATCGCTGCATAACCGTCGGCTACTTCCGAGGTCACCGGGGCTTCACTGGTACCGATCAACACCAGTTTGCGACGACCACTGTTAATATCGTCAACCGCCATCCGCAGGTTGTATAAAAATGTCGCACAGGCTCCGGCACCTGTTCCGGTAGCACCGACAGAGCCGAGTATATAGGCATTCACAAAGTCCGCCGGCATTTCACAAAAACCCAGCGCACACTGCTTTGACGTAACCTTCTTACCCATCAGGCGCGCCTGGATCATGCCACCTGAACCGTTGTAATCAAGTTGACTCATTGCCGAACCTGCGTATACCGCTACCTGATCCGGCGCAACATGTTGCAAAATCGTATTCCAGTCGATGCCCATGGACTGAATGGCATCAGAAGCTGCATACACCGTCATTTGCAAACCACGCGGGTGATTGCGCGAGGCATAAAGCGCGGACGGTTCAAAACCACTCGGCAAGATACCGCCTGCCTGAACCGGGAACACCCGCTCACTACTGACCTTGATGTCCACGGCATCAGTAATTTCGACCTGCACTTCCTTGTCACTGAGTGTGGTGACCTTCCAACTCGGCGGTAACGGTTCGGGTAAATGACGGCTCGCGGTGACAAAAGTGAGCGGCGACTTGCCATCCGGACGCATGGACAGATTCTTCTGCCAGGTTGTCGCATCCACAGGGAAAAATCGTTCATCAATACGGCGAATCAGAGTACCGTCACGCACAGTTTGGTTAAACGAAGACGCTACTTCATCATAGCTGTAGCGCGTACCCGCCTGATCGAGAAAGTGATCAGTCGAGTAATGGACAAGGTTCATAAGACTCGCAAGGCCGACGATGGTTTGCTGTCGATGTTTTTCGTCAAGGGAGTCCAGCACCATGCGCTGATAAGCCTGGTGGAACGAAGCGCGACCGGCAGCATTGATACCGCCAAAACCGATAATGACTGGCAAATGAGACATCACAACACCTTGTTGACTCTAACAATAGCGATGAAATTATTTTATGTGTTTTAAAACTCGCTTTTTATGGCATTTTGGCCAATAATTGGGGCATTCAAGTCAAAAAAGCCGGAAATGCTCGCAATGGTCACGATCTGCTTTGTCCTCTGCGACAATATGCTCGCAACAAGCCTCGTCCTGCCGCTGGAAATGTTGCATGCCGCCAATGACCATGTCCTTGGCCACAAACAGCACAATACACTTAGTATCACAACAATTAGCGACAATAACCAACCCGTTCGCACCCGGGGTGGGCTCCCCGTAATACCGGACCAGACACTTGAGGGCCTCGACGGCACACCAGACTACATTTATATACCTGCATTGTGGCGCAACCCACAGAAGACCCTGCGACAACACCGCCCGATCGTTGATTGGCTCGCCCTGATGGCTGAGCGCGGTGCGAGTATTTGTGCTGCGAGTACCGGTGCCTGCTTTCTTGCCGAGTCCGGCCTGCTCGACCACAAACCCGCCACCACCCACTGGTTTTATTTCGACAAATTTCAGCAACTCTACCCCGCCGTCGCTCTGAAACGTCAGCATCTGATTACTCAGGCCGGACAACTCTATTGCGCCGGTAGTGTCAATGCACTCGCCGACCTTACTGTTCACTTTATCGGGCAAATGTTTGATAAGTCAGTCAGCACCCATGTAGAACGGCATTTCTCCCATGAAGCACGCCAGCCGTTTGAGCAGATTACCTTTCTCGACGAGCGCCCTTCACGCCACCAGGACGAGGAAATTATCCAGGCACAGTTGTGGCTACATGAAAATTTTTCTCAGCAAATCAAGCTCTCGGAGCTTGCCGAGGATTTTGATATGAGTATGCGCACCTTTAACCGCCGTTTTAAAACCGCCACCGGTAAAACCCCTTTAAACTATTTACAGGAGTTGCGTATCTCCAACGCACGGGATTTATTAAAAAACAGTAACCTGTCGATTACTGAAATCGCTCAAGGAGTCGGTTACCAGGATATGGCACATTTTTCCGGTTTGTTTAAAAAAATTATGCAGGTAACGCCTTCAGAGTTTCGTAAAACAGTAAGGAGTAAATTGTTTTCACTAGGCATTGAAGCATAATCGAATACAGCTATCCCTGCTCTACCGCGCCATTACTAATTAATGTCTGTAGTTCATTTTCAGACAAACTCAAAACCTCGTTTAGTACCGCCGAGGTATCCTCCCCGGCAACACGTGGCCTTTGCGGCTTATCATTTTGTGTACGGCTAAAACGCGGCGTTGGTGCGGCCTGCATTATTCCCTCTACCTCTACAAAAGTTTCACGCTCTGTAATATGGGGATGTTGCTGCGCTTCTTCAAACGTTAACACCGGCGAGAAGCATGCCGAGGAATCCTTGTATATTTCTGCCCACTCATCACGAGTTTTAGTTTTAAAAATCGCCTGCATGCGTTCTTCAAGCTCAGGGAATTTTTCCACACCTCCGGCATCCGGACAACCGAACCATTCGTTTTCAAAGTACTTGCGATCTTCTTCGTCAAAGCGGCCGATCAGATCAAAGTAAAAATGAGCTTCCAATGCACCTACAGCGACATACCTGCCGTCTTTGGTTTCGTAGGTATTATAAAAGTGGTTGTTACCGCCAAACAGATGATCATCACGCTCCTTGTAAGGCTTGTAGAACTCGTTAGTTTCAAAGCCATACATAAACGCCATCAACGCAGCAGAACCATCGATCATCGCTGCATCAACCACCTGCCCTTGCCCTGAGCCCTGCGCTTCCAACATGGCGCAGACCAAACCGAACGCAAGCATCATGCCGCCACCACCGTAGTCACCGGCAAAGTTCAAGGGTGGCGTTGGTTTTGAACCACGGCGGCCAATTTTTTCGAGCACGCCATTAATAGATATATAGTTAATGTCGTGGCCGACCGTTTGCGATAATGGCCCTTCCTGCCCCCAACCCGTCATGCGGCCATACACAATCTTCGGATTGCGCGCCAACACTTGATCCGGGCCAAGCCCCAACCTTTCTGTTACGCCGGGGCGATAACCTTCAACAATCGCATCGGCGTTTTCACAAAGTTTTAATACCAGTTCAATACCTTCCGGGCTTTTCAGATTCACTACAATAGAACGGCGACTGCGCAAGCTTGGATCCTGGGGTGGAATTTTAATTTCCGCAGCCTTGCGATCCACTGTGATCACTTCTGCTCCCATATCAGCCAGCATCATGCAGGCAAACGGTGCCGGGCCAATACCCGCCAATTCAATAATGCGTTTTCCTTTAAGTGGACCCATAACGTGTACTACTCCAGTCTGACCTAAATAGATAATTGTTTATGCGCTACAACAATGCCGTTATTGTCTGCATAGATATATTCACCCGGATTAATCGTGACACCAGCAAATGTTATCGGCACATTAAGATCGCCAATACCACGTTTTTCAGTTTTAACCGGAATCGTATTAATCGCTTGTACACCGAGATCAAGACTGGCGATAACATCCACGTCGCGAATGCAGCCATAGATAACAAAACCTGCCCAGCCATTTTTCAGCGCATTTTCTGCAATCATGTCACCCAACAAAGCTCGACGCAACGATGCACCACCATCAACAACCATAATTTTACCATTACCATCTTTACTTGCTTCTTCCTTTACAAGTGAATTATCTTCATAGCATTTGATCGTAATCACTTCACCACAAAATGTTTTATGACCACCATAGTTGTTAAACAACGGTTCCAGAACGCGTATATCGTCGGGAAAGTCATCGCACAGATCGGGGGTTGTGAAACCTAGGGCATTAACGACGCTCATTGTATCTCCTGGTTAATTATTAACGGCTTATAGCATTACACCGATTTCATTATCGCGGTAGCTCAAACGAAAAAACATCAGACATTTATCGACGGGAAAGTTTTCCACATTCAAGGCCAGGCCACTCTCAAGATGAAACTGAATACCGTGCAACGGACAACGCAAACTGCCATTTTCATAGGTGCTGTCATGCAACGGGTGGCCCGCATGGGGACAACGGTTCTCCAGCAAGTAGCGTTGGCCATCTTCCTGTATTAACAGCAGGCTACGACCACCAATGTTGAATACCTGGCGGTAGCCATCTACAAGTCGATGAAGCTTTTCCAGAGAGTAAAAACTGCCGCTCACTTTCTTTATAACCTTTATGGCGCCTGCCGAGACTGCTGTAAAAGCCCGCATTTTACCTTCTCCAGCCCCATGTAGCGACAATCTGAACAATAGCGGATAAGACGACTGGCAAGAACAGCACAAACAGAGTAGATTGCGAATCCAGCATTTTTGTCCAGATAAATTGTCATGACAGGTTCCCCCGAACAGCCGCCCATTACGCAGCATACTGCTGGCGAGCCACTGTTCGTTGTAGAACTACCCTATCGCTCTGGACTTGATTACTTTGAACACATCAGCCACCTGCCAAACCCGGTGCTACTCGATAGCGGTCAGCCCGGCGCGCAGCAGGGCCGCTTTGATATCGTCAGTGCCGCACCGCTCTACACATTGACCTTCACTAATGGGCAGATGCAGCAAACCTGGACAAACGGCGCTCAACAGCAACAGGCGCTCACCGGCAATAAACTGACGGAGTTCCTGAATAGCGAACTGGCAAAACATCGACAAAACATTGGCAGCTCCATCTCGAGCTGGCCCTTTTGCGGTGGCTTTATTGGCTATTTTGCCTATGATCTCGGACGAAGTTATGAGCAGCTGCCCAAGTATTGTGACAACGATATTGGCCTCGCCGATTTACAACTTGGCTTTTACCCCTGGGCCTGTATCACTGACCACGAGAAGCAACACAGCCACTTTGTGTGCCTGCCCGAAGCAGCAGGTCTGGACCAATCCCGGCGCAGAGAACTGCTTGATCTGCTTGGCAAAAAAAACACAAGCAACAAAGAAAAATATAGAGAAAATTTCAAATTAATCAATAACTTAAAGTCAACACTTGATGTGGATTCCTATAAGAAATCCATTGCAAAAATCCACGATTACATCGTTGCTGGCGACTGTTATCAGGTCAATTTTACACAGCGCTTTTCCGCAGGCTACGAAGGCTCACCCTGGCAGGCCTACAAAACCCTGAGGCAGAGCATGCCGGCACCCTTTGGCGCCTACCTGCAGTGGCAGTCAGGCAGTGATGCCGAACCTTCTGCAATTTTAAGCTTTTCCCCTGAACGCTTCCTCGAATTGCGGCAAGGTGAGGTCATGACCCAGCCGATCAAAGGCACCGCACCACGCAGTGATAATCCGGCCATTGATCAGGCGAATGCCGACGCCCTGCTCGCCAGCGAAAAAAACCGTGCCGAGAACCTGATGATCGTTGATCTGCTGCGCAACGATCTAGGCCGCTGCTGCGAGACCGGCTCGGTCAGTGCCGAGACTCTGTTTGAACTGCAAAGCTTTAGCAATGTACACCACCTTGTAAGTACAGTTCGCGGTACCCTGCGCAAGGGTCTTGGGCCATTTGACCTGCTTGCCGCGACCCTGCCCGGCGGCTCAATTACCGGCGCGCCAAAAATCCGCGCGATGCAAGTGATTGAAGAACTCGAGCCCCGCCGCCGCTCGATCTACTGTGGTGCAGTAGGCTATATCAATATTAATGGCGATATGGATACCAATATTGCCATTCGTACTGTGCTCTGCCATAACAACCAAGTGCATTGCTGGGGTGGTGGCGGCATTGTGGCGGATTCGCAGTGGGAACACGAGTATCAGGAAAGCCTCGATAAGATTGGCTTGCTGCTAAAGGGGCTCGAGGCGACGAAGCATCTTTGAACAAACCTTTTAAGATATCTATTTCTTTCTGTATAATATAGCCATTTTCCTGCACGAAGTGTGGTATTTATATTGCCTTTTTGTAGTGTTTATCTTAGTGTTACCGAACAGGGATTAAGTCAACACAAAGGGATTTTTATGTACAGGCTCATTATATTCCTCTTGGTATTGCTCTCACTAATATGGTCCGGGGGCGCATTTTTAGCTGCTATTGATAATACTAGTGCACAGTCTGTGCCATTAAGTGCAGATCAGGTGGATGTATTTATTGGCGGTATTGATTTGGCTGTAGGCACACTTTCTCTACTAACTGTTGTTTTAGGGTTCGCTGCTGTTATCTATTTCCGTTTTTTAAGAAGCGCAATACATGAAGAGGTACAGGCAGAAATGGAAGATACTGTCAGAAGGCACCTGGCTACAGAGTATATAAGACAAGGATATACTTATTACGAACAATTTGAAGAGGCACAACGCAATGATGAAGCAAAGATTAATGTCAAAACATATATTCATCTGCTTAACATTGCTATAGATTTGGGACGCAGTGCCATAAAACTGGCTGAAAAGCTGGATCGAAAAAAGCATGATGAAAATTCATTCATTTTTGCGCTTGCACTCGGCAATACATCTTATTTTCAAATTGAACATAGTCTTGCAACAAGAGGAAGCGCCATTATTTCTGAAGATGAAGACGAATGCTCTATTGCGCTCGAAGCTTTAGACTTTGCATATAGAATCTCTGAATATATTGCCGAAATAAAGGCACTTAAACCCATTCGCTGGCACCACATAAAAGAAAGCGAACTCTTTGTTTACTGGAAAACAGAAACAATGGACAAGTATCAGTTAAGAATGGAGATAATGAAGCTTATTAATGATTATAGACTACCAAGGCAATGGAGAGAGGATACCAAAAAAGGCTGGTCAGAACTTATTAAAGAGACGGAGAAACAGCCTGCAAAAAGCAAAGGGGTTTTAAGCAAAATTGCCAGCGTTTTTAAATAAACCCATTTACAAACTTTCAGTAGTAGTGGGGTCTCGATAAAACATATAAGTATCCTTTAAGTAACGTAATTGAGCTATTAACAAGTTTGTTAATAGCTCAATTGTAAACTGATGGTTGACAAAACGTCAACCACTTTGAGCAATAAAAATAGTCGTAACTAATTGATATTATTAGATTTTTTAAGAAATCCTCAAAACAGGCCCGCTCTATGCACTTCCAGCATTTCTATAAAAACACCCCTGGACCTCTAACCCCATAGATTTCACAAGGAGAATTGATTATCTACTCACTAATCGGAGCCGGCACCGTGCCATAAAGCTGGCGACCCTTCTCACTAGCGCCATAGTAAATAAAATCACAACTTTCCTGATCAAGGCAATCTGCCGACTTCGGCACCTGCAAAAAAATTGCATCACTGTCCCTATCATTGAAAACCACTTCAAGGTATTTCAGGTTTTCAAGACTATCCAGCGTTTTATTAAACCACTTTTCATGGAAACGATAATATTTATCACCATAGAGGACATCGACACAAACATCATCATTCCCACTGCTTCGCACTATCAATGCCCCAGCCTTTCCATTAGATGGATTAATAAATTCCTTTTCGAGAACTGTATTCGCACATTGCTCCTGGGCAGCAATTTCAAGTAGTAATATAGAAAATAGCAATACAATCGAAATAACACTTTTTATCAACAACGACAACATTACAGATAATCCTCTCGCGTAAGTCCATTTTCAATAATGGTCTGTGGAGACGTTGCTTCCATCAGGTTATCAATTGCTTCATCTATTGCATCATTAATATCGTCTTCCCCTGTTATCAAATTAGAACTTTCGTTCATGTGCTCTTCTATAAAGCTCATTGCGCAATACGTTCTACCCGTTTCAGGGTCAACCACACATACGAAACACAAACCATGCAAACTGGTAACGTTATTGGGCCAGGATTTCTCGTAGGCACCAGAACTACCAGGCGGATACAATTCTGTATTATTTTCCGGAGGCAAAATATCAACAATAGTTTCACCGGGCCAATCTTCAAAGTCTTCCATCGCCAGACCTGAAACATCAAAACGCATAATCGGGTTCTGTTGAGCATAGGCGTACAGTTCGTTGTATTGACCAGCCTGCGGCAATTCCACTACACCAAGATGAACAATGAGTTTTAAATCAGGATCAACAGCTCGGCTTAAGGCATCAAGCCTATCCGCCTGGACATAAAGACCCAATCCCGGCTCATAACTGCGAAAACCATTTTCGTGATAACCACTTTCCTTATCATAGTATTGGCCGGGCAATCTTGTATTGTGCTCACTGAGACTGGCCACCTGATATTGACTATGGGTTTGCCCAAAAGGCGTTGCATAACGTTCACTACTGAGTGTCTCTCCTATCGCCAGTAGTTGTCGCAGCTGTCCCAGGTGATCTTTAACAGGGTAATAGATGTTCTGCGATCCCTGATCATTTTCCTCATAAACAGACACCAGCTCCTTATACATATATACATAAACCCGGCTAATTCCTGTTGAGGTATGCTCTCGTACCAACTGGCCACTTTGATTATAAATGTAGTAAGTCGTGAGCGTGCCTACAGTTTTACTAGTACGCTGGCCCAGGTAATTATGAGTATAACTTGCCTCCTCCGGTAAAGGCTCTGGCTCAAAGCTCGCCTCTACTTGCCATGTTTTGCTATCGTCGGCCGCTTCATCCTCAGTAATCGTGTAGCGACAAGTATTCGCACCACTACAATCTCCCGCCCAACCGTCAAAACTATTATCTTCATCAGGCGTTGCCACCAGCTCTTCTTCCACAGCTTCGCCACTACCTATAACGGTGCAATCGAGCTCATGAGCTTCATCTTTGTTACTATCAAAAGCATCATAACCGTCACAATTTTCCAGTACTGTGACATATTCGTGCCGGCAAGCTTCGCTACCAGCATTCTCTTCCCTACAGTCAGCAATATTACCTGTAGAAGAAGTCACACTACCATCACCATTGACGCTCACATCAATTTTACAACCCGGCAACAGAGCAATAACTAGAACCATTAAAATATATTTTTCAATCTGCATGATTCTTCCCCCCTATTCCACATCCAGGTTATTGATACGATTATCATCACCGTAAACCGGCTTAACTTTTACCTCCGATGACTGCAATAAGTCTTCACGCTTGTCCTCAATGAGATTACCCTGCTCGTCATAGTGCAAGCTGCGACGGCGTAACGACAGACCTGTTTCAACATGATCACGCTCAACGGTGAACAATCGATGGCTAATAAAGTCTTCCGGTGTATCACCACCCATAGCCGTACCATCATCGTAGTAATAATGCTCAGTAAAAACTTCTGTATCTGAGTCACCATAGTCAGGCCCAACTGGAGGCGGGTTCGCCGGGTCTATTCGGTATAGTTCACGCTCCAGACGATTACCGGCCTTGTCATATTTGTAGCGATACTGACCATATAATCCCGTAGCTCTCGTCAATCGCCGCAACGGATCGTACTCGAAAGTCTGATCAGCTGTAGTCCCAGCCCACTCATCAGCAATTTCACTAATGTTGCCGTAAGCATCATAGTTATAATGAACGTCATAACCACCATCGTTATGCAAATTAGTATTACTTTTGATCAATTGACCACTTTTGTTGTAATTACGCGTTGTTATCAGCAAAGGCTGACCCACCGAATACATCGTATTGCTATATCCAGCAATTCCTCCAAATGGACGATAATCAACATCTACAACAAGGTCATACATTGCACCGTAGTCAATGGTATTTAGTCGGCCCTCACTGTAGGTATAATTAAATTTATGGTTACCCGGCTCATGGGTGACAGATGTCAAAGCTCCAACCTCGTTATAAGTATAATGCTGGGAAAACGACAAGGGAGCATCGCCATCCGGGTCAAAACTTTGCGTCAACACCCTCCCCAGACTGTCATAGTGATAATCCGATATACCACTTTGATCTTGTACACGAGTAAGTCGGCCAATCCCTTTGCCATGAGCACCGTCATTCAAATCATAGGTATAAATAATGTCTTCCGCATGTTCCCCCGGTATTTCTGAAAAATACACAGCGGTCAGGCGGCCGAGAGTGTCATAAGCATAGCGGGTTTTGTGGAACGTACCCGACGGAGCCAACTCCGCATCTATGTATCCATATTGATGCTTCTCAATCAACTGGCCAGCGCTATCGTAAGCATAAACCAATGTGCCACGGTCACGGCTATCTTCACGTACAACCTCGCCAAATCCGTTGTAATGCCAGTGCGTAACAATGCCACCACGATCTGTCAGAGTGGCTACTTTGTTTTCAACACTATAGCTATATAGTATTTCAGGCGCTGTCTGAGGAACCGCAGACGCGAGATTTCCATAGGCATCAACAGCACAATCACTGCCACAAATAAACGCGCCTGCTATACGGGTTAAGCGTTGCAGACCGTCATAACTAAAGTATGTAACAAGATTATTATCGTCATGATCAGGAGCATTGCCGACATCACCATAATCTACTCTTGTCGTAATATTGTTATAGCGGTCATAACCATAACCTCGACGCAAGCTGCCATTGGCATCACGAATACCGACCACACGTCCAAGTGCATCAATGTCCTGTATACGTTCGAAGATAACATTTGAGGCGTCACAACCTGCTCCAGTTTTTTCTGTGCATATCTTTAGCGATGACCAGTTTTCAGAGATTACTGAAGGTGTAAATTCTACATATTCGCCAAACTGATTCTCCAGCCCAACTAACTCATGGGCCGCATTATAGTAATACTCAACGAAACTACTATCTGCCCAGTCAATTCGCTTGAGCAAACCATTGGCATACCAGGCAAACTGTGTGGTCGTACTTGCACCGCCGCTGCCACTATCCGCAGTTATTGAAGTAACACGCCCACGCAAATCGTAGTCCAGCGTGTTCAATACACCATTACTGTCTGTTATATGCCGAGGAAAACCAAACCCATTATATTCTCCATATGTTGTCATATGTGATAACGCATTTTCCCGCGACACGAGCTGCCCTGCACTATTATAGGTATAGACTGTTGAATCTGTGTTACCCGGCCCGGGGCCATTCACTAATCTGCTGTTTACAACACCATCCGACCCATTCAGTTGATAAGTGTAAGTCCACTCTCGCGTTATCCCGTCAACCACATCTGTCACTCGCCGCGAACACAACCGCCAGGTATCAACCTCATCAATATTATTGCGATTATCACAATCATGATTGATTCCATCGTCATAATCGTAGGCAATAGTTTTGTAATGTATCCAGGCGCTGTTATTTTCGTCACGTGCAAAAAATCGCTTTTCAATTACCTGATCACGCAAGGTATGCCAGTCGAGCTCAACTTTTTGACTTTCCGGTAGTGGCTGCAAGGTAGCCGGATCAGGCTGAGCCATATTCCAGGGCTTTTCTTCTCCCCATTGCAAGCCGGTAATCTTTGCTGTTACGCGATGAGGTGAACCTGTCTCATCCCGCACATAGTGAGTTACAACACCTTCCTGAACCGGGTCCGCTAACAGGTCTACTCCTTCAGTTATTGTGACCTTCCACCCATTATCATCATAGGTAAAATAACTGTCTGATGGTGCACATCCCCCTAGCGTCATACCTTCAGAGCGACTAACGCGGCGGCGATTATTACCAAGGTCAGCAAAATGCAGATGCTGTTGTTTACCAGCGGCATTGGTAACCATTGCACTATCGATCAAACCGCTTACAGGATCCGCAGCATAAGTGATGTCAATCTGCCGCGACGCATTGCCACGACTAGAGTGAATAGCACGCCCACTTATCGAGTCATATTGCCAACTGGCATAGACACTACCTTCTTCATCCAGTTTACTGGTTAACGCTTTAGTTGGCGCACCGTTTTCACCATAACGATACTTGATTGTCGAACCATCCGGATAAGTCACCTTGTCCAGCAAACCACTGCCATCAACGCCATCATCATAGCTATAGTGATATTCAAATATCTCATTTACAGGTGAAGAATGCGTAACAGCTATACTGACGATTCGATCCAATACATCATAGTAGTACATCATCACGATACCACTGACTGAGTCCGTAATTATTTTTATTGGCAACCCGGTTTGACCATCCTGACCGGTATCAATCGTTACCAGAAAACCTTCCGGCGTTTCAATTGAAACAAGAACTCCGTTCGCATCAAAGCTTTCTATTGAACCATCTGTATGCGTCAAAGTGTAACCACTAATTGCAGAACTTACAAAATGGACTTGTAACTGATATTGGGAATAAAGCACACGTGATGTAAACAACTGACTGCCATTTTCAACAACCAATCCCTCGTAGAGATAACGTTCACCATTGGCTCGGTCAATCGTTGTGTAGTAACCCCCGTAATCGAAACCATCTATTACGTTCCAGCTTCCGTAAGGCACGCTATCAATATGTTGAGTATAAGCAAAGTACCAATAACCCTTCCTATCAAGAAAGTCGTAAACACGCTCAATCGAAACAGGTACAATGCCGTGATAGCGATAATCTGTTTCCCATTGGCGCTTCCCTCCTGTACGGGTCAGTATGGGATTTCCCTGAGCAGAGTCACAATCCGGCTTCTGATTAACATTGACACACTGAATATCTCCCGCAAGATCTCTATACTGCCCTGCCCCACAATGTCCCTGACATTTCGCCACAATGTTTGTATTGTCCTTACAGCGATAAAGTTGATCGGTTACTTTGACAGCCCCACCATAAATGGCACAAGCATCCGCAGCAGAATCATAGATGTAATGACAATTGTAAGTAGTACACGCTGCGCAAATAAAATCACCCGCTCTTGCATTACCATAAAAAAGCAACAGGACAAGCAAGCTTGCCGTAAAAATCAAAATTTCTTTAATAACTCCGGCATCTCTAACTGCACTACTATTATTTTCTGTGCTATAAACTACTACATGAGTACCGTCAGAAAATTCCTCTTTCTGTAACTCACTAACATATGACATAATCACCACCTTAAAGCTGCGCTTAAAATGCGTACTTCATGTAGTAGTTTCTACTAGCCTTACAGGCACTACATGACACGCCCTTGAATCACAGCACCTGAGTAATAGTTACTTGCAAATTCCAAGGCAATAGCCACCCTTGCAAGTCAAACCACAACAAGCGCAATAGAAAAAGCAGATTTCAAAACGCAGTTAGCCCTACCCTTATAGTCAAAGAGCAGTGAACACTGTGCACATCACTCATGCGGCACTTTTTACAACAGTATTTTTATAACGATATCTTTAAAAAATACTTCCAGCAGCCTGTTAGGGATCGCATGAACAATGTCCTAAAAGAAATAACAACTGACTTTTCTGAAATCTTTTTTAAAAAACACAACACCTCTCAATCAACACCATGCTGAGCGGTATCGCGCAGTAATGTTTTATGTCATGACATCCCCTCCCTGGTATTTAACGGCAAAATAATTCTTTCTATCATTTTCGATTCCCTTTTATACATCTATATACATCGATAAAACTTTCCAGTTGTTTGCAGACATCACGCTTAATAATATGTCTACAATACTGGACATACTAGCAGATCATCTTAAAATGTCTACTAATTAATACATTTATTTTTACTTTATGGCACTGAAATCCAGACCCCAACCATCCATATATGAACTGGTTAAACCCGGGTTAAAGCATTACTGTGCGTTTATGAGGAGTAGTGAATATTTAATATGGGTAGGTGCTGCGCTCAAGGAAAGAAGGGAAAAACTTAAACTCACACACGAAGATGTCGCCGAACATGCGGACATCAATGTTAACTATTACTCGCGAATTGAGCGTGGTGAAATTAACACCACGATCAATAAACTATTTGCTATTTCCCTTGCACTTGACACAACACCTTCAACGATCCTGAGACGAGCAGAGAAAGCGAGGCGCAGATAGCTTATGCGTAACACGATATTACTTCTTCTTTATGTAACCTTCACCTTATTTCACTCCAGTGCCCTGCCCGCTACCACTGATGGTTCAATAAAGCCAGGTATCATCGCTCACGTAAACGCCTACGGTGTCATTAATCATGACATTCAACCGCTCGCAACAACACAAAACCCGGATATAGTTACCGGAGAGCAACGCCATTTTTCAATCCGGCAAATGCACTTTGAGCACATAACAAAACAGATACCGGCGCTACTAGGTACCCGATTTGGTTTTTCCTGTGAGCTATACAGCGAGGAGCTGGATGGCAATGTACCCATCACTCTGGTCATTACACACCCGGAGATGCAACTTCCGGATGGGCGTACTCTTACAGAACAGCGCATGACGATTCAGGCCTTGTTTCGCAACGGCTATGCCAACCGCGGTAGCGCCTATCGCCTGGATAAAGACTATGAAGTGGTCACCGGCAGCTGGACTTTCAGTTATTACATCAATGGGAAACGAATACTTGCCCAGTCTTTCGAGCTTGTTAGCCCCGGACAGACGGAAAGAAGTGGAGCGAGTGAATAAAAGCCACCTCCAATAGAAACATAAACCACTGAAATTTAAAGGAATATTACCTATGCCCTATCCCCTTATCTGACTACCACCCGATTCTTTTTATCGCTGCACATTTTCACGACAATAACCGCTATAATGCGCCGCTTTCCAGATAACACCCATGATTGGCAGGTAACATTATGGCTTCATATTCGGCTTCAGATTCCACACACCAGCATATTCCAGACAGCGACCTCGCGATCGCAAAACCGGTCTATGATCTTGTTGTTAACGAAATACTGCCGGATCTCGGTATGGAGCCTGAGTCGTTCTGGGCTGTGCTCGAAAGTGTCGTTACTGAGATGGCGCCAAAGAACAATATTCTGCTATTAAAACGCTACAAGCTACAGGCGGAAATCAACACCTGGCACCAGTCGCGCTGTGATGCACCCCACGATGCAGCTCAGTACAAAAAGTTTCTCGAGAAAATCGGTTATCTGTTACCCGAGGGCCCAGACTTTACCGTATCTACCAGCAATGTGGATGATGAAATCGCAACCATTGCCGGTCCGCAACTTGTAGTTCCAGTCAAAAATGCACGCTATGCATTAAACGCTACCAATGCACGCTGGGGGTCACTCTACGATGCGCTTTACGGAACCGATGTGATTGGCGACGAAGATGGCGCTGAAAAAACCGCAGCCTATAACCCGACACGGGGCGCAAAAGTCATTGCGTGGGGGCGCGAGTTTCTCGATCAAATGGCACCACTAGTCAGCGGCTCCCATGCCGATGCGGTGAATTACACAGTTGATAATCGTCAGCTACAAATTGAATTAAAGGACGGTTCAACTACCGGTTTACTACACACAGACAGATTTGCCGGTTATAACGGACGCGTTGATGCACCGGCAGAGATTTTACTGCGCAACAACAATCTGCATGCCATTTTACAAATCGACCCTGGACATCCGATTGGAAAAGACGATAGCGCCAGTATCAAGGACATCGTACTGGAATCGGCGATTACCACAATTCAGGATTGTGAGGATTCTGTTGCTGCCGCTGATGGTGCCGACAAAGCCGAAGTTTATCGCAACTGGCTTGGCCTGATGCGCGGCACCTTGACTGAAACCTTTGATAAAAATGGCAAGAGCCTGACTCGCAGTATGGCCGCGGATTTACATTTCTCAAATCCAAAGGGTCAGCCGATGACCCTGCACGGGCGCTCTCTGTTGTTGATTCGCAATGTGGGACACCTGATGACTAACGAGGCAGTACTGTTAAAAGGTGAAGAAGTCCCTGAAGGTATCATTGATGCAGTGATTACTACACTGATTTCCCTTTACGACATTAAAGGTCTGAACCAGTTGCGCAACTCTCGCACCGGCTCCATGTACATTGTTAAACCGAAGATGCACGGCCCGGAAGAAGTGGCGTTTGCCTGTGAACTGTTCGACAAGGTCGAAGATGCATTCAAACTACCGCGCAACACATTAAAAATTGGCATTATGGATGAAGAGCGCCGTACCACCGTTAACCTCAAAGAGTGTATCCGCGCTGCGCAAGAGCGTATTATCTTTATTAATACCGGTTTCCTTGATCGTACCGGTGATGAGATTCATACCTCGATGGAAGCCGGTGTAATGATTCGCAAGGAGGCCATGAAGCAGGAAAAATGGATTCAGGCCTATGAAAACTGGAATGTGGACATCGGTCTGGAATGTGGCTTGCAGGGTGTAGCACAAATCGGTAAAGGCATGTGGCCAAAGCCTGACCTGATGGCAGAGATGCTGAATACCAAGATGGCTCATCTTGGTGCCGGCGCCAATACCGCCTGGGTGCCCTCACCCACAGCGGCCACCTTACACTCTACCCACTATCACCAGTTACTTGTCAGTGACCGCCAGGATGAATTGAAAAATCGACCACGCGCAAGCCTTGACGATATTCTTACTCTACCACTGCTCGGCGACACCGAACTGTCTGAAGAAGAAATTCAGCAGGAGCTCGACAACAATTGTCAGGGCATTCTCGGCTACGTAGTGCGCTGGATTGATCTCGGCATTGGCTGCTCAAAAGTTCCTGACATTAATGATATAGGCCTGATGGAAGACCGCGCCACACTGCGCATTTCCAGCCAACACATTGCCAACTGGCTACGCCATGATTTTGTAAAACGTATCCAGGTACTCGAAACATTCAAGCGTATGGCACTGGTCGTAGACCGGCAGAATGCCAACGACCCGGATTACAAACCAATGGCACCGAACTTCGATGAGTCCGTGGCTTTTCAGGCAGCCTGCGAGCTGGTATTTGGTGGTGTGCATCAGCCGAATGGATATACCGAGCCAGTCTTGCACCGCCGCCGCCGTGAGCTCAAGGCAAGTTAAGGCATATTTCACACCTCTTCCGAGCTTTTATCACTATCCTAAAGGCCCCGCTATCTGACGGGGCCTTTTTACTTTGGCGTTTACATCGTACCGGCTTTGTTTTAACGTTAGCTGTCTGTCGTTGTCTATTCATTCTGCAATGACTGTATGTTCTGTATTACCTGATATCTATATGGCTATATTATCCATGATGTCGCTGTTAAGGGTTGATACAAAGACATACGCTTGATCATTTTTTGTTAGCCCCGATGCAAGGATATCTGCTATGAAAAAGCTTCTGTCTCTCCCCTTCCTTTTTACCCTATTCCTGACATTACTACTGGCTGCCTGTGGCGGCGATGAACCGGAGACATCTTCTACCAGTAGTGATACACCCAAAAGTAGTGGTGATGTTAAAACCAAAACCGTGGAAGGCTTTGGTGGTGTTATTGCCGAACGCTATGAAGATTCGGTCGAATGGTGGCCGGAAGAGCAAGGTCCTCCTGCAGATGCGCCGAACGTTGTTATCTTTTTGCTTGACGATGTAGGTTTTGCCCAAGTAGGTAGCTTTGGCGGTTTAATCAACACACCGAATATCGACAAACTCGCAAGCAATGGCCTGCGCTATAACAACTTTCACACTACAGCTCTGTGCTCACCATCGCGCGCTTCGCTGATGGCCGGACGTAACCCACACTCTATTGGCCTTGGTAGCCACGCCCTGACCGCAATGGGTTTCCCCGGTTATAACGCGGTAATGCCGGAATCAGCCAAATCAGTTGCCAACTATCTACAGGAACATGGTTACATTAACTATGCTCTCGGCAAATGGGATCATACTCCGCTCTATGAAGTATCCCAGGTTGGCCCATTTGACCGTTGGCCCAGTGGCGAAGGCTTTCAACATGCCTATACATTTATGGCAGCAGATGTTCACCAGTTTGTACCGGTGATGTGGAACGACCACACTCCCGAACCTTATCGAAAGTCCGAGCATCTCGACAAAGATCTTGCCGACCGAGCAATTCAATGGATTACTGGACACAAATCAATCAAGCCGGACTTGCCGTTTATGATGCTGTGGGCATCAGGCTCCATGCACTCTCCTCACCACGCTCCGGATGATTTTATTGCCAAATACCGTGGCAAGTTTGATATGGGCTGGGATGAAGCGCGCGAGCAGATTATCAAGCAACAGAAAGAACTCGGCATTATTCCGAAAAACACTCAACTCACAGAACGCATTGATGCAATTCCCGCCTGGGATTCACTCTCGGATGAAGAACAACAGCTCTATGCAAAACAGATGGAAGTGTTCGCTGCACAAATGGAATGGGTAGATTTGCAAATCGGTCGTGTTGTAGACACCCTTGAACGTATCGGTGAGCTGGATAACACACTGATTTTTGTCACTGCCGATAACGGTGCAAGTGGTGAAGGCGGCCTCGCTGGTACATTTAATGAAACCTATGTGCTTAACGGTTTACAAACCCCGTTTGAAGCCAATATGCGTCACTATGAAGACTGGGGGCGCGCAAACACCTACCCTCACTATCATGCTGGCTGGGCAATGGCCGGCAATACCCCGTTTCGCTATTTCAAACAAAGCGAACACCGCGGCGGCCAACACGACCACCTGGTTGTCCATTGGCCTAACGGAATCAAAAACAAAGGTGAAGTCCGCAACCAATATCATCATATCAGCGATATTGCACCGACTATTATGGAAGCTGTAGGCATTACCGTACCGGAAACCTATCACGGGGTTGAACAGCAACCGATGGATGGCGTTTCCATGATGTACTCATTTAATAAAGCCGATGCACCTAACCGCAAGCAACGACAGTACTATGAAATGTTTGGCAACCGCGCTATCTGGGTTGATGGCTGGAAAGCAGTCACCTTACATGCTGAACGACTCCCCTGGGAATTGAACGTAGTATTACCATTTGAAGAAGATGAATGGGAACTTTACCACGTTGCTGAGGATTTCTCCGAGAGCAATAACCTCGCAGAGAAACATCCGGAAAAACTTGAAGAACTCATCGCCATCTTTGATGAAGAAGCATGGAAATATAATGTCTATCCACTCTATGACGATATGATTACGCGCCTTGCCAAACAGCAGGATCGTCTGTTTGGCGACCAAAAGGAGTTTATCTACTATTATCCGGGCGCTGTACGTATTGCAGAAAAAGCCTCGGCCCCGGTGAAAAATCGTTCCCATACAATTACGACAACCATTGATCTTGATGGTGAAGACGAGGGTGTGATTGTCGCGGTCGGTGGCATGACCGGCGGCTTCAGCTTGTTTATCAAAAATAATCGACTTTACTACGATTACAACTATCTGGACGGTGTGCACTATATTCTTAAGTCACCACCCCTGCCCGATGGTATCGTCGACATGAAGTTCAACTTTATTAAAACCGGAGAATTCGCCGGTACAGGTGAACTGTATATCAACGGCGAAAAAGTGGCCGAAACCAATATGCCGAAGATGCATATCAGTACCTATTCGCTGGCAGAGACCTTTGATGTTGGACGTGACACCGGCACCCAGGTGTCACGTCATTATGTCGATCCGTATCCGTTTAACGGCGATCTTGATCGGGTTTTTGTCACACTCACAGACTAGACAACAACTCACATATCCGCATAGCTGCCGGGCCTTGTCCGGCAGCTATTTTTCAAACAGAAACCGGCCATGCCGGTAAAAGAAGTCGATAATTTCACCAATACCACGATTGTGTTCGCGTTGCGCATAGGTCTCTGCCGGTTCTATATCGTCGGTATAAAATGTGATTAAACCTTCAATATCATCCCGAACCAGTTGCAGAAATGCCGGCATATCTTCGAGCTCGCATTCCAGATGTGAAAATTCCTCGATCACCACCGGTTTTCCCTGTTTAAAAGCCCTTACTGTTTCTACAAAGTGTTCCGGTTTTCCATTTACCGGATAAACATGGATACATAGGAAATCCAGCAAATCCACAATTTGCTGTGGTACAAAACCGGAACTCATTTCACCAGGACGATCAAGGCACCAGTCCATAAGTCCCAGCGTTAACAGATGTTCACTATCATGTTCCCGGATAGCTTCACACATCAAGCCAAGCCACTTGCGCGCCAGAGCAGCGCGATCGCGACTGCGCCCCTTGAGCACCACAAATTGCGTGTAGTGCTTGCCATCAACAAAGCTGTTGGCAAGCCACTCACCCGGCAGCCGATGCCCTCCAGCAATAACTGGCTCATTCATAATATTCAGGCAAAACACATTGTTGTGTCCATTTGTCACCTTTGCGACTTCGCGCCAGAATTTTTGTTGGGTTTGCCAACGCGCCTGCTCTCTTTGAAATGTATACCAGTCCGGCTGATCTTCCCGGTGGTAGGCACCAAGGCCAGTAATATTAAGATACAGTCCCATAGCAGCAGCTGTCTCAATGATTTTTCCCAGTTGATCAAGCTGACGATAGTTCGGCTGGTCCGGTTGTGGCAAAAACTTTACAGTTTGCAAATGCAAACGAATGGTATTGGCACCCAGTTGTAACATACGATCCAGGTCATGGAGTACCTTGTCCCATTCTGTTAACCAGTAATCTTCAATAAGGCGAAACTGCTCGTCGTGATCGTAGTTAAAACCCAGTGGGCGAAACTGTTTGCCGCTGTCACGCTCGATGAAAATTTTTCTATCTTTATCAATGGTAATGGCTTGCATGGATTGGCCGTATTTCTCAATGGCCATCACCTTACCCGGCTAATGGACAAAGGGCAACGGGACAGATGATATAAGTTAAATAGCAGGATTAAAATTCAAGCTGATAACGCAGGTATAATGCCCTGCCCGAACGAATCGGGAAAGTGTTGACTTCAGCGCGTGCGAGATCCGGGGCATATTGTGGGCCCGACTCCAGCAGATTATCACCGTAGAGAGTAATTGTAGAACGGTATTTTGAATTAATGCCAAAAACCTGATTCAGATCTGTCACAAAGTTAATACTCAGATGGTGATAGCTTTCATTAGGCGGGTTATAGACCACCGGCTCGATCATCCGTGTCGTATATTCATCAAAGTAGCTGTTAAAGATTCCGAGGGTATAACCGGTTCTGCTGTCATAGGAAAAACCCAGCTTGGCCATATACTGTGGTGTGAGCTTGGTGCCTTTTTTCCCAAATTCATTTTCATTGGTCTGGTAGGTATAAGAACCTTCCATATGTATATTGTCATAAAGCTGCCAGCGAAATTCCAGTTCCAGGCCTTCGTATCTGGTCTCACCTGCATTGCGATAGGTAATCGGCATACCACTGAAATCCAATGCAATCGTGCTATCTTCCCGGCTTTGATAATAGGTGAATGCGGTAAAAACACGATCATTATAATAAAACAGCTGTGCATCAAAGGTCTCAATGGTTTCCGGGTCAAGGTCGTCTTTGCCTTCAAAAAATACATTATTATTCAGCAGAATTTGTGCATTACGCTCAAGTTGAGAGGCGGCACGGAACGCTTCACCATACAGTAGTTTTGCACCATAGTTTTCGTAAAACGTGAAGGTAGCTGCCAGACGCGGTGAATAATTCGAGTCGGCACCCGGCGCTTCGTTATACTGCACGCCAGCAGCAAGACGTACACCATCCTGCGGGCGATATACTGCTTCTCCATAGGCGCGGGTTGCATAGTCTTTACCGCTATCCCCAGGCACATTAACCCGATACCAGGTCAGCCGTTCCCTTGTCGCACCAAATAGCAGATTCACCTGCTCGGAAACCTTTCCATACTCAGTAAACTCGAACATATAGTCCTTGCTACCATTATCGTTGGTGGGATCTGTCGTTAGCCCGTCGTAAAAATTGTGCGTGAGATTAAACTCCGAACGCCAGTTGCTGTGGTGTTGCCAGGTATAGCCCAGATTAAAAAAACGCCGATGAGCATTGACCTCACCACTCGGCCACTGCGGTGTCGTGCCAAGCACATCGGTTTCATTGCGGCTTTCAAAATACTCAAAGTTAAGGTTCTTGTAATTGACATTGAATGTGCCTGTCCAGTTATCTTCGCCATAATCCGTTTCATCGTAGACATTGGCCACATCACGGGTTTTATACTCCCAACCATCCATTGTATAAAATTTCAATCCACCGGTTATGGCCACCTCGCCCGCTTTACCTGAGGCACTGGCATCAACGATTTTCGTATCAAACGAGCCGTAACTAACCGTCGTATCGACTTTCAGTTCCTCTTCTGCCTCCTTTGTCACAATATTGATTACACCGGAATAAGCACCAGAACCATGTAATACTGAGCCCGGCCCTCGAATCACTTCAAGCCAGCGGATACGCGATAACGGGAAGCCCTGGTAGATCGCCGAGTTCACTCCACCGTTATAGGTTTCGCGCATCGGGCGGCCATTGAGTAACAGTAATACCCGTGTATCAATGGTATCGGAGTGTTGACCGCGGATAGAAGTGACGTTGTTGCGAAACAGATAGAGCGAGGGAGATTCGATACCTGGCAAGCGACGCAACAAATCGAGCAAATCATTGGCTCCCATCATTTCAATATCATGGGCTGTTACGTAAAACACAATGCCGGGAGCTTCCAGGAAGCTTTCTTCCTGTTTTGAGGTCGCTGATGTCACAGGGATATTGACCAACTCTTCAAGAGTCAGCGAGTAAACATCAACTTCTTCACTGGTTTCGTCAGCTGCGGCCCAAAAGACAGGCAACACCAACAAGGCAGCCGCCAATAAAGCCCTGCCACAACCTGCTACTACGATCATCTAAATGGATTCCTATCATAAATGAGGTATTCCTATACCTCAGAAAGGGCCATTAAATCTCAACTTTTCATCAACTGTCAACACTTGAACCAGGGTTATATAGTGCAGCTCACCCATTTTGATTATTTCTTGATAAGCAGAAGGTTAAATAATAATCAACGGGAAGTTCAAATTGCTGTTTTAAGCAGTAAGTACATCAACAGCATCACAACTATTAATACTGCAGGCACAAGTATCAAAGAACGACGGTATTGCCACTGCCATTGCAGCCACTCCATTTCACTGATCTCGCGAGCCAGTACAAGGCGTGGCTCAACCAGTTCTTCATAGCTGCCTTCGTCAAACCAGGATCCATGGTAAGAGCCCGTAACAAGACAATTGCTACCAATGATCAACAGCTTCTGTCGACGTAGTATTTCCTCACCACTACCAATCGCCACCTCCCCATTGCCACTGCGCAATAACAGCCACTGCCCCTTAACACCAATAGCACTATTGAACACGTTTTTACATTGCTTGTAGAGAGCCACTACCACTAACAGCAACATCAGGAACGGACCCAAACAAACCATAACCATAGTCAGACTAGTCTCAAGCAGTAATAAAAACATAGGCAGAGCTATTAAGCCCGCAAATAGCCAAGGCAGCCACTTTAACTGCTTTTTGAATTTATCCTTAACTTCAAGCCAGATAATTTCTGTATCATCTGGCTCAGGTTTGGCAATCCCGGCAATATTGCCGGAAATCTTTCCCGCCTGCTGCTCAGTGCTTTTCTGTTGTGTTTCTTCACGGTGTTTCTTATCGAGCACAGCCGCAACAATAAAACCAGGAATCATTAAAATAACAAACAGGTACAACGACCATTGATCAAGCTGTTTGTATTCCTGTTGTTTAATCTTGTTAGACAGTGTTATGGATTTCAATACTTGTGGATCAAACTCTCCAAGCTTGTTACCCGCCATATCAAAACGTTCAATCACCATACGGCTATAATCGCTGACCAGAATTTCTCCACGGAATGCAGTCATCGCTACCGGATCACTGTCGCCGCCCAAATCAAAACGCTGCAACAGCTCGCCTTCAAGATCATAGGCATACACTGAACCTCGCATAAGATTATTACCTTGAGAAAGCACAAATAGTTGCTCATTTATAATCGCGAAATTCACTGGCCAAATTTCATCAAGGGGGCTACTCACCTCATTTTTCATGGAAATCTCTCGCCAGTCTGTTTGCAAAACTCCCTCTTCTATGTCAATAACGGCAATATGATGACGGTTGGTATTGGCAAGCCAGAGCTGGCCATTGTATTTAAGTACCTGATTAGGAAAACGCAGGCCACTGGTAATTTTGTCTTTAACAATACCGTGCTCATCAAGCCAGAAAAGTCTGTGGTTGGAGGTATCAGCAACGAAAATATCATTGTTCCCGTCGATATACAGGTGAAAGGTGCGCACGAAGCTCTCCGGGAAATTCGATAATGGCTGGCAATGCCAGGCTTCGGTATGACATCGCACCAGTTTATTTTCATCACCCTTGAGTAAGTCATTCTCTGTGCCGGAACGAAAGAAAATCAATATCCTGTTGATTAAAGATGGATCATAGGTTCCCCAACGCAGCAGAATTTCATCATTATCAAAGAAGGCAAAGCCGCCAGCCAATTCTTCAATATCAATGGCATTGAGATTGTATTGCGCAAGGGCTTCGCCTTGTTCATTGAACGCGAATAAATGCTCATGGATATTGATCCAGAGCTGCCCCTGACGGTCCACATGCAACATCGTGGCTCCACCCAGAGAGCGCCACTGATGCCCTGCCCAAACCTTGAGTCCAATGATGCCGCCAAAAATCATCAGTACTAATAGCGCCACCCAGGGTTTAACTTTCATCGCGACTTTTCATCCTGAATATTCTTATGGTGAATGTGAATATACCTGCTTGAGGTCAATTAACAAGTCTCACAATCTGAAACATACCCTTTTCGAATTGTGCCCCTGTTCACAATTCCGCAGGTAACAGCCCACACTTTCACAAACTATCGGGTACAAACGGCAGGTTTCGCGAACCAGTACACGGTTAATAGCAGCCTCGGGGTTATGATGGAATTCGGATCGTAGCTAGATGTTTCCGGCCAACACCGGATTAAGCCAATGACAGAGTTTGACCTGAGTATCCCCGGTTATCGTATCGAGCGCCTGCTTGCCAAAGGCGGTATGGCCAACGTTTACCTCGCCCACCATCTAGATATGGACCGTGAAGTTGCGATCAAAGCCTTTCACCTCAATGCAGCCAATGCACGCTTTACCGAACGTTTCCTCGCCGAAGCACGTATGCTTGGCAGCCTGCACCATATTAATATCATTTCTATCTACGATATGGGCGTGCTTGATAATGGCGGTCTATATATCACTATGGAGTATGTACAAGGCGGCGACCTGGAAAAGTTGCAAAAAGAGGGGCTCGCTGAAAATCAGGCACTCAATGTGTTGATTGAAATGGCCTTTGCGCTGCAATTTCTACATAACAACAATATGATCCACTGCGACATCAAGCCTGCAAATATTCTGTTTCGCCGCGATGGCACTCTTATTTTAACGGATTTTGGCATTGCCAAACGTTTTCAGCACACTGACCAGGAACGTTCACCGATTACCGAGGGAAGCCCGGACTATTGCAGCCCGGAGCAGGCACAAGGCCTGCCGCTGGATCAACGCACTGACATCTACAGTCTTGGTGTGGTCTTCTTAAAGATGCTGACGGGGAAAAACCCTTATCGCGGCCCTACTGTCCGTGATTCACTGATGAATCATCTGCAAATGGATATCCCCGTGCTCACAGGAAAGCAAGCTCGCTACCAACCGTTGCTCAATAACATGTTGGCAAAATCTACAAACGAACGTTTTTCATCCATGCGCGAGTGCCTGGATATGCTCGATGAACTGCTTATCGCCGATAGTGACGTACCCACACTGAGCGAACAAAGTGCTTGAAAATCAGCCAACTTAATACATACCCATTAAGCATAATGCATAAATAAAGCCGCACTAATGCCAAAATCTTTGCTTAAAGATCAATGCTTGACCAGCGGTTGATTTTGGGCCTTGGCTAGCACGCTTTTGCTGCGCCAAAAAGCATACAATCAGTACTATTAATCAGCACTTTATAGACTCAATGGCGATGACTTTTCCACAGATACCCGGCTATACGATCGAAAGCCTGATTGCCAAAGGCGGTATGGCCAAGGTCTATCTCGCGCAGCCGGATGATGGTGGTCGCAAGCTCGCTCTCAAGGTTTACGAACCTGAAAATCCCGATCCGCGAGTCGCTGAATCCTTTCTCCATGAAGCCAAAATGCTCTCGGAATTACATCACATCAATGTCGTGCGCATCTACGAATGGGGCAGCCTTGATAATGGTTGTCTCTACATGGCGATGGAGTACCTTGAAGGTGGCGATTTGCAGCAGCGCATAAAGCGGGATATTGGTGAAATTCAGGCACTCGGCATGCTGATTGAACTGGCCTATGTGTTGCAATACGTCCACAACCACGGTCTGATTCACTGTGATATCAAACCGGCCAATATCCTGTTCCGCCGTGATGGCTCACTGGTGCTCACGGATTTTGGCATTGCCAAACGCTGTCAGGGGCCCGCCAGTGTCAAACCGAAGATTTCTGCAACGATTGCCGGCAGTCCGGATTACTGTAGCCCTGAGCAGGCACAGGGTTGGCCAATGGATGAGCGCACAGATATATACAGTGCCGGTCTCGTATTTATAAAAATGCTCACCGGAAAAAATCCGTTTCGCGGTGAAAACATGCAGGACACTCTGATTAACCAGATTAAAATGGATGTCCCCAAGCTCAATAGCCATTTTGAACAATTTCAACCGCTGGTTGACAAAATGCTTGCGAAAAATCCCGATGAACGTTTTGCTTCAATGCAGGAATGTATTGATTATATTAATCATATTCTCAAGGTTTCACCAATGAAACCCCGTTCTATCTTCGACGATATTCCCGTTCTTGACGAAGAATTCTCCGTCGACGAGGATGAGTACATTTCCACTATCTTCCGTGAAGGCGCGTAACCCGCTTTTTACTCTTTCTCCGTTTTTTTTGTTTTGCCGCTATTCAGCATCATCGCCTGTGACATATTAAGCATCTGCCGCCAGTTTTTAAGCAGACGGTTTTCCGGACGCGTTTTCACCAACACTTCCATTGCCTGCAATGCCACACCGGTGCGGTAACCCAGCAAGGCGTGCGCTTTTTCGACATCCACATAAAGATTGCTTAACAATAGATCACCGATGTACCCCGTATTGAGACCTGACTGAATATTCAACAATCGTTTGAAAGCGCCACCGGTTTTCATTAATTCCAGAAATAACTGATCATTAATATTGGTCACGTGCGCATCACGGCGCCCGGCAAATACACACAGCTGTTTTAGCAGATCTCTGTAGCTGAGGTTAATATCTCCCACTGCCAGCACCGACGAAGACTCTGGTTTATGCAAAGCCGCCACACAAGCTTCTGCAAGCGACTCAACGGATATCACACTGGTCCCTCCCCGACAGGCCAGTAGTGGTGCAGCAGCACGTACATAGTCAATTAGCGCATCCCATTGGGATGGGCAATGTTGTTTGATCTGTGGAATATTTTCAATGCTGTGCAAGCAGTCTTCCGAGGCAATAATGCTCTTTTCAAAAGACTCCAGCGGCACACCAAAAACCCAGGGCACTTCAAGGGTCGTCAGTACAAAATGATCACGGGCCAATGACTGACAGCATTCGTTCTGTTCAACACGACTACGAATATAGGGATGTCTGTCAGCTAACGCCAGCTCAGGGTGCTGGTGGTGCAACATGGCAAAAATGGAATTCAACAAGACTGCATGAGTAATACCACTGCGCTGTGCCGCGGCAAACAGCTTTCTGCAAGGTTCAATATTGGCATGAGCATAGAAGGTGTAGGCATCACCAACAGGTGCAACCCGTTCATCTACGCCAGCCGCAAAAACCAGTTTGTCAAACGGTTCCAGCAGCTCGACGTACTCTGTCTCTGTCAGACTTTCAAGATCTCCCTGTATCACCTCAACCTGATCACCAAACAACGGGTGCTCTTCCAGCTGTTGCCGGCTCAATACTGCCGGCCGCAAGCCCTGCAACAGACACTGCCTGACAATCCAGGCACCGATAAAACCACTGCCTCCGACAACCAGTACGCGAGAGTCTTTAAATAAATAATCCATTGATGAGAAAGACATAAACAGAAGATAACAAAAATGGGCCAGTCTATGCTGTCAATTTAGAATTTACAGCCTGGAAACTACCTGGCAGTCAGTTCTTTTCAGACCATACTGGCTGGTGTATTGGCAGGGGTCAATCAGATTACCCATATAGTCTTTAAGAAATAACAGTTTTTACCCCGAATCATCAGGAATTCAGCATCCGGACTTGCGTTCATCATTAGGCTTTTGCACAATACACAGCAAAGGATTTCTCTGAAAAATCATGAATACACTTGCGGTTAACACCTTTCTGGATCGCTTTGTACCAAGAAAGTTAGCGGAAAAACCTGACATCCACCCCTCGGACATAGTACGGACAAGGGCTATGGTTGCCATGTTAATATGCTCTATTCTCACTCCGCTGGCCGCCCTGCTGTTTTTTCTATGTGTCCAGTTAATCACCGGTATTGATTTTTCAACCGCTCTGATCAGTTATCTCGTTGTGTTTACATGGCTAGTCAGCCAACACCTTTACTTTCAGTCCTTCGGTAATCTAAGAGTCACCGCAGCAGCCTATTCTGTGCAATATTATCTCTCCGTTGCTATCGGTGCTTTCTATACTGGCGGCGCGTCATCACCGGTTATGGTATTGTTGTTTTGCTCTCCACTAATCGCCTATATGACAATCAGTCTTCGAGCCAGCCTGATTATGGCCATCATTACAATTTCAACAGGCCTTACTTTTATACTGCTCCCGCAACAGGGTTTTGTGATGCCTTCCATTGCACCACCACAGGGAGAAATCTATATTTCCATCATTTGTTGGCTAATGGCTTTTTTGCTTATGACCATTATGCTCATCACTGCTGAGTCCATGGCCAAAGCGAAAGCTGAGTAGCACTACCAAAATTTTGGAAAAAAGCGCGGCACCGTTTTTTGATAGTTTGTATAAAGTGAATATTTTTCTGCGCTAACCTCTTCGCTGAAGCTTGAACTACTGCGAAACAACACAACAAGCAGCAAGCAGCCGGCAATACTCCAGTTAAACCACTCACCAGAGGCAATAACACTGAAAAAGTAAAAACATACCCAGATACTTTGCTCAGCAAAGTAATTTGGGTGGCGGCACAGGGCCCACAAACCTTTATCAAGAAAACCTTTCTTATAATCGCCTTCCAGCGCTTCACCCGCATTGATTTTTGCATATTTTGCAGTCTGATAGCTCCATTGCTGATTATCAGCAATCGTTTCAAATACAATCAAACCAAACAGCAGCCCCGCCAACACATAATCCCATAGACCCAGGGGGGTATCAGGATTTTGCAACACAACAATAGTCGGCAAGGTAAATAACAAAATAACGGTATTTTGATAGGTACATATAAAACCAAAATTGAACAGGCTCCAGACCCAACGCTTTTGAAATTCCGGGCGTTGACGCAAAATTTCCCACCGATAGTCTTCATGACCTCCCCAGAATTTCAGTTGATAAGCACCATGGCGAGAGAAGTTGTAAGTCAGACGCGCTCCCCACAGCGTCACCAGTACCGCCATAATCACAAGGCGCGGCGCATAGTCGCCATAATCAGTTACAGTCCAGACATAGGCAATCGGCACAAGACTCCAGACTTTATCGACCTGACTGACATTGTTGGTTAACTCACCTACAACAAAACACAGCAAGGCCACCCCCAGCATCATATAAACAACCGTCTCAAGTGCCGCCATTTCTGTGGTGCCAAGCGGCGTACCAAAAAACCATGAGAATAGAGGAACTGCCAATAGTGTTGTCAGCAAAACAACTGCTGTAGCGATAATATTCATAATAACAACCTGATATTTTGCAGAAAGGTTACCATCAATCACTGATTGCATGGCACTGCGGTTTACCGGGGCAGGACATTAATCCCCTCTTTTTATTTTTTAGCCCTACAAATAAAAAGACTATATATCAGTCTACAGGCAACTTTCGTAATAGCTTCTATTAAAATTGCCGTAAAAGAAATCCCCTGCTGCCTCTTCAGCACAGGCATCCATGTCAACGACCCCATGGGCAAGTGAAGAAAAAATCAGGTATTCACCATTGGGAAAATATTTGATGCGTTTCCTAACATCCTTAACCGGCAACACCGGATCCAGCTCACCATGTAATAGCAATGCAGGCACATCAGTTTTCTGCATTTTCCCCTCCTGCTGTGGAGGAGTTGGAAAATTGAATAGATCACAATATTTCTTTTCGTACTCACTACCCAGTCTGGCCATATCTTTGTACCAGTCATTAGGCGCATGTTCTTCCTGATCTTTGAAAACATGCTCATGGTTTACAAACGGATACTCTTCAAAACAATAGTGAGCTGAAGCAGATAAATCGGCATACTCCTCATCCAGTTGAAATAACAGCCAGTTTCGCACTGTCGGCGCAACCATGTCCGCATTTCTGTGTTCCAGACTCGCTATCATCCCGGGCAGGTCGTAAAGAAAATTGCTGTCATACAAATCACTGAATACACTGGATAGAAAGCGCTGACCATTAAGCATCACATTTGTTCGGGTATAATTGTCCGGGTGCGTAACAGCCAGAGACAGCGGATTCGCTTCAAGATCCTCGACTACTTGCCAAAAACGCTTTTCAAGATCGGGGAAATCACGCCGGCACCAGCTTTCATTTTCGCAAAACTCAAACGCATGATTAAATGCATCTCTTGCATCCGACATACCGGTTTCTGTATAGCGAATATCCGGAAAGACCACACTATCAAGCACCATAGCATTGACACGCTCAGGAAAATCGCGCGCTACAGTTTGTGCATAACGTGATGCATAGGAAATACCAAACAGATTCCATTGCTCAAGCCCCAGTGTATATCGCAGCAAATCAACATCTTTAGCAACAGCTGTACTGTTGTATTGAGAAAAATCGACACCTTCAGCTAATAGCTGCGAATAACATTCGCTATAAATTTTATAGGTTCTCTCATAATCCTCCTGCGGAGTGCGAATTTCTGCAGCAACATCAAGAAAAGTTTCATAATAATCGGGGCAATTCAACAATGGCTTACCCAATCCACGTGGATCAATAATGTATAAATCAGCACCCCACCCCAACGACATATCCCAATAATACAGCCAAATATTTTGATTGATATCATTGGCGGACATGTATACCGGACTACCCGGCCCACCGCCACCAAGGTGTAACACCGGTGCCTGCTGTGTATAGTACTCCGCCCGAAAAACCAGAACCGGGAAACTAATACTTCGACCCTGTGGCTGCAAATGGTTTTCCGGCACATACATGTCGTAGCATTCGGTAACTGGCCAGTCTTCTTCTGTTTCGAACCAGCATGATTTTCTCTGCAAACGAATTGGAGCATCATCACATAATTGTTGATTGAGTACCCGTTTGCCATCAATGTAACAACCTGTTTCTGAGTGACTCAAAGTACGGGGCAATTCCGGCAACTCGTCTTCCTCATAATTATCGTAATCATATCCATAATCTGAATGATCACTTTTCTGATAGAGCATACCTGCACGAAAACCAACTGCGAGAATAGCTAGCGTAAGCAATGTTATCAGTAGCACTTTCAAACCTGTAACCATTACTTCTCCTTGCCAGCTGTCTGATGATCAATATCTTTAAACATGGTTTCCAATCCATTGAGCTTGATTTCATATATCAATGCCAACTGCTGACCAAGTTTTCCCTGCGGAAACCCCTTGCTATAAAACCAGACCAGGTAAGGCTCTGGCAAATCTATCAATTTTCGCCCCTTGTATTTACCAAAGGGCATTATCTGAAATAATGCTTCACGTAAATCTTCTTCTGTCATAACGAATTTTCTTGTTCATAAGTTATTCGCGTGAGTAATTCAATAAACTGTCTGCCTCAATCGGGCAAAATTGATCAACCACTTCAACTAAAGCCCTCGCTGTCAACTCAGGTACGCCGTAGACACAGGTTGTAACACCATAGTCCATTTTAATTTTATGCATAAGGATTTCAAAATCCCCATCACCGGATAACAGCACCACTACATCTACTTGTGGAGCACTTTCCATTACGTCAATCGTAATCCCCACATCCCAATCGCCTTTTGCGGAACCATCACTGCGTTGTGTAAAAGGTTTGAGCTTGACATCAAAGCCAATATGTCTAAGGGCATCCTGAAATTTTATCTGCCCATCATCGTTACGCTGGATCGCATAGGCGTTCGCGCAAACTACTTCACCTTGCTCGCTGATTTTTTGCCAGAATTTACGATAATCAAACTGCCGCCCGTACACATCCCGGGTGGTGTAATAGATGTTTTGCACATCTACAAAAATAGCAATTCTCTTCAAGATAAATAGCGGATTAGTTAGTCGTCGTCTTTTAAAAGATCCTGAATCCAATCTTCATCGGCTTCATCCTTTTTAGACAACAATTCGCCGGTAACTTCATCAACATACGTCGTATTAAAGCGATCCGCACTACTTCCGTCATCAGGAATGTCAATGAGCTGAACAGATTGCGTATCCGCAATTGCATCTTCGTTTACTGTATGCTGTACATCATCGTCTTTCACAGCTCGCATTTCACCAAAGGTATTGATTGCAGGCATTTCCAGTTTGGTAATAAAACCCTCGGCGGTGGAGCCATCAATTTCGTTCTGATCGAACTGGAACTTACCTCCCTGCTCGACCGGTTCGGGCTCCGCCGGTTTAGCCACCGTAGGCACTGTACCTCCAACCTGATACATCGACGCATTAAATACATGGCGACAGTGACCACAGCGCACCTTGCCTTTGGCCACTGTCAATAATTCGTGCGGGACATTAAAGGTTGTCTCACATTTCGGGCATTTTGTAATTAATTCGCTCATCGTGGACTTCTCCTGTGGTGCCTGTATAGATATTAAAGTCCGGCTGTAAAGAAGGGATATGTTACTGGAAAAAGCCGCAGTCGAACACCCACACCCGGGCGGACAAGCGGCATCAGGCCTGACGGGTAAATTTTACGAGCCCTGAACCATTTTCAAGGAGAATCTGTAGCTGACCGTCCTGTAGGCCTTCGTCCGGGTTATAGTCATGGATTTTGAATATTTTCGGCATAAACGCATCACGCGTGAAAATTTTATCGCACCAGGCCACGTATTCCTCACTGCCGGGAACTACCACCAGGCCCTCCCCTTCAAGCCAGCGCCCTTTGTGCTTGAGCATCATCGGCCAGGGTTCGCGATAGTTACGCCACCAATTGCGATTATGGGTCTCGGTGAGTCCAATGAGAATGGTATCGCCGAACTTGCTATAGCCCACCGGGGTGACAAATTCCTTTCCTGACTTACGGCCAGTAAATTTCAGCAATACAAGACGAGAGCTGAACAGGCGATGAAAACAGGAATCAAGAATCGGGTGAATCACCGGATTCATTTTGATAAAAAAGTCAGAAACCTTGTTCATGTTCGGCAATCATCGACAAAAGCACCGATATTGTAGGAAATAGCCATAAACCTGTCTGCCCTCGTTAAACCGAAGCAGCATTATTCGCAATATAGCGTACATACTCGTACAATGACTTGTAATCAATACCATCAATGCCATGAGCAAAGCCGCAACACCTGCCCTCGATAATCCCAATCCACAAGGTAAGGGATCAGTACCTGTTCTTGATGCCTTACAGGCATTCACTCCGAGGAATGTAAGCACAAAAGCGCCACGACAACTTTTTAGTGATTACTTTGTTTCGCTACTGATTATCTCGGCAGAATTTCATTTCAAACCTGTACCCGGAGTACCCTACTATCTGTATCTGAAAAACCGGCAATGGAAACTGAGCCTGATTGAACCACAGCGCTGGCGCGATGACCACTTTGGTGATTTCCTCGGCAGGTGTGAGCTACGCAGCGATATGACCTGGTCGCTGGAGCCTCTGGTAGATATTCAGGAAAGCCCTCAATTGCTGGAAGCTCTGCAAATCTTTCAGGACAATATTGTCGATACTTTTAACACGGGTGACTCTCTACTCGCTACACTGCCATTTTTTGTTGATGAGCTACCGTTTTACCGGCGGCTTGCCGCCAGTGGCCTTGCCCGCTCATTTGTGCAAGCCTGCCCGGATCGGGCCTTGCTGGCAAAACCCGCTGCAAGTTTTGTCGCAGCCCTGCCCGCTTTTATTCCCGAGACCGACACATAAACCAGGTTTCAAACAACTAAAGCCCGTCGTAATGCTTCGAGACAATCGCGATCAGCGCGTTTACTCACTGCAGCGTTTTCCACCAGCGAGGAACCGTGAAAAGTCCCCGGATAGCTTACCAGCTGCACAGGTACTCCCGCCTGTAGCAATTTCAGACCGTATTCAATTGCCTCATCGCGCAACGGATCAAACTCCATCGCAGAAATATATGCCGGAGGCAAGCCACTTAAATCAGTTGCCAACGCGCGGGCTGGTGCCGCAGTAATCGGCACATCATTGCCGCCCGGGGTATAACTGTCACCAAGGTAATAGCGCCAGCTTACTTCGGCTTTCGAGCGGTTCCACATCGGGGTATCCACAAATTGCTGCATACTCGCAGTTAACAAACGATCATCAAGCTCCGGCATATCCAGGCATTGGAAACAAATGGCTGGGCCCTGCTGTTCCTTTGCATACAGACATAGAGCAGCAGCAAGACCGCCGCCAGCACTTGCGCCACACACACCGATACGCTCCGGGTTAACACCCAGCATCGAAGCTCTGTCCGCGACCCAGAGCAAGGCCGCATAACAATCGAGCAAACCAGCTGGATATGGGTTTTCCGGCGCCAAGCGGTATTCAACCGAAAACACCTGAACCCCCAGCCGGCTCGCAAGGCTCGCCGCACCAGCGTGCTCGGAATTAATACTCCCCATAATAAAACCACCACCATGGATATAGATCAATGCGGCTGATGGCTCATCAGTCGCGTTAATCCCTGCGGGGCAGTAATGACGTACAGTAACATCCGGTGCACTCAAAAAACCCGGGATGGCTTTATCAGAGACTTCGAGGCCCTGCGTATCTACCTCGGCATTAAAACCTGCAATCAGCTTATCGATGGCTTTGCGGCAAGAATCCACATCGTCAATGGGAAAATCCGGCAACATTGGTACGATATCTTTGAGTTCAGGGTCGTAGTTATAGCTCATTCTCTTTACCTTTCTTAAATAGCCAGCGGTAACTTAACGTTTTTTTGACAATTTTGCATTTGACCACAATAACAGTAGGTCTTAATACTCGGGTTAAGCAAAAAAAGCATTTATTTATACAGCTTGAGAACCCACCAGGGTAGAATAGCGCGCATAAAAACAGGGTGGACTGACCAGCAGTCCCCCAATATCCTATCGTTGTAGTGAACAGTTTAAATTCAATATCGTTTCAATGAGGTTTGTTATGAAAAGACTTGTTGCTGTAGTTCTATGTTGTTTACTGCCCGCCCTTTCCTACGCGGCCACACCGGTTGGCCCACTAAACTACCAAGGGCGCCTGCTTGATGATAGTGGCGTACCCGTAACCGGTGGTTACGATTTCCGCGTCAATATCTATGACGACCTGAATACCGGCACCTTGCTCTATGCCGAAGCACATAGCAATGTGCAAGTTAACGATGGTGTTTATTCATTTCTGGTCGGCACCATGACACCGATTACTGGCACATGGGATATCGATCTGTGGCAAGGCAATATCAACGATCTGTATCTGGAACTGGAAGTTTCTGAACACAATGCGGGCAGCTACGAGACCTTGTCACCTCGCCACTTACTGACCTCATCTCCCCATGCTTTTACTTCGACACTGGCACTGTCTCTCGGCAATAAAACCGCTCAGGAATACGACAATATTCTCGAGGGCATCTGTGTTGCCAGTAAAGGTAAATGGTTGTCGATTGCAGAGAAATGCCTCGGTGCCGGCTCCGAGTTTCCCAATACCGGCATACCGGAATTATGGAGCACCTTACATGATGGCGCAGACACCGATTTTACCAATCTCGATTTAAGTGGTGCAGATATTTCCGGTATTAATTTTTATGGCGTCGACATGACCGGAACACAGTTTATTGGTACAACTTACGACGCATCTGGTTTTGATGCCGTTACCCTCGACAATACTTACTGGGATGGCGCAGTTAATAATTACGCCATGCCCTATCCTGCCTACGTCACTGTTTCACTTGAGGGCGCAACAATGACCAACATGGATTTATCTGGCTGGGACATGTACGACACGAATGATGTCGATGGCTTTTCTGCAGCTGAGCTCACCGGTTGTCCATACCCAACCCCATCCGGTGATAGCTGGTACTGTGAAGAAATGCGTGAAGGCTCAAGCCGCTACATTCTGTTCGGCTCCGGTGCCAATCTATCTGCCAACTCCGCAGCCTCACTGAAGCTATTTGGTGTAAATTTCCTCAACACTGATGCTGATGTATTTAGTGGCAAGGTTATCGATAATACTGACTTTAAAGGTATCAAATTAAAACACGACTTTGATTTCAGCATCCTGGACAATGCTGATTTTTCTTACACCACGATTAGCAAAGGCAATTTTGATAATGCCACTCTAATCGGCGCCAAGTTTCAACATGCAGAAATCACAGGTCTGGATCTTGATAATGCTACGCTGACCAATGCCAACTTCGATAACGCCGAACTGGAAAACGTTAAAATGCGTAGTGCTAGCGGCGCCATCAACGGTTTAAGTTTTATTGACGCGCGCATCATTGATACTGCTTTTGGTGAGTTAAACGCACCAAACTTTTCTGGTGCTTTTTTGAATTCCCCTTCTTTCCAGGGCGATCAGGTCGGCAACTTCAACTTCACTAATGCTTCAATTGTCTATGGCTTTCTATTTTCAACCCATGACAACACCAATACAACAGCCGTACTCGACTTTACCGGTGCGAACTTCTTTACTGACAGCACCGACTCCAACTCAAACCAGATTGAAGGCCGTTTTGTAAATGCCGATTTTAGTAACGCGACGATTGAAGGCCCCTATCAGTTTCCCGGTAATTTCAGTGGCGCAAACTTTACCAGCACCACCTTTACCACTATCTTCCGCCTCGGCGGCTCGACCGGTGCAGGCGACAGTAACTTCCAGAATGCTACCTTTAGCAACTGTACGGTTAGCTCCTACTACTCAACTATCAGTGTCTGGGCTGACTTAACCGGTGCAACTGTCAGTAACTGCCCGGTCACAGCGGACAATGTAATCTGGAGTGGTACATCTATTTGCCCGGATGGTACATTGGCCAATGTTGCTTCATGCCCGGGTGTGTTTGATTAATACCCACAACATACAAACAAAAACGGCACCTGACGGTGCCGTTTTTGTTTAATCGATCAGCCGCATAAAATTATTCAAGCATAAAACTGCGAAAACCATTTGCGGTACATTGCAATCGGGCCATCACCGTCGCACAGTATCGGGTTTTCCTGGTAGTGTTTGTGATTCCAGATTGGGATATCCTGCTCCACCTGACTATTGAGGGTCTCCAACATCGCCTGGGCGATGATCTCACCCGTCTCTGATATATCCTTGCTTTGTACCGTAACAAAACGCAGCAAAGTGGTTTCTGCGTCAATCGGTGTCACCGTACCCAGCATGACAATATCACACAGACCGATAAAACGTTGTAGCGTATAGCCTGGACCAAGACTGATGGTCGTGATATTGCGATCCATTAGCTCATCTTCATTGCGCGTACCATCTTCGTTATACGAGGCCTGACGCATATCCATAATTGAGGTACGCCGATGCCCTTCAGTTCTGATATCACTGGCCGGCATCTCAGCAATATTATGTACCGTCTCAAAATGCGCCTTGTCGACCGCATTTTCGCCCATCTCCTGCACCGGTGCATTAATGCGCCACTCGGTTACAGTAGGCTCGGACCAGCTCTGTCGGTCACTCAATTCCGCAACATCCTCAATCTCAAAAAGGGGCCCTGCACCTTCCGGGTGATACCAGGCCCAGATCGCTCCTGCCATTTCTACGACGGGGTAATTGCGAATACACTGCTTGCCATCAGCCACACGCGGCGGCATTTGCTGCGCATAGGGTACATCGGTACAGATACCATCACCATTAAACTCCCAGCCGTGAAATGGACATGCAAGTGATTCACCCTTAACCGAACTGCCATACCCCAGATGCGCGCCGAGATGCGGGCAAATCGCATTCAATACCTTTGCCTTGCCCGACTGTGTACGGAACAGCACGAGTTCTTCACCAAAGTAACTCGCTGGCATGGATTCACCTGCCTTAAGCGCATTGGACATAGCAACGGCGTACCAACCGTAAGGGATAGGAAGGTTAAAACGGGAGTCGGTCATAGAGGTCATTATGGTCCACGGAGTTTTTAAAAGTGGGCGATTATAGACCGGGATTTTGTCAAACAGTACTGATTTTCTTAAACCCTTATAAAAAAGGCCCCTTACCAATGATAAAAGGCCTTATCAATATATTTTTCCTTAAAAATCAAATAGTTAGTAAAATCTTATAGAATACCTCTAAAGAGTTACAGGTAGCATGGAAAATGTCAGGGGGTAGGCATTTTCAATACTCGCACCATCGTGAAAATACAGAGAGCCAAATAGCCTTGCACCCTCCTCTGCATGCCAGCCCTGCAGGGTAATCGTGATATAGCGACCATTTTCATCCGCCGGGAAGGTAATCACCATCAGGCCATCGCCAAACAACACGTCTTCGGCTGTCGCACTGAATGTCACAAGGTCATAGCTTATTTCACGAGTAAAGGTAAAGTTGAAATCTGCACTGATTGTGAGTGTACCACTCGCAATACCGGCAAGCTCTTCGGCACTTTGCGGTAGAGGCATACCATGGTGTTCATACCAGGTTCCGATATAGTCCTCAGCATCCAGCGTGGTTTTGGCCTGAACCAGCCCGGCCATCAACATCAGACACACTGCCAATATCATCCTGTTTAAAGGGCCTTTTTCACTCATATATCTTGCTTTCATATTTACTCCTGCGTTTCAGTTCACTATACGTTTATTCATTATGACTGTCAGCCAGTCAGTGCGCAGGGTAGCAACCCCGGGCTGAACGCAAACTGAATCATGCTGTCGCTGCCTGTTTTAGCTGTTTATTTTACTTATTAAAGGGATTGTGCTTATAACTTTTAAAAATAAAAAAATCCTATATTTTCTATTAATAAAGTATAAAGATTTTTATACTGGAAAGCGCAGATAATAAGAAAATCCCGGTGGTTACATGCGTGTAGTTAGCACGAACAACCTGCGGAAACAAAGCGTCACCCTGGCAAAGCTGGCATTGCTGCCCTTCCTGATCTTCGCAATGCCCCTGTTTGCCGCAGGCTCCGAATCCTCTGAACCAGAGGTGGGTAGCAGCGTCTTCGAATATTCCACCAGTGTTTATGTCCAGGTAGAGTCATTTGAACAGGCAGTCCGGGTGTTCCGCTGGCTGGATCTGATCAAACTCACTGAAATCGGCAGAACAACATTGGAAGCTATCAATGACAGCGGCAACCGTTTATTGATTTATCACCACGATACAGCGTTATACTCCGCGGGCCTTACCGGTGCCCGGCTTAGCAAAAACCTCGTCAATGGAGTCGGTGAGGATGCATTTATCAAGTTTTACCTCGATATGGAAATGGAGGGCACTAACTGTGTACGCGGTGAAAAAGGCGGATTTATCGAATTTACTGCACTACAGAACCTGTTTCATGAGCTTTCACATGCGCGCCATAAAATGAACGGCACCTGGCTGTATTTTGATTCAGAAGGCCAGGCAATTCGCGAAGAGAATATTTTCAGGCAACATTGGGCGGAATATCGATCCACCCACTACTACTTGCGCAACGATATGATTGATGAAGAGGATCTTGTGCTCAAGGTTGATCACAGTGCCTGTGGCGCCCTTGCTGCCCTCGATGAATAAGTTGCCGCTGCATGCCCAAATACCACTTATTTGGGAAACCCTGTTTAATTAAGACTCCAATTTTTAGCTGCTGTAAATTGCAGGCTTGAGTTATCTTATTAATTCCCTCTCAAGGGTAATAAAAAACGTCGTATAGTTGCGCATCAGTCTCAGAGTGACTTCTGTACCCGGTGCCCCCTGAATCAGGTCAACGACCTCTTGCTGGCTGAGGCTATGCACATCCACAACTTCAGCACCCGGACTCTCCTTGATGCCGATGAGTCTATCACCCTCACGAATCACCCCGTTTTTATCTACTGGTCCGCCTTCGACAAAATCAATCAAAAATAGCCAGTTGCCATTCTTAACCCCGATTGAGGCACCAATACTTGCGGTATCACTTTCAGGCACTGGTTGCTCCACAGGGCTACTACAAGCTGTCAGCAGCAAGCCCAAACAAAGTAGCCACAAGTATAGACAGGAGGAACAGATTTTCTTCATCGTAGCTTTCATTACAGTATGGAAACCCGGTGTTATTCAGTCGCGCTATTATCGTTACCCTGGCTACATTTGCCAAATCCAGGCCTTATACAATTTGCCCTGTTTGATCCCTGCAGCAAGATCAGCACAGCAGCCAATACGCCAGATAGTTTCAAACTGTTAACGTATCTTCTTAAACCAGATTCTAGGCTGAAGTTTTCCCTTGTGATTCAGTGAGATATAACACATATTTAAAAAATATTTTTATAGAATTGTGTTAAAAAGTCTTTCAAACCACTATATCTTGTGGTCTAAAAAAATATTGGCGAATTCGTGATTGCTTATTTATTTTGGCAGGTTTAACCTTCGTTTCAGCAACGGTGACAAGGGCATTGGCCATATATATGCCTGTTTGCAGAGCAGTATCTGACAGCCTGTAAAACAACCGCAGACCCGAGAACCGAATTGAAAAGCTCAAGGAGTTAAAACATGTACAAGTATCTATTTATCCTGCTGGCCGCATTCACCAGCCAGTCTGTACTGGCACAAGGTCAAAGCGGTGATTTTAACAGCCGTGCCTATATTGGTCTCGGTGCTGCCGACTACGAACTCAACAACATCAATGATACTGCCTATCTGCTCTACGGCGGCTGGTCAGCTGACTATAAAGATAAGAGCGACATTATGCGCCTTGAGCTTCGCTATATGCGAGCTGAGCCAACCGATGAAAATACCTCTAACGGTGTAGTTGTTGATAGCACTGCCATGAATGTCTATCAGCTGGGTGTTCACGGTATCTACAACTTTATTAACACTAAAGGCTTTGGCATGTACGTTGAACTCGGCGCCAATTCAGCGAAGTACTATGTGAACTACGAGGAAATTCCAACCAATACCAAAATTTATGAAAGTAAACGTGAAAGTTTCTTCAGCTATGGTTTTGGCTTTCGTTATAACTTCCTCGATAACTTTTCAGCACGCTTGAGCTATACGATTGATCATATCGATCAGGTAAAATACGATATCTACGGTACGGTTGATGTTGATAAGCCGGCCTACGCCCAATTCAGTTTAGATTATCGTTTCTAGGACTAATAAGATTAACCATTATTAGCGGTTATGAACACTCATACAGTTTCATGGCCGCTTTTTGTTTCAGCATAATAGTAACCATTACCCTCCCTGATAGCAGGCACAGGTTTAAAATAGAATATCCAGGAGTTAAACATGTATAAATACCTTCTTATTTTATTGGCTGTTTTTGTCAGTCAGAGCGCAATGGCGCAAAATACTGGCGACTTGACTAGCCGCGCCTATATCGGCATTGGTGCCGCTGATTACGAGCTTGTAAACGATCTTGAAGACACCAACTACATTATCTATGGCGGCTGGTCAGGCAACTACAAAGACAAAGAGGACGTCATACGTTTCGAATTGCGTTATATGCGCGGCAACCCGAATGGCAAGGTTAATCTCGGTAGTACAGGTGGCGTTTTGTTTGACGTTGATTTTGAAGTTGACGTGTATCAGTTAGGCGGCTTTATGATCTGGAATATTATTAACACCGAAGGTTTTGGTCTTTACGCCGAACTTGGTGGCAGTTCTGCCAAATATTACCAGCCAAATACCTACATTAATGGCTTCCCATCTTTTAGCGAACGGGAAAACTTTTTCAGCTATGGCCTCGGCATGCGTTATAACTTCCTCGATAGCTTTTCTGTTCGTATTGCTCACACTATCGATCATATTGATGCACTGGATACCGAAGATGGCCTTCGCATCATTTTCGACAAACCCTCCTATACTCATATTGGCTTTGATTATCGTTTTTAATCCAGCTTCAATTTCAGACATAAAAAAGCGGGGCCTGCCCCGCTTTTTTATGTCTGAAAGAATGTTTTTTATTACTCCGCCAGCAAATATTGTTTGAAGCTCTGTAAAAACTGCTGGATGCGCTGCTGGTTTTCCGGACCGAGACGCCACAGCCATTTATGTAAATGACTGGCCTGCTCCAGTTCGGGGTCTGCGTACTGATAAAGCACCCGCGGCTGTTTTAGCAAGGCTCCTTGTGGCGCAGGTGGTGCCTGAAGAATATTATCAATTGCCATATGGACACGATTATCAAAATGATCATTACGCCCCTGCTCTGCGTAGGCACGCTCCAGCAAGGGATACCAGCCACGATAATAGTCTGCCAGGCGCTGCGGCGAAATCGCCGTTAAAGCAAATACCAAAGGGATGGTGCGTTCATAATTTTTCGGATCAACTTCATAGGATTGCCCTCGCTGCACAACTCTAAACTGATCCATGGCGTAATCCAGTGGGCGATGTTTGACCGGAATGTCACCCTGCGCCATCAAATCCACCATGAGTACAATTTTACGCACAAGCTCACGATCCACTAACCACTGGGCCAATTCCGGTTTTAGATCCTGCACGGCGATAAAAACGCGGCTATCACTACCAGCCAAAGCATTCGGCGCTTTGACAATAGGTTCTGATACCTCGTCAATTTCAACAGATTGTGCCGCGACTACAGAAATATTTTCAGACGAATCTGCAACCGGCTGTGTTGCTAGCGGCAAATTTTTTGTTAATGGTGGCAGCGCTGTACTTTCGGTTTGCGTTTGTACAACAGGTACTACAGGTTCTGATAAAATCGCGGGGCGAGATTCTTCAAGCGACTCATCACTCTGTTTGCCTGAATACCAATAAAGCACCGCCACCAATGCAATAGCCATAAATAGAGGTAAAGACTTTTTCATAACACCAACTTCCCGTGTAACACTCATTATTCACCACAGCCCTGCTGAAGTATGATCAACCCTCCAAATAACAGTACAGTCTATAGATTGTTTATTATGTAAAAAAAGCAGCACAAGTGTAGGGCTTGTGCCGCCAGTGTATTCGCTTGGCTAGCGTGTACACAAAACTGTTTTTCTTTTTAGCAAAGCATTTAACCAGTTCGTTCGCACGTACAAATCAACGCGCTGCAACTAAAGAGACTACACTATCCAAACAAATATGCAAACCTGTTTTTAGTTTGTTGCGCAAGACTACTAATTAAACTGTTACCACAACAATGCCATAAAGTTAGTCACCTTAGCGCAGATAACCCAGGCAATAGCTACTTTATACTTTTAATATAAGCTGATTGAATGAAATATAGCAAAGCAGGATAAGACCATTCTCACATTGACAGTTGAGGGCCTTGGTTCTAGAATGCCGTCCTCCTGATCAAGGGGCTATTCACCCCTTGCGTATCAGAACCTCAATATAGAAATTACGGGGCTATAGCTCAGCTGGGAGAGCGCAACACTGGCAGTGTTGAGGTCAGCGGTTCGATCCCGCTTAGCTCCACCAACACGAAAAACGCGGCAAATTGCCGCGTTTTTTATGGGTGTCACACAAGCGCGATCCCCCGGCCCACTCCCGGTAGGTCGTGGGCGTTCGAAGCGGACAAAACAGCGTTTTGCCTCCGTCACTTCTCACCCCGCTTAGCTCCACCAACACGAAAAACGCGGCAAATTGCCGCGTTTTTTATGGCTTTAATCTTCCTCTGGCCCAGAGGCACCTTCATCCAGTTTCCTATAGGCCTTTTCAAGCTTTTTCGCGGCTTTCTTCGAAACACCACCCAATGCCTCCAGCGCGTGGCGCAGGCGCGCTCGGCTCATATCCGGGCCGAGAATCTCCATTGAATCCATCACGGAGAATGAAGAAGTACTACCGGCAATCGCGATAAAGATCGGAGTCAGGAAATCCTTCAGCTTAATATCCATCTTTTCTGAAAGGTCTTTAAGCATTGCAAATAGCAAGTCGCGATTCCAGTCCAGCATATCTTCCATTCTCCACAGAGAGAATTGCAAAATTTCCCGTTGCTTCTCGAGCTCCAGTCTTGAGCCCTGACGAAAATTCTCGTCATCTATTTCCAACATGCCGGAGACGAGAAAACAGGCTGCCGGTGCGACATCGCTGTATATCTCTACACGCTGTTGCAGGTGTTTCAGCGCCGGAAGTAGATATTCCTGGTTATAAGACCAGTTTTTAATCAGACGTTCGGCAAATTCTTCTGTCGTCAATTCCTCACGAATCCAGCAACCGTTGAGCCAACGCAACTTTTCCATATCAAATACCGGTCCACCAAGAGAGACACGATCAATATCGAAAGCCTCAAGCATCTGCTCCAGCGTGAATTTCTCACTTTCGTCGGGCATCGACCAGCCCATACGGCCAAGATAATTGGTCAGGGCCTCTGGCATAAAACCCATGCGTTGGTAAAACAGGATACTTGTCGGGTTTTTGCGCTTGCTGAGTTTGGATTTGTCAGGATTACGCAGTAGCGGTAAATGAATCAGTTCCGGCATCTCCCAGCCCAGGTACTCATAGAGCAACTTGTGTTTTGGCGCAGAATTGATCCACTCCTCACCGCGAATCACATGGGTGATTTCCATCAGGTGATCATCCACCACATTAGCCAGGTGGTATGTGGGCATACCATCTTGCTTGAGCAAGATTTGCGCATCTACCTGAGCCCAGTCGATCTCGATTTCACCACGCAAGCGATCCTGGAAGGTACATACACCTTCTTCTGGCACATACATACGAATCACACTCGGTGCGCCTTCCGCCTCACGTTTTGCGACTTCTGCCTCTGGCAAAGCCAGATCACTCGGTTTTAATGCCGTGGCCAATCCAGCCTCACGGCGGCTGTTGCGCAGCACCTCAAGTTCTTCCGGTGTGCGGTAGCAGTGAAAAGCGTGCCCGGCATCAACCAATTGGCGAGCATATTCACGGTAAATATCACCGCGCTCACTTTGGCGGTAAGGTCCATGAGGGCCACCCTTGTCCGGCCCTTCATCCCAATCCAGTCCAAGCCAATGCAATGAATCAAAGATCAATTGCTCCGACTGCGCAGTACTGCGCTGCTGGTCAGTATCTTCAATGCGCAAAACAAACTGGCCACCGTGTTGGCGGGCAAAACACAAATTAAACAGGGCAATATACGCCGTGCCAACATGGGGATCACCAGTTGGCGACGGTGCGATACGGGTTCTGACAGTCATGGGTCAACAGGCTTGTTACTAAAACTCGCGCGAATTATACGGAAAAGCCCGCCAAACAGCTAACGGCTATTTACTCACTTCCACCCCGACCGAGCCACTGACATCGACTGAAGGCTCATCCTGCTCTGCCCCCTTGTCGCCTTCTTCCGGCGCACCAGCTGCGGCATCATAACAAGTCAGATTAATATTAATTTTGGTTTGCGTGCGGCCCAGTCTAACCACCATCGTATGAGATTTACCCGACTCAATCGTTGCCTTGCGTCTTTCCTTTGACTGGGCTTTCAGATCAAATTCAGCTTCACATCGTGCCGCAACGCCGGATAGATTATTGAGTTTCATGGTGATCTGTTTTTCATAAGCAAAAATCTCATGGGTGACGTCCATGCCATTCAGGTCGGTTTTTACATCGGTCAATACCTTGGCTCCCTTCGCTATTGCAAACTGCGAAAAGCTCAGCAGCAAACCTGATATCATTAATAACCGTAATATTTTCTTCATCACCTATTTCCCCTTTAAAATACTGGCATCTATGGTATGACAGTCTGTTGCGGAAGAAAAGTTACCTTTTATAGTGCGCAAATTGACAAACCTTACTGCACAGACGGATAATTCCCCGACTCATTGCCCTCAAGGCTTGCCAGTTTGACACCATTATTTCGACCACAGCACATAATAACAAGTTCGCATAGACAGCATGGCCTTACCAACGCTTAAACTGGATTCGATTCAGTCCGTACGCGCTATTGCCGCTGCGGCAGTTGCATTGTTCCATATTAAAAATGGCCAGGAACTGGTGGATGCCGGGCATATGCTGTTTGCCAATTTTGATGGCTCCTGGGGAGTTGATCTATTTTTTGTTATCAGCGGTTTTATTATGGTGTATATCAACCGCGATACAGCAAGCGGCCCTGCAATAGCCGGGAGATTTCTTTATCGCCGGGTTATTCGCATCGTACCACTTTACTGGTTCTACACTCTGCTGATTATCGCCTTGTACATAGCATTTAACCGCGACATACCCGATGTGGATAGAGTCGTGAAAAGCCTGCTGTTTATTCCCGATGGCTTTCCCGTGCTTATGGTAGGCTGGACACTCAACTATGAAATGTACTTCTATCTTGTCTTTACAATAACACTATTGCTACCAAGACACTGGCGCCTATTGGCACTGACTATCTGGCTAGCCGGCACCTGCCTCGCCGGCTTTCTCGCCAATCCCTTCCAGGTGTACTGGTCGTTCAAAGACATCACTTTTTACACTAATCCGATCGTTCTTGAATTTCTTGCCGGGGTATTTGTTGGTTACATTTATTTACAACAGCGGTTTTTGTCACGACAGACTGCCTTACTATTTGTGTTAACCGGCTTCCCTGCTATTTTTATCGCACGCTATTTTATCAGTGATATTGAAACATGGCGCTTCCTCGCCTGGGGCATTCCTTCAGTGATGATCGTCTACGGTTTTCTTTCACTGGAGTTTCACAAGGCCAAAGGCACTGCAGCACTCGCCCACCTCGGTGATAGCTCCTATTCCTTATATCTGTGCCACTTGATAGTGACTGGTTTAATCAGTGTTGTCTGGAGCAGTTTTGGTTGGCAAGGATATTTTTCCAATATTGGTTATCTTGTCATAACGACAGCAGTGGTTTTTGCTGTTGCGGAATTAAGTTTCCGATTTATAGAACAGCCCGCTTACAACCGCCTCAAAGGCCTACTATAACGCCATCTCCTTAAGCCACTCTTTGAATGGATTAAGCACACTCCTTCGTGTACTATCCAACACCATTGTCTGCCGCGAACACTATAACGAGGTTAAAACATGCGCCTGATTCTCGCCCTGCTGCTACCCTGGCTACAGTTTTTTACCATTGGCCGCCCGTTTGCAGGCATCATCTGTCTGATTTTACAACTGACTTTGATTGGCTGGATTCCCGCCGCCATCTGGTCTGTCTATGCTTTGAGCCAGTATAAGACCGATAAAAAAATCGAAAAAGCCATGAAAGAGCGTGACTAGCCGTGAACTTTAATCTTCCCCGCTTCACATTAATACTCAGTCTGGCTCTACTAGTCACCGGTTGTGAATCAACCTACTACTCCGCCATGGAGAAAGTCGGTTATCATAAACGTGAAATTATGGTGGATCGTATTGAAGATGTCACCGAAGCTCAAGAGGAAGGCCAACAACAGTTTAAAAATGCGCTTGAACAGTTCAGTTCGGTTGTCGACTACGACGGTGGTGATCTCGAAGCGATTTACAACAAACTGAACAAGGAATACGAAAAGAGTCTCGCGGCCGCAGAGGAAATTCGCGACCGAATTGATGCGGTAGAAAGTGTATCCGAAGCCCTGTTTGATGAATGGGAAGATGAAATCGACCTTTACAATAGCGATTCACTAAAACGTGACAGCGAGAAAAAACTCAAGCAGACCCACCGTGACTATGAGCGTCTGATGAAAGCGATGCGACGCTCGGAAGCCAGTTTACAACCAGTTCTCGACACCTTTCACGACCATACGCTTTATCTTAAACACAATCTCAATGCGCGAGCAATTGCCTCTCTCAAAGGCGAACTCACCAGCATTGACAAGGATGTAAAAAAGCTTATTGCGGAAATGGACAAATCAATTGCCGAGTCCCGAGAGTTTATTGCTGCACTCAAACAGTAATTATACTGCTGCGAATAAAAAAGCCGGGGTTAGCCCGGCTTTTTTATTGAGTACAAATTCAATTACGAAGCGCGTTTATACATTGCAACAACACAAGCGCCACCGAGACCCAGATTATGTTGCAATGCCAGATTGACATTGTCCACCTGACGTTTGTCCGCTGTACCTCGCAGCTGCCAGGTTAATTCTGCGCATTGAGCCAGACCCGTAGCGCCAATCGGGTGGCCTTTTGAAAGCAAACCACCGGAAGGGTTAACAACCCATTTACCACCATAGCCAGTCGCGTCATCTTCAACGAGCTTTTCTCCCTCTCCTTCAGCACACAGCCCAAGACCTTCATAAGCAATCAACTCAGCAGTACTAAAACAGTCATGCAGCTCAATAACCTGGACATCTTCGGGGCCAAAACCGGACATTTCATACACTTCTTTAGCGGCACGCTCACACATCCCCATGCCAACATTGCCGATCTTGCCGCGGGAAAAATCTTCCATCATGTCAGTAGTCAGAGACATACCAACAATTTCAATCGCACCTGGATGCGGATTTTTCTTTAACCAGTCTTCGGATACCACCACTGCCGCAGCCGCACCATCGCTCGTAGGACAGGATTGCCACAGAGTAATCGGATCATAGATCATGCGCGAAGCCATTACTTCATCGAGCGTGCAGGTTTCCTGATACTGGGAGCGCGGATTATTAACCGAGTGCAAATGGTTTTTTACTGCGATCTTGCCAAAGGTTTCTGCTTTCGTGCCATATTTTTCCATATGATCACGACCCGCATCACCAAACAAACGCGCTGCTATCGGCGCCTTCTTTTCTTTTTCTGTATCCTTGGCAATCTCCTCAAGGCCTGGTAATTGTGTCTCGAGAGAACCTTTTTGCATTTTTTCAAAACCCAGCGCCAGCACACAATCATTAAGGCCGGTACGAATAGCATTGTAGGCAAGATATAAAGCCGTAGAACCTGTTGAACAGTTATTGTGTACGTTGTACACAGGTATACCCGTCATACCGACACCATAGAGTGATTGCTGCCCCAATGTGCTCATGCCATTAATATAACCACAAAAGGCCTGCTCAATTTTATTGTATTCAACATTGGCATCCTTTAACGCATCCTTTGCAGCAGATTGTGCAAGTTCCTTGATATCCACTTCACAGCGGCCAAAATCGGTCATACCGACACCAATTACATATACCTTGCCAAAATTCGCCATTTTTTTCTCCGCTATTTCAAGATTAGGGGTCTTTGAATATTAGTAGTCTGTCGTTTAAACCTGATCAAAAATAATGGCCCGGTATCTTTAAATACCCGGGCCATTATATTAAGAGCCGTGAATCAGGCAGCCAATACTTTTGTCGTGCCTGACAGTTTTGACTCGCCATCCTGGTTTACCAGGGTAACTTCTGCAGTAACAACTTTACCCTCATCTGTTTCTTCCTTACCAGTTACTACAATCTTTGTGCTCAGAGTTTCACCAGGCCAGGTTTGTTTGGTAAAGCGCACAGTGTAATTTTTCAGATTGCCCGCACCAGCCCAATCAGTAATTGCACGACCGAGCAGACCCATGGAAAACATACCGTGACCAAACACACTTGGCAGGCCCGCCGCCTGGGCAGCCACTTCGTCAGAGTGCATCGGGTTAAAGTCACCGGAAGCACCGGCATATTTTACCAGGTCAGTGCGAGTCAGCTCATGGCTGACAACCGGCGCTTCGTCGCCTTCGTTAATATCATCAAATTTTAATTTCAAAACCGGATTTGCCATTGTTCTACCCTCCTACTTACCACGGTGAATGAGGTTAAAAATTTCAGTCACAACCGGCTCACCGGCGTCATTTTTAAAAACTGTTTCCATCACAACAAAGGTCATCACCTTGCCTTTGGATTCTTTGGTGTAGATATCCGTAATCTTGCCTTCGCCATGCAGCACATCGCCACACTGTACCGGCTGGTGATATTGAAACTCTTGCTCACCGTGCAACACCATACCGCCATCTTTCATTAAACCACGCATGATTTTCATCATCGGATTACCTTCACCACCGGTGGGATCTTCCGGTTGATCTTCCGCATACGCACCGAGAAAGGCCGAGGCAAAAGTCCAGGTTGGTGGCAACGGCGGTGCATCAAAACCTGCTTCTTTCGCTGCATTCAGGTCACTGTAGACCGGATTACTGTCCGTCAGGGCATCAGCAAAACGGCTCACTGAACCACGCTCAACATGGATCGTATTGGCGCCTGTCGGCTTGCCGATAAAGTCGTCAAAACTCATTAGATTTTCACCTCGTTCATTTCCAAAAGTATTTTAAAAACAATCACTTACAATCCTGTACAGACTTATTTGACAGTCTGTCAAATAAGTTAATTAGAGCATAGCTTTGCATGGCTCGCAATACGAATTTCAAACAAACAGCTCTGCGGCTAGTTGCTTGAAATGGTACTCGGAGGTACCCATAAACGCATCACCTGCATAAGCCCGACGCAGCCAGTAGTGCAAACCGTGTTCCCAGGTATAACCAATACCCGCATGAACCTGCATACTGGTGCGCGCACAGCGCCGCGCGGCCTGTCCGGCTTCCGCCTTGGCAATGTGTACAGCACGCACACGATCCGCGTCATCCGCATCAACACACATTGCCGCATAAGCCACTGCAGCCGCCGCTCTTTCCAGTTCCAGTGCCGCATCTACCAGCTTCCACTGCAAACCCTGAAAAGCGCCTATCGGTTTACCAAACTGTTCACGTTCTTTAGCATACTCAACCGCACTCTCAAGCAAATATCGACCTACCCCGACAAGTTCAGCCGCTGTTGTCACCAGACAACGCTGTACGCAATAACTCCACTGTCCGGGCGCAATATCTGCCGTTTCACCCATCGCATTGACAGTTACCGTACACTGCGGACGCAACTGATCCATATGCTCCACTTCATTGATAGTTACATCAGTTGTTGAAACCAGTGCCGCCTGAATAATTTGCTCAGAGCCTGTCACCACAATAATCTGCTCAACATCATGCGCAGATGGCACAAAATGTTTGGTGGATTGTTGGTTGGGTTGCCACAGTCCGTCTTCACCGGCAACAGCTACGGTTGCTGAGCCGCTCAGGGAAAGGCCTGCCTCGGTAGCCACCTGCTGTGCCAGCACATTGGCAAAAAACTCACCGGGAGTTGCAGTACGACCATACTCTTCCATGAACAACGCCAGATCGGCCAGATCACCCAGGGCTATTTCAACCCATTCATTCAGGTGTTTTTCCCATAACGGCTTCGCCGCATTGTGGTCCTGCCAGGCCGCGCGCACCAGATCAAGACCACACTCCTTGTTAAACAGCGAGCGTGCTGTATCCTGGATCATGCGTTGTTCATCACTAAGTGAAAAATCCATCGTTAAACCCTGATATTAATTTTTTGGTAACTGCAAAACATGCTGCGCAATAATATTGCGCTGTATTTCAGACGTCCCACCACCGATCGTCGATGCCAGTGCGCCGAAGAAAGTATTTTGCCAACGCCCCTCTTCCTCTGCTACAGCGGGATCTGTGATCGCAAGCCCTGATTCCTGAATATCCATACCCAACTCAAACAGTGTCTGTTGCAACTCCGATGTTGCCACTTTCATAAATGAATGTTCAGGCGCACTGCTGCCCTGGGCAAAAGAGGCAAAACCTTTCCAACCCATCGCGCGCAGACTGTGCACCTGGGCATAGAGTTTCGCAACCTTGAGACGTATCGCTGCATCGTTTTCCAAACCGCGGCGTTTAATCATCGCCACAATATCATCCACTGCGCGCTGGCAACCCGCTACACCGGTCACCCACAAACCACCGCGCTCATGGGCAAGCGAACCCATGGTAATACGCCAGCCTTTATTGAGTTCGCCGACGAGATTTTCTTTTGGCACTTTTACCTCATCAAAAAATACCTCTGCAAACTCGGCATGTCCGGTAACATGGCGCAGCGGTCTGACTTCAATGCCCGGGGTGTCAAGATCGATAATCAGCACGGAAATGCCTTTGTGTTTTGGCGCTTCCGGATCAGTACGCACATAACAGAAACACTTTGATGCCACCATTGCATAACTGGTCCAGACTTTCTGGCCACTGACAAGAAAATGATCACTTTTATCTTCTGCACGGGTAGACAGTGCCGCCAGGTCAGAACCCGCACCCGGTTCAGACATACCGATACACCACACAGTGTCGCCACGAATCGCCGCAGGAGCCAACGCCTTCTGAGCATCGTTACCAAACTCCAGCAAAGATGGAGCAACAATCGCATAGCCCCCAAAATGAACCGAACGGGGAATACCTCTTGAGGCCAGCTCTTCAAGGTAAATCATAGTTTGTAACGGTGTCGCATTGCGACCGCCAAGTTCGACTGGATAAGACGGTATCATCCAGCCGTGATCAAACAGTGTTGCCTGCCACTGCTTTGCCCACTCGGGAATCATCATAATGCCATCTTCATCGACACAATCACTGCCAATCAGATCGCGATTCTTTTTAGCCTCCGCCGGGCAGTGCTCGTCGAGAAAAGCAATCAGCTCACTACGAAAGTTTTCATCTTCGGGAGAAAAAGATAATTTCATTTCACACCCCGCTACTTAATATTTCCAATGTCACGACTCAATTGCTTTTCCATTTTGATTGCATCATCTAACGAACTCAACGCACCGCTACGTAAAGCTTTTTTTGCCGCAGCAATCACTTCCGGTTTGTTTTTGGCAATAGCCTGAGCCAATTTGCGTGCATCACTATACACTTCATCCGGTGGGCACAATCGCTGCACCAAACCAATTTCAAAGGCCTCTTCCGCAGAAATCTTTGCAGCACTTAGTACGAGCTCCATTGCCTTGGCGACACCAACCAGTTGTGGCAAGTGGTGCGTACTGCCCAGTCCCGGCAACACACCCAATGCAGTAAAATTTAAACCGAGTTTCGCACCTTCTGCTGCATAGCGCACATCACAACCGAGTGTCATGGTCACTCCGACACCAAATGCTGCACCGTTCATCGCCGCAATAACAGGCTTTGGATAATCCACCAAATCCAGCGGCCAGCCGTTAACAAAATACTCTTCACCAAGTTTTGGGCCCTTACTCTTATTTTCTCCCGCCATATGAGCTTTGAAATAATCGAGATCAACACCGGCACAAAATGCATCTCCTCTGCCAGTGAGAATCACCACACGCACTTCATCATCAGCCATGGCATCATTTAGTGCGGCAACAATTTCCTCACCCATCTCCGGCGTATAGGCATTTTTCTTTTCAGCACGGTCAAAAAATATAGTCGCTATATTGTCAGACACATCCACTTCAAGATATTCATACATAGTTTTATCTCTTATTTAGCCTTTTGCTTTACTCTTCGTTGTAAGGCGCCCAATTTGGTGCCCGCTTTTCCACCAGAGCCAATGTGCCTTCTGCCTGGTCCGGATGACTTGTATGCTGCTTGATGATATTCCAGGTATGTTCATTAGCCTCTGATAAACCGGTATCAAGGCTTTGCCAGATAGCTTTTTTAGTTTTTGCCAATGCCGTTGGTGAATGCGCAGCAATTTTATGAGCCAGCTCAATAGAGCGTGGCATTAATTGCTCAAGTGAGACAATCTCACCAACCAGACCCAGTGACAATGCCCGCTCCGCCGTCATTCTTTCAGAGCCGCCAAGCAAGGCCATACGCATCACTGCTTCGAATGGCATACGACGCGACAGCCCTACCGGTTCCAGCCCGGCAATTGTGCCAATTTTTACATGGGTGTCAAAAAACGTTGCATGCTCAGCACATACAACAATATCACTGTCCGCCACAAAATGTAGACCACCGCCACAGACCATACCGTTCACAGCGGTAATCACCGGCTTCCAACACTGATTTTGAATCGCTGTCATAGACAAAAACGGTGGTTTCTCGTCACTATTCTGACGATCTTCCTCAAAACCACCCTCTTCAACCACTGATTGCACATCCACACCGGTGCATAAGGCTCTCTCACCGGCGCCAGTCACTACAATGCAATTGATATCATCATCTTTCTTGATCACCCGCCAGACATCAGAAAGCTCCCGAGCCATAGCAAAGCTGAACGCATTGTGACGCTCAGGTCGATTTAACGTTAAAATCGCAACGCGGTTATCCTTTTCGAGTTTGATCGTATCGTAGCTCACGCCACTCACTCCATACCCAGCAATGCAAGCGCACAGGTCTGCGGCGCTCCGCCCAGATTATGCGAAATAGCCATTGTGGCATTTTTCACCTGGCGCCCTTCGGCACGCCCTTGTAACTGCAACACATTTTCATAAATCATTCGCACCCCGGTCGCGCCGGTAGGATGCCCAAAAGTTTTCAGGCCACCGTCCGTGTTAACCGGTAATTCACCATCCAGCTCAAACGTACCACTTTCAATATGCTCCTTCGCAGAGCCCTTTTCGATAAAACCCAGATCTTCATAGGTCAGCAGTTCCGTCATCGTAAAACAGTCGTGCACCTGAGCAAGGTGAATCTCTTTTGCCGGATCACTAATGCCCGCCTGCTTGTAGACATCCTTTGCCGCAGCAATCGTTGGTTTCCAGGCGAGAAAATCAAAGGTGGGGTCCGTCTGAGGATTTGCTGACAGGGCAATACTGATACCTTTTACATAAACCGGGTCATCGCGACGGAAAGACTTTGCCAGGTTCTTGCGGGTAATAATCGCAGCTGCTGCACCGTCAGACTGTGCCGCACAATCATAGAGCGTAAATGGCCAGGAAATCATGCGCGCCTTCATCACATCATCGGTTGTAATTTCCTTTTTTAGCATACTCTTGGGAGCGAGCGTGCCGTTGTGATGATTCTTCACCGCAATCTTTGCCAGCTCCTCACGACCCGCACCGTAGGTTTCAAAGTAACGCGCACAACACAGTGAAAACCAGCCTGCCGGTGTCATCGGCAAACCCCGCGCGGTATTCATATGGATACTTGGGCCCGATACGCCACGATCTTTTGGCTTATCAAAGCCCACGACCAAAACCGTATCATGCATACCCGCGGCAACTGCTGCCACACCATAACGAAATGCATCCGTACCGGTAGCACAGTAGTTTTGTGTTAGTGAGACCGGGCGATCGAATAGTTTAAGCGATTCTGCAACTTCTGCTGTGCCACGGGATGGATATACCGAGCCACAAAAGACTGCTTCAATTTGCTCCTGCGGATTATCCAATCCTGCATCTTCATAGGCTTCATAAGCCGCTTCGACAATCATATCTTCCGGGCCCTGGTGCCAGTTTTCGCCAAACTTGCAACAACCAACACCGACAATGGCAACTTTATCTTTTATACCTTCATTTACAGTTTTGTCGCTCATGCCGCAGCCTCCTCATTTGCATTTTCTTCAACAAGGGGTCGGCTTTTCCAGAAGTAGTTGGGTTTTTTACCTACATCGTGAATTTTCCTGAACACAAATTCCACCGGCAAATCACAACGCAACATATCCTGGGTGGCATCGGTCATCTGCAGATAAACCCTGGCACCATTTTCGACTTCACACATACCCACAATTAATGGTGGTTCCGGGCTTGGGAAAAAGTAATCAAACGAAAAACTCATCACCCTACCTTTGAGATCAGATAGACGGACATTCTCAAATTTGTCTTTGGCATAACAGCCGTAGCAAACCCGGCAAGCAGGAAAATGCACTGTACCGCATTCTGTACATCTCTGCGCCAGGAAACTCACATCAATATCGCGTTCGCGGTAGTGCACTGTTGCCGGCACACCATCTCCTGCGCGACGATCATGTTCGCTTGCATCAAGATGGCGGGATTTCAAATAACTGTCGTAGGAACGCAACGCCTTGCCACGTTCGAGATACCAGGCAATCGTGTGGTGAGGTTTAAAGTCAGCAATAGCTTCGGTAACTTTTACCGATAATGCTTCAGCACCATCGCCATAAAACACCACAAACAGTTTTTCATCTACTGCGGAGCTTTCCAATGCAGCAACCAGTAACAACGGAGTGAATGCGGTGCCGCAATTACCCACACGACCAAACATTGCATCCTGGCACTGCTCTCTATCAAAACCCAAACCTTTCACAATGCCACCAATGCTGCGTGCATCCGGCCCATAGAGAACCGCTTTTGCATAGTCACTCGCTGCACCACCTGACTTCTCAAGCAATCCCTTACCTGCGGCGAGCATATTATCGGTATAACCATGCATAACATTGAAACGGTCTTCCCAGGATTTAATGTAGTCATCATGCTCGGAGCGCCAGACATCATAAATTTCATCAGCTACTGCATAACTACTCTCAATAACCGCTATCGGTTTATGCGCAGAAACCAGAAATGCCGCAGCAGCATCACCAAAATTGCTTTCTATCATGGAACGCGGCGGCGCGAGACGGGAATCCGCCGCGACGACAAGAATTTGTTTTGTGGTATCGGCGGTTACTGCATTAACCGCTGCTTTAAGTGCACCTGCTGCTGCACGCAAGGTGCCCGCAAAGTCGATAGTCTCTATCGCCACAGGTAAATCTAGCGCCTTGGCTACAAAAGCTGCCGCCTGCTTTTCACGAAACGGTGATGTGGTACTTGCAAAATACAGACCGCTAATGCCTTCGCGATCAACACCAACGAGACAATCTGCAGCCGCAGTCACTGCCATGGTAATCGCATCTTCATCAAAGCCTGCAACAGCTTTTTCTGGCCCGCCTTCTTTTGCACGCCCACCATGAATCATCGCAAGCGGCAAACGAGTTGAAGGGATATAGCAACCGTAAGCAGAAATTCCGACCTGTGACATAGAGCTTCTCTCTCTTTTTTATTCGACAAAAAAGGGATGTCTACACATCCCTTCCCTTATTTGAAACAACTGTTTTGAGCGCGATAACTCAAAAAAATACTTTTCAGTATCGCGAGCAATGGAAGGTCGAGGCAAGCATGATCGAAAAACCGGAATGTATAAATAATACCTGAGGATTTTGAGATCATGCTTAACGACGAGATTCCGAGCGCAGCACCTGAAAAGTTATTTTTCAGGTGGGTTGATGCCGTCTGCGAATGGATACGGCGGTTTCGTAATACCCAACGCCTCCAGCTTGTTACCCAGATTTTGTTTGAAGTTCTTTTGTACTTCTTCAACCGTCCAGCCACCTGGCATAAACAAGGTGTGGCCATATTTCGGCTGCTCAAGCAGTGCAATACGCTCACCACCGGTACCGAAGATCTGGCCGGAAATGTAGTTACCTTCATCACTACACAGATAAGCAATCACCGGACCATTCAATTCAGGGTCGATAAACGGCATCGGGTGTTTTTTACCATCCGGGCCGACATAAGTATCTGACATACGAGTGGTACCGGACGGAGAGATTGCATTCACGCGAATACCATAGCGTGCCAGCTCCATAGCCATCGTATAGGTCATGGAAGCGATTGCACCTTTTGCACCGGAGTAGTTGGTTTGACCAAAGTTGCCGAAGTGGGCCGCAGAAACTGTAGACAGAAGCACACCGCCTGTACCCTGCTCCTTCATTTGCAAAGCCGCCGCCTGATGACACAGAAAAGTTCCTTTTACGTGAATATTCATCACGGAATCAAACTCTTCCTCGGACATCTTCAGAAAGGTACGGTCACGGGCAATACCGGCATTCGCCATCATGATGTCAATTTTACCAAAGGCTTCAACACAGGCTGCCACCATCGCATCAGCACCGGCTTTTTCACCCACACTGTCAGTATTACTGATGGCGTTACCACCAAGCTCCTTGATCTCGGCAACAACCTCATCCGCTACATCTTTATCGATATCATTGACGACAACACTCGCGCCGTTTTTAGCGAATTGAAGCGCGTGACCTTTACCGATACCGCGACCGGCACCTGTTACAACCGCTGCTTTACCATCTAATAAACCCATGTTGTTTAACCTCTTTTCGTTAACCAGTTAAAAAATAATCGGACGTTGCCTATCTTTAATGGCGGACATATTGGCACTTATTTGACAATGTGTCAAATACCTGTCGGAGCTTTTACCCTGTGTATTTCCACTAGTATTTAGTGTTCAGGAAAGACCGGAAACGGTGTTATAAATCATGCGCGCACAGGTATCGACGAGATCTTTCTCGCTTGCCTGAAAATGCGGCAGACTGCGCGCATAAGCCGCCAGTTTTTCGAGGATCGAAACCAATGCAGAAGCAGCAAGGTAAGGATGAATATCTTCTGCCACCCGACCCTGTTGCTGTGCGGCATCAATAAGCTCCGTCAGCTTTTCGATTAGTGGCTCAAGAGCCTGTTTGCGAATATTCAGAAAGTGCTTGTCGCCGCGGTCTGCTGCATGATTTCGTAACAACAACACGCCGTGATACTTTTCCCAGTGCTCCAGATAAGCCTTAACCAGACGGCGCGCACGCTGCAAGCCTTCGTCTCCATCCCAACTGCCATCAATCAGCTCTACCATCGCAGGCATTTCACCAGAAGCTTCCTTTGCGAGGTGTCGCGCAGCATCTTCCACATCCTGGAAATAGTGATAGAACAGGCTCGATACGCTATCGACACGTCGCGCGATCTCTGTGACTGAAATATCCAGAATACTGCGTTCTGCAAGCAGTTGGGCCGTGGCATCAAGAAACTTCTGACGAGTTTTTAATGCCCGGGTTCCAAGGTCACGACCCGCCTTATCCTTAACCGGCCTGGTCTTCGCCGGTTTGGCTTGTGCCGGCGCTGATTTTTCCTGCGTGTTTTTTTTCAATCTTCTGTTTAACCTGCTATCTGACTCACCTTACGGCATAGTCGCAGCTTACCAGAGTTAAAATCAGGCTTCAGCCGCATTTGCCGGAATTTTAAAGCCCTCTGTAGAGAAAATTGCTTCACGGTTGTCGCGAATATCTTCTACGGAAGGAGTACTACCCTGTGCTGCATTCCAGCCCGGTGCAGAACCAACAAAAATACGTGAATAGCGACCCGCACCTACATTAAAGATTTCATGGCTGTAGTCACACTCTTCAGAAACCAGATAGGCCACCATCGGAGCAATGAATTCCGGCGCAAACATATCCCCTGTGGCGCCCATTACATCTTCAGTAAGTCGGGTACGCGCAATCGGAGTCACCACGTTGGATTTAATATTATACTTGGCGCCCTCAATGGCTGTGACACTGGACAATCCAACCAAACCCATCTTCGCCGCTGCATAATTCGCCTGACCGAAATTACCAAATACTCCGGCACCAGATGCCGTGTAAATTACACGCCCATAACCATTTTCTTTCATCAGGCGAAACGCCGGCTGAGTTACATAGAACGCACCTTTGAGATGTACGTCAATCAAGGCGTCAAAATTGGCAGACGGCATTTTCACCATGGAACTGTCGCGCAAAATACCGGCGTTGTTAATCACAATATCAACCTTGCCAAAAGCATCCACAGCAGTTTTAACAATGTTTTCACCACCCTCCGGGGTAGAAACAGAATCGTAATTAGCTACCGCTTCACCGCCCGCTGCCTTGATTTCATCAACTACCGTGTCTGCCGCTTTGGTGTCATTACCCTCACCATCAGTGCTGCCACCTAGATCGTTAACAACTACTTTGGCACCGCGCGCCGCCAGATACAGCGCATAGCTGCGCCCCAAACCACCACCGGCACCGGTTATCACGGCAACGCGATCATCGTAACGAATATCACTCATACTCAGCTCCACTCTTCTCGGGTAATTGAAAATTCAAATTTAAAGGTTATTACAAACATTTTTTGACATTCTGTCAAATTACTACTGGCGACTCAATGCGCCACTGCCCTGTAATTTCCGAAGGCCGCAAGCTATATCATTTATACATAAGAACTTCAGTCTCGATCTACAAGACCAAGCAGATAGCTATGAAAATCATCAGCAGCCTCAAGCCAGCGCGCTTTCTCAGACTCCGGAAATTCACCGCTAAACTTGCCTGTTGTTTGCTTCCCGCTCCATTGGTTTTCATCGACAAGTCGCTGCGAAATACGGCGGCAGGTTGTGGCTGTTAATGAAGCTCGGCAGTTATGCTTCTTCCCGATTGCTTTAAACGACTCACCGTTTATCCAATCCCGAAACATGGCAAAATCCCGTGCCATATTGCCATTTCGCACGTAGGCTATATCCCGTTTTAAATCCTTCTCACTCATGTTTTACGCTCAAACCAGACTAGCGGAATCAACCTTTCGGTATGGGACTGATGATCTGCCTGAGCCGGATTGCGTTTAATGACGATTTCCCAAAGTTTGTCACGTTCCTCCCCGGAAACCTCCCTTGCTATGGCGCGATAGCGGTCACGGCGAAATTGAATAACAACCTCCGGATTAGCCTTAAGATTCAGATACCACAACGGGTGTTTATCAAGGCCATTATTGGATGCAGATACTGCAACGGAATCTTTATAGGGGTAACAGGCAATCGGCGTAGTGCGCACCTGCCCTGACTTGCGGCCTTTCACCGATACCAGCGCCATATTGACACCACCCAGCCGCGAGCCAAGCAAGCCACCACTCAAACGGTAGACAGTTTTATGCACTTTGCTGAAATATTTCCAGTTTGCCATGGAAGACTTCCAAACGATCAAATGCTATAGCAATAAAATAGCACTCACAGCTGTGAAGTCTAATCGTTATTTCTGGTATTTACAGCAAGGTGTTACCACGCTACACCCGGTATTAGTCAACCGGTCGATTAACGCAATATTTGCCGACTATCCAATACCCCACGATAGCTTCCATCTGCCGGCAGATTGACTTCACTCGTATCACTGCTGTCCTGCGGTGTAGCATCAACGACATCAGGAACTCCATCATTATCATCATCCCAGTCAATGCTATCATCAATCCCATCATTATCTGTATCAATAGCGGTAAAAATCTGGGGCATAAAATCAATAATATCCATTAACCCATCATTATCATCATTGCCATCAATAGAGTCGTTTAAACCATCACTATCAGAATCTGTCCACAGCGCCGCACCACTATACACCCTGGCTAAACCTGATCGGTAACCATAGTCATCTACATAGGAGCCACCAACAACCAGATCATCGTAGCCATCGCCGTTGACATCGCCACCTCCACTAACGACCTCTCCGAGACGATCATTGTAATCATCGCCGGCAAACACATACAACAAGGCTCTATCATAACCACTGAATACTCGCGCGGTCCCTACAGATCCATAAATTACTTCATAAAGGTTCTCTGACGCGCTACCAACGATAATATCCGGATAACCATCTGCATTAACATCACCAGCACCACTAACCGACATACCAAAATAGTCGATTACATCTCCCCCATAAAGAGTAAACAATTCCTGACCATCAACCCCGGAGTAAACCGTTGCCGACCCAGTATTCGGCCCCAACAAATCATCCTGCATATCACCAACAATAAAGTCATCATAACCGTCTATGTTGATATCACCCACTGGAGCCAGTGACCAGTGGTTTTTTATCACCGTATACAATTCAGTACCGTCAGCACCGCTAATAATCTTTATTTCCAGTGTATTATCGTGACCAATTAATACGTCATCATAACCATCGCCATTAACATCACCGGCTCCACTCACAACATCACCAAGTTCAACACCCGCAGCGGCACCGTCGAAGGTGTATAACAAACTCCCGTCAGCGCCGGAAAATACATAAGCAGCACCCGTATTATCATTACTTCCGTAGCCTGTCCTGTCGTTCGATGGATTTCCGATAATAAAATCATCATAACCATCATTATTGACATCACCAGCTGCCGCTGACGCGATAGTTCCAAAATTGTGACTGGTAGAAGTGGCATACGTCGAGCCAGCATATTGATAGAGAATACTGTAACCCGCACCACTAATAATCTCTACTGATCGTTCATCATTATTATTATAACTACGCAGCAAATCTTCATAACCATCCGCATTAATATCACCAACAGTATGGAAACGGTAACCACCAAAGAAAGCCTTTAAAACACTGCCATCCAAACCACTGTAAACAAACGAATACTGCCCCTCTACAGCTATATCGCTGTAGCCATCATTATTCACATCACCCAGACTCACCTGCTCGCCGAGTCGCAAATTTTCATAATCACCATAGAAGTTATACAGAATTCCTGTATCAGCTAACCAGCGTGTCGTATCCAACGGGTGTGTATCGATATCATCAATCACACCATCATTATCATCATCCGTGTCCGCATTATCACCCAATCCATCGTTATCATTATCTGACCACTCCAGTTCATCCTGCGGAAATGCATCATTAATATCCAGCACACCGTCATTATCATCATCATCGTCAAGATAATTGGAGATACCATCGTTATCGGTATCCGCATAGCTATCCGACAAGCCATAAAAACGAAAAACATTGTCGTTAAAATCCTGATCACCTCCTCCGTACAAATCCTCGAAGCCCACCACCGCAACACCAATTTGCGGAGAATAAACTGCCGCATGTAGCTCATTATCCGGATTGCGACTTGCAGGCCCTGTCGCGTAGGTATAACCAGTCTCCTGGATATAAATGCTGAATATCAGCTCTTCACCATCATTGAACTTGCCAAGGTTAACCACGGTGTCAACGTCACGGTTGGTGGCAATCAACTGCGCCGGCCCTGGCGACGTTAACCACAATTCGCTAGTGTAACCAGCCTCGGCATCCATCACGCGCACAATCACATCCTGGTCTTTTGCATAGACTCGGGTACCTGGTGACATCACAATTTCCTGTCCACCCTGATCTGCATCGCAGACGTCGCCTACGCCATCACTATCAGTATCCAGTTGATCAGGATTTGGCAGATGTGGGCAGTTATCCACGATCAGATCATCGTAGCCATCATTATCCAGGTCACCATAGATTGTCCCGTCGCAAACATCACCAGTATTATCACCATCCAGGTCTGACTGATCCGTATTCGCCGTATGAATACAATTATCGACTGCATCTATAATCGAGTCAGAATCCGCGTCCTGAATCCACTGCAATAATAAACTGCCGCCAAAAACAGAAAAGCCATCAAGGCCACCATTACTATTCACAAAACTTCCAGAAAAACCCGCAATAATATCTGCATAACCATCACCATCAACGTCCCCAGCACCCGCGACTGAACGACCCAGCATGACACGATCCTCATGCGTTCCGTAAAAAGAAAACAGAATACTCGCATCCTTACCACTATAGATTTGCACCATCCCCATACCTGGCGCATAGTCATTGAGATTGATGTAATGACTGATAGCAAAATCATCATAATTATCGCCATTCACATCTCCAACACCGGCGACGCCCTGCCCGAAATCCAGCTGGTTAAACTCTCTATGCAGATCGTAGAGTATTGAACCATCATAACCACTATAGACATTGACCCTGCCTGAACTACAGCAGTAGTCATAATTGACATCAGGATTGCTTGCAATCAGATCGGGGTAGCCATCATTATTAATATCACCTGCACCATTCAGCGAGCCTGGGAAAAACCAGACATCATTATCCAAAGCGAACAGCAAAGAGTAATCCTGTCCACTGTATACAAAAGCCCGGCTTGATCCCTGACCAAATCGGTAGGCTCCAATCACAAGATCCGGGTAACCATCCTGGTTAACATCACCAGCACCACTGACACTGCGACCAAAATAATCTGCGTTCGTGAAACCTCCAAATACATGCAACAACGTACCATCCTGCCCGCTATACAACCAGGCCTCACCAGGCTGAGCACTATCAGAGCGGTAGGTACCGACCAGAAAGTCATCATAATTGTCTTTATTAATATCCCCGACACCACTCACAGCATGCCCATAATAGTCACTAGGGCCACCATCGGTTAAATCATAAAGCAGTGAGCCATCTGCACCGCTGATTACCCTGACGTGGCCATCTGTGCTGCTATACCCTCCGGCAATCACATCGGCATAACCATCATTATTGACATCACCGGCAGCGCCCACTGAGCGACCAAAGTAATCACCATGGTTACCCTCAAACTCATGAATCAGGCTACCCGTGAGGCCGCTATAAATGCGGACATACCCGGTAATACCATATTTTCCTACAACAAAATCATCATAACCATCAGCATCTACATCACCTGCCGCAGAGACCATGGAACCGGCATTGTCTATTTCATAGAGTGGTTGAAAGCCCGGTCGGGTAATATCATTGGGAAAGGGATCAAACTGATCAACAATACCGTCCAGATCAGAATCTATAGCCATGGCACTGAGACAAGTCAGGGCAAAACCCGCAAGCGACAACACCTTTTGAAGCTTTTTCATTGTTATATTTCTCATGTTTATTCCGGTCTGTATTCTTCCTGCATACCGTACAATTCCCCTTTGATACAGGCTGCCAATCGACAATATCAATGACACCGCATCAACAGCAAGGGAACAGACAAAACATACCATATTTTTCCGGTTCGTAGTGAATCAATCACCATTCAAGCAATAACGTTAAGCTTTGATAACAATCATAAGCATTTGTTATTTATAGAGTTTTTAGCACTGACATAAAAACCATACCAGACTTACACCATCGATTGATCATTTCGTTATCTTCTATAGATGTATATAGATTTAATCAGGCAGCACAAGCTCCCCGGTATTCACACCGAGCCACTTCGCTCCACCGAGCTTGCTGCCATTCTCCAGCTCAATCAGTGCCACATTGCCCGAACCATCCTGTAGGGCGACATCTACGTCACCATCAGCATCCGCATCAACCACACCCTTAACATCATAGGCAAAGGTACCTAGCCAGCGACCGGTTACCTTGGCACCGTTTTCAATTTCCACCACCTGAACAGATCCGCTGCCACTATTCTGCTGAATCAAATCTGCATCACCGTCACTATCAATATCTCCAACCGCCAGTACCTCAGTACCACTCCAGATACCCAGCCAGCGACCCGTAACCTTCAGGCCATTTTCCATTTCAATCACCATCACATCGCCGGAGGGCGAGATGGTCTCCATATAGATATCCTCATCGCCATCGTTATCCGCATCACCTGCACCGACAACATTTCTGCCACTCCAGACTCCGAGCCAGCGAGCTGCTACTTTTGTCGCGTTTTCCATTTCAACCACATTGACATTACCACCACTGTCCTGAGTAACAATATCGTCATCACCATCACCATCGATATCCACCATTGCCATAACCGACTGACCGCTCCACTGCCCCAGCCAGCTCGCCGACTGTTTTGCACCGGATTCCATCACCCAGATAATAATATTGCCAGACGCATCACCAAACACGAGGTCGGCATCAGCGTCGCTATCCAGGTCACCACTGAAACTCAACGTATAACCACTTTGAGCACCAAGCCATGTCGTCGATTCGCGGGAACCGTTTTGCATCGTCCACAATGTAACATCACTCGTCCCTGCATTCTGGAACAGTAAATCCGCATCATTGTCATTATCCACATCGGCGTAAGCGACAATCGCAGCCGTCGATAAATCACCCAGCCAGGCAGAAGACTGCCTGTTCGCATCCTGCATAAACCACACGGTTACTGAACCGACACCATTCTGGAAGACAAGGTCATCATCGTTGTCCGCATCAACATCGCTGCGCACGCCAAAGAACTTGTTATACACGGTTGGGTCAGTACCGTTAGCAATCTCTGTACCATCATCAACACCGTCACCATCTGTATCGCTGTTAGCCGGGTCTGTCTCTCCCGTATCAACCACACCATTCTGATTAACATCTTCCGCACTGTTAGAAAGCCCGTCATTGTCAGCATCAAAAAATAATGACGGCACGGTTACCTGACCTTGAGTATCACTCCCCCAACAACTCACTCCACTGGCGTGTAGCGCACAACTATGAAACTCACCCATATCCAGCGCACCGGCTGCAGATACTGATGGCGGTGTCGACTGCAAACTGCCATTCGCACCCCAGCAGATAATGTCACTGTCAATTGCACAACTATGATAACCACCAACCGCTACATCGCTCGGGCTGTTTAATACCGGCACATCTGTTTGCCCAAATTCATTTTTACCCCAACACACCACACCGGTATCATCCAGTGCACAGGTAAAACGACGGCCCGCACTTATCATTATCGGATTCGACAAGGACGGCACTGTGGTCTGTCCATCCGCGTTATACCCCCAGCAAGCTACGCCGTTATCATCCAGCGCACAATTATGGTGATCACCGCTACTGATTTGTATCGGATTCACCAATGCAGGCACATTGCGCTGACCAAAGAAATTATCTCCCCAGCATGTAACGCCACTATCATCCAGAGCACAAGTGTGCGCAGTACCCGCCGCTACCTGAACCGGGTTAGTTAATGACGGCACGGTACTTTGCCCGGAGGCATTGCTTCCCCAGCACACCACACCTGCATCATCAATCGCGCAGGTATGGTTGGCACCTGCTGATATATCCACCGGGTTAGTTAACGATGGTGCTGTTGTCTGACCACTGCCATTATTCCCCCAGCATGTCACACCGGCATCATCAATCACACAGTTATGATAATCCCCGGCACTAATATGGTAGTCCGGTGATAAAGGATCACGACCGTTATTGACTTCAACACCATCAAGAATGGAGTCCCCATCACTGTCTGCTAACAAAGGAGCAGTTAAATGAGTATTGATCTCCGCGCTGTCACTTAAACCATCATCATCGCTGTCACTTTTTGCCGGGTTTGTTTCGCCATTATCAACAACCCCGTTCAGATTAGCATCTTCAACTCCGTCATCAATGCCATCGCCATCGCTATCCGTCTGCAATGGATTAGTGCCAAGATTGTATTCCTGCACATTAGTCAGATTGTCACTATCTCCATCCAGTGATGCATCCGAATCATCCTGCGGATCAAGACCAAAAGCTATTTCCCAGCCATCATCCATACCATCCAGGTCTGAATCCAGCAGCAGGCGGTAAATCCTGGCAAGGCCACCGTTAACGGCATTGATATCACTGTTAAATGCTCCAACTATAATCCGGGCAAAGCCGTCGACACTGTCACCACCGGCGCCACTGACGGCATAACCGAACCGGTCATCATCTGCATCGCCTTTAAAGTCGTAGAGTATTGAACCATTAGCACCTGAAAAAACTCTTGCCATACCCATTTCATTGGTTGGCGTACCGGCAAAAGCCGCACCGACAATAACGTCGTCGTAGCCATCCTTGTCCACATCACCTAAACCCGCTACGGAAACGCCAAATTCATCATTGTAATCAGCACCATAAAAGGTATAGAGAATACCTCCATCAATACCGGAGTAAATACGAGCCATACCGGAATCAGACTCAAAGCCATAATGATCATAGCCATTAGCACCCACAATAACATCTGCATAGCCATCATTATTCACATCACCAGCACCACTTACAGAGACACCGAAACGATCCATACTATTGGTTCCATTAAAGGTATAAAGCACTGCACCATCAGCACCGGAAAAAACCCTGGCCGCACCTGATGATTCACCATTATTATCTTCTGCATAGGCACCAACAATAATATCCGCGTAACCATCTCCATTGACATCACCGGCACCACTGACCGACTTCCAGAAATCACTGCCATAATTCCCTAAAAACTTGTGCAGTACGGCCCCATCAATGCCGGAATAAACTATTGCAGCGCCATCATCTCCAACGGCGTCATCTCGAGCACTAATGACCACATCCGCATAGCCATCGGCGTTGACATCCCCCGCACCGTCAACAGAGTAACCCAGCTCATCATTATCAGCTGCACCATAGAAGGTATATAGCACCGCACCATCTATCCCGGAATAGACCCTGGCGCTGCCGCGATCATTCCCTGCTTCATCATCCCTGTAGGCACCGACAATAATGTCCATATAACCATCATTATTAACATCTCCAGCCCCACCAACCGATTGGCCAAAATTTTCACCCGGATCATTACCATAGAATTTAAACAACTCTGTACCATCCAGACCGGAAATAACACGGGCGCTACCTGTGGTCTCATCAAACTCATCTTTGTCACTCGGTGCTCCAACAACATAGTCGGCATAGCCATCACCATTTACATCACCGAGCCCACTTACGGAAAAGCCAAAACTTTCTGCATTATCTGCACCGTAAACATCGTACTGCTGCAAATCCGGTAACGTATCATCAAAAGGATAAACATCAACAACATCTGCAATACTGTCATTATCGTCATCAAAGTCTGCATTATCTCCTATGCCATCGCCGTCAAAATCAACCGTTTCTGTACCATCAGCGGGGAACACATCAAGATTGTCGTCAACACCGTCACTATCCGTGTCCATCAGTAACGGGTTCGAATTGAGCTTGTATTCCTGCAGGTTGGTCAGTGTATCGCTGTCACCATCCCCCGCAGAATCATCAAGATTGGGATTTAAACCGTAGCTAAGTTCCCAGCTATCTGGCATTCCATCGTTATCATCATCCAAATCGGCGTTATCGCCCAGACCATCTGCATCTGCATCTGCATTTTCCGAGGCATCAAGTGGTACAGTATCCACATCATCATCGAAGCCGTCACCATCCGTATCGGCAACAGCAGGGTCTGTTCTTGCGATAAATTCCTGCAAGTTTGTCAGACCATCACCATCATTATTGGCGGCTGCATCTGCCGGATTATTGGTGTTTAAACCGTTGGCGGCTTCCCAGGCATCGTGCATACCATCAGCATCGGTATCAATTTCCAGCTTGAATACTCTGACAATACCTTCTACCGCCGCAGAATCACCCGCAGCAACACCGAAAGACAAATCATTGATGCGGGATAAACCCGCAACTGTACTACCAAGATTGCCGTTCGTATCACCAAAGAATTCGTACAACAACTCTCCATCACTACCGGAATAGACTCTTACCGCTCCGGTATCGCTATTCCCGTCATTTGCGCCGACGGCACCGACAACCACATCAGGATAACCATCAAAATTCACATCACCCGCTGCAGCAACAGCAACCCCCTGAGCATCTCCCGCATTTCCTTCCAGGGTATACAAAATCGAACCATCAACACCTGAATAGATGCGCGCAAAACCGGAGTTCGAACCCTGGTTATCATTATTTGCCGAGCCAACGATAACATCATCGTAACCATCGTTATTGATGTCACCCGCACCACTAACCGACTGACCTAATCTGTCATCGGCAAAATCTCCATTGAACAGATAGAGCAAGGAACCATCAACACCGGAAAAAACCCGGGCACTGCCAGAATTATTACCGTTTAGATCATCAAATCTGGTACCGACAATAACATCATCATAACCATCGGCATTCACATCACCCGCTGCTGCGATCGAATAACCAAACAAATCACCCTGGGCGGTTCCGTCAAAAATATGTAACCGTGAACCATCAGCACCGGAGAAAACACTGACGCTACCACCTTCGAAGATCAGATTACCGTCATAGGGGCTGGAGGCCATAAAATCATCAAAGCCATCGCCGTTCACATCTCCGGCACCACTCACTGCGTAGCCAAATAAATCGTTATAACCCTCGCCGAGGATTTCATAAAATAGCTCACCATTTTTACCGGAAAAAACCTGTATCTTCCCCCCGTTAGTAAACAGCTCATCCGAGCTTGAAGTGCCTATAATAATGTCGTGGTAACCATCGGCGTTGACATCACCGGCATCACCAATAGCTCGACCCATCTCTTCATAGGCACCACCGTCAAAGGCAAACAGCTCGGAGCCATCATAGCCTGAGAAGGCCCGCACCCTGCCAGCATTGAGTTTACCCGCAGCATCCTCTTCCGGAGCTCCGGCAATAAAATCCGTATAGCCATCTTTATCAATATCCCCGACTGCTCTGACACTCCACCCAAATTTTGCACTACTTTCGGCTCCCTGAAGGGTATAAACAACAAGATCTGGCTGGGTATTATCAGCGGGAAATGGATCAAGACTGTCAGCAATACCGTCACCATCGGTATCCAGTGCCAACACAGGAAAAGTGAGTAAAGATAAAAGTAAAAAAATCAGGGTAACAAAACGACTATCGTGATTCATGGTGTCCTCTCATTTCTCGTTTTATTTAAAGACGCTATTGAATACAGATTTATTGATAGCGACAATTCCTTATACTGCGATATACCAAGCCGCCTGGTTGATCATCATACCACCAGATACGGCCATATCAACAGAAACTCCGGGGGCTATGTACCCTCGGAGCCATACCTCCTAACTAATTGTTTTAACTAGATATTCTAATTTCACTGTTACTAATTCCATGATCATTTTTAGCGAAATATTAATATGATTCTACCCACATCTTTCTTTAGCTAAATTCAGACTAAGTGCTGATATAATTTTCGCTTTCTGAAATAAACTAAAGACCTATGAGTAGTTCTGACCCAGATATTCCTTTCTCTAATACTTATACACACCTCGGTGAAGCTTTTTACCAGTCAGCCCCACCTGCCCAGGCGCAGCAGCCCAGTCTGCTGCTCTGGAATGACACACTGGCTGAGCAATTATTACTCAGCGATGAACTACGCAATAATTCTGATCTTCAGGCCGACTATTTCTCTGGCAGCCTGTTACCCGAGGGAGCTGAACCCGTAGCGCTCGCTTACTGTGGCCATCAGTTTGGCCATTTAAATCCGCAACTTGGCGATGGCCGTGCTCACTTACTGGGTGAAGTGTTAAATAAGGATGGGCAACGCGTTGATATTCAACTGAAAGGTTCGGGAAGAACAGCATTTTCACGCCAAGGTGATGGCCGCTGTGCGCTGGGACCCGCCCTGCGCGAATTTATTATGAGCGAAGCGATGTTTTATCTCGGTGTACCCACTACCCGCTGTCTTGCAGTAGTGGCTACGGGTGAAGAAGTCTACCGTGAAGATGTAAAACCCGGTGCTGTTGTTACCCGTATTGCCGCAAGCCATATCCGGGTCGGCACCTTCCAGTATTTTGCAATACGCGATGATATTGAGTCGTTAAACAACTTGCTCGACTATGCCATTGAGCGACATTACCCACAGATTGCCGGTAGTGAAAACGAGGCGCTGGCCTTTCTTGAAGCCGTTATGCAAAAACAGATTGAACTTGTTGTGGCATGGATGCGTGTCGGTTTTATTCATGGCGTGATGAATACCGACAATAGCGCAATCTCCGGAGAAACCATCGACTTTGGCCCCTGCGCCATGCTCGGCGCCTATGACCCGGGTACCGTTTACAGCTCTATTGACCACGGCGGGCGTTATGCATTTGGTAATCAGCCAACTATTGCTTTGTGGAATATCACCAGACTCGCAGAATGCCTACTGCCGCTGATCGATAAAGATGAAAAGCAAGCTGTTGAAAAAGCCAAAGGTGTATTGGAACAGTTTCACAGCGATTTTGAATCCAACTATTTCACCATGTTTGCTAATAAACTGGGGTTTGAGCAACCACAAGATAAAGATATTGAGTGTATTGTTGAATTAATGGAATTAATGAAAAATCAACAAATGGACTATACCCAAGCCTTTGTCGCACTCTCGGACTCCTTAAAAAACAACATTGAAAGCAACACTTCAGCCCTACAAGAAAACAGCAAAAGTAAAGAAATTGTTAACAAGCTCGGCGACTGGCATTCAACATGGCGTCAACTTCTTGAAGAAAAACACATCGAACCTTCATCTGCTGTTGATCTAATGCAAAAAAGCAACCCTGTTGTTATTCCACGCAATCACCATGTTGAGGCTGTGTTAAAAGATTGTGAAGAAAGTGGCAGCACGCAAGCTATAAAAGACTTCCTGTTAGTATTAAGATCACCCTATCAATCTTTACCAACAACACATCTTTATCAGGATAGTCCTGACGATGGCGACAAGTATTATCAAACTTTTTGTGGCACCTGACGTTTTTCTTTATAAATCTTTATTGTTATTCCGGCTCGCAAATATCTGATAGAAGTAGATATTTGCGAGCCGGGTAAATCTCCTTAATTAACTATCAAGGAGACAGTTTAAGCTCACCGGTATTGATACCAAGCCAGCTTGCCCCACCCACTTTCATACCACTTTGCACTTCAATCAATGCAATATTGCCACTGCCGTCCTGCATCACAATATCCTCATCACCGTCAGCATCAACATCAGCCACACCCTTGACATCATAAGCGTGGTTGCCGAGCCAGCGGCCTGTCACTTTAATACCATTCTCTATCTCGACGGCTGCTATCGCACCATTGCCACCGTTCTGAAGTAGCATGTCCTTGTCTCCATCAGCATCAAGATCAGCGACATTCTTAAAGCTGTAGCCCGTCCACAGGCCTAACCAGCGCGCGCTTACCTTGGCTGCATTCTCCACCTCCACAATCGCGACATCTCCGCTATTTTCCATATATACATCGACATCACCGTCATTGTCCGCATCACCAATGCCAACAACCGTGCGGCCTGACCAGACACCCAGCCAGCGCCCTGAGACCTTCTGACCATTTTCTATTTCCACCAGCATCACATCACCGCCGTTTGCCATAAAGATATCGGCATCGCCATCGTTATCGGCATCACCGGCACCTACAACGCTACGTCCGGCCCATTGACCAATCCAGCGCACCGCCACTCTCGCACCATCTTCCATATCGATCACATTAATATTGCCGCTGGTATCAGCCGTGATTATGTCAGCATCACCATCACTGTCCGTATCGGCAATCGCGACCACCTCATGCCCGACCCATTGTCCCAGCCAGGCCGCAGATTGCTTATTACCGTCCTGCACAATCCAGACGATCACATTGCCGGAAGCATCATTAAAGACAAGATCAACATCGTTATCGCGATCAATATCTCCACTGCCCACTAAGATATAGCCATTTTGCTGCCCCTGTGATGCGGAACCGGCACGCGCTGCATCCTGCATGGTCCAGATAGTAACTTCACTGGTACCGGTATCTTGCAGAATCAAATCACCGTCGCTATCGGCATCAATATCATTGTCAATAACAGTGGCAGCGACATCGTATACCTGGGGATCGGTACCATTATTGTATTCATCAAGATTAGTAAAACCATCACCGTCTGGATCATCAGACGCATCGTCAACTAACGGATCAAGGTTATAGCTATTTTCCCAGACATCCGGCATACCATCATTATCATCATCAAGATCTTCTGTGGCATCATTACAACCATCCATATCATTATCAGAGAACAAATGCGTTCCATTGGGACAAGCATCTGCTCCATTGAGGATCAGATCGAGATCCGTATCGTTAGCGATATCGGTTGAAAGCACGACCATCGCTGCACCTGCTTGATCAAAAGGCACATCTGAAAACTCATGAGCAATCACCAGGTCATCCAGGCCATCCCCATCCAGATCACCAACATCACCAACAGCATTGCCAAAATGGTTCGTGGTACCAGACCCGTCCCATTTCATCTCAAATAGACGATTGCCCGTTTCGCCGCTAAAAGCAATGATGCCGCTATACGTTCCCGGCCCCTTAATGTAGCGAGACTGAGCAACAAAATCATTTTCTCCATCACCATCCAGGTCACCCACGGCACGGAGTTCCATACTGAGATTCTGATTAGCAATATCACCGTACACTTTGTAGATTTGTGATCGATCGACTCCACTAATTAAAGTAATACTTCCGCCACTATTTGCCTGGCCACTATCCAGCCAATCACCAATCAAGATATCATCGTAACCATCGTCATCAATATCCCCGAGAACATCCATCCAGAAGCCAAAATCGCCACCCACTGAGCCATTCAATGTATCGATAACGGTCCAATCTGCACCGCTGTATATTTCCACAACACCATAGTTAGACAAGTTATCCCTGGAGCTAATTAGCACATCATCGTAACCATCATTATTCACATCACCCGCTGCGCTCATTCCAGTTACTGGCCACTCTACTGAGAAATCAACAAAGGTTTGTAGCTCATTACCGGTTTGACCGCTGAATACCCATATTTTTGAACCAATTCCCGAGTACAGACCATTCATATAAACCATAAAATCGTCATAGCCATCGTTATCGACATCTCCGGCAGGAGCAATAAGCTCACCAAAATTGTCATACAACACGGAGCCATAATCTTTACCCTCATAATAATAAAGCTCAGTACCATCGGCTCCGCTATAAACAGACAAGCTGCCACTGGACCAAACCCCTGCACCAGAGACTAAAAAATCATTGACCCCATCATTATTAACATCTCCCGCACCAGTGACTTCCATCCCTTCAAAATCTTTATGAAAAGAGTACAATTCAGTCTGATCAATACCGCTGTAGACATACGCAATACCAATTGGCCCAGGGTTATCCGCCTGGGAGTAAGTGCCAATAATAAAATCTCCATAGCCATCGCCATTAATATCCCCGACACCGTCGGCTGATCGGCCAAAATTACCATTCGCATCAGTCCCCAATATAGAGTTGGTCCAATAAGGTCTCTGATTGGGGTTATTGATATCTGTACCGGCATAACCTTCTTCAATATCATTGACGCCGTCACCATCAGTATCTGTGGCATAAGCGGCGGGCAGCAATAGCCCTGAAACAACAATTAACAGAAGCCATTGCAGCCGTTGGGAAACCGAATGGGAAACCAAATTTGCGTATTTTTTAATTAATTTCATATCGACACCTTCACCCTTCCGAAGAATAGTCATAACAGCTTTTATGCTAAATAAGTGAGCGAGTTGTGAGTAGAGGGAATCCCCCCTTGTTATTAAACCCTTGCGCTAAGCTATTGAAATTATTGATTTTTCTGGCCATATGTAACCCTCTATGCAAAAGTCGCAACAGGCATAAAGCACAAAGCCCCGCAGAGCGAGGCTTTGTCTTTAACTGTAATTCTTTTCCTGTTAGTCTGCCAGCAAAAGTACTCCGGTATTAATCCCGAGCCAGGTTGCACCAGCCACACTCATACCACTCTGTATCTCGATCAGCGCGATATTGCCGCTACCATCCTGCATCACAATATCGTCATCGCTGTCCGCATCAACATCGGCAATACCCTTGACATCATAGGCATGGTTGCCGAGCCAGCGACCTGTGACTTTAACCCCGTTTTCTATTTCAACGGCCGCTATCGCACCATTGCCGCTATCCTGCAACACCATATCCTTATCGCCATCCGCATCCATATCGGCAAGCGCTTTAAAACTATAGGTTGCCCAGACACCTAACCAGCGCGCCGTCACCTTGGCAGCATCTTCCAGCTCTACGATTGCAATATCACCACTATTTTCCATATACACATCGACATCACCATCATTATCCGCATCACCAATGCCTACGACCGTACGCCCGGACCAAACACCGAGCCAGCGCCCCGACACCTTCTGACCACTTTCCATTTCAATCAGCATCACATCGCCGCCGTTTGCCATAAAGATATCCGCATCGCCATCATGATCTGCATCACCGGCACCCACCACCGTGCGCCCGGCCCACTGACCGATCCAGCGCACCGCAACTTTATTACCATCTTCCATATCAATCACATTCACATTGCCAGCGGCATCTGCGGTGATAATGTCGGTATCACCATCACTGTCTGTATCGTCAATCGCAACCACCGCATGGCCTGCCCACTGCCCAAGCCAGCTGGCGGACTGTTTGCTGCCGTCCTGCATAATCCAGACGATGACATTGCCGGAGGCATCACTGAATACGAGATCTACATCGTCATCGCGATCAATATCACCACTACCCGCTGCGGTATAGCCACTTTGTTGTCCTTGCGAGGCGCTACCGGATAGTGCCGCATCCTGCATACTCCAGATGGTCACTTCACTGGTACCGGTATCTTGCAGAATCAAATCACCGTCGTCATCTGCATCGACATCGTTGGCAATCACGGTCACATCGTATACGAGGGGGTTCGTACCATTATTGTATTCATCAAGGTTGGTAAAACTGTCACCATCCAGGTTCCCGGACGCATCGTTAACCAGTGGATTGAGACCGTAGGTGTTCTCCCAGACATCGGACATACCATCGTTGTCGTCATCCGTATCGGCACTGTTAACTAAAAAATCCTTATCGTTGTCATCCACCAGATCAATATAGCGGTAAATCCTGACCGCCCCATTGGCAACGCCAACCTTATGATCTGTGGGTGCTGCCGCGATCACATCACCATAGCCATCACCATCAATATCACCGAGACCGGCAAACTTATAACCAAAGCTACTACCAGAATAGGGTTCAGGCTCATAATCCAACACATGCATCAAATCACCCATGGCACCACTATAGATATTAACTTCTGTTCTTTTACTCTGTTTGTTATAGGAGGAGGACATAAAGTCTTCTATACCATCAGCATCAATATCGCCCGCTGCACGAACATCACGCCCCAACCGTTGCAGATTGCGAGTCCCATAGACACGATAAATCACCGATCGGTCAACACCACTGACTGCCGTCAAGACACCGGCACTATTGGCATTGGTACTATCATATCTGTCGCCAAATACTATATCGGGGTAAGTATCACCGTTGATATCCCCCAGGGCTGCCACATATGAACCGAGATTGTTTTGCGTATCAATGACGCTGCCATTCGAACCATCATAAAAGCGGACTCCTCCACTATACACGATCACAAAATCATCATAATTATCGGCATTGATATCGCCAATACCACTCATCGTTTGTATATAGTCATTGAGCTGACCTTCATAATTATAAAGCTCGGTACCATCAGCACCGCTCATCACCCAGGTCTTCCCGTAAGCATAGTTCTGCTGAAAGCCAGCCACATGGATCATAAGGTCATCATAACCATCATTATTCACATCACCTGCCGCTGCCACGTTTTCACCAAACTGGCTGTTGATAAGGGCACCAAAATCTGCCCCGTCAAATAAATACAATTCAGTGCCGTCTATCCCGCTGTGAACATGAACCTTACCGCCATCTTCGTCGGTAACGTGCTCGGCAAAGAGGAAATCATTGGTGCCATCGTTGTTGACATCTCCGGCATTAACAAGCTTCAACGTCTCGAGCACATTGCTATCAAAGGTATAAAGGCCATCAAAACTGTACAGCTCGGTTAAATCAGCACCACTATAGACAGTGACTTTTGTATATTCCGTCGGTGATTGTGAACCACTGGTGGCACCGACAACAAAATCACCGTAGCCATCACCGTTAACGTCACCCAGGCCTGCTACGGCTTCACCGAGTTTTTCTCCGCCGTTATTGCCAAGTATTGTTTTCCACCAATAAGGCCGCTCATTCGGATCGTTTATATCCGTTCCCGCATAGCCCTCTTCAGCATCGTCAGCACCATCGTTATCGGTATCTACCGCTAATGCAGAAGGCGCCAACATTCCAGAAACAACCAGTATCAGGATCCACTGGGAAAGCTGCGAAAGAGTATTTGTATAATTTTTAATCAACTTCATGGCGCCACCATCCTGCACAGGTATTAACAATGGTTTTCATCCTAAACAGGTGCGCAGGTTGCGAGTAGAGGGAATCCCCCCTTGTGAATAAGTTATTGAAATATGTATATTTTTTTAAAATTTACAGGGCCATTGTCGCCGCCCAGGCCAGTCATCGCGCTGAGAGAAACGGTATATAATGCGGCAAGCCCGGCAAGTACTTCAGATGGAAACGACTATATACCCTACAAGTTATGACAATCAGACCTAACCGGATCAGGGTATTGCTGTTAGGGCTGGTATTGATTTCAATTCCTGTCTTGATAGTTGCGAGCCCGGATCACAACAACCAGCCTTTCGAACCGGCAATGGTTGTACTGACACCGACTGACAGCTTTTTTCTTGAAAGGCAGCATCTTGCACTGGTTGAAGATAGCGAACGCGATCGCCCTTTCGAAGCTTTGTTAGAAACAGCACAGTGGCAACCTGTGGTTCACAACCCCATTCCCTTTGGCCACCAGAAATCCGCCTATATTGTCAGAATTGATATCACCAATACCAGTAACCAGGATGGGTACTGGATCGTCGGAACCGATTTATGCATCGCAGACTTTATGGATATATACCAGCAGGGAGAATCCGGACTGCAAAAAGTAACTGAGTATCGTCTGTATAGCAGGTTTGCTGAAAGAGATATTGATTTTAGAAACATCACTGGCCAAATAGAGATAAAAGCGCACTCATCTACTACCGTCTATATCCATTATGCCTCTGTCGTAACATCCTCTTTCATCTTCCCTCGAATTCATGCCATGAAGAATTTCGAGAAAAAGATTCAGACTGACTATTTTATCCTCGCGCTCTTCTTCGGCGCGATGCTCTGTCTGATAATGGTTAACCTGTTTCAATATTTTGCACTGAAAAATGTTTCCTGCCTGCTATTCTGTTTTCAAGCATTTTTTTACGCTATCTTCACCAGTCAAATAACCGGCTTTAATTATCAGCACCTATGGCCTGAGCAACCTGAGTTCAATAACTTTGCCTATATTTTTTTCGGTACCGGCATTCTTATCAGCGCTTCAATATTCGCAAAAACTTTTCTCAATACAAAAGTCCTGCTGCCAAAAGTCAACACCCTGTTTAACGGTATTATTGCATCTGCTATCGCATTGCTGATATTGCACCCGTTCATCTTTCCCGGCACGGCAGCATTGATTGGCTGGGTGTTATATGTCGCTATCATAGTTACTGGCATCCTTGCAGGATTTACCGTTTACCGTATGGGCAATCTGTCCGCAGGACTTTACTCACTTGGCTGCGTATTTCACATAGGCTTGAATGCCAGCGCGTTATCATCCATTGCCAATCTATTTGGTATTTACATACATATTGATCAAAGCTTTTTAATGACCGACGACTGGAACAAGATATCAATTCTTATTGAAGGCTTGACGTTTACTCTTGCACTATCGCGCCAAATCAATGAGCTTAAAATAGAAAATGACAAAGCAAAAGACGAACTGCTAATTAATATTCAAAACCGACTCTACGATGCTGAACTACTTTCCCTGTCCGAACAGGAGAAAAACGCTGCATTCGAGCAGATTCAGAACAATGCCGTGAGAATAGCTTCTGCTACACACGACCTTTTACAGCCAATCTCATCTATCAAAATTGCCATGGACAGGCTGGATGAAAATGAAAGTAATAAGGCTGTACTTGAACATATCCGTAATTCACTGGATTTCCTTGCTGATATGACCATCAGCATTACCGGAGATTCCAGGGACGAATTTGAACAGAACTCAAGCGCTATTCCGCTCAACGACATCCTGCTTGGCTGTCAGAATCATTATTCTCACAAGGCTGCGGAAAAAAGCCTGACTCTAACCGTAAAAGAGACAGATCTTAATATTCTCAAAGCCCACAAGATATATTTAACCCGAATTCTCGATAACCTGATAAACAATGCCATCCTGTATACATCAAAAGGCAGCATCTCTATTTACGTTCGCAGCGATACAGACAGAGCATTTATCACCATAGAAGATACCGGCCCCGGATTTACCAATAATGCCATCGAAGACCTGAGCCGCCCCTTTATCAGAGGGGACAATCCGGAGAAATTTGGTTTTGGTTTAGGCCTGTCTATAGTCAGGTATCTATGCCACGAGTCCAACTACAGTTTAAATATCGATTCAACACCAGGAAAAGGTAGCAAGATAACCGTTGGTGTACCGGTTGCAAAATAAAACGAAAAAATTAGCTATCTAGCAAACCCTGTGCTCTGACATAGTGAACAAGTTCTACCGAATTTCTCACTCCCACTTTTTGAATCAGGTTGCAACGGTAGTTTTCAACCGTTTTGGGTGACAGGTTCAGCTTCTCGGCAATTTCTGTACTGCTTAGACCTTCCACTACGAGATCCATTACCTGAAACTCTCGCAGCGTTAGCTCCGGTTGGTCGGAGAGCAGGTTTTCTTTCACATAGTCAGAGAGAAATAGTTTACCGTCACTGACTTCGTTAATCGCTTCAACCATCTCCTTGCCGCCAATATTTTTTAGCAGAATACCATTCACATCACTGCGCAATAGCTGATGGTATAGAGAAACTGATTGAACGCCGGTTAACACGATAATTTTCATTTCTGTATTGAGCTGCCGAAGTTCATCAATCGCCGAAATCGACCCCCCGCCAGGCATGCGGTAGTCGGTGATCACCATATCGGGCTGGTGCTCCTGCACCGCCTGCTTCAAATCATCGGCATTATCAACCTCGGCCACCACGGATAAATCCGCCTGTCCTTCAAGCATCAGCTTCAGGCCATCGCGAAATATGTTGTGATCATCTGCGAGAATAATTTTCATCTAAAAAGGCCAATCAAACCCTGTTTTTATCAAAACGACCCCGGTGTAAAAGCCGGCCTGTAAACACCCATAATGATACCAGAATTGATACTGATATGCTTTTTGGAAAGTAGCTTCAAGTTATTGTTTTTAAAAGAAAAATTAGCCGTATTTCTATCGCGCCGGATCGCGACGCACAAAGGGTGCCTTCTGTAGACTATCTGTCTAAAAAAGCAACAGCAAATACGGGTTATGCATTCATCACGCCGCGAGAAAAGGCTGCCCGGTCAGCTGTTCTGAGATAGCCCAAAGACGGTTTGCATCTTCCTCATTATGGGAACGTACATTGGACGGCACTTCAACCGGACTCCCTTTCATCTCGAGAAACCCGGATGGTCCCCAATAGGTACCCGACTCAATCTTTGTTTGTGTCGCCGCCCTTAGCGCCGGTAACGCGCCAGCTTCTGCTGACTGTGCAAACACAGGATTCAGTAACTTGAGCAATGGCGTTGTATTTTGCAAGTTGGTCGCTGACCACCCCGGATGCGCCGCAAACGCCCTGACCTTACTGCCCTTTCTTGCCAGGCGTCTTTCCAGTTCGTAGGTAAACAGCAAGTTCGCAAGTTTGCTCTGCGCGTAGGCTTTTGATGGGCTGTACCCGTTCTCCGCATTGAGGTTATCAAAATCTATCTTGCCAAATTTATGCGCCATACTGCTCAGATTAACGACCCGCCCCTGCTCAGATGCTTCAAGTAGATCCAGTAAGCACGCGGTAAGAGCAAAATGACCAAGATGATTACTGCCAAACTGTAGTTCAAAGCCATCTTTGGTCTTGCCAAATGGAGGTACCATCACACCGGCGTTATTAATCAGAACATCCAGGTGATCGTACTTTTCGCGAAAAGCATCCGCAAACGCCCTGACCGAAGACAGGTCGGCCAGATCCAGATGCATCACTTCCAGTCGCGCCTCCGGTAATTCTGCCAGTATGGCTTGCATCGCATCGTTAGCCTTGTCCCGGTTGCGGCAGGCCATCACCACCTGAGCATTCTTTGCCGCCAACGCCTTAACCTGCTCAAAGCCAATACCGCTATTGGCACCCGTGACAATAAACAGGCGGTTATCCAGTCCGGGAATATCATCAATATTCCAGTTTTTCATCTTGTGCCCCTCCGTTTTTATTTATCGATCGATACATCTGCTAATACACCGCCGGGCTGGCCAATACCGGTGTAGTCACCACTGTGTCACTGAACGAACCCACTGGAGCCTCATAAGGCTGGCTGTATTCGCCAAAAAGTACCTCGGTTTTGGCTGGGCCATGGCCGATCAACGGGATTGCCACCATTAAAGCAATAAAGCCCCAGACTACGGATTGTTTGTTGCAATTTGTCTTGTTCATCTCATCTAACCTCACTAAGCCATTGATTTAAAGTAACTTCTTTTGAGGTTGAGCACCTTGCAGAAGTAAACTACACGGTGTAGTATACTCCCCATCAGTCAAAAGTAAACCCATAAGTTTACTTTTTTACGAATTAGTATCCTAGTATCAATGAGGAACGCAGTATGTGCCCGGAAATGACCCAGTCGATGCGAAAAAGAGCCGAGATTATCAAGGCCGCCATCCTTGAGTTTCTCGAAAAAGGCTTCGACTGTACCAGCATGGACAAAATTTCATCCCGTGCCTGTGTTTCCAAACGCACTGTTTACAATCACTTCAAAAGCAAGGACGTACTGTTCGAAGAAATTGTCGAATCCCTTTGGGAGCGCTGCGCACAAGTCACTGATGTCCGCTACAACCCGGATACCACACTTCGCGAACAACTATTGAAAATCGCCGAGCACGAATACGCCTTGCAGAGTGATGAAGATTTTAAAGGCATGATACGCCTGTATATGGGGGAATGTATAAAGTCTACCGCTATTGCCGACAAAGCTATGGAACGTGTTAACAGCATGGAAAACGGTATCACAAAGTGGATGAGAGAGGCGATTGCCGACAAACGGCTCAAAGACAACGATCCTGATTTTATGGTGGACCAGTTCCTCGGGTTGATAAAACAGCGGGCCTTCTGGCCACAGGTACTGGCCCACGCACCCAATCTATCAACTGAAGAAAGTAACAAGGTTGTGGTGTCTGCCGTCGACATGTTTCTACACTACTACCAGGTGTAGCTTCATAGCCAGACTCACTTTGTCTGGACAATAAATACAATTGATCGCTATCCGATTATGGTCGCTGATACTGTTACAACGGGTCTCCGGTTAATTCACCATCTAACTGAACCCCGGTATCAAAATAGGCATCACTGATAAACGACGTAATGACATCGGTGGCAACCAACACACTGCCATTCACATCGGTAAAACGTATCGACAGCGGCAAGGTAAGAGGATAGCCACCATTTAAAACATAAAAACTTGGCCCTTGGCTTTTATCTGCCTCATACCAGGTTGATGAACCATTGGATTTAAGTTCAACTTTGGTGACAGGCAGGTTATGACCATAGAATCGAAAACCATACCAGTACTGACTCACGCCGGATTTACTTTGCACCTGAATATTTGACGTTAATTCTGCCGCCACAAAACGCCAGTCGGCACTGAGCACGCCACAGGTTCCGGCAAGGCCCGGTGCGAGGGTATCCATAGGTATAGGAGCGAGATCAAGGTGATTATTCGGACACTCCGGACATTGATCAGTAATCATCACCCGAATGGTTGTATTCGGTGCAGTAATACAGCCGGTATTCGACGGGTTATAGCGCTCGGCATTGGTAATTTCAACCACCATGCCACAGTTATAGCCGGCATCAAACACATCAGCCCCGGCCGCCGCATAGTAATCCACAAACTGGGTAGACGCATAATACAGCGGTATATCATAACCACAGGCACCACCGCTGGCATTACCACCGTAATAGGTCAATTTGCCTGAATACGGGTAATTAACGGGAATCACTATCTCCCCACCCTGCCCTGAAGTCAGCTGACTACCACCATAGTTACTGCCTTCAAGCTGTAGATTCAGCTCGGCAGTATTTCCAGCATTCAGAGGCTCCGCATCTACGGTATCAATCACACCATCGCCGTCATCATCCCAATCAAGGCTATCGCCTACAAGATCACCATCCGTATCCGGATCAAAACAGCCATCACCGGTCCAATTCACGCCGTCATAGGTATCGGTACCCGCATCACAGTACAAAGTTACATCTGAAGTATCGGCACCCGGATCAAAGTCAGGTCTGAAATAGGCCACAGGGTTGCCACCAGAATAAATTGCCATCTTGGAACAGTCCGCATCAGATTCGCACTCAATCACTACCGGGCTGGTAAAAGACTCACCACTGCCTGCGTTAATCTGCATCGTGTCACAATCATTATTACAATCGATATTAGCAGGACCATTAGCGTCAACATCGTGAAAAGTAATATCTCTACATTGGCTGGTACCACCACCGCCATCCGTACATGAGAACGACGTTACACCGCCATAAAAATCAAGATTTCGACAAACCCGGCTACCAATAGCGGCATTACAATTAAAATCATAGACATGTTCATAGACAATCATTCGGCGACACGCTTCAAAATAGTCGCCGCAGTTAATCGTTAGCTGCCCGGTACTGTTCCCATAAACAACCATATCGGTACAGGCACTCTCGGCCATACAGTTAATGGTTAAATTAAAGTGCTCCGGCCCAGTGACCTCGTAAAACTCACAACCACTCTCGGACTCACAGGTCAAAACGCCATCATCAACACCGGAAAAAACAATATTCGGGCCATCAGCTTCATTCAGATATTCTATGGAAAAGGCTGGATAAACAAATCCAGCAGCGAGCAGCAAAACAGCTATTACAGAAATTGTACGAAGATTCATGGCCGGGTCCCACCGTTAAGATATCAGCTTAGCGGGCAATACAAACAGCCCTTGAATTTGAATAAATCTAGTCTTTTTTATGCCGGGTTTCAACTTATCTGGACAAACGTTCGAACTTTATTAAGAATTCTTTATTAAAAAGCCGGCGATTAGCCGGCTTACATAATTTCAGAAAAAGTCCTACTGCCCCTGGCCATAGCCGATACCTTTATACAGCCCATTTAATGGCATGGTACAAGTAGCGTTACTGTCCGGCTCCACATCCACATCATCATTAACCCCGTCACCATCGGTATCCTGCGAGGTGGCATCGGTACACCAGGTTAATAGCTCTATATCATCATCGATATTATCAGCATCACTATCTGCCAGATTGGGATCGGTACCAATCGCCGTTTCCTTGTCATCCGTGATGCCATCACCATCGGTATCATAAGTAATTCCATTCAGTGCACCCTGGTCCGTAACACCCAGCGGATCTGTATTTAACTGTGCTTCTAACGTATCCAGCAAATTATCATTATCATCATCCTCATCGACTGCATTGCCGAGAGAATCCAGATCCGTATCCATATCAATGCGAATTTCATTAATACGCGGAGAAAAAATCGGTGACAAGGAGCTAAATTCTACCTTCCAACGCAAATCATTGCCTTGAGTAGGAAACGGTGTGGGCTTGCCGGGATACGCAGGTACCCAATACTGCCCCCCGTTATTACTCAGATAATAATCAATCGTTGTGTTCCAGGTTTGCACGGTCTCTGTTTCAGCATCTACAGTGAGAATAGCACCACCGACAATATCCTCTCCGGTATTCACCGATAGCGAACCACCTACCTGGGATTGAGTGTGAAATAGCTCTCCATCGGGTCCGGTCAGGTTTAATTTATTACCATCAGTACCTACGCTGACAATATCCACAAAGCTATCATTGTCGACATCACCTATGGCAATACCCTCCGTTGCCAGATACTCATTATCAAGATGAATTTCTTCCGTCGCAAAATTGCCATTGCCATCATTCAAATAAACATCCTTGGGGCCTGCCGGCTGATAACAACCAACAATGAGATCCAGGTCGCCGTCATTATCGACATCCACAAGTTCTACCGTATCGTAGTACTGGAGATTGATATCAGCCCCATTGCCGATATCAACAGGGTAACTACCCGGTCCTTGCGTTGGAAAACCACCACCATCATTAATATAGAGTTTATTATCATTACTGTATTGACCCAGTATCAAATCAAGATCACCGTCGTTGTCTACATCCCCAAAAACCGCGCTATGCACATTCGCATCTTCTACAAAACCCACCCCGGTCACGGGAAAACCGCCGTTACCGTCATTAATGTATAGACGAGTGTTATAACTCCAGTTAGCTGCCAGCAAATCCAGATCGCCGTCTTTATCAATATCACCCAGAGCAAGATCCCGCGTGTTATCAGTATCATTGCTAATCGCTGCACCAACAGCCGGAAACCCACCCGAACCATCATTCAGGTAAAGTTTGTTTAAGCCCGTTGAGCTAAAAATGACATCCAAATCACCATCGTTATCCATATCTCCCAACTTAATCCCATTGTAAGTATCCAAAGGATCACCAAAGCTGGAACCAATCGCAGGAAAACCACCACTACCATCATTGGAATAAATAAGTCTTCCGCTCGTCACTAAATCCAGATCGCCGTCATGATCAATATCACCGAGCGCAAGCTTTGCACCGTAGACACCTGCTCCACCGATCAGCACACCAGTAGCTGGATAATTGCCTTCGCCATCATTAACATACAGCCAGAGACCATTCGCAGAGACAATCATATCCAGATCGCCATCATTATCCGTATCACCCAATACAACATCGCTGCCATCATTATCTGTAGCAACATCGATGCTTGAGAACGGTATTCCGCTATTATTAAGGTGCACTCTATTCGGGGCATTCAATTTGGCAATTACCAGGTCCATATCACCGTCACTATCCAGATCAGAAAAGCCCAGACCAGTTATAAAAGCTTCATCGAGTAACAATATTTCCGTGAAATTAAAATCGCCAAAATCATCCAGAGAACCTGTATTCAGATGGATTTTGTACAGACTGCCACTGGTACTGGCCGTTGCAATATCCAGATAGCCATCATTATTGACATCCACCAGGTCAGTCACTCTATCCTGATAGACAAGATCACCAAACGAAATACAGATCGTCCTGAAATTGCCTGTCGAAATCCCTCGATATATACAACGACTGGTAATCAGATCTTCATAGCCGTCATTATTCATATCGGCCAAGCTCATTGATGTTGTCGAATTAACATCGGAATTGAAATCTACTCCGTCATAGGGAAACAAGCCGTTACCATAATGGGTATAGACTATATTAGTTCCGTTAAAATTCGCCGCAATCAAATCCAGGTCGCCATCATTATCCATATCCCGGGCAAGCAATTTACGTGTTCTAGCAGTATCACTACCAAGATGCGTACCCAAAGACGGGAAATTTTCATTTCCATCATTGAGATATAACTTATTTTCTTGCTGAAAATTACCGGCGACGATATCCAGATGACCATCATCATTTATATCAACGATCAGTAAATCGTAGGTATCATCCACGTCACTGCCTATATCAGCGCCCGTAACAGGAAACCCGCCTGCACCATTATTGAGATACAGTAAATTGCTTTGACCAGCTCGCCCTACCAACAAATCTAGATCACCATCCTGGTCAATATCATTTAAAAGTGCCATACGCTCGGTGTCCACCGCGCTACCAAGAGCAACCCCTGTGACAGGAAAACCCCCACTACCATCATTTAGATAAACCCGGTTGACCTGACTCGCATTGATGGCGATCAAATCCAGATAGCCATCATTATTCAGATCTCCCGCCAGAAGGTAATCAGTATCATCTGCCTCGCTACCAATCGCAACACCATTAACAGGAAACCCACCGCTACCATCATTTAGATATAATTTATTGATTTGATTATTGCCATTAATGGCAATTAAATCTGTTGCGCCATCATTGTTCACATCCTTATACAAAAATCCCACGGTATAATCGGCATCAGTACCAATATCACCACTGCCCGCAAAACCTGTAAAGCTGACGAATTCGTCGCTAGTTTTATTTGAATAGCGCTTATTAAGCTCAGCTTCATTGGCAACCACAAGATCAAGATCACCATCAATATCCGTATCTACCAGCGCCATATCACGACTGTTATCCATATCACTACTGATATCAGTACCACTTGATGGAAAACTACCGGCGCCATCATTCAAATAGAGTCTGTTCTCCTGGTCATAGTTACCGGATAACACATCCAGGTCGCCATCCTGATCAATATCTGCCAATAAAATGTTATGGGTTCTATCGCCTTCATTGCCTACATTGATCCCCGAAGAGATAAAATCACCGGCGCCTTTATTGAGATAGAGTGTATTGATCGCTTTAAAATTACCGAAGACAACATCCATATCTCCATCGCTATCTGCATCGCCAACCGCAATAGAGACGGTCGCATCACTTTCGTTACCTATATTAAAGCCGGACGCTGAAAAACCTCCGGAACCATCATTAAGGTAGAATAGATTTCTATCACCATCGTTAGCGGCAATTAAATCCAGGTCACCATCGTTATCCAGATCAGCAAAAGCTAAATCGCTTGTGTTATCGGTTTCACTACCCACCGGAATACCGCTATTGGAGAAGTTTCCTTTGCCATCATTGAAATAAAGTCTATTAACCTGCTCCAAATTACCTGCTATCAAATCCAGGTCGCCATCATTATCTACATCACCCAACACAACGCTTTGTGTTGGATGCTGCTCTTCAATTCCCAGCAGCGTTGCCGTTGCTGAAAACTGCATACTTCCACTGTTATAGTAATAGAGCTTGTTAAATTGACCGTTATTACCAACCACCAGATCCAGATAACCGTCCTTATCAACATCACCGAGTACAACACTGGTGGTGTTATCCGTATCGACACCAATAGCAGTACCATTGGCCGGAAAGCCCCCGGTCCCGTCATTCAGATAGAGTTTATTGGTCTGGCCGTAATTGCCTGTCACGATATCCGGGAAACCATCCCGGTTAACATCACCGAAAGCCACGCTGTATGTACTGTCCGTTTCTGACCCAACATTGACCGCCGCATCGGGATAAACGGGTTTGGCTAACACCGTTGACAAAGCAAGCTGCTTATCTGTTGTCGACCAATTCGCATTCGTTAGTGTTGTATCACGCAAATTGGAAGCGGAGAAATCTTCTGTAAACGGCAGCTCTGGTGTGGCCGCCTGAAGCGGCAAAGAAAACAGTAAAAACAGGCACAAAAACGCCCGTAATTGCAAAACCCCCATTCCAATACTCCTTTTTCCTATTGACTGAATTTTGTTGAAGATTTACTGAGCAGCAACGCTGAATGCTACCCTAATTTTCAAGATTAATGGGGCTACCAGAAAACCTTTTCACTTCGGAAAACCCCTGGTTATTTACACCATCTTTAACAAGGCCCGAAAACCACGCCTCAGGCCAAACGGATCGACATTAACCTTACAGGCAATACCTATTTATAGGCTATCTCTAAATCCCTTAAGGCCCCTGATTGAGCTCAACCCCTTTATACAAACCATTTAACGGCATCGTACAGGTAGCATTGCTGTCCGGCTCCACATCCATATTGTCATTCATACCGTCGCCATCCGTATCCTGCGAGGTCGCATCGGTACACCAGGTGGCAATTTCAATATAGTCATCTACCCCGTCGCTATCACTGTCGGCCAGGTCTGGATTGGTACCCAGACTGGTTTCAAAATCATCGGTAAGGCCATCACCATCGCTATCAAAGTCCAGACCCGGATTGACGACGAGCGGATCAAGGCCATTGGTATTTTCGTAATCATCGGACAAACCATCGTTATCATCGTCTTCGTCTTTTTCCAGCCCAGACGAGAACTGGCAGTAGGTATTACAGGAACCTAACCAGTCATCGGCCTTGCCATCACCATCAGTATCAGTATCCGCTGCATTATTGAGGGCAAAGGCATCAGCGCCGTCATCGGTGCCGTCACTATCGCTATCATCGTTATTCGGGTCAGTTTCTCCACTATCGACAAGACCATTCTGGTTGGCATCCTCGACACCATCTTCCAGGCCATCACTATCGGTGTGTTTTGAAAGCGGATTCCAGCCGGCATCGACTTCCAGGCCATCAAGGATCAGGTCATCGTCCGAGTCGTTATCATTGATATCGGTACCTGCGGCCGCTTCTTCGGTTTCACTAAGGCCATCGGAGTCTGTATCACTCCCATCATCAACTCCATTGCCAATTAGATCGGTGTATTCAAATGCGCCAACATCGCAAAGGCTGTTAAATGGCCGCGCATAGTCACGTTGATCTGTTATTAGCGCGCAGCTGCTGATGGGTATGATATCTACCGCGGGGCTGGTATCCGGCAAGCGCAGGGTTCGGGTAGGCCCATCGTTATCCAGCAAGGTACTTTCAACAATCGCCGCCACCGCTTCGGTTGGCGTGCTACTGGTACCGGAGTCCAAATCGGCACTACTACAACCACCGGCAATACCATCAGCACTACTGGCACCCACCAGGTTATAGCCGCCATCAACCAGATCAATATTGCTGTTTTCGCAATAAATATTATTACCCGATGTTGTTGCCGTATTATCAAGAATCAGGCTATTCTTTATTTCAAACAGAGTGGTGCCTGAAAAATGCTCACCATACAATCCACCGCCGTATTGATTCGCTGTATTACCGAGAACCGTGACATTTTCCAGTACCACGGTATCGACATTGTTCGCATCCACAGCCTGGACAGCAATTGCCCCGCCTCCTGTATTTGCCTGATTCATGGTAAAACTACTATTGTTTATTGCCATACTTTGCTTCTGGCTCCCATCCGAGATATAGACTGCACCGGCAACAGAACCCTGGTTACCAGAAAACTCGCTATGACTGATCAACAAATCACCGTTCGTTGAAACAACTCCCCCTGCAAATATAGCTCCGGCATTCCCATTGTTTAAAAAACGACTTCTGTCAATAACAAGCGTTGTAAAGTTGGTGTAGATCGCCACCCCCCCATTGTTAGAGAATTCAGAATCAACAATATTCGTTTCATGGGAAGAAATATCCAGAATAGGATGGCTATTCAAATGATAATTGCCTGTAATAACACTGCTGCTGATTTCCAGATTTGTATTAGCAAACTTTACTAAAGGGTCAATCGAAATGCCTGTATACGCATTATTGATTATAGAGGCATTTATAAAGCTGACCTCTGAGTTACGAATATCTATCACCGAGCCTGAAATCGAATTGGAATTATTGCCGCGAATGGTAATATTGTAAAAGTAGGTATTATCAACATCGTCGAAAAAGAGCGCGGTTGTTATAAAAGCTGAAAGGGTCAGGTCTGAAAGCACCAAATTATCTTTACTAGTAACCCACAACCCAAAGCTGGCATTATTTCCACTAATGTGGTTCCAAGCTGTCACAACCCCGTTGGCATTAACGCTATCATTTTTATCAATATCACCACTGAGTACTGCCACATAGGTATTGGCATCTTTTTCGTCAAGCGCTGTTTCTTCATTACCTGACTGAGGGTCGCCACAGCTCAGGCCACAACCACTGAAGCCGCCATAAATTGCCAGGTCACTATGATTAATGCGAAATTCCAGGGGAGGCGCTGATCCTTCATCCGGATAATAGACACCATCTGCAAGCCAGATTTCATGGCCAGGCTGCACTGCAGCCAATGCATCCTGCAAATAGACATAGGCATTCTGCCAGGAGCTGCCGTCATTGAGTCCATTCGCATTACCATCAACATAGACAACGCCCAAATCAAGTAACAAACCGGAATTGCTCTGACAGGTGCTATCACAGTTGTAGGTATCCTCTCCTACCCCGTCATTCCACTCGTCGGGATAACCATCACCATCGGCGTCAATCGCTGCGGCATTATTCAAAGCAAAGGCATCGCTAGTATCGGGCACACCATCATTATCGTCATCACTGTCTGACCAGTTATCCAAACCATCGAGATCGGTGTCGAGCTGTACTTCGTAGGCTCCAATATCGCACAAGGTATTATAAGGACGGGAGAAACCGCGCTGATCTTTAGTGTCTGAACAGGCAAACTGATCTCCTGCCGGACCCGTACTATAGATAGCCACACTGTCCGTTGCACCACCGTTATTGGCGACGGTGCTGGCTACAATCTGACCAACGGATTCTGTCGGTGTCACACTGGCCGGAAAGCTTGTTATGGTACAGCCATTGCCATCAAGCCCACTGACACTGCTGCTGCCAATCAGGTTATTGCCATTATCCACAATACTAAAACCCGAAGCGCAGTAAATAGAATCTGCAAGATCCTCGGCGCTATTGCCTGACACCAGACTATTACCAATGGTCAGCACGCCATCAAAAAAGATCGCACCCCCATCACTGTTGGTATTTGTGGCGCTGTTATTAATCATGCTGACATGGTCGAGAGTCAACGCTGCCGAATAACGTGCACGAATCGCACCACCGTGGCCTGCTGAACCACCGGCCTCATTGCCATAAAAGGTACTGTTGGTAATCACCGCTGCACCATCGCGGATAAACAGGCCCGCCCCATGATGACTATTACCAAAGGTTTTATTATTCATCAGCAATGAGCGGTTAACCGTAATCAACGTACTTGCACCGGTACCGAAAATACCGCCACCATTTGCATTGGTGCGGTTACCGATAACCGCGACCTGATTCAGCGTTAACTGGCTATCTTCGGCATACACACCCGCTCCGGCAAAGCCGGTGGAGTTATACTTCGCCCCGGTTAGCGCCAGACCATCGACATATACATTGGTTACATTCTGTGCATATAACAAGCGACGCGCATTGGTGCCAACAACATCTGCTTCATCCTCAATATAACCGTCACTATTGAGTGTATCTGCACCGCCATTATCCGCATCAATATCACCACTGAGAATCGTTTTGTTGGCTCTGATATCCCGCTCCGATTTAGCGGTTTCAGTACCGGCAAAGCCGCCATAGATTTGCAAATCAGAGACCAGGGCAAAAACACTGAGCGGGTCATTATCAGTCTGGCTACTGCCTTCATCGGCATAGTAGGTACCAGCTGCAATCCAGATTTCATGGCCGGGGGCTGCAAGCGCCAGGGCATCCTGCAAGTGGGTATAGGCATCACCCCAATGACTACCATCGGCAGCGCCGGATGCATCCGCATCAACATAAATCACGCCAAGATCCAGTATCAGTCCCGAACCCGTCTGACAGGCCAGATCGCAGTTATAGGTGTCTTCACCGATGCCATCATTCCATTCGTCTGGATAACCATCCGCGTCGGCATCCAGTGCTGCGGCATTGTTTGCTGGAAATGCATCGATTCCATCAATAACACCATCGGCATCGCTATCTGTTTCGGCTATTTCATAAGCCCCTACATCACAATGCGGAGAAACAGACGCTGGCCGCGACTGGTTAATCTGATCGGTATTGAGTGTTAATGAACAATTGGCGCTATCGATGGCGTTATACGCCTCACTCGTATAGTTAATCGGGTGATAGTAAGTCGCACTACCGCTGTCTGTTAGCGCACCATATAGCTCGTTCGTAGCCTGGGCTGGAACGCTATCGCTATAACTACAACCACTAACCCGGGGCAAACCATTGTCACCGACCAGATTATCGCCACTATTAACGAACGCACCCCCTGACGTACAAAGCCAGTTTTTGCCGCTACTCGCTGTATTACCGCTAATCAAGGTATATTGCAGATCAAAGGTGGAACCGCCGGTGTGGATTCCCCCGCCGTTATTTGTCGCACTGTTTTCAACCAGTGTGACATGACGCAAGGTAACATTGGCTGTGGAGTTATCGAGCTTGATGCCGCCACCATTCGGATTCGCACTATTACCACTAATCGTGGCATTGTCGATCGTGGCTGTTGCATCGAGACCAATCAGTAAGCCCCCGCCATTATCGTTGGAGCGATTGCCAATAAAGCTGCTATTGGTGACGGTAAGAGTGGTTCCCACACCGGCCGCATTCACTCCGCCACCGTTATCACCGGCGCGGTTACCGATTACCACAACATGATTGAGTGTGACATCTGCCCCGCTCTCAACGGAAATACCACCACCGTCCTTTGCTGTATCACCATCAGAGTTTCCTCCCGTGATGGTGAGACTATCCAGCGTTGCCGTGATCGCACTGACTAAAACGACACGCTCCGCATTATTACCGGCAATATCATCACTGGTTTCCGCGATAAAATTGCCGTCACTATTATTTGTGTCATCATCCTGATCAATATCACCACTTAAAATGGTTTTGTAGTTAATCGCATTCCGCTGACTCGCGAGGGTCTCTTCGAGCTCACCATAGCCACTAAAGCCACCATAGAGTGTCAGATCAACACTTAACGCAAACGTACTCGCGACATCATTATTAATCTGCCCGCTGCCAACATCGGGATAATAAACCCCCTCTGCGAGCCATAACTCATCATTGGCCTGAGCGGCCGCCAGTGCATCCTGGAGATTGGTGTAGGCATTTGCCCATGAGGAGCCGTCCCCGGTCCCGCCGGCATCACCGTCAACATAAAGGGTAGCGGCCTGAAGGTGACAGCAAGCCATCAGCAACAAGCTCAGTAAGGAATATCTCATTTGTGTAAGCCCCTCAGAAATTGCCCGCTTCTTTTGATACATCTGATACATCGACTTCTATGCAGGCTTTAAATTAAGTGACTTATGTTACTGAAAAGAATGCTAATTTTCAGTAATTACCGAAGGTTTCCGTATAGACTTACCTGTGTGCCTCTTGAGTAGATGGCCACCATAAAGAATGGCAGCAGATAGAAACTTTCTACGTTATCCAGGTAAGTCTTTGATTTTTATAAAGTGCTGAGGCCGCTGGCCAAATACCTTACGGGCCACAAGGTTTAACATAATGCCTGACGTGCTCCGGTAAAGCAGCCCTTAGCTACCTGCCACTTAATCAAATTCATCAAGGTAGTCTTTCGGCGGCGGTGTCCAGCCACTTTCCGAACGATCATGCCCTTCAATGCGGTTACGTTTGATCGCTGCTACAAGGCGCTGCTCAATTTCCAGAAATAGCGTGATCCAGCTTCTGGTAAAACGATTATCCCCATCTCCCTTTAACCACTCCTGATAAACCTCTTCCCGAGATTCATGATCCGTTTTACTAAAAGCCATTTTCATCTGTTCGGCTTTAAATGGGTGAACATCCAAAGCTTTAAGTGCTTCACCTCCCAACTCCAGCGCTGAGTAATAAGTTTCCGAGATCACCATGTCCGCACCGGCACTGGAGAGATCATAACCATGTGCCCGATCAAACGCTCGTGCCAACACTGTGACATGCGGGTGAAATTCCTTGACGTGCTTTACCATATCCACGGCGCGGTGCTGGTCATCAATTGCAACTACCAATAATCTCGCTTCTTCAATCCCTGCTGTATGCAAAAGATCAGGCCTGCTCGCATCACCATACCAGGTTTTCATATTCACTTTGTTGACGTTATCAATCACCGTCGATGAATAATCAAGCACCACAGTGGGAATATCATTGGCAATTAACAGGCGGTTGATAATCTGCCCAAAGCGACCAATACCCGCCACAATAACTGTTCCCTTATCGGCAATATCATCGACAGATTTTTCTTCTTCTGACTGCTCATAAAACCTTAAAACAACTTTATCAAACAAGATAAATAACAATGGTGTCAGGAACATCGTTATTGCAATCACTGGCGACAATATGTTGGAGATTTCCTGAGATACCACATGATTCTGAACGGTAAAACTTAATAAGACAAAGCCAAACTCCCCCGCTTGCGCGAGACTCAGGGTGAACAACCAACCATCATGACGAGTAATACGAAATAATCGCGCTAATGAAAACAGTACTGCCGCTTTAATCAGCATAATTCCAACCACAGCAGCCCCGACTATCAACATATTGTCGGAAATGACACCGAAATTAATACCTGCTCCCACTGTGATAAAAAACAGGCCAAGCAAGATACCTTTAAACGGTTCAATATCCGTTTCCAGCTCGTGGCGAAATTCACTGTTTGCAAGCACTACGCCGGCAAGAAATGTCCCAAGCGCCGGTGATAAACCGACGAGACTCATTAACGCTGCAATACCAATCACCAGCATGAGTGCCGTTGCAGTAAACATCTCCCGCAGGCCAGTTTCAGCGATAAAGCGAAATAGCGGTCGACAGAGAAAACGCCCACCTACGACTACCACTGCAATGGAAGCCAAGACCACCAGACCATATAACCAACCCGGCAAATGGGAAACCAGATCCACCGAGCCATGGTGATCATCTTCTCCTGCCACAACACTACCAGCCAGCTCAGGCATCGCCAACAGAGGAATAAAAGCAAGCATGGGGATCACCGCTATATCCTGAAACAGCAATACTGAAAAAGCTGATTTACCGCCTTCCGATTTGGATAGTCCTTTTTCCTGAAACGTTTGTAACACAATCGCCGTAGAGGAGAGCGATAACAGCATGCCTATCGCCAAAGACATACGCCAATCCAGCCCCAACAACAGGCAACCCGACATAATTAACGCAGTGCTTAAGCCAACCTGCAGACCACCGAGGCCAATCAGCTTGTTGCGCATTTCCCACAACATGCGTGGCTCAAGCTCCAGACCGACCAGAAATAACATCATTACTACGCCGAATTCGGCAAAGTGCTGAATCGTGACGGTTTCAGAACCCACCAGACCGGTTACCGGGCCAATCACCACACCCGCAATCAGATAGCCGAGAACCGAACCAAGGCCAAGACGTTTGGCAATCGGCACTGCGATCACCGCTGCACATAAATAGATAAACGCCTGAATAAAATAGACGGTCATTGCAGTATCCCCTCAAAATCCACCGAGAGGTGCTCCAGGTCTTTGGCTTTATCAATATTGACCCGATCATCAATCAAGGCTTGCAACAAAGTATGCCACCGCCTCAGATGATCAGACAGGCGCCCTTCCTCCACTGCCGTTCTGGCTCCAAATAAAATAAAAGGCGCAATGAATTGCATAAAACAAAAATTGGCCGTTTGTTCAAGAGGACGCAATAATTCGCGAATACTGAAATGATTATAGCCATCTTCCTGATAAGCGACTTCTGCACCACCGGCGCTAATAACCGGCAATAGCACCTTGCCTTCGAGTACCTTGCCTTGTTTACCATAAGCAAAGTTGTATTCCAGTACCAGGTCCATCCAGTCTTTCAAAATGGCTGGTGTCGAATACCAGTACAAAGGAAACAAAAAGATAACGACATCATGCTGCCTGAGTCTCTCTTGCTCAAGTTCAACGTTAATATCATGCTGGGGGTACTCGGCATACAAATCAACGCAAGTGACATGCTCAATATTCAGTGCCTTTGCAAACATCTGTACATTAACTTCAGACTGATCCTGCGCAGGATGTGCATAGAGGATTAAAATCTTTTTGGGCATAGTATATTTGCTTCAGAACTTACCGGTTTCGGTGCTTTTCAGAGCGGTTACAGCCCATTTTTCTGATCAAGGCCGCCACCTTTGTAAAGGGCATCCAAAACACCCCTCATTAAGCGGCAATATTATATGGGAAGTGAATTAATAATTCCTGCTCATTTTGAATGCCATGACGCATAAACTCTACTATAGCCCCGATAATACACCAGACGGGTATGCAGACATCATTAGATATGATCAAAATGCTAAAACGTTATAGTAGCCACCATAACACTACAGGTATACCCTATGTCGCTTACATAATATATCCAACAATAATCAACTCTCACGCATCTCTGCAGATGCGAGACTTTCAGCTACCACTGCGACGAGCAACTCCGGGGCACTACCGGGCCCAACGGTTAAAAGCTTGGGGCCTGTCATACTTGAGCCGTTGAACGGTCTTATATGTACTTCACCATCGGGACGGCGCTCGAAATAGGTAGCAGACTTTTGCCCAACAACATTGGTAAACCCCTTAACGCGAAGAATTGATTCAGGCAATGCAGTACAAACATCATCAATACAAGCAACATCTGGAAAATCTGGCAGATCGATTGAGCAAGAAGCCCAGTGGGCCTTGTGGTGATCAAATTCTGCCGTACTACTGTTTTCGGACGGGGATAATTCAGGAAGGGCAAAGATATCAAGCTCATCCATTGTGACAATTCTGGCGGTCGGGTTTAACTCTTTAAGGTCCTGAGTGACCAACGCCACTCGGGTTTCAGAAACCTTCTCAACATGAGACAGAACAATTAAAGAAGAGACCTGCACCTGATTTTCCTCCAGCTCGTTATGCTCACCTCGCTGCCGCCAGTTTTTAACATCGACAACGGACACCTGAATCGGCGGTAGAAAGCGTTTATCAATCCCAACACCCAGGAACTCCATTAGCTCACAGGCATCTGTTGTTCCATTGGCCTCAATCAACGTAATACCGTTTTCTCGTTCAGGGATTCTATTAACATAATCCCTTAACTCAGCAATACCGCTGCAACAGATACAACTGCCATTAAGCGGCTTTAATCCCTTCGGCTCGATTCGGCTATCCAGTTGCTGTGCATCCAAATAAGCATTTTCATAATCATTTAGAATCACAAAAGGATTCCAGCCCGCATCAATATAGCCAGACACCAAACGCTTCAGCAGTGTCGTTTTTCCTGCTCCCAGAAAACCGACGATGACTATAATTGCTTCCATAGATAAGCCCTTTACTTTAAAACATGTTATGGAATTGATATTCCCAACCTGGATAGCATACCAGCTGTCCACATCAGAGGTATGCCCACAATTGAACTAAAATCTTCACACTCAATGGCTTCAAAAAGGCTAATACCTAAAGCTTCTAATCGATAAGAGCCACAACTTTGCAGCGGCTCATCAATATCTATATACCTCTTAATTTGCCCATCCGATAGCCTGCGCATTCTCATTTTTGCAATACAGGTATGGATATACTCGTCTCCATCCGAGATGACAGCCAGTGAAGTGATTAATTGATGTTCATTTCCAGAAAGTGACTTCAACTGCTCAAAAGCTTTTTCTTTGGTTTCCGGCTTACTTAAGATCGCAGCATTGAAACTCGCCACCTGATCTCCACCAATAACAATGGCCTCCCTATTATCTTTACTAATAGATCGTGCTTTTAATAGAGATAATTTTTTCGATAATTCAACATGATCCAGGCCATGAGACTTCAGTGGCTCTTCATCTACGTCAGGTGACAGTGATGAAAAACTAATATTCAATCTTTCTAACTGCTGCTTACGATAGACAGATGAGCTGGCCAGAATAATATTCTTCATATCGAGCCAACCTTACCTATGGCACCCTTTTCAACACCCTCAAAAGCTTTAACCATAATATTTCCGGGCATTTCCTTCGCAATAGACTCAGCTATATAAGTGGCGATATTTTCTACTGTGCTGATATCAGGCATTATAACCACCTGGGACCGAGGCAAACTGATTGAAAACTCCCCTTGCTCGGCCATATATGCCAAACGAATATGCTCAATATCATTTAGCTCGAATTGTTCATCAATATGGCTCTCAGTAGCTATATAGCTATCGGCTAAACGTTTAGCCCACTGCTTCTCCAATTCCAGATTGCGCTCACCATTGATTTCAATTTCAATACGCGAACGATGCCCATGAGCGATGCGTTGACACTGCCCCAAGTGTTTTTGTAAACCATGGGTATAGTGGTAATAGAAACCCTCGATATTTTCCGCACGCAGTGTTATCAAAACATCCTGAACATTATCTGGCAGCTCGTTTTTCAATTGAAACTGTAAATCCCGGGCAATAGCCTCTGTATCAATGGAATATGAGTCTACTAGCAAAACAGCATCAATCGGTGACTGATGAGATATCACAGCTCCAGATGTTAGCGGAAACTCAACTGACAATGCGCCTCCAATAACCCTGGTAGTACAACCTGGAGATTTAACCGGTACTAATAGACGATGATCTGCCTGATTATCGATAAACTGCTTGATCTGTTTTTTTACATGGCCAAAATCAAACACCATACCCTGATCATCAAGTTCACCGGTCAACTGCATATCTACAATCCATGACTCACCAACCACACCTCGATCCTTATCGAGAAATGAAAAATCCATAACGGTTAAGTTATCTACAAACAGCTGAGCCACTCAAAGCCTCATATAGCATTTCTTATGCCGATTTTAATGCCTGTATAGATGCTTCAAGCGCCTGACTCTGCTCAACCACATCCGGCGGCCTGCAAGCTTGCAGGAGATAGTCAAGCGCACTCTCAACATCTGAGAAACTAACTTGCTCTCCATTTAACAAACGTAGATTAACCTCACCGCTTTCAACTTCATTTGCCCCAATGACTGCCATAAACGGTACTTTTTTTAGTGTTTGCTGACGAATTTTATAACCTACTTTTTCTTTACTATTATCCAGCTCTACGCGCAATCCAGCCACCTCAAGCATATTGCGCAACTTTTCCCCATAGTCGCCAAAATTTTCAGAAATGGTTAATAGCGAAATTTGCACAGGTGCCAACCAGGCAGGTAGTTTACCTTCATAATGCTCAATCAAAATACCGGTAAAACGCTCCAGGGAGCCAAACAAAGCACGGTGCAGCATAACAGGAACCTGCCTTTCACCATTCTCGTCCACATACTCGAGATCAAACCGCGCAGGCAGATTCATATCCACTTGCAAGGTACCACACTGCCAATCCCGACCAATGGCATCACGTAAAACAAATTCCAGTTTCGGGCCGTAAAATGCCCCTTCTCCTGGATTCAGGTTGTAATCCAGTTGTAGCGCTTTTAGAGAATCAATCAAGGCTGCCTCAAGAATATCCCAGGTCTTATCATCCCCCATACGCTTCTCAGGGCGGGTAGATAACTTGATACTAATATCCTCAAATCCGAGCTGCTTATAAATTTCAAGCACTAAACGAATAATTTTAGTGCATTCATCAAGCATTTGCTTCTCTGTACAGTAAATATGCGCATCATCCTGGGTGAAGTGCCGCACACGAAGCAAGCCGTGTAATGAACCAGATGGCTCATAACGGTGCACTTTACCAAATTCCGCCATGCGGATAGGCAGTTGCCGATAACTCTTTAATCCATGGTTGTACATCAACACACTACCGGGGCAATTCATCGGTTTGAATGCCAAAGTCCGCTCATCAGGTGTCTCAGTTGTGTACATATGATCCTGATAATTTTGCCAATGACCGGATTTTTCCCATAGCTCCCTATCCATCATATCTGGCGTGTTAACTTCAATATAACCGGATTGCCGCTGGCAGCGCCTCATGTAGTCGATAAGTTGATTAAAAAGCACCCAGCCCTTCGGATGCCAAAAGACTGCTCCTGTAGCCTCTTCGTGAAAATGGAATAAGTCCAGTTCTTTTCCAAGACGACGGTGGTCCCGCTTCTCAGCCTCTTCCATCATTCTGATATAAGCTTTCAAATCTTTTTTGTTAGCCCAGGCAGTACCGTAGATTCTCTGTAACTGCTCATTTTGAGAATCTCCCCGCCAATAAGCACCAGAAATCCTCGTAAGCTTTACATTTTCTAAAAAACGGGTATTTGGCACATGTGGGCCACGGCACATATCAATGTATTCTTCGTGATAATACAAGGCCATCTGCTGCTCATCAGGCATGTCTGCTACAAGCTGGAGCTTATACTCTTCATTTCTATTTCTGAACGTTTCAATCACTTCATCACGCGGCAATACTTTCTTAATCACATCGTATTGAGTGCCAATTAGCTTCTTCATACGCTCTTCAATTGCCGTCAAATCTTCTGACGTGAAAGGCCTCTCATAGGCAATGTCGTAATAGAAGCCATTTTCAATTACAGGTCCTATAACCATTTGCGCCGAAGGATAGAGTTGCTTAACCGCATGACCCACCAGGTGCGCACATGAATGGCGAATAATTTCCACTCCTTCCTGATCTCTCGCTGTAATAATTCTGATCTCGGAATCCTCAAAAACAGGATCACAAGCATCCACAAGCTTGCCATTTACCTCACCGGCTATGGTGCTTTTGGCCAAACCGGGGCCGATATCTTTGGCAATATCAAGCACAGTAGCGCCTTGAGGAAATGCTTTCTTCGCTCCGTCTGGCAGAGTTATTTCAATGGATGTATTTACTTCGTTCATAGTTCAAAATTCGTTCTAAATATCTCTTTCTGTGCCAGTAAATTTCTGATCAATCACTACAGCATTATGAGCATGCAAACTTTCCTGATGATCGACCTTAAGCCAATAGTCTTTAACAAATGACATTCTCTCCAGGCTCTGTTTGATACGACGAGCTGCATCTTCACAAAACATAAGATTACTTGCATTTAATCGAGCAAATTCTTGCTCATCGTTTCGTTTTACCGCCGTTTGTACCGGTGTTCCGATAACCTCTTCAAGCTGAAAAATCAACGACGATAAATCTGGCCAATTCTCATTACCTACCGATATACGAACAGTAGCATATGAGCGCTGGCTATGGGGTGTGGCGACTGACCCCGCTTGAGACTGCACCCATTCAAGAAGGTCAGACTTACTAATGGTAGTCTCAGAAAATCTTTCACTGATTGCATCAGCGTATAATTGTCTGGCAAGCGATGCCGAGCAAGGACAAGTACTTGAATACGGAATAGTGACTTTCAACTCACAGGAAAGCTGGCCATTAATCTTTACAGCCTTTATCACAACCGGATAAGACTGATAACCGCTTTCATGACTCAATAGAGCAGACTTCTTTAACAACAGGTCAAACGAAAGTTCAATTCTTGCTTCTTCACTAATTCCTTCTTGAGAGCCGATCATATTATCCAAAGTAGTATTAATATTTTCACGGGTACACTCAAGGTCTGCCAACTGATTCAACACCAAATGAACCCGGGACATGTGAATACCCTTGGCACTAGGCTCTTTGAGGCTCACATAAACATTAGACCTGGCAGTAATGGTTTGCAATTGATTACCTTGCACCTTCATTGTAATGGGTACAGCAATCTCTTCCATACCCACCCATTGTAGAGTAGACGGCATTTCAGCATTTACATCAGATGTAACGTCTGGCATAGCTCGCATTAACAAGTTCATCTCCTGGTTTATCAATAAAACGTATCGGTTAAAGGTTATCTCTATAAAAACTAGCGATTAAAAGTAAGGCGTCTCGACGACAAAGGCTTATCAATAACTTGTTGACCATCAAACACTTGCCAACCATTTACCCAGGTACTTTTAATACTTGAAGAAAACTGATGATTATCAAATGGCGTCCAACTACAGTGATAGAGTGAGTTTTCATGAGTTGCCAAAAACGGCTGATTTGTATCCACTAAAACGAGATCCGCAAAATACCCTTCGCGAATAAATCCACGCCCTTCTACTCCATAGCGTTTAGCGGGATTATGTGCCGTTTTCTCAACTATTTGCTCCAGAGTCAGGCGCTGCTCTTTGAAATGATCGAACAAGCTTAACAACGCGTGTTGCACCAAAGGCAAACCAGCTGGAGCCAAATTATAGTCCTGCTGCTTTTCTTCAAGAGTATGGGGCGCATGATCAGTAGCAATGATATCAATCTGATTTGTGTGGAGCGCCTGAATCAAGGCGTCACGGTCTTTGCGCGTTTTAATAGATGGGTTACATTTAATAAAGTTACCGAGCTGCGGATAATCTTCATCACAAAACCACAAATGGTGCACACAGGCCTCTGCCGTAATGTGCTTTTTTTCTATAGGCCCGGCCTCAAACAGGCTCAGTTCTTTTTCAGTCGTGATATGCAAAACATGCAATTGGCTCTGATACTTCTCTGCCAAACCCACCGCATAAGAAGATGAAACATAGCAAGCTTCTGTATCACGAATAACAGGGTGATCCAGAATCGTCGGCTCTTTACCTGCCTGCCTGATTGCATCGAGCTTTTTGGCCATGACAGGACCACTCTCGCAATGGGTCACAATCAGCACAGGACTTTCTCGAAAAATACCCTCCAGGGCTTCCGGTTGTTCAACCAGCAAATCTCCCGTAGAAGCACCCATAAACACTTTTACACCACAGTGATTTTTTGGATCGAGTCGTTTGATTTGCTCCAGATTATCTTCTGTTGCACCAAGATAAAAAGCATAGTTCGCTATTGAATGCCCGGAAGCAATATCATATTTCTTTTCCAGAGCTTCAATAGATGTGGTTGCCGGATTCACATTAGGCATTTCCATAAAGCTGGTAATCCCACCTGCAACTGCAGCACGAGACTCACTGGCAATGTTACCTTTATGGGTTAACCCGGGTTCACGAAAATGTACCTGATCATCAATCATCCCGGGGAGCAAATAGCAGCTTTCTGCATCCACCACCTGGTCTCCAGGCATCGCCGCTAATTCACTCTCGATTCTTTCAATTTTATCATCAAGAATTCGAACGTCAGCATCTACAATCTGCCCTTCATTGACAATTTTTGCATTTTTAATCAGTACAGAGTGTGTCATTCAGGTTTATCTCCGGCAATAATGACTTGCTGCTTTTCAATATCGACTTGCAGATAAAAACAGTCTGGCCTTCCTGTATGACAGGCAGCACCTGACTGCTCCACGAGGCATAGGATCGCATCACCATCGCAATCAAATGACATAGAAATCAATCTTTGCGTATGACCACTAGTTTCGCCTTTAGCCCATAGCTGATTTCGACTGCGAGACCAATAAGTCATACGCCTCGTCGACAAAGTCAGCTCTAGTGATTCTTTGTTCATCCAGGCAAACATTAATACGTCTTTAGATGATGCATCCTGAGTGATTACAGGAATTAGCCCTGACTCATTAAAAGGCAGGCGCTCAATGACCGTCGCTAATGGTACGCTATCTTTATCAGACAGACTTTCTAGAGAGTGGAAAAATTCGTGATACATACTAATCTGGATTAATACAAAAGTAACAGTAAAAACTACGACGACCTATCGGCACACTCATTACACTGACAGCTCAGCTCCAGCTGTTGACTTACCAGCTTGAACCCCGACTCACTAACAGCTGCGTGCAGTTCGCTCATAACAGGCTTTTTGATATTCACCTCTTTGACTTTGCCACAGTCTTCACAAACCATAAAATGCGCTGCACCGTGATCATGGTCACAACTGATATGGGAGCATGCGACATATTTATTCGATAAATTAAGCTTATGAACCAACTTTTCTTGTTCAAGAAAATCCAAAATTCGATACATGGACATAGGCGGGAGAGATTCCCCAAACTCTGCCTTGCAGTGCTCAATCAATTCATAAGCAGACAGTGCCTTCTCCGACAGCAATAGCCCCATGAGAACTTGCTTACGCTTTTTCGTTAAACGCGAACCATGATTTGTGCAGCGTTGCTCCGCTTGCTGCAGTATCTGCTCTACCGCTACCATGATATCTAATGAATAAAATCCAGTGTGAACAGCAAACGACTTTCACCGTCAACGACATTGGGGGAGCGGTGCACCAAACCGGCATTTTCGTTCCCATCCCAAAGCTCTCCTTTTAGTAAAGAAACATCTCCACAACCAAGCTGTTGGATATCAGTCTCATCCTGATACAGGCCAGACTCATGATCTGGAAGCCCATTAGAACCTGTGCCTAATTTACGCCTGTTAATAACTTTATGGGGCAGCCACTCTGTGGCCACGCCTTGGTAAGTTGTCACCAAACGTCCCGGCACCCTGTCAACATGAAATTTTGGACACATGGCTTTATTTAAGGCTGTCAGACGCAGGCCCGCGGACTTTATTTCAAACAAGCAGCAGAACATATCAACCAGCTCTGCTATATCACTGCACAACTCAGACGATGCTTCACCGCCAAGTTCATTTAGGAGACTGTCATATGCCCTGTCAGGGCTTACTGTCATTGATAGTTGGAAGTGCGGATTTTTAATGAGAAAGCTTTTAACAAAGTCTTGCAACTTTAAGGATAAATCCCTCTGCCAAATAACAATATTGGTTTCTTCGTCATAAAAACGAGTAAACACCTCAGGATCACTGCCACAAGCACTTTTTCTAATCTTAAGACTACCATCAGATTTGCATTCATCGTTTTGCAACAGGGAAATAGTCATGCGCTTTGCTCCCAAACCGGAAAAGGATCCGGCAAACTTATCCAGTAATCTTTGCCCAGCGCCATCTCTTCTTCGCTCAACAAACAATCATCAAGCGCCTGGGTGATACCTGCCTGATTCAGACCCTGCCCAATAAAGACCAGCTCCTGTCTCATATCACCAAACGGCTCTACCCACTGCTTTTTAATCGAAGCCAGATACTCTTCATCTGTTGGCCAATTACTCTCTGGCACAGCCTTCCAAAACAATCCTGCAAAACCATAATGAGCAATGCCTCCTGCTTGACTCCATTGGCCGGCAAAGTGTGGCCGTGAAGCCAACCAGAAATACCCTTTTGAACGAATCAGCTTCCCGTAGGTTTTAGTATTGTGAAGGAATTGATGAAACTTTTCCGGGTGAAACGGTCGTCGAGCAAGATAACTGAAACTGCTAATGCCATATTCTTCTGTTTCCGGAACATGCTCCCCGCGCATTTCTTTAAGCCAGCCCGGCGCTTGTTGCGCACGCTCAAAATCAAACAAGCCTGTACTCAGTACATCATCGATTTTTACCTGTCCCTGGGCAATGGGAATAATTCTGGCATCTGTGTTTAGCGTTTTAAGAATGGCGGTTAAGCGTTCAATCTCTTCAGGTTTTGCCAAATCAGTCTTACTCACCAGGATAACGTCAGCAAATTCCACCTGATCTACAAGTAGATCAGCAACACTGCGCTCATCATCTTCACCCAACGATTCTCCCGTCTCTTGCAAATATTTCGCTTCATCATAATCTTTCAGAAAATTCACCGCATCGACTACGGTCACCATGGTATCGAGTTGAGCAACATCTGATAATGAAATACCGTCTTCATCCGCAAAGGTAAAAGTCTCCGCCACAGGCAAGGGCTCAGAAATGCCAGTGGATTCGATAACCAGATAATCAAAGCGCCCTTCTTTAGCAAGCTTGTTCACTTCCTCAAGCAGGTCTTCTCGCAAGGTGCAGCATATGCAACCATTACTCATTTCAACGAGCTTCTCTTCACTACGATTCAGCGAAACCTCGTTTTGCACAATCGCTGAATCGATATTGATTTCACTCATATCATTCACAATCACAGCGACCCTCTTGCCCTCCCTATTATTAAGGATATGGCTTAGCACTGTGGTTTTGCCTGCCCCCAGGAAACCTGAAAGCACCGTGACAGGGAGTTTTTCTACCTGCATAAAAATGTATCTCGTTTAGTTGCTTAGCTGCGGAATATGGCAATTATATAGAGGCACACCCCATATTGATACAATATATCATATCATTAATATCCATAAAATTAAAAAGGTTAAAAGTGAAGCGAAATAACGCAGGGATTAATCCCTGCGCCAAAACATGGACTACCCGCAAACACTCTCTGTAGCCCCCGTGATGGACTGAACTGACAAAACATGAATTTCTTTATTTCTTAATAAACTGCCGATCAGATATCAGAATCGGGCGGACTATAGCGACACTAACATTAAACCTCTTCCTGAAAATAACGTTAATCTGGTTTTATAAAGAAGAGTTTTATTAACACCTCAATCGAGATGAGAGGCATGTAGCATGCTATATGCATACTGATTTAGCTATCTATCGACCATAAATTGTATAATCCCGGCGACTATAATAGCCATTTAAAATATAATGGCCACTCTTGAGCTGCGGGGTTAGACAGAAGCAACCACTTCTACTCAATTACTAAACTATCATTACTATAGGAAAGACCATGTCAAAACAGATCGCTGTAATCACTGGCGCAGCAAACGGTATTGGTGCCGGACTTAGTCGCTATGCCGTAGCACAAGGTATGACAGTCATTGCCTGTGATATCAACAAAGCTCAATTAGAAGAGTTACAAAACCAAACTGCAAGCGGACCAGGTACCCTTGATACCCAGATAGTCGATGTGCGAAAAGCAGACTCTCTTGAGGCATTGGCAAAAAACGTTTTTGAAAAATATAGTCAAGTTAATTTCCTTTTCAACAATGCCGGTGTATTAGTCGACGGCAAAAGCTGGACCCGCAGTGAGAAAGAATGGCAATGGTCCCTGGACGTTAATATCATGGGGATCGTACATGGCATCCGTAGCTTTGTACCCCGCATGCTGGAACAAAATCAACCCGGACGTATTATTAACACGGCCTCCATCGGCGGCCTTTTTGCAGGCACTGCATACCTTGGGCCCTACCAGGCGACCAAGCATGCTGTAGCTGCATTAACAGAAACCCTGTACGAGGAACTGAAACTGGAAAGTGCAGACATAACCGCTTCAGTCCTTTGTCCTGGTGGAGTGGCGACAGATATTTGGAATTCTGATCGCTTACTGGAACCAGCGGAAAAGTTTTCTTATGATAGTGATAGCGAAAAAGAGTTTCATGATTTTGGAGCGGAAATGGTTGACCAGGCCTTAACGCCAGATGAATTCGCCCCAAAAGTTTTTCAGGCAATTGAAGAGAATAAATTCTGGCTTTTTCCTCAGCCAGAATTTAAACCCATGTTCCAAATGCGGGCAGATAGCATTTTAAATGAAACCAACCCGGGGGATTAAAACTGCATTCTCTATAACACTGGTTGGCACGCTGATATCAAAGCTGATTTATTAAACTCTTTAACTGCAATGATGAACTTATCAATTAGATCGTTATTGCTTTTCTGGTAGCAATATCCGTTAACCGCTTAGTGTTTCTATTCACTATCCGTTCCAGGTTAAATTTCTTTTACGCATAAGTGACAAGGCATGCGCCTGATCATAATAAGCCGCCTCATTAACAAAAGCCACATGCACAGTTTCAGGATATTCAAACAATAGAGTCTCACCTGTATCGAGGATAAATATCGGCTCACCTGGCGATAATTGCTGATAGTCTTTATCCTGCAAATCCGGGTGAATCATGCCGCGTACTTCGCCGTTTTCATCGAGAGGCAAGTGTAGTTTTTTAATAAACTCATAGACCTCAGCCTCGCGCGGCGAAGGCAGGTTCACACTCCCCTTTATTTGCAAATCGATAAAATCCAGAGCATGCATCACAGCCATCCTCGTTTGTTCAAATATCTCCCAGCGCAATAAACCTTGTGCAACAGGCCCAACCTCAATCAGAAAACCATGTCTTGCAATCGAGCAAAGAAATGGATCAACATCAGCGGCATTATCCTCATAGAAAATAACTGAATCGGGCATCTGTTGCTGTACATAAAGCGCCATATCCAGTGCAAGCGAATCATGCTGCTGAACCACCAACGTCACGCCCATATTCGCCGTCGTAGTGTGCAGATCGATAATCCAATCTGTTTGACTACTGGCACCTTTAGGGCCAAATAACCGATTAATTTCTTGCGCCCGCGATTGCTCACGGTTTTCTGCTTTGCCATTAAGCAACGCGCTGCTAAAGCAACGGTTCAAATCCTGATCAAGATAGCGACAGTTTTCAGAAATTGCCAACTCGTTAGCCAACAGGGTCGTAGCCTTAAACCTATCGCGTTCCAGTTCTTTCGGATTGGCACGGAAACGTCGAATTAACTGGACACCAGTACGCTCATTGCCGTGGGTGCCCCCTGCTATCACAACATGCTTCGTTTCGGACAAGTTGCAACCCCTTATTCCAACTATTCTATTCAATGACATACATGAGATGTCTATGGATAATATCAAAAATCAGGCCTGATCAAAACATAGCATTAGCGCCACCAAGTCAGATTATATTTGCGTTTGCCGTGTGTCTGGCCCTTTAACCTGAGTCTCTGTTTTTAGCTGTAGTTTGGTACGGACAAAATGGGGGTAAGGCAGAGAAATTTCAGGTATTATTCCTGATACCAAAAACCAGGTAATTCAAATCAACCCGGCTTCTATTTTGAGATACATCAATTACCAAGGGGTTGTATCTATATATTCTAATAGACTTATCTCAAACAGGTTAAGCAATGGATATAAGCAAACCTTCGCCAGCCGAGCATAACGATACCGTTTTTACCACCAGAGGCCTAACCAAAGTCTATGATATGGGCGATGTTAAAGTTCATGCCCTGCGCGGTGTAGATCTGGATTTATATCGCGGCGAATTTCTTGTACTTCTTGGTGCCTCCGGCTCCGGCAAGTCCACATTACTCAACATTCTTGGTGGACTGGATACAGCTACTGAGGGGTCTGTGAGTTATTGTGGCACTGATCTCACTCATGCGAACGAGAGTGCCCTGACCAACTATCGCCGGCATCACGTAGGGTTTGTTTTCCAATTTTACAATTTGATACCCAGCCTGACAGCTGAAGAAAATGTCGCTGTGGTTACCGAAATTGCTGATCAGCCTATGAAACCGGCTGATGCTTTGGAAATAGTAGGCCTTGCTGAACGTCTGGATCATTTCCCGGCTCAACTCTCCGGAGGTGAGCAACAACGAGTAGCGATAGCTCGAGCAATAGCAAAACGCCCTCAGGTGCTATTGTGTGACGAACCCACAGGTGCATTGGACTCTGCCACCGGAATTATCGTGCTGGAAGCATTACAGCGTGTTAACCAGGAATTAGGTACAACCACAGCCATTATTACTCACAATGTCGGTATTGCAGAAATGGCCGACAGAGTCATCCAGTTAGCTGATGGTCGCATCAGCAATATCCATACGAATGAGCAGAAAAAATCACCGAGTGAAATTGTATGGTAGCCGGACAAACACTACAAAAAAAATTGTGGCGTGAGCTCTGGCATATGCGCGGCCAAGCCATTGCCATTGCGCTCGTTATCGTAGGTGGTGTTGCTGTGTGTGTTATGAGTCTTTCTACTTATGACTCATTAATCAATACTCGTGATAATTATTATCGGGACTATCAGTTTGCAGATATATTCTCCAGCTTAAAACGAGCACCCAACAGTCTGGCAAAGCGTGTTGAAGGTATTTCTGGAGTCGCAGCTATAGAAACCAGAGTAGTCGCACAAGTCAATCTTGAAGTACCAGGATTCACAGACCCTGTAGTTGGCATCATCACATCAATTCCAGACCACGGCCAACCAGTAATAAATCGACTTCATCTGATATCTGGACGATTGCCAGACAGTCGACGTGACAATGAAGTACTCGTTAGCGATGCCTTTGCAGAGGCACAAGGTTTAGTTGCTGGCGACATCCTGGTAGCCATTATTAATGGCAGGCGTCGAGACATGCAGGTGGTGGGTATTGCACTGTCACCAGAGCATATTTATCAAATAGCGCCCGGGGCCATTATGCCGGATTATGAACGCTTTGGCGTTTTGTGGATGGCCAATAAACCTCTCGCCATTGCCTATGATATGGAAGGTGCATTTAACGATATAGTGTTACTGTTACAACCAGGCGCCAATCCAGAAAGCGTTATAGATCAGCTCGATTTATTGCTGGAACGCTACGGGGGACTAGGTGCTTATGACCGCGAAGATCAACATTCAAATGCCTTTTTAAAAGAAGAACTTTCTCAATTACAGACCATGTCAGTCATATTCCCTGTTATATTTCTTGGCGTCGCTGTGTTTCTACTGAATGTAGTAATCACCCGATTGATAAGCACCCAACGTGAAATCATCGCCCTGCTAAAAGCTTTTGGCTATAGTAATTGGCAAGTGGGTTTACATTATTCCGAACTGGTATTACTCATCACAGGATTTGGCATCACCGGTGGTTATGCCGTTGGGATCTGGTTAGGCGGACTGACAACGGTTACCTATACCGATTACTTCCGATTTCCCGAACTACTTTATACTGTCAAACCCTCAATTTTAATCGGTGTTAGCTTACTTACCTGCCTGGCCGCACTGATTGGCACTATCCGCTCAGTATCTCATGCTGCGGGATTACCTCCCGCTGAAGCCATGAGCCCTGCTTCTCCTGAACGCTATCACCTCTCCTGGTTTGAACGCATTGGTCTACTTAAAATTCTATCCCCACCCGGCCGAATGATATTGCGGCACTTGCAACGGAAACCGTTAAAAACAATGCTATCAGTCATGGGTCTATCTATGGCCAGTGCAATCATGATGGTAGGCAATTTTCAGCAGGACTCTGTCAAATTAATGATGCATGTTCAGTTCAAAATGGCTCAAAAAGAAGATATTCAAATTACTTTATACGAACCCGTTTCGGATCAAGTCTTATCAACACTAAGGTCAATCCCCGGGGTACAATATGTTGAAGGTATGCGCAATATTCCCGTAAAACTTCATTACCAGCACCGAAGCTTTCGCACCTCATTGCAGGGAATTTCATCAGATGCCCAGCTCCAGCAGGTACTGAATCTAGATCTTGAATCCATTGTATTACCTGAAACAGGCTTAATGGTCACCGATCACCTTGCTAACAAACTTGGCTTTAAAGCTGGAGATATAATTGAAATCGAAACCCTGGAGGGGAAACGTCAACGGCATGAAATCACCGTCAATCAGCTTTCACAACAGTTTATAGGTTTAGGCAGCTACATGAGAATTGAAAATGTTAATCGTTTGATGTCTGAAGGCAACGCCATTAACTCCGCCCTACTCACTATTGACAGCTCACAATCTACAACTATCTATAAACGACTTAAAGAAATGCCAGCCATTGCAGGCATCAATTTACGTCAGTCCGCTATAGATAGCTTTCAAAATATGTTAAATCAAATCTTACTGGTATTTACCTTTATCAACGCAACCCTTGGAGCTGTTATAGCATTTGGTGTTGTCTATAACACCGTTCGTATTGCCCTGGCAGAGCGAGCCCGAGAGCTGGCCAGCATGCGAGTGCTGGGTTATAGCGAAAGTGAAGTAGCCTATATTTTACTTGGCGAACTCGCCGTCCTTACTGCTGCCAGCATTCCCATTGGTTTTGCCCTGGGGAATTTGCTTTGCCAATTTATGGCCGCCAATCTGGCATCAGATTTATTTCGAATACCTATGGTGTTATCTGCTTATACCTATAGCTTTTCAGCACTTATTGTCATTTTTTCAGCGCTCGTTTCTGCCAGCCTGGTATGGCGACGCTTGAAACAACTGGATTTAGTCGAAGTATTAAAAACACGGGAATAAACCATGAAACAAAGACGATCAATTATTTGGGCCGGGTTAGCAATAGCTATTGCAATACTACTGGGACTTGGCTTAAGACCTCAGCCCATTCTTGTTGAAGTCACTCCAATAAAACGCGCCCCCATGCAAGTTACTATTGAAGAAGAAGGCATAACCCGAGTGAAAGACCGCTACATTGTTTCGGCACCTGTCTCCGGCTTTATCCGCAGAATTGAATGGACAGTCGGTGATGCTATTGAACAAAAAGTGCTATTGACAGAATTAGAGCCACTTCGCTCCGCAGTACTGGACCCTCGAAGCCGAGCCGAGGCTGAAGCACGTGTAGCTGCAGCCCGCTCCGCTCTATTATCAGCTGAAGAGCAAGTAGCTGCGATTAAAGCTGATGCTGATTTTGCAAGTAGCGAATTAGTGAGAAAAGAACAACTAAGTATTAATCAGGTCATCTCTGAAGACGAACTTAGTGCAACACGCGCCGCTGACCAGCGAGCCAGAGCTATGTTACGCTCAGCAGAATTTGCTGTTGATGTTGCTCGCTATGATCTGGATGCCGCCAGCACCCTTCTAAAGTATTCTGCCGCACAAGAATCAGAAGATATCCTCAAGGAACGCGTTGCTATTCGCGCACCTGTTAATGGCTCCGTATTGAAAGTACATCGCAAAAGTGAAGGCGTAGTGGGTGCCGGAACACCACTGATTGAGTTAGGCGACCCAACGGCTCTCGAGGTTGCCATTGATGTACTTAGCTTTGACGCTGTACAAATAAAGCCCGGCGGCAAGGTTATTATCGATCGCTGGGGCGGCTCTCAGCTTGAAGGAGTTGTTAGATTAATAGAACCGATTGGATTTACCGAAGTTTCAGCCCTTGGTGTTGAAGAACAACGAGTCTGGGTAATTGTTGATATCACATCTGACCATAACGAATGGGATAGTTTGGGTGATGGCTACCGTGTTGAAGCATCATTTATTATTTGGGAGCAAGATAATGTCTTACAGGCACCAAGTGCCAGCTTATTTCGCCAACAAGATGCCTGGGCAGTGTACGTAGTTGATGACGGGATTGCCAGACTAAAAAATGTCGATATCGACCAAAGAAATGGCTTAATGTCACAGATTCTCTCTGGTGTAAATGAAAATGAATTAGTGATCCAGCACCCTGATAATAAAATAAGCGATGGTGCACGAGTCAAGATTCGATAGTTATTTATTCAGCTATAGCAGAGAAGCTCAAACGCTATATGTGTAAAAACCCCAGATATTTTTGTTTGTATCCAGAGATATCATACAATCTCTTCGCAGCCTTGTTATCTGGAGCGGCAACCTATGGAAATCTCGCTGTATTATTAGTAGTGATTAAGGCTAATAAGCAACTTTTTTGTTATAAACTAATTCCTGACACCTGTCGTGCTTTGCTGACTCTCAAATTCAGCTGCACTAATGCCAAGCAACCCGATCATATCTTCCATAAAGCTCGTGACATTTTCCGACTCATCTTTCAGGTTCTTCCAGTTGCTTATCTGCTGCTCTTCATCGTATTCACACGCAACCCTAACGAGATCACTACCATCTGCTTTCATTAATCTGTGAGTGCCCCAAAAACCATCGCTTCTTTTGAACTGAACCAGGCGCTCTCCCTGGACACTCACTTCCACCTTTTTGGTCTTCTCCTCGTCACAGTGAAATACTGTGCTTGCTACAGACATCGGGACCCGAGTAGCCAAAGCCTCTCCGTCAGCGGTTGCGGAGCCTTTTCCAAAACAAGCTATGCCCCCACCTGCAACGAGCGATGCACCCGGAAGAACCACTGTGTCACCAAACATAAAATAGAGCACCTCTCGACTACCATCTGCACAGGTGAAACCCCAGGAGCGCACCCCAACCTGAGTATCAGCATTGCTCACATTTTTAACGGTCATATGAGCATAGATCTCACCATCTTTCTGGCTGAGCCTGATCGTTTCTTCAACGACGGCCTCACTTTGGTCTACTACCACACCACCTATACATGCAGCCGATACTGCGTGACATTCCATCGGGTTGCCGGTTTTCTGAACACACTCGATGAAACGTTGCTTACAAGCAGCGTCCATCTCCTGAGCAAACAACAGATTACCTAAAGATAAGCTAACCAGAGCGACTATGGCTCTAATTACGACCCTGATTACGACCATAAATCCGTTCATTGATAGATCGAGGCGGCACATGCTTTCTGATACTGTTCCATGGACTCTGGATATTCATCAATCATATTACACGATGTTGTTCTCGCCATTCGTTGGGCTGCAGCCAAGCACGCACCATCAAGAGGCGGTATCGGTAGAGTATGCGTTTTACCGGATTCGGGACATGTAAAACTATAAGTTCCCATCCCTTCAACGGATTGTGTTGGGGCACTCTGCCCTGAGCCAGGCTGGTTTTGCTGCGTATTACTGTTGCCACCTTGAGATTGACCCGCAAGATTGCCAGTAGAATATTCCTGGCGCGAGGTAGATGTGCTGTTCCAGGTTTCTGGCGTGATATAGGTTTGCTCTGCCAAAACCTGTATGTGTTTCTGTAGATTAGCTTCCGCCATAGCCGTATCGCGGCTCTGTTGCTGGTACATCCCTGACATATTGGTAGTTGTCCCGGTCGCAACATCTGTCAACCCGCCGACGAGAAATTGGGATGCCTTGTCGTAGTCTCCATAATTGGCCATGTAGGCCGAACCAGCGATTACGGTGGCGCCAGCCATTAGCTGGCCAAAATCAATCATTGGTCCATCATCTTTATCACCCGGAAACTGACCACCATTTTGCGCGAAACTAATTGCTGAATTACCATAACGGTCCGTCAGATTCGGATCCCCGCCAATTCTCAGGTAAGCCTGAAGTTTGCCCGGATTCCTCTCCATGCGATCATTATCGTCTAACACCAAATCGTTCATATTGGTGGTACGCCCGGCCAGCTGTGTAGGGGTAAAATCCGTGCAAACTTGCCAAGGTTCTCCGTTTCTCACTATACAGTAGGGAAGAAACTCGTTAGGGTCGCCGCCAAAGTTTCGATAGATAAATTCAACGGTTTGAATATGGCGCTGTACCAGGAAATCGGCATAACCGTCTGCATACTTACCGTTTCCGCCATCTGAATGTGTGCGCGAGTTTGCCAGTTCATCCCAGTACCAATCGTAACCCTTACCCAGGATGTCGCGGGCATACACCCTTCCTAAACTATGTTCATGTGCTGCTGCATGGCGAAACATTAAGCCCCTTCCCGGCGGGTTTACGTAGGCATCGGCTGGAACATTCTCATTGACGGTCTTTGCAGCTTCTTCACCTCTCTTGTAGTGGAAATGAAACTGATTGGTG
>JANQLY010000019.1 GCA_028280345.1 Pseudomonadales bacterium | reverse complement strand
CTACTTACCAGGTAATTCAGGTTTGCCAAGCGCATTGGGCAGACCTAATAAACGACGGGCGATGATGGATTTCGACGTATCCACACCACCGGCAGCTACGCGGACGTGTCCACCCATTAGATACTCTTCCATAATGTAGCCATTAAGACCTGCATATTCAGAGCCCGCGCCGAGATAACCGTAAGGACCCATAATCTCTACGCCGAGCTGACAGGATTCATCGTGCATGCACGAACCCCAGGCTTTACTCATACCCGCTTCAGCAGAAGGCACACGTTCCTTGGAAATGCAGTTACAGAGCATTTCCAGCATATTACCCACTTCGAGGCGGGCTCCCATGCGGGCCATCTTGCGACGCGCAACTGGATCATCGACCAACGGTCGTTCACCGTCGTATTCAACTTCTTTGAGATAGTTAAGGATTTCCAGATAACGGCGGTAGTGTTGCGAACCGGAGATCATTGCATAGCGTTCATAGTCAAGCGCCTGCATCATGTAGTAGAAACCCTTGTTCACTTCACCAACGACACGATCTTTCGGCACTTTAACCTTATCGTAAAACACCTGGTTGGTACGCTCTGCAGTGGTGGTACCCACACACCACATCGGCGACAGACTGATTCCCGGTGTATCTGCATCAACAATAAACAGTGTGAGGTTACGGTGCTTGGGTAAATCATGGCTGGTTTTTACAACAACCCAGTGCCATTTGGCAAAGTGAGCCGAAGTAATAAAGTGCTTCATACCATTGATTTCAAAATGGTCGCCCTTGTCTTCAGCAAACGTGGCAATATTACCGATATCGGTACCCGCATTGGGCTCGGAATAGGTAATTGACCACTGACCTTCGTTGTTAAAAATACGCGGCAGGAACTCCTTTTTCATTTCCTCACTCGCAGCGTGATAAATCGTGCTCGCTACCGTGCCGATATTCTTACCAACAATCGGACAGTCACCGCGATCGAGTTCGCGGTTAAGGATATATTTAGCCGACTCAAGATTCTGGGGGGAACCACCATACTCTTCAGGAAAACCCATACCAAGCCAGCCCTTCTCGGCCATCTTGTCGACAAATGCCATACGTTCGGGGGTATCGATAAAGAGGCTACCTCTGACTTCAGGCGTTGCTTCTTTTTCTATAAAGTCTCGCACTTCATCGCGGAAGGCCAGCTCTTCAGGACTCCAATCAAAATCCATCGCGTTCTCCTCAAATTATTCTCAAAAAGGGGTTCTGCACGATCTTCTGAATTACGTACTTTCAGAAGTGTAAAAAAACTGTCAGTTGGTGAATTATACGCAGCAAGTTTTTTTTCGGCCAGTTGTCTTGTAAAAAATACCAGAAAATGGTGCCTGTGACTTATCCCTATGTTTTTTCCAGGGCAAGTGTGGGGTTTGACAAACAGCCGCCGAAGCGACCAAAACCAGCCTGAAACCGGAGTAAAAGCATGGTCAAACGCATGAAAGAAGAAGACTTCAACACGATTCCCGACTACGTCAAACCGGAGAATCGCGAGCGTATTCTTGAACTGGCTGTCGAGAACGAGAAGGAAATTTCAGACGTTGACTGCAACGAATATCTGATTCGTCACTGGCTCGAACTGATCGAAGATGGCAACCCGCTCTACACCGACCGGGAGTACGCGCAAAGCCGCGGCTTCAAGGATGTTGTTGCCCAGCCTGGTATGGTGATCTGCACCCTGACGATGCCCTATCGCTGGCCCATGCCTAATGGTTTTCACCGCTCCCGCGAACTGCTGCACTTTGAGGTGAAGGATCTGATCGAACAACCCGTGGGTATTCTCGCCAATTACGAAATGAAATTTTATCGCCATGTTGAAATCGGCGACCGCCTCTCTTCCACCGGCCGCCTCGTGAGTATCTCGGAGTTCAAACGCACGCGCCTTGGCGAAGGTTATTTCACGATGCTTGAAACATCCTATTACAACCAGCGCGATGAACTGGTCGCGCAGGCCCACACCAATCTGTTTTCCTATGGTGGCGAAGAGCCCAAAGACCTGCGCACACCATTAAGCGAAGAAGATATACAGAAGCAAAAAGAGGCTCAGGCTAAACGCGCCAAACCGAGCACCATTGACGACCAGGCACCAAACCCGGAACCGGAAGGTGACTGGCTGCAAGGTGGCTGGCACAACGCCACCGAGCAAATGCTCGAATCCTGGCGCACCGGCTGGGTACCCGGAGAACCTGTTGATCTGCATTGGGAAGACGTTGAGGTTGGCGACAAGATGCCGGAACTCATTATGCCTATTACCGTGACACGCTGTGTGTTTATGGCATCGGCAAGTCGCGATTTTGCACCGCAGCATCACAACACCTGGTACTGCCATAATCGCAGTAAAACCCGCGAGATGTTTCTCGGTACCCACTTTAACCTCGGCATGCTGTCACGCTTTCTCACAGACTTTGGTGGCCCTCTCAGCACCGTGAAACGCATTCAGTTGCAAATGATGCGCACGATTGGTGCCGGTGAGGATTACACAATGAACGGTGAAGTGACGAAAAAATGGGAAGAGAATGGCGAAAAGCTCATCGATATGGATATTACGATCAATACCCAACTCGGCCCTGCTTACCGCTGCAGCGGCACATTGGCCTTACCCTGTAAATAAAAGCATCAAAGTAGCAAGGTATACATGATCTGAATTAAAACTCGTGGAATTCTTCCACGAGTTTGCAGATATAGTCCGGATCCTGAACAATATCGCCGCTTTCACCCAGTGCATAGACACCGGGTTCAGCTTTTTCAAAGCAACCAAGATTATGGGTGTGGGTATGCCAGTACCCCCCGTCATGAGCGCCGTGCAGTGTGACATGGATACCCCTGACCTCATCGACCAGGTTTACCGTACCGTAAAAGTATTGATCAAAAATGTGGACACCATCGAAATCCACCATCTTGATATGGATATACACCAGCTTGCCCATCAGCTCGCTGGCAAAAACAGGGTCAAATTCCATTAGCGATCCCCAGGTTATATGCCATTACACTGGCCGATAGTGTAGTACAAGTCAATCGTGCCCGGCAAAAAGTAACCACTAACTTTTGCCAACGGTTCCAAAATCAAGCTATTTCACTTACTATAGGCCCCATAAGAATATATTGGCCTGCTAACAAGCGTTGCCATCTGATATCCATTGGTATTTTATAGTTTATAGATAGAGTAACGGGATCGAGTATTTACACTAACTGAATTTGTGGGATACTCATCACAATGAAAAAACGACCTCTTGTTACAAGCCTCACCCTGCTGTTTTTGTTTGCTTTCGCGGCTTATCTGTCGATACCTCACTATCAAGGCAACGTGCCGTCCCTACCTGTGACGGACACTCCATCTTCGGCTTCAGATCAAGCAGATGAAGAACTTACCTACGACCCTACGGCAGAACCGGATGCGCAATTCTCAGCCACAATGCAGGTCTTTGTTGACAATTTGTCCGAAGGGCAACCGCTGACACTAACCCTTGGCGATGAAACCCGTGACTATGCATTTCGCCCGATGCGTGTCACCACGGAAAACTTTAAATTTTCCACCGGCCCAAACACGGAATATCACAGTGCCTACGAAGTCTTCCAGGGCCGGGAAATGACTGATCGCGGCCTCGGCAAATCCGCCGCCATTGCGATTGTTAACGACAGTCTCGCCATGAGCGTGAGCACCGAAAACGGCGACTATCTTGTCACCATTGATGGTGATGGCGTAACTCACGCAAAACAACTCAGGGATGTTACGTCACGACAAGCAACTCACCATCATGACCACGATCATGGTCACAGCCATGGCCACACCCATGACCATAACCACTCTCATGCTCATCAAGGACACCAGCGAAGCTGCACAATGGATAATCGCTGCCAGGAGGCGATTACCGAGACTACAAGTCAACACGTGCATTACGGTGAAGACATTTACGCTGACCTTTCGCTAGCCGCTACGGTAGACCCGAATCAGCGCAAGCAAAGTAGCCCGGCTTCCGTTGATCACCCCTACCTGCGCCTTGGACCAAAATACGACCGCTCCCTCAAGGACATTATTGTGTTAGCGGCTGCCGATAAAACTCAGTCAGGCACCACGGCCCAGACGAGTGCCTATGCAGCGATGTATTTAAGTTATGCGGCGCGTTCTGCTGATATCTTTGAACGACAGCTCGGCCTGCGTTACCTGTTACAAGAGTTAATTCTGACACCAAGCGACTCCTCCGAACCTGACCCAAATGCCTGGCAGCCCACTGACATTGATGCGAGCCTTGGCCGTTGGGAAACCTGGCTTGCTACCTATCGCCCCCAGGAACTTTATAACTGGGGTCACGCCACCTTGTGGACCATTGTTGACGGAGCTCCTGATGGAACTATTGGCCGAGCCTGGGAAGATGGATATGGTACCCATGACAGCGGTCTCTCTGTGCAGGAGCCAAGCTATGACTGGGATGTGCATAACCACGAACTCGGCCATAATCTCGGTTCCGCACATACGGTTGGCGGCTTGATGAATGCAGCGTTTCTTGACGGTCAGGAAAACTTCTACACTAACGAAGTCGGCCAGAGCTATAGCGCCGCCAAGGGTGTATACAACTATCTTACCGATGCCAATACACTGGAGCTTTACGGCGAAGCGGATCTGCGCCACCCTGAAGAAATACCGTTTGGTGCAGACGATTATCAATCCACGCCGCTCAATACCCTACTGAGCTATAACCCACTAAGCAATGATGAAACCTCTGTAATCAACGGCGCAGTTAACACACTCTCACTTGTCGAAGTTGGCATGGTGTTTCCCAAAAATGCCGGTACCGCCGAGGTTGTTGGCAACACCATTGAGTTTACTCCGAGCAATGGTTTCAGTGGCCGCTTGTGGTTTACCTATACACTGGGTGGCAATGTCGGTAATGGTGGTGAAGGTTGGCTACACAGCGCGGATGTCTTTGTTGAAGTTAACAGCACCCCGATTAATCCCGGTTCACCTTCCGGGGTAACCGCTGAAGCCGATAGCCTGGACAGTGACTTTTTATCCGTGATGCGCGTCAATCCACTACTTAACGATGACGGTGCATGGCGACTCTGGTCCGGGGACGTAGAAGTAGTGCTTGGTCCTTCGGATACGACACCGGAAAGCTCCAGCGACGATGCACTGTATTTAAAAAACGCTTCACTTAATACCGGTTACGGTACGCTCGAAATTGAGAAGCGTCCGATGGGCCGATCTGCTGAAGGCTCTGAAGATAACTCCGGGTATATTCGCTATACACCTGCTCCCCGGGACCCACAAGTTGTCATTATCGATTACACAGTTGAAAACGCCTTCGGTGCAACGGATACAGAAACGATCACGCTGACCCGCGACGAACCCTGGGTGACTCTGTATCACAAGAGCCAAAGCAAGATTTCCGAAACCACCTACTCCCAGGCCATCATCACTTTCGTTCGTGATGGCTTTGCCGGTATCGGTTCTGCCGAAACGATCAATTTTATTGTTGAAGACATCGACGGTGTTGCAAGCGGTGCAGATATATCGATTAGCGGTGCTGATTCCTACAATTCCGGTACCGGTGCTGGCGTCATCACCCTACCCGCCAATGAAACCAGCGCGGATATTATTGTGACAGCCGTTGACGACAGCACCACTGAAGGTTCTGGCGTCGAATATATCTTTGTGCGCATTACCAGCACAACTTCTCTAAATATCGGTTACCACGACAGCGCAACCCTGGCAGTTTTTGACGGCGATATGACTGCGTATGACCCGCTTGTTGTGGACTTTGATGATGGTAATCTACCCACCAACTGGACTACACCTTCATCAAGTAGCACACGCACCGTTGGCTGGTCACTATCGACAGGTTCAACCCCGACAGCCAGTACCGGCCCCGATGAAGACTACACAGATCCTGGCACCGGTTACTTCATGTTTATTGAAGCAAATGACGGATCGTTTAATAGCCAACTCAATGCCGAGATCGTGACACCACTGATTGATTTAACATCCACCACTGGCGGACAACTGTGTTTTAAATACCATATGTACGGCGCAAACTCGGGAACACTATCTATCGATATCATTGATGATCAAACGCGCCATGAAGGCGTCTGGAGTATTTCCGGGGAACAAAGTGCTGACGGCACCTTTGCAGAATGGCAAAGCGATTGTGTGGCATTGATAGCACGCCCGATTTATATCAGTTTCAACGCGGAAACCGGGGGCGGCACTGCCAGCGATATGGCCTTTGACGATATCAGCCTGAGCATTACCTTTGATGATTTCGATAGCGATGGCATTGCGGATGTGGTCGACAACGATGATGATGGCGACAACCTTTCAGATTACTACGAATATCTAAACGGCACCGACCCGCTTGATGACGACAGCGACGATAACGGAACCAAAGATGGCGTGGAAACAACTACGCTAACCCTTGATAGTGACTACAAAGGTATACAACTTAACCGGCAGTAGTAGAGACAGAACAAGACCCGAGTAATTACCCCTGACCTAGCGCCAATATTTTAGAGGCCGCAAACTTTCCTAATTCCCGATTCTGCAGCATTGACCTCGGTTGCGAGGTTGCTGACATAATCGCTTTTTTGTCACTGCTATCAAAATGCGGGAATACCATCAGCGGTGTTTTTGCGTCGAAACGCCGATATAGCGGATAGAGTTGTGACGCATAACTGCGGCCTCCTTTCTGTACATGGAAAATCGCACCTTCCACCATCGCAGAAGTGAGTACACCTTTATTGAGACTGGCAAGATTCTTCCTCAAAAAGTCGAATGCACCATGCATGCCCTGATTGTAGGCTGAATGATAACCCTGATGGAAAGAGCCGGTTAATGAATCATAATTTGAACTGGAAGGCACACTGAAAACAGATTTCTTCGATGCCCCCCAGCCTGAACCAAGCACACTCTGCATCTCGCTGGAAAATTCAGTTCGGTTTGGCAACAACTGACTATTAAACGGATGTTCGGAATTCACATCGTATAACTTCACCACCGAGGTGTGATTCGCCAGTGCATACGGCACCACATGCTGTGCCTGATTATTCATATTATGAGTCGAGACTTTTGCCTTGCGCTTTTGATAAATTCTGATCACTGCCTCAGTATTACCACGCAAGGTACCGCTCGCTGTCTTGCGACCGGTAGCATTGGGAAACTTAAAGGTGGGAACCTTCAATTCTTCTATGGTCGGCTTAAGCCATGGATTACTGGTTAGATACGAGCCACCTGGACTAATCGCATAACCTTTACGCGCCACCAGTTCACCAGGCATACGCGGCAATTCTGTTTTAAAAGCCCCGTAGCTATTAACTCCCGGCCCTTTAAGCACCATATCGTTAAACGTTCTAACGACATCAACACTTTCATGAGAAGAAGAACTCATCACACTCTCCCTGTTAAAGACCCATTATGACACCAGCAAAATTAATTTAAAGTTCAGCCACAATTAATTTCCGGGGTGGGACATTTTTGACCCACCCTCTCTAACAGTAAAGGGGCTCATAAACAGACACAAAAAAGCCCGGTAAAGACCGGGCTTTTTCTATTTACTCATAAGCATGCTTACAAAGTCGACAGTGTTTCCACCAGTGCATCAACATCACCATCGGCATAACCAATCTCACGTAGCACATCAGCAGTATCCGCACCGGTTTTCGGCGCCTGACGGCGAATACGCCCAGGGGTTTTGGACATGTTATAAATAATGCCTACCTGATCTGTAAAACCTTCACCGATATCCTTACCTGCCAGGATTGCTCCGCGCTCACGGTGGTGACGATCCTGCATTACTTCATCCAGAGCCAATACCGGAGACACACAGGTATCCTTGAACATCAGTTCTTCAACCCATTCATCACGCGGTTTGGTTTTGAAAATTTCGCGCAGGGTTTTCTTTTGCGCCTCACGTTCTTCCTCTGTTTCCGGATGTTGGTTCTCACCAATCTCCGGTACACCGAGCAAACCACACAGCTCACGCCAGAACCACGGCTCGAACGTACCGAGAGAAACATACTTACCATCTGCACATTCATAAATATTGTAGTAGGCATATTTACCACTCAGTGTCGTTTCACCGCGCTGTGGCGACACACCACTTTCCTGCACCTCGTTAAGTTGCAACAGCATCATATTGAGCAGCGTATCTACCATCGCGAAATCCACATACTGACCTTCACCGGTGCGCTCCTTGTGAAACATCGCAATCATAATGGACAGAGCCGCACTGATGCCCCCCGCATCATCGGCAATCGCATTGCCCGGAATTTTTGGCGGACCGTCAATATCACCTGTCATATGCGGCACACCGGCAAGACTCTGATAGTTAAGATCGTGAGCCGGCACCTGACTATAAGGACCTTTTTGACCGAGGCCGGATAATGACACCGCGATAATATCTTCCTTGATTTTAACGAGACTGTCGTAATCCATGCCGAGTTTCTTCGCCACGCCCGGACGAAAGCCTTCCACAACCACATCCACTTCCTGGACCAGTTTTTCAAACACTTCGCGGCCTTCAGGTTTTTTTAGATTCAAGCGAATGCTGCGCGTGTTACGGCGCAATACATCGGGCATTGTCAATTCTTCTCCGCCACGGCTCGGCGGCTCAACCTTGATAATATCGGCACCAAAGTCGCCGAGGATTTGAGACGCATGGGGCCCGGGGCCAAGCCGTGCGAGGTCAAGAATTTTTACACCGTCGAGTGGTAGTTTGCTCATAAAGGTTTCTCCTGTTTATCTCCGGTGCTTTTCAAGGGCACCTGAACCTATCATTCGTTATCAATGTTTGGCACTTACATTTGTGTACTTACGGCGTCCACTGATCTCCAGTACGAGACCAGGGGTTGTCGCTTTCATCAACAGGCAGTGCAACACGTGCGGTAAAATTGGTTTTTGCTTCACCATCCACTGTTAACGCAAGCTTCAATTCAACCCAGCCACAGCCTTGATCATCAACTTCTGTACCTGTGACTTCACCCTTGAAAATCATCTGATCTCCTGGACACAACGGGTCGCCCATACGAAACTTGTAACGCGCAAGGCGTGCTGTCGGGCCCGCCCAGTCTTCAATAAAACGCTCAAGCCATGCCGCCTGATTCGGTGTATTCATAAAAATATCCCGCGTGCCATTGCGCTGTTGAGCAAAATCGCGGTCGTGGTGCATTGGCCGCCAATCGCGACTCGCCATCGCCCCGAGAATCACCAGTGTTGTTGTTATCTCTTCCGACAAATCCGGCAGCTGATCGCCGGTTTTAACATCAGACACAGTGAGACAATCGTAGTCCTTGATTTTAAAAGTCATGATTATTGCCCCCCCTGCTTTGCGTCCCACGCCTCAAACATCGCGCGGTTACGGTAACCAAAACCGGTCATAGTTTCTGTACCAACCCACACACCGTCCTGATTCGTACATACACAGTCAATCACCCAGAAGCGGCCTTTACCGAGTTTGGTAGTTTTAATTTCACTTAAAGAACGCAGCACTTCATAGGAGTGAATACGATCACCGGGACGAACTGGCTCACCGAACACTACTTCACTATCCGTCGCTATCGCTTCAGGAACCGCCAGACCAGACTTTAACGCAAAGTGCGTTTTCCACGGCAGCGGTGTTTCATCGCGATTCGGCATCCAGTAATGCGGGCGAAACCAGCCGGACATCATCGTCGGCATCGCAATCGGGCCATTGGTTAACTGCTCGGCAACTTCATCATCCCAAAACAGCGGATTGCCATTTTGTACCGATGCACAAGATGTCCAGATATAACCGCGTTCGACATCAAACTCACCGACTACCTGATATTTCTCTACATCAATCCACGACATGGCTTCGTCATAGCCAATCGTAAAGTCGTTTGGATCAATTTTGTCC
>JANQLY010000006.1 GCA_028280345.1 Pseudomonadales bacterium | reverse complement strand
TGAGATGGTCATGCCGGGTGACAACATTCAGATGACCGTGACCCTGATTGCACCGATTGCGATGGAAGATGGCCTGCGTTTTGCGATTCGTGAAGGTGGGAGAACAGTCGGCGCAGGCGTAGTCGCTAAAATCATCGAATAGGGCTATTACACTTGGCAACTCAGCGTTAAAAGCAAGCTCGGATTACTCACGTATTTCGTATACGCTCCGTATCCTCGCTTGCTTTTGCCTTGATTTGCCGGCGCTCATAACGCCCTATTACAGTTCGCTGAATGTTTGGCAAATGCATAGGTTAATAAACAGGTTTTAAATTTAATTGAGTAATATCATGGCTACAGACTTATCCTTATACAGAAACATTGGTATCTTCGCGCACGTGGATGCGGGTAAAACCACTACCACTGAGCGTATCCTTAAGCTGACCGGTAAGATTCATAAAACCGGAGAAGTGCACGATGGTCAGGCAACGACTGACTTTATGGAGCAGGAGCAGGAGCGTGGTATTACGATTCAGTCCGCAGCGACTACCTGTTTCTGGAAAGATCACCGCCTCAATATTATTGATACTCCGGGGCACGTTGACTTCACCGTTGAAGTATATCGCTCTCTGAAAGTACTCGATGGTGGTGTAGGTGTATTCTGTGGTTCCGGTGGTGTTGAGCCGCAATCTGAAACCAACTGGCGTTACGCTAACGAGTCGGAAGTAGCCCGTATTATCTTTGTTAACAAGCTTGACCGTATTGGCGCAGACTTTATGCGTGTTGTTGGTCAGGTTGAAGATGTACTCGGTGCCAACCCTCTGGTGATGGTATTGCCGATTGGTCGAGAAGATAACTTTACCGGTGTTGTTGATCTGTTAACGCGCAAGGCGCATGTCTGGACTGATCCGGGTAACCCGGAAGCGTTTGAGCTTCAGGACGTACCTGCCGATATGGTAGACGAAGTTGAAGAGTGGCGCGAAAAGCTCATCGAAATGGCGGTTGAGCAGGACGATGATGTTATGGAAGCCTACCTCGAAGGTAACGAGCCTTCCATGGAAGACATCAAGAAATGTATTCGCAAGGGTACTATTAATCTCGACTTCTTCCCGACCTACTGCGGTTCGGCGTTTAAAGACAAAGGTATTCAGCTGGTTCTCGATGCGGTTGTTGACTTTTTGCCGGATCCAACCGAGGTTGATCCGCAGCCACTGACTGACGAAGAAGGTCATGAGACTGGTGAGCACGCAACTGTTTCTGTAGATGAGCCGCTGCGCGCATTGGCATTTAAAATTATGGATGACCGCTTCGGCGCGTTGACCTTTATTCGTATCTACTCCGGTAAGCTGGAGAAAGGTATGACCATATTGAACTCCTACACAGGCAAAACCGAGCGTATTGGTCGTATGGTAGAAATGCACGCCAATGATCGTAACGAACTCGACAGTGCCCAGGCCGGTGATATTCTCGCGGTGGTAGGTATGAAGAACGTACAAACCGGTCATACCCTGTGTGATCCTGATCATGAGTGCACACTGGAAGCGATGGTGTTCCCGGATCCGGTTATCTCCATTGCAGTATCACCGAAGGATAAAGGTGGTTCCGAGAAAATGGGTGTTGCGATCGGCAAGATGGTCGCAGAAGATCCTTCCTTCGTGGTTGAAACAGATGAAGAGACTGGTGAAACCATTCTTAAAGGTATGGGTGAACTCCACCTCGACGTTAAAGTGGATATCCTCAAGCGCACCTACGGTGTTGAACTCGAAGTGGGTCAGCCCCAGGTAGCCTACCGTGAAACCATTACCCAGGCGATTGAAGACTCCTACACCCACAAGAAACAATCCGGTGGTTCCGGTCAGTTCGGTAAAATCGACTATCGCATTCGTCCGGGTGAAACAGGCTCAGGCTTCAAGTTTGAGTCCACAGTAGTGGGCGGCAACGTGCCGAAAGAATTCTTCCCGGCCATCGAAAAAGGTTTCGAGCTGATGATGGCAGAAGGCCCGGTGGCCGGCTTCCCGCTGCTTGATGTTGAAATCGAACTGTTCGATGGTGCTCACCACGCGGTGGACTCCTCGGCGGTGGCGTTTGAACTTGCTGCACGTGGTGCCTATCGCCAGTCCATGCCGAAAGCCGGTGCGCAACTGCTTGAGCCGATTATGAAAGTGGATGTGTTTACACCGGACGATCATGTCGGTGATGTTATCGGTGACCTTAACCGTCGTCGCGGTATGATCAAAAGCCAGGACGCCGGTGCCACCGGTGTGCGTGTTAAAGCCGATGTGCCGCTTTCAGAAATGTTTGGCTATATCGGCCACCTGCGTACCATGACTTCCGGTCGTGGTCAGTTCTCCATGGAATTCTCACACTATGCACCGTGTCCGGCCAATGTGTCAGAAGAAGTGGTTGCCGCAGTTAAAGAACGCAAGGCAGCGCAGCAAAAGTAAGTACTCCTTAAGTCTCCAACTTGTGAAAAAGCTGGCATCTGCCGGCTTTTTTACTTTTTAGAGGGTGTTTCTATATATTGATGACGAATTAACAGTTGTGTGATATTACTTTCAATTATGAATAAACTATAAGAGTAGTGGTGTTTTTATCTTGAAATTAAGCTAGAGTAAAGCAATGATTGTTGTAAAAGGGATAGCTATAGCAGGCGGGTAAGATTAAGGAGGAAGAGTTAATGGATAGACCGGGGAGCGAGTGCAAGGATTTTACAGGGTGTAATTCGCGCAATAAAAAATAGTAGTGGAATAAGGTTAGGGAAAAACCATGTATACGATAACAATTAAAACTGTGTTGAATCTCTATTTGGTTTTAGTCCGCCATCAAAACACTATGGGAAGTCTGGCAAATGTTAGGTTAGAGCTAATAAGCTGCTATTGCGGTGCTTATTGTCTGGAAGTTGTTCATAAATAACACTAGCTGGATATTTGCTGTCAGCTACCGGGGTATTTAGGTTTGTTGTAGTAAGTAGTTATGTAGTAGGTAGTAATAGTAGTTGATAGTCGTAGCAGTTAGCAGTCATAGCTTAGAAGTCATAGCTAAATAATATTTTTTAATTAAGTGTTTTCAGTCGATTTCTGGATTGTCGAGAGGTCGTGCCGTGGGTAAACACATCAAACAATATACAAGGAGAGATTTAAATGAAATTTTTAAGTAAAGCAGCGTCAGTATTTTTTATGGTACTGATTGCAATTCCTGACGTCCTGGCTAGTGTTGCCGGTGGTGGTTACAGCACTACTCTGGTAAATCGTAATGACAGGGATACCGGGTTGGAAATAGCCTACTCCCAGCTCAACCTTCAGCCAGGCCTAAATCGTAACAGGGTATATGCCACGGTGGTTCATAGTGATGTTATTTCTCTGTGGCCAGATGGTGTCAGTCATTTTACCGGTGAGCCCTGGGAAATTTTCAGTGACGATAATATTACTGCGCAGAATCTGATCGATGCGCTGGAAGATTCAGATACTGCCAGTGAGTTTTTCACTAATCTGAATACGGAATGCAGTTGTTCGCCGTCAAATCTGTACAGTTCAGATGCTAATCGGCATGAAGTCTGGTCCTGGTTTCAACACTTCAAGGTTGAGAAGCATTCACTGATATGGCAGGGCGTGTACGATACAGGCAGCGGTTATAAGATCGATATCGGTCCCCACTATATGTCGGAGTCTATGTCCTACTTGACTTCCGATGACGATGATACCTTGTCCGCGGACTGGACGGTCAGGGCTAATCGGCAAGGCATGGCTCGAATGTTGTTATTCTTTGTGAAGTATTTTGAGCCGGATTACCTGATTCCAATTCGTGAGATCGATCTTTCTGCGGGCAATGATATTTGGTCTGATACCAGTCCCTATGATTTGACGGAAGAGTACTACCAGTTATGGGATGAGGTGGCGATGGCTCTTGATGATGCCGAATATAAAGGGGCTTTCTTTCCGTCTTTCTTTGCACCATTTAACTGTGGTGGTACTACCATAGGCGATGATATAAAAATTTCTATACAGAAGCTAAAAGCCATTAATGACCATCGTGCCACTAAGACCGGTGTGACGCTGGATTTCCATATCGGAATGTCGGAGTACGCTGTGGGTTGCAGTCGGCTGAAAACCGGTGGTATTCGGGAAGCAGTACGGGATCATATTCGCGCTTATACTGATGCTGTGGTGGAAAAAACCACCGGAGGTTTTACTATTAAACTGACGGACTGGGATGGGCAGAGTTGTACCAGTAATACCACTTGTCTGACAGTTGTGGAGAATGATACGCCATTAGATGCCAGTGAAACAGGTATCTTGATGCATGAAACATCTGTCGATAGCTGGACCGGCATGGATTATATATTTTTCCATCAGGACGCCAATTTGCGTGACAAGCGCAATAAGCTGCGTATGGAGTACTATTATTATCTTCACAATGAATACTATAAAGAAGCACAGACTGGTGAGCCGGCGATTGCCAGTGGTGATTTTGATTTTCTCTACTCTATGAACTCTGGCTTCGGTTCCTGGAATGCGCTACCTGCACCGTCAACTGCGGAGAACGGTACAACTCGTTGGAATTATGCTACCTCCACATTAGCCGGTTTGCCGGAAACTAACAGTTGGCCATCAGATGCGGCTCTGTATCTGGATACCATAGTTCATGGTAATGACTTTGATGGAGATGGTGATAATGAGCTGTCTATTAATACCAGTGGAACAACCACAATTACAACTTACCCTTACGATCAGCGCAAAATCCCGTTTGAGTGTGATGATTGCGGTATCGGCAGTGGTGAGTTTACTCCGGAGTTTGGCGCTGAAATATCACAGTCTTCCAGCGGGGCTACTGCGACGTTTCAAGCGTTGACCAAGCGCTGTACGGCTGCAACGGCACCACCGCCTTGTACAGAAGAAAATATACCTGCTGTAAAAATACTACCGTTTGACACTGGAACAGGTAATGTGCCGAGTGCCGGTACTTCGATAGAGCAGGGTAGTACCACCGGAAATCTTGAGGCGGTATTAGATTCTAATGGAGATCAGGTATCATCCGGCTCATCAATGCCGAGTACCGGTGAAATTTTGCTGACCTCGGTATCCGGTACTTATTCATCCGGTGCCTTAACCAACATTGGTGCCAGTGCGACGGGCGGTGTTAGCGGTAATCGGGATAAGGAAATACCTACCAGTGGTTATTTGCAAGCCTGGTCGATAAATACTGCGGACTTTGATGATACTGGTGCTATTGCCGGGCTTACCAGTAGTGCCACTCTTGAGGCTTCAGGTTCGGATACAGAAGATGTGACCACCTACACGATACCGATTTCCTGGACTGTGACCGATAACTGTCCGTATCACGCTAACGCAGATCAATTGGATACTGATGGTGACGGTATTGGTGATGCATGTGATAACTGCATCAATATTGATAATGCAATGCAGTTTGATTTTGATACAGATGGTTTAGGTAATGCTTGTGATCCGGATTTTAATAATGATGGTGTGATTGATGAAATTGATTATGACTTAATCACTGCTTGTGATGTGGCGGATACGTCTACCAAAGCTTATGTATCCAATGGTTGTACTGCGAGTATTGACGGAACTAACTGGTATTTTGCCGAAGTGTTGGACATGACTGATACCACCGGCAGTGGTGAGCCGGACCGTAAAGTAACGGACGATGATGTGGATCGACTTGATGATTTTTGCAGTGGCATAACAACTAATCCTTCAACGACAGAATGTACCCTGGTAATTAATAACACTGCGGATTCCACTCCGACCGAAGGTGAAGATACGATGTCTTCGACAGCCTTTAGTTCCTGTGCGGGACAGCGTGATGTGGATAATGAAAAATCCACTACGGTCAGAAGTAAGGTGTGCCCCTCTGAGCGTTATCCTGCCGCACCGGATGATGCGGATGGGGATGGTCTTGTGGATAGTACCGATACTTATGATATGGATCTTGATGGTGATGATGATGGTTGGATGGATTTCTATGAGATAGATATTATCGGTAATTTAAATTCCGGAGCAGCAACAGATACAGATAGTGATGGTATTCCTGACGGCTGGGAAGCAACTTACGAGAATGCCTGCAAGGATGTCGGCTATACCTCTGCACCTGATTACAACAGCAGCAATGCTTCCACGGACAGTGACGGAGACGGGCGTACTAACACTCAGGAATATAGTGATGGTACTGACCCCTGCAATACCGATACAGATTTCGATGAATTATCAGATGGTGAAGAAAATACTGAATCTACAGATCCGCTGGATAATGATTCGGATAATGATAACTTGTGGGATGGTCATGAAGAGCATCTTCACGGCACTGACCCAAATGATTGCGATAGTGATAATGATGGCTTTAATGACTGGTGGGAGGTGGCTAATGGCACTGATCCTAATGATAATACCAGCAAGCCGGCATCCGGGGGGTTTGGTTCCGGTTGTCTGTAGTTGTAAGCGAATGTAAATAATTTTGCAAAAAAGCAGAGCAAACAGAGTCGGCTTGCCGGCTCTGTTTGTCTCTTGGCTGGCAGGGATGCAAATATAGTATTTGCATGTATATACTTACCGGAGCCCTTGCCCCTGAACGATCTGCTGCCAGACTTTGGTCACTCCCTGGTACTGACAGTGCTCATTGACCTGCACGGTATAACCGGAAATACACACCGCATGGGCTTCAGCTTTTTGCAGCGTTAAAAACCCATACTCGGAGTTGGCATGAATCGCCTTGCTCTCGTTAACCGGCGCAATATGGTAACCGGTGGCGGCGACAAAAAAGTGCGTGTCGCGGGCTTCGCGTTCGTAGGAAAGAATATGCTCGTGCCCGGCAAGATAGGCATCGCAGCGCCCTAGAATGTGGCGGCGTAAAAACAGTTGCAGCTGTGGCGTGGCGTGATCGTGTGGGCCACAGGAAAACAGCGGGTGATGGCCGAGCACAATTGCGAGTTTGCTATCGGCGAGTTCTTTTTTGATGCGCTTGAACCAGCGCCCCTGCTCAAAACGTTGCCCGAGTCGATACAGCTTATCGAAGTGGGTGGTGTCGAGACTGATAAAACACATGTCACCCCAGCGCTCACCATAGTAATAGTTCGGCATAATAATCTGTGGATGTTGCCTGGCGAGTTCGAGCCAGGCTTCGGTGTTATTGCGGTAGTCGTGGTTGCCGAGAATCAGGTAGAACGGAATATCTTTGGCAAACAGCGGTTCGAATGGGGCGAGGAAGCGCTGTTTTAGTTCCGGGTCATCGAGGCCAGAAATGCCGTAGGGATACATCAGATCACCGAGCAATCGTACCTGGGTGCAGCCGACCTGCTCAAAGGCGCTGGCAAACGCCGGCATCACAATCGAGCCGCCGGTATCTCCGACAAGGCATATCACCTCATCTTCTGAAAGGCTTTTTCCGTGATCTATGAGCCAGTTTTCTTTCATCTTCTATATACGTCGTGGGAAGCCAGCAAATTGGCGGCATTATACTTGTTTTGAGCTTCCAGCTCCCGGGTGTTCCTCTTCCCGAGGGGGGATGCGCCTGCGGCGCGGCGGATTCAGGGTTCCGCCCTGAAGGGCGGGTGACTTTTGGTAAACGCCAAAAGTAACCAAAAGCGTTTCAGCTCCAATGAGCAGCCCTGCGGGTGCCCTCGGTTTCCTGTTTTTCTGCAGGGCCGGCCTGACGCGCCGTCCGTGGCGCGGCATGCCTGAATTTTCTTCCTGAAAATTCTCCCTGCCAAAACAGGCTACTCTCGGCTGCCCATAGTCGCGACAGTCTCCGTAGTATAGGGCGGAGGGTAAAATACCCTAAGCCATTGAAAATAAAAAGAATTTCCCCTTTTTTAGCGGGGCAGTCCCCATATTGCCCGCTATTCCGGGCAAAGCCGGAGTAAAATCGCTGAACCCCTTGAAAAATCTGCGTTTGCGGGTGTTGACAGCCCTTAATCATATCTATAGAATTCGCCGTCCTTGTTTGCGGGTCCTGTGGGCTCGCAATTTTTGTAGGTGGGTAGCAATTTATCAGTTGATGAAATGGCTGCCGGCGAGGTAAGCGCTTTAACACGCTTAGGGCGCGTTCTTTAAAGAGATTGGAGTAAGCATAGTTATGCAGAATCAGCGTATTCGCATTCGTTTAAAAGCGTTTGATCATCGACTCATTGATGTGTCGACTCAGGAAATCGTTGAAACTGCCAAGCGCACTGGCGCAGCCGTGCGTGGCCCAATCCCTTTACCTACCCGCAAAGAAAGATATACGGTGCTGATCTCTCCGCACGTTAATAAAGACGCGCGTGATCAGTACGAGATTCGTACGCACAAACGTTTGTTGGATATTCTCGATCCGACTGAAAAAACCGTTGATGCGTTGATGAAACTGGATTTGGCGGCAGGCGTCGAGGTACAAATTAGCCTCAATTAATCTCAGGTGTAAGAGCCTGGGGGTTAAGAAGCGCGCCGCTCCTTTGAAAATAGTTGCGCAGTGAGTCGAATTTTACAAAACGGCGAACTGCGTCCCTGGTGTAACCGCTTTGAACTATTCACAACAGTAGTTCGGGCGACCATAGAGGGTGAATTCGGAAACCTGTCAGGGTGGAAGAGTGAGTCCCGTACAACAGAGGTTGAAAATGACGATTGGTATTGTCGGCCGCAAAAGCGGTATGACTAGAGTATTCACTGACGAAGGCGTTTCGATTCCCGTTACGGTTATCGAAGCAGAGCCTAATCGTATTACCCAAATCAAAAACGTTGATTCCGATGGCTATGCGGCTGTCCAGGTAACCACTGGTGCTCGCAAGGCTAACCGTGTCAGCAAATCCCAGGCGGGCCACTATGCCAAGGCCAACACCGAAGCGGGTCGCGGTCTGTGGGAATTGCGTGCCGAGGGTGAGGAAGAGTTCAACGTCGGTGATCAAATCACCGTTGAAACGTTTGAAGCGGGTCAAAAAGTTGATGTGACTGGCTCATCCAAAGGTAAAGGCTTCCAGGGCGGTGTAAAACGCTGGAACTTCAAAATGCAAGACGCCACTCACGGTAACTCTATTTCTCACCGTGCTCCCGGTTCTATCGGTCAGTGCCAGACCCCTGGACGTGTTTTCAAGGGTAAGAAGATGGCGGGCCACATGGGTGCCGAGCGTGTAACAACACAAAACCTTGAGGTTGTACGTGTGGATGCAGAGCGCAATTTGTTATTAATCAAGGGTGCTGTTCCCGGTGCCCCAGGCGGTGATGTGATCATTCGCCCGGCGGTTAAATAGGGGGTGCTTTGATGGAATTGAATGTAGCGAAATTTGATGGCGGCAAAGGCGGAAAGGTAGAAGTTTCCGATACAGCGTTTGGCCGCGACTTTAACGAAGATCTGGTTCATCAGGCGGTTGTGGCATTTCAGGCCGGTGCGCGTCAGGGCACCAAGGCACAGAAAAGCCGCTCTGAAGTACGCGGTGGTGGCAAGAAGCCATGGCGTCAAAAAGGCACAGGTCGCGCCCGTGCGGGTACCAGTAATAGTCCGATCTGGCGTGCCGGTGGTGTGACCTTTGCGGCGAAAACCCGTGACCACAGCGTTAAGATCAACAAGAAAATGTACCGTGCTGCAATGTGCAGCATTCTCTCTGAGCTTGCGCGTCAGGATCGACTGGTTGTGGTAGATAACATTGCTGTTGACGCACCGAAAACTAAAGGTCTGGTTGAGAAGCTCAATACGCTGGATCTGAACAATGTGCTGATTGTGTCGGATGAGGCGGATGAGAACCTGTATCTGTCGGCGCGCAACCTGCCTTATGTAGATGTGCGTGATGTGAGCGACACTGACCCGGTTAGCCTGATTGGCTTTGACAAGGTGCTCATGACCGTGTCAACGGTGAAGAAGTTTGAAGAGGTGCTGGCATCATGAATCAGGAACGAATTTATCAGGTAATTAAAGCACCGCATGTTTCCGAGAAGGCAACCAATGTGGCAGAAGATGCTAACCAGGTTGTGTTCAAAGTGGCGATTGATGCGAACAAGCTTGAAGTTAAGCACGCAGTAGAAAAGCTGTTTGATGTAAAAGTGGATCGCGTGCAAATCATCAAGATGAAGGGCAAGGTCAAGCGCAACCGCTTCGGTGAGGCGCGTCGCAATGACTGGAAAAAGGCCTATGTGCGCCTGGCTGCCGGTCACGACATTGACTTTGCGTCATTCGGGTAAGGGGAGAAGTTAGATATGCCTATTATTAAACGTAAACCAACATCCCCCGGTCGTCGCCACGTTGTCAGTCTGGTTAACCCTGACTTGCATAAAGACGGTCCTCATGCACCCCTTCTCGATAAGAAAAGCAAATCCGGTGGACGTAATAACACCGGTCGTATTACCACTCGGCATCGTGGTGGTGGTCACAAACAACACTATCGCATCATTGATTTCAAACGTAACAAAGATGGTATTCCGGCTCGTGTTGAGCGCCTTGAATACGATCCAAACCGCACTGCGAATATCGCACTGGTTTGCTACACCGATGGTGAGCGTCGTTACATTATTGCTCCAAAAGGTTTGAGTGTTGGTGATCAGGTTCAATCCGGTGAAAATTCTTCCATTAATGTAGGTAACACTCTGCCGCTGCGTAATATTCCGGTCGGTAGTGTGGTTCACTGCATTGAAATGAAGCCTGGCAAGGGTGCGCAAATTGCACGCTCTGCCGGTACATCGGCTCAGCTCGTTGCCCGTGAAGGCCAATACGCAACGCTGCGTCTGCGCAGTGGTGAAATGCGCAAGGTGCTTTCCGATTGTCGCGCAACGCTGGGTGAAGTTTCCAACAGTGAGCACAATCTGCGCTCGCTCGGTAAGGCTGGTGCATCGCGCTGGCGCGGTATTCGCCCGACGGTTCGCGGTGTTGCGATGAACCCGGTAGATCACCCGCACGGTGGTGGTGAAGGTCGTACTTCCGGTGGCCGTCATCCGGTATCACCTTGGGGTACACCGACCAAAGGCTACAAGACTCGCAAGAACAAGCGTACAAACAATCTGATTGTACGCCGTCGCGGTAAAAAGTAATTAGGTAGAGGATAGAAGAGTGCCACGTTCGCTGAAAAAAGGTCCTTTTATTGACCTCCACTTGATGAAGAAAGTGGAAGTTGCGGTAGAGAAAAATGACCGACGCCCGATCAAAACCTGGTCGCGTCGTTCCATGGTCACACCGGAAATGGTGGGTCTGACAATTGCTGTTCACAACGGCCGTCAGCACGTTCCGGTTCTCGTTTCTGATGAGATGGTCGGTCACAAACTCGGTGAGTTTGCAGCGACCCGCACTTATCGCGGTCACGCCGCTGATAAGAAAGCGAAGAAATAAGTGAGTTGAGGTAATCGTGATGGAAGTTGCAGCAAAGTTAAAAGGTGCGCGTACTTCGGCTCAGAAAGCGCGTCTGGTCGCTGATGAAATCCGTGGTAAAGGTGTTGAGGAAGCACTCGACATTCTGACCTTTAGCACCAAAAAGTCAGCACAGATTATCAAGAAGGTTCTGGAGTCAGCGATTGCGAATGCCGAGCATAACGAAGGCGCTGATGTTGATGAGTTGAAAGTGTCTACCATCTATGTTGATGAAGGTATGACAATGAAGCGTCTGCGTCCTCGTGCAAAAGGTCGTGCAGATCGAATTTTGAAACGAACTTGCCACATCACTGTGAAAGTGGCTGATTAACAGGTTCAGAGACAGGTAGATAACCTATGGGTCAGAAAGTACATCCAACCGGCATTCGACTGGGTATTGTAAAAAATCATACGTCTGTTTGGTATGCAGAGAAGCAGGAGTATGCGGATAACCTGTATACCGATCTCAAAGTACGTGAGTACCTTGAGAAGAAACTGGCAAGTGCCTCTGTCAGTCGTATCGAGATTGAGCGCCCGGCGCAATCAGCTCGTGTCACTATTCACACTGCCCGCCCGGGTATTGTGATCGGTAAAAAAGGTGAGGATGTGGACAAGCTGCGCGCTGAGCTGAGCAAGCGCATGGGTGTCCCTGTACAGATTAATATTGAAGAGATTCGCAAGCCGGATCTCGATGCTTCGCTCGCTGCGCAAAGCGTGGCGCAACAGCTTGAACGCCGTGTGATGTTTCGTCGCGCGATGAAGCGTGCGGTACAAAATGCCATGCGTCAGGGTGCTCTGGGTATCCGTGTTCAGGTTGGCGGTCGCCTCGGTGGCGCGGAAATCGCGCGTACTGAGTGGTATCGCGAAGGTCGTGTGCCGCTGCACACCCTGCGTGCTGACATCGACTATGCAACAGCTGAAGCATCAACCACTTACGGCATTATCGGCGTGAAAGTCTGGATCTTCAAAGGCGAGATTATCGACAAAGAAGAGCAGCTTGAAGCATCGACTCGTACCAAGAAGTCGGCTAACTAATCAGGAACAGGCAAGATGTTACAACCGAAGCGTACAAAATTTCGTAAACAGATGAAGGGCCGCAACCGCGGTCTCGCGCATCGCGGCAGCAAGGTCAGTTTTGGTGAGTTTGGCCTTAAAGCAACCGGTCGCGGTCGTATTACTGCGCGCCAGATTGAAGCGGCACGTCGTGCGATGACCCGTCACATTAAACGTGGCGGCAAAATCTGGATTCGTGTATTCCCGGACAAGCCGATTACCCAAAAGCCTCTCGAAGTGCGTCAGGGTAAAGGTAAAGGTAACGTGGAATACTGGGTAGCCCTGATTCAGCCCGGCAAGGTGCTGTATGAAGTAGAGGGTGTTTCTGAAGAGCTGGCCCGAGAAGCATTTTCCCTGGCGGCAGCCAAGTTACCGGTGCAAACCACTTTTGTTAAACGGCAGATGATGTAATGAAAGCAGCAGACTTGAGAGACAAATCCGCTGAAGAGCTTGAAAAAGAGCTTCTGAGATTGCGTGAAGAACAGTTTAAAAACACGATGCAACAGACTACAGGTCAGTTGGGTCAGCCCCATTTGCTTAAAGAGGCACGTCGCGATATTGCCCGTATCAAGACTGTGCTGAACGAAAAGAAACGATCAGGTGAATAATTGTCATGGCTGAAGCAGAAACTACGTCTACAGAGAAAGCGGCACGTACCACAACTGGTCGTGTAGTTAGTGACAAGATGGATAAAACCATCACCGTACTGATTGAGCGCCGTGTAAAGCACCCGGTGTATGGCAAGTATGTGACCAAGTCTTCCAAACTCAAGGCTCACGATGAGAACAATGAGTGTAACGAAGGTGATGTGGTTACCATTAAAGAATCACGACCGATGTCCAAAACCAAAAGCTGGACACTGGTTAAAATTGAAGAGCGTGCGGCAGCCGTAGAATAACCTTGGGTTATTCGCGTTAGGCCAGAATAGTTTCGGAGTACGACGATGATACAAACAGAATCATACCTGGATGTGGCAGATAACAGCGGGGCGCGCCGTGTTATGTGTATTAAGGTGTTGGGGGGCTCACATCGCCGTTACGCCTCGGTGGGTGACATTATCAAGGTTACCGTTAAAGAGGCCATCCCCCGCGGTAAGGTTAAAAAAGGTCAGGTGATGAAGGCTGTTGTGGTTCGCACCCGTAAAGGTGTTCGTCGCAACGATGGTTCACTGATCAAGTTTGATGACAATGCGGCGGTACTGTTGAACCAACAGGACGCTCCGATTGGAACACGTATTTTTGGCCCGGTAACCCGCGAGCTGCGCAGTGAGAAATTTATGAAAATTATCTCTCTGGCTCCGGAAGTATTGTAAGTCGGGTTGAGAGAGAGGCGAGGTTAAGCGAAATGCAGAAGATCAAAGCGAAAGACGAAGTTATCGTTATTGCCGGTAAAGACAAAGGCAAGCGCGGCGAAGTACGCAAGGTTTATGAGGATGACCGTGTGCTGGTTTCCGGCATTAATATGGTGAAGAAGCACACCAAGCCTAATCCGCAAATGGGTGTGCAGGGCGGTATTGTTGAGAAAGAAGCTCCGCTGCAAATCTCCAATATTGCAATTTTTAATCCCGCCACGAGCAAGGCGGATCGCGTTGGTATCAAGACGCTTGAGGATGGCAAGAAAATTCGCATCTTCAAGTCTAATGGCGAAGCTATCGACGCTTGATTGGTGAAGACAGGTTAAACCCTTAGGTATAGAACAATGGCTAATTTGAAAGAAGTTTACCAGAACGAAATTGCCCCGAAGCTCAAAGAAGAGCTCGGCTGCAAGAATGTGATGGAAGTACCTCGCATCACCAAAATTACCCTGAACATGGGTCTTGGTGAAGCACTGGCAGACAAGAAAGTTCTCGAGCATGCAATGCGCGATATGGAGCAGATTGCGGGTCAGAAGGCGGTTGTTACCAAGGCGCGTAAATCTATTGCGGGTTTTAAAGTGCGTGAAGGCTGGCCGATTGGTTGCAAGGTAACTCTGCGCAAAGAGCGTATGTATGAATTTCTTGATCGTCTCGTATCCGTGGCTATCCCCCGTGTGCGTGACTTCCGTGGTATCAGCCCGAAGCAGTTCGATGGTCGCGGCAACTTCTCTATGGGTGTGACCGAGCAGATCATTTTCCCGGAAATCGACTACGACAAGATCGACAAGATTCGTGGTCTGGATATCGCAATTTCAACAACTGCCCGCAATGATGATGAAGGTCGTGCATTGCTGCGAGCATTTAACTTTCCGCTGAAAGGCTAAGCGGTAAACAAAAGGTAGATTAGACGATGGCGAAAAAATCAATGGTTGCACGTGAAAACAAGCGAGCCAAAACAGTGGCTAAATACGCTGAAAAACGTGCCAAACTCAAAGAGATTATTCGTAACCCGAACTCTTCTGACGATGAGAAGTGGGAAGCACAAGTTGCTCTGCAGAAACTGCCGCGCAACGCGAGCCCGGTGCGTCAGCAGCGTCGTTGTCGTCTGACAGGTCGTCCCCATGCGGTATATCGCAAGTTTGGTCTGTCCCGTAATGCGATTCGCAAATACGGTATGCAAGGTGATATTCCCGGTCTGGTTAAGGCCAGCTGGTAAGAACAGAGAGCGGAGCAGAATTTATGAGTATGCAAGACCCTATTTCAGACATGCTGACACGCATTCGCAACGGCCAGATGGCACAGAAAGTTTCTGTGGCTATGCCGTCTTCAAACGTGAAAGTGTCTGTGGCTAAAGTACTGAAAGAAGAAGGTTACATCACCGACTACTCTGTACAAGAAGAGGGTGCCAAGGCTTCCCTGACGGTAGATTTGAAATATTTTGACGGCAAGCCGGTTATCGAAGAGATTGATCGCGCCAGCCGCCCGGGTCTGCGCAATTATGCAGGCAAGGATGAGTTGCCAAAAATTCGTGGTGGATTGGGTGTTGCGATTATCTCCACCAGTAAAGGTGTAATGACTGATCGTGCAGCCCGTGCTGCAGGTATTGGTGGTGAGGTTCTCTGCACGGTTTTCTAAACCGGCATTGAACTGAGAGCCAGAAAGAGATAGGTGAAAAGAAATGTCACGCATATCAAGTAATCCGGTAGAAATTCCCAGCGGTGTTGAGGTAAAACTCGATAGTACTGAAATCAGCGTCAAGGGTGGCAATGGCTCCCTGAGTATGCCGATTCATACAGCGGTGGAAATTTCCCAGAACGACAATGTACTGACCTTTGCGCCGCGCGACGGTGCAAAGCTGTCCCGTGCTATGGCGGGTACTACCCGTGCGCTGGTTAACAATATGGTAACTGGTGTGAGTAAGGGCTTTGAGAAAAAGCTTGAGCTTAACGGTGTTGGTTATCGTGCCAAGGCCAGTGGCAAAAGTGTAAACCTGACGTTGGGTTTTTCCCATCCAGTGGATTATGCGCTGCCCGAAGGTGTCACTGCTGATACCCCGAGCCAGACAGAAATTGTATTGAAAAGTGCTGACAAGCAATTGCTTGGTCAGGTTGCGGCTGAAATTCGTGCCTTCCGTCCGCCAGAGCCTTACAAAGGCAAAGGTGTGCGTTATGCCGATGAATATGTCCGTCGCAAAGAAGCCAAGAAGAAATAGTAGGTAGACTTATGAACGCGAAGCAATCAGCCAGAGCTCGTCGCGCTCGCCGCGCCAGAGCGAAAATTCGTGAGTTGGGAACACATCGTTTGTGTGTGCATCGCACTCCGCGTCATATTTACGCACAGATTATTGCCCCGACCGGCGGTGAAGTGCTTGCCAGTGCGTCCACACTGGATAAGACCCTGCGCGCAGGTAATACCGGTAATTCAGCGGCTGCGGCTTCTGTCGGCGCTCTGATCGCAGAGCGTGCAAAATCTGCCGGTATTACCAAGGTGGCTTTTGATCGCAGTGGTTTTAAATACCACGGTCGCGTAGAAGCGCTTGCAAACGCTGCTCGTGAAGCAGGTCTGGAATTTTAATTTTTCGATTTGAAGGTTTTGAGACATGGCATTAGCTGATAAAGCAGAGAAAGAGAACACCGAAGGGTTGATTGAAAAACTCGTTCAGGTGAACCGTGTCGCCAAGGTGGTAAAAGGTGGCCGCATCTTTGGTTTTACTGCACTGACTGTTGTTGGTGACGGTAACGGCAAGGTCGGTTTTGGTCGCGGTAAAGCTCGCGAAGTGCCTTTGGCTATCCAGAAAGCGATGGAATCTGCGCGCCGCAATATGATTGAGGTAGAGCTGAAAGGTAACACCATTCAGTATCCGATCAAGGCTCGTCACGGTGCATCCAAGGTGTATATGCAGCCGGCTTCTGAAGGTACCGGTGTTATCGCCGGTGGTGCGATGCGTGCGGTGCTTGAAATCGCTGGTGTACAAAACGTACTGGCAAAATGTTACGGCTCAACCAATCCGGTTAACGTAGTGCGTGCGACCTTTAAAGGTCTGAAAGACATGCGCTCTCCGGAAGAGATTGCTGCCAAGCGTGGCATGTCAATTGAAGAGATCCTTAACTAGGGGTTTAAAGGGTACAGGCAATGGCTAACAAAACAGTAAAAGTAACCCAGATCAAAAGCACAGCCGGACGGTTGAAGTCCCACAAAGCCTGTGTTGCCGGTCTCGGTCTGCGCAAAATTGGTCACACTGTTGAAGTGGAAGATACTCCTTCAACCCGTGGCATGATGAACAAGGTTAATTATTTGATCAAGGTGGAGGAAGCCTAGATGCGACTCAATACCCTGAGTCCGAATCCCGGACACAAGACAAAGGCCAAGCGAGTTGGTCGCGGTATTGGCAGTGGCACAGGCAAAACCTGTGGTCGCGGCCACAAAGGTCAGAAATCCCGCACCGGTGGTGGTATTCGTCCGGGCTTTGAAGGCGGTCAAATGCCGTTGCAAAAGCGTCTGCCGAAATACGGTTTTACTTCGCGCATCGGTCGAGTCACTGAAGAAATACGTCTTGGTGAGTTGAATAATGTTGAAGGTGAAGTGGTTGATCTGGAAGCATTGAAAAAAGCGAATCTCATCAGGGAAAATACCCTGCGTGCGAAAGTCTTTTTGTCTGGCGAGATCACCAAGGCCGTGACAGTAAAAGGTCTGCGTGTCACTAAAGGTGCCAAAGCAGCGATTGAAGCTGCTGGCGGCAAAGTAGAAGAGTAAGGATAAAGGTTAGGTAATGGCGACTCCGAATGCCATGTTGGCAGGAAATCAGAAAGGTCTGGGCGAGCTGTGGTCTCGTCTGCGCTTTTTGTTTTTGGCTATCATTGTTTATCGCATTGGTACCCATATTCCTGTGCCCGGCATTAACCCGGATCGCGTGGCAGATATGTTCAACCAGAATCAGGGTACGATCCTCGGTCTGGCGAATATGTTTACCGGTGGTGCACTGGAGCGTATGTCGGTACTCGCCCTCGGCGTGATGCCCTATATCTCCGCATCGATCATTATGCAGCTGATGACGGCAGTCGTGCCGCAACTGGAGCAGCTGAAGAAAGAAGGTGAGTCTGGCCGCCGCCAGATTAACCAGTACACCCGCTATCTAATGGTGGTATTGGCTGCGGTTCAGGCCGCAGGTATGACAGCTTCCTTGTCTAATCAGGGTATGTTCTACAGCACCGGTTGGGGTGTGTGGATGATCAGCTGGTTGTCACTGGTTTGTGGTGCCACTTACATGATGTGGCTCGGTGAGCAGGTGACTGAGCGTGGCATTGGTAACGGTATTTCGATGCTGATCTTTGCCGGTATTGTGGCAGGTCTTCCGGCAGCGATTGGTCAGTCATTTGAGCAGGCGCGTCAGGGTGAAATTCACATTCTGTTACTGCTTGGCATCGCACTGTTTGCGATTGTTGTGATTGGGCTTGTCGTGTTTATCGAACGCGGTCAGCGCCGTATTACGGTGAACTATGCGAACCGCCAGCGCGGTCGTCGCATGATGCAGGGGCAGACTACGCATCTGCCGCTCAAGGTGAACATGGCAGGTGTTATTCCGGCAATCTTTGCCAGTAGTATCCTGTTGTTCCCGGCATCGATAGCCCAGTGGTTTGGTACCTCGGCAGATGGTACCGGCTCCGATATTATGTCGAATATTGCACTGTGGATTGGCCCGGGCCAGCCGCTTAACGTGATTATGTTTACTGCGCTGATTATTTTCTTCTGCTTCTTCTATACGGCAATTATCTACAATCCGAACGAAGTGGCGGACAACCTGAAGAAGAACGGTGCGTTTTTGCCGGGTATTCGCCCCGGAGAGCAAACGGCGAAATACATTGATGGTGTTTTGACGCGCCTGACCATGGTGGGCTCCATCTATATTGCATTGGTTTGCCTGTTGCCACAGTTTCTGGTGATTTTTGCCAATGTGCCGTTCTATCTCGGTGGTACCTCACTGTTGATTGTGGTGGTTGTGGTGATGGACTTTATGTCCCAGGTACAGGCCCATTTAATGTCTCATCAGTATGACTCGCTGATGAAGAAAGCGAATCTGAAGAACTATGGCGGCAGTGGTAAGACTGCCAAAGCTCGCTAGAGAGTTGGGAGCAAGGTAATGAAAGTAAGAGCATCAGTGAAGAAAATGTGTCGTAACTGCAAGATCATCAAGCGCAAAGGCGTGGTACGTGTGATCTGCAGTGCGGAGCCGCGCCACAAGCAGCGGCAGGGCTAACTGATTGATTTATAATCAGTTATTGATTTTTCCACAGACAGGCAGTAAGATTTCGCGCCTTTTGTGGGGAGTTTGTGAACAACCGGCCCACACCTGATAGCAGGTTAAGGTCGGCAACTTGAAAACTGGAGTTGGTGAATGGCACGTATAGCGGGTGTAAATATCCCGGATAACAAACACGCAGTGATTTCTCTCACGTACGTGTACGGCATTGGTCGCCCTACAGCGAAGCAAATCTGCGCGGCTACCGGCATCGCAGAAGACACCAAAATGGGTGAGCTTTCTGAAGAGCAGATGGATGCAATCCGTACAGAAATCGCTAAGTACGATGTTGAAGGTGATCTGCGTCGTGAAATCAACATGAACATCAAGCGTCTCATGGACCTGGGCTGCTACCGCGGTCTACGTCATCGTCGCAGCTTGCCGGTTCATGGTCAGCGTACCAAAACCAACGCGCGGACGCGTAAAGGTCCCCGCAAACCCATCAAGAAATAGGTAGACGGTAATGGCGAAGCCAGCAAAAGGTAAAAAGAAAGTTAAAAAGACAGTCGTGGACGGTGTAGCCCACGTACATGCGTCTTTTAACAATACAATTATCACGATCACTGATCGTCAGGGTAATACCCTGAGCTGGGCCACTGCAGGTGGTTCCGGTTTCCGCGGTTCGCGCAAAAGTACACCGTTTGCAGCCCAGGTTGCGGCGGAACGTGCCGGTGAAGCTGCCCAGGAATACGGTCTGAAAAATCTCGATGTTGAAATCAAGGGCCCTGGCCCAGGTCGTGAGTCTGCTGTGCGTGCGCTGAACAACCTCGGCTACAAAATTACCAATATTTCCGATGTGACACCGATTCCGCATAACGGTTGTCGCCCACCCAAGCGCCGTCGCGTTTAATAGATAGAGAGACGAGGTCAGTAATAATGGCAAGATATCTGGGACCAACCTGTAAACTCTCCCGACGTGAAGGCACTGACTTGATGCTCAAGAGTGGCGTACGCCCGCTTGAGTCCAAGTGCAAGGCAGAAGTTCCTCCGGGTCAACACGGCCCAACTCGCCGCGGTCGTCTGTCTGACTACGGTGTGCAGTTGCGTGAAAAGCAAAAAGTACGTCGCCTTTACGGTGTGCTTGAGAAGCAGTTCCGCAGCTACTATAAAGAAGCAGCTCGCCGTAAAGGTAATACTGGCGAGAACCTGCTGCAAATTCTTGAAAGCCGTCTTGATAACGTTGTTTATCGAATGGGCTATGGCTCAACCCGTTCAGAAGCGCGTCAACTGGTTGCCCATAAGGGTATTCTGGTCAATGACGTTGTAGTGAACATTGCTTCCTACCAGGTGCAGGCTGGCGATGTGGTTGCTGTACGTGAGAAAGCCAAAAAGCAGTTGCGTGTCCAGCAAGCTATCGATCTCGCTACCCAGCGTGGTCGCGTTGAATGGGTTGAAGTGGACAACAGCAAAATGGAAGGTACATACAAACATGTGCCTGAGCGTGGCGAATTACCATCCGAGATCAACGAGAGTTTGATTATCGAGCTTTACTCTAAATAAGGTTTCGTAAGGCCGGTAACACTGAAACGATCTCCGATTTTTGGGGCAGAAATAACTTTTTACAGGTATACAATTTATGTCAGTAAACGAATTGCTCACACCGCGTCATATTGACGTGCAACAAATCTCCGCAACTCATGCCAAGGTAACCCTTGAGCCTCTGGAGCGCGGCTTTGGTCACACGCTGGGCAATGCCCTGCGTCGCATTCTGCTGTCATCCATGCCTGGCTGTGCGATCACCGAAGTTGAAATTGATAATGTACAGCACGAGTACAGCACCATTGATGGTGTGCAGGAAGATGTGATTGAAATCCTGCTCAACCTCAAGGGTGTTGCAATTTCCATGCAGGGCAAGGATCAGGCGGTTCTGACCCTGAGCCACAAAGGCTCCGGTACTATCACCGCAGGTGATATCCAGACCGAAAGCGATATTGAAGTGGCTAATCCGGAGCATGTGATTGCTCACCTCAACGACAAGGCAGAGGTGAACATGCGTTTAACGGTTGAGCGTGGTCGCGGTTACCAGCCTGCCGATGCGCGCAACTCAGCTGACGATGAAACCCGTTCCATCGGTCGCCTGCAACTCGACGCTTCTTTCAGCCCGGTAGTGCGTTTGTCCTACTCGGTTGAAAATGCCCGTGTTGAGCAGCGCACTGACCTCGACAAGCTGATTCTCGATATGGAAACCAACGGCACGATTGATCCGGAAGAGGCGATCCGTCGTTCTGCGACTATTCTGCAACAGCAGTTGGCTTCTTTTGTGGATCTGGAAAGTGAAGCGGAAACCAAAACAGAGAAAGAGGAAGAGGAAGTCGATCCGGTACTGCTGCGTCCTGTTGACGATCTGGAACTCACTGTTCGTTCCGCCAACTGCCTCAAGGCAGAGAATATTTACTACATCGGGGATCTGATTCAGCGCACAGAAGTTGAATTGCTGAAAACGCCGAACCTTGGCAAAAAATCCCTCACTGAAATCAAAGACATCCTTGCTTCCCGCGGCCTGTCCCTCGGTATGCGTCTGGAAAACTGGCCACCCGCCAGCCTGCGCACTGACGACAAAGTATCCGCATAAGCTAAAGGTTATTAATTAGGTAAACAGACATGAGACATCGTCAAAGTGGTCGCCAGTTAAATCGAAACAGCTCTCATCGCAAGGCGATGTTCCGCAATATGACCTCTTCGCTGGTTGAGCACGAGCTGATTAAAACCACCGTGCCGAAAGCCAAAGAGCTGCGTCGTTTTGCCGAGCCTTTGATCACGCTGGCGAAAAACGATTCAGTGGCTAACCGCCGCCTCGCGTTTGATCGTCTGCGTAATAAAGAAGCCGTGGGCAAATTGTTCAGCGAACTTGGTCCGCGTTACGAGAGCCGTCCCGGTGGTTATATCCGCATTCTCAAATGCGGCTTCCGCCCGGGCGACAAAGCGCCAATGGCTTTTGTTGAGCTTGTTGATCGCCCGATTCCGGAAGTGGATGACGAGGACGATTTTGAGGATGACGACGACGAGTAAACCTTGTCCAGGTTACTAAAAAACACCGGGTATCTTCCCGGTGTTTTTGGTTTTAAAAACCGTGAAAGTATTTCGATTTATTTGTATAACTTACAGTGAAAGGTAGTAACTATGACCCAGTCTTTCCACCCTAACGAGCGTACCCTGATGGGCCCGGGCCCTTCCGATGTAAATCCGCGTATTTTGGAAGCAATGTCACGCCCGACCATCGGTCACCTTGATCCACAATTTATCGGTCTGATGGATGAGCTAAAAGAACTGATCCAGTATGCGTTTCAAACCCAAAACCGCCTGACCCTGCCGGTTTCCGCGCCGGGCTCTGCTGGTATGGAAGCGTGTTTTGTGAACCTCGTTGAGCCGGGTGACAAAGTGGTGATTTGCCAGAACGGTGTATTTGGCGGACGTATGAAAGAGAACGTCGAACGTATCGGTGCTACCGCTGTTATGGTGGAAGATGAGTGGGGCAAGGCGGTCGATGTTGCGAAAGCCGAAGAAGCTCTCAAAGCCAACCCGGATGCGAAAATCCTTGCCTTTGTTCATGCAGAAACCTCCACCGGTGCGCTCAGTGATGCAGAAGCACTGTGCAAACTGGCGCAACAGCACGATTGCCTGACTATTGTTGATACCGTGACTTCCCTCGGTGGTTCGCCACTCAAAGTTGATGAGTGGGGTATTGATGCAATTTATTCCGGTACGCAAAAGTGCCTGTCATGCACGCCGGGTATTTCACCGGTCAGCTTTAGTGAAAAAGCCGTCGAAGTAATCAGCAACCGCAAAACCAAAGTGCAAAGCTGGTTCCTCGATATGAATCTTGTGATGGGCTACTGGGGTGAAGGCGCCAAGCGTGCCTACCACCATACCGCACCGATCAATGCCCTGTATGCCTTGCACGAAGCGCTTGTGATTCTCAAAGAAGAAGGCCTGGAAAATGCCTGGGCGCGCCATCAGCAACACCATAAAGCACTCGCTGCGGGTGTTGAAGCGATGGGGCTTTCATTTGTGGTGGATGCCAAAGATCGTTTACCGCAATTGAATGCGGTGACGATTCCCGAAGGTGTCGATGAAGCGGCAGTACGCTCAACCTTGTTACAAAAATATAATCTGGAAATTGGTGCGGGCCTCGGTGCGTTAGCGGGCAAGGTATGGCGTATTGGTCTGATGGGTTATGCGTGTAACCAGACCAATGTGTTGCTATGCCTCGGTGCACTCGATGCAGTATTAACCTCGATGAAAGCGCCGATTAATTCCGGTGTGGCGGTTAATGCGGCGTTGGATATCTATGGTTGATCGTTTGAATCGTTTTGACACATAAAAAAGGGGCGCTGGTTATAGTGTCCCGCTTACTTGGCTTGTTAGCTTTACCTTCGCTTGCGTTTAGTTCTTTTGGAAATTGCGGGAACACTATCTGCTGGGCTGGCGATAGTTGATATTGAAATGTTCTCGTTATCTCCCAAGACCTCCCGAAAGCAGTGAGCGAGTGTTTTACCTGTTTCCATGGCCATTTTCATAGCTTCATCAATCTTTTCTCCAGGTATTCCTCCTTCAGGGCCTTTAACGAAGGACTGCATGTGGACTGTGCCTTCTTCAGGCTGATCAGCTCTTACTGCGTTTTTAATAAATGCATCAGGATTCTCTGTTAGTCGTTCCATGTATTCCTGCATGCCTTGGCCGCCAGCGCCAAAAGAATGTAAAAAGCCGGAGCCTCTATCTTGTTCCAATACGATCTTGAGCTGATCATCCTTGGTGAAAGAAATGTGGTAGTCGTTAAAATTTATAAATTGATTTCCATCTATTCGCATCTGAAAATGCCAATGAGGAAAATCGGCTTTAGTGCCTGTATGCCCATCAAAGTCATTTCTTGAGCAATCCAAAGTCCACTCGACATTTCGCCATTGAATAGTTATTTCAAATACCTTTCTTTCACTGCTCTCTTCTCGGAGGTTGTTTATGCTTTTCACGCCTGCTTCAGCGTTAGCAACCCACCTGAGAAAGGCTGATATTTGATAGAAATCGTATTTCTCTAGAATTTTGGGGAAATCTTTCTTCTTGAACTTACATCTGCGCAGAAGCCAGTGAGGGCATGGCCTTGACTTGCTAATTGTTTTAAAGGATTTGCCGCAGAGATAACAGCTTTCGCACTCATAATGCTCTAGGAAATCAGCATATTCCTCATTATAATGAGCTCTCTGCTTTTCAAGGTGCGCTATAGATTCTTCCTTTGATAGTGCTTGGATTTGTTGCTTGAAGGATTCAGCGGCCCTTAGAATATCTTCTTGCACTTATTCTCCTGATAAATCTAATGCTCAGCTAATGGGTAAAGCGCGCAGTGCCTAGTCTCCTTGAGCGCTTTGTTAGCTATTATTGACAGGATGTTCAATGTGAAGCATCCTTGCATCTGATGCGATTAAATCATAGCGAGCTACGAAAGAGTCAATTTTACTACGCTCGGCATCATAAGTTAAGCACCACTTGCCACACGCTTGCCCAAACGCTTGAATTAGACCATGCAAACTATAATACCCTGTTGAGCTATCATCCAACTTAACTCCTGTTGGTATTTCTCCTACATAGGACACTAGTGATCTGGTTTTGCCTGATGCTACTTTTCGTGACCGGATGCTGCTCATGTGTAGCAAAGCATTCCTATGCTCCCAAAGCTCTTCAGGCGTTATTCCTAAGCTAGAAATATCAGCGTAAGTATTTAGCCATTTTATAAATGTATTTTCCTTTATGTCCCCATATTCAATAAAACTTATAGAATCTATAGCCACAACTAAAAGCTTAGAGGCAGAAACATAGTGTTTTGCATTAAATAGAATTCTTACAGGTTGGAAGAAGTCGTCGTTTAATAGCCTTGTGAAGTCAAATCCATCTTCGTTGAAATATTCACCAATATAATCGACGGACATCATTTCTCCTTGATACAACTAGCGCCGCGCTCTGCGGCATATTTGGAGCGCAACGGAAAATATATCCGACAGCAGCGCCTTGTTATACATTGCTATCATCTTGTTTTTCAAGATGCTCTTGGGCCTTTTCAAGGGCCTCCAATAAATCACTAACCTTACCAAAACTACTAAAGGGCTTATTATCTGTTGAATATATTTCCATAGAGCTCAAAGGTGGTATCCATAAAACTTCTCCTTCGACAAGTGATTTTCCATCCCTGCCCAGAGGAGAGTCCACTAAGTCAGTTTTCTTCCACATGCTAACAGCATTCTCTCTAGCTGCTTGCAAATCAACAAAGGCTGGTAAAGAGCGGCCTTGTATTATGCTAGATATCGCGCCCGATTCTGGTACTGGAACTCCGCTCCATGCTTTTATTACTTTTGCTGCATAGTTCCATCCGGCAGATACGAAACTCAATGATCTAACGCCTCGCTCCAAATCTCGGATATGGATCATCGCGTTGTCACGTCTAGATGGATCAGCAAGCTGAGCCACAGAATCAGAGTATTCTAAGTATGTCTTGTCATTAATAAGGCGATCAAAGACAGAAATAATTTCTAAGGGGGGAGTATCTTTAGGTGGTGTTGGTGCTTGAAAACCAACACCTTCATATAAACCCATTAGTGCCTCTAGTTGGGCCAAGACAATTCTTGTTTGTGAATCTTTAGTTATTTCACGTAGATATCGTAGAGATTGAATTGATGGGTCAGGGTTAACGTCAATCTGTATACCATGATTAAATCCGATAGCTAGCTTTTTAACTACTGAGTGAATGTAATTTATATTTCTAATGATTTCTTTAGAGGTGTCTTTTTTAAATTTTAAGCGTTGATCCTCGTCAGTAATTATAACTTCAAATTCTCTCCTCAGGCCATGAAGAACCCGGCGCATCGCCTCTATTTCATCATCGTCGTTAAAGATCTTTATGCGATTCTTTAATAATGATGGCATCTCATCCATAGATAAAATTTCTGGCGCAGATTTAGGCATACATATATCAACTGCCCCAAAGGAAATATATTCTTCAAGCATATTTGCGAAACAGGAATAGTCGTGACCAATAACGATTTCTTCAGTTTCTTTTCTAATACCCATTCTTGCAATTGGAAGCGGGTCATAGAGAAGTTGAGATTTATGCATACTTGCTTAGTTTCCCTTGTGCTGATTTATGTATAACAGCTGATTGATGCGCACTGGCTTTGTTCCCAATGCTCATGCTTTTGATCCACGGTTTTAAAAGTCCAATTAAATCAAATAATTAGCATGCTGGCTATCATGCTAGGCGCGCATTTATTTCTTGGGTGTCCTATATTGAGTTATGTAATATGTATAATGGCTCGGTGTGGAGGTCCAGCCGTGAGGTGCCATTGATTGGCTTGTTAGGTCGTTGCTTCGTAACACTAATATTACTCGCTCGGTGTGATAAAGAATGTCCAGAATTCATGGCACTCTTCACTATCAGTGATTAATAAGCTAGATTCAGGGCCTCCATACTCAATGATGTCAGCATATGCCTTACATTCTGCATATGCGTCTTCTTGTAGCTCATCCCTGCTAGTGTGCCCAAAATAATTTGTTTTAAACGTAAAAGTGATAGGCTCACCAGGCTTTATAGAAAAATCCTGTTTTTTAGATTCTTCCGAGGGCAGATAATGCTCTCCCCATTTAGGATGAATTACACGAATCCCTTTTAAGATTGAAATCTTATTTCCGGTATTTGTGCCGACGAAATATACCCCTTGTGTACCACCACGAAGAAAAGTAACAGTTGTTTTAGAATAATCAGGCAGTAGAGCTTTTACAGTTAATGTAATGAATGGTACTAAAGCTATAATAAGAGCAATAGAGCTTGTGGTAGTGCCAAAGTGCCTTCGCCAATCTTGATAACTCCCACAATGTGAGCATTTCAGAGCACGTATATTTATCGTGCTTCTACATTCAACACAATAAGCCGTTTGTTCGGCATCAACAGCTTCATAGTCTTTAGGTTCCTTGCTCAAAGTATCCTCCTTTTTCTGCCTAACGGCAGACTGATGCGCATTAGCTTTTTTTAATGTTCATATTCTAAATTCACAGTTTTAAAAACTCAATTAAATCAAATATTCAGTGTGCTGGCTATCCTATAGGCACGAATTGCGTCTCTATATGCTTGGAGACAGCAAAGTATATTTTCCATTTAAAATCAAAGCATTTATAGGGGGGCGTGCCTGCTTTTTAACCCACATAATAGTAGGTTTATTAAGCTGGTTGTTCTCTAAATAGAGCAGCCAGGACAGGTATTCAGCGGGGCAATATCAATCAATGAAATGGATGTGTTTATAAATAACTTTCAAGGACATTATTGATTTTCTGGCATAGCAAACTGAGCGTGCGGTTATCGGTGATATACGGCGGCATAGTATAAACCAGCTTGCCAAACGGCCTGATCCAGATGCCGTTCTCGACAAACATCGGCTGGATAGTTTTCATATCTACTGGCTGTTCCAGTTCAATCACGCCAATCGCGCCGAGTACTCGTACATCGGCAACATCTTTAATTTCTTTGGCTGACTGCAAGCCTTCGATTAAGCCCTGCTCAATACGCTTGATATTGGCCTGCCATTTCTGCTGCAATAGCAGTTCAATGCTGGTATTGGCTACGGTACACGCAAGTGGGTTGCCCATATAGGTGGGGCCGTGCATCAGTACGGGTACTTCCCCTTGTGATATGCCGTTGGCGACTTTGTCTGTGCACAAGGTGGCGGCCAATGTCATATAACCTGCGGTCAGGGTTTTACCGAGGCATAGTATATCGGGTGAGAACTCTTTATTGCGCTCAGGGCTGTCGCTATGATTGCAACCAAATAACTTGCCGGTGCGACCAAAACCGGTGGCAATTTCATCGAGTATCAATAACACATCAAATTCATCACACAGCTCGCGTATACCCTGCAGAAACTTCGGTGCATAAAAGTTCATGCCGCCTGTGCCTTGTACAATCGGTTCAAGGATTACGGCGGCAACTTCGTGATGGTGCTGCTGAAGCATATCCTTGAGATTATCAAGATGAGAAGCGTGCCAGTTGTCGTTGCCATCTGTTCCGGCATAAAAACAGGAAGGGGCTTCGGCAAACAGGTGTTGGGTAAGCACTTTGTCGAACAAATGGTGCATGCCGTTAACCGGGTCGCACACGGCCATCGTGGCAAAGGTATCGCCGTGGTAGCCACCTTTCAGTGTGAGCAGACGGTGCTTCTCCGCTTTGCCTTGTGAGAGCCAGTACTGTAAGGCCATCTTGATCGCGACTTCTACGGATACGGAACCGGAATCACTGAGAAAAACCTTTTGCAGTGGCTCCGGGGTAATTTCAACGAGGGTTTTGCAAAGTTTGATGGCAGGCTCATGAGTCAGGCCGCCGAACATCACATGGGCCATCTTGTCGAGCTGGCTTTTAATCGCTTCATTAAGTACCGGGTGGTTATAGCCGTGAATCGCTGCCCACCAGGATGACATGCCGTCAATCAGTTCGCGCCCGTCTTTTAATGTCAACATCACGCCTTCAGCTTTTTCGACAAGAAAAGTTTCTACCGGGTTTGGCATCGCTGCATAGGGATGCCAGATATGTTGGCTGTCAAACGCCAGCAATTGCTGCAGGCTATCAGAAGCATCACTCATGGTGCTGAATTAACTCCAATACCGCGGGTAATACATTGTCGAGCAGGTAGGGCTGTGCCTTGGCATTCGGGTGCAGACGGTCATCCTGCATCAGTTCCGGGTTAAGTGGTACTTCGCCGAGTAGTGTAGGCACAAGCGGAATGTTGTATTGCTCGGCAAGTTCTACAAAGCTCGCTTCAAACAGGGTGGTATAGCGTGCGCCGTAATTTAATGGGATCTGTACCCCGATAAGCAGTACCTCAGCGCCGGCATCCTGTGACAGGCTAATAATGTCCGAGAGATTGCCTTTCATCACTTTTAGCGGATAGCCGCGCAAACCATCGTTGGCGCCAAGCTCCACGAGGATATAAGCGGGTTGGTGGGTTTCCAGGATATCCGGCAGGCGTGCGAGTCCCTGACCGGTGGTTTCACCACTAATACTGGCATTAACAATATGGTAGTTGAGGTTTTGTTCTTTTAAAGCCTCGTCAAGTAAATGTACCCAGCCATCCTGTGCGTCAATACCATAATTGGCGCTAAGGCTATCGCCAAGTACCACGATAACAGGAGGTGTTTCAGATACATTATTTTCAGAATGGGTTTCAGCGTAAACAGCAGTGGAGCACAGTAACACCGTGCCCAGGAGAAATTGCCAAAGCACCTGATAAATTTGCCAGGGCGCTTTATAAAAGGGATAAGTACTTATAGGTCGCATAGTGAACTGTTTCTACTATGAGCTTTCTGAGTAAAAGACCAAGCAGCTGTTGTTGTCAAAATGATTCGCACCACATCTCTGATTAAATCGGTAAACACCCTCGACGGGGAACTTGTCATATTGAAAGGAATTGACCTGGAAATCAAGGCAGGGGAAACCGTGGCGATTATCGGTGCGTCGGGGTCGGGGAAGTCTACATTACTCGGCTTACTGGCCGGACTGGATGATGTGTCCAGTGGCGGCGTGTTTCTCAATGGTACGGATATTACCACGCTTGACGAAGAGCAGCGCGCTTCGTTACGTGCGGATCTGGTGGGTTTTGTGTTTCAAAGTTTTCAGTTATTGCCGAGCCTCAGTGCGTTGGAGAATGTGATGCTGCCACTGGAGTTGCAGCGTCGTCCGGATGCGCGGGAACAGGCGGTCAAGTATTTAAGTAGAGTAGGACTCGAGCATCGCCTCACACATTACCCGCGACAGCTTTCTGGCGGTGAACAGCAGCGCGTAGCGATTGCGCGGGCGTTTTCCAACCAGCCAAAAATTTTGTTTGCCGATGAGCCTACGGGTAATCTCGATACCAAAACCGGTGAGCAAATTATTGAGTTGTTGTTTGAGCTTAACGAACAACTTAATACCACACTCGTGCTGGTAACCCACGACCTGAAACTCGCCGAACGCTGCGAGCGTCGTTTATGGATGAATGATGGCCTGTTATCGATGCAGCCCGATGCTGATTAGAACGTTATGCAGTATTTAGTGGTGATGTGTAGGCGATGAAAACTGAGCTGCGTTTATTACAGCGGGATGCGCGCTCCGGTGAGCTGACACTCTTATGTGCGGCGATTACGGTTGCGGTCTTAATTGTGACATCGATTTCCCTGTTTGCTGAACGCTTGCAGAAGGCACTGGTGTCCGAGGCCAAGGTGTTTCTCGCTGCGGATGTAGTATTGCAGAGTCCACAGCCGGTGGCAGAGAAACTGTTATTAGGTGCAGTGACGCGGGATTTGCAGCGTGCCGAGATTGTACAGTTTCCCTCCATGGTGTTTGCGGGCGATGAAATGTTTTTGTCGTCAGTTAAAGCGGCCAGCAGTGCCTATCCGTTATTAGGACAGCTCGAAGCTACCGATGATGTCAATGTGGCCGGCGTACCGGTAGTGGGCAGTCCGGCGCCTGGAGAGGCGTGGCTGGATCAGCGTTTATTGCATTTGCTTAATATTCAGCTTGGTGATGAAGTCTGGGTGGGAGAGCAGGCGTTTACGGCGGCAAAAATTCTGACGCGGGAACCCGATAGCGGCAGCAGCTACTTTTCCCTGGGGCCGCGTATCCTGATTAATCTTGAAGACCTCGGCGGTACTGGTGTTGTACAGCCCGGTAGCCGGGTTTTTTATCGCTATCTGTTTTCCGGAGAAGAAGCTGCTATTGATAGCTACATAGAATGGTTAAAACCGCAGCTGAAAAAACGTCATCGTTTGATGGGTCTTGATGATTCCCAGCCAGGACTTGCGCAATCGCTGGAGCGCGCCGAAGGGTTTCTATTGCTCGCAGGTTCGCTCGGGGTTCTGCTTGCGAGTGTTGCGGTGGCGATGGCGGCGCGGCGTTACAGTTTGCGCCACTACGATAATGTGGCGGTCATGAAAACCCTCGGTTCAACACCGCAGCAGTTGGGTCGTATGGTGGTAATTCACCTGACAGTGGTGCTCACAGTCAGTGTGTTGGCGGGTGCGTTGCTTGGCTGGTTTGCGCAATATGCGTTTCTCAATATTATGCAGGAGTGGTTGCCGGTAGCGTTGCCGCAAGCCTCTATAAAGCCTTTTCTTGTCGGCGCGGGCACCGGTGTGGTGTGTACGCTGGCGTTTGCATTGCCAATGATGTGGCAGTTGCGCACGGTCTCTCCGCTGCGGGTACTACGCCGTGAGCTGGGTAGTGATGCTGACGGTAATACCGATAAAACCCGTTACTTTTATTTGTTAGGAGCGTTGGCGATCTTTGCGCTGATGTGGTTTTACTCGCAGCATCTGTTGATTACGAGTCTGGTGTTTTTTGGCACGCTGTTTTGCGGCCTTGTAGTCGGCGGTATTGCATGGTTTGTGCTCGGTAGTATTCGCGTGCTCGGTACCCAGGCGGGCAGTGTCTGGCGTCTGGCAGTGGCCAACTTGCAGCGTGGCCAGTTACAAAGTGTGCTACAGCTTGTGGTGTTTGGTCTCGCACTTATGCTGTTATTGATTTCTGTGTTGATTCGTACCTCGATTGTTCGTGAGTGGGAGCTGCAACTGCCACCGGATACACCGAATCACTTCCTGATTAATATTGCACCGTATCAGGTGGAACCGTTAAAAGAACTGCTCGCTGAACACGAATTAAAAACAGCGGGTATGTACCCGATGGTTCGGGGGCGGCTCACCCATCTCAACGATATTGAAGCGACCACGATTATTGGCGAGGAAGTAGATGAGGTTTACCGTGAACTGAATCTGACGTGGAGTGAAACCTTTCCCGAGGATAATGTCCTTGTTGCTGGCCAATGGTGGGATGACAATAGCAATAACAGCAGTGACCGCCCCCTGGTTTCCGTAGAGCAGGAACTGGCAGACAACCTTGGCGTAACAGTGGGGGACAAACTCACATTTACGATTGGTGATAAAAAGCTCGATGTGACTCTCGGTAGTATTCGTGAGTTGCGCTGGGACACTATGCGCCCGAATTTCTATTTTATTTTTGAGCCTGGTGTGCTGGAAAATTACTCGGCTACTCATATTACGAGTTTCTATTTGCCGCAGGAAAAGAAGCTGTTGATTAACGACATACTCAGGCAGTTTCCCACCATCAGTATTTTTGAATTGGATGAAATGCTCTACCAGATCAAGACCATGGTGGATCAGGTTACCCAGGCGATAGAGCTTGTGCTGGGGTTGATTCTGATTTCCGGGGCGCTGGTACTGATTGCCAGTGTGCAGGCGAGTATCGATCAGCGGATGCAGGAAAACGCTATTTTGCGTACCCTCGGTGCGCCGCGGCGTCTGATTCTCGGCAGTCTGTGCCTGGAATTTATATTGCTTGGCCTCGGGGCCGGGTTGATGGCTGCGCTCGGTAGTGAGCTCACCGCCTGGGGGTTGCAGACCCAGGCTTTCAGGATGGAGTACACCTTCCACCCGTGGTTGTGGCTGGCCGGCCCGGTGCTAGGTGCTGTGCTGATATGTGGCCTCGGCTTGGCCGCCAGCTACCGTGTGGTGAGGGTGCCGCCGCTGGTAGTCCTGCGGGAATTAATGTAAATTATTCGCCTTATATTCGGTGTGGAGAGGGGTTATCAGGGCCTGCATGCCGGAGTTGGGTTTGCGCTGTGCAAAGCCGTTTATGGAAGTAGATTGGAAAAGAAATAAACCAATAGAAACAATAGCTTAGGAAGTCGGGAGCCTTTTTGATATGTCCGCTACGTTTTTCAACCTATTGAAGGTTGTTATATTTTTTGTAGGGTTATTTTTGGGGCAGGCTGTTATGGCTGCGCCGCCGGTGTTGGAGAGTGCCAGTTATGACGACGAAACCCAGGTGTTAACGCTGGATTTCGATGCGTCCGTTAGTGATAGCAATTTTGATAGCTGGAGCACTATTGGTTTGTCTACGGACAATGGTAACCCGGGCTTTAATACGTTGCCATCGCTGGCTACACCGCATAATTTCCTGTTTGCGGTGGCAGATGACGATATTGTTGAAATCCAGCTTAGTGGTAGTGATGCTTCAACCCTGAGTGGTTTTATAGGCCTGCTTGATAGCCTTGAAGTGGAAATTTCTGCTGATGCCTTTTATGACATCGGTGGCACTAACGGCAATGCTGCGATTGCCTATACTGATGATCAATCCGTGACGTACTTTCCGCTAAACCCGATTGTGCTTTCTGCAGAGTTCGATGGCTATGCCGATACATTGACAGTGGTGCTGAGTAAAAATCTTGAAGACAGTACGCTGGATGTTAATGGTTTGGTTGGTTTATCTACTGACGAAGGTGGCATAGATAACCTGTATCTAGGCACGCCACTGGTGGAAGTTTCATCCGTTGCCAATGACAATACACTGGTATTTCAGATGACAGCACTGGATGCAGATACGGTTGATGCATTTGCCAATTTAAATACCAGTCTCGAACTGTATTTCTTCTCCTCGCTTATCGCTTCGCAGGGTGGCGCCTACTACAACTGGCCAACGTTTTATAATAATGATCTGAGTGTGCCTGCAATCGGGATAGATCCTGTTATAACCAGCAGTAGTTACGATGCATTAACCGATACACTGATCTTTACCTTTAATCGGGATATGGATCCTGCAACGTTTAACAATACGGCTGCTATTGATCTCTCTACCGATAATGGAACGGTTAATACCCTCACTCTGCAAACACCGCATAGCTATACGGTGTTGCCAGACGGTCGTTCCTATGCGATCCAGCTTGCCGCTGGTGACGTTACGGCGGTTGAAGGTTGGGCCAATGTGGCTACTGATCTTGAGATACAAACCAGCTTTGATGTGGCAGCGATGATTAGTTCGCCCTACTATTTTAATAACCCAAACCTGTTTGCCAATGATCACAAGGTTAACTACATTCCTGAAGAGCCTGTATTGGTTAATAGCAGCTATGATGCATTAACAGATGAATTGCGTCTGACGTTTAATCGCGATCTTGATGCTACTTCTATTGTTGGGTTTGCGACACTCGAACTATCTACCGATAACGGAAATATCAACTGGCTGGCTTTTAGTGCTGATCATGAGAGTACGCCCTATCTGGAAAATGATCGTACCGTGGTGGTGAGTTTATCTCCAGTTAATGCGAGCACAGTAGAGAGCTGGATGGCGGGGCCTACAACCCTGGAAGTTTCCATGCCCGCAAACTTTGTTACCGATAGCACGGTAACCTATAGTAATGACATTATTTTATTTTCTGATAATAAGGTTGTGGGTTATCAGGTAGAGAATCCGGGATTTGTTTCAGCTTCGTACGACAGTTTTACCGATTTGCTAACAATCACATTTAATCGTGAAATTGATTCCGGAGTTATTGACTTTGCAAAGTATATTGGCCTCTCTGTAGATGATGGCTTTAGCGACTATATCAGCTTTCCGATTGATAACCAGGCGCACCCTGTCGTTAAGGGTAATACGATAGAGATCGCTTTGTATTCTTCTGATGCGGTCACTGTGGAAGGCTGGGCCAATGTTGCTTCTGCGCTTGAGATAGAGATATATAATGATACTTTTTACACTTTGAGCTATCCCCCGTCATCTTATGGGAATGCAGCCGTCAGCTATTTCAATAATGCCAAAGTGGAATATATTGAAGCGGCACCAAGGCTTGTTGCCGCGACCTATGATGCGCTAACTGATGAGTTAATACTGACCTTTAACCGCTTGATGTACCCTATTGATACTTTCGCATCAACGATAGGGCTTTCAACGGATAATGGCCTGGTGCAGTATGTTGATGCGCAGACATATAATTATTTTCTTGATGATGATTTTCTTGCTGATGGGCGCTCATACCGCATTGGATTAAACAGTAGTGATGCTGCCAGTGTTGAAGCATTGGTTAATGTTGAGGCGGCATTGGAGTTGCAGATAGGTGCGGTAAGTATTATGCATGAACCGCCGGGCTCATTTAGTGTGCCGGTTACCTACGCGGATGATTTGGTGGTTACCTATATTGCTGAACAGCCGGTGCTGGAGAGTGTTACCTATGATGAGTTAACCGATGAGCTGCGTTTGACGTATAACCGTGACCTTGATGCAGCTGCAATTAATAGTCTTGCGACCCTGGAATTGTCGATTGATAACGGTAATTTTAACTGGTTTGGTTTTAATGCAAACGACGTTCAGTATCCAGTGCTGGAAAATAAGCGTACGGTTGTTGTTCAGTTGTCATCACCAAATGCATCTACTGTCGAAAGTTGGATGAGTGGTCCGCCAGAAATGTTGGAAATTGGTGTGCCTGCCGGGTTTGTTACGGAAACATCACTGATTTATTCGAGTGACATGGTTACTTTTATGGATAATCAGGTAGTCAATTATCAGGAGGGAAGGCCGGCACTTGTGGCAGCCGCTTTTGATGAGGTGGAGGAAAAGTTGATTCTAACATTTGATCGGCTTATTGATCCATACTTCGGTCTGTCGAACTATATTGGCTTATCGACAGATAATGGAGCAACGTCCTACATAACTTTTCTGCCCTATGAGCAGTCAGAGCCTGTCATTAATGGCAAAACCGTTGAGATTGCATTAGCACCTTCTGTTGCGTCAACAGTAACAGGCTGGGGTTATTTTCAAACCCGTCTTGAGATTGAGTTTGCTGAAGATACGGCATATACCCTGACTAATCCTCCTGGTGTGTATGGTAACAAGCGTGTGGATTATATCGACAATATGCCAGTGGAAATTATTCCGCCTGGACCACAGCTTGTTGCGGCAGCTTTTGATGGTCATGGTGATACATTGGTGTTGACCTTTAGTCGTCTGATGAATGCCTATAGTTTTGATATCAATGGGCTTGTCGAGCTATCAACTCGAAATGGAGTGATGGAGGCGCTGACGTTATCTACACCGCATAGTGTCACGGCATTACCTGATGGGTATTCTTTTGAAATAGCACTTGCGGGGTTGGATGGGTCTACTATTGAAGCCTGGACTGAGCAGTTTCTTAAAGACTCCCTGGAAGTTCAGATTGGACCGTTGGCGGATATGCAGAATGGGCCGGACGAAAATTTACCAGCTACCTACGAAGATAATATAGCCGTTGACTATATACCGGTATGGCCTGAATTGGTTAGTGCGGATTTTGATGCGTTGACAGATGAGCTGCGTTTGACATTTAGTCAGGATATTATCTCTGGTCCCAATGATTCCGTTGGGCTTTCAGTTGATAATGCAAATTTCGATTTTATCAGTTTTTCAATATACAGCCATTCCTCACCTTATATTGAAAATGCTCGTACGATGGTTGTGCCAATATCAGCGTCTAATGCATCTATTGTTGAAGGTTGGACAGGGGTGGAAACAACGCTTGAGGTTGAAATAACAAATGGGCTGGTCAGAAACGCTGTTTATACGACTTATGCTAATAATCAGGTGTTTTATAGTGATGATGCGGCAGTCAACTATATTTCTGAGGAACCAAAGTTTGTCTCTGCCAGCTATGACAGTTTTACTAACCTGCTGTCCGTAACGTTTGATCGTGTTATTGATGAGGCGGCGATCCAGACGTCCAATCTTATTGAGTTTTCTGTTGATGATGGTAGTTACTATTACAATAATATGCTGCTGGATTCGCAGTCTACACCGACAGTGAATAATGGTAATAACGTGATTATAGAGCTGGATTCATCTACGGCTTCAACTGTCGAGGGGTGGATGGAAGTCAAGAATAGACTGGAAATTCAGTATCCGGCTAATACTTTCTATACATTAACCAGTCCGCCTGCCCAGTATGGTAACTATCAGGTACAGTACCTTGATGATGCCTCGGTGGCATATATAGAAGAAGCACCGCAACTGATCTCTTATAGCTATGATGCGTTTACGGATTCTTTAACGTTGACTTTTAATCGGGTTATGGATCTGACATCTTTTAATAACTACGGAATGATCGAGTTGTCAGTTGATAACGGCTTCTTTGAGTATTTGCAGTTAACAACACCGCATGCCGTTATATTATCTGATGATGGTTATTCATTTATTGTTCAGCTGGATAGCAATGATGCCAGCACTATAGAAAGTTGGGCAAATGTAGAAACGGCGCTTGATATTATGTTGGCAGGCTCATTGGCAACGATGATAGATGTGCCTAATGAGTCCAGTGAGCCTGTATACTATGTTGATGAGCAGCCGGGTAATTATATTGTTGAAAATCCACAGCTGCTCACCGCAAATTACGATGCCTACACCAATGAGTTGCGTTTAACCTTTAATCGCGATATTGATCCGGCAGCTATTAACAATACGGCAAATATAGAGTTATCGAGTGATGGGGGTTACGCAGATACGTTTTTATTTTCAGCAAACTATAGCGGTTCTCCCTATATTGAGAATAATCGAACGGTGGTTGTATCGTTACAGGATTTTGATGCCTCGTCCGTTGAGAGCTGGTACAGCTATGACGGTCTGTTGGAAGTTGAGGTTGAAAGCAATTTTGTATTTACAGCTTCACCATCTTATGGAAACTTGCCTGTCAGTTTTTCCGATGAATTCCAGGTGACCTATGTGCCGGAAGCGCCTGTGGTTGTTGCTGCCAGTTATGATGCCTATACGGATATTTTAGCTGTTACCTTTAATCGTGATCTTAAGGAAGAGGATGTTAGAGAATATTACAATATTGGCCTGTCGACAGATGATGGAAGTTTTGAATATTTTAGTCAGTCCATGGATGCGTATTCGCCAATCACGTTAGTGAATCAGCGTACGATTCTGGTGCAGGTTGGTAGCAGTAATGCCTCACAAATTGAAAGCTGGGCTGATCTTGATACCCGACTGGAGTTATATTTTTCGAGCTTGGTCGTTTCTATTGGTGAGTGGCCAAATGTCTATGAAAACGAAACAGTAAACTACAGCGACAATGTCTCGGTTGAGTTTATTGAGCTGGCTCCAACCCTGGCGTCGGTCAGTTACGATGAATACACCGATACACTGCGTTTGGTATTTAATCGGGATATGGCTCCGGTGTTAAATGACAGTTCCGAAATTCGCTTGTCAGTTGATAACGGCGATGTCTCTACAGTTTTTCTATATTTGCCATACAATTGGCTCAAGCCGGCCTACGATGATCGTACCTTTGAAATACAAGTAGCGGAAGCCAATATACTTGAAAACTGGCCGGATGTTGCGAATAAACTGGAGATTGCCGTCAGTAATGTGCCGAGTACGCTGGCGACGGCTCAGCCACCACTGTCATTGGATAACCAGGTAATTGATTTTAGTGATAACTATAAAGTCGATTATATTTCCAGTGCGCCAAAGCTGATTGCAGCGGTTTTTGATGCGGTGCCTGGAGAATTACGCCTAACGTTTAATCGCGATCTTGATATAGCAACACTTGATAGTTCGATTATTCTTTATCTAAAAACATCAGTTGGCTCAATATATGCTGATGATAGCTCTAGTGTAGACCGAATTTCTCTGGAGAAAAAACGTACTCTGATTCTTAAGCTGCCTGACTATCAGGCTAATAATCTTGTGCAATCGTTGGCAGGTGAGTTGGCGTGGGTGGAATTAGCCAGTGATTATATTGATAGTACGGCACCTGCCTATGCCAGTCAGGCAGTAGAGCGTGCTGATAGGGTTTTTGTCACTTTTAATGACGTTTTGCCGACGCTGGTTTCAGCTCGCTACGATAGCTATAGCGAATATCTCGATTTAACGTTTAATCAGGATATTGATCAGCAGTCTCTTAGAACTGATTATTCTTTTGGTTTGTCGGTAGACAATGGCGGTATTGAGTCTTTTTCACAGGCGATGGATAGTGAGGAAATTCCCCGCTGGTTGGATGCACGTACTTTGCGTATCAAGGTATCCAGTAGCAATGCCTCGCAAATTGAAAGCTGGGGTCACCCGGATACGCGATTAGAGGTGTATTTATCCGCTTATGTTGTTTCTGTTGGACAGTGGCCGGATCTTTATGAAAATCAAACGATAGACTACAGCGATAATATCAAAGTAGATTACATTGAGCCTGATCCTGTGCTGGCGTCAGTTAGCTATGATGCCTATACCGATAAGCTAATGTTGCTATTTAACCGTGATATGGATCCATTGCTGAATGAATTTAGCGGGGTAGGGCTCTCGGTCGATAACGGGGGTATGAGTTACCTGTCGTTGCCAACGCCGCTGGCCGGGCGCAAACTGTCCCGGGATGATCGAACCTTCGAAATCGAATTGGGTGGGCTGGAAGCCTCGACAGTTGAGGGCTGGTTTGATGTGGAAAACAGTCTGGAAATTGAATTGACTAACTCGCCGGGCAGTTTAGCTACAGCGCAACCGCCATTAGCTACCGATAATATGATGTTGACGTTTAGCGATAATGTACGTGTTGACTTTATCGCGGAAAGGCCAGTTATTGATGAAGCGCATTATGATGCTTTAACGAATCAGTTGCGCATCACCTTTAATCGGCCGCTGGAGTCTGATGTGCTTGGCAGCGGCCATACCATCAGCTTGTCTGTAGATGATGGTTATCTTGATTCTATATTTTTTGCTGCAGATCATGAACAGGAACCGTTTGTTGAAAATGGCAGTACGGTTGTGATTGAGCTTAGTGCTATTAATGCAAGCACTGTTGAAAGCTGGTCAAACGTGGCAGCTAACCTGAAAATGGAAGTTCAGGCGGATTTTGTGAGAGTACTGAACTCAGGTAGTCCTGGACTTGAAAACCTGGCAGTTAGTTACAGTGATAACGTTGGTGTGCGCTATATTGAAGAGAATCCGGCAATTGTTGCGGCGCAATATGATGCTTATACTAAATTGCTCAGCCTGACTTTTAATCGTGATCTGGATGAACTTGCGGTAGTGGGTATGGCTGATGTCAGGTTGTCAGTTGACGAAGGTTTCCCCTCTTATATTTATCAAAGCCTTGATGCCTGGGCGACTCCACAATTGATTAACCGACGTACCCTGGTGATCCGTATCGGAGATGCCAATGCGGCAACCATTTCAGGTTGGGTGGGTCTGGATAAATACTTGGAAGTGAGACTGAATGACGCTGCGGTTTATGCCTTGTCTGAACCGCCGGGCATTTACCCCAATAGTCAAATTGATTTCCCTGATAATGTGGCCGTTGAGTATATTGGTGAAGCACCGCGCTTGTTGTCAGCGCAGTTTGACAAACACACAGACACCCTGAGTCTGACCTTTAATCGTGCGATGGGGCCGTTACTAAACGATACCCGTACTATCCGTTTATCCGTTGATAATGGCGGGTTGTTTGATTTAACACTGCCGCAGCCTTTTAGCTGGCGTAAGCTCTCAAGCGACGATACCACTTTTGAAATTCAACTCGCGCCGGCTGATGCAGCGACCATTGAGGGTTGGGGTTTCCTGGAGAGTGATCTTGAAATAGAGTTAAGCGACGCGCCGCCCTCTGCCATAGCCAGTGCGCAGCCACCACTGGCACTGGATAACGAGGCCGTTCTTTATAGCGATAATCAGCGAGTCACTCTGGTTGAAGAAGCGCCAGTTATTGTTGATGCGAGCTATGACGAATTCACTAATGAGCTGCGTTTAACTTATAATCGTGATCTTGATCCGGCTTTATTATCGCCACTAACAGAGTTGGGTATCACTGAGGGGCTTGGTGATGGCAGTTTCGGGGCCTCTGATGTGGTAGCTCCCTATATAGAGGAATACCGTACTGTGGTGGTTACTATACCTTCATCGTTTGATATTGTTGAACAAGCTTGGGGGGATCGGCAGGACTTGCTTAGAGTCAGGGTGGATGCCGGTTTTGTATCTTCAACAGCGCCTGCGGTAGCCAGTGAGGCGGTGAGCTATGAAGATAACATTGCACTGCGTTTTATTGAAAATGAGCCAGCGGTTGTTGCTGCGAGCCTGGATGTTCATACCCGCCTGCTGAGGCTGACCTTTAGCAGGAAGCTCGACCCGGTTGCGATTACAGTGCCAAATACTATTGGCCTGTCTGTTGATAACGGCTTCTATGACTATATTAGTCAAAGTCTTGATGCGGTTTCTGATCCGCAGGTTGTTGATGGTCATACGTTAGTCGTTGAGCTGTCCGTCAGTCATATGGGAACGATTTCCGGTTGGAGTGATGTGGAGAGCCTTCTCGAGCTAACTCTGGATTCTGACACGATTTATGCACTGACCGAGCCACCGGGCTTGTATAGAAACAGGGGTGTCCAGTATGAGGATGGTGTGTCGGTTGATTATGTGCTACCGGAACCAGAAATTGTTGCGGCTCAATATGATGAGGCAACAGATCGTTTAAGCCTGACGTTTAACCGTGAGCTGGATCAGGTGACACTGGTTGACTCTGCTTCTGTGCAGCTATCAACGGATAACGGTGGTGTGGAAGCCTTAACATTGCAAACACCCTTGTTTGGCTCGTTGACATTTACTGCACCGCCACAATTTGGTGGTTTGTTAGCGCAGCTAAATATCACGCTGGATGCTGCAGATGCCACAACGCTTGAGAGCTGGAACTATCTCGATAGTCTGGAAGTGAGTGTGCCCCATATGATTACATCGACTGATCCGAATGGCGGTATCAGTCAAATCCAGTCATTCAGTGATAATGTGGCTGTAGAGTATATTGTCGAAGCGCCACAGCTGAACTTTGCCAACTACGATGCCTACAGCAACCGCCTGGAGTTGTACTTTAACCGTCTTGTGACGCTGCCGGCGACAGGCACTTTGGCTCTGTCTGTCGATAATGGTAGTAGTGATGTCATTAATATCACGATGGATGCACAATCTGCGCCGGCTTATGTGGTGGACAGCTATACAGGTAGCCAATATGCCAGTGCGATCAGTGTTGAGCTAACACCGGCTGATGCTGCGACGCTGGAGGCCTGGAGTAATGTTGCAACGGCGCTCAAAGTCGAGCTGCCCGCGAATCAGATAACTGGTTCGCAATATAATCTACTGGGTAATCTTCCGGTTGCCTATGGTGATGATCATGCGGTAGTGAACTACATACCGGAAGGCCCGCAAGTGGTTTACGCAACCTATGACAGGTATTGGAATGAACTGCATCTGCGCTTTAATCGTGAACTGGACCTTGCCTCACTGAGTATGAGTCAAATCATTGGGTTGTCGACGGCAGATGGTATGTGTTGTGTGGATGAGTTCATCCTTATGGCGAATAATGCAGAGTCTGTCGCTCTCAAAGATAATTACACCCTTGTGGTTGAGCTTACGGCAGCTGACGCGTTGATACTTGAAGGTTTCAATAACTTTGATAGTCGCCTGGAGTTATATATTCAGAATGGATTAATTTATCTCGATTCCATGCCGCCAGGACTCTACGGAAATATTGAGCAGAACTATACGGATAATATTTCCGTTTATATCGTTGATGAAAATCCGCAGGTGATTGAGGCGTTCTTCCATGAAGCTAATAATCAGCTTGAAGTAGAATTCCATCTGCCACTGGACGACAGTTTGTTTGATGATGTTGGCACGTTGACATTGATGACGCCGCCGCTTAATGAAAATCTGGATACACCGCTTAATGACATTAGCGCACAAGCTGATGACAGTGTGGTGACCTTCCAGTTAAGTGCTTTGCAAGGTTCTCGTTTTACAGCATCGCCTAGCCTATTAGATAACTCGTTCAGTATGTCCGATGGTCTGGTGTCATCGATTACCTCTGTGCCTTTTGACAACAGCAATGCGCTTTACGGCGCGTTCACTTATGGCACCGGTAGCTTCAACACAAGGATTCAGGCCACCTATCTCGCGGCAGCGGATGACTACGACGGGGATGGAACCAATAATGGTAGTGATGCCTTACCGCGGGATGCGACTGAAACCCTCGATACCGATGGCGATGGTATCGGTAATAATGCCGATACCGATGATGATGGTGATGGTTTCGATGATGGTGTCGACGCCTTCCCGCTCGATCCGACCGAGCATGTTGATAGCGATGGTGATGGTGTAGGTGACAATGGCGATAACTGCCCGCAGATACCGAACCCGGGTCAGGAAGACTGGGATAACGATGGCAGCGGTGATGCCTGCTCCATTCTGCCGCTCAATAATGGCTACAATGGTCTGTGGTTGCGCGGTAATGGCATGGCGCTGTAGTCCCCCAGTCTCTGCCGGAAAAGCAAAACAGAGAAGGCCGTCAGAGATCATCTGGCGGCTTTTTTCTTTTCGGTTTTGGTAAATACTAGCTGGCGCACTGCGGTAATTGATTTACTATCGCTGCGATTAGCAGGTATTTGAATGATGAAAAGAATCAGGCAGTTTTTTGGGGTAGTAGGTATTCTGGTGCTGGTCAGCGCGGTCTATCTTTGGGTTGAACTACAGAAGGGTGATTCGATCCCGACTTATGAAATGGCTACACAAGAGTTTCTCTCGGTGCAGCCCCAACTGGAGAACAGGCCTGCGGCGGCACGTTGTCGCGATTATCAGCCGCTGCGTAAAGCTCTGTTTGGTGATCTGCATATTCATACCGCATTTTCCCAGGATGCAAGTACTCAGGGCACCCGTAGCACACCGTTTGATGCCTATCGCTTTGCCCGCGGTGAACGCCTCGGTGTGCAGCCGTTTACCCGTGATGGCCAGCCAACACGGCAAATGCAGTTACAGCAACCACTGGATTTTGCTGCAGTTACGGATCACGCCGAGCAAATCGGGGAAGTGAAAATCTGCGCGACACCGAGTCTGCCGGGCTACGATTCCAATATGTGCAAGGTTTACCGGCGCTGGCCCCGCGCAGCATTTTTTATGATGAATACCCAGGCCAACTCGGGGATGTTTGAAGGCCGTTTTGGTTTTTGCGGTGAGGCGGGGGAGGAATGCCTCAAAGTGGCACGGGATGCCTGGCAGGAAAATATTGCAGCGGCTGAAATCTACAACGATACCAGCGAAAACTGTGAATTTACCGGCCTGGTAGCCTATGAGTGGACTGCTGCGCAGCAGGTGGCCAACCTGCACCGCAATGTAATTTTTGCCAATGCTTCAGTGCCGGATTTACCGGTAAGCTTTTACGAGGCGCGTACCGCTCAGGATTTGTGGCAACAGCTCGACGAGCAGTGCAACGCAGAAAATAACTGTGACTATGTCGTGATTCCCCACAATTCCAACCTCAGTGATGGCTTGATGTTTCGTGCTGAAAATGCTGATGGCTCGGCGCTGAATGCAGCACAGGCAGAACGTCGTGCACGCAAGGAACCGATTATGGAGGTGATGCAGCACAAAGGGGCATCGGAGTGTTATTTTGCCCGTGAAGGTGCGCAGCCTGGCTATGTGCCTGCAGATGAGTTGTGTGACTTTGAACAGCTGCCCTATCGTAAATTCAGTGCTAAATTTACCGGCCTCGATAGCGGTCTGCCGACCCCTGATGCCGGGTATTTGCGTGAGGTGCTGCGTGATGGCTTGCAGGTACAGCAAGAGATTGGAGTCAATCCGTTTAAACTCGGCGTCATAGGTAGTACGGATACCCACCTCGGTACAGCAGGATATACGTCTGAAAGTGATTTTAAAGGGCACGGTGGAGCCGGAATGCCTGCATCTGCCACGAAGGCTGCAAGTTTGCCTGACGATATCGAATTTAACCCGGGAGGACTTGCGGTGGTGTGGGCCGAGGAAAACTCCCGTGAGTCAATTTTTGCAGCTTTGCAGCGTCGCGAGGTATACGGCACGAGTGGGCCGCGTATGGAGCTGCGGGTGTTTGGTGGTTGGGATTATGACGAGGGCCTGTGTGGACGCACGGATATGATAGTCGAGGGTTACCGTACCGGTATACCGATGGGGGGAGATCTGCCGGCAAGACCGCACGATGCTGCAGCGCCAACCTTTATTGTCAGTGCTATGCAGGATGTCCACAGTGAGCCGCTGCAACGACTGCAAATTATCAAGGGCTGGATTGATGCCGATGGCCAACCACAAGAGCGTGTTTATGACATCGCAGGCAATGCCAATAATGGTGCGAGTGTGAACGAGCAAACCTGTGAAACCCGTGGTCCGGGCTATGGTCAGCTTTGCAGTGTATGGAAAGACCCTGACTTTGATGCCTCGCTCAGTGCCTGGTACTACACCCGTGTTGTGGAAAATCCGAGCTGTCGCTGGCACGCCTATATCTGTAATGCGAACCAGGTGCAGTGTGACGGCTCCACACAACTGTCGCCGGGCCTGGCTGCCTGCTGTGACACTGACTACAGCAAAACCATTCAGGAGCGGGCCTGGTCGTCGCCGATCTGGTATACCGCCTCACCCTGATAACGCGACCGCAGTCAACGTATTTCCGTGTTTCTACACTCAACACCACTAATACGACAGCCGCTATTGCACTTTATTGTGCTCGGCATCCTGCTGTTCGCGGCTAACACGCTATTGTTACCGGCATTGAAGGGTGCGCAACCGGTACCTGCTTCAGTAAGCGACGATGAGCTGTTATTAAACTACGCTATTGCAAAGCAGTTTCACCGCCACGATGCGTTGGTGCGCCGACGCCTCGTGCGCGATATGACCTTTCTTTACGGTGAAACCGATGGTACAGAACAGGAATTGTTTGATCAGGCGGTGCAACTCGAACTGCACCGTAACGATCAGGTGGTTGTGCGCCGTTTATTGCAACAGGTGGAGTTACAGATTAAAAACCAGGTGCGTTTGCCGGAGCCCGAAGAAGTAGAGTTGCGCAGGCTCTATAAGGCCTATTATCAGGAGCCGGACATTCAGCGCGATACCCGTTTGGGCTTCTCTCAGGTGTTTATTGCAGCGGAAAATAACAACGATGCTGTAAAACGATTACAACAGCTGCGCGAGAATGCAGTGCCGGCAACCGAGGCTATGCGCTATAGCGATGTATTTGTGCGCGGTTATCATTTTTCCTTGTTATCGTTGCAACAGGTGACCAATCAGTTTGGTCGAGAGTTTGCTGCAGCGCTCATGGAAGTAGACTTACAGCAATGGTCTGGCCCTGTACCGTCTGCCTATGGCACCCATCTGGTTTTTCTTGAGATTCGGGAGCAATCACAGCCATCGTTTGCCGAGGTCAGGTCCTTGCTGGAAGAGCAGGTGGTGGTGGAGCGCCAGCAACAGGCCTTGCAGACGCTACTGGCGGATTTGCGTCAGGGGAAACGACCATGATGGCAAGGCTGATAATCGCAAGAGCAATATGTTTGCTACTGCTGGTGTTTGCGCTACCGGCTGAAGCGCACAAGCTCGCGCCGGCATTATTCAAACTGTCAGAGATTGCTTCGCCAGAAGCGGATCGCCATGCCTTTGATGTGACCTGGAGGTATGCGAAGCAGGCCGGCGCCTCGTTGCAAGTTGTTGAGCCGGAAGGCTGTGAGCGCCATGCGGAGCGTTTGTTCGATAGTGGTACAGCCTGGCACTGGCAATGGCAACTGCAGTGTCCGGCAGAGGCCTTGCAACAGGGTCGTTTTGAATTTGTCGGCTTGCAGCAGAATCGCACTGCGGTACTCGTGGATATAGCGCGCCTCAGTGGGGCAAGTGAGCGGCGTGTTGTGAATGAAGTGCAAGCTTCGTATCAGTTGCCGGAAGGCTTGCTCGGTGGTGAGTCTTCGCCTTTCAGTCTGGTGGGCAGTTATCTGTTACTGGGTATAGAGCATATCCTTTCCGGGGCGGATCATTTGTTGTTTGTGCTTGGTTTGTATCTGCTGCTAATGAACCTGCGGCGCTTCGTGGTTCTCGTTACCGCATTTACGCTGGGCCATAGTCTGACCCTGGCGCTGGTGGCGCTAGACCTGGTCGTACTGCCCACCCGCTGGGTGGAAGTATTGATTGCGATCACACTGGTGTGGCTGGCGTTGGATGTGTTGCAACAGCGTGGTGTGATTAAACAATACCCCTATGTAGTGAGTTTGTTATTCGGTTTGATTCACGGCGGTGGTTTTGGCAATGCTTTGCTGGAAATCGGCCTGCCGCAGGCAGATACAATCAAGGCATTGCTCGGTTTTAATCTTGGGGTCGAATTGGGCCAGATTGCGTTTATTTTGGTTGTGGTGGCCGTGTTGCGGCTGCTGGATCGTTTACAACGGCGGGCGTCAATGTTGAGAAAAATATCAGGGAGGATGCCATGGCAAACCACTTTTTGCTATGTATTAGGCAGCGTATCAGTGTGTTGGTGTCTTGAGCGACTGTTTCTTTAGGAGTTTACTCGCATAAGCCAATTAACAGGGGGTAGACAGAAACCCTGCAGTTCGCTACTTTGCGACTATAAATATAGTTTTGGGGATGTTATGAGAGTCTTTTTCTATCGGTGGTGTCTGATATTGAAGCGCTGTGCTTTGCCAGCTTTGTTGGCTGTTGTGCTTGCCGGTTGTGTGACTGAAGGTAGTAACAACACAGGATCAGATTCTGCGCAGAGTGATGAAGATCCCATGCAGGAGCTTACCCCGGAGCAACGCCAGATGGTGCAGGACTATATCGACCTGAGCCGTTCCTCAATTGTGACCATGGGCAAAGCAAATCTCGATCGCAACAAGCCTTCCACGTTGAGTTGGAGCGGTGGCGTTCGGATGCTTGGCAATCCACCACCCCATGTGAATCCGGACACTGTTACCACCACGATCTACAGCATGTGTAACGACTATATTCATCGCAAGGGCTATTACGTGGTTCCCTATGCCGGAGATTTCCAGATTGAGGCACTGTTGGTGTTCGATGATGGTACAGATCGTATGCTGATGCTGCGCGAGGCAGGTATTGACCCGGGCCTTGGCAGTGACCAGGGCGGCAAGCAGAAGGGCGCCCTGGTGATAAAGCTTAAGCAGGGGCGCGCGGTGCGTTGGCGCGGCGCAGTACAAGTCTACATCGCCGAAGACCTCAGTGAGCAGGAGCGTCGTCACAGGGTGTCAAAAGCCGTGGCACAATTACTAAGTACCTGGCCTTAAGGTCGCCTGCGCCGGAGTTTTAGACAGAAAAACTATAATGAAACTACGCTGATAACAAATTAGTCTCAGTAGCCACTGGCGCCTTCGGTATTTTGTTATAGAATTTTCCCAATGGCCTGAAGGGGGCTGTAAAAGGTTTGATGGGTTGGCATTGCAAATCGTATTCGTGTTGATATTAACTTTGCCTGCTTGCTGAATGAGGCTGCTGCCAAAGCGAGAGCAGCAAATTTATCAAAACTTGTCATATTTTTAACCAGGCCTGTGTAATCGGGCGCTATTATGGCATCCGTAACACAAGCCCCGGGTCACTGCTCGTCAGTAGCTATCTGTCACGAAGGGTGGATAGACAGGTGTCAGGCGGCGGCGGCCATTTACCGCTAAACGCAATACTACAAGACTACTCAAACAGGTTGCCTGATGGGCTGTTTGAGGGGTTGGCTATTTTATTGGCTAAATGCCACCAATGAGGGAAACCGAAGATGACTATTTTGAGTACCGAAGCGGATATCGCAGCACCGCAGGCTGTCCAGGAAGGGCTCTCTGAGCAAGTCATGAAACTCAGACGCCTCAATGACTATATTGACCATCAATCCCGTAAATCCCGTCCGCTTTTTGATACAGAAAATAGCGGTCCGGATGCTGAGGCTCTCGCGCTGGCTGCGGCCAGTGGTTCTGCCAGTTGTCTGGTGGAGGCGATTGTCAGTGCTCATACGGCACAGTTTGATGACTACGATATGCCGACAATGGCGTTAAAGCCGTTCTAGAGTTCTCTGTTCACCCGGATCTCATTATGGAGAGGGGTGGGCTATCGTCTTTGCTGCTCCGTCCGGGGTTGGCCTGAAATGAGGCCAGTTCCGGGTAGTTTCCGTTTCCCGATCCGAAACCTCTGCTGTACAATAGCGGCCTTATCAGACCGCTAATTGTCGATTAATGTCTACCCCCGAATTCGAACAACCTCCCGTTAGTCCCGAGACGGCGCGTAAGCAAAAGCTTGAATTTAACAAGCTGCAGAAACGCCTGCGCCGCGAAGTGGGCCGTGCGATTGCGGATTTCAATATGATTGAAGAGGGAGATAAGGTGATGGTGTGCCTGAGTGGCGGGGCTGATAGCTACACCATGCTCGACGTGCTGCGCTATATGCAGCAGCATGCACCGATCGACTTCGAAATCGTGGCGGTCAATCTCGATCAGAAACAGCCGGGTTTTCCCGAGCATGTACTGCCAGACTATCTCAATGCCGAAGGCATACCGTTTGAGATTATCGAGCGCGACACCTACAGCATCGTTAAGGAAAAAGTTCCCGAGGGTAAAACTACCTGTGGCCTCTGTTCCAGACTGCGCAGAGGTATTATCTACAGCTATGCGGTAGAACATAACATTACCAAAATTGCCCTCGGTCATCACCGCGAGGATTTACTTGAAACGCTGTTCCTGAATATGTTCTATGGCGGACGCCTTAAAACCATGCCGCCGAAATTGCAAAGTGATGATGGTCGCAACGTCGTGATTCGGCCACTCGCGTATTGCCGCGAAAAAGATATTAAAAAATACGCTGGCTTAAAACAATTTCCGATTATTCCGTGCAACCTGTGTGGTTCCCAGGAAAATCTGCAGCGCCAGGTGATTAAAGGTATGTTGCAAGACTGGGATAAGAACTTTCCGGGTCGTCTCGAAAATATGTTCAGCGCGATTCAAAATGTTTCTCCGTCACATCTCGCCGACAGTCAGCTACATGACTTTAAAAACCTGTCGGTTGAGCGTGGTGCTCAGGAAGAAGGAGATATTTTGTTTGATGAGGTGGAACTGGTTGGCCCATCAGCTGGAGATATAGTAAAACTTGTTAATATTAATTAGCAGATCCACTGGATGCTGAAAATAGCGGTACCAATCTAAGCTTGGATGGGTTTTACCAGGGAATATCAGTGGGTGCTGGCTTATAGTGTAGTAATGCCCGGGATTAATGGTGTCAATATGATGCATATTCGATTTATGCAAATTATTGTTCTCGTAACACTTCTGTTAACAGGTTTATCTGCTTGACCTTTCCCCTGAAACAACGCCCATCTATCGATGAGAATTTCATAATAATTTCAAGCTGCCTGTTGTGCAAACAAGCTCCATTAGAGTAAGGGGCAGATAAGTTGAATTCATGGAGTTATTGAGTCTGACTTTGATGGTTTATGGATATTCCTTCGTAAGCCTTATCCAACAAGAAGATTTCATTTCCTGTTTGTATGTTTGGGTTTAGAGGCTGTATATCTGTGTTATCACCTACTCCATCAGCGTCAGTATCAGCAGTCTCACTCGCATCTAGTGGAAAGGCATCATTGCCATCTAACGCACCATCATTATCGTCATCAGGGTCTGCGCTGTTAACTAAAAAATCCAAATCTACATCATTCATTAAATCGGAAGACAGGATGATTCGGGCGGAACCACTATCTACTCCATTTATGTCTGCTCGGTATGCGCCTATTATAATGTCATCATAGCCGTCGTTATCTATATCTCCTGCAATATCTACCGAGTTACCAAAAAAAGAGTAATTTTCTCCATAAAAGGTATAGAGAGATTCCCCGTCCAAGCCACTAAATACGTGAACTGAGCCGGCATTGCTATTAGTTGTCCAGAGGGTTCCTATGACAAGATCATCGTAGCCATCTCCATCTATATCACCAGAGCCGCTTACAGAAAAACCGAAATAATGAGCAGCATTGTCACCATCAAAAGTATGCATTACGGAACCATCCTTGCCGCTGAAAGTTTTAACTCGACCACGACCATAGTTGTACTGATCCATCCCGACAACAAAATCCGGATAGCCATCGTTGTTTAAATCTCCCGCTCCACTAACAGAGCGCCCAAAAGCACTACCGGCTTCATCACCATACAAGGTATAAAGTGGAATACCATTGTACCCGCTAAAAACTTTTACTTGACCGATATCCGCTGTGCCATAGTCATGATTCCCATGCCACAAGGCTCCCACAATCACCTCATCGTAGCCATCCTGATTGACATCCCCTAAACTACTAACAGAAGCTCCAAATAAATCTCCCCAGTCGTCTCCATACTTGGTTCTTATTATTGAGCCGTTTAGTCCACTATAAGTTCTCATCATGCCACGATTACCATCATGACCAGAAGCTCCAATAATTACATCATCGTATCCATCATTGTTGACATCACCGGCCCCACTAACTGAACTTCCAAATTTATCTTGTGCTGAGCCTCCATTGAATCTATAGAGCTCACTACCATCAATGCCACTATAGACCCATGCGCTACCGCTGTTCACCCCATTTACATCTGCAAGAAATGCACCCACGATTATGTCATCATAGCCATCATTGTTCACATCTCCCGCTCCGCTAGCTTTAGTGCCAAAACCAATATCCACACTATCACCATAAAATGTATATAGTGCTGATGCATCACTTCCGCTAAAGACTTTTACGCTCTCTATTTCTTCGCTACCTATAGTGTATGATCCTATAGAAAAGTCTGCATACCCGTCATTATTCACATCACCTACTCCACTGACAAATGTCCCGAATCTATCATGGGTGTTTTCTCCACTGAGAGTGCGCCACCAATATGGTCTTTCGTTCGGGTTGTTGTCGCTAGTACCTGCCAAGGTCTCCTCGGCAGCTTCAGAACCATCGTTATCTGCATCCAAAGCAAAAGACGATATGGGAAGCAAAAATATTAATATAAACAAAAAAAGTATTTTCATTCTTATAGTATTCCTAATAGGTAACCAATATAACAGTCAGGTACGGGGTGGTCAACGATTGACTCTGGCTTCCAGTTCCTGGGTGCGCTGTTGCTCTGGCGTCATGGTTCTGGCTGTGGGGGGTGGTTTGTTTGTGTAAATTATTGATCGGCACCATAGCTAAGCTGTGTCGCTTTGCCATGAAAGATTTTATAGATATAGATCGTATAACCGAGAATCATTGGTAGTGCAACGACGGCGCCGATAAAAATCACAAAGAGTGAATCGGTTGAGGCGGCTGCGTCCCAGATATCCATTTGCCCGATAACGATATCAGGATACAGGCTATACGCGAGTCCGAAGGTTGAAAGCAGAGAAATAAGCGCGAGGCCAACATACACAAGCCAGGCGTAACCTTTACGCAAAATATCTTTTTGATAAAAAAGGCAGAAGAGCGCGCCGTAGACAATGACGGTAATCAGGGGGATGGGCATCAGGCCGATCGCGTTCGGCAGTGTAAACCATTTTTCTGCGATGGCGGTGCTAAACACCGGTGTCGCTATTGAAACAAAAAGCAGTCCGATGCCCATAGGGATAACTGCCTTTTGACCCCAATGTAGTGCTTTCTCAAAGAGTTCATCTTCTGTTTTCATCAGCAGCCATGCGCAGCCGAGCATAATATAAAAGGCCGGTAGCGTCAGGGCGATGAGTAGTGAAAACAGGTGGTTTGTTGTGGTATCGGTGATGCCGGTTATATAGTCGCCAAGCATCCAGCCTTGAGCAAACGATGCGATGAATGAGCCGACAAAAAACAGACGATTCCACATGTGGCGATGTTCGACACCGGCCTTCACACGAAAATCAAATGCGACACCGCGCAGGATAAGGCCAAATAACATGATGGTGACTGGCATATAAAGGCCGGTCAGAATAATCCCGTGAGCTTCAGGAAAGGCGACGAGCAGAATGCCGACACCGAGTACAAGCCAGGTTTCGTTCGCATCCCAGAAGGGGCCGATCGATGCAATCATAATATCCTTTTCTTTTTCTTCTGCGAGAGGCAGCAGCATACCGATGCCGAGATCGTAGCCATCCAGCATGACATAAATCAGCATCGCCAGCCCCATGGCACCTGCGAAAAACAGGGGTAACCAAAGCTCCATTATTTCGCTCCCGTTGTTGTTGTGCTATCAGAACTGTACTGATGCAGGTGCCCTGATTGTGCCGGTTTTGATGCCATATAGCGCAACGCAGCGACATAAGAGAATAAAAGAAAGCCATACATCAGCAAGTAGGCAATGAGTGTTACAGCCACTGTGCCGCCGCCGTGATCAGCAACGACGTCCTCGGTTTTGACTAGACCATAGACAATCCATGGCTGACGGCCAATCTCGGTGACATACCAGCCCGCGAGCACGGCGACCCAGCCGGAAAATGTCATCCACGACAGCGCTTTTAGCAACCAGGGATTTGCGTTGTTGCCGTCCCGTTTCTTGATAAGCAGCTCCCAACTGGCCCACAAACCGATAATCACCATCAGACCGCCGATAGCGAGCATGACGCGGAACGACCAGAATACGATGGCTACTGGTGGGTGTTGCTCAAATTCATTTAACCCTTTTACAAGTCCGTCTGGATCGTGGGTCAGTAGCAGACTCGCTACCTTTGGAATTTTGATCGCGAAGTGAGTGGTGCGCGCTTCTTCATCCGGGAATCCGATAACTGTGAATGCGGCTCCCTGCTCGGTTTCCCAGATGGCTTCCATAGCCGCGATTTTTGCCGGCTGGTGTTCAACTGTGCTCAGGCCATGCAGGTCGCCGATAAAAACCTGTAGGGGTGCAAGCACAGCAGCCATCGCCGCACCGGTGCGCATTACTTTCCAGGTGGCGGGACCATCAACATTGCGCGTTGCTCGCCAGGCGCTGACGCCCATGACAAAAAAAGCAGCGGTGAGTAATGAGGCGTTGACCATATGTGCAAAACGGTAGGGGAACGACGGGTTAAAAATAACAGCCCACCAGTTTTCAACAAAGAATTTGCCATCCTTGATAATGTACCCATCCGGCGTTTGCATCCAGGAATTGAGACTCAGTATCCAGAACGCAGAGGATGTTGTGCCGATCGCTACTAGCGCACAGCAAAGCAGATGCGTGCGGTTGGAAACCCGGTCCTTGCCAAAGAGCATGATACCGAGGAAAGAGGCTTCAAGAAAAAATGCGGTCAGGACTTCGTAGCCGAGCAGTGGGCCAGAGATATTGCCGGTTTTTTCCATAAACCCTGGCCAGTTTGTGCCAAATTGGAAACTCATTGTGACGCCGGAAACAACGCCGAGTGCAAATGACAGCGCGAAGACTTTAACCCAGAAGTAGTAGGCGTATTCCCAGGCTTTATCGTTGCTTAGTGTGTAACGAATGCGGAAGAAAAACAGTATCCAGCAAAGCCCGATGGTGAGTGAAGGGAACAGGATATGGAAGCTGATGTTGGCAGCGAACTGAATGCGCGCAAGTACAAATGGGTCAAGTTCCATAGCGTCTCGCAGTGATGGTTGCAGGCTTTTGATTCCCGGTTTTCGGTATTTGCCAGCGCATTAGCGATAAATACTGCTAACGTTTAATGCCTTTAAACCTTGCAATTGAAAATATCAGGAATCATTGCTAGAGAGCTTGCTAGTGTAAATAAAAGTGCTATGGGTTTTCAAGTTTAATAACTGTATTAGTAGTCGAGGTAAAAGAATTAAAGGGCGATGGATGTATTAAAAATTACTAAATACATCCATCGCCCTTTGCTATTAATTTAAAATAACATTTAAGGAGGGCACCCGCCGGCATTCGGGTTCGTACAATCAAACGGGTCGGTACCATTCGTTAATTCACTTGTATTGCTAATAGTGTCCTCATCACTATCAAAGAATAGCGTGGCAGGTACAGCATTAAGATTACCGCCAATACCTTGGTGGCCAACGCATTGCACACCGGAATTATCCAGCACACAGGTGTTGGTCCAGCCAGCCTGTACTTGCCGGGGTGTATCCAGGCCGGCAATCCCGCTTGATTCTCCGTTGCTGTTTGAACCCCAACACTGTAAGCCATTGCTATCCAGGGCACAGGTATGAGTCCAGCCTACAGAAATTTGTGTTGGATTATCCAATGAAGGTACTGTACTTTGACCGGAGTCATTCCGTCCCCAGCAAGCTACTTTATTCTTGTCATCCGCACTATCCACATACAACGCACAACCGTGATAGTTGTTTATTCCGGCTTGTAATATGCGATTATTGTTTACCGCGGCAGGTACGGTAAAGATATTATAGGAGCCCACATCCGCCCCCCAGCAATGCAAGCCGGTATCGTCCGCCGCACACGCAGCTTGGCCGCCGGCTGTTACCAGAAATGGATTGCTTAAGGTCGGTATATTGTTGACCACAGAGTTATAGCCCCAGCAAGTTACTGCACCACCATCGAGAACACAAGCGTGGAAATTGCCCACTGCCAAATGTGTTGGGCTGTTTAATAAAGGCAAGTTTAACTGGCCGAAGGCATTATCTCCCCAGCAAGCCACACCACTATTATCCAATGCACAAGTAAAGTATTTACCGGTGCCTACCTGAGCCACATCGGTTAAAGATGGTACATTCAACTGACCGTTGGCCGAAGCACCCCAGCATTGTAAGTTACCCGTTACGGTATCATCATTGATAGCACAAGCATGATACATAGATGAACTGATAGCATATTTCCGATAGGCCGGATTCACACCCAGTAAAACCTCTAACGCATCATCCATACTGTCACCATCCGTATTGGTGGCGGCAGGATCAGTGCCTAAATTATGCTCGTCACGATTGCTTAAACCGTCATTATCATCATCATTATCACCGGTGCCATCATCCAGCAGGCGATCATATCCATTGGCAATTTCCCAGCCGTTGGTCATATCGTCGCCATCCGTATCAAACCACAAGTGTGCTGTTTCGGCTTGGCCTACGCTCGGATTAGCAGCCTGTGAAAAATCATCATTCCGACCCCAGCACACAATTCCTGTATCATCCAGGGCGCAGCTGCTTCTGTATTCCAGGCTCAGTGTTACCGGGTTAATTAACGATGGCGGGGTACTTTCACCGTCAAGGTCCAATCCCCAGCAAATTATGCTGTCGCCGCGGGTATCCCAATCTGTATCGTCAATTACACAGGTATGTTTGTAGCCCGCATCTATTTCCACCGGGTTAACCAATGTGGTGGGAACATCTGTCTGCCCGTAATCATTGCGCCCCCAACATGCCACGCCGCTGATATCGATGGCGCAACTGTGATAACTGCCCGCTGCTATTTGGGATGGACCGGCCAAGGCAGGAGCAATGGATTGCCCGAAGTCATCACCGGGATTGCCAGTTCCGCCTTCAATACCAGCTCCCCAGCACACCACGCCGCTATCATCAATTGCGCAGGTGTGCTCTGAACCCAGCGCAACGGCTGTCGGATTGGTTAACGCAGGCGGCACCAGTTTACCGGTGTTTTTCGTTTCTTTGCCCCAGCAGTCGAGACCGCTGTCATGTATTGCGCAGGTATGCCTGAAATCCGCTTTAAGGCTGGTCACACCCGTCATAGTTGGTACGGTAATAAACGCCGGGTTGCCCCAACACACCACGCCGGCACTATCCAGAGCGCAGACATGGTTGAGCCCGGAGGCGATTTGTGTCGGGTCTGACAATGCTGGTATCGGCATCTGACTGCCGCCCAGGTGTCCCCAGCAGGACATCGCGTTATCATCTTTAGCGCAGGTAGTTCGCCAGCCCATATCCATAAAATAGCGAGGTTTCATTGGATCAAAGCCGACATTATCCAACTCCCATTTATCCGACAACGTATCCCCGTCGGTATCATAGTTCAGCGGATCAGTACCGGCTGACAATTCTTCCACTATGCCGAGACCATCGCCGTCCGGATCAATCAGGTTTGCCGGCGGCACAGACTGACCAAAGTTGGGATCAAGCGTCTCGCCGGCTTCTCCTGCTCCCCGGCAATCAACACCGTTGCTGTCGAGGAAACAGGTATGAAAGCCCCCGAGACCAAGTTGTAGTAAGCCGCTAAACGTCGGCAGGTTTCTCTGTCCTTCTGTATTTCTACCCCAGCAGGTGATACCGTTATCGTCCTGCGCACAGATATGGTGATAACCGGACCACAACCGGGTTGGGTTGCTTAATGAAGGGACGTTGAGTTGACTATGGGAATTGTTGCCCCAACAAAGCACGGTATTATTGTTGCCGTTATTGTCCAGTGCGCAACTTTGAATAGCACCTAACGAAATCTGTAAAGGATCGGTCAGTGAAGGTACATTAACTTCACCGTCGGTATTACGTCCCCAGCAAACTACGCCGGTATCATCCATGGCACAGTTATGCCAGCCACCACCGGAGAAAATTTCTGTCGGGTTACTGAGTGCCGGTGGCGTCAGTGTTCCGAACGCATTGGTTCCCCAGCAGATAACACCGGTATCATCCAGTGCACAGTTATGAGACCAGCCGGCGACAACTTGTACTGGATTTGTCAGAGTGGGAATATTAAGCTGACCGTGTGTGTTGTCGCCCCAGCAAACCACGGTATTGCCGGAACCTGTCTGATCCAATGCACAGGTATGTTCAAAACCCGCCACCAGTTGTAGCGGATCTGTCAATGATGGCGGCGAGGACTGACCTGAATAATTTTTGCCCCAGCATATGACCTCGTTGCCATCAATCATGCAGGTATGTCGCCCACCCAGAGCAAAAGTGTAATTAGCCGCCAGAGGGTCTTGATTATGAGCAACCTCCCAGCCATCGCTTAAACCGTCACTGTCCGTATCTGCATGCAACGGATCAGTGCCCTGCAATAATTCCAGTTCATTACTCAGACCGTCAGCATCAGCATCATCTTCTGCGTCGTTAACACCATTGCCGTCGGAGTCCCAGGCATGCCAGTTGGTGCCAATGACAAGCTCTTGTGTATTGGTTAGGCCGTCCTGGTCCGCATCACCGTCACCTTCCCGGGTAAAGGTAAAGTTGACTTCACAGAATTCGTTGTCGGGGTTGCCACCGCTATCAACTGCATTGGCGGGTGGATATTTTTCGTGGTTCGGATCATCAGCCGGGTGGTTGGCGTTTTCATACCAATTGGCACTGGTGGGATGGGTACGGCAGCGTTCAATTCTGAAGACAAACTTATAGTCATCAATGTCAGTACCATCACCTTGTTTCAGTGATGTACCACAGGCCAGAATTAATTCATCAAACACATCATTGAGCTGAGGCAGCTGGTCCTGGTTAATTAAAACATCAAAAAAATGAGCGGTTGCGACATTGGGAATCGGGTCTGGTTCATGCAATATCGCCTGAATGATTTGCTGTCCCGGCGGGTGAGCATTGGCGATAGCTTCGCACAGCGGCAGTATAATATCCGGCGGTACATATTTATCCCGGAATCCGGTAATCCACTCTATGGCCGGTAAATCATTGGCAAAATCTATGCTTGGTAAATCGTCAAAGGCCTGTATTGCACGGGCTGGTGAACCTTCAAACATCATGCCGCAGATTACATTGCTGGTATAATCCCGCGCAATCACATCCGTCGGTAGTGCCGAGCCGGTAAAGTACTCTTCACAACTGACGTCGAGAATGTCCTCAACCGGGTCCGCGTTTTCGTAGGTGGGTCCGAGATTGGTGTTGTAATTATTTTCAAAATTGTCGAAGCCGAAGCCGACAGTTTCTGTATAGGTTTTTGATATATTCGGTGTTCCGGGGTTGTCGTCATCATCAAACCAAATCTCTTTAGTCGGTGCAACACAGGCGGTGTCCCAGTACACCATCGTTGTATCCGATACTGTCACCGTATCACAGCCCTCGCCGCTTACTGAATTACAGCTCGGTATCGTATTCCAGTTATCCGGGTCGCGAAATAGCACATTCTTTAGTGCGAACTGTCTTGAGCCGCCGAGTGCGCCGCTGGTTCTGCCGCAGTCTTGTTCATTTTCGGCTCCGTTGGTGTGCAAGCTGATTTTCACTCCGTCATTGCCGTCGTCAATATAGAATGTTTCCGCATCCAGTAAGCGGGAATGAGGTGCGGTTCCGGGTGTTTCGCCGCTGCGATAGCCGACTGAGTAGAAAGTACTCTGATCAGTGCCGATCGGTGAAGCGTCGTACAGCATACTCGCATCACCGCCGACCGCTACCGGATACACTTCAAAAGTATAGTCTTGAAAAATATTATTTACCGAGGTTTCGGGATCGGCATTGCCGTCATTGTTACCGTCATCGGGAAGGCCATCTAAATTATCGTCGGTTCTGTCGTAGTCATAAATCGGGTCATTGCGTCGAATGGCGGAATCAATCGCCAACCACTGTGATGACTGACCGCCGGCGGAACCGCCGGAAAGCATTACATTGACATTTGCATGTACACTGGCCGTATCAAATATCCGCCGATGGGCTTCCATCGCTGTTTTTACGCCTAGGGCAACACCTTTAAAACTGGTTTGTACATTGATATCCAGCGCGCAAAAGCGGTCCATGGAATAATCGCCAGTTAACGGCACGGTGATATTGTGTACTACATAGCCCTGATCTGTCGCTTTATCAATATTACCGGCGGTTTTGTTGTGTAAGTTCTTAAATGCCGGTCTGACACCGGAGCCGCAGGTTGAAACACCGCTTTCTACAACATGAACATCATCAAAAGTGCAATCGCAGCTACTACCGGCATTATCGCATTTATAGTGATAAGCGTTGGAGGTTAATGTAGTTTTAATCGTATTACAGCGAACATCGCTACCCTCGCATTTCCTGATATAAGCATCGCCGGACTGATAGAGCGCAATCGGCAAAGTAAACATAGGCTTGTTATCTGTGCCGGGGCAGGGGTCTGCCGGGTTTGCACCCCTCTGAGTGTAACCACTAACGGGGTCATAGCAACCGTCTTCGACAAACAATGGGCCGTTATCATCTGTGATGCGAGAGCTGTTTTGATATTTTTGATCAAACTCCCCGGTTACCGGATCTGTTGTCCAGCGGGTTTTATAAGGGCTCGCCGTTGTTCCGGCTTGAGTTAAATCATAATATTCTGATGAGGGTTGTACTGCCCGTATAGGTCGGTCCCAACTTGCGCCGCGGGTAGCGTAACCACTGACATTAATCCAGATGGCCGGTTTAAATGCATAGGGCTCGTATTCTCCTGGAACGACGCCGGTTTCATCATCTCCGTCCGGAAAAACAAATTCATGGTCGTAGACACTGCGAACCACATACTCACAGCGGGCATAGCTATCTGATTCTTCCGATGATGCCGGTCTACGATTCGTTTCAAACGGATAGCCGTCACCATTGACATCGCCGAGCATCTTCACTGGGAATGGGTCGCCGTAATAAAAAGTTTCTATAATTGATTGGTGCTGACCAAACCAAAAAGAATTCTCAGTAAAAACATCTTCTACCGTTGCAAAAGCCGCCGTTGAAAATAAAGTAAATAATAGTAATAAATATCTCATGATTTTCTCCTGCTGAAATATAGTATTTATGTTGTTGACTGGCAGCATATATCAGCAATAGCTGTACTCCGGTGCCAGCTAACTTTCTTCTTCAGCCTTAAATTATTTAAATACTCAGCCCGTAATTTTTTATAATAGGTTTAATAACTTTTTCAATTTGGTTATATTATCCTGATTATTTTCTGATTTTTGTAAGTATATCTTGGACATAATACCAGCCATTTTTTATGTAATAAACCCCTGATTACGAAAGCTGTATTTCTTTTATATAGATAATAATTTCCATAATAAATAGAGAAAGCTACTGCAAAATCAATGACTAATTGGGCTGTAGCAGTAGTAATGGCATACTTTGGTTTAATTGTAGACTTGAGCGTTACAGTAGGAGATAAGAGTAGTATGAGATAAAAGGGGATAATCTGTCCCTTTTTATCTTGGAGTATTTGAATTATCGCAGTATACCGGCATCCCATTCTTTATATAGAAAATGACTATACTCGTTGCAGTCAATTTGAATGGTATGGCTTCGTGAGTGAGTGAAACGTTTCTTCATATCATTATGATGTTCATTTGCTTCTTGCGCCATTTGATCCCGGCTCGGTAATTTATAATTGCCATTCAGATAGTCGGCGATAAAGTGGGCTTGCAGTTCTGAAATTGGCATAATGGCGCACAGAGTTTGCACTAAACCGAGAAAACTCAGGTCGGGATAGCGAGGGTCAAAGATACGTTGAAACAGTGCAATATCATTATCTCTGGCGGCAATCAGCGTATCATCCAAAAAGGGGAAAGTAATGTTGTACCCCGTACATTGCACAATCACATCCGCTTCTATTTCAGTGCCGTCTTCAAAAGTGACTTTTTTCCCGTCGACTTTTTTAATGTCACCAATCGGTGTGATATCGCCATGTACCAGACGTGCATGAATGTCCTGAGACACTGTTGGGTGACGCATACCAAACATTTCTTTGGGCTGTTTTAGGCCGAAACGTTTGGGGTCGCCGACTACAAATCGGATCCAGATTTGAGAGAGACGATTAACTATTTTATATAGCAGGCTTGGCTTAATATGATCGCGCAAGAATTGCTCAACCTTGCCCGGTCTCTTCATCGGGTGTCGCATACTGACATCCTGTGCAGTATTACCCATCACTTTGGGTACAATCCACACTCCAGAGCGCTGTGACAAATAGACCTTTTTGGGGCCGCGACTTTCACGGAAAGCCTGGCCTAACTCGCAGCTGATATCCATAGCCGAGTTGCCACTACCCATGACTACAACGGTTTTGTCGGTCGTATTTACCGGGTTATTAATATCAATGTAGTGATGGGCATGATAGGTTTCACCGCTGAATTCCCCGGGTAGCTCAATCATGCGCGGATCCCAATGGTGACCGGTCGCTACAACCAGGTGGTCATAGTCCCTGATCTCTTCCTTGCCGTCCCGGCTTTTAAGATGCACTTTCCACCCGCCGTCCGGTTTTCTCTGTGCAGAGCTGACTTCCGTATTGAAAGTGATATGCTTATAGAGATCGTTTAGCTCACAGTATTGTTCAAAATATTCCAGTATTTCAGCGTGACTCGGGTACTCCGCCATATAATCGGGGAAGGGATAATCAGAAAATTCCATCATCCGCTTGGACGTATTGATATGTAAGGAGCGATAGGCAGAGCTTGTACCGTTGTCATTCTGAAACCGCCACAACCCTCCGATACCACTGCCTTTTTCGAAGCAATCAAACGTAATACCATGCTTTTTAAATGCATTGACGCAAACAATACCGCTGGAGCCAGCGCCGATAATGCAGGCTTTCATAGCTATACCTTCTTAATAAAATTGATTAATACGCCCGAATTCAGTCGGAAATGCACTATAGCATTAATCGTATTGTCAATTTAAGTGAAACCGAGCTTGGCTATGCTGTTTCTAATATTCGGTGGTTGAAGCGGAAGGTTTTGTCAGTTTTAATTACCCGGCGTATACTCCGGGTAATGATGGTATTCCGGATATGGTTGATGCTGACCACTTTTGAGAGTGGTGTTACAGTCGGGATAAATCTGGATTTTGCTGGTGGTCTATTTTTATTGATTGGAAATTTTATTGGGTGATTACGATGAATATAATGAATCTATCTTCAGTGCTGTTGGCGGGAATCCTGATTCTGGGTTGTGCTAACGCAATGGCTTTTGACTGGTCGAAGGCCGCATCGGATATGCAAAACGAAGTAACCGGGCAGGCCGAGGCAGAAGTCGCGCAAGAAACCGGGACAGTAGATCAGGCAAGTACTCAGGTTGCTGTGTCCAATAACCTGGATTTTAGTCAGGGTCTTGAGCCAGCATTGATGAGTTCTCTCGGTGTCAGTGAGCAGCAGGCTGCAGGTGGTCTGGGTTCACTTTTTGGATTGGCAAAAGATAATTTAAGCAGTGAGGAGTTTGGTACTCTGGCCAAATCAGTTCCGGGTATGGACAGTTTGCTGAATGCAGCCCCGTCTGTATCACAGAACAGCTCGGATTTTAGCAACTTGTTAAGTGACTCCAGCAAGGCCTTATCGGGGGCGCAAACTCTATACCAACAATTTGGCGAGTTGGGTTTGAGTACCGATCAAGTGGGCAACTATATATCGGTTGTATCGCAGTATCTGGATAGCGAAGCCGGGCAGGCAACTACCAGCTTATTTAAAAAAGGTGTATCAAGTCTGTTGTAACGCCTTATCAGGGAATACTTGTGCTCTCACAGCATTCCTTTGCTTTTGGCGCCAATATACACTCCAGGTCTTCTTCAAAGTGATTGATATTCGGCAGTTGGTTTGTTTTCCTGGATTATTAAACAAATAAATTTTTATGCTTGCAAAGCAAGGTAGGGTTTTGTATCGGCCTTGAAAGGTTTAATGCTGGCTTCTGAGATGAAATCCAATAAAGAAGTTCGCTTCTTGAAAAAAAATATAGTGCTCTGTATAAAGTGAAACAAAGTATTACGAATAATATAGAAAAAATTACATTTATATTGCTTTTGGTGTTTTTCATTTGTGGTGGTTTACTGCGAGCGATTTATGTTAATTACTCTGATTTTGATTTAGGTGCTTTCGAAGATCATTTTGTTAACGCAGTGAGCGCTAAAAATATAGCCCGTGGTTTGGGTTGGAGTGCTTCTGGCGTCAATACTATTCCACTAAATCCCGAGAATTTAACCACAGGGCCGACAGTTATTTTTCCCGCTGCGCTTGCAAATAAGGCCTTTGGCTCGTCATTGCAGATGCCAGGTGTTTTTGTCTTTGTGTTTAATGTATTTTTGTTGCTGCTTTTTCTTCGCGTAAGTTATGGCTTATTCGAGGATAAGCAGGTTTATTACCTGTTTTCAGGATTGCTAATCACATTCTTTATGCTGTTTAAATCTTACTATTGGTACCGATTACTAGGTGAAATTCCTGGAATTTTGCTGTTATTGGTGGCGGCAGCTTATTTGTGTCTCTATATGAATACTCAGAGGAAGTTATATTTCCTCTTGTCCGCTTTGTGTGCGAGTCTGGCCCTGGGCACCAAACAGGTCGCTTTATTGGCTGTTGTGGTTTTTCCTTTTGGGGTGTTTTTTCTACAGTGTTTTGTTTGTAGACGAGGTGTTGTCCGTGCACTTGGTTCAGTATGTGTGTTTTGTGCTATCGCAGGTGTAGTGCCTTTTGTTTTTTATCTTTATGCCATGTCGCTGATTGAGATGCAAAGCCCGCAGTGGCAGTCAGAATATTATACGCTCCTGAAACTCATGTATGGTTACAGCAGTGGCATGGACAACCTGTGCATGTTGCTGGGTTCGCCGGATATGGCAATTGAAACTATCCGTAAGCTTTACGGAGAGAATATGTCGATGGCAAAAGCCATGCTCGAGGGCTCTATTGTGTCCGGGTCAGGTATAGGATTGGGCATAGTGTTGTGGTTGTGTGTGTATAGTCTCGTGCTGATAGTATCGATCTGGCAGCTTGGCAGGCCCAGGCTGGCAACGTTGGTTGCTTTTTCTGCATTGCCTGTTTTGCTGTGGTTTTTCTTGTTATCAGGGCAGTCGTTACCGCGACACTTATTTATTGGTTTTGCACTATTGGTCGTATCAGTGATTCTTTGCCTGGTTTGCATACCGCAGCGTTGGCTCAGAGGGCTTATGGCGGTTGCTTTGATTGCACTGATGGCAGTTACCGGAGGGGAGCGCTCGCGTCAGCTGTTAACAGTGTGGCCACTGGAACCATCGCCTATGTATCTGGCGACTCTGGATATGGAAAATTTTCTGCAGCAGCGATTTTCCCGCGCCGACCAGCCTTCTGTTGCCTGGGTGGGTTTGAGAACGAATAATGAATTTGAATTTATTGGTGATCGATCTAACCGGTTTGTTAATGTGGAAAATATTCTGGCACAAACCCTGGTATTGGATGAAGAAGCTTATCTACAGCAGTACCCGGATTTATCCAGGCAGATAGAGCAGGGTGAATACGCTTCGGTGTTTGATCACTACCGCAGAATTGACCGGCATCATATTTTTCCGGAGCCGGTGAAGATGCGCATGAGCAAACCTTTTCAATTTGACCGGCTAGCCAAGAAAAGCAAAGTATCACGGTTGGGTGAGTATGATATTCATTATCAGCGCGGTTATATGTGTCAGGAAATTGTTTATCAGAATGCGGTTTATATTATTGAGCGCTGTTCCGAGCGGGATTTTACCCAATATTTTGACGGGGGCTCCGATTTTGTGCCCTTGAGGCCCCGGGTTTGGGTATTTCCGACAATTTATCAGTAGTTTCAGGTTTATTTACCACCTCCTGTTAGGGTAAGCATGATAAAGCGCTGTTAAATCAATAGGTTAGATATGTTGTTACAGCTTGTGCAGGCTGGTATCCTTAGCGAAAATTACGATTAAAAATAGAAATTACAGATTATCGAAAAATCAGATTAAGGAAACGATCTACAATGATTAGAAAACACACATTTATCCATCTATTTAATATTTCGATATTATTCTTCGTCTGTCCGCTAGCCTATTCAGCGACGACCGCACAGGTTGTTTATGACCCTCTGCGCTGTGGTTATCCCTACGATTATTGGGAAGGCTATAGTGCGACCCATACCTGTTCGATCTCGGGCAATTCCATCAATTGTTCATTTGAGACAGAACCGTCTCTATTAGGGGGTTGCCATGGTGAGATTGGTTATTCTTCGGCTACCGCTGCTGAGGCCCTGCAGGATGTCTGGTTTACCGATGATGGCTATGGCAATTATGTTTGCGCACAGAGCAGCAGTCAGTTTTTCTGCTGGCTGTTAGATTATGATGGTTTGTGGGAAGTCAATATTCCTTTGGTGTTAACTACTAGCCCGGATAATGATAACGATGGCTATCCAGATAATCTGGATCCTTGTGATGGTGATCCGGTACTGGGCAGGCCGTTGTACAACCACGATAATGATAGTCAATGCAATGATGCTGATCCGGATGATGATAACGATGCTATTCTGGATGGCAATGATAATTGCCCGATAGTTGCGAATCAGGATCAGTTAGATATAGATAGTGATGCACTCGGGGATGTCTGTGATGCAGATAAAGATAATGATGGTGTGAGCAATTATTCAGATGATTGCTCTGCGGGTGAGATTGGATGGACCTCTGATGGTAGTACGGATCAAGATAGTGACGGCTGTCGCGATGTAACGGAAGATATTGATGATGATAATGATGGTGTACCGGATACTGTGGATGAGGCTCCACTAACAGGCACGAATTCAAATGAGATTGATCTGGATCTGAATTCTGACTACAAAGGCCAGCGCCTGATCCAGCAGTAGCACTCGCATCAACCCGAGTAGGAATTTCTACAATTCAGAGTATACTTGTGCTCTCGCAGCATTACTGTTTTCTGATCGGGAGGAAGGGCCCATGAGCGACAACCTGCATCATCTCGCGAATTATTCGGATCGTATGGCTAATGGCGACTATGATGCCGTTTTTGAGTATTTTTCCGATAATTTTATGAGCCATGTCACGCAGCGGGTTAATCCGGAAGCGGTGGGTACAGATATTCGCCCGCGGGAAAAAGAGTTCTGGGAAAATGCCAAAAAGGCCTTTCCCGATATGCGCTTTGACGTGAATCTTGTACTTGAAAGTGGTGACCATATTGTTACCAACTGGAGTGTCGTGGGCACTCATACCGGTGAAGCCTACTACGATGTGCCGCCTTCCGGTGAAAAAATCGAAATTAATGGCACGGCGATTTTGCGTATGGAAAACGGCAAGGTAGTTGAGCACTGGGGTGGGCCCCATTGTATGAAAGGCATAGGCTTGCTCAATTTATAGGCGTACCTGCCAAACTCGGTGATCACTGGCTGTGATTGATACCACTGCTTTTAATGCCAATACCCTGCGTCATCGCACGCGGCTGGCCTGTGGTCTGATTCCGCTACTCAATATGTTAAACAGTCGCGGTGTGGCCCACGAGGAATTGCTTGGCGCGGTGGGTATTCGCAAAAGTGAACTGATTGACCCGGCGTTTACTATTAGCTTTGAGCAGGAATTAAAGCTGGTGGAAAAAGCGCTGGAGTTTTTACCGGAGCCCTCCGCAAGTCTGGAGCTGGCAAGCCACTACCATCTGCACAATTTTTCTGTACTGGGCCTTGCGATTCGTTCCTGCGCAACGCTCGGAGATATCTTTGATCTGATCATGCGCTATCCACGGCTGGTCTGGGGGATCTGCGAAACCTCGGGAGAAATCCGCGATGATGTGATTGCGTTTGAATTGCGTGCAGGCTCGGGTCGTGAAGAACGATTTTTGTTGGAACGGGATATGGCCTGTATCAAAACCCTGTTCAGTGAAGCGCTCGGTGGTGAACTGGAATTACTGGAAGTGCACTTTGCCCATGATGGCCCGGAGCAGATAGAGGCCTACCAAGAGTTTTTTGGCTGTCCGGTATCATTTGGTCAGCAAGATTCGGGTTTGTCATTTCCATTGTCTACGCTTGAAAGACAGGTGCCGACAGCTGACGCCTTGTCGAAAGAGTTTTATGAGGCGCAGTGTGCACGTATTGCGGCAGAAATTGATGAACCGTTTCGCTACAGTGCAATGATTCGCGATCACTTGTCGCGCTTGACCCCGATACCGGGCCTTGAAGAGCTGGCACGCAGTTTACAAATTGAGCCGCGTACCTTGCAGCGCCAGTTAAAAAAAGAGCAGGAAACGTTTAGTCATATTCTTCAGGAGGTGCGTCACAAACGTGCTATGGATCGCCTGCTTTATGCGGATTTGACCACAGAGCAAATTGCGCTGGAGCTTGGTTTTAATGATGCAGTCGCTTTTTCCCATGCATTTAAGCAGTGGACGGGGCTCGCACCGCGTCCCTGGTTAAAGCAGATACGTGAGCAAAAAGATTGAGCTAATGAACCGGAAACGGTAGTAATACGAATCAGGAGAGAAAATGAAACTCGGTTATATGTGTGGCATGGACAACAATGGTATTGCCAGTATTGATGAAATTTTGCAGGAAATTAAAACTGCCGAGGCTCTGGGTTATGAGCAGGCGTGGATGGCACAGGTGTTTAGTACTGATGCGATTACCCTGTTATCGATTGCCGGGCGTGAAACAGAAAACATTCGTTTGGGCACTGCGGTGACACCGAGCTATCCGCGCCATCCGACGGCACTGGCGTTGCAAGTATTGACAGCAAGTGCGGCAACGCAGGGACGTTTTGAGCTCGGGCTGGGCTTGTCACACAAGCTTGTGATTGAAGATATGTACGGCATTTCCTATGCAAAACCTGCCAGCCATATGAATGAGTACCTGCAGGTGTTGATGCCGCTATTGCGCGGCGAGGCTTGCGGTTTTAACGGCGATGAATTTCGTGTGCATGCGCAGATGAATGTGCCCGACGCGAAAACACCGGTGCCGGTTCTGGTGGCGGCACTGGGGTCGAAGATGCTGGAGATTGCCGGGCGTCTGGCCGATGGCACAACAACGTGGATGACGGGCCCGAAGACCCTCGAAAGTCATATCATCCCTTCTATTACCAAAGCCGCTACTGCGGCAGGTAAGCCTGCACCGCGCATTGTTGCAGGTTTTCCTATTGTACTAACGCAGGATGTGGATGCGGCCCGGGCCAGAATTGCCAAAAGCATGGAAATGTACAATCATTTGCCGTCCTATCAGCGCATGCTGGAAATGGAAGGTTCGACACCGGAAGATGTCGCCATGGTTGGTGACGAGCAAGCGCTGAGGCAACAGCTACAGCACTTGAAAGACATTGGTGTCACCGACTTTAATGCGTTTTGTGTACCGGTGGATAAGAACGCACTGGAGAGAACCATGCAGTTTGTGGCGAGCGAAAAAGGCGCGCTATCTTGAAAGCATGAAAACCAATGGTCCTGAAATCATAATCGTGGAGCGTTGCTATGGAAATGATTGAGTTTATTAGTAATCTGCCCACTTGGGTGTGGGTGGTAGCAGTTATCGCGGTTCTCTTTTTGTTGGGAGATAGAAAGCTCTGGGAATACGAAGCGAAATTTCCGCTCAATGAAGGTGTGGGGCGTGGTGAGGTTGAGTTCAAGTGCTACAAAAAGAAAGGCAGGGTGATAGAGCTGGAATTAAAGCTGGAAGAAAAGTGGTGCTACAGCCCGGTGGATGTGTTTTTAAATGAAGTAAAGGTGTATACCTTGCCCGCGGAAAAGAATACCTCGGGGCGCATCTACCATGAAGAAGAAATAGAAATCGAAGACCCAAAAGAGGGTGACAAGGTGACGGTTAAAATTAATAGCGAAGCAGTTTTTTCCGGGCAGTTGATTCGCGATTAACTTGTGCGCAGGGCAATCAGGTTATGAAGTCATTTTTTCAAAAAGGTGCTGAATCTGTTAGTGCGCTTGCCGATAAGCTGCTTGAAGAGGTTCAGAATGGCCTGTCAATGTTCAAAGAGGTTGTTAACGGCCTACCGGTATTTATTTCCAGAGAAAGCTCGGATAACTACAGTGTTGAATATGATGAAAAACACTATTTTGTGATTCCCTTTGTACCTTCGGAAACCGGCTTTGCTTTACATACCATGCGCTGCTTGCCGAAAGGTGTTCCTGAAGTTAACAACTTGCCAAAGCGTAGAGTATTTCATTTTGCCCATGAGCATGCCGAAGTTGCGTTGCAACAGCAGATGCTGAGTTCTGCCCGTGATATTGCGACAGAGAATCAGGCGGAGAGTGTCAGTAGCCTTGAAAGCCTGGCGAATGATATTGATGCATTAGGCAGCAAGCTGACCTATGGTATGTTGCTGGTAGGCGGTGTTGCGGCGATTTTTAACCCCTTACTGGGGGCTGGAATTGCGGCAAAAGCTTTGTTGCCCGGTGTTACTGGTTTGTTAAGTAAATACGGTTTACGCCCTGCTGGTGAAAAAATGACACGGGCACAATTGGAGGAGCAAATTAAAAATGCCGAGAAAAACGTACTGCAACAATTTTCAGAGTCCTCGACGATTAAAGTGATTAATCCTGTATTGCAAGAGCTGGATCTGACTTTGCGTACAGACGAGAGTGAGCATGACCCGTTGGTGGATCCGAATCTTGCAAATGGCAGTTTTGCAGGTGAAGATAATGCCCGTTGGAAACAGCTCACTATCACAGCTATCTATCATGTGTACAAGGATGTATACCAGAACCCGAAGCTTCACGCTGAGGCTCAACTTGGACCGGAAGATATACGCTGGTTCGATGTGCTATTTTCCAATCAGGAGGATTGAATCAGGCAATAGAAAGGGCTGCGTATGCAGCCCTTTCTATTGCTTTGTATTGATAACTACTTAATAGCTATGCGCATCAAGCCGCTTTGGCAGGTTCATCCTTTTGTGCGGCTTTGCTGTTGCCGGTAACAAAATGGGTCAGATCCACCTCTTTCATCATCTTGACCCAGGCTTTCCATTTATCAGGCCAGGTCAGCGGATCGCCGTCGGCATCGAGATACCAGCTTTGGCAACCGCTGGCCCACACAGTGTGACTCATTTTTGACTTGAGCATGGCACGCCAGCCTTCTACCGCTTCAGGTTTGACTTCAATCGTTGCGAGTCTGTCAGATTGCCAGTGCTTCACAATGGCAAGTGCCCAGTCGGCCTGGATCTCGCTCATCGCAATCACCGAGTAGTTACCAATCGGTGAGTTCGGGCCAAGCATTAAAAAGAAATTCGGAAACTGCGGAATACACAGAGAGCGATAGGCCTGAACTTTCTTTTCCCAGGCTTCGTCGATGGAAATACCGCCGCGACCCTTGAACTCCATCGGGCGCATAAACGCAGCGGGGTCAAAGCCGGTGGCGAGGATTAGAATATCCACTTCGTGTTTTTTGCCGTCTTTGGTTACCACGCCGTCTGCTTCAATATGATCGATACCTTCGGTAACGAGGTGGGCATTGGATTTTTGAATCGCCGGGTAGAACGTGCTGTTCATCACCACGCGCTTACAGCCAAACTTGTAGTCCGGTGTGAGTTTGGAGCGCAGTATTGGATCCTTGATTTCCTTGTTGAGATAACGGCGCGCATTCCATGCAAACAGTTTGTGCATCTGGCGATCCCACCAGCTGTCACTTGTGAGTGCCGTCGTACCCTGTTCAAAAATGGTTAATGCGATATTGCGGATACGCTGCATGCGCGAAGGCTTTTCACGGAAACGGTCCTTGTCTGCATCGCTGTAGGGCTTATTTTCGGTTTTGACAATCCACTGTGCGGTGCGCTGGAAGACAGTGACATCAGTGCCCTGGGTATCAATCAGTTCAGGAATTAACTGCGCAGCACTGGAACCGGTGCCAATGACACCAATGCGTTTGCCTTTCATATCCACACTGTGATCCCAGCGCGCTGAGTGCATGGCAATGCCCTGGTAGCTGTCGAGACCTTCAATGTCCGGGTAGGCCGGTTTATGCAGAATACCCGCAGCGGAGAACAGCAGGTCGGCTTCGTAGGTGTTGTCCTTGCTGGTTTTGACTGTCCAGGTTTCGGTGTCGTCGTTATACACACAACTGGTGACCGCTTCGTTCAGGTGTGTGTCGTGATTTACGCCGTACTTGTAATAGACTTTCTCAAAGTACTTGTGAATTTCTGCGCCACAGGCAAAGAAATCACTCCAGTCCGGGTTTGGCTCAAACGAGTAGGTATAGGCGTGGGAAGGTACATCGCAGGCCACACCGGGATAGGTATTCTCGCGCCAGGTGCCGCCGATGGAGTCGGCCTTTTCGAGCATCACAATGTCTCTGATGCCGGCTTCGCGCAGTTTGATTACAAGGCCAATACCGGTCATGCCGGCACCGATGATTACAACCGAGGGGTTCTGTTTGTCACCAGCCATAAGAAACTCCAGTGCTAAATGGTTAAACGTTACAGTGCTAAATTTTGATGCTGCATATTACGAGCAGGGCGCCAGTGGTGAAATGTTGTACAAGCGCTCAAACTTGATATTTTGCGACATTTATAACCCTGGATTCAACTCTGAGATACAGGGGTATCAGGTTACAAAAATGCTGTTATTGATAAATTTGATCGCAAGCTTCATTTTCGCCACGATGGGAAAATCTTTCTCAAGGCTCCAGTTCAGCAACGTGGAGACACAAATGCCCACCACAATATCGGTGTAGGTCTCCACCGTATTGCCTTCCTGCAGTAGCCCCTGGGACTTTGCGTCGCTAATGATTTCATGGATCACTGCGGTAAATTGTTCCTGTTGCTCGCGGCGCAGATCATTGGAGCCCGTACCGCTGATCAGATAGAAGTTTAATAATTCCTTGTAGTGGGGGCTCACGGCATCCAGCGCTTTTGCCACGTTAACAAGGCAGTACTCAATGCGTTTTCTCGGATCGGTCTGCTTTTTAAATCCCTCACGGAATACCTCATAGGCATTGCCACTGAAGGTGCTCGCAATATGCAGCAGCAAGTGGTCCTTGGTGGGAAAGTGATTAAAGAAGGTTTTGTGGGCGATGTCGGCTTCCTTGATGATTGACGCCACACTGGTTTCTGCCACGCCATTTTGCTCAAATAAGCGGGTGGCAGCACTGGTAATCTTGTCACGGAATTCAAGCTTGCGGCGCTCGATACGGCTTACACCACTGTCGTCGGCCTTGTCGGCGGAGCTATCTTTTCCGGAAGCTGATTCGTTCACGCGTTACCTGTTCTCTAGTTAATATACTGGAGTATACGTGTATATTATGTGCTGTTCCATAGGTAATAGGCAGTTGCGATGACCGGGTTATGGCAAGGTGTGCATGACCCGGGCAGGGTTTGCGAACAGTACTTATACTGCCAAACTTATACTGTAGTATATTTAAATATAGCAATATATCTATATCGATTTCAGCTGATTCGGATAATATCCGCAGGCTGTTGAGCGAACGGGACACAGGGGAAATACGATGGGAAAACTCGCAGGTAAAGTGGCTTTTGTCACAGGCTCATCTTCGGGAATTGGTGCGGCTTGTGCGCTGCGTTTTGTGGAAGACGGTGCGATTGTGGTGGGTTTTGATCTTGCCGATAGCAGCGAAGGCGATTGGGCAGAAGCGGTTAAGCAGCAACCGAAGTGTCTGTTTATTGAAGGGGATGTGACTGATGATGACGCATTAAAGGCGGCGATTGAAAAGACCCACAGTGAACTAGGTTGCCTTGATATTGTGGTGAATTCCGCGGGGGTGGCCGGTGTGGGTTCGGTGCATCTCTGTGACCCGGCAGAAATGGATCGCACTATGGATATTAATTTCAACGGTACATTCCTCGCGTGTCGCCATGCGCTACCGATTATGATGGAGCAGCGCTCCGGATCGATTATGAATATTGCGAGTGTTGAGGGTCTCGAGGCGCAGGAGTTTACCGCGCCCTATAATGCGTCGAAAGGTGCGGTGGTGCTGTTAAGTAAGAACATGGCGATTGACTACGGGCGCTGGGGCATTCGTGTGAATGCGATTTGTCCGGGCTTTATTGAAACGCCAATGTCTGCTGCAATTGAAGATCCGGGTATGCGCGCCCGGGTTGATGGCGCACACCAGTTGGGACGTATGGGTACTCCACGCGAAGTGGCCAATGTCGCTGCGTTTCTTGCCTCGGATGAAGCCTCATTTGTCTCCGGTAGTGCGATGACCGTTGATGGAGGTTTCTCTGCCGGCAAGCGCTTTGGCGTTGATGAGCTGTATGGGCTGGCACCGACAGATTAGCCAGCAAAGTGAATGTAGTTAAAGAGTGGTAACGATGAATCAGGAATATGATGTGATTGTAGTGGGTGCGGGCTCGGCTGGCTGTGCACTCGCTTATCGTCTTGCACAAAGTAGTAATTTGCAGGTTGCCTTGCTTGAGGCGGGTAGCCCGGCAAAAAACCTCATGCTGCATATTCCCCTTGGCTTTGCGTTTTTGCTGAAGGAACATGACAACAACTGGAACTATACAACGGTTAATGAACCGTTCCTCAATAACCGCAAAGTGGATTTACCCCGCGGTAAGGTACTCGGTGGTTGCAGTGCGATTAACGGTATGGTCTATGTGCGTGGTCAAAAAGAAGATTACGACCGTTGGGCCGAGTTAGGTAATGATGGCTGGGCTTTTGAAGATGTGTTACCGTATTTCAAACGCTCGGAAGATCATGAAAATGGTGATGACCATTTTCACGGCAGCGGTGGACCGCTGTGGGTAGGCAATGTTAAAAACGAATTTCCAATCTGTGAAGATTTTATTCGCGCCGCAGAAGACTGCGGCCATGCACGCAATCATGATATCAACGCAGAAGCTCAGGAAGGCGTAGGTTATTTCCCCCACAATATTAAAAATGGCAAACGCTGGAGCAGTGCCACAGCATTTTTAGGTGAAGGAAAAAATCTGGCAAACCTTACGGTGATTCCGTTTGCCAATGTAAGCAAGGTGCTGACAGATAATAAAAAAGTCACGGGTGTAGAGTGTGAGATTAAAGGACAAAAAACCACATTGACTGCGAAGAAAGAAGTCGTACTTTGTGGTGGTGCAATTAACTCACCGAAGATTCTTGAGCTTTCCGGTATCGGCGACCCGGAACAACTTGCAAAACACCGGATTGACGTGGTGCATGAATTGCCTGGAGTGGGTGAGAATCTGCACGATCACTGGAATGCCTACCTGATTCGCAGTGTATCCAGTGGTGATACCTATTACAGCGAAGCCAAACCGCTGCGTATGATTAAAAACCTGTTTCGCTATCTGTTTAAAAAGGAGGGTTTTCTATCGAACCCGGCTGCACTGGTGGCGGTGTTTTATAAGTCTTCCGATAGCGTAGCACGAGCTGACTCGCAAATTCATTTTGCACCGGCAGCGAGTGAGAAAGATGCCAAGGGTAATATGGTGCCGATTGAAGGTATTACGATTGCCTCGTGCAATTTGCGCCCGACAAGTCGCGGCTCTACCCATATCACATCGTCTGATATGCAGGCAAAGCCTGATATTCTGGTGAATTATCTGGAAACAGAAAACGACCAGAAAGTAGCAATTGATGCGTTTCGTAAAACCCGTGATATTTTCACCAAAGTTGCATTGCAATCTTATGGTGGAGAGGAATTGGGTCCAGGCTCTGCGATAGAAAGTGATGAAGATATTCTCAACTATATCCGCGATACCGGCGATCCGGTTCATCACCTGGCCGGTAGCTGCAAAATGGGTAGCGATGACATGGCGGTGGTTGATGCGCAATTAAAAGTACATGGCATTGAGGGCCTGCGCGTAGCCGATGCATCGATTATGCCGGAAGTTGTATCCGGTAATACGCATGCGGCTTGCGTGATGATTGCGGAAAAATGTGCCGATTATATTTTAAATAATTAGTAACCGTTAACGTTATGCAATATTTTGAAGATATGCCGCTGGGTTCCCGTACTGAATCCACCGAGACCTATACGTTCACGGCTGAAGAGATCAAGGAATTTGCGGCGAAATGGGATCCAATGCCGTTTCACCTTGATGAAGAGCTGGCAAAAAATACCCCGGTGGGTGGTTTGTTTTCAGCGAGCACGCACAATCTTGCGGTAGGTATCCGCCTGACTCATACCATTATGGATGATGATGTGGCTGCGATTGCGGCACTGGGTTGGAATGATATTAAATTTCCAAAACCGATTTTTGCCGGTGATACCGTGCGACTCGTAACGGAAGTGGTTGAACACCGTGAATCAAAATCGAAGCCGGACAGGGGTATCGTTACCTCGTTGAATCAGTTGATAAATCAACACGGGGAGCTGGTCGCCGAGTATAAGGTAGCGACAATGGTGTTAAAGCGACCGGTATGAAAGCTTTATAGATAGAAGATTATTGAGTCACCTGTTTCTGAACAGTGCCTTTATAGGTTCCATCAACGGTGAAATTGCCTTCTGTACTGTCGCAGGCGTTACCAATTGTGTCGTTATCCATATCCAGCTGATCCGGGTTGATGTGCTCCGGGCAGTTGTCGTTACTATCAATAAAACCATCGCTGTCACTGTCTGTAGAAACTGCCGGTATAGTATAAGACTCATAGTTGATGCTTGTGCGGCAAAAAAAATGCCCGGGGAAGCAGAAAAAAACGTCCGGGAAGTCCGCACTGGCAGAGCCAAAAGCATTGTTACCAAAAGTCAGTGTCTTGATGGTTTGTCCAGTATTGCCTGCGGCATAAATATCGATAGCATTTTCCGAGACATTGAGATCGACCCCGCTGCATACAGGATTACCGGTGCAGGATATCATTTGAAAATGAATATGATCACCCGGTAAAGCACTGGAGGGTACCGATGAGACAGGAGTGCAGACCTCTGAACTCCAGGAGGAGTCACCGGAGGTGCCACTGTCCACTTCGCAGGTGTAGTTGACGTAGTAGTTGGTTGCTGCATTAATGGTTGAGCAAATAAACAGAAACAAAAGCGGTGTCAGGTTTATGTGTCGCATGCGAATAATGTGCTCTCCTTAAAATATCCTTTTTGCTTAAACATGCTTCTTGTGGCAGAAGCTTATCATGAATAACAGGACTAAAAAGACTAAATCTATTAATAGTCATGGAAGGTACAATATTCTTATTTAAGTCTTGGATGGACTCTGTTTTACTATAGTATCTTTATTTATTTGCGATAAATCTTTTATGCTGACAGAGGAAGAACAACAGCGCTTTGATATTGATGGTTGGGTAGGCCCTTATTCCCTGTTGTCAGCTGAAGAGGCTCATGCGCTAGCGCCATTATTACAGCAAGCCTATGATCAAACCCGCGGCTTCTTTTACCCGGAGAGGGAAACCCTCGCAACATTTTATGCTGATGGTGGTAGTTACTATCAGGATTCTCCGTGGTTTCAAAGTTTGCATGCGCTTTCACCGCAATTGCTTGAAGTGGGAAAACGCCCGGAGATTGTAGAACGTATTGCAAGCCTGCTCGGTGATGATGTCATGCTTTGGGCTACTATCTGTTTCTTTCAACCTCCGGGTGGGCGATTGCATTGGCATACTGATAATGAATTTCACCATTTGCAGGGGGTGAGTGTCTGGATGGGTGCGGCTAATACCACACCGGAAAATGCACTCAAGATTATGCCAGGCTCACACCGTTTTCCGAAACGCCCGGAAGATTATCTCTGTACCGGGGAGGAAACGATTTTTTCAATGATGGAGGACGAGCGCGCGTTGGAGATAGCCAGACAGTGGTGGCCCAATGCCGACTTTGTTCGTCCGCAGATCAAGGATGGTGAGTTCATTATTTTTAATGGCAATCTTTGGCATGGCTCCGATAATCCGTCGAAGCAGCAGCGTTATGCCATGGGGTTGCGCTACAGCCCGCCGGACCAAAAAGTGCGCATTCCAATGACACCCTGGGAGCCAACGATCTGGGATCCGGCACAGCCACCGACGGTGATGGTGCGCGGTGAGGATCGTTACCATATTAATCGCCGTCTTTAGGCGGAAAGAGTACTCACCAGATATTAATAAACGTTCTAACAGTGTGGGTTCATTGGATGTGCTTAAAATGTTACTATTTCCGGCGCTGGTTGTTTACAGAATTACAAAGCTAAATTTTTCAATCAATATAAAGCTGTAAGTAATTGATAATAAAAGGAGAAAAGGCCATGAGATGCCTGAATATCGGTTTTCTTTTACTGATCGTAATAACAACACTGATGCCCTTGAATAGCCTGGCTGCTGATAGCGATCTGGATACCCTGGACGATGACTGGGAAATAGCCAATGGGTTTGACCCCGCCATCCCCGACTACCTGGCTAGCGCCGGCTGGCACACCAGTTGTGGCAAGGGTGATAACGGTATTCAGTGTTGGGGTTCAACCGGTTCAGGGCAGGCTTCGCCTCCGGTACTCGGCGATGTGACACAGCTTGCGGTGGGCAACAGCCATGTCTGCGCACTCGATGAAAACGGTGTTACCTGTTGGGGTGATAATAGCTCCGGACAGACCTCCGTACCCGGCATGTCCAATGTTAGTGAAATTAGTGCGTTTAATAACCACAGTTGTGCCTTGCACGGCAGTGGTGTGAGTTGTTGGGGTAATAACAGTAATGGTCAAACTACGGTACCTGCGTTATCCAGCCCGTCCCAGGTAGCTGCGGGTGGTTATCATAGTTGTGCACTTGATAGCACCGGTGTTGTTTGCTGGGGATCAAACAGTCATGGTCAAACAACTATCCCTGCATTAACGAATCCCACCTTTGTTGCTACCGGTGAGGCGAATACCTGTGCCATCCACGATGGCGGTACCGTTATTTGCTGGGGCAAAAATGGGACTAATCAGTCTAACCCGCCACAAACCGGTAATGCGGTTGCCGTCAGCATGGGGCAGAACACCAGTTGTGCGCTGCGTCAGGGCAGCACGTCTTATTACGTAACTTGTTGGGGGGCAAACGGTGCCGGGCAAAATGCGCCGCCAGCGCTTGTAAATCCGGTGACCCTGTCGACAGGTTATCAGCATCACTGTGTATTGGATGATAAAGGGGTGAAGTGCTGGGGCAGAAGCAGCGAAGGGCAGACAAATACAGCGGTATTAACGATTGATACAGATAGTGACACAGTTGCCAATAGTACGGATAACTGCCGCTTGATAAGTAATGTGGACCAGGCTGATAACGATGCGGATCTTTTCGGCGATGTCTGTGATAGTGACGATGATAATGACAGTGTTGCCGATGTGGTAGATGCAGCACCGTTTGATAATGGTCAACCGGATCTTGCTCTCTACGAATTATTTGGTGTCCAAAGTAGTGATCGATTTGGGCAAAGTGTCGATGTGATTGGTGATGTTGATCGCGACGGCTATGACGATATTGTGATTGGTGATCCGATTAATGATAACAACGGTAATAATGCAGGTTTGGTCAGAGTGTTTTCCGGTGTTGATGGCAGTCTGATCTATAACTATACCGGCGAAGATAGCGGTGACTACTTTGGTCGCTCGGTGAGTGCGGCGGGTGATGTCAATAACGATGGCTACCCGGATTTTATCGTCGGTGCTCCCTTTCACCGCTATTGGGTTGATGATGATGCCGGGCGTATTTATGTTTTCTCCGGCAAGGATGGTTCTACGCTGTATGGTTTTAATGGCGATAATGATAATCACGAACTGGGTAGTGCCGTTTCAGGTATGGGTGATATTAATAATGATGGCTATGATGATTTTGCAGCGGGTGCGCCTGGCCGTTATATTCGAACCTACAGTGGTATTGATGGCTCCACGCTTTATACCATTTATCGTGGAAATAATTTTGGTGTGTCGCTGGATGATATTGGTGATATTGATGGTGATGGTGTTAGCGAGTTGCTTGTAGGTGCCAGCTATGACGATAACCTGACAGAAGGGGTCAATAATACCGGGAGTGCAACGATTCTATCCGGTGTTGATGGCAGTGACCTCTATACCTTTTATGGTGATACCGAGGGTGAGCGTTTTGGTTATGCAGTCAATGCAGCCGGTGATGTTAACAACGATGGTTATCCGGATGTCATTGTGGGTGCTTATGAAGACGATGATGTTGCGAACCGTGCCGGTAGTGTGAGTGTGTTTTCCGGTGCTGATGGCACAAGACTGTATTATATTGAAGGTGAATACTCGAATGATCGTGCAGGTTTCTCGGTGAGTAGTGCGGGGGACGTGGATTATGACGGCTATGATGATTTTATTATTGGTTCTTCAGAAGCCAGCTTGCCGGGTACAGAGACCGGGCATGCGCGGGTTTACTCTGGTCAGGATGGTTCGCTGCTTTATAGTTTCCGCGGAACAGTGGACTTTCAGCATGCGGGCTATGAAGTATCAATGCTGGGTCGACTGGCAAATGGCAATATAACAATATCTGTCACCAGCGAAAATGAAGGTGTGCGTCTATATGAATTGCATATGGATGCGGATAGCGATGGCATGCATGATCGTTGGGAAGATGCCTATGGTTTTGATAATACAGATCCGTCTGATGCCGCTAGCGATGCAGATAGTGATGGTCTGAGCAATCTGGATGAATTTTTGCAGCAAGCTAGTCCATTGATTGCCGATAGTGATGGAGATGGTGCTTTGGATGGCGCAGATGCGTTTCCAATAGATGCAAGTGAAACCCTTGATACCGACGGTGATTTATGGGGCGATGATTTCGATAGCGATGATGACAACGATCAGATGCCTGATGATTGGGAAATTTCCTATGGCCTTGATAGCAAAGATGCCGCCAATGCTGCGACCGATAATGATTTGGATAATCTGACAGATTTGCAAGAGTGGCAGCTTGATACTGATCCGACAATGGCAGATACCGACAGCGATGGTGTCAATGATGATGTTGATGCGTTTCCCACGGATAATAGCGAAACAGCGGATGCCGACGGTGATGGTATAGGCGATAACGCCGATACAGACGATGACAATGATGGTATTGCGGATATTGATGACCCATTCCCTCTGGATAATACTTTGCCGGTATTGGATCGCAACAGTAGCGATGTAGATGCGGATCTGGATGGTGACCTGGTATTTCAGGCGGCGAATGGTGACATAACCATTTGGTATATTGAAGATGTGGCCAGAGTCAGTAGTTGGAGTAATGTGAATGCCATTAATGGTGAGTTGCGTGCCTATGGCGATGTAGATGCTAATGGCCAGAACGATTTAATTTTTCACTATGATAATAATGACCATGTCGGTTACCAAACTGTAAATACTGACAATGGCGTATTGCATGCGATTGATAGCATGGCTGTTAATACGGGCTATAGTTTTACGTTTAGTGGTCATCTCGATACGGATAACGATAGTGATTATGTGTTTGAGGATGGCAGTGGGGCGATTATTACATGGTTATTGGAAGGTGGTGAACGGCAGCAGCAACGCTGGCTTGGTAGCTGGACGGGTTATAGCATTCAGGCGCTGGCGGATGTCGATAACGACGGTGATGAGGATATTGTCAGTGGTGATAGTAATGGCAACGTAATGGTGATCGAAATTGAAAACGGCGATAAGGTTGCTGCACGCTGGATCGGGCAGTGGTCCGGTCGTAGCATTGTGGGTGCCGGTGATGCGGATAACGATGGCGATGCTGATATCTTTATGGCCAATGGCGGTGATGTCATGGTTGTTGAGATGGAAAATGGCAGCAAGGTGCTCGGGCGCTGGATAGGTGTCTGGAGTGGTACAGAAGTGCTGGCACTGGGTGATATTGATGCGGATGGCGATATAGATCTGGTGCAACAGAACAGTGGTACCGGTTCAGTGCAAGTAGTAGAAATCGAAAGTGCCGCCAAGGTAACGGGTCGTTGGCTTGGCAATTTCAATTATGAAGTTAAAGGTGTGATAGATGCCGATGCGGATAATGATGTTGATGTGGTGATGCAGGATGGCTCGGGCAATGTGGCCATTATCGAACTGGAAAATGGTAGTAAATCAGGTGGTGCCAAATGGCTCGGGGTGAATACCCGGGAGATTAAGCTGTTTTAGCATTCGACAGGGTTAATCTTTTTTAGGTTTTCTTTTGCGCGGCTTCTTTCCGGGCGCTGGGCCTTTAGTAGTTTTTGAAACTTTCTGCCTTCCAGTGTTCTTTTTTGAGTTTGCCCTTTGCTGGCGCTGACTTTTTTCGCGGGATTGCTTGCGGGTCTGGGCGTTGGCGCCGACTGCCTTTTTATTGGAGCTTTTGACTGTTTTCTTGTGAGATTTTTTCGCTTTGCTGATATTGAGTTGTTGACCCCGAACCCGGACTTTTTTAAGTAGTTGAAAAATCTCTTTTGGCATGCCTTCAGGTAGATCAATGGTGCTGAAGGTACCGTAGATCGCGATATGCCCCATATATTTTGATTCGATGTCGGCTTCATTGGCAATGGCGCCAACAATATCGCCTTTTTTTACACCGTGTTCTTCGCCGACTTCAAGGCGATAGGTATCATAAAAAAAGTCGGCCCTGAACTCATCATCTTCGCGCAGCTTGCGGCTATCTTGTGTCTTCTCCCTGGAATGTCTTTCGCTTTTCCTGCTACTTTCGGTGCTGGAATCAGGCTGTTTTCTTTGCTTCAGATAAAAAGGCTGGCTGCCGGCATCCATGCTTGCCAGAGCTGCGGCGAGCATTGCAGGGTCAACCGGGTTGTGCTCAATGTACTGGTCTATAAGGGCATTATACTCAGATAAATCTTTTCCCAGCTCGTTATCAATCCGTTCAAATAGCTGCGCGGTTTTGCGTTCATTTAATTCCTCAATGGGAGGAAAACGAAAACGTTCAATCTCTTGTCGAGTGGTTTTCTCAATATCCTGTAGCATGCGCTTTTCGCGGCCATTCACGAACAATATGGCATCGCCTTTGCGGCCCGCACGACCGGTGCGGCCAATGCGATGTACATAAGATTCGGTATCATAGGGAATATCGTAGTTAATCACATGGCTGATACGCTCCACATCAAGACCGCGTGCGGCTACGTCGGTGGCGACGATAATATCGATCTGGCCTTTTTTTAGCCGTGCAACAGTTTTTTCGCGTTGATGTTGGGCAATGTCGCCATTCAAAGCTGCAACCGCATAGCCACGTGCCTGTAATCGTTCGCTCACTTCAAGGGTGGCATTACGTGTGCGGACAAAAATAATTATGCCGTCAAAGTCTTCTACATCAAGAATGCGAGTTAAAGTATCGAGCTTTTGCTTGTTGGTGAGTTGGAGAAAACGCTGACGGATACCGGGAGCCGTGGTGGTTTTTACCTTGATGGTAACTTCGGCGGGGTCGTTCAAATAGTTGCGTGTGATTTTTCTGATCGGAGCCGGCATTGTGGCAGAAAACAGTGCGGTTTGATGTTTTGAGGGGATTTCCTTGAGGATCCATTCGACATCATCAATAAATCCCATGCGCAGCATTTCGTCAGCTTCATCAAGGATCAGGGTTCTGAGTGTATCGAGTTTCAGGGTGCCGCGGCGAATGTGATCCATGACCCGCCCTGGGGTACCAACCACCACCTGCGCGCCGCGTTTGAGCTGACGAAGCTGACTGCGGTAGTCGGCGCCACCGTAGATCGGGATCACATGAAAATCCGGAATATGTTTTGCGTAGCTTTTAAAGGCTTCGGCGACCTGAATTGCGAGCTCTCTGGTTGGCGCCAGGCAAAGTACCTGTACGCCCTCTGCATTGCTATCCAGGGTGGTGAGTATCGGCAGAGCAAAAGCAGCAGTTTTGCCGGTGCCAGTTTGTGCCACGCCTAGTAAATCGCGTCCTTCCAGAAGAGGAGGAATGGCCTGAGCCTGAATGGGTGAAGGAGTTTCGTAGCCAATGGCTGCAATTGCTTGCTGGACTTTATCACCTAATGGCAGGTCAGTGAATTTAATGGCACCGGCATTTTCAGGAGTTTGCATGACGGGTATCGTAGATATGTGAGAAGCCGAAACAGGCAAAGCTTTAGCTTTGCCTGTTTCGCTATTTAGAGTGATTTAGGCTAAACAACAACAATATTTTCTGCTTGGGGGCCTTTTTGACCTTGAGTAACAACAAATTCAACTTTCTGACCTTCAAGCAGTGTCTTGAAGCCAGTGCCGGCAATATTGCTGTGATGGGCGAAAACATCAGGGCCTGAATCCTGCTGGATAAACCCAAAGCCTTTTGCTTCATTAAACCATTTAACGGTTCCGGTGCTTGTTTCTGACATAATTTATTCCTATGTAAAGTGTGGAAGAGTATTGTTTATGGTCATACTGATAATGACCGTTAAGCTGGAAGTGTAGGACGATTACTAAAAACGAAATAAGGTACTGCGGATAAACTGCGAGAGATTTTAATAAATACTGTGCTTACTTACAGGGGGCCTGATGATACGCCAATCCCTATCGGAGTCAAGTCTGTATTGGCTTAGCTATTGAGAATATTCTTTTCCTTGCGAGTTAATAAGACCATCAGTGCCGGAGCGAACAAAAAGTCTGCAATAAGTGCAAACACAATGCACAGGGCGGTGAGCACACCAAAGTTGAACAGGTTGCTCAATACAGATTGTGTGTAAATCAGGAATCCCAATGATAAAACAATGGTTGTCACGAGCATGGCGCGGCCCGAGGTGTTAAGTGTGTCGTGAATGGCCTGACGTGTGTCTCCGTGGCGTGCGTATTCGCGGCGAAAGCCGTGCATAAAGTGAACGGTATCATCGACCGTTAAGCCAATTGCAATAGATCCGATTAGCAGGGTGAACATATCGAGTGGCGCGCCAGCCAATTTCATCAGGGCAAGTACGGTGGTGATTGGCAGCAGATTGGGAAGCATACTGATCAGGCCGATACGTACGCCACCCATTAATGCAATCATCATCAGGCTGATAACGCCGGCGGCCAGGGCGTAACTGGCGCCGGTGGAATACAGCATCTCTGCGAAAGTTTGGCCAAGGATAACGGTCAATCCGGTAACGCTGACCTGCTGTGCGTAATTGCTGTCAAAGTGTGCACGGATATCCTTGATAAAGTGCATGTACTCGACAGCATCGAGCCACGGAATAAACAGGGTTGCGCGCAGGGTTTGGTAGGTGGGATCAACCAGTAAAAACAGATCGTCGGAAGCGTCCATCTCTACCATAAACAGCTCCTGACGAATCAGGTCGCGATTATCCGGCACTACATAATAGGTTTCGTCATTGCTATTCAGTGCCCGATGGGTTTCCTTGATAATGTCGTGCACGCTAAGAGTTTTAGCAACATAGACATTGCCTTGTTTCCAGCTGCTGATTTCGTCAATGGAGCCTTCAAATTGGTTCAGTAGTTCGGGCTCCAGGGCGGCACCGGCAGCACCGCTATCAATCACGATTTCAATCGGCAGAGTGCCACCCATACGCGCTTCGGTTTTGCTGTGTGCAATACGCACCGGGTGATCTTCCGGGAACCATTTGAGAGAGTCATGGGTAAAGTCAAGTTGCATGGCAGTGGCAACGGTGCCTACGAAAAGCGCTATACCACCAAAGGCAATCAGCTTTGGGCGAGTTGTTGATATGTGAACGCACCAGATAATAATTTTATCGAGGGGAGTTTGTTTTTTGTTGTTCTGTTGATCTGTTTTTATCGCTTTGCGCTTGAGCGGGAAAATCATAATCAGGCTCGGCAGCAAAAACGTGGTAAATACAAATGCCAGCAAGGCGCCTACGGCACCATAAATGCCGAGGTTAGCGACCGGATATAGTTCCGAAGTGGAAAACGATCCCAGACCTGCTGCAGTGGTGATACTGGTAAAAAAGATAGCCAAACCGGAGTGTTCAAGCGCTTCACCGAGCGCTTCACCTTTATCAGCACCGGAATCATAGTGATGGTAGAAGATACTTAATAAGTGAATGGAGTAGCCAACACAGACAGCCAATAGAAACGATGGCAGCATCGATGTAGTCATTTGCATTGGTGTATCGAACATTGCCATCGTGCTGATCGTGGCAACGAGACCAAGCACCATCACAAACAGTGGCATTAAAACGCCGGACAAGCGGCGAAATACCAGCGCCAGAACCACAGCGATAATAACCAGTGCCATAACCGTGAATACTGCGAAGTCGGTTTTTACCGCCTGGCCGAGTGCATTGCCTACCGCAGGTGAGCCGGACAGCAGAATTTCACTGGAAAATGATTTGTCGCTGGCGTATTTTGCAATGACCTTGCGAATCTGTGCATCGGACTCGGCAATCTGGGTATCCGCCATATTAGTATGAATCACTGTGCCGTCTTCGAGTTCTTCGGTCAGGAACGGCAAAATCTTCACAATGATGGCAATCAGTTTGCGGTCTTCTGAAATAAGGTAGTTGCGATAGTTTGGACTGTTATAGGTGTAGTTTTTAATGCGGGCAAGGGTTTCGGGATCTTCCGGTAGTTCTTCTTCAAGCAGTTCCTCAATAATTAATTCATCATCGCGCCCGTAAGTGTGGCGCGCATTAATCAGGGAGTCGACGGTATCTACATAGGGAACCGTATTTTCCAGTTCTTCATGGAAGGTGCGCAGCGTTTCAATAAAATCCGCATCAAACAGCTCGTCCACTTCGATAGTGACCATGAAGATTTCATCTCGGCCAAACTGCTTGCGGAATTTGTCATAGTTGATGATGGCCGGGGATTCTGCATCAAGAAAACCCTCGATAGAGGCATCGGTGCGCAGGTTAACCAATTGGGCGGCGAGCAGAGAGGTAAGTAGAATGGCGCCGAGTAGCCAGCGCCATGGGTGACGGGCCACCATTCTGCCCATGGTGCCGAACCCCTGCTCGGATCGCTGTTTCCAGCGGTGGATTGTGTTCATGATAAGCCCGACTGCATGACAGGATTAAAAGTGCGTTATCCTGGAGCAAGGGTGGGGCTTTTGCTATACGGAACTTACCTGGTTTGGTGTTGATCAGTGTTTTTATAGAGCTTCTTTATAGAGTTTTTCAGCTTGTAGTTTGAGGCCGTTGGCGCAGAGATTAAAGCCGTCCTCAATATTTTTGCCGAAGCCTTTGAGCATGTCTGCTATAGCTTCACCGCTAAACTCGTCAATAGAAATATAGGTACAGCTATATTCGTCTATCGGTGTGAGGCGTTGGGTTCTTACTGCATGGATCGGATCACCAGGTTTATTCTCCATGCCCCAGGCAATAGCGCGGTTTGGTTCAATAAGCGTCATGTATTCCACCTGCTGTTGCAGACCGTGGCCAAGATCGCACATCATTTCGACGGCGGCACCGATCTCCAGCCGGGTTTTGATTTCCGGGCAGAATTTATTCCACTGTCCATAGTTTTCAAAATCCACGAGTACCTGCCATACGACTTCAGCAGGGGCGTTAATCAGAATTTCGTCAGAGCTTACCGTATCATCGCTGATCATGGAGGATCCTGTGTTAGTTGCCGGGGTGCGTGTTGTGAGCTATTGTCAGGCAAGCGGGGCCGGAATGCAAAATATTCAAAGGCTTGAGAGGGCCATAACAGCACCGGATTTGATAGCGCATCTTTTCATTAATATGACCTTGAATCTGCGGTTTGTGCTTGTTTCTACCGGGCAGAAAACGTTAAACTCGCTAGCTTGGCAGTATAATAATGGTAATATTCATCGCCATATTCAGGTTGTATGCTGTAAGCCGACGATGACGATAAGATAATAAAACGATAGATGTAATGACGGAAGCGTAGAGGAAGAAACAAGGGTTGGTATATCCAGCGCGTATAAAACAGCTGATAACACGGGAGAGCGTATCATGGGAAAGCTTAAAGCCGGCTTGGCAGGATTAATAGTTATTTTAATGATGCAGAGTGTTTGTGCTGCAATCGGTCCGATGAACTATCAGGGGCGTTTGCTGGATGATGTCGGTGTGCCAGTTGATGGCAACGTTAACTTCCAGGTCAGGATATGGGATTCACTGAACAGTGGTGTGTTGAAGTACCAGGAAGATCATAATGGTGTAACTGTAAATGACGGGGTTTATTCCTTTTTGGTTGGTACACAAGTAAAAACCGGTGGAGATAGTGAATGGGATATCGATTTATGGAATGCCTCTGAAATCTATCTGGAGTTGGTGGTCAATGGTGAAGCACTGTCACCACGCACCCGTATTGCAGCAGCTCCCTATGCTTATCAGGCAAATCTGGCGCTAACTACTAATAATGCACTGGCGCTTGGTGGTCGTACGGCAGCAGGCTACGATGATATTGTCAAAGCAGTGTGCGAAGGAGACTCTGGTAAATGGTTACCCACAGCAGATATCTGTGCTGGCGGGGCAGTGGATTTTAGCAATGTAGACAAAGATGTGTTGGAGCCTGGGGAAACGGATTACAGCAATCTCGTGTTCAACAATGCGGATTTCAGTAATGCGGAATTCAGCGGAGTGGATTTTTCCAACACTGTTTTTGTGAACGTTAATGTGGAAGGTGCAGATTTTAGCAATACTGATTTTACCGGCTCTGTCTGGGATGGTGTTTACTGGGGAAGTACCCCGCCAAATTTGGCCAGTATCAATGCTACCAATGTGCTGTGGTCAAACCTTGATATGAGTGTGCCGTTTAATCTTTCAACAGCTACGTTGACAGGGTCTTCCATTGCCAAACTCAATGGCACTATTCCGGCTGGAAACTTGCCGGCGGGGTGGCAAAGAGATGGTAGCGGTGGTGTGACTTATATCTATGGTGATACTGTAAACTTTTCGAGTACCTCGACAGCTTTGATTTCCCGTTACGGAACCGACAAATTTCTTGATATACCTTATATAGAGAACGATCTTAATAATTCAACCTTTGAGGGCGTTTTTTTTGAAACGGCTTTTCTTGATGGAATTCTACACGATGTGAATTTTAAATATACACAGGCGCATAAGGTGAGGTTTGAGTACTCGGAACTGGATCGTTCTACATTTGAAAATTCAATTATTAATTGGGCGACGTTTACGGAGTCAGAATTAACCGATGTGTCATTTCGGCGCGCAGATTTGATCAATGTTGTTTTTACCGATTGTGGTTTTGATATTGATACAGCAATCGATGATCTGGACTTTTCCATAGCAAAACTCAGCAATGTGAACTTTATTAATTTCAACAATGCGTCACTGCATAACGGTGAAGCGTCGAATATGGATTTTAATGGGGCGGAGTTGGTTGATGTATTGTTTGAAAACTCAAATTTAAGCAACTCCCATTTTAATGCTGACTTGCGCAATGTCAGATTTGTCGGCGTCATCATTAATGCTGGAACCAGTTTTGATTTTCTTAATGGTAATGTACGAGATACTACTTTTGATGGAATTGTATTTGGTGCAGGTACTACCAGCCACTATAGCCGACTGACCAATGTCACTTTTCAGAATATTGTTGGCAACCCGGATTGGCGTTTTACGCAGGTTCACACCGATGTGATTTTTGACGCTGTAGATTTATCTTCAACGAATTTCAGATTCTCGACACTGGTGCGGGTAGATTTTACTGACTCGAACCTCACCAATGCAGATTTTACCGGTGCATCACTGACTGATATTGAATGGGGTGGTGCCACTTGTCCGGACGGCTTTGTAGTGGTCGATCCCGGTGTGGAAAACTGTGAAGACGGGCATTTATAAATCTGAATATCTTATAAAAGCTTTGGGATAACGGCTTTGCGTTCAGCCGGGTAGTCATTGCCAAATTTTTCCAGATACCAGCGATGTGCGGCCATGCCCTGTGCAATTAGCGGCAGGGCGACCCATATGGCATAAATTGCACCAGGTAGAGACCAGGACATAATGGCAAAACCGATCCATTCGATCACTTCACCAAAATAGTTTGGGCATGAGACATATTTAAAAAAGCCCCCGTGGGGGATTTTATAACCGGTTTCACCGGGTTTGCGTAGGTTAATAAGAATGTTGTCAGATGTGACATTGATATAAAAGCCAAACAGGAATAGCCCGAGGCCGAGCAAAAAACGCGGATCCCATAACCATTCGACCGGATAGCTTTTTAGTGCACCAAAGTAATAGCCGATCAGATAACCGTTGATGATATAAAACGTCATCGAAGATAGCATCATGCTGACTGGCATAGTTTTTCCCTTGGCCTTGATGCGGTAGGGAAAGATCAGTGCACGATTGATATAGTGAAAAACAAATGCGCCGACAATAACTACAGAGGCATTCATCGGTGCATCAGTGGCGGCATAAAAATAGATCACAACAAGCAATACCGGGATTTCCATAATAATCCAGCCAGTGCGTTTGTCGATATTGCCAAGAAAGCTGAGAGCTGAATTATCAGCACGGCTACTTAACGGTAACAGTTGTGTGAAATGGATGGCGATGGCAGAGATAATGCTTAACGAGCCCCAATAAAGAATAAACGTGTTGTAACGTTCAATATCCAGCGTTAGCAGTGTGTTAATAAATTCCATATTTGTTTTAGTTATCGATGTCGATTATAACTTTCCAGCAGGGTGTCGTAGACGGCGAGGCAGCTGGCGAGAAGGTTAACAGAGATAATCCAGATAAACAGCCGTGCAATTTCCATGTTTTCTTCCTGAATAATCTGCAGTGCCTGGAAGTTTAAGTGGTGGCTGATCATAAGAGAGACGCCGCAGACTAGCATCAGACAGGTCATATAAAACCCTTCGCCGCGACCACCAACCAAAAAAGAAACTACCGGACTGCAAAAAAACAGTAACAGCACCGGAGAGTGCCAGCCGCCACTCACAATCACTGCGCCAAAAGTTGAGCCAAAGAAAGTCATGGAAAATATAATGGCAGAAATCGGTACGTTGGCAGCCTTATAAAACAGATAAAGCTGCATCATTATAATAAAAGTGACGACGACGCTGGCGATCAGGCCATTAGTAACATTTCTATCTGTAATCAAGGTCAGAGTGCCAAACAGTGCAAGCATGGCAAAACCAATAACGAAGCAAGAGATATAAAGTCCGGCGAGTACACGGGCACGTACACGGATATGGGGGTTTGGGCTTTCCTTAATACTGCCGGGAACAAATCGGTCGACAAATGCACTAATATTCATCAGCCAGATACCCCCATACTGTCCCCCCTTATGTACTGCTGTGCAGGTTATAGCGGCAGAACTTTTTAGCTTTGCCGAAAGTTATGCCCTGAGTGTAACGAATCGTTACGCCAAGGGGAACCGTCTATGGGAAATCAGGCGGTTTCGCTCTCTTCGGCATTCTCTTCATATAGGCGCATAGCTTCAGCTTTGGCCCATTTGTAATCGGCTTTACCGCTTGGAGCGCGTTTTATCATATCCAGGTAGTAGATGCGGCGCGGCACTTTGTAGCGTGCAATATGGCTTGCGCAAGCTTCGTGGATCGACTCTGTTGTCGGCTCACTAGCACCTTCGCGCAACTGCACCAGTGCGGTGACACAGCTGCCAAAGCGCTCGTCCGGAGTGCCGGCAACGAGGCAATCGAGTACATCCGGATGGGATTTAACCGCAGCTTCCACCTCTTCCGGGTAAATTTTTTCGCCGCCGGAGTTGATGCACAGGGAGCCTCGGCCGAGCATGGTGATAGTGCCATCGGCATTATGACGCGCCATATCACCGGGAATCACATAGCGGTTGCCATTTGGAGCGGTGATAAACGTCTCTGCGGATTTCTTCTCGTCGTTGTAATAGGACAGTGGAATATAGCCGCCCTTGGCCAGTTGACCAATACGTTCGTCACCTGCCGGAATTTCGTTGAACTCCTCGTCGAGTACCACGACGTGTTTGGCCGGTGTAACACGCGGGCCACCGGCATTGGTTTCGGCCTTGCCTTTTTCGTGTACGGTAGTGCCGGTAAAACCACTTTCGGAAGAACCGATATTGTCGGTAATCACACAGTTCGGAAATGATTCAACGTATTTGTCTTTAAGTGAAGGAGAAAACACCGCCGATGTACTGGCAAACGCAAGCAGGGTAGAGCCGTCGTAGGGTGTGCCTGTCTCTGCCTGTTCCTCGTAGGCATCCATCAATGGCTTTGCCATGGCATCGCCAGTCACCATAATCACGTTGACTTGCTCTTTCTGTACCTGCTGCCACACTTCATGGGGATCAAAAGATTTTTTTGCAAGTAGCACAACGGTGCCGCCTTCAAAGATCGCACGTAAAATTCCCCACTGTGCGGCACCGTGCATCAGCGGCGCCATATTGAGTGATTTGGGGGCAAAGTGCTCCGGGTTCAGGCAGCGATCTGCCATCTCCTCCGGTGTTGCAATCGGCTCCTGGGTGTACATATCGATGCCGCCACCAAATACCATAACGGCATCGCCTTGGCGCCAGACGCAACCTTTTGGAAAACCTGTTGTGCCACCGGTATACAGTGTGTAGTGATCATCTGCGCTGCGGGTTGGGAAAGTAACCTCGGCATCCGTTGCACAGGCATCGACAAAACTGACAGCGCCTTCAACCGCAGGAAAGTCAGCGGCTTCATTGGCGTTATCAATATAGACAAACGTTTTTAGCAACGGCAGGCGGTCGCGGATAAGGTTGATATTTGCAGAGAACTCCACATCGTAAACCACGCCCTTAAGGTCGGCGTCCTTAAAGATATAGACAAGTTCTTCTTCAACATAGCGATAGTTGATATTGATTGGTACCGCGCCAATTTTGTAACAACCCAACATGGCTTCAATCCATTCGATGCTGTTGTAAGCATAAATACCCACATGATCACCTTTGTTGATGCCACTACTTAACAGGTAGCGTGCAAACTGGCGTGACTTTTCATCGAAGTGTTTATAGGTAGCGCGACGCTCGCCGCATATAACGGCTTCGCGGTCGGGGACGTTTTTTGCGACGCGTTCTATCAGGTCGGCAGCATTGAATTCCATACGGATTACCTCAATCAGTTGTCTTTTGTTGTGAGAGCTTCGTCAGCTCCGTACTCAAATCCTCATTTACTCTGTGTAAACTCCGGTTTTCCGTGCGGTGCTTTCTCGCTCGCACAAAAAAATCCGGCCTGCTTGAAGCAATCCGTGGATTACCTCAATCAGTTGTCTTTGTGTTCTAACAGGTTATGCTGTCAGATATCTTGCCTCAATACGATCAGCCAGTGCGGCAATTTGCTGTTTTGAATTGCCCAGTGTCAGTTCCAGTTGTTTGGCCCACAGGCAGTAGCGAAACAAATGGTAGTCGCGATCAATGCCCATACCGCCATGCACATGTTGGGCTGCATGACTGACGCGGTGCAAAACATCACCACACCAGGCCTTCGCCATCAAAATGCTGTCGTTACTATAGTCGCCATTATTCACATCACTGGTGGCTTTGAGGGTGATAATCTTCAGGCACTCGTTATCGATATAACAATCTGCGAGACGGTGGGCAACAGCCTGAAAGGTGGCAATGGCTACGCCAAACTGTTCACGTTGGCTGGTGTATTCCCCTGATATACGTGTCATTTTATCTGCACAGCCGACGGCCATTGCACAATAAGCAGCGCTTGTCATTGCTACCGATTGTTCAATCAGGGCGTGTGCGGCATCGCCTTCGGCAACACAGGTTGCTGTAGCTTGGTTAAGGCTAACCTGATACTGCGGTTCGTTAGCGGTACAACGCTGAGCGACACAGCTTACGCCATTTTGTTGTGTGTCTACGAGGCCGACCCACAACTGGCCATTATTAACTGCAGTCACCATTAAACTACTTGCATCGGCAGCGTAGGGTACACAGTGTTTGTTGCCGTTCACCACCCAGCTGTCACCTTGCGGGCTTGCCTCGGTACGCGGGTCGAGAGGGGCTTCATTACCCGGCTCAATAAAAGCGGTTGTTATTAGTTGTTCGCCGGATGTAATACCCTGCAGTTTATTTAATACTGCCTTATTGTTCAGGGCGCTGTTTATCAGCGGCATGGCGGTGGAAATAATGCAGGGAATATAGGGAATCGATACAACCGTCTGGCCGATGACTTCTGCGACAAGGGTTGTGGCATTATAGTCCATGCCCATACCGCCTAAAGCTGTGGGGAACGAAGCAGAGTGAATACCGCTTTCTACCAGTTTGTGCCATAGCTCTGCATCAAAATAGGGGCCATTAGCTTCGAGTTTTTTCAGGCGTTCCGGATCAGCGTGATCACCGAGGATTTCGCTGGCGAGATTTTTGATATCACCGTGTGATTCTGAATAGGAAAAATCCATCGTAACTACCTCCGCTGTTAGCGTGCGCGCGGCAGCCAGAGTCCGGCTGCTGCGACAATTTCACGTTGAATTTCATTGGTGCCGCCACCGAAGGTCAGGGTGGAGCCGACGCGATAACGTTTTTCGAGTACGCCGCGTAAAATAGCACCTTCAGAATCTTCACCGAGAGTGCCGGCCTGACCCATGACTTCAAGCATTAAACGCCAGGCTTCAACAAAAAACTCACTGCCATATACCTTGGCTGCTGAAGCGTCAGCCATATCCGGGTTGCCATTTTGCATCGCCCAGGCCTGTTTCCAGCACAGCATTTTTAATGTTTCGAGTCCGGTATGCACTTTGGCGAGATTCTCCTTGACCCATTGGGTTTTGATAACGGGTTCGCCATGACTGTCATTGGTGTTTGCGCACCACTGGCAAACCTGTTCAAATACACCGGTAATCATCCCCGGGTTAACAATCGATAAACGCTCGCGGTTAAGCTGGCCGGTAATTAATTGCCAGCCACCATCAATTTCACCGACGCGGTATTTATCCGGCAGGCGAATATCCTGGTAGTAGGTGGCGTTAGTGCGAATGCCCATGGTGTGAATCGGCGTATGAGAAAAACCTTCAAGTGAAGTGGGCACAAGAAACATGGTAATGCCCTTGTGCTTTTTAATGTCGGGGCTCTGGTTGGTGCGAGCCGCGAGCCAGATATAGTCGGCAAAGTGTCCGAGGCTGGTCCAGATTTTTTGGCCGTTGATAATCCAGTCGCCGCTCTCCTCATCGCGATCAGCGCGGGTTTTCAAACTTGCGAGGTCGGTACCGGCACCGGGTTCTGAGTAACCTACAGCAATGATCACTTCGCCTTTCAAAATATCCTTAACCACAGTATCGCGCAGGAAGTCGTTACCGTTCTGTGCAAGCATTGGGCCGACCGTATCGACAGTAAGAAATGGATAGGGGAAACCTGAGCTCATGACTTCTTCGGTAAAAATGTGCTGCTCCACCGGGCCAATACCCTCGCCGCCAAGTTCTACGGGCCAGCCAAGACCGAGCAAACCATCCGCAGACAACTGCTGCATTTTTTGTCGAAATACCGGGCCACCGCCTTCAAACATTTCCGGGTTTTTCTTTTCTTCGACAAGGTCCGGGGTAATAAAGTCTTTGAAATAGGCTGAGAGGCGATCTTTGAGTGCCTGTTGTTCAGGAGTATAGGATATATCCATCGAATTTAACCTCAGTATAAGCGGCTGCGTTGTTTAGCGGTGGAAGACTTTTAGCGGGTTAGCGTTTAAGTTTGGTCAAGTTGTCCAGTTGCTTCTGACATTTGTCACCGTAGGGTGGCAGCATCCCCGAGAGTTTCATCAGATCCAGTTTGGTTTGTTTGAAAACCGCGCGCGGGTGACTGAACGTGCGAAAGCCTTCGATACCGTGATAGGCACCCATGCCGGAATTGCCAATGCCACCAAATGGTAGATCTTCACAGCTTGAATGGGCCATAACATCGTTAATGGTCACACCACCGCTAATGGTATGGTCGAGAACCTTGCGTTCCTCTGTCGGGTCTTCGCCAAAGTAGTACAAGCCCAGGGGGCGAGGGCGTGCATTAATATAGTCAATGCAATCGTCTACATGGTCATAGGTTTTTACGCAAAGCATCGCACCGAATAATTCCTCCTGCATGCAGAGCATGTCATCGTTGGGTTCAACCACGAGTGTCATCGGCAGTTTATGCGTGCCAGCGGGTTGGCTACCACTTTCGCCGACACTCAGGTTTTCGTTGGCGGGATTAATTTCCCGTACATCGCCGCCTTTGGCTTTCGCATCCTCAATATAGCTGCTTAGACGCGCATGGTGGCGCGCATTAATGACTGAGGTGTAGTCCGGGTTGTCGAGAATGGTGGGAAACAGTTCGGAAAAAAAGCTGATTGCAGTGGATAGGAACTCTTCTTTCTTTTCCTTTGGTACAAACACATAGTCCGGTGCGAGACAGGCCTGGCCCAGATTCAGAGCTTTGCCCGTCATGATACGTTCCGCGGCTTTGTTAATGTCGTAGGAGCGGCCCACAATAACGGGCGACTTGCCGCCAAGTTCTAGCGTGCACGGTGTGAGATTGGCTTTTGCCGCGTCGAGAATATGTCGACCAATGTGGGTGCCACCGGTAAAGATCAGATGGTCAAAAGGCATTGCGGCGAATTCGGCACCGAGCTCCGGACCGCCGTAAAAGCCGGCGAGTTCGGTTTCGTCAAAGTATTTGCCAATCAACTCTTGTAACAGCTCAGCGATATTCGGATTGAGCTCCGAGAGTTTGACCATAGCGCGGTTACCCGCAGCAAAGATACCGGCAACCGGCAGAATCGCAGTATAGACCGGAAAGTTCCAGGTGCCGAGGCAGCCGATCACGCCCTTGGGCACATATTCTACGCGGGCACGTGCACCCATCAGGTTCATTGGAAACATGACCGGGCGTTTTTCCGGTTTCATCCATTTACGTACGTGCTTGATGTTGTGATCAAAGCCACCCATAACGGCCATAACTTCTGACATCTGAGTCTGGTGTCTGGAGTGGCAGCCAAAGTCGGCGCTGCTTGCGTCGAGAATGGCTTGCTGGTTTTCACCGATCATGCGGTAGGCACGGGTGAGGCGGTCTATACGTGTTTCGGCACTGACGGCGCCTTCCTTGATAAAGGCCTGTTTCTGGCGTTGTAGCAGGGCCTGCATTTTGGCGCTGGTTGAGCCGATGTCGGTATTGTTATCGACGCTGTAGCTGGACGCATTTTCAGTCATAATCTTGCCTCGTTGCCTGGGATTTGCCGGTGGAAATTGGCTGTATCGTATTTCGTATTTTTACCTAAAGACAACAAGGTAATATACTATAGTATACGAGAATATACTGATATACCGCAATCAGGTGGGCGGCACTTTACCCGGTTGAAAATATCGGAAAAAGCCCGTTTTTCGTAGCGTGAAATATACCCAACCTGTTGTAAAGTACACACACCACTGTGATCAAGAGCAGCAGATTAAAGTAGAGGAGAAGTGAATTAATGAATGACTTGGCAGCCAATACACCGGTAATTATTGGAGTCGGATTTAGTCAGGAAAAACTGGATGATGCGCAGGCAAGTTCCGAAGCTTGCCAATTGATGGTTAAAGCGGTTGAGGATGCGGTGCAAGATACCGGTAATGCGGAAATAGCCAGGCAGATTCAGTCGATTACTGTGCTCAAAGGCATGTGGGAGTATAAAAACCCCGGCAAGCTGATTGCCGATCAGCTCGGCTGTGAATCTGCCAAAAGTATTCTTGCGGACGTGGGGAATTTGCAGCTTGGTGCGTTGTTTGATGTATGCAATGCGATCAGTGATGGAGAGCTGGATATCGGTGTAGTCGTTGGTGGTGAGGCAAAATACCGCGAGCTGCGTGCAAAAATTGCCGGGGAAGAAGTTACTTCGACGGTACAGGGCGAAGACGACCCGGAGCCGGACCTCTATGTGGGTATTCCCGACCCATTTGCCACGGATACCGAGGTGGCTGCGGGCATCTTTATGCCAGTTGAATTATTTTCGGTTATTGAGTCAGCTATTCGTGCTGACAGGGGTTGGAGCATGGAGGAGCATCGCGACAATATTGCGCAGTTGTACAGCCGTTTCAGTGAAATTGCCTCGCAAAATCCCCGTGCCTGGAAGCAGGAAGTTGTTGCAGCAGATGATATCCGCAATCCGACTGACAAGAATGCCATGCTCGCATTTCCCTATACAAAGAAATTTAACAGCCAGTGGAATGTCAACCAGGCTGCTGCCCTGTTGGTGTGTTCGGCGGGTAAAGCAAAAGAGCTGGGCCTTGATAATAGCAACTGGATCTATCCACTGGCAGGCGCGCAAAACCGTCATGTGGTATGTCTGGCACAAAAGCAACAATTACACTCGCAGCCCGGTGCAGTGATAGCCGGTAAAAAAGCCTATGAGCTGGCGGGTATCCAGCCGCAGGATGTCAATAAGGCCGAGTTGTACTCCTGTTTTCCGGCACCGGTGCAAACCTATGCACGTGATCTTGAGCTTGAAGATGTCTGTGAGTGGTCGGTTTCCGGATGTATGGCATTTGCCGGTGGTCCTTATAACCATGCTTCTATCGATAGTGTGGTACGTATGGCAGATGTACTGCGCGAGGCGCCACAAGATGAGCAAACCATGGGTCTGGTATCCAACCTCAGTGGTATTTTTGGCAAGCATGCGGTCACTATCCTGTCGAACCAGCCTGGTGCGAACGGTTACGGTTTTGCCGATGTCACTGAAGAAGTCGCCAAAGTAGACGAGCCTTTAGCAACGACGCTGGACTATACGGGGGCAGCGACAATTGCTGGTTATACTGTTGCGCATATTGCCAATGAGCCGTCACATGCTTTTGTCTATTGCGATACCCCTGAAGGACGAACTGTCGTAAAAACTATGGATAAAGACCTGTTACAACAAATGATGACAGAAGAATTTGTTGGCAGGGAGGTAGATATACAGGAAGATCGTACGTTTACCTGTTAACCACATACATTTACTGTTTTAAGGAAATCACCCATGAATATCTTGCCTCTGGATAATGTCTCTGATCGCACCCTCGGTCGTATTCTTTACTTGCAGTCTCAACAGGTTCCCGATAAACCGTGTTATCTCAGCGATGATAAAGTTTGGACGTTTGCTGAAGCCAACAGTATCGTCAATCAATATGCCCATGGTCTTGCGGATCTCGGAGTGGGGCAAGGTGACAGAGTGGTTATCTTCATGCGTTCCTGTGTGGAGTTTATTCTGATGGCATTTGCTGCGAATAAACTTGGAGCAGTCTGGGTACCGATTAACGGTGATTACAAAGGCGCCTGGCTTGCCGAGTCTATTCTCGATTCAAAAGGTTCAGTGACCGTTACCGATACTGATAAGTTGCCGCGTTTGCAGGAAGCATTAGGTGATGATATGGCTAAGGCTGGCAAACTGGTCGTGAAAGAAAACGATGGTGCTACAGCACCGGCTGATACTGTGACACTGGCGTCATTTGAGCAATGCTCAACCGATGAACCTCCGGCTATTGATATTGACTATGGCGACACCTGTGCCATTCTCTGGACGTCTGGTACGACAGGTAAATCAAAGGGAGTCTTGCAGCCGCACAATGTCTGGATTGAGGCAGCCGAGAGTGCACTCGGTTACTTCGGTGCCGAAGAAGATGATGTGCTTTACAATTGCTTGCCGCTCTACAACACCGGCGCATGGATCACCAATGTGTTCCGCGGTATTGTGGCTGGTTTGCCGGTGGCACTTGATGAGCATTTCTCTGCGTCGGATTTCTGGAACCGGATTGCGCATTACAAAGCAACAGAAACGACCACATTGGGCGCCATGCACATGTTTCTGTGGAATGCGCCGGAAACACCCGATGATGCCAACAGTACGCTGCGTAATGCCAATGTGATTCCATTACCGCCGCAATTAACAAAACCCTTCATGCAGCGTTTTGGCCTGGAGAAAGTCAATAAAGGCTATGGCCAGAGTGAAGCGGCAGCGATCATGAAATGTATTGAAGACGGGGTAAAGGAGTGGAAACCTAATTGCCTCGGCGAGCCCTGTGGTGGCATGGAAGTCACTGTGCGTAATGATGCGGGTGAAGAGTGTGCGCCAGGTGAGCCAGGAGAGTTTTGTATTAAACCACTGCGCCCTCATGTGATTTTTAACGGTTATTTTGAAAACGAAGCAGCGACTAAAAACTCCTATCACGGCGAGTGGTATCGCACCGGGGATCTCGGTGTGCGTGATGGCGATGGTGATTTGTTCTTCCTTGATCGCAAGAGTGACTTTATTCGCGACAAGGGTCGCAATATTTCTTCGCTGCAAGTTGAAGGGCAGATTATGCAGCACCCGGCGGTGCAAGCAGTTGCCTGTTTTGGTATTCCGTCGGAGCATATTGAAAATGAAGCTGAAGTTAAAGTGGATGTGATTTTAAAGCCCGGTGAGAGCCTTGCCGAAGAGGAATTGGCTCGCTTTGTTAATGACAATGCGCCGTATTTCTTTGTGCCGCGCTATATCGAGTTTGTAGATGATTTACCCTATACGCCGACCAACAAGGTGCAGAAGTACAAGTTGCGTGAGAAAGGCGTGACAGATAAAACTTGGGACAGAACAAAGACGGACTTCAAACTCGTCAAATAGCTTGTTGCTTGTTGCATAACTCGACATATTGTTTATGCAAGCATTGAAAAGGTAAGGCACTAAACAGGAGTTGCATGATGGTTAAATTACTACGAATTGTCTTGGTTCTGCTGTTGCTAGGTGTGGTGGGTTATATCGCGGGTAAGCCTTTGTTGATTGCCTGGATGATGTCGGTGCCTGAAACACCGTTTGAAGAAACGTCATTGCCACCGGCTCCTGACTATAATAATGAAGAAACCTGGGCTGCACTGCCCTGGACTGAAGATGGGGCAGACTGGTTGCCCGCCAATGGCGGTTATATTGATGCACAGGCCGATGCCAGAGTCGATGTGTTTTTTGTTTATCCAACGGCAGCTTTTTATGGTGACTACTGGGTTGCCGGTCTCGATAATCTGTTACATAACATGACCGTTAATTATGGGTCCTTACCTCAGCATGTCACGGCGTTTAATGGTGCAGGGAAAATCTACGCGCCTTTCTATCGTTCTGTGCGTATGCCAATCTGGGGGGCGGAAGATAGAGGTAGTATGCACAAGGCCACAGCGCTGGCCTATAGCGATGTCAGGCGTGCTTTTGAGCACTATCTTGAACACTGGAATGAGGGGCGTCCGTTTATTATTGCCTCTCACAGCCAGGGCACCCTGCACACGATTCGTTTGCTGCGTGAAATGGTAGAAGGCAAGCCGTTGGCGGAACAGTTTGTTGCGGGCTATCTGATTGGTAATACCATTGCTGATGTTCCGTGGTTTGAGCAGATACCGCTATGTGAAAGTGCAGAGCAGATTGGCTGCTTTGTGACCTGGAATACTCTGCTTGAAGGTGGTGACCCTTATCACTGGGTGGGCGAAAAAGGACTGGACAGTGTTTACTGTGTGAACCCCTTAAGTTGGCGTGCAGATGAAGAGTATGTCGATAAATCTGTAAATCAGGGATCAATACCTATGGCCAGCTACCGTGTCCTGTTTAAAGATAACGGCCCGTTAAGTAGTAATGTAGTAGGTGCACGGTGCGGGCCTGAAGGCATGGTGTGGATAAAGGAAAGGCCTGCGATCAGCGGTTATACCGCAGCTTTGTTTGAGAATGGTTATGGTTATCACACCTATGATATTAATTTTTATTTCGACAGTATTCGCAACAATGCAAAACTCCGTGCCAGCGAATATTTCAAAGCTCAAGAGGCGAAATAAGGCGTATGACTGAAAAACGTAAAGTGGGCTTTATCGGCCTGGGTAATATTGGCAAGCCAATGGCCAAACACCTCGTGTGTGATGCTTTTGATGTATATGTCTATGATGTAGTGCCTGAAGCTATGGAAGACCTGGTGGCGCTCGGGGCTAATGCTGTGGAGTATCCAAAACAAATGTTCTCGGTGTGTGAGCATGTGGGTTTGTGTGTGCGCGATGGCCGCGATGTGGAATCCCTGCTGTATGGCGATGAAGGCGCGTTGGAAAGTATGCAGGCTGGCAGTGTGTTGGCAATACACAGCACAGTTACCCAAGCAGAGGTATTGAAGTGGAACAAAGAGGGTAAGGAAAAAAATATTGAAATCATTGATGCACCGATTACCGGTGGTGCCTCAGGTGCCGAGGAGGGGACCCTGTGCTATATGGTGGGTGCCGATAAAGAAACCCTGGATAAGTGCAGCCCGATTTACGAAACTTCTGCCGATAAAATTATCCATGCGGGGGATGTTGGCGTCGGTATTATTCTTAAGCTCTGCAATAATCTGATTACTTATGCAGAGTTTACGGCGGTTGCCGAGGCATCAAAGCTCGCCCAGACCTGTGGTTTGTCCGAGGATGTGCTGCGTGAAGTGGGTAAGTCCAACGGGATTATTAATGAGCAAATGCATACGTTTATCAGTGGTCGCAATGGTTTGCGTCCGGCGTGTACTGATGAACAGATGCAGGAAATTTTTGGTCCGTTTGCTGCACTTGGTGAAAAAGATCTTGATTGTGCGCTTGCGGCTGCAAAAGAAGCGGGTATTACCTTACGTGCAACCGAGAATGTGCGCGCGATGATTACTGATATATTTTTAGGCAAAGACTGATTGATACATTATTTGATTTTTACAGGAACTGAATATGAACCCTGAAACCAGATTGTTTATTGATGGTGAGCTGTGTGATGCAGCTTCCGGGAAAACCTACCCGAACTTTAACCCGGCAACAGAAGAGGAGATGGGCCAGGTAGCTGATGCAGGACCGGAAGATATGGAGCGTGCGATTGCTGCAGCACGTCGCGCGTTTGATGAGACGGATTGGTCAACCAATCACGACTTCCGCCTCAAATGTCTGACCCAGTTAAAGGAAGGCTTGAACAAGATTCAGCCGGAGTTTAAAAAAATGATTGCGGCGGAAACCGGTTCGCCGATGGGTATTTGTGGTGAGATTGGTCCGCAGTGTGATGTGCCGATTGGTTTTATCGATTACACACTGGAAACTCTGCCAAAGTTTGAGTGGAGTCGCGATATTGGTGTGGCTGAACCGATCGGACAACCGACACGCCGCTTTGTTGAAAAGGAAGCAATCGGGGTTGTTGCATGTATTACGCCGTGGAATGTGCCGCTGCAAATTAATCTGGCGAAGTGTATCCCCGCGCTTGCAGCAGGATGTACGGTTATTCTCAAAGCCGCACCGGATACACCCTGGTCCGCGACGATGTTGGGTCGAGTAATTAAGGAGTACACGGATATTCCCGCCGGTGTATTTAATGTGATTACCTCTGAAGAACCGAAAGTGGTGGGTGATCAACTTGTCGGTGATCCGCGTGTCGATATGGTGTCATTTACCGGTTCTACGGCAGTAGGCAAGCACATAATGGCGCGTGCGGCAGACACTGTAAAAAAAGTCTTTCTCGAACTGGGTGGTAAATCCGCCAATATTATTCTCGATGATGCAGATTTGCCTTCGGCGCTGTTTTCAGTAATACCTGTCTGCTTTCATGCCGGGCAGGGATGTGCATTGCAAACCCGTATGTTGATTCCGGAATCGAAAAAGGAAGAAGCAGAAGAATTGATCAAAACCTATATTGGTATGGTGCAATACGGCGACCCGGCAGCGGAAGATCAGTTGATGGGCCCGGTGATTAACAAACGCCAGTATGATCGTGTGTTGTCTTATATTGAAAAAGGCAAGGCGGAAGGTGCGCGCTGTATTGCTGGCGGTGGCCCGGCGGATCATTTGGAAAAAGGTTATTACATTCAGCCTACGGTATTTATGGACGTGACTAATGATATGACCATTGCACGGGAAGAAATCTTTGGTCCAGTGTTGTCAGTTATTACTTATAAGGATGATGACGATGCGGTGAGGATTGCTAATGATTCGGACTTCGGTTTGTCGGGGGGTGTTTCTTCTGCGAGTGACGAGCGTGCGCTTGCAGTGGCGCGCCGCATACGCACCGGCACAATTAATGTGAATGGTGGTGTGTTTTATGCTGCGGATGCCCCGTTTGGTGGTTATAAGCAAAGCGGTATTGGACGTGAGATGGGTAAGGAAGGCTTTGAGGAATACCTTGAAACGAAAACTATTGCGCTAGGCGTATCAAAGTAATTATTACTCGGGTTTTAATACAATAACGGGCAGTACCCTCGGGGCTGCCCGTTTTTCATAGGCGGCAAAACCGGACCACTGTTCTAGCAGCCATTGCCAATAATATTGTCGTGTTTCACCTTCTGTGACTTCCGCGCGATAGGTTTTTCGAACTCCGCCTTTAATAAGCTCGACTTCAGGGTTTTTTACAATATTGTGATACCAGGCCGGATGCACAGGTGCACCGCCTTTTGAGGCGAGCAAGACAATTTCATCGTTATGAGATAAGCCGGGCAGTGAGGAATAGCGTGTCTGGCCACTTTTGGCACCGGTAGTGACAAGTAGCACGGTGCTCGAACCGGTCAAGCTTAGTCGTCCTGTGGTGGCTAGCAGCAAACGGCGGTCAAGCGGTGCGAGCACATTGATTACAAACCAGACTAATACCTTGGAAGTGGCAATAATTTCGAGCCATTTATGAATCATGAGGGTTGTCCGATTTTGATCTCAGTGGGAGAGATAATAAAGCACGGAGTTGATTAAATGCTATGATTCATTTTGATATGGAGTATATTTTTATAGGTCACAATAAATGGCTCATGATACTCAATTAGTGGTTATGCAGGCGGATATTACAACGCTTGAGGTTGATGCGATTGTTAACGCGGCGAATAATTCTCTGCTGGGCGGAGGGGGTGTTGATGGCGCTATTCACCGTGCAGCAGGGCCAGAGCTGTTGGAATTTACGCGTAAGCTCGGTGGCTGTAAAACCGGGCAGGCGAAATTAAGCCCGGCGTTTAATTTGCCCGCGCGTGCTGTGATTCATACGGTGGGACCGATCTGGTCAGGTGGTGAACACAATGAAGCGGTGGAGCTGCGCAATGCCTATGGCGGTGCGTTAAAAATTGCGGCGGATGAAGGATTTACTTCTATCGCATTTCCCGCGATCAGTTGTGGTGTTTATGGTTATCCCTTGCAGCAGGCGGCGGAGGTTGCGGTGGCAACGGTGCGGGAAATGCTGCCAACGATGCCGCGCATGGAGCAGATTATTTTCTGTTGTTTTGATAATAAAATGGCACAGATATACAACGCGCTTTTGAAGGACTAATTCTCTGAATTTTTATTTACCTGAGCATTACTGCCTGGAACCCTTTTTATTTTCCATATTATGCCATATGAGGGATGCAGGGTTTTGCCCTGCTGGGCAAGTTACTTTTCTTTGCGCGAAAGAAAAGTAACCAAAAGAAGCGCGTTGGGGCCGAGAGCAACCTCGCGAATCCGCTTAAGTGGCATGGTCGGTCTCAATGCGTGTCCTTTCGTGATGTTGGCCTAGGTTTTATTCTGAAAATTCATCTGCGCCACTTAAGCTCCAATGAAGAGGTTGGCAGATTTTGGCTTTGTGAGAAAGCAAGGGCATCACGGACGTGCTGGTATGCTACTTACTGCCGGGAACGAATATTGATAGTTTGTTCTTTGGATACCGGGTTTGACCTGTATAATCAGGAAGAAGCAGGTTGTTAGGTAAAGAGTTGGTGGATAAATAACTAGCCGGTAAAACGTTCGACGAATGGCAGGCAAACCATTGCGATTAAAGTGGCGAGTAAAATATCCTGATTAATACCGTATTGCAGTAAAAACTCTGGTGGAAAATTAATTGCAGCGCTCAGTGCGAGAATCAGTACAATCAGCGCGAGGCTGTGATGTGCCATCAGGCCTGTTACCACGATGGCAACCAGTGCCCAGACCAGTACATTGGAATCGAGGCCGAAGTGCACAAGGGTTTCATTGGCAACTGTGACACCAGCGGTGAGAAACACAATCAGCGAGGAAAGAATTACCTGACCACTTGTGCCACTTGATGAAGAACTCCGTTTATTTTTTTTGCGTCGTTTGCCCATGGAACCCGACTGATAAGCTTGGCTAAATAGCCGCAACTATGCGGCGTCAAGGTTCCATCATAACGGATATTTTTATCTTCTACAGTATTTATAGAACAATAATATCCAACTGGTGTTCGGCAGCAGCGTCGCTATTGCCAGCATAGCTGATCACGGCAGTACTCGCATGATCAGTTAAATACTGTTTACCAACCCGCTGTAGATCTTCCAGTGTTACTTGCAGCACTGCCTGACGAAAGGCTTTGCGCTGTGCAGCACCGCGGCCATAGAGGTTGTTGTGATAAGCGATCTTCGCCTCACCGGCGGGTGAAGAGGGTTTGTCGATACCGCTGATAACGCCGAGTATGGCTTCTTCGACCTGACGCCACTCATGTTTTTCATTGAGCAGCCAGTCAATGCTGCGATCGAAATCGTTGAGAGTCTCGCCAAAACGTGGGTCGCGATAAGAGAAGAAGCGGAAAGCGCCGATGTTGTTGTCCTGTCCGGCACCGCCGCCATAGGCGCCGCCCTGCTCGCGGATGGCAGTATGCAAAAAACCATTGCGTAAAAAGCCACCAAGTACATTAAGTGCCGGTGCATCGGGGTGGGAGCTGCCTACGGTGGCATAGGCTTTGGCGCAGAAATTAACCTGGGTATTGGTTTGCCAAAAGTCGCTTACCTGGCCGTTAATCGCAGGCAGAGAAAACGCTGCTGGTGGGTTGTCCGGGTATTGGTACTGCTGCCATTGTTTATTAAATTGCGCAGTCAGGTTATTCTGGTGATGACCATCTGCAACAAGCAGGCATTGGCGTGGCATGGCGAGAATCTTTTGATGCAAGTTTTGCAAGCGACTTGCCAATGCTTCTATGGCCTGCGGTTCTTCCTGTAAGCGGGTGTCGATTTCCTTGAGTGTTTTAATGCCAGCGAGTCCGGATATCTGATGGCTGTAGCGCGCCAGTGGGCTAATGGCACTACTCGCAGCTGTCATCGCCAGTGTATGGCCACTACCGGTTACTGACATTTCACGACGTGCACGCAACTGGGCAACCAGGTCGCGAATGCGGTTGTGTTCATCAAAGCGCACGTCTTCAAGTGTTTGCTGCATAAGATCACACAGTGCGGCATGGTTGCGTTCAAGTGCTTTGGACGATAACACGACATGGCCTGATACCTGTTGCACATTATCTATATGGCTGCGCACCGAACTGTAGGTATGAATTGAACCGCATACTTCCGATTGCCAGTTCTGGGTGGCAAGATAATCCCGTTCACCAATGCCAAGCTCTGTGAGGCAGCTGTTATAGATCGGCAACAGTTTTTGCTCATCTTCATTGAGCTGTGGCAAGGTTATGATAATTTGTTGGTAGACAAGGCCGTTAGTGCCGACCGCAAAGAAGTCCACAGGCAGCGGTGCTGCTTCTTTCTCTGCGGCGCTCGGGATATGAATATCTTCAGGAATATCTTCAAGACTCACTGAAGGCAGAATGCTTTCGTCGTCTTTGGCCTGCTGGCGTGCTTCAAGCGCGAGGGTCTGTTCGATAACCTGCTGCTTCTCGGTATCGGTCAGCCTGGCTTTGATTGCGGCGAGTTGCTGCTGTTCAGCAGTTACGCGTTTACCTGCCAGAGTATCGTCAGGGCGCAGAGTCAGACAGACACGATGTGGGTTGTCGAGTAACAGTTTGTGAGCCAGTTGTTTGATAAATTCCGGATCTTTGATTTTTGTGCGCAGGTCTTCCAGCGCGGTGTCGAGGTCAAGCAGTGCGATAGGGTCGCCGCGATGGGTTGCGCTGTTGAGTACTGTGAGAATCAACTGCAAACCATAGGGGTAGCCATCGCCACCAATTTCCCGCTGCTGTAATTCAAGTTGGTGCAGGCAGGCTTCAAGGCGTTCGGCGGATGCGCCGTTATTGGCAACTTCGGCAATCGCGTCGAGGATCAGTTGTTCTACCTCGCGACTGGTATCCACATTACTGCCTTCAAGGCCGCAAACGAAAATCAGTTCTTTTTGTGAGTCCTCAAGGCCGCACAGCGGCGAAGGCGCATTGCCCAGCGAGGTGCTTTCCAGTGCATGCTGCAAGGGACAGGCACTGTTTTCCAGCAGTACTTCACTGAGCAATTGTGCTTCAAGTACTTCCGTGAGGTTGGTGCTATCGCCGAGCAGCCAGCCCATCACAATGTGAGTTTTGTTGTCGAGAGTTTCTTCCCCCTGGGTTTCACAGGGGTAGGCTTCTTCAATACGCAGCGGGGCGTGATAGCGCTTTTCATTGGGCACCGCGATCACTTCATCCAGTTTTTCGAAGCGGCTCAGAGCTTGTTGTTCAAACTTTTCCTGGTGTTCAATCGCCGGTATATCCCCGAAGGTCATAAAAATGGCATTGGAGGGGTGGTAGTGGGTTTTGTAGAAATGTACCAGCTGTTCATAACTGAGGTCAGGGATACACTCCGGGTCGCCACCACTGTTGTAGTGATACGTTGTGGCGGGAAACAGATATTTACTGAGGTTTTGCCAGAGGATTGAAGTGGTGGAGCTCATGGCCCCTTTCATTTCATTGAATACCACGCCCTTGTAAACGAGGTTAGATTCAGGGTTGGAAGGCTCTTCAAATTCTATACGGTGACCTTCCTGGGCAAAATCCAGGGGGTCGAGACGGGAGAAAAATACTGCATCAAGATAGACATCCAGCAGGTTGTTAAAGTCTTTTTTGTTTTGGCTTGCGAATGGATAGGCTGTCCAGTCTGAACTGGTAAATGCATTCATAAACGTATTGAGAGAACGACGAATCATCATAAAAAATGGATCGCGCACAGGGTATTTTTCACTGCCACAAAGGGCGGTATGTTCAAGAATATGGGCAACGCCGGTGGAATCTTCGGGCACAGTGCGCAGTGCGACAAGAAATACATTTTCGTTGTTGTCGGTGGAAATATGGATATGTTGGGCGCCGGTTTCATTGTGGATGTACTCTTCAACCAGCAAATTGAGGGACTCTATTCTCTGACTGCGCTGCCAGCTAAACGCGCTGTGGATATTGGGCGGTGGCGTGGTGCTGGTTGCGTGACTGCTTTGAGATTGTGGTGCCTGTGACATATGGGGAGTACTTCCAATTAACCGAATCAGGGGGCTATTGTAGCGGTCTGTGGCTTTTTTTACAGCCACGGAGATAAGGGCAGTTGTTATCTGCCGGGTAGCAGTCTTATACTGGTCAGCGTATCAATAGCATGCAGGTGACAGTGAGTCAGATGGATGAAGAATTGAAGCAGGAGAATGCCCGGCTGGATAAAATGGTTAAGCAGCTCTTGCACCGAATTGAGGATAATCAGCAGATTCAGACTCATTTTCAGGCTTTTGAGTTGAAAATTTTTCACTGTGATGAGCTGGCGGATCTGCTCGAACATCTGCTCGACAAGGCGCAGCAGCACTTTCGTCTCGACGCCGTATCCCTGTTGTTAAACGATACTGATCACTTGATGTCAGCACTGCTTGAACAGCAGGAGCTCTCGGACTACGGAGAGCGTCTGCAGTGCCTCTATGAGCCTGCCTTCTTTGAAAACACGTTTATTGTGCGGGACTCCGCCCGCCTGGGTAGCCTGAATGGCGAGCAGTTATCACAAGTTTTTCCAGGGTGTAATGGTATTCAGAGTAGTGCATTGTTACCGCTGGTGCGTCACGGTGAAATTATTGGCTGTTTTAATCTGGGTAGCGGTGACGCAGAGCGCTTTTCGCCCGCTAAATCAGCAGACTTTCTTAATCATCTGGCGTTGGTGATAGCGGTATGCCTTGAAAACGGTTTTGGGCGTGAGCATTTGCGCCAACAGGGGCGTCTTGATCCGCTTACCGGAGTATTAAATCGGCGCAGCTTTTCCGATGAGATGGAACGTGAACTGGCGCGCGTGCAGCGCTATGGCCACGAATTGTCCTGCTGTTTTATCGATATTGATCATTTTAAACAGGTTAATGACGAGCATGGACATCGCAGTGGCGATAATTGCCTGAAAGCAGTGGCGGGAAAAATCACTGATCTGTTGCGCAAGACAGATATCCTGACCCGTTATGGTGGTGAAGAGTTTGTTGTGTTGTTGCCGGAAGAACAAAAGATCAATGCAAAACGTACGGCGGAACGTATTCGCAGTGGTATTGAGAATATGGATATCCAGGGCCAGGATGGGCAGAGTTTCAGAGTCACCCTGTCTATTGGTGTGGCGAGCCTTGATTTTGCCGGTACCGACATGTCGATGGCTGGTGAGTATCTGGTGTCGGCTGCGGATGAGGCGATGTATCAAGCCAAAAATGGTGGTCGCAATCAGGTCTGTGTTGCTGATGCGATTGGCTAGGGTGGCGGTTGCTTTCTAGAAACTGTATTTGACTTCAGCAAAGATACGATCGTTTTTATAAATCGTATTAAATGGCGGTTGTTCGCCTTCGTGATAGTAAATAACGCCGCCACTAACAGTTAACGCATCCACCACTTCATAACTGGCGTCGGCGCGTGCACCGCCACCGTTATCATCGAAACCGCCAAACACCAACCCGGTTACGTCAAGCTTGTCGTTGAGAAAGCTTTGCGTGTAGCGAAATGCGGCTTCAACTGAATCCTCTTCCTCAAACAGGGCTTCCATGGATTGCTCAAAACCGGCGATATGGCGGTTAACAATCTCAAAGGCAAACGTGGTATTGCCAATACCGTAGTATTCAACACCAACCATCGTATCAAGGCGATGGGTATTTTTTACACCAGAGGGTACGCTGATACCAAGCATGGGGATAAAGGTTGTCGTAGTGTAGTCAATATTATCCTGCCAGGCGATTTCCCCTTTAACGAGCCAGCTGCCGAAGGTGTAGTTGCCACCTGTGCCAAGCATAGTAAGGCGGCTGTGTTTGAGGGTGGAATCAAAAAAGCCCAGGTTTGGATCTGTTGGGTCAAACACGGGGTCGAGGTAGGGGATGTCACGCCAGTAGTAGGCGGCGTGGAATGAAATATCCCAGCCGGAGAAAATGCCGGTGAGTGCGGCAGCCCAGGAAGTATCTTCCCAGTCTTCCGGTACTTCCTCTTCAAAAACTGTGCGAAATCCGCTATTGAAAGGGTCAACTACAGTAGCAAAATCGCTGCCGTAGGGTGGGTTCTTGCTAAAGCGAATTTCAGGAATGGCAATCAGTGAAGCATTCCACTCATCGACATAGTAATCGGCTTTAATCATGCCAACCGACAGGCGAATATCTTCAATATCAGCAAGACCAGGTTCCCGATTGTCGAGTGGGTTTAATACGTCGAGTACACGCAAGCTATCAGAACGGCCCCAGTTCACGACCTGGCGGCCAACTTTTAAATCTATATCGCTCTGGAGTTTGCCCTGTATGTAGACATCCTGAAATTCAGCCTCGCTCTCATAGGCATCGAGCACTTCGTCGGTGTAGTTATCACGCCCCTGGATTTCGTAGGCAAAGTCATAAAATGCGTACCCGGCTATGTGCATGCGCCAGTCGTCATTAAAGTCGTAGTCGTACTCCAGATTCAGACGTGTGCGCAACTTTTGCAAACCGCTGTAATCAGTGCCGGAGTTGGAAGTGTGATCGCGGTAGTTATAACTTGCGCTAACTACAACACTACCGCTCAATTCTCCGACGTCACTTTGCGTTTCCGCTTCTTCCTCGTCTGGCTCATCATCAATATAATCGAGAACGCTTTCTTCCTCGTCAAAACCACCGAAAACATCTTCGAGTTCCTGGCTGTAACTGGCAGATAGGGGTAATGCAGTACCCAGACACAGGTACCCGATGAACAGGTGTTTCTTCATGATATTGGTGTTATCTTCCGGTGAGGGGCTTATAGGCCTTTTTCCAGGCGTCGTACGCTGAACAGGTCTTCTTCGAATTCCTGATTAAATTTCACATTGTTCGAACGCATAATGGTTTTATGCTGTGTGGCCTTGCCTTTCTTGGTGGTCATAATCATTTCTGTTGCAATCCAGATATCGTCGATCTGTTCCAGTTTTTTCACATCCATATATTTCAAACGGTTACCTTTTTTAACCCAGCTTACGCTGCGTATAACAACATAGTTGTCTTTGCGCACAAAGGTGACAGATTTTGTATAGCCGGTTTCCTTGATTTCCTTCTCATTGTTTGGAATGGCTTCAATCACCCAAACCGGTTCCCCGTTGACTTCATCCTCTTTGAGGATTTTGTAGTCGTAGTAGTCGAGGTTGCGCATTGTCATATCTGCGTAAGTAAAGTCAGAGCCCATAAAGCTGCTGCTCTTATCGGAAGAGGCAATGCGTTTGGTCTTTTTCAGAGCGGGTAGGTAGAGCCACTGATCATCGTCTTTCTCATCGTCGTCGTAGTCGTAAGTAAGAAAGCCGGTATTTTTAACGTCGGCAGGTGTCATAAAAAACATAATGCTTTCACGGTCATCACCCGTTTCACCAGCATCTCGACTGAATGACATAAGATTGCGCTCGCGCTTACTGCCGTTTTTGTCGATAAGGATCATTTCCATTTCCTGCTGCATATTGTCACCGTCATCACGAGCATCCACCAACTCCATAATTTGTCTGGCAGTGAGGGCTTCCTCAGCGTGAACAGACACGATGTTGAAGCAAGCTATAACAACAATTGCTGCAGAGATCAGATGTTTCATAAAAAAACCCAAATTCGACTTGATAATAATAAAAAGCACAGTAGCAAAATTCATAGGGTTTTAGCTTTGTGGATTTCCCCAAGGGTGGCAGGAGTGAGATAGGTGCCACATATCCACAATTGCCCCGCAGGGGCTGTCGTGTTCAAATGCGGGCGTGATTCATTAATGGTGGAAAAGCATGAAGCTCGGTTTGCATATTGGCTATTGGAACAAGGGCCCCTACGAAGCGATTGAGGTGGCCAAAGAGGCCGAGAATCTCGGTTATGACTCGATTTGGGCCGGTGAGGCATATGGTTCAGATGCGATTACCCCGCTAGCCTGGCTGGGGTCTCATACGAGTAAAATCAGGCTTGGCACATCGGTGATGCAGCTTTCTGCGCGTACCCCTGCAGCAGCGGCAATGGCAGCACTCACCATGGATCATTTGACCAAAGGGCGTTTTATTTGCGGTGTGGGTGTATCGGGTCCGCAGGTCGTCGAGGGTTGGTATGGACAGGGTTTTCGCAAGCCACTGGAACGTACCCGGGAGTGGATGTCTATCTTTCGTCAGGTGATCGCCAGGGAAGGGCCGGTCGAGTTTCAGGGTAATCAATACCAGTTACCTTATCAGGGTGAGGGAGCGATGGGCCTCGGTAAGCCGCTGAAGTCTATTACTCACCCCTATCGCAAACATATTCCCGTTTATATGGGAGCCGAGGGACCAAAAAATATTGCACTGGCCACCGAAATTGCCGATGGCTGGTTTCCGATTTTTGTTTCGCCGTACCGCATGCATATTTTTGATGAATCGCTGCAAAACAAGCCTGATGATTTCGGTATTGCAGCGATGGTGCAGGTGAATATTAACGACGATTTAAAACAGGCGTTGTTGCCGGTGAAGTGGATGATTGGTTTGTATGTCGGTGGCATGGGTGCAAAGGATCAGAACTTTCATAAGCAGATGATTGAGCGTATGGGCTTTGACATGCAGAAAGTACAGGACCTCTATCTGGCCGGTAAGCAGCAGGAAGCAATAGAGGCAGTGCCCGATGAGCTAGTGGATGAAATTTCCCTGTCGGGCCCGGTGGATCGTATTCGTGAGCGAATTGCCGATTGGAAAAAATCATCGGTTACCACAATGATGATCGGACGTACCGAGTCCCCTGATGATGATATTCAACGTCTGCGGCAGTTTGCCGAGATGGTGTTATAGCGTTTGCTACGAGTATTAAACAGGAGCAATGATAATGAGTATTACTGAACGATTTGATTTAAGTGGCAAGGTGGCCATCGTAACCGGTGCAGGAAAGGGTATTGGCAAGGAGATCGGTCTGACCTTTGCCGAGGCCGGTGCCAATGTGGTTTTTGCGGCGCGCACTGAGGCGGATGTGGAGGCGGCGGCAGAGCAGGCGAGAACATTTGGTGTTGAGGCAATGGCAGTCGTCTGCGATGTGCTCGACGATGAGCAACTGGTTTCACTGATTCCAAAAACTCTCGAACGCTTTTCGCGACTTGATATTCTGGTAAACAATGCCGGAGGTACGATGCCAAAGCCGATGGAGCAGATTTCCGCGAAATCGTTTCGTCGAGCACTGGACTTTAATGTGACAACCGCATTTCTGTTGAGTCAGGCTGCGCTGCCACACCTGCGTGAAAACAAGGGTTGTATTATCAATATTACTTCGGCGGCGGGGCGGCTTGTACAGCCACTGTTTACGTCTTACGGTACCGTCAAGGCGGCGTTAATTCATATGACGAAGATGATGGCTTCGGAGCTTGCTCCGGATGTGCGGGTTAACTGCATTAGCCCCGGTTCGATCATGACCGAGGCGCTGGATTTCTTTATCGACGATGAAAACAAGGAAAAAATGCGCCAGCTGACACCAATGCAGGCTCTTGGTCAGACAGATGATATTGCCAGTGCTGCGCTGTATCTGGCTTCTCCTGCATCCAAATGGGTAACCGGAAAGGATATCCAGGTGGATGGTGGCACTGAAAACACCAATCTTGGTTAGGAAAACTCTTTTTCAGTGTGGTTTTGCTTGGGCGGGCGGCTAATTGCTTGGTTTTTGAGCAGAACTTTGCTATTTTTTTAAGCCTCCTGTCTTAAGTAGGCTTGCCAGCGCTTACTGAAGAGCTAAAGAGAGGAAATGTGGCAAAAGCGGCGTATCAGTTGCTACAGCGTTTTTTGGAAGTGATCGTAATTATTGAAATTATGCTGCATGGAAAATGGCCGGTTCTGGCTGGCCGGTATGCTGGCGTGTGGGAGAGCAATCGATGACGGTGCAAGAGCAGCTTGAGGCATTGCAACAGGCAATTGAAGACTTACAAGGTCGGGTTGCGTTTCAGGATGATGTGATTGAACAACTCAATGCCGTTATTGCAAAGCAGGATCGTTTACTTGCCAAGGTGCAGAACCAGTTGCAGCAAGTAACGCAGACGAACCGCGATTTACGTGAAGAAGTCAAAAACCTGGGTGATGGCAACTTCCAGGAGAAACCGCCGCCGCATTACTAGATAGTAGACGAAACAAAAATAGAAGTTGTAGGAAAAGCAGGTAAAGAAAATGTTGGTGTTGAAAGCGCGAACAAAAATCCATGCAAGTGCCCGGCATGTATTTGATGTGATTACGGATTTTGAAAGCTATGCCGAATGGAACCCCTGGATTGGCAGTATTGAAGGTAGTGCCGAGCAGGGCAGTGAAGTGATTATTAAACCCAAAGCACATACCATGGTTGGTTACCTGAAATTGAAAATTACAGAGAACGAAGCACCGGAGCTGTTGCGCTGGCGCGAGGTAGACTGGTTTCGCTTTGCGGCGTATGTTGAGCGTGAGCGTTTAATCTACCCCGCTGCTGATGGCGCGGTTATTTATACTTCTCGGTTGTATATTATGGGGCCGCTGGCAAAAGCGGCAGGTATTTTTTATCGCTCAGTGGTACAACGTGGCATGATGAATGAAGCGGTAGCATTGAAGAAATACTGTGAAGCAAAATACAGTGAGTCTGATAGCCACCAGGAGTCTGCGTACGATACACCGTTCCAGGCGATTGCCTGAATACCCCATATTCTAAATATCCAGTATAAAGGTCTTGCGGCCTTTGCTCTCACCATTAACAAATACTTCCAGAGCATGTTTGCCTGCGTGCAGTGTGCGGGTTGATAGAGGTTTAAACGGATGCTGCTTGCTTATCTCAAGCTTGAGTTGGCTGTTGTGGTTATCGAACAGGTGGAATTTTTTAGCAGAGGTTGAGCCATTTTTTTTGCAAAAATGAATCGCGTATTCAACTCGCAGTGGCGCTGAGGCAAGGTTGCTTAACTGAAAGGAAAATTTCAGCGACTCGCCGAGTTTGAGTCGCTCAGGTTGTAGCATCAATTTATGCAATTTAACCGGTTTCGCAGAAGGGTAACCAAACAACTGCAAAGCCTGCGCATTGCCCTGTTTGAGTAATGTGCGGCAGGCGCGTTTGATAATCCAGTCCGTGAGGGGATGCTCACCATAACGGTATTCGCACCATTGCAGTACCAGTTCCGGATTGTCCTTGCTGATATCGTTAAGGTTGTTGGCCACACTCTTACGCACATAAAGGCTTTCGTCTGCGCACAGATTGTCAAGAATTGGGAAGATGGCTTGCGGATTTTGCTTGAAAGCCGGTAAGGCCATAGCCCATGGCAGGCGTGGTCGGCAGCCCTCACTGGAGAGACGGCGCACGTGGTAGTTGCTGTGTTCACTCCAGCTGAGCATTTGTGCCATCATTCTGTCAGTGTCTTGCAGAATAAACGGGCGCACAGCAAACTCGGAACTTGAATAACGGGTGAAATGTTCCAGTGCCTTGATAGAGCTTTGCCAGGTTTGTAAACCGTACTGCTCTACATAGTCGGGAAAAAACATTGCTTCATATCCGCCGAAGTGAACACTGGCTTTTTTTAGCACAGTAAGTGCTTTGCCATAAGGTAGCGCGAGTGTTTTGTGCAAACAGACAGTGATATGAGAAAGGCGTTGTTTTAGTTCCATTGCCTCCCATTCGTTATTAAAAACTCGACGCTTAAAGGCGCGACGGTTAAATTCAGGATGCTCGCGGTGGATTGCTGCGGCAAGTTTGTCCATATAGGTTTTGTTGTAACTGTTTTTTAGGGGTTCTGCCATATGTGGGTTACGTTGCGAGATATATCGGTGAATAGATGATACCGCAGAGCTAGGCTGATATCAGCCCGTAGCCGGGCGCAGGCTGATATGCTACTGTGTTAGCCCGTTATCAAAGGAAAGACAGGGAATGAATACCGTTCTCGATCAACTCACATTATTTTTTGTCGTGTTGTTCTCATTGCCAGCGCTGGATTTATTGCTGCTGTCGGGAAACCTTGCCCTGTTTATATTTGCTCCGCGCATTCTTGATTATTTTTACCACGATGAGTCAAAAAATAACCGCTTTTTGATTCGGCTTCGAGTATTTCGTTTTATTAATGTGATGGTATTCGTGCTTTATGGCTATCACTATTTCGATACGAGTCAGACTGCGAGTGACTGGGATATTACCGGCTGGGATTTTAAAATTGCCTCTATTCTCGCCATTATCTACATGGCCTATCTTGTTGATCACATTGCTTATTATTTTATTCAGCAGCGCTTTGGCAAGGAAAGAGAAGTTAATGGTGAAAAGCGTATTGTTGAAACCTATAACGCACGCCTGCTTGGTATTTTAAGTACGACATTTATTTGTGTTATTGCCATGATCAGCCTGATTCGGGTGCTGGGTTTTGATAGCTGGCTGGAAGCTGGTGGTGTGGTGGGCTTTGTCGGTGTGTTTCTCGCGTTGACCCAAAGTTCCTGGGCGCCAGATATTTTCAGTGGCTTGATTATTCTCAATAGCGGTATTCTTGAGGAAGGGGATGTTGTGGAAATTGGCGGTAATGAAAAAGTACTCGGTGTGGTGTTTAAAACCAAAATGTTTCACACCGAAATACTGAATCTGGTCAATAATCACCGCATTATGATTCGCAATGCGCGTCTGAGAGATTATGTGTTTCATAATCTGTCGCGTTTTGCTTCTGCCAAAGGTTTACGTGAACAGCTTCACTTTAATGTGTCTTACGAAGTCTCCGGGGCGAGAATGCGTGAAATGGTTGATGAGGTTTACGACCGCATTGAACAGGAAAATGAGCCTAACGTAGAAACCAAACATGGTTACGAAATGGGGCCAATAAATGCCGGGGATTATGCGGTAGAGTGGGTGTTGTACTACTACACCAAGGATATAAGAAATATTTTGCAGATTCGTTTGAAAATGCGCGAGTTGATTATTCAGGTGGCGCGCGAGCATGAGGTGGATCTGTCTACACCGATGTTGAACACGGTTTACACTACGTCGTTAAGCTAGAAGTTATTACTACAGTCTATTGTCAGGGCTGGCAATTAGTGCAAGCTTCTCGTCACGAGACAGCTTTTTAATCGCAGCTTCGCGCTGGCTCGCAGAGCTGCGGTCGTGATTGTTTTCAAGATAGAGTAGCTTGCGTGGTTTTCTGCCACGGAAGAATTTCGCGCCGGTACCATTTTCATGTTGTTGCCAGCGTTGTTCCATATCGGTGGTGATGCCCGTATAGAGCTTCGAGTCACTCGCTTCAATAATGTAAACTTGCCAGTTGCGTTCAGAGGTGGACATGGCTGCCAGTGTATCATGTCATCTATACCTGTCGGAGGGTTTGATGCCGGACCGTAATTTTGATGACCTTGCGGAACATTTTTCTCGCAAGATTTATAGCAGTGATAAAGGTGAAATTCGTCTGCAATTGATTCAGCGTGAATTGCTTGCAGTGTGCCCGCAGTTGCAAGGGGAGAAGCCACTGCGTGTTATTGATATTGGTGGAGGTCTCGGGCAACTCAGTGCCTTCGTAGCTAACCTGGGTCACCAGGTTGTGCTGTGTGATATATCAGAAAATATGCTGCGAAAAGCTCGTGAGCTGATAGCTAAAACTTCCTCTGATGCCTTGCCAAATATTGATTTTGTTCACGCGCCGCTGCAACAGATCTCAAACAGGGTGTCAGAGGGTTTTGATCTGGTGTTGTTTCACGCTGTATTGGAATGGCTTGAACAACCCCGGCAGGGTTTACAGGCAATGTTGCCTTTGCTTAATGAGCAGGGTGTTTTGTCGCTGATGTTTTATAACCGCCATTCCGTGGTATTCAGGAATATGATTCGCGGCAACTTTCGTAAGGTGCACAGTGGCGATTTTCGCGGTGATCCGGGGAGTTTGACACCGCTGAATCCGCTTGATCCGGCTGAGGTGGATGTGTGGCTTGAGCAGGCTGGTCTGCGCACGGTAGCACGGAGAGGTATTCGCACCTTTTATGATTATATGGAAAAAGGTGTCGAGCGCAGTGTGGAAGATATTATTGCGTTGGAGATGTTGTACGGCGACAGGGAGCCCTATTGCAGCCTCGGGCGTTACCAGTTGCTACACTGTCGCCGCTGATTCAATGCTTACACATTAATATCGCTTATACGCCGATATTGCCGAGTACCTCGAGAATTTCCCTGACGACAGCGGCAGCTTTCGGATGCTGTTCCTCGATATCTTCCAGTAGTAGCTCCACTGTTTCTGTGAAATTGGGATCACCGGGTTCCGGTTCATCGAAGTTGTGCAGGTGGCTCTGCATTTGCTGCATCAGTTGCTGTTGCTGTGGGCTGGTCAGGTCATCGCCAAATTGCTCGTGCAGTGAGCCGATGAGGTTTTCCAATTGTTGTTTTGGCATGGTGTACTCCTGGTTAGATTACTCTTCAAAAATAACAGTGTGGTAGCGGTAGCAGCGCAAGCTGTCTGACCAGTAATTGGGTGCAAGTCCGGCCTTGAGTTTTAACTGTGAAAGAAAGGAGTGTTTGTCGGGTAGCTTTTCCCATACCAGTGGCAAAAAAGTGCCGCGGTGATGGCCATCCTGCAATACGAGTCCATCTTCAAACGGTTCAAGCTGGTTCAGCAGGTGATCTTCGCTGTCGAAGCGGATTTCTTCCAGTGGTGTCAGTACAGAAATTTCAATATGCAGATGCTCAAGGTCGCGCATATCCGGTGGTGTAAAACGGCTATCGCGAAATGCTGCCGCATAGGCATTTTCACATACATCGATAAACAAAGGCTGGTGTGCCTGTAGAGAGCCGATACAGCCTCTGAGTTCGCCATTCATGGTGAGTGTGACAAAACTCGCGCCTGGCTCGCTGAGTGGAAAATCATAGTGATCATCGGGTTGTAGCGGTGTGCCGTGGTTCAGACCATGAGTGATCGAAGTGCGAGCGAGCACTAGTAGCGTGCGCTGCGCGTTTTCGTTGAGCCTGGTTCGGGCCTCCATGGTCAGTCATTTCCACGCTGATCTGGCCCATACAAGGCAAATGCACCGTAACCGACTACCCGGTCCTTACTGCCAGCGGTATCGCCCGAGTTACAACGCTCGAGCAATTCGCAGTGCAGGTTTTTCTGGCGGGCGAGATATAGCAAGCCATTAAGAGGGCGGCAGCCGCAGGCTTCTTCGCCGAGCAGGTTGTGGTCGAACTGTGTGATGCGTTGAGATGTCTGTGCGTCTATATGATTGGCATCTTCATACGGTAAAAAGTGGCTGAGGTCGGTACTGATAATAATCAGAGTTTCCGGGCCTCCCCACAGGGCGTTGAGCACATCGGCGACCTGCTGTGGAGTGGTTTCGCCGACGACAAGCGGTATCAGGCTGAAGTTGTCCAGAGTGTGTTGTAAAAATGGCAGGTGTACTTCAAGGCTGTGCTCCAGCGCATGGGCATCGTTGCGAAACGTAGTGATTGGAAATGAGGCTGCAAGTTGTTGCAAGGCTTCGGTATCAAGGGGTATATCACCCAGCGGGGTGTGAAACGCTGCCTGTTCCGGCAGGGCGATACCCTGTAATGCCACGCGGTGGCTCGGCCCAAGCAATACCACCTTGCGTATTTGTTGCTGGACCGGTTCAAGCAGGCAGTAGCCCCGCGCCGCTGTATTGCCGGAATAGATATAGCCCGCGTGGGGTAATACCAGTGCTTTAGGGGGTAGCAGCAGGGCACCTGCTTGTCTGGCTTCATGCAGACAGGACGACACAGTATCGTACAACACCGATGTTTGGCCCGGATAAAACATTCCGGCGACGGCGGGCTGGCGAATATTCATGCTATGCCTGCTGGTTGTCTGTTCTGTGATTGCATTAATCAAACCAAAAAAGCGCTCAGGACTTGATTTTCTACCATATCAGTACCAGTCTAGTTGATGGGTACTCCTGTGGCTTTAACTGAAATCAAGGGTCAGACAATGACTGTCCACGATCAGCATACCGTACCGGCACGCTATTGGCACCCTCTTGAAGACGGGCGGGTGCAATGTGATTTGTGCCCGCGTTTTTGCAAGTTGCACGAAGGTCAGCGCGGACTGTGTTTTGTACGCAAGCTTGAAGCAGGACAAATGGTGTTGACCAGCTATGGTCGTTCCAGCGGCTTTTGTGTTGATCCGATTGAAAAAAAGCCACTCAATCATTTTTATCCGGGTTCGTCTGTGCTGTCTTTTGGTACCGCCGGTTGCAACTTGAGTTGTAAATTTTGTCAAAACTGGGATATCAGCAAGTCCCGTGAGATGCACGATTTAACCAGTCAGGCCACTCCTGAGCAGCTTGCGCGCACGGCGCAACAACTTGGCTGTCGCAGCGTTGCCTATACTTATAACGATCCGGTGATTTTCCTTGAGTATGCGGTGGATGTGGCCAGGGCCTGTCGTGAGCAAGGAGTGAAAAACGTTGCGGTGACGGCTGGCTATATCACCGAACAGGCACGCACAGAGTTTTTTCGCTATATGGATGCGGTGAATGTGGATTTGAAGTCTTTCAATGAAGACTTTTATTACAAAATATGTGGTGCCCATTTACAGCCAGTGCTCGATACACTGTGTTACTTAAAACAGGAGACCGGGCTCTGGCTCGAACTGACAACCCTGTTAATTCCTGGTGAAAATGATTCTGACGCCGAGCTTGAACGTATGAGTCAGTGGATTGTTGAGCATCTTGGCGCTGATGTGCCATTGCATTTCAGTGCATTCCACCCCGACTGGAAAATGCGTGACAAGCCCTCGACACCACCAGAGACATTGCAGAGAGCGCGGGCTATCGCACGGCAAAATGGTTTGCACTATGTGTATACAGGAAATGTGCACGATACAGAAGGCGGTAGTACCTGGTGTACCGAATGTGGGCAGCGACTTATTGAGCGGGACTGGTATGCATTGGGTGATTGGCAACTGGATGGGCAGGGGCGCTGTCGTAACTGCCAGACAACCGTTGCCGGAATCTTTGCAGAGCAGCCGGGAGATTGGGGACGTCGTCGTATGCCGGTAAGATTGTTGTCGTGAAACGGGCTTTTTTGCGCTGACACCGTATAATCAGGGTCTTTTAGCGCAAGACCTTGGCAGGGGGAAGTATGGAGTTAACACCGGAGCAGCTCACGGAACGACGCGAGCGTGTGTTTCTTATGCTGGCGGGCTTTTTTATTTGTTCCATGACCTTGCTCAATGTAGTTGGTATTACCAAATTTATGCAGTTGGGCCCAATGGCGCTTGCGGTAGGGGTGTTGCCCTATCCATTGACATTTTTATGTACGGATCTGATTTGTGAGCTTTACGGTAAACGCCGCGCAAATTTTCTGGTGTTTCTTGGCTTGTTTCTCAACGGTTTTATTTTGCTATGTCTAAGTCTGGGTAACTGGATTCCCTCTGTGCCACTCGACAGCCAGCCGCCATGGCAGGTATTGCACCTGGCTGAGGATGTGATGCTGCCTAACGGTGATGTGATCAGTGGTTCGGTAGAGCTGTATACGCTGATTTATTCATGTACCTCCGGTGCGGTATTTGCGTCGATGCTGGCCTATATGGCAGCGCAGTTCTGTGATGTGCAACTGTTTCACTTCTGGAAGCACCTGACCAAGGGTAAACATCTGTGGTTGCGCAACAATTTCAGTACCTTGATAAGTCAGATGGTAGATTCTGTCATGGTAATTGTGGTGACTTTCGGTGCGGCGTGGCTGGCGGGCAATATGACATTAAAGCAAATGCTTGTGCTGATCGGCAGCAGTTATCTGTTCAAGATGATGGTGGCGCTGCTGGATACGGGGCCGTTTTATCTGCTGGTTCATTATCTGCGTCGCTACTTGCGCATTAGTGGCAATCAGGAATTGCATCGCTTTAGCGAAAATCCGTCATAGTTTTTAGTGGTATTGGTTGTCAGTCCTGACAGGATACTGGCTGAATGGGCAAAAATACGTTTATACTTTTGTTATACCGAAGTTGGATGTGA